>NZ_FWXD01000065.1 GCF_900176275.1 Andreprevotia lacus DSM 23236 | reverse complement strand
AGCTGGCGGGCGAGGACGTCGCCGCTGAGCCATTGCCGTTGCCAGTGGGCGAAGTCGGCGTACTGGATGGGTAGCGCAGGCAGGACAGGCGAGCGATCGTGCGCGCAAGCGCTATAGGCCGACGCCAGCTCGGTTTGCAGCAACGACAGCGACCAACCGTCGGCAATGATGTGATGCAGGCAGATGGCCAGCAAGTGCTCGTGTTTGCTCAACTGGATCAGTGCCACGCGCAGCAACGGTGCCTGGCCGAGGGCGAAGGGTTGCGCTGCGAGCTGCTGCATGGCGTGTGTGGCTGCATCCTCGCGTTCTGGCGTGGGGAGTGATGTCAGATCCAGTGCTCGCCAGTCCAGTACCGTAGTCGCGTCAATACGTTGCCAAGGCTTGCCTTGCTGCAGCACGAAACGAGTCCGCAGCACCTCATGCCGTGCAATGACGGCATCAAACGCCTGCCGCAGCCAGTCCGCATGCAGGTTGCCGAGCAGGCGCAGCCCGAATGCGATGTGGTAAAGCGCATTACCCGGTGCCAGATGATCAAGGAACCACAGGCGTTGCTGGGCATGCGACAGCGGCATTGCATCGCTGCGGCTGATTGCCGCAATGCGCTCGACTTGCCGGGGGTTTGTGGCGTCAATGCGGATTGCCAGCGCCGCGATCGTTGGTGCATCGAACAAGGTGCGCAGCGGCAACTCAACCTGCAGGCGATTGCGCACCTTGGACATGGCCTGTGTGGCCAACAACGAGTGCCCGCCAAGTGCAAAGAAATCGTCATGAACGCCGACGCGTGGCACCCCGAGCACCTCAGCCCAGATGGCAGCCAGCACTCGCTCGGTTTCGCTAAGCGGTGCGATATGCGCTTGCAATGCTGCAAACTGCGGTGCCGGTAACGCCTTGCGATCCACCTTGCCATTGGGTGTGAGCGGCAACTGAGCCAGTACGACGAAATGTGCCGGCACCATGTAATCCGGCAGTTGTTGCAGCAGCAAGGTGCGTAGGGTGGCAGTATCGGGCTGAGCCGAATCAGCATGAATGGCGATATAGGCAACCAGTCTTTGATCGGCCGCATCGCTGCGAGCCACCACCACTGCTTCACGCACGCCATCCACAGTCATCAGCATGGTTTCGATTTCACCCAGCTCAATGCGATGACCACGGATTTTTACCTGCTGATCGATGCGGCCAAGGTAATCGATGCGCCCATCCGGCAACCAGCGTGCCAGATCACCAGTGCGATACATGCGTGCACCATGCTCAGCGGCGTGCACGTCCAGCACAAAACGCTCAGCCGTCAGTTCGGGGCGCTGCCAGTAGCCACGAGCAACGCCAGCACCGGCAATGTGCAACTCGCCTGCTACGCCAGTAGGAGCGAGGCGGCCGTGCGCGTCCAGCATATATATCTGTGTGTTGTCGATAGGGCGGCCGATTCCAGTGGCCCCTTGGCCGGTAATGGATAGAACCTGCTGGCAGGTCGACCAGATGGTGGTCTCCGTCGGGCCATACAGGTTCCACAATTCGCCGGTGCGCTGCAGCATCCGCTGGGCCAGCTCCACCGGTAGCGCTTCGCCACCGCAAAGCGCCTTGAGATCGGGCTTGCCTTGCCAGCCACCATCCAGCAACAGCCGCCAGCCGGAAGGTGTAGCCTGCATTATCGTTACGTCATACTTGGCTATGGTGAGCGCAAGCAGATCGGCATCGGCATTGTGCTCTGCGGTACTGAGCACGATGCGTGCACCCACCGTCAACGGCAGGTAGAGCTCCAGCCCGGCAATATCGAACGACAAAGTCGTCAGCGCCAGCATCACGTCATCTGTCGTGATGCCAGGTGCTTTGGCCATGCTCCCGAGAAAATTGACAACGGCAGCGTGTTCGACCACAACGCCCTTGGGGCGGCCAGTCGAGCCTGATGTGTAAATCATATAGGCCGCGTGCTGACCAGAAACGCCGGTCTGCACGCTGGTGGGCGGAAAGCGGCTTAGATCGATGGTATCGAGGCGAAGCGCAGGAACCGCATGCGCAGCGACATCCAGCAAGCCTGTTTGCGTCAGCAACAGTGCTGGCGCAGCGTCTGTCAGCATGTGGGTCAGGCGCTCGGAAGGGTAGGTCGGGTCCAGCGGGACATAGCTGCAACCGGCCTTCAGTATGCCCAGTAGCGCAACCAGCAACTGCTGCGAACGTGTCATGCACAACGCGATCCGGGCTCCGGGCGCAACGCCCTGTGCTTGCAACGCGTGCGCAAGCTGATTGGCACGCCGCTCCAGATCGCCATAGCTGAGTTGCTTATCGCCAAAAACAACGGCCACCCGCTCCGGCGCGCGTGCAACCTGAGCCTCGAATAGCTGGTGTATGGTCGCAATCGGGTTGACGGCTGCCGTCGTTGCATTCCAGCTCGACAACAATTGCAGTCGTTCGGCTGCAGGCAAAATGTCCAGTTGCTGCAAGGCTTGATCCGGCGCATTTTCCAGCGCATCAAGCAACGCCGTGATTGCCTCAACCAGATAGCCACACACAACGGCTGGCCGGGTTGCTTTCCCCCCTTGCACCATCAGACCAAAACCGCTGCCGAGATCATCTACGGTCAAGGTCAGCGGGTAATTGGTACGTTCATCAAAGTGCAGGACTTCAATGCCGTCCAACGGCCTTGCTGCAAAGACAGAATCTGCGCTCTGGCTGTAACGGTAGTTGAGCAGGCTGGCGAACAGGGGCGTGGACGGGGCGACGCTGCTGCAGCGCTGTGCCTCGGCCAGTGAGGCATGCTCATGCTGCAGCAAGCCACTCAGGCGGGCATGTGTTTCGCGCAGGCCATGGGCAACGCTGCCCATGGCAGTACTAATGCACAAGGGCAGGGTGTTGATGCATTGCCCCATGATCTGTTCAGCGCGGGCACCACCATGCAGACGGCCAAACAGCACGGTGCCGAACACTACTTCATCGCGCCCGCAAATCCGGGCCAGCACCAGCCCCCAAGCCAGATGCCATAGGCTGGTGGCGCTGACCTGTGCGGCGCGTGCCTGCTTGCGCAGGCGTTCTGCCAACGAGATGTCCAGTTGCTGATGAACTTCATCGATCTCTTCGCCAGTGCCGTAAACGTTGTTGATACCATATGGCGCGGTTGGCTCGTCGATGTGGCCAAGCATGGTGCTGAAAAATGCCCGAGCCTGCTCCGGGGCAGTTTTGCGCGTTGTTTGGGCAATGAAGTCGCGAAACGGTACTGGTATTGGCAATTGCCCGGCCTGACCGGCCAGGAGCAGACGGATTTCCTCTGCCATCAGTTCCAGTGTGGTGTGATCGCAAATCAGGTGATGCAGCAGCAAATGCAGCACCCAGCTGCCGTTTGCAGTATCTTCCGCGATCACGGCATGCAACAGCGGCGCATTGTCGATTGCCATGCGATAGCGGCGCACGTCGTAACGTGCATCAAGCTGCAGTGCGATTGCGCCAGCCGCCGGGTCCAGCATGATGCGTTCGACGGGCAGCTCGACCTGCCGCAATACAACCTGAACCGGCTGATCGAGATCGTCCCGGATGATGCCGGTGCGGAAAATATCATGCCGGGCGATCAGCGTTTGCAGTGCGGCCATGAAGCGCGCAAGGCGTGCCTGTCCATCGAAAACGAACTGCTGCTTGATCAGATAGGTATCGCTGTCTTGATCAAGCAAATGGTGAAACAGTATGCCCTGCTGCAAGGCGCCAAGCGGATAGATATCCTGAATATTGCTCATGCCGCCGGGCACGCTAGCCGCTATCGCATCGATTGCGCTTTGCGGCAAATCGATCAGCGGCAGCAT
>NZ_FWXD01000021.1 GCF_900176275.1 Andreprevotia lacus DSM 23236 | reverse complement strand
GCACCAAGTCCAGTTGGCGGACGACATCCCAGATGGGCAGATTACGAAACAGGGCAAGGCCGATGACGAGCCAGACCACATGTTCAGCTGGCAGCTTGCGCCTGCGGATTGAGGCTTTACCGGACGATGAGAGGGCTTGTTCGATCCAGTCGGGGTCGATCAGCGTACTGAGTCGATCCAGATTGGTGGGGATCCGGCTCAGGGTATGTGCGAGTTCGTGGTGCAGGGGGGTCATGTAAAAAGAGGACGTGAATCACGTCCTCTTTTTAACTCAATACCAGCGGCTAGCGCTTAACTGACTGGCATTAGGCCATGGCCGGGTTTTTCTTGAAGCCTGACGATCTGCCTGGACTCAGTGCTTGCCGGTGCTGCCAAAACCACCTTCGCCGCGCTCGCTCTCCGAGAACTCGTTCACCAGGTTGAACGTCACCTGCACCACCGGCACGATGATGAGCTGGGCAATGCGCTCCATCGGCTGGATAGTAAAGGCCGCGTTGCCACGGTTCCACACCGATACGAAAATCTGCCCCTGATAGTCCGAGTCGATCAGACCGACCAGATTGCCCAGCACAATGCCATGCTTGTGGCCCAGGCCCGAGCGCGGCAGGATCATCGCCGCCAGCCCGGCGTTGTCCAGGTGGATGGCAATGCCGGTCGGCACCAGTACCGTGGCGCCCGGCGCCAGCTCCAGCGTGCCATCCAGACAGGCACGCAGATCCAGCCCGGCAGCGCCCGGCGTGGCGTATTCGGGCAGGTTGTCTTTCAGGCGGTCGTCGAGAATCTTGACGTCGAGTTGGGTCATCGGGTCTTTCCGTGTACATAGAGTTGGGCCACGTGGCCGATCAGCTTGCGGGCCACATCGAGCTTGAGGCCACGCGGCAGGCGGTGCTCGCCGTTGTCATCCAGCAGGATGACTTCGTTGTCGTCCGCCCCCATGGCCTGCTGCACCAAGTTGGCGGCCAGCAGCGGCAAATGCTTGCGCTTGCGCTTGGCTTCGGCGTATTCGAGCAGGTTTTCCGATTCGGCAGCGAAGCCGACACAGAACGGCGGCTGCGGCCGTGTGGCAATGCGCGCGAGGATATCCGGATTGGGCGCCAGCTCCAAGGTCAGGATGTGCGCATCCTTCTTGATCTTCTGCTCGGACGGGTTGAGCACGTAGTAATCAGCTACTGCAGCCACGGCGATGAAGATATCGGCATCGTCCACTTCCTGCTCCACCGCAGTCAGCATCTCCTGCGCCGACAGCACGTTGATGCGGCGACAGCCCGGCGGCGTGGCCTGGGCAGTTTCACCTGCCACGATCACCACCTCGGCCCCGGCCTCCCACGCGGCACGCGCAATGGCAAAGCCCATCTTGCCCGAGCTGCTGTTGGTGATGCCGCGCACCGCGTCAATGCGCTCGAAAGTCGGCCCTGCGGTCAGCAGCACACGGCGCCCTGCCAGCGGCTTGGGCTGGAAGCTGGCCTCAAGGTGCTGCATCAGTTCCTCCGGCTCCAGCATGCGGCCCTCGCCCACTTCGCCGCAGGCTTGCTCGCCGGCCGCCGGGCCGAGAATGCTCACACCATCCGCGCGCAGCTGCGCGATATTGCGCTGGTTGGGCGGGTTGCCCCACATCTGCCGGTTCATCGCCGGTGCGATCAGTAGCGGGCAATCGCGCGCCGAAATCAGCGTAGACAACAAATCATCGGTCAGGCCGTGTGCGGTCTTGGCGATGATGTCGGCCGTGGCCGGCGCCACCAGCAAGGCATCGGCGCCACGCGTGAGCTGGATGTGCGCCATGCCGTTGGAGACATCCGGCGACCACAGCTGCGTATACACCGGGCGGTTGGACAGCGCCTGGAACGTGGCCGGGCCGACAAACTGCGCGCCGGCCTCGGTCAACACTACATCGACCAGCCAGCCGGCCTTCACCATCAACCGTACCAGCTCGGCCGACTTGTACGCAGCCACCCCACCGGTGACCCCCAATACGATCCGTCTTTGCTTCATTGCTAACCATCACTTATATCTGACTGGCACCGCCGGTCAGCATGACCGACTGGCCCGCCGCATATCGCGGCTACCATACCGAGAGTGTAAACCATGCCCATCACCGATTGGCCCGTAGACGAACGCCCGCGCGAGAAACTGCTGGCGCGCGGCGCAGCCACGCTGTCCGACGCCGAGCTACTGGCCATCTTCCTGCGTGTCGGCATTGCCGGCAGCAGTGCGGTCGATCTGGCGCGCACCTTGCTGCAGCGTTTTGGCAGCCTGAACGCGCTGTTTACCGCCCAACGGGCCGATTTCGCCGCCGTACCGGGCATGGGTGATGCCAAGTACGCCCAATTGCAAGCCGTGCTGGAAATGGCCCGCCGTGCGCTGGGCGAGGAACTCAGCCACGGCAACGCGCTCGACTCGCCCACTGCGGTGCGCAACTATCTGGCGCTGCAACTGCGCTCGCGGGGTCACGAGGTCTTCATGGCACTGTTTCTGGATACTGGCCACCGCCTGCTGCGCTGCGAGGAAATGGCGCGCGGCACGCTGAACGAAGCGCGTGTCTACCCGCGCGAGCTGGCGCGGCTGGCGTTGCAACTCAACGCCGCTGCTGTCATCGTTGCACACAACCATCCGTCGGGAAATGCCAAGGCATCTGCAGCCGACATTGCACTTACCCGGCAATTGAGTGATGCGTTAAACCTGCTGGAAATCAAGCTGTTGGACCATTTTCTTGTTGCAGAGCATCAGGTTATTTCTTTTGCAGAACAAGGGTTTATGCCGTAAGCAGCCCTAAAGTTTTTCGATACGCAGCCGATCTGGGTGAGGAACAAGCAGATGCCGGAGCGCGATCATGCGTATCACCGATTCCAGCGTCGCCTCACAGGCGACCCACAGCTACGCCAGCCAGCAACAAACCCAGCTCTCCATGCGCTATCAGGCGCCGAGCGCACCGCACCATCATCAGCATGATGCGGCACAGACCCGCCCCGAGGTGTCGATTTCTTCTGCCGGGCAAGAGCAGGCCGCGCATAAAACCGGCGACAAGGACAGCAAGCAACAGCTCAGCCCCTATATGTCGCTGGTGAAACAGCTGCTCGAATACATGCTGGGCCATGCCATCGATCTAGGGCAAACGGTGGACGGCAATGGCGCGTCGTCCGATGCCGGTAGTAACGGCAGCAGCGATACCCAGGCAGCACCACCGCCACAGCAGGATGGCGGCAGCGAAGGCGGTTTTGCGCTCGATTACAGCTACAGCTATCAGGAACAGGAAGCCGCGCAATACAGCACCAGCGGCGTAGTGAAGACGGCTGATGGCCGCGAAATCCAGTTCAACGCCGAATTGTCGATGTCGCGCAGCTATTCAGAGACCAGCAGCCTCAATATCGCCACCGGCAGCCTTGCCAAGCAGCAGAAAGACCCGCTCATCCTCAATTTCGGCGGCACAGCCGGGCAACTGTCCAGCCAGACCTTTGCCTTCGACATCGATAACGACGGCAAGCAGGACCAGATCAGCCAGCTTAAGCAGGGTGCAGCTTTCCTGGCGCTGGATCAGAACGGCAACGGCAAGATCGACAACGGCAGCGAGCTGTTCGGCACGCAAACCGGCAATGGCTTTGCCGAGCTGGCGCGCTACGACCAGGACGGCAATGGCTGGATCGACGAAGGCGATGCGGTATTCGGCCAGCTCAAATTGTGGCTCAAGGACGACAGCGGGCAAGACAAGTTGGTCAACCTCAAGAGCATGGGCGTGGGCGCCATTTACCTCGGTGCAGCCAAGGCGGACTTCAGCATCAACGACCAGCAAAACAACAATCTGGGCAAGGTGCGCGCTAGTGGCGTTTATCTGACAGAGGCCGGCGCGGTGGGCAGTCTGCAGCAGGTTGATCTAAGCGTCTGAATTCTTACAACATTTCCGCCACTGCGCATGTAGTGGCGGAAATGCAACAGTCAAATCCGGGAAAACCCGCATTTGACAGCCTTTCTTAGCCCTCCTCATGATCGTTTTCTATCATCGGGTAAGTCCTGTGGCTTTCGCATGCCTTTGCGAAGCGCCGTGGAGGCCCGTTGATTCAATTCAAACAGCACTAGGGGATAGCTCAAATGACCATCGCGCGTTACAGCCTGATCGCAGCTTCGCTGCTCACGCTCGCCGCTTGCGGCAAACAACAGGAACCGGCCGCACCGGAAGCAGCCAGCGCACCGGCCGCATCGGCCGCCGCCGCAGCACCGGCCAAGACCGAGGGTGGCGACACCGTCAAGATCGGCCACGCAGCACCGTTGACCGGCAACATCGCCCACCTGGGCAAGGACAACGAGTATGGCGTGAAGATGGCCATCGACGAAATCAACGATGCCGGCGGCGCCGACATCGGAGGCAAGAAGGTCAAGTTCGAGCTGGTGTCGGAAGATGACCAGGCCGACCCGAAGACGGCCACCACCGTCGCACAGCGCTTTGTGGACCAGAAGGTTGCCGGCGTGATCGGCCACCTGAACTCGGGCACCACCATCCCGGCCTCCAAGATTTACTCCGATGCCGGCATCCCGCAAATCTCGCCGTCGGCCACCGCCGTGGCCTACACCGCCCAAGGCTTCAAGACCGCCTTCCGCGTGATGGCCAACGACGCGCAGCAAGGCAAGGTGCTGGGTGACTACGCCGTCACCAAGCTGAAGGCGAAAAAGGTTGCCATCGTTGACGACCGCACCGCCTACGGCCAAGGCCTGGCTGATGAATTCGAAAAGGCCGCCAAGGCAGCCGGTGCCGAAGTCGTGAAGCGCGAATTCACCACCAACCAGGAAACCGACTTCAACGCCATTCTGACCAGCATCAAGGGCGCCAAGCCGGAACTGATTTTCTACGGCGGCATGGACGCACAAGCTGCCCCGCTGAAGAAGCAGGCCAAGAAGCTGGGCATCTCCGCCAAGGTAATGGGCGGCGACGGCACCCAGACCCCGGAACTGATCAAGCTGGCCGGTGCTGATGCCGAAGGCATGATCTCGTCCAGCCCTGGCCAGGACAAGGTGGCCATGCCGGGCGGCAAGGAGTTCCTCGACAAGTTCAAGGCCAAGTTCGGTACCGAAGTGCAGCTGTACGCACCGTACTGCTATGACGCCGTGAAGGTGATGGTTGAAGCCATGAAGAAAGCCGGCTCGACCGAACCGGCCAAGTACCTGCCGGAACTGGCCAAGATCGAACTGGACGGCGTGACCGGCCACATCTCCTTCGACGAGAAGGGTGACATCAAGAACGGCGCCATCACCATTTACCAGGTGAAGGGCGGCAAGTGGGAAGTACTGGAAGTCGTCGGCGGCAAGTAAGCCTGCGGTTTTCTCTCTGAACCTGTTTGCGATCAGGCCCCGCAGCCTGATCGCGGGCAGGTTCGCAAACGTTGCCCGGGCAATAGCCGGCCCGGACGGCGAGACTGTGGTTGCGCACAGCCGATTGCACGGCGCCCTGCGGGGCGCCGTTTTCATTGCCGCCCGTCGGCAGCTGTTGTCGCACCGCAACACTTGGCCGGCCAGGCTGCACGGGCGGTGCCGCCGACCTGCTCAACCGCTGTTTGCCGGCCCGCCAGGCATGATTTCCCGCTACCTCAAGCACATACGTTTGTTTTGTCTACCCATCTGCAGCAAGCCCCGCACGCGCCCGCCTTGCAAAGCCGTAGCGGGTAACCGCCTGCAACGGCCAAATAAGGCTTAACCCCATAGGGGAAACACGCAAGTAGGCGGGTTAGGCCGGCAGATGTAAGTTTCGCCCGCTAAACTGTAACGGTTGGTTTGAATCGCAACTGCATACAGATGACCATCGCCCCACGGCCCGGGCATGACCTGACCGGGCCGCAAGACGGTCGCAACCAATACCCACACCGAGGATGGAGCCACGTGGATATCTTTTTGCAGCAACTCATTAACGGCCTCACCATCGGCAGCATTTATGCGCTGATCGCACTGGGCTACACGATGGTGTATGGCATCATGCAACTCATCAACTTTGCCCATGGCGAAGTGGTGATGATCGGCGCCATGGTCACCATCACCTTCATCAACCTGCTGGTGGGGATGGGCGTGCACCTGCCCGGCCCGCTACTGCTGCTGGCCGGCCTGATGATGGCCATCCCGGTATCGATGCTGGTGGGCTATGCGATTGAACGCGTGGCGTATCGCCCGCTGCGCCGCGCACCGCGCCTGGCGCCGCTGATCACCGCCATTGGCCTGTCCATCGTGCTGCAACAGCTGGCCAGCCTGATCTGGGGCCGCAGCTTCCGCCCCTTCCCGGCCATCCTTGAAACCAATGTGCACGATTTCTTCGGCGCCTCGATCACCAGCCTGCAGATTGCCAGCATGCTGATCACCATCGCGCTGCTGGCCGGCCTGTTCTTCCTGGTCGAGCGTACCAAGCTGGGCCGCGCCATGCGCGCCACCTCACAGAACCCCGATGTGGCCGGCCTGATGGGCGTCAACATCAACACCATCATTTCCACCACCTTCATGATCGGCTCGGCGCTGGGCGCAGTAGCCGGCGTGATGGTGGCGGCCAACTACGACCAGGCACACCCCTATATGGGCGCGCTGATCGGCCTGAAGGCGTTCACCGCCGCAGTGCTGGGCGGCATCGGCAACCTCGCTGGCGCGGTCGTCGGCGGCTTCCTGCTGGGCTTTATCGAGAGCATGGGCTCGGGCTACCTGGGCACCTGGACCGACGGCGCCTTCGGCAGCAACTACAAGGACATTTTCGCCTTCATCGTGTTGATCGCGGTGCTGGTATTCCGCCCGAGCGGCCTGCTCGGCGAACGTGTGGCCGATCGCGCCTGAGCCACAGGGAGAACACAACAATGGCTTTTGATTTCCTGAAAACCCGCCAGCAGCGCCTGTTCGCGATCCTCACGTTCGCCCTGCTGCTGGCCGTGCTGCCCTGGGTGCTGTCCGGTGGCTTCGAAAATGGCAAATCGTGGTTGCGCGCGGTCGACTTTGCGCTGCTCTACATCATGCTGGCGCTGGGCCTCAACATCGTGGTCGGCTACGCCGGCCTGCTCGACCTCGGCTACATCGCCTTCTACGCCGTCGGCGCCTACCTGTATTCCTTTCTGAACTCGCCGCATCTGGCAGCCGTACTGCCGGCCTGGATGATGTATCCGCCGCTGCTGGTCATGCTGTTGCTGGCCGCCGTGGTGGCCGGCATGTTCGGCGTGCTGCTCGGCTCGCCCACGCTCAAGCTGCGCGGCGACTACCTCGCCATCGTGACCCTGGGCTTTGGCGAAATCGTGCGTATCTTCATGAACAATCTGGATCGCCCGATCAACATCACCAACGGCCCGCAAGGCATCAACGGCATTGCCAAGGTGCACCTGTTCGGCCTCGACTTCGGCAAGCCCATCCAGTGGCTGGGCCTGACCTTCGAGGTCGTGCATGCCTACTACTATCTGATCCTCGCCTTCTGCGCACTGATCATTTTCGTGACCCTGCGCCTGCAGCATTCGCGCATCGGCCGCGCCTGGGTTGCCATCCGCGAGGACGAAATCGCCGCCAGCGCCATGGGCATCAATACCCGCAACATCAAGCTGCTGGCCTTTGCCATGGGCGCCAGCTTCGGTGGCGTCTCCGGTGCGCTGTTTGCCAGCTTCCAGGGTTTTGTCTCGCCGGAGTCCTTCGTACTGATGGAATCGGTCATGGTGCTGTGCATGGTAGTACTGGGTGGCATGGGCCACATCCCGGGTGTGATTCTGGGTGCCATCATCGTGTCGATCACGCCGGAAATCCTGCGTGACATCATCAACCCGGTGCAGAACGCCCTGTTCGGCAAACGCGTACTGGATCCGGAAAACCTGCGCATGCTGATTTTCGGCCTGGCCATGATCATCATCATGCTGCTGCGCCCCGAGGGTCTGTGGCCATCCAAGCGCCGCAAAGCCGAATTCCATGAACACGACAAGGAGGCCGCAGCATGAGCGCCGCTGAAACCCTCCTGAGCATTCAGGGCATCCACAAGCGCTTTGGCGGGCTGCATGCGTTGAACGACGTCACGCTGTCGATCAACAAGGGCGAAATCTATGGCCTGATCGGCCCGAACGGCGCAGGCAAGACCACGCTGTTCAACGTGTTGACCGGCCTTTATCTGCCCGACGAAGGCAAGTTCACCTTCAACGGCAAGAACCTGTTCCGCCAGAAGCCCTATGTGGTGGTGGATTCGGGCATTGCCCGTACCTTCCAGAACATCCGCCTGTTTGCCAACATGACCGCGCTGGAAAACGTCATGGTCGGCCAGCATGTGCGCACTCGTTCCGGCGTGCTGGGCGCGGTGCTGCGCAGCCCGGCCGCCAAGGCCGAAGAAGCCGCGATCAAGGCTCGCGCCGAGGAATTGCTCGATTATGTCGGCATCGGCAAGCGCAAGCAGGAGCTGGCGCGCAATCTGTCCTACGGTGATCAGCGCCGGCTGGAAATTGCCCGCGCCCTGGCCACCCGCCCCACCTTGCTGGCGCTGGATGAACCGGCAGCCGGCATGAACCCGAACGAAACCGCAGCACTGAAAACGCTGATGGAGAAAATCCGTGGCGATGGCGTCACCATCCTGCTGATCGAGCACGATGTGAAGCTGATGATGGGCCTGTGCGACCGCATTGCCGTGCTCGACTATGGCAAGAAAATCGCCGAGGGTGTCCCGGCTGTCGTCAAGAACGATCCGCGCGTGATCGAAGCGTATCTCGGAGTGGCCAGCGAATGAGCCAAGCATTGCTGCAAATCAAGAACCTGAAAGTGGCCTACGGTGGCATTCATGCCGTCAAGGGTATCGATCTGGAAATCCAGCCTGGTGAACTGGTGGCACTGATCGGCGCCAACGGCGCCGGTAAATCCACCACCCTGAAAACGCTGGTCGGCATGGTCAAGCCGGCCGAGGGCGAAATCCTGTTCAAGGGTGCCGCCACCAACAAGCTGCCGGTGTATGACTATGTGCGCGAAGGCATGGTGCTGGTGCCGGAAGGTCGTGGCATCTTCAGCCGCCTGACCGTGGAAGAAAACCTGCAGATGGGCGCCTATGTGCGCAATGACAAGGCCGAAATTGCCGCCGATATCGAACGCGTGTTCGGCCTGTTCCCACGCCTGAAAGAACGCCACAAGCAACTGGCTGGCACGCTGTCAGGCGGCGAGCAGCAAATGGTGGCCATCGGCCGCGCCATGATGAGCCGCCCCAAGCTGCTGCTGCTGGATGAGCCGTCGATGGGTCTGGCACCGATCATCGTGCAGAAGATTTTCGAGATCATCCGCATGATCGCTGCCGAGGGGGTCACCATGCTGCTGGTGGAGCAGAATGCCAAGCTGGCACTACAAACCGCCAACCGTGGCTATGTGATGGAATCGGGCAAGATCACGCTGGCCGACAGCGCCGAGAATTTGCTGGCCAACGAAGCCATCCAGAAGGCCTACCTGGGCGAGTAAAGCCGTCCAGACAACCCCAAAAAGAGCCGCATTGCGGCTCTTTTTTGCTTCGGGCCGCGGGTGCACACGGGTTGTCGCACGCGGCACACCTGCACGCCAAGCCCTTCGCACCAAGGCTTGAATCGTCATACAATCACCCGCTTGCGCACTGCGCATCAAATAACAAAATGCTTGAGGAGATGATCATGAATCGCTTGGCCCTGCCCTTGATGGCACTTGCTTTGGCGCTCGCCCTGACCGGCTGCGACGAGCCCCCTGCCCCGGCCAAACCCGCACAGCCGGTGGTGGAAGTCGGCAACCCCATCCTGAACCTGCCACGCGACCAGTTCAAAACCGTGCTGGGCGATTGTGGCGATGCGCTCTACGCTGGCAAATCGGCCGACGAAGCCACGCGTACACGCTGCTATGGCGAAATCCGTGGCCGCCTGAAATCGGCCAATCAGCCCGAGGCCAGCGATGCCCAGCTGGGCAGCCCGGTCATCAGCGAGCGCTGGAAGTTCGAAACCGCCAAGGTAGACGCCTCGCAGGCATCACAAGCCAGGTAATTCTGCGCTCGTCCCAACAAAAAACCCCGCTTGAGCGGGGTTTTTTGTTGGTCAGCAGAGAGCGATCAGTTGACCTTGGCGTTCTTGGCCAGGTCTTCCACGTACTTCTGGATCTTCTCGCCTTGCACGCCGCGCTGAATCTCGCCCTTGGCTTCTTCAAACGACGGGAACTTGCCTTCGCGCACGTCTTCCAGCTTGATGATGTGCCAGCCAAACTGGGTCTTCACCGGCTCGGAGATTTTGCCCTTGCTCAGGCTGGTCAGCGCCTTGGAGAATTCCGGCACGAAACCGTTCGGGTTCGCCCAGCCCAGATCGCCACCATTCTTGCCGCTGCCCGGGTCTTGCGACTTGGCCTTGGCCAGGTCATCAAACTTCTTGCCCTTCTTCAGGTCGGCCAGGATGGCATCAGCCTCTTCCTTGGTCTTCACCAGGATGTGGCGAGCCTTGTATTCCTTGCCGCCTTGCGCGTCCTTGACCTTGTCATACTCTTTCTTCAGGTCAGCGTCGGCAACCGGGTTGGCCTTCACGTAGTCCTTGATCAGGGCGTTGGCAAGGATCTGTTGACGAGCTGCGTCCAGTGCCTGTTGCACGTCGGCGTTCTTGTCCAGACCCTTCTTTTGCGCTTCCTGGGCCAGTACTTCACCGCGAATCAGCGCTTCCTTGATCTTGGCGCGCAGTTCCGGGCTGTCCTTCTGGCCGCGCTCGGTTTCCTGCTTCACATAGAAGTCAACCTTGGCATCGGAAATGCCAACGCCGTTGACGGTGGCCACGTTGCCGGCCATGACAGCGGCTGCGCTGAGCGAGAGAATCAGCGCAAGACTTTTGGGATAACGCATTGAATCGTTCCTTTGTTTGGTAAACACGCGTGAATGGTTCAAAGTTCGCCGGGGGCATATGCTTTCACGCTCAGCGCATGCACCCGGTCTGGAATCAGGTCGCCCAGCACACCGTACACGGTACGGTGGCGCTGCAGCGCGTTTTGTCCGGCAAAGACAGCAGCCACGATCACCAGATCATAATGACCACCACCCCGATTGCCGGCGTGGCCGGCATGGGCAGCGCTATCGTCATACAACTCGACCGAATCGGGTGAGAGTGCAGCCAACCGCTGTCTGATTTCGTCTTCCAAGCGCATCAGGGTAACACGTGCTTGAACGGCTTGACGACGACATCGGTGTACACGCCGGCACTGCGATATGGATCAGCCTCGGCCCACGCCTGCGCGGCATCCAGCGAAGCAAACTCGGCCACGATCAGGCTGCCCGAGAAACCGGCCGGGCCGGGGTCCACGCTGTCGATGGACGGAAACGGGCCAGCCAGCACCAGACGGCCCTCAAGCTTCAGTTGCTCCAGCCGCGCCAGATGAGCCGGGCGGTTGGCCAGCCGGTCTTGCAGGCTGTCTGCGCGGTCGGTACCGATGATGACGTAAAGCGGCATGTTATTCCTTGGTTTGGCCGGGCAGCTCTTGCACGTGCCGCGCCAGGTAAATGCTTTGCGCAATCGCAAATGCAAAGATCAGCCCGGTGGTGCCATAGGCCTTGAAATTGACCCACTGCGCCTCGGTAAAGCGCAGCGCCACAAACAGGTTGAGCACGCCCAGCAGCAGAAAAAACGTTGCCCAGGCCCAATTGAGCCGGGTCCAGATCAAATCGGGCATGGCGAGCTGTTTTTCAAGCATCAGCTTGATCAGGTTCTTGCCGCGCAGCAGCCACGAACCGCCCAGCACGATGGCAAACAGCCAGTAAACGGCGGTCGGCTTGAACTTGATGAACAGTGGATTGTGCAGATAGAGCGTCAGCGCACCCAGCACCAGAATCATGCCAGAGCTGATCAGCAGCATGGTCTCGACCTTGCGGTGACGCAGATAGACGAAACCCACCTGCAGCGCAGCAGTCACCATCGCCACCTCGGTAGCAATGTAGATATCTTTGGTAATCAGGTAGGCGCCGAAAAACAGCAGGACAGCGAGCAGATCGAACAGGAACTTCATGGCAGCACGTTAGCTGAAGATGGCGCATTATGCGGCGGCTGTACCGGTGAAACAAGCGGCCTGCGGGTGAATTTGCCCACGGCGGGCAAAAAAACGCCGCATGGGGTCATGCGGCGCTGAAGTTCACTGGAGCTACACGCAGCAGATGCTTGCGTGAGAGTGATTCTGCGCCATCGCCATCCGGGCCGACTTGACCGGGATCAACAATGCGCGCAGCGAGCGCGGAAATGACAACGGGGCCGGATAAACCGGCCCCGTTGCGGGTATTGGGGTGGCGAGCCTGACCCCCGGCACTGGCATCAAATGCTGTGGCTGCTTCCTTCCGGACCTGACCAGGTTCACATTCTATCCATGCGGGGAGACCCGCCATCGAAGAAGCGGGACTATATCACAAAGGAGATATTTCCGCCGCGGTGATTATCGCAATTGCGATATCTCGCCCCGCTCGCCGAGCAGATCGCGTTCAAACAAAGCCCGCCGGGCCGGCAAATCCAGCCCCTGCCCGGCTAGCCAGTACAGTTTGGCGAGCGCCGCTTCGGGCGTCATGTCCGCACCGTCCCACACGCCCAGCGCCGCCAGCGCGCTACCGGCCGCATACTGGCCCGGCGTGGTTCGCCCTTGCGGGCACAGGCTCAGGTTGACCAAGGGAACGCGGCCAGCGCACCGCGCCAGCGCGGCCAGCAGAACCGGGGGGTCTGGCAGATTGCCGGCGCCAAAGCTCTGCAACACCACGCCATCCAGCAGATCAGGCTGCAGCAAGCCGGCCAGCGCTGCGGGCGTATGCCCGGGTGCCAGCGCCAGTTGCACGATACGGGCATAGTCGGCAACGGGCTGGAAGCGGAATGCCGGCGCAATATCACCGCCCGGCGTTGATGACTGCCGCGTGAGCTGCCAGCGTTCCGCTTGCGGGTCGAAGCGCCCCAGTGCCGGCGCATTCGGGCTGGCAAACGCTGCGGCTGCCTCACAATCCACCTTGCGCACGCGGCAGCCGCGATAGGCGACACCGGCAAACACCACCGCTACCTCCTGCATCCGCCCGTCCTGCGCCAGCGCCAGTGCAGCCGCCACATTGCCCGGCGC
This sequence comes from Andreprevotia lacus DSM 23236, assembly GCF_900176275.1. Classification (GTDB taxonomy): domain Bacteria; phylum Pseudomonadota; class Gammaproteobacteria; order Burkholderiales; family Chitinibacteraceae; genus Andreprevotia; species Andreprevotia lacus. The sequence goes on along the minus strand of NZ_FWXD01000021.1, from coordinate 61,026 downwards.
GTCACTGCCATCGACCTCCCACGGCAGCATGGCCCCGGTCAGCACCACTGGTTTGCCCAAGCCCTGCAGCATGAAAGACAGGGCCGATGCGGTCCACGCCAGCGTATCGGTGCCGTGCAACACCACAAAGCCGTCAAATTGATCGGCATGCGCTGCAATATCGCTGCCGATACGATTCCAATCGGCCGGCCCCATGGCACTGGAATCGAGCAGCGGCGTGTACTCGCGCACCGTCAGGCCCGGATAATGCTCGGCCAGCAACCCGCTCAGCCAGGCTGGCGCCGGTGCCAGCCCTTGCGGGCCGGCGCGCATGCCCAGCGTGCCGCCGGTGTAAATCACAAGCAAGGACATTGCTGCCTCCGTTACAATTGCGTTTTGCCTACGCAAACTGCAGTTCATTCAATGACTATTGTCGATAATCGCAAAGCCTTTCACGACTACTTCATCGAGGATCGCCTTGAGGCGGGCCTGATGCTGGAAGGCTGGGAAGTGAAGTCGATCCGCGCCGGCCGCGTGCAGCTCAAGGAATCGTATGTGGTATTCCTCAAGGGTGATTTCTGGCTGGTAGGCTCGCACATCTCGCCGCTCGCCAGCACGTCCACCCACGTCTATGCCGACCCCACGCGCAACCGCAAATTGCTGATGCACGAGCGTGAAATCGAGAAATGGTCGATCAAGGTCGACCGCCTGGGTTACACCGTGGCCGCACTCAATATGCATTTCACCCGTGGCCGCATCAAGCTGGAAATCGGCCTTGCCAAGGGCAAGAAGGTGCATGACAAGCGCGAGAGCGAGAAAGACCGCGAATGGCATCGCGAGAAACAACGCCTGGCGCGCGAGCACAACAAGCGCGGCTGATGCCACGCCTGAGTTACGCGCGATGAAAAAGGGGCCAGCGGCCCCTTTTTTACTTCGCAGCGCTGAGCCGCCAACAAAGCCCAACGCAGCGGTGCTGGCAAGGCGCGCGAAACGCAGACAGTACCAGTCGTGCGGCAAGTGAGCGCAACGCAGCCAGCAGGGTTTTGTTCGCGGATCTTACTTCAGGTGGCTACTGATCAGTTGCAGCATCTGGCCGAACACGCGCGGCGTACCGCACAGCACATCGCCCGATTCCAGATACTTTTCTTCGCCCTTCAGGTCGGTAACCAGACCGCCCGCTTCCTGCACCAGCAGTGTGCCGGCAGCGATATCGACCAGCTTGAGGTCGAATTCAAAGAAGCCATCAAAGCGACCGCAGGCCACATAGGCCAGATCCAGCGCGGCAGCGCCCGGGCGGCGCACGCCGGCGGCCTTCTGCGCCATGTCGCGGAAGATGTTCAGGTAGACGTCGAGGTTGTTGAAGTTGGTGTACGGGAAACCGGTACCGATCAGCGCCTCGGACAGCTCGCGTGCCTTGGAGACACGGATGCGGCGGTCATTCAGGAAGGCGCCCACGCCACGGGTGGCGGTAAACAGATCGTTGCGGTTCGGGTCGTAGACCACGGCCTGGGTAATCACGCCCTTGTGTTCGAGCGCAATCGAAATGGCGTATTGCGGAAAACCGTGCAGGAAGTTGGTGGTGCCATCAAGCGGATCGATGATCCAGGTGTATTCGGAATTGCCGCGATTGCCCGATTCCTCGGCGTGGATCGCATGCGAGGGATACGCTTCGAGGATGGTTTCGATGATGGCCTGCTCGGCAGCGCGGTCGACTTCGGAAACGAAATCGTTGTGGCCTTTCTTCTCGGCGGTGATCACGTCCAGATTGTTGGACGCGCGCTGGATGACGGAGGCGGCGCGGCGGGCGGCACGTACGGCCGTATTGAGCATCGGATGCATGGCGGTTTTCCTGTTATGAGCGAAGCTGAAACAACAAAACCGCCCACACCGTCATGGACGGGTGGTCTACAAAAACGATGCAGCGGTGTCGCGGGCGGGGTCTGGCGTAAAACCCTGGCCCGTTCAGCTTCTAAAGATCGAGATCAAATCAACTGGCCGCCATTCTACCGGGGTATTGCCGGTTTGGCAGCAACCGGCTGCAGTTTCGTCACCCGGGCAGGCAGGCGGCAACGATGCCGGGTAAAATGACGACTTTGTTTCCGCCCTGCCCACCCATGTCCAGCCCCACCGATTGCCTCCACAACATCCGCGTCGTGCTCTCGCACACCAGCCATCCCGGCAATATCGGCTCAACCGCAAGGGCAATGAAAACCATGGGGCTGTCCAGGCTGTATCTGGTCAACCCCAAGGAGTTTCCATCCGAGGTGGCGACCTCGCTGGCCAGCAGCGCCAACGATGTGCTGGAGAATGCCGTGGTAGTCGATAGCGTCGAAAAAGCGCTGGCCGGCACCACCTTGCAGGTGGCGATGACGGCGCGTCGGCGCGAGCTGGTGCAACCATTGCATACGCCGCGCCAATTGGTGCCGGAGCTGCTGGGCGAAGCACAGCAAGGCGGCGAAATCGCCCTGTTGTTCGGCGCGGAAACCAGCGGGCTGACCATTGATGAAGTGCAGCAATGCAACCGGCTGGTCACCATCCCCACCAATCCGGATTATTCCAGCCTGAATCTGGCACAGGCGGTGCAGGTGCTCACTTATGAGCTGCGCGCCAGCCTGCTCGATGATGTGAGCTATCTGGAAGAAAAGCGCGAGCTGGCCGATCACGATTACGTCGAGCGCTTTCTGGTGCACCTGGAAGAAACGCTGATCCGGATCAACTTTCTCAAACCGCACGCGCCCAAGCGGCTGATGCCGCGTCTGCGCCGGCTGTTTTTGCGCGCGCAGCTGGAGCGGGAGGAAGTGGATATCTTGCGTGGGGTTTGTCGCGCAGCGGTCGAGTTCGACCGCAAGCCGCTGCCAGGGGAAGATCAGCGCAGCTGATCAAGCAGCACCGGTAATACCGCCCGCATCAAGCAAATTTCGCCACCAGCCGTACAACCGTGTTCCACGCCCGCGTGGTCGCCGGCAGGCCGAACTGCTTTTCAATGAAGGCATTCGGGCTGCCGGGGCTGGCGCCGAACTGGCGCGCCAGCGTCAATGCCTCGCCTGCGGTATAGCGCAGTACTTCCACATCACCCTTGGCATTGCGGTGCGGCGTATCGGCACCGATCAGCACCTGCGGTGACATGAAGGTGGCATAGCAGTCGTAGACCGTGGCGCGATCAACGTCTGCAAACGGATCGCTGGCAACCAGCCGGGCGAGATATGGCAGATCACGCACCAGTGCTGGCTCGCGCAGGCCGCAAACGGCGACCAGCCGTGCAATCGCCCGTTCAACCAAGGCCTGCGCATCAGTCGCATCGGCGGCCTCGAAGACCATGGTGCCGTTGGTCAGGAAGGAGGCAGCAAAGTCGCTGCCAGCATCGTGGAATGCGGCCTCAAACTGGGTCCGGTTCGGGGCGTGTGTCCGGCCAAGGTTTAGATTGCGGAAGAACGCCGCATGCCTCATGTTTGCGACCCAGCCATGGCGTGATGCACCTGTCGACGGCGCCAGAGCTGCACGCCCAAATAAGCCACCACCAACAGGTTGCCAAGCAGGATCAATACGCTGCTCCAGTGCGGATGCACCAACAGGTGATGGATTTCAAACGGCAGATAGAGCGCCCCCGACAGCGCGCCCAGCCACTCGGCCCAGGCCAGGTCGAACCACAGTCCATAAGCCTCGGCCAGCCGGATCGATACATAGCCGGCCGCCAGCCCGATCAAGGCATAAGGATTGGTCTGGTTCAGCACATCGGCGTAGTGCAACAGCATCATCGGATGCTGCCCCGCTGGATTGAGCTTGAACCAGCCAATCACCTCCAGTGCCACATGGCGCAGATCGTGATGCAACAGACTGAGCAGGCCAATGGCGCCAGCCAGCGCCAGAACGCCCTTTACCGCCTCGAAAATCGCAATCGCCCGCAGTGTGCGCCGCCGCCGCGAGGGCATGGCGCGCATTTCCTCGGCATGGCGGGCATTGAATTCTGCTATCCGGGTCACGATGTCTCCTGCGGCCATCACGGCACACTCAGCACAATGCGGCCTGCCGGTTAAAAATCCATACCCGCCGTACAAATCAGCGGCTATTTCGCGCCGGTCTTGATCTGTCGCAAGCAGCGTCATGCCCCGGGCGGGCATGATGGCCTCATGTGCCATCCGGCACTGCCCGCGCCCCGGTGCGCCGCCTTGCGAGCCTATCATGCCCCAGCTACTGACCCCACCTGCCCTGGTTGACTACATCGACGACACGGCCCGCGCCAAGGCTGGGCTGAGCGCGCCGCGTCTTGTGGTGATGGCCTTTCTCGGTGGGGTCTATATCGCGGTAGGGGCGCTGCTGGCGCTGGTCATCGCAGGAGGGGCCGGCACCCTGGCGGCGCAGAACCCCGGCCTCGCCAAGCTGCTGTTCGGCGCGGTCTTTCCGGTCGGCTTCATTGCCGTGGTACTGACCGGCGCCGATCTGTTCACCTCCAACTGCGCCACGCAAATGGTGCCGTGGTTCAGGCGGCGCATCGCCGGGCGGGAGGTCTTGCGCGTGTGGGCGCTATCCTACGCCGGCAACTTGCTTGGCGCGCTGTTTACGGCGTATTGCTTTGCCCACCTCACCGGGCTGCTCGACGCCAGCCAGCCCGCAGCCGTTTTTGTGCAAAAGCTGGCGGCACACAAGCTGGATCAGCCCTTCATGGTGGTTTTCATGAAGGGCGTGCTGGCCAATATGCTGGTCTGCATCGCCGCCTGGCAGGGCTATTCGGCCAAGGACACACTGGGACGCATGGCGGGCATCTGGCTGCCAGTGATGGCCTTCGTCGCACTGGGCATGGAGCACAGTATCGCCAACCTGTTCTTCGTGCCTGCGGCCATGCTGGCCGGCCTTGATGTAACAACTGGCGACTTCATCATCCACAACCTCATTCCAGCCACCTTGGGCAATATTGTCGGCGGTGCAATCATGGTTGGCCTGCCGTATGCTTGGCTGTACAGCGCACCTGCAGCGGTGGCCACGGTTAACGTGGATCGCGCCACCAACCGGCAGGACAAGCAATTTGCACATCAACCAGAGACGCTGCGCGAAAGCAACCCTTTGCAGGAGGAGATTCTTGGGTGTGAATTTGATGGTGATTCTGGATCACGGGCTATCAGATGATGAGCTCCTGCGACTAGACGCACTGCTGAATAGAGACATCAGTGCGCCGCCCAGGCTTGCAATCAGCGATTTGCCCTCCCCACACAAGCAAGAGGCCACTGCGGAGATCACTTCTACAACCTGGACCTTTGCAGTTGGTGGCAATCGGAACGAGGGACTGCTGATCCTGCAGGGCGCAGATGAAGCACATCCGAATCTGGAATTAGACGCGTCAACAGCTGGCTGGCCTACTCTGTATTCACTTCACGCAAACCGTGGCGCCTTGATGATAGGTACGCCGGTTCGGCTTCAATGGGCTGCAGAGCGGCCGGCAGTGCATCGCCAGCTTCGACAGTGGCTGCTGCAGCTAGCTCCTCTTGCTCGCTCCACGACTGCGATCTATCTCGGCGACAATGCCACGCGAGCCTCTGGGGCAACTGAAATGATCTGGGAGGGTGAAAGCTACCAAACGGTATGCCAATACCTGAGTGAATATTGTGGACCACCGTGGATTACGTTCAGCAATCTGTCCCGCATTATCACCGAGGTTCAACGGCGGGCAGAGATTGAGGCTCTGCCGTCGCAAGGCCGTGCACGTGCGCTTGAGTATGAATCTCGTTGGCGTACGAACTATCCGCCGGAGATGGAATTTTCCAGTTGCGAAGGCTATTTCGTCGAGAGACTTATTCAGTAATTTGGTGTTGAGTATTCGCCACAAGCGTGCCGCATGTGGCCCATGCGCTTGACGCCATCGCCTCCGGCCCCCGACGATGGCACGATTCCCCTGTTGCCCCGCCACGGTATTGCCATGAAGCCCATCCTGACCGCCACCCTGCTTGCCCTCGCCTTCTGTAGCAGCGGCTATGCCCAGACCGCCAAGCCACCGGCGATCAAGGTGCAGTGCAAGACCACCAAGGGCGATCTCGACATCACCATCGAGCCGACCTGGGCGCCACTGGGTGCCGCGCGCTTCGCGCAGATGGTCGATGACGGATTCTTCAAGGATGTGCCGCTGTTCCGCTGTGTGAACGGCTTCCTGTGCCAGTTCGGCACCGTACCGCCGAGCAAGGACGCCAAGAGCTACGTGCCGCTGGCCGACGACCCGCTGCAGCCGGCACGGCGCAGCTTCAAGCGCGGTTATATCAGCTTTGCCGGCAGTGGCCCCGGCAGTCGCACCAATCACCTGTTCTTCACACTGGGCGAAAAAGTCGATTCACTCGGCACCCAGCCGTGGGAAGCACCGATCGGCTATGTGAGCGGCCCGTCGCTGGACAAGGTCTTGGGCCAGTTCAACACCGGCTATGGCGACATGCCGCCTTGGGGCCACGGGCCGGACCCGCAGAAAATCGCTGCAGCCGATGGTGCAGCCTATCTGCAGAAAAACTTTCCGCAACTGGATTATCTGCGTAGCTGCAAACGCAAATAGCCTGCCGGTACCGGGCTGCGGCGGGTTGCTTGGCGACAAAAGCGGTCGTTGTCCCTGTCACGCAGCCGGGTGCAGTCCAAGGCGACTCCCACCCCACACAGCCCCCTGACCAAGCCAGCCACCGCGCCAGCCCAAAAAACCTTGATGATCAAGCAGGTAGCGGCATGCTGGGGTGGCTACCATCACGCGGGTACGCGTCCGGGATTGGTTTATCGCGGCACTCGACAGGCAACGCAATGGCCCGGCCGGCATGATACGGGCCGTTTGTCGCAAAAAGACAAATTTGTCCGCACTAAAACTATCCATTCCATCAGCATTTCCTTACAATCGCCCGCACAGCCCGCACCACCATAAAAACCGGGCGACAATACCAAACCAAGGAAGATGGACGAGATGAAGCATTATCTGAGCGTGGCCCTGCTGGCCACGGCGGCAAGCCATGCCTATGCCGCCTATCCCGCCTGGCAGGAAGGCAGCACCTACACCGCTGGGACGATCGTTTCCTATCTGGGTCACGACTACAAGTGCCAGGCAACACACACCGCCTACACCGGCGCGGGCTGGTATCCGAGCACCACGCCGACGCTGTGGCAGGATCTGGGCGCCAGCGCCGGCGCCACACCGGCCCCGACAGCAACGCCAAAGCCGACCGCCACACCAGCACCCACAGCAACACCGACTGCGACGCTTGCCCCTGCCGCTACGCCGACCCCCAAGCCAACAGCGACGCCTATACCCGCAGCAACCGCCACACCGCTGCCGACGGCAACACCGACCAGCGCGCCGACCGCGACCGCAACACCCGGCACCACCGGCTGCAGCGCGGCAGAATGGAATGCCGCGACCGCCTACCTGAGCGGCAGCAAGGTCAGCCGGAATGGACACACTTATCAGGCCAACTGGTGGACGCAGGGCAACGACCCGGCCACCAATTCAGGCCCTACCGGCAGCGGCAAACCGTGGACCGATCTGGGCGCCTGCTCGGCGACTACATCTGCGCCGACACCGACCGCGACCGTTGCCCCTAGCGCAACACCCAAGCCAACAGCCACGCCTGCGCCAACGGCAACACCACTACCCAGTGCTACGCCGACACCAGTAGCCACGGCAACGCCCAAGCCCACCGCAACACCCCAGCCGACAGCAACGCCTGCGCCGATGGCCACACCTACGCCTGCGGCAACCGCTACGCCCAAACCTACAGCCACCCCGGTGCCAACAGCGACACCGACCGCCACACCTGCACCGGCTGCGACGCCAGTCCCTACTGCAACACCGACACCGGCACCAAGCAGCGGTACGCTGTGGATCAACGAGGTCTCCAGCGACCCGAGCGGTACCGGCAGCTGGTTCGAAATCTACAACCCCACCGATGCAGCGGTATCGCTCAGCGGCGTGAATGCACGCGTGCGTACATCCAGCAGCAGCACGCCGAGCGACTTTGCGCTGAGCGGCAGCGTACCGGCCAAGGGCTTCATGGTGGTCGCAGCCAAATCGAGCAGCGGCACCGGCCAAGCCAATACCAGCCAGATTCAATACGTGACCGGCAGCAGCGGTGCGCCGTACTGGACCAGCAGCGCCGGTGCAATCGAGTTGACCCGCAACGGCCAGACCGTCGATTTCGTGCGCTTCGGCAGCAGCAGCGCCGCCCCGCTGACCACCGGCGCCTGGACCGGCAACAGCGCCAGCGCCATTCCGGCCGTCTATGGCAAGTCGCTGGTACGCTACTACACGCAAGCCAGCAACACGCACAGCGCGGCAGACTGGATCGTCGCACCGTTCTCGACCCCGGGTGGCCGCAACGACGTGCCAGCCGATGCGCGCGATGACGACGACGACGGCATTCCCGACACCGCCGAAGTAGCAGGCGGTACCTATGGCGGCCTCGATTTGTACAGCATCGGCGTGCGTGCCGGCCACCCGGACATCCTGATCCAGGTGGATTACATGCAAAGCACCGATGAAGGCATCAAGCCACAGCGCGAAGCGCTGCAGGCTGTGACGGCTGCGTTTGCCAAGCGCGGCTACGGCGTGTTCTTCGACGTGGGCAATCTGTACAGCAGCAGCTTCAGTCCGGCCGACTTCAACCTCGGTGGCGGCAAGCAGGTGACCTACGCCAGCTGCGTCGACCTCAGCCCGCCCAGCGGTTGTGTGGCATTGGCCGACTACAAGGCCAGCAGCATGGATATCCGCCGCCGGCAGATTTTCCACTACCTGCTGGTGGGCAGCAGCCGCAATGCCGATGGCAGCGCCGGTTCGTCCGGCGTGGCGGAAATCGGCGGCAATGACGTGCTTGTGGCCTTGGGAAAATGGGGCCTGAACAGCTCGACCAGCAGCAGCCGCTACAAGCTGATCAACTATCAGGCCGGCACCATCATGCACGAGCTGGGCCACAACCTTGGCCTGCGCCACGGCGGCAACGAGAACACCAACTACAAGCCCAACTACTACAGCATCATGAACTACCTGTATCAGTTACAGGGCCTGGGCAGTGATCCGACCTCGGAGAGCGCGATTCAGCGTTACTACTACAACAAGGGCTACCACAACCTGAGCAGTTGCGGCCTGGAAGGTGGTCCGTGCGGTGCCAGCTATCGCATCGACTACTCGGACGGCAGTGGCAAGGCGTTGAACGAAAATGCCCTGCTGGAGTCCGACCTGATCGGGCGTGGCGCGCAAAGCGGCGTGTATGCCGACTGGAACAACAGCCTTTCGCTGAACGCCGGCAGCTATGCGCTGGACCTGAATGCAGACAGCACTTTGGGTACGCTGAACGACTTCAATGATTGGGCCAACCTGCAGCTGAGCTTTGCCGATACGGCCTCCGGCTCGACCGGTGACAGCCAGTTGCGCAGCCTGCGTCAGTGGCGCAACAAGGGCGACATGAAGACGGTGCGTACGCGCTCCTTCATGCACGACAAGCACGAGGAATCGGATGAAGACGTACCGCACAAGCACTTCTTCGACGAACTGCGCCGCGATAACCCGCGTGCCCAGCAAGACGACTAAACGGCTTGGACTGGCGCTGCTGCTGACCGCAGCGCCGGTTTTTGCCGGGCCGCTGCAACTGGATGGCGACATCGCCAGCCCGTTCAGCGCCGCGCTCAGCTCGGCACAGTTGCAGGCTGGCAGCCTGCAACTGCAGGCAGAGGGACGCACCATCCACATTGCACCATGGGCAAGCGGCCCTGTGCCGGCCGGCAGTGTGATGACGCTGCAACGGCTGGATCACCCCGCCGGGCCGGCAACCCGGCTGGACATCAAGCAGAATGGCCGTCTCTGGGCCGCAGCCATCAAGGCAGCGAAACCCGAGATGCTGTTGCTGCCCGGCGTGCGCTTTGTCTGGCGCGATGGGGCAAAACTGGACGTCGGCAAGGGCCGGCTGCTGGCGCCGCTGGTCGCACAAGCGCTGCGATTGCCCGGCACCGCGCTCTGCGTGCAGCTGGTGGATGTACGCACACCGCGCCCTGCCAGCCCGGACGTAGCCGATGAAGACGTACCGCAAGCAGACTGGCTGATCGGGCAACTGCGGCACGGCCGTTGCCCGGTATCGCCTTAGGTTCAGGCCAGCGCGCGCTGCAGATTGGCGCGCGCTGTCGCCTCCAGCCTGGAAAAGAAATAATCGGTGCTGAAAATGCGCGGGCGGCTGGCAAACGAGGCTAGCACTTCGCGCCGCTTGAGCCGGTACAACAGCCCCGGCACCCAGCGGTATTCACGGCGGATTTGCTGCTCGTACTCGGCAAAGCGCGCCTCATCTGCCCCCAGAATGGCCAGATCGATATCAACCAGCAATTGCGCATCCGGCGCTTGCGGCGTGGCGCGATGGCAAGTGGCCATGATCAGCGCATGGATACGCTCCGCTGCGGCAGCATCCACACCGGCAGCCAGGACCACCGCCCGCGCCCAATCGGCACTTTGCTGCTCGTTGTCCTGCCCGCGTACCGCATAGACCGCATCGTGAAACCAGAGCGCCAGCGCCACCTCACCCGGTCGTTGCGCCAGATCACGTGTGGCGGCGAAATGGCTCAGGCATTCGGCCAGATGTTGTTGCGTGTGGTAGTGGCGCTGCGGTTCGGCATAACGCTGTAATAGCGTGTCGCGCAGCGCAGCATCAGGCGTAGGCACACTCAGGTCGGCCCAGGCCTGCTGCCATGCACCTTGCCAGTCTAACCCTGCGCTTGCATCGTTCATCATCCCGCCCTGCCTCAACCTGCGGCGTGATCCCCATCCGGCCGGTGCCACGGATCGACATGGGTCATCAGGTTGAGCACTCTATGCCGTGCCATCACTCGTCGCCTCGCCTCCACGGCGATATCGTGCCCGGCTTCGACACTGATGGTGGCGTCGACCTCGATATGCGCATCCACCACGATCATGTCGCCCATCTTGCGCGTGCGTACATCGTGCACACCCTGCACGCCGGGCGTTTCGCACAGCGTGGCGTGGATGGCAGCCACTTCTTCATCGTCGGCAGCGCGATCCATCAGGTCGTTCAACGCATCCCACGCAAACGACCAGCCCATTTTGCCGACCATGCCGCCAACCACCAGCGCGGCAATCGGGTCGAGGATGGGGTAGCCGGCCAGATTGCCCACCAGCCCTGCACCGACCACCAGTGACGACAAGGCATCAGAGCGGGCATGCCAGGCATTGGCAACGAGCATGCTGGATTTGACCCGCCGCGCCACCGCCAGCATGTAGCGGAACAGCGATTCCTTGGCGACCAGCGCCGCGCCGGCCACCCACAGCGCCACCGGGTGCACTTGCTGCACCAGCTCCGGGTACTCCAGCTTGCGCACCGCCGTCCACACCATGCCCACGCCAACGGCAAGCAGCAAGCCACCCAGCGCCAGCGACGCCGCGTTCTCGAAGCGCTGATGGCCATACGGGTGATCTTGATCGGCATCCTTGCGCGCATGGTGGCTGGCCAGCAGCACCACAAAATCCGAAATCAGGTCAGACAGCGAGTGGATGCCATCGGCCACCAGACCCTGTGACTTGGCCAACAGGCCGACCACGATCTGCGCGATGGTCAGCACCACGTTGACGATCACACTCACCCATGTGCTGCGCGATGCAGCGGCAGCGCGCTCGGCCAGCGACAGCGGGCTGTCTTCCGGGTCATCGTCAGAAACAAAGTTCACATCAGCTCCTCAAATCAGGCTTGCGTCGGCGTGCAGTGCCAACATCTTTGCGTAGGCATCCTCAAGCTGGCGGGTAAAGCGCACGCTGTCGAACAAGGGCGCCGATGTACGCGCAGCGGCCAGCTGCCCGCGCAAGGCCAGCCTGCGGGCCGGATCACGCGCCAGATCGAGCGCCAGCGCCTGATACCCAGCCAGTGTGGTGGTGGCCAGCTCGGGCACACCCATGGCACGCAGCAGGCTGCCCGCCACGCGCGAGGCAAAGGCCGCACCGCTGCAGCTCACTACCGGCACGCCCACCCACAGCGCGTCGCTGCAGCTCGTGTGCGCGTTGACCGGCAGGGAATCCAGAAACAGATCAGCGCATTGCAGCCGCGCCAGATGCTCGGCATGCGGCAAGGCGGGGGCAAAAATCAGGCGGCCAGCGTCAACACCAAGCTTCTCTGCCTCGCGCTGCAGATTGGCAACAGCTGCATCATTACTGGCCAGCAGCCACAGCACGCTGCCCGGTACCTCGCGCAACAGTCCACACCAGATATCGAAAATACCGGGGGTGATCTTGTAGGTGTGGTTGAAACTGCAGAACACCACGCCATCATCGGGCAGACCGCAATCGCTGCGTTGCCGCGCTTGCGGCAAGGCACGCTGCCTGTCATTGGGCTGGTAGCAAGCCGGCAGGCGGATGACCTGCTCGCTGTACAGCGCATCCGCATCCGGTGGAACGATGTATTCGTCAGCCAGCAGATAGTCGATGAAGGGTGCGCCCATGGTGCCGGGATAGGCCAGATAGTTGACCTGTATCGGCGCCGGCCTATGGGCCAGGATGGCCGGCCGGCCGTTTTCGGTATAGCCCTTGAGGTCGATCAGGATGTCGATGCCGCGCTCGCGTATCTTGCGCGCGGCATCGACAAAGGCATCGTCGCGGACATCGGTAAACGTATCGAAGGCACGCTGCAGGCGCTGGCGCATCGCATCGCTGGTATCCGGCCCGCAGGAAAACGCATGCACCTCGAAGCGCTCGCGGTCGTGCAGCTCGAATACCTCGGCCATCAGTTGCGCCGTGGCGTGATCGTGGAAATCGGCCGACAGATAGCCCAAGCGTATCTTGCTGCCGGCAACCCGGGCAGGCGCGGCAGACAACGGGGCAATTCCGGCATAGCGATTGTGCGCCCAGCGCTCGGCACAAAGGCGGTGCTCGGCGGCCGTCGTTTCCGGCAGCACCAGAAACGAAAACGGCGAGAACAGATTGCGCGGGGTCACCGGCTGCGTGAGCGATTGGCGCAGCGGTGCGATATGCGTCGCCAGCTCGTCCCATTGACAGCGTTGCTGCAGCAAATGCGCCAGCTGCATGCGTGCATCGGCGTCAGCAGGGTCCAGCGCGATGGCCTTGCGCCAGCAGTCGAGCGCCTCGTCCGGTTTTTTCAGCGCTTGCAGCACACCGCCCAGACTGCTCCAAACCACGGCATCGGCCATGCCCAGTTCAAGCGTGCGGCGGTATGCCGTTTCGGCCTCGGCCAGCTCGCCCAGCTCCCAGCACACATTGGCCAGATTGAACTGGAATACCGGTTGCGACGGTTCGTTGGCCGCGGCGGCACGGCAGCAAGGCAGTGCTGCACGCACATTGCCGGCATCCTTGTACAGGCTGCCCAGATTGTTATGCACTGCTGCCATGTCGGGCCGCAGCACCAGAATATGCTGATAGGCGTCAATCAGCTCATCGTGCCGACCTAAAGCAGCCAGCAGCTGGCTTAACTCAAGCCAGGCATCCAAAAGATCCGGTTGCAACTGCAGGGCAGTGCGATAGGCAGCAATCGCAGCCTCATGCTGCCCCAGCTGCACCTGTGCCTCCCCCAGCAAGGCATACAGCATCGAACCCGCAGTCATGGCAGCAATTGTGCGTTGGGCCAACCGTACCGCCTCGCCAGGCTGGCCGCATTGCAGCGCCAGACGGCCAAGCAGATAGTTCGCGTCGGGGTGATGAGGCAGCACGGCAAGAATCTGCCGGTAAATGGCTTCGGCCTGGGCTAGTTGGCCATTGCGATGGTGATGCAGTGCAATTTGCAATGCATCGGGTTGCTGCTGGTTGATTATGGACATGCTGTTGTGAACCGGGCGGTCAACTGGAACCAGATGCTATCACGGCACCGCGGCGGCCAAGCTGCGCAAGCGATATCAACCCGCGGTATACAACCTGAAGCGCTCGTTCTGGTCGCCAATACGTGTCCCGCTCCAGATCGGCAACCAGCTGCCATCCGGGGTCTGGATCGGATCACGGTAAGTATCCTCGATCAGCAGGTAGCGACATTCACCCAAGGCATCATGTTGCAGCTCCACCCTTTTGGTGATCGTGCGGCCAAAATAGTGCAGCATGGAACGCTCGGATTCACCCAGGCCAAGACTGGCCACGCAACCGGGATTGTCAGCCATTGCGGTCCGGATATCCACCATCACCTGGCGATAACTCTTGGCTTCATCCAGCCAAGGCAACCATAGCGTCATGGCCAGCGTCCACAAAAGCATCAAACCGGCTGTCCAGCTCATCAGACCGCTGGCAAAGCAACCACGAGTAAACACTGCCGCAGCAACCCACAATGCGGCAGCAACCAGCGCTACAACGCAAGCCAGCGGCTGCAGTGGTGGCTGGTGACTGGAGGGCAGCATACGTACCAGCCACTCCCATTCCGGCATATGGCCAACAAGCAACCCATAACCCCAAACAACCGCAACAAAAATCGCCAGTGCACCAAACAGTATCAGGCTCAGATAGCGGATGATGCGGTCAACACGGCCGCCGTGATCAATCACGGCCGGAAAGGCCAGCATGGCCAGCGGAGCCAACAGCGGCAATGCATACAGCGCCCGGGCTGATGCCGACATCGACAAGGTAAAGAAAATCACCGAGGCAAACAGACCCGGCACAAGGATACGCGGGGTGTTCCATTGCCTGCGCGACACCCACAGCGACCACAACGCCAGCGGTAAAACCGGAAAAGCAAAGCTGGGCACCGAACGCAGGAAATAAGCGGGCTCGGTTGCCGCACCGAGGATGGGTACGGCAAAACCCAGGAAGCGGCCGATGTTGTTCAGCCAGAACCAGTCATAAAAAAGTTGCGGCGAGCGCAGATACAGCAGGGTCGGCCAGATGGCCCCCAAGGGGATAGCAATGGCCAGCGCCATGAGCCAGTGGCGCAGATATTGTTTGTTGCGCCATTGGCGGGACAGTGCAGCCAGGCCCATGCCGGTAATCACGGTCACCCCTGGGATCAACAACCCCTTGGTTAGCAGGGTTACAAGCAAACCCAGTCCCAGTAAAGCGCCTTGCACCCTGCCCGGCTCATGCGCGCGCAGCAGGCCGGCCAGTACCAGCGTGGTACCGAAGAACTGTGCCGTATCGGTAATCATGCAATGACCATGCAGCATCAGCGACGGGCACGCGGCGAGTGCAAGACAGCAGACCACCGCCCCCTGCCGCCCCCAGGCGCGCCACATCGATTCACCCAGCACGGCAAATGCGGCCACCATATAGGCACCACTGGTCAGCCGGGCCGCATCATGCAAGGGCAAGACGCCGGAAAGCAGCTTGGCCAGCAAGGCCGCACTCCAGTAATACAGGGGCGGTTTTTCCATGAAGGGCTCGCCGGCCACGTGCATGACCACCCAGTCACGCCCCTGCAGCAGGTTCAGTATCATACTGAACGTGTAAGTTTCATCCTGCTTCCAGGGGTCGCGCCCCACCAGCCCGGGCATGAAATAGTAGAGCGCCCCCAGCAGGAGCAAGCCCAAGGTCCAGTGCATCTGTGCACTGTTTTTAAAAGAGAATCCCAATAATTCCGGTTGTTTGATATGCATGAAAAAGCAAGGCTGCAGCAGAGCTGCCGGTGTTGGGAAGGCGGCAAAGTGTAGCTTGTTTTTTACAAATTACAATAAACATGCTTACCAAAAAAGGTGCATATCCTTATGCCAATTGGAAATTTGAATAAGATTTCCGCAAAGATAATTGTACTTCCGGATTGTTGCAGGACCTTTACACAATTCGTACATTCCCGCGCACTCGGCCGCTGCGGTATGCGCTAGGCTGGCGCATCTTTACCCGACGAGTGGCGCAATGGAACACCATTCCTTCGCTTTTTCCTTTTTCGTCATGCTGCTGCTGGCAGGCGCCGTGATTGGCGTTTCCGTCGCGATGGCGTGGCTGATCATTCGTCACCTGCACCGCAACCATGGCTAGCCCGCCGCACACCCTGCAGGGCAAGCTGCGAACCATCCTCAGGCAGCATCGCTGGCTATGGCTTGCCGCGTGTTGTGGCCTGATCGGGATCGGGCTGTCGCCGGGGCCATTGCTGACACGCAGCCTGCTGGGCTGGAATATCGGCGCCTGGCTGTACCTGGCACTGGAATGGCATACGATGCTGGGCGCGAGCGTGGAGCGCATCCGCCAGGTTGCGCACGAACAGGATGAAAGTGCCGGAACGGTGCTGGCAGTCGTCACGCTGGGCTGTCTGGCCTGCCTGCTGGCGATCTGTTTCGAGCTGGCGGGCAACAAGGGCCACGCGTTGACCGCAGGTTCATTGGCACTGACCGGGGCGACGCTGCTGAGCACCTGGCTGCTGCTGCCTACCGTCTTTGCCGTGCACTACGCCCACCTGTTTTACCAGCACAACGCGCAGGCACGCCCGCTACAGTTTCCCGATACCGGGTGCGAGCCGGTTTACTGGGACTTCCTCTACGTCAGCTTCACGATTGCCCTGGCGGCGCAAACCGCCGACGTAGCCATCACGTCCACCCGTGCCAGACGGCTGGTGCTGGCCCAGTCCATGCTCGCCTTCGTATTCAACATGAGCATACTGGGCTTGTCGATCAATGTCGGCGCCAGCCTGCTGGCCTGAACCGACATCCGCCAGGCATTGCGTCATACCGTCCGGACCGCCGGCAAAAACCATGACGCAATGCAGGCAAGGCTTACGGCGAGTGAGGTTGCTCAGCGGGGCCGTGTGGCCCGCTCAATAGCCTACCCACGGCCCGTTGCCTTGCAGCGAGCTGCGCTGTTCAAAGCCGTACCACACTCGTTTACCCAGGAAAAACGGCAGCCCCCAGTCAAATGCGCCACTGGCAAAAGAGATCGGGGCGCCGATGTTGCCGTAGACAAAGCTGCTGCTGTTCAGCGTCGACCAGTTTGCCACCGAAAAGGGGGTTGGCCAGGCACGGTTGTCACCCCCCACGTTGGTTGCTGACGTATTAAGCACGCCCGCTGATGGCGCATACTCCCCGTTGCCGTCCACCGGCAGACTGCCATCCCGAAAATAGTATTCCTGGGAGCCCGTATCGAAAAAGCTGCGGACGTAGCTGCTCCCGCCATACACCGTGGTGAAGAAACCGGTTCCCTCCGATACACGCACCAGCTGCGTGGCCGCGCTGCTTGCGTTGTTGGCCTGAGTGTCCAGCCCGAAGACAAGCTGCCCCCCGATGCTGGATGCCCCCGCATAAGGCGGTGCATCCAGCTTCAGGATCAGCCCGTTGTTATCAGTGGCAAAGGCAAACACCGGGTTTTGCAGCTGGCTGGCAAGCGCCATGCTGGTTGCGGTGCAGGAACTGGCGCCCGATGGACACTGGTAATACGTGGCGGGATAAGCCGTATTGGCACACAGGCTGCCACAGTCGTAGGGCGAGTTGGCCACCCCGAGTATTCCGTTACCCCCCAGCGCCGCCACTGTGCCGCTATTGCTGCCGCCTTGCGCGCAGGTACTGGGCACCGTGGCATAGGCGGGATCACTCATTAGCTGTACGGTCTGGTTGCCGGCCAGCTCCCCGGCCATGCGGATATCCAGCTTGCGGGCCGAGCCATAGGTATAAGACGTCACGAACTGCTGGCAGACCGTTACCGGTGCCCCGTTTGCGCTCGTGAGCTGGGGCACACCCGCCAGCGTCAGCGCACTGCTCAACAGCCGCAAGCCGGATGAGCCGGTATCGACCACGACATGGTCTATGGTCTGGCAACTGGCGGTGCCGGGCTTGCATACGGTGACCGATGTGTAGAGGCGGTTGATGGTGTTGAAGGTGCCGTCGACGACCAAGGCCTGCGTGTTGGCGGTGTTGCTGGGCACGGGTGTGGGAATTGGTATGGGTGTCGGCGCAGGTACAGGGGTGGGTACGGACGTTGGCGATGCCGTTGGCACAGGGCCAGGTGTGGGGGTAGTGGGTGGTTGCGGTGTCGGGCTCACCCCCGGTGCAAGCGTCGGCACGGCGGTAGGCAACGGGATCGGCGCCTGCGTGGGCGATGAACTGCCTCCCCCGCCACCACCACCGCATGCAGACATAAGCAAGCAGCCTGAACAGATCAGCACGCGCCACGCGATGTTCATGGCAACCTCCACTCAGCGCAGCAACACGGCAGGGTCAAATCCCGCCGGCAGCAGTGACGCCAGGTAGGCATAGCCAAAGAAGGCCTTGGGGTGCCCGCCAGCATGAATGACCAGATCGCCATCCTGTCCCTGGGCGGGTGCGTTCAGGCCGCGCGGCAAGGCGCGGGATGCCATGGCCTGATAGTGGCTGGCGTGGCTGCCCAGCAATGCAGGCAGATCAGGCCTGAACGGCCCCTGCCAGCTCACCGCGAAAACCTGCCCTTGTGCATTGACATACTCGCTGACACTCACGCCCGCAGCATCAACCGCAGCATGGATGGTATAGCTTGGCAGGCCACCGGCGCTCAAGGCGGCAACCGGACGCACCGGCAAATCCGGGGCGGCCCCCAGCGCACCCCATGCGCCGGGCGCAGCCAGCAGCAGAAAAATCGTTCCGGTCCTGAATCCCTTACCCATCACGGTCTCCAGCGCGTCCAATCCGCCCGGCGACTGCGGCACTTGCCCCAGTCCGCAGCCGGCATGCCTGGCTACAGCATAGCTGGAACCGGCATGAAAAAGCCCCCGCAGTATGGCGAGGGCTGCTTCATCGATAAACGTTTGCGATCAGGACTGGCTGACAAAAAAATAACCGTTTTGTCCGCCATCCGTAGTCAGGATGTTGAAGCGACTGGTCTGCGGATCAACGAACGCAATGCCTTTGACGGTGCTGCCACTCAATTTGCAGCTGCTTGCAGCAAATGTAAATGACACGTCATACAGGTTGCCGCGCGCATGGGGGGCGATCTTGCCAGTGAAAGTACAACCCGTTGTTCCCAAGGTGCCTTTGACCACACCCGTGGTATCGATCAGCACGGTGCTGGTATCACTGGACGCCAGCAGCGAGCCAGTACCGGTATAACTGCCCACGATGGCGCTCAATGCAGGGATAGTGTTGTAGGTAACATTGAAATTGCTGGTAAAGGTTGAGATCGTACTTGTCGACAGATACTGCAACTTGCCATTGAAACGGATGCGCGGCACATAGTAGGCCGAAGCCAGCACTGCATCGGTGTAGGTATTGCTCTCGACGTTGTATTCACGGGCAACCATGCCGGCGAAATTGTTGTCGGACGCAGCACTGCCAGCCCCCGCCACCACTGCAGCCAGCACATTTGCGTCGGTTTTCTTGGAGTAAGTGATCCAGAACGAGCTGTCGTCCAGCACCAGCGCCCTGAATGCCCGGCCATCGGCCATCGTGCCCTGCCAGTACCCCTCAGCTGTTGTTGATGGCGCCGGCGTGGGTGTCGGGCTGACTGTCGGGGTCGGGGTCGGCGTTACCGAGCCACCATCGGGCGTTTCGGCACTGCAGGCAAACAGGGTGGCAACGGCAGCACACAGGCCCAGCCGGCAAAGGGTCGAATCAAGTATGGTCATGAAACAAGTGGTCCAGGGTGATCGGGGGTATCTTACCGCAGCGGCACGCTCGCGGCGCTGCAAGGCGGCATTACACGCATGTCAGCCCAAGCGGCACGCAGTTGCAAACACACTGCGTGCATGACTGGAAAAACACGCTTGTCTGTCGCCAGACCTACACCAGACCCGCCCGTTCGCAAAAAATTCCCTGCCCACATGAATTTCAGGCTGGAGTCACCCAGGCCCGGCGCGATCAACCCGCTGGCGCACGCGCCGGATCATGCCCGTTGCGCCACAGTGGCCTCGCCATCGGATTGTATGGTGCGCCGTGCCAGTAACGCGTTTCGCTGGTTGCCACAAAGCCGTGCCGGGCATAGAAGCGAATGGCATTGTTGGCTGAAAACACGGTGAGCTGAGCGGCATCGCCCGCGCCGGCCACCCAGGCAGCAGCCTCTTCGAGCAAGGCACTGCCTATCCCCCTGCCCTGGCGTTCGGGCACGACGAAAAGCTGGTGGATGTGCGCCTGCGGGGATATCGAGATGAAACCGGCAAAGACAGCCTCATGCCATGCAGCCAGATAACGGTAGCCGCTGGCAATATTGCCGCGTGCGTTGGCAAGCGTGTTTTCGCGGAGAAATACGGCTTGCGCGGCCTCATCCATTTCATGAAAGAAGAAGCGCACGGCCGATTGCTGCAGCAAGGCAATGGCCCGCACCAGATCATGCTCGTTGCAATCCGCAATATGCAGCTTCTCCATCACCTTCATCTCCGGCAAGCACTCGCCCTGCCCCGGACCGGGCAAAGCATGACCTCATCGCACCCAAAGCCTGCGTTCTGTCACACAGCCAGCATAGCAAGCTGTGCGCTGCAACAGATGGCAGTTTAGAGTCGCCAGCAAAACCCGGTATAGCAGTGCTGGCAAGGCAGGCGAAACGCAGACAACACAAGCTAAACAGCAAGTGCGCGAACGCTGCCAGCGGGTTGCGTTGGCTGCGCCTAATGCAGCACGACCTCGGCCATTTTCGGCAGGCGTATTTCGGTCACGGTGCCGCTGTCGTCCAGATAAAGATACAGCCCCAGCAGGCGCTGGCCTTCGGCCCTCAGTGCATCACTGGCACCGGCAAGGTCCTCGGCATGCAGCCAGCGTGCGCCAGCCAGGCTGGGCGCCTGGGGGCGCGCAACCAGCAGTTCAACCAGTTCATTGGAAATCCGCAACACGTGCTTGCGGATTGCAGCGGATTCGGAAAAGCGAAAACGGGGTGCAGTAGCCACGGCCAGACTCCATATAGAACAATCGTTCTATATGCTATGCCATTACCATCCTGTGTGCAAGCATCTTTTGGCCGGCTTGCCCCCGGTGCAAACTCGCCTGCCCGGCGCTTTGGCTATTGAGCCTGGCCGCTGCCCATATAGGCATCAAGCTTGGGTTTGATGCGCTCGTAGTGCTGCTCCATCAAGCTGGAGCAGATTTGCGCCTGCTTGCCTGCATTTTCGAAATAGGCAGTCGGATCGCCGTTCTTGATGTTCTTCCGGGCATTGGCCATGGCTTTGTCGGTGCTGGCCTGCATGCGTGCCTTGGCGGTTTTTTCATCCGACAAGGCAATCCCGGCCATCAGATACATGCCCACCATGGTTTGCGTCTGCATGCTTTGTTCCGGCGTGAAAATTTTGTACTGGTCACCCGCCTGCTTGAGGATGGATACCTGTGCCGAGCAATCGATAAAGCGCTCGGCCAGTGCCGCATCCGGATTACCCTTGGCCAGAGCGATACAGGACAGCACGGGCAGCAATAGCGCCGGGATCAAACGAAGGGAAAACATGGCAACTCCGGCACGGTCATCGTCAGGATCAACCGGGTGACATCCACCCGGTCATCGGTAGCCGTACAGTGTGGCGCAAAGCAGCCATCAGGGCCAGCACCGGCCTTCCCCCGGGCAACCGCGCATTGCGCGCATGCAACGTTGTGCCGCCGGCCTGTCGATCACTGGCCATGATTCAGGAAATTGACTGGCTGGAACTTGCTGCGCAAATAGTCGCCATGCGCAGCCAGCTTGCTGGCATCTTCGCTGAAGATGTCCTCGCCGATTTCGGCAACCTCGCGGTCCAGCAGCACCAGTTGCTCTTGCAGCAATTGCTTCGCAGTCTTGCCGTCGCGTATCGGGTGCAGCGCGGCAAAACTGGCTGGCAACGCCGCATAATTGGCAATGGTGCCGGCCAGATCACGGCGCACCACATTGTCCAGCTCCATGCGCGCCGGCAACGGCAGGCTTGCGCTCTCCAGACGCGGCAAAAGCTCGACCACCCGGGCGCGTATGCCGGTGAGCTGCTGTTGTGCCTCGGCCGGCAATACGCGGCGCGCGCTGTCGATCAGGGCATCCAGCATGTCCAGCAAGGGCATCTGCGGCGGCAGTTCGCTGGCCAGCTGTGCACTGCGCGGGCTGACCAGCCAGCCGAATGCATAGGCCGCCACGGTCATGGCAAACCACCACGCGTCAATGACACCAAACAAGTAGAGGCCAAGCACGGACAGCGCGCACAAACAGCCCACAATATTGCCTGTGCCATAGAAAAACAGCGCCAGACGGGTCGACAAGGGCATTACTGGTATCCCCGGATTTCCTTGAACGCCGCCTGCAGCCCGGCTTTGCTGCCATCGAATACGCGGCCGCCGCTGGGGCCGGTCAGCGCTTCCAGCTCATCGCGGCTGGCCTCGCCAAACTGCACGGCAAAGATACGGATGCGGCGTTGCTCAGGCCGCAGGCTGGCAAACCACTGCACAAACTGCTGCGATGTCAGCCCGTTGTTGTTTTCGCCGTCGGTCATCAGCACCAGCGTATAGACGCGATCCGGGTTGCGTGCCTGCCGTGCCAGCGCATTCTGGTAGGCCGTTTGTGCGGCGCTGTAGATGGCGGTACCGCCGCCTGGCTGCAACTGCAGGGCAAAGTCACTGATCTGGTCCAGTTCTGCGGTGTTGTCCTTGGCCTGCTCTGCCAGCGTCCAGGTGTGTTGCTCATGCACCACGTCCGAGAAGGTCAGTACCGAGATGCTCTCGCGGGCGCGGAAGCGGCTGAAGCGCCCGCTCAGGCTGGCGTCGCTACCGGCCAGGCCGGCAATGGCGCCGCGCAACTGCTCAATCCGCCCGCCCTTGCCCATCGAACCACTGATGTCGATCACGAAGGTAGAGTCGGCCGGGCGGCGGAATTCGTTCTGATAGCCGTCCAGCAACGCATCCACCACCGCCAGCTTGGCGGGAAAGGCCAGCTCGAAGTATTCGCGGCGCGGCATGGCCGCATCCATGGTGGGATCGAGCGGCTGCCGGTAGGTCTGCGCCGTCATCGCTTTCTGGAACTCCGCCCCCTTGAGGTAAGCCACCAGCTTGTCATAGTCGGCCCGCTTGGCCGGGTTGATCAGCATCAGCGGGTAATCGGCGGTAATCACGCCGTCCTTGGGATAGACCAGCACCAACTGCTCGTGCAGCTTGCCGCCCTGGTTGAGCGCATGCAGCGACGACGCATAGTTGACGATGCCATCCAGCCTGTCCTGCTCGCCGACATAGGCATCCAGCAGCCAGCCGGACGAGCCCGCCGTCAACGACTGGGCACGGGCAAAGGCCGTCAGCGCCGTCTTGTTGATGTCCTGGGTTTCCAGCGCATCGCCCTTGCCGGCCACGGCCGCAGCCAGGCCCAGCACGGCAGAGAATCCCGAATTGGAGCTGGCCGGATTGGTCATGGCAAAGCGGAACTGCCCGGCCCCCGCCACTTTGGCGATATCGGCCCACGTGGGCTGCCGATCGGGTTTATCCCAGCCCAGCGCCTTGGCCTTGCTGGCTTTCACCCCCAGCACCACCGGGGAAATCATGGTGCGCTCGCTGGCCTTTACGCGCTCACGCACGGCGGGATCAAGCAATGCGTATTTGTTGTTGGCGATCCAGGCCAGATCGAAGGACGCCCCCGCCTGCAACTGTTCGATCACGTCGAGCGAGCCTGCATATTTGAGCTGCAGATGCAGGCCGGTGGCCTGCTCGATCTGCGGCAGCAGCGGTTCGATGTCCTTCAGTTCGGACCCCGCCAGCACCGTCAAGCCAGGCTTGGCCGAAGCACCGGCCTTGTCGCCCGCCGGTGCCGATTTGTCACCGCAGCCCGCCAGCAGCAGCACCGCCAGCAAGCCCAGCAAATAGCAACGCAATTTCATGCTTTCCCCCGCGCCATACGCGCGTTTCAGAGCTTGACCGGGCCGCCGAGCGCGACGTTGGACACGGTTTCGCGCAGCGTTTCGCCACGCGCACGGTCCACATAGACTTGCGCGCGCTCCACTTGCTGCCGGATCAGCTCGTTGTTCTTGCCCATCACGCCAATGGCTTCGGAGCGGAACTTGTCCATGGTGTCGATGGCGGCAAATGTCTGGTCGAACATTACCTGCAAGCGCTCGACGCCAATCAGCGGGTTGCTGGCGAACTCGCCGGTCTTTTGTACGTGTGTATTGAGCGCCTTGCCGGATTGCTCGATCAGGTCACCCACGGTTTCGGACACGCCCTGCAGCATGTTCATCACCTCGATCTGGTTGCCGGTGGCACGCGCCACGGTTGTGGCCACGGCCAGCGCCGACATGCCGGTGGTGGCCACGCGGCTGCAACCGTTGGACATTTCACGTGCGGTTTTCTTCAGCACATCCATGGCCAGATAGCCGTTCACACAGACTGCCATTTGCGTCTGCATGTCGGTCAGGTTCTGGCGGGCATAGAACAGCACTTCCTGCTCCAGCGCGCGGGCGCGATTGGGGTCGGTCGCCTTCAGGCTTTCCACCTGGCTGGCCAGACGGCCATCCAGTTCGCGTGCAAAGTGGATGGCGCCGTTGAGCTTCTGCATGCCATCCCACAGTCGCTGCTTCACGCTTTCGATCTCGACCGCGTCACGGCTCATGTCGTCGCGCGCTGCGTAGACCTGCTGCAGCGCGGTGTTGAGCTGGCTGCCGGCCGATTGGAACTTGCGGAAATAGGCCTTGAGCTTGTTGCCGAACGGGATGATGCCCAGGATGCGGTTCTGCGACAGCAGATCACCCTGCTTGCCGGGATTCAACTCGTCCAGCTGATTGCGCAAGCTGCTGATGGCCTTGAACGCGGCCGAATCTTCCATGCCGACGAAATTGCGCTCCATGAAGCGCCCGCTCATCAAGCCAGCCGCCACCGAGATTTCCTCGCGGCCCAGATTGAAGGCGGAATCGAGCTTCTGCTTGAAGCCGTCGCTGTTGACGTCTTCGGCCAGCAAGGCGGTCATGAAGCGACCAACCTGATCGTCGATGCTGGTCTTCAGCTCCGGCGTCAGCGGCGCCATTTCCGGCGCTTGCGCCGGTGTTACCGGTTGCACCGGCTCGGGCGGGGTCAACACCAGCGGCTCGGGGGCAGTCAGGGTCTGGGTCATGCGGGCTACTCCTGCGTGTTGATGAGTGATGGCGGGGCTGGCCCGCTCACTGGAATTTCTGGCCAATGGCCACGATCATTTTTTCCAGCACGGCATAGGTGGGCGGGTCGATCACATCGACCAGCTCGGCCGGTGCAAACAGCTTTTTCTGCTGCAAGAAGGTCTTGAAGTGCGAGGCATCAGCGCCGCGATAGCCGTATTCGGCCGCGAGCGACTGCAACTCCTTGTCGGTGGTCAGCGCCTCGCCCACGCGCGCACCATTGGCGCTCAGCGGCACCAGCACGTGTTTGGTAAAGACGGTGGGTTGCGGATAGAGCAGCACCATGTCCGGGTTGGGCTGTGGCTGCTTGGACTGGTATTCAAGGAACTGCGCCTCGTACACCATCACCAGCGGCGCCTTGCCCATGCCCATGCCGACATAGTCATCGAACGGCCCGGCCGAGCTGGACTCCTGGAACCCCTGCTTCAGGAAGAGGCTGCCGGCCACCGGCAAGATGCGGTCGATCTCGTCATCTGCCTGCACGATGTTGTTGCCGTTGAGGATGTAGGACGCCAGCGCCAGATACATGGCGGCAGAATTGGATTTGCGCACATCGGTGCTGGAAATCAGCACCGCGCGGCTGGTGTCGTAGACGCTATTGTTCTTCAGCTCGCGCCAGCGCGTGCCATCGGCCACCATCTGCAGCAGGCGGCTCATGTCGATGATGTAATAGGCGCCATCGCGCTGCTTGACGAGGCCATTGCCCTCCAGCACCGGCAGCAGCTTGCGCCACGATGCCACAGCCATGGGTGTGTAGAAGGGGGTATAGATGCGGCTGGCCTTGCTCACCTGCTGCAGCTTGAGCGCTGCCGGCGCACCAGCCGGGTGGGCAAAGTCGAAATCCTTGAGGTCGGTGCGGGCAGCAATCTCGCGCGAGCCGGCCTTTTGTACCTCGATCACCAGCCCTAGCCGCTTGAAGGCTGCCGCCACACGCGGGTCGCGGTAGAACGCCTCTTTCTCCGAACCGACCAGGCCGCGCACAGTCACCACACTGGCGGCTTGCGCATCGGCCTGATCACGCTGATGCTTGCCAAACGCCGATGTAATCAGCGCAACCAGCAGCCCCAAGCCCAGCAATGCCACCAGTGCCGGGGCGACGAACTTGCGAAATCCCAAGTACTACTCCTCAATAGGCCTGTTTGCAGCGTGCAAACGTTTTTTAGCCTAGAGCGGATTTATTGCATTTTGATTAAATATTAATTACAAGTCTTCAATCAAAGTCAGCCTGTATAGAAAAACAAGGGCGGCCGTCGTCAGGAAAACCCTCTACTTCTTGACGACAAACGCATCCTCCAAGGGTACCGACTGGTGCGTAACGTTGTCAGTCACCACGGCATCCACGACATAGCGGCCGTGCGGCTCCTTCGGCGCCACTACCACCTTCAGAAAATTGCTGCCCATGATCATGCTGGATGGACCTGGGCCCGCCGGTCCCTTCCACAGCAGCACCTTGTCCAGCTTGGCATATTCATCCGCGTCCGGTGTGAGGATGCGATAGTTGACCGTCACATCACACTTGCCTGTCGCATCGGCATTGCAACCGGCAAACACGATGCCGATAGACAACGGTTTACCCACTTTGATTTCGCGGGTTTCCAGCATGTCTACCGGTTCTTTGGGGCTTTTCCATGCATCCCGTGTCGCCGCCTCATCAGCAGTCATGATGATCTGAGCGCCCAGTGGCCACGCGGATCGCTCCTCAGCATGCGCCTCGGTCGGCGTCAACACCGGCGCATCGACATTGACCTCTGCCCAAGACTGCGGCACCACCACACCACCCAACAGCGCCAGCAGCGCTGCAATCGATTGCCTGGAAAACACGTGTCACCCTTACTTTTGAATTGAACCAATCCCACCAGGCCATCAGCCGCAAGCGGCATCAACCCGGCTGTTGCCAACTTGACCACTTTACACCCGCAGCCTCAGCGCCAAAGCGTTACTTTGTTACTGACGCCGCCTGCGATGCGCGGCAGCCGTAGTGCCGATTTCGCGGGGCGCCAACGCCAGCTCGCGCAGCACGTCGCCCGGCCCGGTACCGAAATGGCGACTGAAACGGCGCGAGAAACTGGCGATCTCCTCATATCCGACCGCCTCTGCCACCTCGCCCACATTGCCAAAGCCCGCCAGCAGCAATTCGCGCGCCCGTGCCATGCGCTGGTTGATGATCATCTGCTGCGGCGCCACGCCCAGGTAGCGCAGGCACAAGCGCTGGAAATGAGCACGGCTCAGCCCGTAGCGCGCAGCCAGTTCGTCCACCCGCCATGGCTGCGCCGGGTCACGTTTGACTGCCGCGAACAGCGCCAGCAGCGCACGCGTAATTTCATCACCCGCTGCGGTGCTGGCCAGCATGCGCTTGAGCAAATCCACCATCAGCAGCATGGCTGCACCGGTAAACGCCTCGTGCTGCTGCTGGGCTTCCAGACAGGTTAACGCAGTAGCGTGGAAAAGGTTGTCAGCCGCCGTTACCGCACGAATGCTGGCCTGATTGCCTTGCAACGCAGCCCAGCACGGCGCGTCATTGAGCAGGAACCACGCCATGCGCCAGTACTGCCCGATATCCCGAAAGCCGCTGTGCCCATAGGCGGGCAGCACGGCCATCTGGCCGGCCGCGAGCGGGTGATAAGCCCCCGCGTCGATCACCTGCCCCTCGCCCTCCACGCACACCAGCACCACATGAAACGGCGCGCCAATGCGCTCGACATGTAGCGGGGCGTGCACATAGGACACCCCGGCCAGCAAGACGTCGTGGTCACTCAGCGCCCGCAGATGCGGGTGATGAAAAATGCGCGAGCCTATGCTGGGCTGCCGGTTTGCCGGCGAGACATCGAACAGTTCCTGGTAAATGGTGGACATGGCGCGCAATTTGAACAAACTGATTTGTCATATTCAGACATTCCACCTTTTCAATCAATATCTTAATTTTCTTCCACGCCGTGACACAACACGACGAACCGACAACTACTCTTGGAGGAAGATTGCATGTGGCGTTCGCGCACCACCCTTACCGCCCTGTTCTGTGCTGCTGTCTGCAGCGCTGCGCAGGCCGCACCACTGGTCATTTCCTACCTGCCGACCTGGCAATCCGAACAGGACATGAAACAAGCGAGCGAAGTGCTGCACAAGCTCGATATCGGCGTGCTGTCCTTTCTGGAAATCCAGCCTGACGGCACCGCTTTCATCGCCCCGAGCGCTGCCCCCGCAGTGGCGTACTGGCACCAGGCCTTCATCGATGCCCGCAAGCTGAATCCTGCATTGCGCTGCCAGTGGGCCATCGCCGGCTGGGAAGGCTCGCGCAACCTTGCCAAGGTGGCGCAGAGCGAGGTCAGTCGCACCCGGCTGGCCATCACTGCCACAGCCATCATGAAGGCGTATCAGTGCAGCGGGCTGGACCTGGACTGGGAACATCCGGTCACCGGCGGCAACTATGCCGACGATGCATCGCCCGCCGACAAGGAAAACTACGTGCTGTTGCTGCAGGCGCTGCGTGCCGAGCTGACCCGTCAGGGCAAGCACGACCAGCAGAAATACGTACTCACCGCGGCACTGCCGGTCACCAATGGCGGCTGGTCGCTGTCGGGTTATGACATCCCGCGCACCGTCAAGGAGCTCGATTGGGTGAACATGATGCTGTACGACTTCTACGGCGCATGGGCATCACGTGCCGGTCTGCTGGCACCGCTGTACGGCCTGCCGGAAGACCCGGACGGCAAGGTGCTCTCCATCGACCTGGGCGTGAAGTACATGCTGGCCAAGGGGGCGCGCAAGGATCAACTGGTGTTCGGCGTGCCGTTCTACTTCCGTGCCCAGGGCAATGTGGAACCGGGCCCGAATGGCGATGGCCTGAACCAGCCCTCCAAGGGGCCGGGCCTCAAGCAGTACAAGGAACCGGGGGCTGGCCAGTATTACCTGGTGAAGCAGGATCTGCTGGGCAAGCCGGGCTGGAAGTCGTTCCGCAACAAGGAAACCGGCGGCTCGCCGTATCTGTACAACGCCGATACGCGTGAGTTCGTCAGCTATGACGATGCGCAGTCACTCAAGACCAAGGTCGAGTACATCAAGGCCAACGGCCTGGCCGGCGTGATGATCTGGGAACTGACGCAGGACGACGCCCAGCACACGCTGCTGAATGCCCTCACCCAATCGCTGAAATAAGCAATGAATCGGCGCAGCCCGGCTGCGCCGCCTTCCATCCGACCAAGTGTATCCATCATCAACATGACCGCAGCCCTCCCTCCCCACGCGCACGCTCCCTATGATCTGCACGGCGGCCAACCAGTCCCTTTCCGGCAAACCTCTGGCAAGGTGGTGGCCGTGTATGTGCCCAACTGGCATGGCAGCGCCGTGCTCGACGACTTGCCGGGCCATAACGTCACGCACTTGTTGTATGCATTTCTGCGCATCTGCGGGCCGGGCCAGCTGGTGCGGGACGGCGATGTCTGTAGCGGCAAGGCACCATTCTCGCTGACCAGCGGGCCGCTCGAAGCGGATTTCGATACCGCCTTCACTCGCCTGAAACAGCGCGCCCCTCATGTACAGGTGCTCGCGTCGGTCGGTGGCTGGGCGGGTTCCGATCCGTTTTTCCACCTTGCCAACGATGCAGCCAGCCGCGCGGTGTTTGCAGAATCGGTCGTGGATTTCCTGCGCAACCACCCCAGCTTCGACGGCATCGACATCGACTGGGAACACCCCACCACCAACTGGGCAGCCAACGGTGTGCAACTGGGCAATCCGGCCGACGGCCAGGGCTTTGCCGACCTGATGCGCGATTTGCGCCTGGCGTTGGACAAGCTGGGCAAGGAAACCGGCCGGTACTATGCCGTGACCGCCGCCATCAACACCGTGGGCAGTCTGGTGGAAAAGATCAACTATCGCGAGGCGCAGCGATGGATGGATTACATCTTCATGATGACCTACGACTTTTACGGTCCCTGGTCGGATCATGTCGGCAACCATACCGCGTTGCATCCTCATCCCCACAACGGCACCGATCTGAACATCGATGGGGCCGTCAACAACCTGCTGGCGGCTGGCGTACCAGCCGACAAGCTGGTGATCGGTGCAGCCATGTATGGCCGCGGCTTTACCGGGGTCAGCCCGACGATTGAGGCCAGCCCCATCGGCGGTGGGCGCAGCGGCACCTATGCCGAGCCGGAAGGCGCCGAAATCTACCGTACGCTGCACCGCGACTACCTGGGCGCGGCCGGCAGCGGCATCAACGGTTACCAAGTGCTCTACGACCCGCAGGGCCACAGCTACAACCTGTGGCACCCCGCCAGCCAACTGTTCATGGGCTACGACGACCCACGCGCGGTGGCTGCCAAGGGCCGCTATCTGTTGGCCAAACAACTGGCAGGCATCTTTGCCTGGGAATACACGCAGGATAACGGCGACATCCTCAATGCCATGAACCACGGCGTGGGCAACCAGTACATCGGCCAATAATCCGTAAACCCCAAATGCCCCACCGAGGGCATCCCTGTTTCATCAGGAAGGAGTGAATCATGCGCGCTTTACATGCTGTAAGTACCCTGGCGGTCATTCCGCTGCAACTGATGCTGATCGGTCAGGTTCTGGCGGCCGATCCCACCCCGACACCCGCCCCTGCAGCCAAAGTGCTGCACTGGTCGGGCTTCGACTGGTCGGTCCGCGCTGGCGGTGGTGGCCCCGGCCCCAACAACTGGGATGACCGCAACGCCTGGGTGGATGCCCAAGGCTATTTGCACCTGAAAATCGCCAACCGCGATGGGGTGTGGTCGTCCACCGAAATCCAGCTGGGCACCAATATGGACCGGCTTGGCTTCGGCACCTTCCAGACCCACATGATCGGCCGGCCGGACCAGCTCGACCCGAACGTGGTATTCGGCTTCTACACCTACCCACCGCGTGATGTCGGTGCCGATGCAACCAACGAGATCGATATCGAGTTCTCCAAGTGGGGCAATCAGTTTGCACCGATCGGCAACTACACCGTATGGCCGGCCGTAAACGCCGCCAACCGGAGCTGGAGTGGCTTTGATCTGGCGCTGGACGGTGACAAATCCACCCACCGCTTCAACTGGCAGTCCGACAAGGTCACCTTCCAGTCCCTCAACGGCCACGTGGGCGTGAATGACAATACCGGCCTGGCGGCCAGCTGGGTGTTTGATCCCAAGTTCCCGCCGGCGGTTACCGACAACCGCCTGATCCAGTGGTACTGCAGCTCGCACGATCCGCTGCAATGCATCAGCCAGAAGCCGCAGTACTTCCTGATCAACCTGTGGCAGGTTGGCGGCCGCGCTCCGAGCGACAACAAGGAAGTCGAAATCATCCTGACCGACTTCACTTATGTCCCCGCCGGCGCTACACCGACGCCTCAACCTACCACACCGCCGACGCCCACCCCGGTTGGCAACGTCACCCCGACGCCGACCGTGGTGCCAACCCCGGCGCCAAGCACCGTGCCCACTGTCGCGCCGACTATTGCGCCGCAACCTACAGCCACGCCGGTACCCGCCAGCGGCTGTTATGCCGCATGGAACAACGACAGCGTGTACCTGACCGGCCAGCGCATCACCCGCAACGGGCGCAACTACGAAGCCAAGTGGTGGACGCAGGGCAACGACCCGACCGTCTCGGGCCAATGGGGTCCATGGGCCGACCTGGGCCCGTGCACCGGCAACGCCACCCCAACCGCAACGCCCAAGCCAACTGCAACGCCAACGGTGACCCCCAAGCCGACGGCAACGCCCACCGCAGCGCCGACAGCCACCCCGCAGCCGACCAGCGCACCGCAACCAACCCCGGCCCCGGGCTGCCCGGCCTGGCAGGAAGGCGTGCCCTACGCGGTCGGCAACTGCGTCAGCTATCAAGGCAAGCAG
The DNA here is from genome assembly GCF_900176275.1 of Andreprevotia lacus DSM 23236. Lineage (GTDB taxonomy): Bacteria > Pseudomonadota > Gammaproteobacteria > Burkholderiales > Chitinibacteraceae > Andreprevotia > Andreprevotia lacus. Next base: position 29,315 of record NZ_FWXD01000021.1, on the reverse strand, counting down.
TACACCGCCTTGATCGCCCACACGGCACCGATAGGCGGCGGCTGGACGCCACCGGCCGTACCGACGCTGTGGCAGGCCAAGTAAGCAAGCAAGGAGTCTCCATCTGACCTTGACGGCGCCTGCGGGCGCCGTTTTTTTATCGCCCCCGGTAAATTGCCCTGCCGCAGCCAAACACCATCAGCAAGGACGCCGATGGCACGCCATATCTTTACAACGCCGGCACGCGCGAGTTTGTGAGTTACACCGAAGGCCCGTCACTGGAAACGAGGGTTGAATACGTCAAGGCCAGCAGTCTTTTCTGCCTACTGATCCGGGAACTGAAACAGGGCGACACGAATCACAGACTGCTTAATGCCCAGCACTCGCTGAATTAAGCGACTGGCAATGCCCCAAGCGCATCAGTAGCTGTTAATATTTCATACAAAGAAAGGCAAATTAGGGATTTTGCACATGCATGCTTTGCAAAAGCTTGGTTTCACCATTGTGTTGCCGCTGCATCTTTTGTTGATCGGCTGCCTTGCTCATGCAGCCGCCCCCGCCCCTACCCCGGCATCCGCCGCCAAAGTGCTGCGTTGGTCTGGCTTTGACTGGACGGTGCGCGCCGGTAGTGGCGGCCCCGGCCCCAACAACTGGGACGAACGCAACGCTTGGGTGGATGGCCAAGGCTATCTGCACCTGAAGATCGCCAATCGCGACGGAGTATGGTCGTCCGCCGAAATCCAGCTGGGCACCAGCATGGACAGACTGGGCTTCGGCACTTTCCAGGCTCATATGATCGGCCGGCCTGATCAGCTCGACCCCAATGTGGTGTTCGGCCTCTATAGCTATCCGCCACGCGATGTGGGTGGTGATGCCACCAACGAAATCGATATCGAGTACTCCAAATGGGGTAATGCCTACGCCCCCAACGGCAACTACACCGTATGGCCGGCCGTGAAAACGGCCAACCGCAGCTGGAACGGTTTCGATCTGGCACTGAGTGGTGATAAATCCACGCATCGCTTCAACTGGCAGTCGGACAAGGTCACTTTCCAGACCCTCAACGGCCACGTGGGCGCGAACGACAGCACCGGTCTGGCCGCCAGCTGGGTATTCGACCCCGGGTTTCCACCTGCGGTGACGGGGGGCCGGCTGATTCAGTGGTATTGCAGCTCGCACGATCCACTGCAGTGCATCAGCCAGAAGCCGCAGTACTTCCTGATCAACCTGTGGCAGGTTGGCGGCCGCGCGCCGAGCGACAACAAGGAAGTCGAAATCATCCTGACCGACTTCAGCTACACCCCTGCTGGCGCCACGCCAACGCCCAAGCCCGCTACGCCACCGACGCCGGTCGCTAGCGTTACGCCCGCTCCAACCGTGGCGCCGACCCCGGCACCAAGCGCTGCGCCGACACCCCTGCCCACCGTAGCGCCCACCATTGCACCGCAACCTGCGGCCACACCAGTGCCCACCAGCAGCTGTTACGCGGCATGGAACAATGACAGCGTGTATTTGGGCGGCCAGCGAATCGCCCGCAATGGTCGCAACTATGAAGCCAAGTGGTGGACTCAAAGCAACGACCCGATCATTTCCGGCCAATGGGGGCCATGGGCCGATCTGGGCCCGTGCAGCGGCAATGCCGCCCCGGTCGCAACGCCGACTGTCACACCGCAAGCGACTCTGGCCACTGGCTGCCCGGCCTGGCAAGAAGGTGTGAGTTACACGGTGAGCAGCTGTGTTACTTATGCCGGCAAGCAATACGCCGCGCTGATCGCCCACACCGCCCCGCCGGGCAGTGACTGGACGCCCCTGGTCGTGCCCACACTGTGGCAGGCCAGGTAGGCAGGCAATCCCCACCTGATCTTGTCGGCGCCCGTGGGCGCCGTTTTTTATCGTCCCCAGGCAAACCAGCCCAGCCCGGCAAGCAGCAGCAGGAAAATCAACGCCAACAAGCCAACCAGGATTAGCCGGGCTTGATTGCGACTCGAAATGGGAAAATGGCGCTGATGACCTCTCCCAGCACATCAGCCGCCTTGCTGCCAAGCAACAACCCGAGGAAAAAGAACGCACCAGCACCGATCTGCAGCCAATGCCACAACGCCAGATCAATGCCGCGGCCATCGTATTGCATTGAAAACTCGAGGCCATACAACCACCAACAAGCCACGCCCAGCAGCGCACCGAGCATGGCGCTGAATAGTGCGGTGATCAGGCGATCAGGCGATCAGGCGATCAGGCGATCAGGCGATCAGTCATTAGCATTCCATTCAAAACCAGGATTAGCCATCAGGAAACTGGCGCATATTCAGCCAAAAGCTTCTTGATCAAAAAAACCAACTCAATTTCTCTTCCTTGCACCTTGAGCTCGCACCAAGCTGCAGTCTGAGCGCGAATGTATGCCTCAAACGAAGGGTAAAGCACATCTTCTCCAAACCCTGGATACCAGTAGCGAATTGCATACTCGCCAGTCTGGGCATCATAGAGATTGAGATCAAAACAGTCACAATCCTCGTCAAAGCCCAAATTAAACATGACCAGATGACTAGGTATGCGGCTTTTCCTTGGTAAGTTACGCCAAAGTCGATTCATTCGGACCAGATGTCTTTCTGCTTCATAATCTTCGCCAACTCCGGTCAACCACTTGTTTGCCTCGCGACTCCGCCCGACGAATTCCTGATATGAAATCGGCAGCTTCAAGCCATAGAGCCAATTGACACGCTCAACAGATTTTTCAGTTGCTTTTGAAACACCCCTGTCCTGCCCATCCAGCACTTGCCAGCTAATACTCAGATCAAACAATTCAGGCAGTCGCTCCCATGGCACCGCTGCTACCTGTGACGCCATACTCGAATTTTCAAATGACTGAAAACTCATACAGCTTGCTCACGAACGGGCCAAGCAGCCTCAACCCTCACCTCAGTCCGCACCGAATTGGCAATGAAACACGCCTCATGCGCGTCGTGGTGCAGGCGCAGCAAGGTGTCCCGATCCGGGCGGGTTTCGGGGCTGAATTCGACCTGCGGGCGCAGCGTCACCACGGTCATGGCCAGTTGGCCAGCCTCGTTGCGCGCCATCACGCCGTCGGCATCATCCACATACAGCTCGACGCAATGCCCGGCCTTGGCCGCCAGTGCCAGAAACCACAGCATATGGCAGCTCGAGAGTGATGCGACGAACATTTCTTCCGGATCGACCGCGTGCTCATCCGAATAGGGCAGCGGCACCACGTGGGGCGATGATGAGCCGGCCACCGCCACGCCACCATCAAAGCGCACGGTATGGCGGCGGCTGTAGCGTTGCCCCAGAAAATCCTGCCCATCACGGGACCAGCTGATTTGTGCGGTGTAATGCGCCATGCGTGTTAATCCTGGCAGTCCCAATGGTCATGGCGCTCGCGCCGCTCTTGCCGGTAGTTGGTCACTTCCAGCCGGATGCCATCGGGGTCGGTGAAAAAAGTCGCCGCGTAATCAGCGGCATATTCGGGGTATTGCGTTGCCGCGCTGGCTGCAATGCCGGCTGCCTGCAATTGTGCGGCTGCAGTTTCGACATCGGCCACGCTGTCCACGCGCAAGCACAGGTGGTGCAAGCCGGGCGCATACGAATTGTGCTTTGAGTGGCCACGTGCCGGCCGCAGCACAATGCCGAAATGGCGGTTGTAATACTGCACATGTGCGTCGCCATGCAGCGCAAAGCTGTTCTTGCGAAAGCCCAGCACATCGCGCAGGGCGATATCGTAAAACGCCTCGGCACGCGGCAGGTCGCTAACGGTCAGATAGATGTGGTCGATACCGATCACTTCGGGCATGTCTGGTCCTTGGCAGGTCGCATCCCTCCGGGCAACGCCGCGCGGCGCTAAAACAGGAAGGCGTAAATCACCATTGCAGCAAAGTAGATCAGCATGATCCAGCGCAGATAGCGCAAGCGGCGAAAAATCAGCTGGCATTGCGCAGGCAGCACATCGTGCGGTGCGCGTGAATCAAGGAATTCATGCACCGTGCTCACGCCCTGGATCGGATTGCTCCCGTTTGCGAACCGATCCAGTCGCCCCAATTGCGGGGTCGGGTCAAATTCGGGATAAGCCTTGCGGATCATGGCGCTGGCACGCAGGCACTGGTCACAGTAATACACCCACAGCAAGCCAAGCCCAAACCAGATCGTCAGCGTCCACATCATCAACCCTCATTACTGCGCAAGATAGGCTACAGTGCCATGACATGTTTTGCACTGCAATGACGCCACCATGCACCACCGTCACCTGATAAGCCCGCTGCTCGCACTGTTGCTCGTTACTGCACCGGTCGCGCGTGCCGAACCCGCATCGCTGCAATCACACCCGCTGGGGATCTGGGCGCTGCCGCCACAGGGCAAGCTGCTGCGCTGGGTATTGATTTACGATCTGCCAGCCAGTGCCAAATCCGGCATCTATCACATCGAGGTGGTAGCCCGGCAGCGCGATAAACCGGTGTGGACGGTGTATCACCTGGCCCACCATATTGCGATCACCGAGGCTGCGCTGCAGCGCAGCGTGGTCAAGCCCTTGCAGCGTGGCGGCGTCTACCCGGAAAACTTCGAGCACGCCTACGCGGCCTGGCAGGCCGAAAACGGCGGCAAGGGTGGCGAAGTGTGCCAGACCGACGTGCTGCAATGCCTGCCTGCAAAGCTGCCCTGATCGTCACGCACGTACCACAGCGGCAATAGCCCGCCGGCTGCTAGAATGGCGGTCTTTCGTGCACTGCAACGTGCACCCTGCCCGACCCGCTTCAAGAGATCGTCATGCCCCTGCTCCTCGTAGAAAACGCCAGCCTTGCCTTCGGCCACTGGCCACTGCTCGACCACGCCAACCTGTCGGTCGAACCCGGCGAGCGCGTAGGGCTGATCGGCCGCAATGGTCAGGGCAAGTCGTCACTGCTCAAGGCAGTGGCCGGCCAGATCAAGCTGGACGACGGCGATATCCGCATCGCGCAGGACGCGCGCATGGCCTTCGTCGCGCAGGAACCCGAATTCAAGGCCAATGCCACCGTCTTCCAGGCCGTGGCCGAAGGGCTGGGCCAGCTGTCGCAACTGCTGGACGAATATCACCATGTCGCCGCGCAGCAGGATGGCTCGCAAGCCGCGCTGGACAAGCTGATGGCGCTGCAGCACGAGATCGAGGCGCGCGATGGCTGGCGCTTCGACGCGCTGATTGCCGCCACACTCAGCCAGCTCAACCTGCCGGCCGATACAAAAATCGCCGAGTTGTCGGGTGGCTGGAAAAAACGCGTGGCGCTGGCACGCGCGCTGGTGCTGGAGCCGCAATTGCTGCTGCTGGACGAACCGACCAACCACCTGGACGTCTCGGCCATCGAGTGGCTGGAAGGGCTGCTCAACAACTTTGCCGGCAGCGTGCTGTTCATCACCCACGACCGGCGCTTTCTGGACAACGTGGCCACGCGCATCATCGAGCTGGATCGCGGCATTGTCACCAGCTTCCCCGGCAACTTCTCCACCTATGAAACGCGCAAGGCCGATCTGCTCGCGCAGGAAGAAGTGGTCAACAAGAAGTTCGACAAGGTGCTGGCGCAGGAAGAAGTCTGGATCCGCAAGGGCATCGAGGCCCGCCGCACCCGCAACGAAGGGCGCGTGCGCCGGCTGGAGCAACTGCGCCGCGACCGCTCGGCCCGGCGCGAGCGCGTCGGCAATGTGAGCTTCACGCTGGACGCCGGCGAGCGTACCGGCAAGCTGGTGGCCGAGTTCGAAGACGTACGCAAAGCATTCAGCGATGCGGCTGGCAATGAAAAAGTGCTGGTCAACGGGTTTACCACCCGCATCCTGCGTGGCGACCGCATCGGTCTGATTGGTGCTAACGGCGCCGGCAAGACCACCTTCCTCAAGCTGGTGCTGGGCGAACTGCAGCCCGACAGCGGCCAGGTAAAAACCGGCACCAATCTGCAGGTGGCCTACTTCGACCAGTTCCGTACCCAGCTCGACGAAGAAGCCGCGATTGTCGACGTGATCGGCCAAGGCAAGGATTACGTCGAGATCGGTGGCGCACGCAAACACGTGATGGGCTATCTGGAAGAGTTTTTGTTTGCGCCGGAACGTGCACGCAGCCCGGTCAAATCGTTGTCCGGCGGCGAGCGCAACCGCCTGCTGCTGGCCATGCTGTTCACCAAGCCGGCCAACGTGCTGGTGCTGGACGAACCCACCAACGACCTCGATATCGACACGCTGGAACTGCTGGAAGGACTGCTGGCCGATTACCCCGGCACCTTGTTCCTGGTCAGCCATGACCGGGCCTTCCTCGACAACGTGGTGACACAGACCGTAGCCTTTGAAGGCGGCGGCAAGCTGGTGGAAAACGTCGGCGGTTACCAGGACTATGTAGCAGCACGCGCCCGTGCGGCAGCTGCTGCACCGGTTGCAGCCAAGCCGGCCGAAGCCGCCAAACCCGCGGCGGAACGCACGCGCAACCGCGACGTGAAGCTCAGCTTCAAGGAACAGCGCGAGCTGGAGCAGCTGCCGCAAGAAATCGCCGCGCTGGAAGCAGAACAGGCAGATTTGCAACAGGCATTGCTCGATCCCGAGCTGTATCGGCAAACGCCCGCCAAGGCAGGCGAAATGCAGGCTAGAATCGAAGCCATCGAACTCGCTCTGCTCGAAAAACTCGAACGCTGGGAAGCCCTCGAAGCCAAGCGCCCATGATCCGGAAGCCGTCCAGCCCTCCGTTAGCCCTTGCCCACGCCGGCGCAGGCCAGACGCTCAAGCCGCTGCGCTTCGGCCTCTACCTGTTCTATTCGGTGCTGGTCCTGCTTGGCCTGCTGATGCTGGTGTGGCTGACCGTACGCGACTACGACAACGCCATTGCCGATGCCGAGCGGCAGAACCTGTCGCTGGCGCGCTCGCTGGATGAACACACCACGCGCACGCTGATCTCGGTCGAGCAGGCGATGCAGAACATCATCGAGATGCTGGAAGCGGCCGGCGGCATCGACAATGCCGACGAATACAAAACACACATCCTGATGAAAAACCGCATCAGCCTGACGCCACAGGTGCGCGGCATCATCGCCATCGACAGCCAGGGCAAGCTGCAAAGCCACGGGCTGGAGTTTCCCACCCGGCGGGTCGAACTGGGTGACCGTGCCTATTTCAAGTACCACCGCAGCACGCAAGACAATCGCCCGCTGATCGATCTGCCAGTGATCAGCCGCACCGACGGGCAATGGCTGATACCGATCACGCGCCGCATCAACAAACCCGACGGCAATTTTGGCGGCGTGGTACTGGCCGGCGTAGAGCCGAACTACTTCCTCAAATTCTATTCCGCACTCAAGCTGGACCCCACCACGCGCATCCAGGTCTTGCGCAGCGATGGCGTGGTACTGCTCAATTACCCGTTCGAGGCCGCCTATATCGGCCAGAACCTGCGTGATCGCGACTCACTGAGTTTCGAGCAGCGCCGCCTCAAGCACGCCAGCAGCTATATCGAGCAAGACCCCATCACCGGCCAACGCCGCATCTACGCATTTCACGCCAGCGAAGGCGAGCTGCCCATCGTCATCATCACCTCGGTGGATGAACGCGCTGTGCTGTCCAAGTTCAGCGATGCGCTGGTCACACGTGCCATTATCGCGGTAGCCCTGTGGCTGATCGTGTCGGTGTTGCTCTATTTGTTGCTGCGCCAGATCAAGCGTGTCGAGCAGATCGAATCACGTCTGCACCTGACGCAATTCACCGTCGACGAAGCACCCGACCTGATCCTGTGGGCAGATCGGCAAGGCACGCTGCGCTATGCCAATCGCAGCGCCAGCGGGCAGACCCACTACGAGCCGGGCGAGCTGTTGCGGCTGCGCTTTGGCGAGCTGTATCCGCAATTCGACGAGCGCCGCTGGGAATCGTTGTGGGAGCAGTTGCGCCAGCATCGTCAACTGACCGATAGCGCTTTCCAGCGAGACCGGCACGGCAGGCAACAGCCGGTGGAAATCACCTTCAACCTGATCGAATTCGAGCAGGATGCCTATCTGTGCGCCACCGTGCGCGATGTCAGCGAACGGCAGAATGCCGAGCGCGAGCTGCGCCGCCACCGTGACCACCTGCAAGACCTGGTGCTGGAGCGCACCGCCGAAATCCGCACCGTGCTTGATGCCAGCCCGCTGGCCATCATGCTGGTGGTCAAGCAAAGCATACGACTGGTCAACCCGGCGTTTGAAACGTTGTTCGGCCATCAATCCACCGATGTGATCGGTGAGGCCGCCAACCAGATTTTCGCCAGCCCCAATCGCGGTGACGAAACGCTGGAGGCCATCTGGGCACGCATCGATACCGGCGGCGTTTATCGCGGCGAGCTGGAGCTGTACCGGCGCGATCACTCCGGCTTCTGGGCCATGATCTATGCCAAGGCGCTGGTGCCGGGTGATCGCGGCAAGGGCATGATTTGCGTGATCGAGGAAGTCACCGCCCAGCGTATCGCCGCGCAGGCATTGCGCCAGTCCGAACGCCTGAAGCGCACCATCATCGACACCACCGCCGACGGCTTTTTGCTGATCGACGCCGCGCAGCACATCGTCGATGTCAACCAGTCGTTCTGCCGCATGCTGGGCTACCGGCGTGAAGACCTGATCGGCCAGCGGCCCGAGGCCTTGTGGCACGACACGGCACGCCAGCTCTTCCCGGCCGAGCTTTACGAGAGCGGCGGTGCGCCCAACCATGTGGGCGAAATCACGCTGACCTCGGCGCAGAACGAAGCGCTACCCTTCCTCGTCAGTTCTGCCGCCATCAACGACGAAAACCACCGGCTGGAATACGCGTTCGCCTTCCTGACCAATATCTCGCGGCAAAAGGAAATCGAGCGCAATCTGGTCGATGCCAAGGAAGTGGCCGAATCGGCCAACCTGGCCAAATCGGCCTTCCTCGCCAATATGTCGCACGAGCTGCGCACGCCCATGCACGCCATCCTGAGCTTCTCGGAAATGGGGCTGGCCAAGCTAGGCAAGGGTGAAAGCGGCCCGGCACTGGGGCGCTATCTCGACCGCATCCATTCCAGCGGCAACCGCCTGCTGGTGCTGCTGAATGACCTGCTGGACATGTCGCGACTGGAGGCCAACAAGATGGCTTACAACAAGTCGCGCCAGGGCCTGCAACTGGTGGCGCAGCAAGCCGCCACCGAAATCGGCTCGCTGCTGGCCAGCAAGCAGCTGCGCCTGCGCACCGACGACAGCACGCCCACCCTGTACGGGCTGTTCGACAAGGCGCGCATCACGCAGGTGGTGGTCAACCTGCTGTCCAATGCCATCAAGTTCAGCCCGGAAAACGGCCTGATCGAGATCGAGTTCGTCTCGCTCGGCCAGTTGCCCGATGGCCGGACTGCCATTGGCCTGACCGTGCGCGATCATGGCCCCGGGGTGCCGGAAGACGAGCTGGACGTGATTTTCGACAAATTCATCCAGAGCACCCGTGTACGCACCGCTGGTGGCACCGGGCTGGGCCTCGCCATCAGCCGCCAGATCATGGAAGACCACGGCGGCAGCATTGAAGCGGCCAACCACCCGGAAGGCGGTGCGATCTTCACCATCCTGCTGCCTGCTGACCGCGTGCCCGGCTAAAGTCCGCGCATCATGCCGGGCTGGGTGGCCGCCGGTGAATACGGTACAATCGCGCGTTTTTCGCCTTCGATTTCAAGACCATGCCCGATATTGCCAGCGAAGTATTGCGCCGCCGCACCTTCGCCATCATCTCCCACCCGGACGCCGGTAAAACCACGCTGACCGAAAAGCTGCTGTTCTTCTCGGGCGCGATCCAGATGGCCGGCACCGTCAAGGGCAAGAAGGGCGGCAAGTTTGCCACCTCCGACTGGATGGAAATCGAAAAGCAGCGCGGCATTTCGGTCGCCTCGTCGGTGATGCAGTTCGACTATCGCGAGCATGTGGTCAACCTGCTCGACACCCCGGGCCACCAGGACTTCTCGGAAGACACCTATCGCGTACTGACCGCGGTGGACTCGGCGCTGATGGTGATCGACGCTGCCAAGGGCGTGGAAGAACAGACCATCAAGCTGCTCAACGTCTGTCGCATGCGTCACACGCCCATCGTCACCTTCATGAACAAGTACGACCGTGAAGTGCGCGATTCGCTGGAGCTGCTGGACGAAGTCGAAAGCGTACTCAAGATCCGCTGCGCGCCGGTCACCTGGCCGGTGGGCATGGGCAAGACCTTCCGTGGCGTGTATCACATCCTGCTCGACCAGGTGATCCTGTTCCGTGCCGGCCAAGGCCCGCTGGACGACGTGGAAATCATTGACGGCATCGACAACCCCCGCCTGGATGAACTGTTCCCGCTGGAAATCGAAAACACCCGCATGGAGCTGGAACTGGTCCGCGGCGCTTCGCACCCCTTCGTGCTGGAAGAGTTCCTCGCCGGTACACTCACCCCGGTGTTCTTCGGCTCGGCCATCAACAACTTCGGCGTGCGCGAGATTCTGGATGCGCTGGTCGATTGGGCACCCGCCCCGGCACCGCGCGACGCCACCGTGCGCAGCGTGGCCCCGCAGGAAGAAAAATTCTCGGCCTTCGTGTTCAAGATCCAGGCCAATATGGACCCCAAGCACCGTGACCGCATCGCCTTCATGCGCGTGTGCTCGGGCGAATTCACCCGTGGCATGAAGTTCAAGCATCTGCGGCTGAACCGCGACATCGCCGCCAACTCGGTGGTGACCTTCATGGCTCAGGGCCGCGAGCAGGTCGAGGAGGCCTACGCCGGCGACATCATCGGCGTGCCCAACCACGGCAATATCCAGATTGGCGACTCGTTCTCGGAAGGCGAAGCACTGGCCTTTACCGGCATCCCCTACTTCGCGCCCGAGCTGTTCCGCATCGTGCGCATCAAGAACCCGCTCAAGCTCAAGCAACTGCAAAAAGGCCTGCAACAGCTGGGCGAAGAAGGCGCGGTACAGGTGTTCAAGCCACTCAACGGCTCGGACCTGATTCTGGGTGCAGTCGGCGTGCTGCAGTTTGAAGTGGTCGCCAGCCGCCTGCTGAACGAATACGGCGTGGAAGCCATCTTTGAATCGACCAGCACCTATACCGCACGCTGGGTCAGCTGCGACGATGCGAAAAAGCTGGCCGACTTCGAGAAAAACCTCGGCAACAACCTCGCCCGCGATGCAGCCGACAGCCTGGCTTACCTCGCCACCAGCCGCGTGAACCTGGAACTGACGCAGGAACGCTGGCCGGACATCGTCTTCCATGCCACACGCGAGCATGCGGTCACGCTCTGATCCCGCACCGTGCTCGCCCATACAGCCCGCCACGCGCGGGCTGTTTTTTTGCATGGCACAAGAAATATTTACAACAAATTGACAACAAATTGGCGAAAGGTAGTGCTACGCTGATAAATGAAAATTCATTAATTCGCATGCATCCGGTTTCTCCGGCACCACATACCAGGAACAACACCATGCAGCTTGCAGGCAAGAAGGTCTTCATTACCGGCGGCACCGCCGGGATAGGTCTGGCACTGGCGGAGCAACTACTGGCGCAAGGTTGTCAGGTACTGGTCTGCGGGCGGGATCAACAGGTGCTGGACAAGCTGGCTGAGCGCTCCGGCCTGCACGCCTATCACTGCGACCTGGGCTGCCCAACACAGACCGCACAGCTCGCCGGGCGTTTGATGCAGGAGCATCCCGACCTTGCCGCCATTTTCAACAATGCCGGGGTGCAGCACGACTTCCAGCTGGCGCAAGGCCCGGCAGATCAGGTCGTTGCGCTGGCCGACAAGGAAACACGCATCAACTTTCTCGCTCCCGTGCAGCTCAATGCCTTGCTGATGGGCACGCTGATCGCGCAACCTGCGGCCCTGATCGTCAATATCACCTCACCGCTGGCCCTGGCACCCAAAAAATCGTCACCGCTCTACGGTGCCAGCAAGGCTGCGCTGCGCAGCTATACCAAATCACTGCGCTATCAGCTGGCCGAGTCACACCCGCACATTCGCGTGGTGGAGGTGCAACCGCCACTGGTCGATACCCGCATGGCACAGGGGCGTCGCGTGGGCAAAATCAGCCCCGAACAGGCCGCAACCGCCATGCTGCGTGCCATTGCGCGCGGTCAATCCGATATCTATGTCGGCAAGGCGCAGTTGATGCGCGCCATGTATCGCTGGCTGCCGGGGTTGACGGAAAAAATCGCCAGCACGTGGTGATGCGGCCACTGCAGCGCAAACGGTGACTATTCGCCTGACAAAGCCCTTGGCAGCCGGTAAAATCGCCGGTTTGAAATGCGGTAAAGCGAACCGGAACCGGATGCGCATCGTACGCGGCGTGCACGCCGCACAACTCCCCCCTACAGCACTGACTATCGGCAACTTTGATGGTCTGCATCTTGGCCACCGCGCCATGCTGGCTGAACTGCGCCGCGCCGCTGCTGCGCGCGGCCTTTGCACGGCCGTGCTTACCTTCGAGCCGCACCCGCGCGAGCTGTTCACCCCTGACACCGCCCCCACCCGCCTGACCAGCCTGCGCGAAAAGCTGGAACTGCTGGCAGCCGAGGGCATTGATTACCTGATCATTCAGCGCTTCAACCGCGCTTTTGCCGGCTGTGATGCGCTGACCTTCCGCGACGAAGTCGTCGCCAAACAGCTCAACGCCCGCTTTGTGCTGGTGGGTGATGACTTTCGCTTTGGCGCCAAGCGCGCCGGTGACTTTGCCCTGCTGTCGCAAGCCAGCAGCTTCGAGGTTGCCAGTCTGGACTCCATCCAGCTCGACGGCGAACGCATCTCTTCCACCGCCGTGCGCAAGGCACTGGCCGACGGCGACATGGAACGTGCGGCCCACCTGCTGGGCCGGCCGTATTCGATATCCGGCCAGGTCATCGACGGCGACAAGCTGGGCCGCGAGCTGGGCTTCCCGACCGCCAATATCCGCATGCGCCACAACCGCCCGCCCATGCTGGGCATTTACGTGGTGCGCGCGCACGGGCTGGAAGCCCCGGTCAATGGCGTAGCCAGCCTGGGCGTACGGCCCACCGTCAAGGGCGCGGGCGCCGCGCCGGTGCTGGAAGTGCATTTGTTCGACTTCAATCGGCAGATTTACCGCGAACACCTGCACGTCGATTTTCTGCACAAGCTGCGCGATGAAGCCAAGTTCGCCGGCCTGCCCGAGCTGATCACCCAGATCGGCCGCGATTGCGACGATGCGCGCGCCTGGTTTGCGCAGGAAACTGCTTGATGAAGTGGCTGCTCACACTGACGATGCTGGCAACCTTGGCCAGCCATGCTTGGGCCGATACCGTCACACTTGACGTGCCGGCAGGCGCCAAGCTGCAATGGAACGAAGCGCAAGCCCGCATCGGCAAGACCAGGCTTTACCAACCGGAGGAAAAGAGCGACGAGTGCGAAAGCGAAAACAGCCGCCAGCTCAAATCTGCAGTCGGCCCGGTGGTGAGCTTTATGGCCGTGGGCAATGGCTACTGCAAGGGCGCAGCACATCCGTGGGCCTCGCAAAGCTTTGAAGCCTATGACTCCCGCACCGGCAAGTTGCTGCCGATCACCGCCCTGTTTGATGAAGCCACCGTGCTGACCGCACTCAAGCAGGACAAGCTGGTGCGCAAGGCGCTGGCCGGCCAGAACGTCACCAGCCTGAAAGAACTGGCAGAAAAAGCTAATGGCGAGTGCGAGTTCACGCTTTACGGCATCGGAACCAGCTACGCCTTCCATCACATCAAGGACGGCAAAGTGGCCGTCCGCTTCGGCCTGTCGCACGGTTGCGAAGCCATGCGCGGCAATTTCACCCAGCTGGGTGTCTACCTGCCGATACCCCCACAGCTCAAACCCTGGCTGGATAGCGCGGAAAAACGCGGCTTGTTGATGAACAAGCTGGACAAATAAGCGCCCCGCCCTGAGATAATCCCTAAATATTCAGCGTTTTAACCCGAGTTCACCCATGGCCGACAACAAATACCCCGTCAATTTGCTCGATACACCGTTCCCCATGCGCGGCGACCTCGCCAAGCGCGAACCCGGTTTCCTCAAGCAATGGCAGGACATTCAGCTCTACAAGAAGCTGCGCGAAACGGCCAAGGCACAGAACCGCCCCAAGTTCGTGCTGCACGACGGCCCGCCCTATGCCAACGGTGAAATCCACCTGGGCCATGCGGTCAACAAGATCCTGAAAGACATCATCGTCAAATCCAAGAGCCTGTCCGGTTTTGACGCGCCCTACGTGCCAGGCTGGGATTGCCATGGCCTGCCGATCGAACACCAGATCGAAAAGATCACCAAGCTCGATAGCAAGGCCATCAAAGCCAACCCGGATATCCACGCCCGCATCGTTGAATACCGCAAGGCCAATGGCCTCGATCCGAAATCGACCGACCTGACCCCGGCCTTCATCCGCGAGCTGTGCCGTGATTACGCTGCCAAGCAGATCGATATCCAGCGCAAGGACTTCATCCGCCTCGGCATCATCGGTGACTGGGAAAATCCCTACCGCACCATGGACTTCAAGACCGAAGCCGATATCGTGCGCACGCTCGGCAAAATCCACGCCAACGGCTATATGGTGAAGGGCCAGAAGCCGGTGCACTGGTGCGTCGATTGCGGCTCGTCGCTGGCCGAAGCCGAAGTGGAATACGAGGACAAGGTATCGCCGGCCATCGACGTCGGTTTCCGCGTGGTGGATACCGCTGCGCTGTCCAAGGCCTTTGGTGGCGTCAATCTGCAAGACCAACCGGCCTACGCGGTGATCTGGACCACCACGCCGTGGACCCTGCCGGCCAACCAGGCCGTCACCGTGCACGCCGAGTTGGTCTATGACCTGATCGCCACGCCCAAGGGCCTGCTGATTCTGGCGCGCGATCTGGCAGAAGCCGCGCTCAAGCGCTACGACATCGACGCCAACGAAGTGATCGCCCAAGCCAAGGGCGCCGCGCTGGAAGGCCTGCAACTGCAGCACCCGTTCTACGAGCGCGTAGTGCCGGTCATCCTTGGCGACCACGTCACCACCGACGCCGGTACCGGCCTGGTACATACCGCTCCGGCACACGGTCTGGAAGACTATGTGGTGGGCCTGAAGTACAAGCTGCCGACTGACAACCCGGTTGCCAACAATGGTCGTTTCATCTCGACCACGCCGCTGTTCGCCGGCCAGAGCGTGTGGGAAGCCAACCCCAACGTACTCGCCACGCTGGAAGAACGTGGCGTGCTGCTGGCCAACAAGAAGCTGGAACACAGCTATCCGCATTGCTGGCGTCACCACACCCCGCTGATCTTCCGCGCGACCGCGCAATGGTTCATTGCGATGGAAAAGCCGGTCGACGGCAAGAGCATCCGCGATATCGCCAATCAGGCTGTAGCTGACACCGAATTCTTCCCGGCCTGGGGCCGGGCGCGGCTGGAAGCCATGATCGGCAACCGCCCGGACTGGTGCATCTCGCGCCAGCGCAACTGGGGCGTACCGATGACCTTCTTCATCCACAAGGAAAGCGGCGAACTGCACCCGCGCTCGGCCGAATTGCTGGAGCAAGTCGCCAAGCTGATCGAAAAAGACGGCATCGAAGCCTGGTTCAAGCTGGATGCTGCCGAATTGCTGGGCGCCGAAGCCGCCGACTACGACAAGCTGAAAGACACGCTGGACGTGTGGTTCGACTCCGGCGCCACCCATTACGCGGTGCTCAAGCAACGCGCCGAGCTGGCGTGGCCGGCCGACCTGTATCTGGAAGGCTCGGACCAGCATCGCGGCTGGTTCCAGTCGTCCCTGCTCACCGGCTGCGCCACCGAAGGCCGCGCGCCGTACAAACAATTGCTGACCCACGGCTTCACCGTCGATGAGAAGGGTCACAAGATGTCCAAGTCCAAGGGCAACGGCATCGAACCGCAGGAAATCTTCAACAGCATTGGCGCCGACATGCTGCGCCTGTGGGTGGCCAGCGCGGACTATTCGGGCGAAATGTCGCTGTCGCAGGAAATCCTCAAGCGCACCACCGATGCGTATCGCCGCATCCGCAATACCGTGCGCTTTCTGCTGTCCAACATCTCGGACTTCTCGGCGGCGCAAACGCTGCCGGTTGATCAGCTACTGACGCTGGACCGCTACGCACTGGTCGAGCTGGCCGCATTCCAGCAGCGCGTTACCGCGCTGTACGAGCGCTATGAATTCCACTCGGCAGTACAGGAAATCCACGCCTACTGCTCGGAAGAACTGGGTTCGTTCTACCTCGACATCATCAAGGACCGGCTGTACACCACCGGCGCCGATTCATCGGTACGCCGTTCGGCCCAGACTGCGCTGTGGCATATCACGCTGGCACTGACCAAGCTGCTGGCCCCGATCCTGTCGTTCACCGCGCATGAAGTGTGGGATGTACTGCTGCCGGCCAATCCGGGTGCGGAAGAAAACATCCAGCTGTCGACCTGGCATGCCGTACCGGCGGTGGCTGATGCCGCAACGCTCGCCAGCCAGTTTGCGCTGGTGCGCGAAGTGCGCACGCAAGTGCAGAAGGATATCGAAGTGCTGCGCGCCGACGGCAAGCTGGGCTCCAGCCTGCAGGCCGAGATCGCACTGACCGCCGCTGGCGACACTCTGGCTGCATTGCAAGCGCTGGGCGACGAGCTGAAATTCGTGCTGATCACCTCCAAGGCCGACGTGGCCGCCGGTGCCGATACAACCGTGGCCGTCACCCCGTCGGAAGCAGCCAAGTGCGAACGTTGCTGGCATTACACTCCAACGGTGGGCAGCCATGCCGATCATGCGGGCCTGTGCAGCCGCTGCTATGGCAACCTGTTCGGCCAAGGTGAGGCACGCCAGCATGCCTAAGCGTTTTCTGGCGTGGCTGGGTCTGGCGCTGGCGGTGATCGTACTCGATCAGGCCAGCAAGCATGCCATTGAGGCTGCGCTGCACCTTGGCGAAGCCCATTCCATCATTCCCGGCCTGTTCAACCTGACCCTGGCCTATAACCCCGGCGCGGCCTTTTCCTTCCTCGCCAACGCCGGCGGCTGGCAAAAGCACTTCTTTACCGTGCTGGCGCTGGGTGTATCGGTGTTCCTGGTGCTGCAGCTCAAAAAGCACCCGGAGCAGACTCGCTCCTCGCTGGCGTTCTCGCTCATCCTCGGTGGTGCGCTGGGCAACGTGATTGACCGCGTGCTGCTGGGTCATGTGATCGACTTCATCCAGGTCTACTATGGCCGCTGGTATTACCCGGCCTTCAACATTGCCGACTCGGCCATATGCGTAGGTGCCGCGCTGATGGTGTGGGAGAGCTTTGCCAGCCGCAAAAAGGACGCCGCATGAGCCATATGCAAATCATCCTCGCCCAGCCGCGCGGCTTCTGTGCCGGCGTGGATCGCGCCATTGCCATCGTCGAAACGGCGCTGACCCGCTTTGGCGCGCCGATCTACGTGCGGCATGAAGTAGTGCACAACAAGTTCGTCATTGAAGACCTCAAGGCCAAGGGCGCGATCTTTGTAGAAGAGCTGGCCGACGTGCCGGCCGGCAACACGGTGATTTTCTCGGCCCATGGCGTATCGCAAGCCGTGCGCGCCGAAGCCGCCGAGCGCGGCCTGACGGTGTACGACGCCACCTGCCCGCTGGTAACCAAGGTGCATCTGGAAGTAAAGCGGCTGCGCCAGCAAAGCTTCGAGATCGTGATGATCGGCCACAAAGGCCACCCGGAAGTCGAAGGCACCATGGGCCAGTCGGACGGCAACAACGGCATGTATCTGGTCGAGGATGCCGACGATGTGGCCGCCCTCAAGGTTACAGACCCGGACAAGCTGGCCTACGTGACGCAGACCACGCTATCGGTAGACGATGCACAAACCGTAATCGACGCGTTGCGCGCGCACTTCCCCAATATCGTCGGCCCCAAGAAAGACGACATCTGCTACGCCACGCAAAACCGCCAGGATGCTGTCAAGCAACTGGCGCGCGAGGTTGATCTGCTCATCGTGGTCGGCTCGCCCAACAGCTCCAACTCCAACCGCTTGCGCGAAGTCGGCGCCAATCTGGGCATTGCGTCCTATATGGTCGACAACGAAAGCGAACTGCAGGCCGAGTGGTTTGCCAACCATGTCAAAGTCGGGATAACCGCCGGCGCCTCGGCACCGGATATCCTGGTGCAGCGGGTGATCGAACGCATCAAGGAATATGGTGCGGAATCGGTAACACCGATGAGCGGCATCGAGGAAAACGTGGTGTTCTCTCTACCCAAAGGGCTGGCCTGAGCACGTAAAACCAGAACCGGGTGGAGCAGCAGATTGATGCCGGTGTACCCACTACAACCGCCACGAAGAAAGATGGCTGCTTCTTCACCATGCCACGTACAGCGCCCTATTGGACATCAAGTGCTTCAACCAGCTCGCTGAAGGCAAGTGCTGCAGCCGGGGAAACCAGCGCAGCACGCACCTGCAGATCACGTGAGAGTGCACGCATCTGCCAGCGAATTTCATTCTGGATGGCATCAACCTCATATAACAGACTCGCAGGCGCCTGATTGAGGCCCACACTGCAATCGCCATCCGCGCTGCAATACATGCCGACACCGGTACTCATCAATGCCTGCTGAATATGGGTAAAGCGACGCTTGACCCGATCCAGCATCGCTCGCGTTTCACCGGCATCCTGCCCGGATGTGCGCTGGCATGCATTGATCAGATGCCGGACCGACTCGATACGCTCAAACAGGGTGCTCAGCATCATGCTGGTCAGCTCAACCGGCACCGGGGTCTCTTCCCCGAGCATGTCCAGCTCCAGCCCTGCAGATAATGCTGCAATCAGCTCGGGGCCATATTCACCTGGCACCAGCTTGACCACCAGCGCCATGCGTTCCAGCGGTCGATCGTAGTGCTCCGAAAGCGCCGCGATCATTTCTGCAATCGATATGATCTGACCCGGTAACGAAAGCTGTCCCGCGGTCAGACCGCGCGGGTAGCCACCGCCGCTGGCCCGCTCGTGATGCTCGAGTATGGCAATACCGACGGCCTGGGGCATGCCGCACACATCACACGCCAGCTTCTGGCCGATGACTGGATGCGCAGCGATCTTGCGCCAGTCGCTCTCTGCCAACTCGCTGTCTTCATCTTCAAGATAGCGCCGTTCAATATACAATTCGCCGATATCGTGCAGCAAGCTTGCCATCGCAACAGTGCGCATGATTTCCGCACCGCATTTCATCCTCCGTGCAATGGCCAGGCTAATCAGCATCACCAGTAAATAGTGCTTTAACCCGTGCCTGTCCTGCGCAGCCGCCACATCGAGCAAGCCCAGTGTTGCAGGACGCAGCGGTATTTCCTGCACCACACTAAGTACGCTGGAATGATCAAACAGTGCCTTGAGCTTGCTGTTTTCCTCGAACAAGGCACGGGCATCATCATGCAAGCGTTGTGAATCCGTCCCGTTTTGCACACGGATACAGCTTTCAAGCGGTTTTTTCAGCTTGTGGACAATCAGCCGGTCATGCATGTCGGCACCGATGCGGGCACCTTTGGCAACCAGCTTGATGCCGCTGGCACTGTAAATATCCTCGCTCGCCTCCACCCCCTGCGTTTCGGACACGCGTACAACGCGATCCAGATAATGCGGATTTACCGGATTTAAGACGATATCGTCTTCCATACCATATCCTGAACAGCAGCCCGCAGGCCTTCCTGTCTAGTTATAGTATGAACTTGAGCATCGCCCCAGTCGTACTAATCAGCAGACGGTAAGGCTGAAGGAACCACCGTTTCACCTTCCAGCCGCACCTGCTCGATTTCATTGAAGCGGCGCGAAATCTTCTCGCTGGTGATCGATACCTGCTGCGCATCGTCGTGCGCCTGGCGGATGTGCATGGCGAGCTTCTTCATGCGTTCGTCGAAACGGCCAAACTCCTGCCCCAAGCGGCCCAGCGCCTCCTTGATGATGTGCACCTGCTTGCGCGTTTCCACATCCTTGATCACCGCACGCGCGGTATTGAGCACGGCCATCAAGGTGGTGGGTGACACGATCCACACCCGTTTGCTCATCGCCAGCTCGACCAGATCGGGATGATAGGCGTGGATTTCAGCGAACACCGCCTCGGCCGGGACGAACATCACCGCGCCATCCGCCGTCACATTGGGGATGATGTATTTGCTGGAAATGTCGTCGATATGCTTCTTGATGTCGGCCTTGAACGCGCGCGTGGCCACCGTGCGGTCGCCACCCGGTTCGAACATGCGGTGGTAGTTCTCCAGCGGGAACTTGGCATCGACCGCCACAGTGCCGGTCGGCTCGGGCAGCTTGAGCAGGCAATCGACACGCGTGCCGTTGGGCAATACCGACTGCAGCTCGTACACCTGATTGGGCAGCACATTGCTGACCAGATGCTCCAGCTGTACCTCGCCAAAGGCGCCGCGCGAGCGCTTGTCGCCCAGCAGTTCCTGCAGGCTGACCACATTGCTGGTCAGGCCGTCGATCTTCTTTTGCGCTTCGTCGATGGTGGCCAGGCGTGCCATGACGCTGGCAAATGTTTCGTTGGTTTTCTTGAAGCCCTCGTCCAGCCGCTCGGTCACCTTGCCGGAGATTTCCGCCAACCGGCCATCGGCCGTCTTGGTCAGCTCACCCACCGACTGGGTGAGCTGCTGTGCCGAGTTGGTCAACATGGTCTGGATCATTTCCATTTCACGCTTCGATTGCTCGGCCAGCATCTGGCCCAGCTTGAGCAGTACATCCTCGCGCAGCTGGTCCTGCTTGCTTTGCAGCGCTTCGGAGATTTGCCCCAGCTGCTGTGTGGTGCTCTCGCGGCTTTCGCTCAGCGCGGTGGTCAGCGCCAGCCGCAAGGTGGACAGCGATTCGGTCTGCGCGGTCTGCAGCCTTGCCATGGCCTCGCGGGTGGCGTTCAGCTCACGCCCCACCCCGTCGCGCAGGCGATCAAAACTCTCGTTGACGGCGTCACGCATTCGCTCGCTGGAACGGTTGACCGTATCGGTCAGCAGGCTGCCATGCTGAGCCAGCGCAGCGTGTTGCGCCTCGCTCTGACGGCTCAGGCCCTCGTGCAGATTGCCCAGCATTTCACGGTGACGCGCTTCCAGCTCCTGGCCCAGCAACTCCAGCGCGGCCTGCTGGCCCCGGGTCAGTTGCTGCAAACGTACGGCGACCAGTACCCCGGCCAGCAGCACGACCAGGGTGGTAATTCCAAACAACGATTCGAGCATAAAAGCGCCTTTCCGGATTCAGCATGGAATTTTAAGCCAATTGCAATGCCAAGGTGTCGTCGCCGCAAACAACTTCGCTCGTTTAGAATGGCGCAAGTGAGATCAAGGAGCATCGCCATGACGCAGGCCCGTATCGCCCCCAGCATTCTGTCCGCTGATTTTGCCCGGCTGGGCGAGGAAGTGAAGAACGTGATCGCCGCCGGTGCGGACCTGATCCACTTCGACGTGATGGACAACCATTACGTGCCCAACCTCACCATCGGCCCGCTGGTGTGCGAGGCCATCAAGCCTTATGCCACCGTGCCCATCGACGTCCACCTGATGGTCAGCCCGGTGGACCGCATCGTGCCGGACTTTGCCAAGGCCGGCGCCGACATCATCACCTTCCATCCAGAAGCCTCGTCGCATATCGACCGCACCCTGGGCCTGATCAAGCACCACGGCTGCCAGGCCGGCCTGGTATTCAACCCGGCCACCCCGCTGGATTACCTCGACTACGTGCTCGACAAGGTAGACATGGTGCTGCTGATGTCGGTCAACCCCGGCTTCGGCGGCCAGTCCTTCATCCCGGCCATGCTGGACAAGGCCCGCGCCTGCCGCGCCAGGCTGGATGCCTACAAGGCACGCAGCGGCCGGCATATCCATCTGGAAATCGATGGCGGCGTGAAGATCGACAATATCGGCGACATTGCTTCGGCCGGGGTGGATACCTTTGTTGCCGGATCGGCCATTTTCGGCCACGCCAACTATGCGCAGATCATCGGCGACATGAAAGCCGAGATCGAGCGCGCCACCCGCTAAGAGCCGCCAACAAAACCCTGCCGGCGGCGTTACGCTCACTGGCCGTACGGTTTGTACTGTCTGCGTTTCGCGTGCCTTGCCAGCACCGCTACACTGGGTTTTGTTAGCGGCTCTCAACACCTGTTCACCCGCAGCCAGCCATGCTGGCTGCCCTCTACCCCTGCCCTGCCATGCCCATACAAGCAATCGCTTTTGACCTCGACGGCACCCTGATCGATTCGGTGCACGACCTTGCCCGCGCGGCCAACCTTGCACGCGCCGACGCCGGCCTCGCCCCGTTGGAGGTGGATGCCGTTGCCAGCTACGTTGGCGATGGCGCCGCCAGCCTGGTTGCCCGTACCTTGGCCGATGACCACCACGCCGAGTTCACCGGCAGCGAGCTGCAGCGCGCCGCCATGGGCAACTTCGACCGCCACTACAAGGCCGGGCTGAAGATCGCCACCGAGTTCTATCCGCAGGTGCAGCACACGCTGGCCGAGCTGCACGCTGCCGGCTATCCGCTCGCCATCGTCACCAACAAACCCGAGCGCTATACCCTGCCGCTACTGGAACTACTGGGCATCCACGAGCGTTTTGACTGCGTGGTGGCAGGCGACACGCTACCGCAAAAGAAACCGGCCGCCGAGCCGCTGCTGCACGCCGCAGCCGCGTTGAACGTGCCGGCTCAAGCGCTGCTGATGGTCGGTGACTCCAAGAACGACCTGCTGGCCGCACGCGCTGCAGGCAGCCCGGTGGTCATGGTCGATTATGGCTATGGCGAGAATGTGGCCGCACTGGGGGCAGATGCGCTGATTTCGGCGTTCGATGAGCTGCCAGCGGTACTGGCAGCCTTGAATACGACGGTCTGAAGCCACCGCACGCCGCTGGCCTTGATCAGATCTTCAAAGACTCGATCAGGGCCAGCTCATCATCGGTAAACCCCGCCTCCAGCCGTGCGGGATAGTTGAGTGCACCACGAAATGCCGGCGCGTCATAGTCGCGTAGCAGTTGCACGAAGGTGGCTACCGGTTCCAGCCCGCGCTGCGCGCAGCACCAGTGGAACCATCGGTTGCCGATCTGCACGTGGCCGATTTCATCACGCAGGATGATGTCGAGGATTTCACAGGCGCGTTTGTCACCGGCACCGGCAAACTTGCCCCGGATCGGCGGCGTGGCATCCAGCCCGCGCGCTTCCAGAATGCGCGGCACCAGCGCCATGCGCACCAGCACGTCATCGGCGGTTTTGACCGCCATGTCCCACAGTCCGTCGTGCGCCGGGAAATCACCATAGTCATAACCCAGCGTGCGCAGATGCTCGCGCAGCAGGCTGAAATGCAGTGCCTCTTCACGCGCCACCTGCAGCCAGTCGGCTACGTAGTCGGCCGGCATGTCGCGAAAGCGGTGCACGGCATCCAGCGCGAGATTGATGGCGTTGAATTCGATGTGCGCAATGGCGTGCAGCAGTGCCGCGCGCCCTTCCTTGCTGCTGACCTTGCGCTGCACCAGCTCGGCCGGCGGCACCAGCTGCGGGCGTTCCGGCCGGCCTGGACAGGTGACCCGCATATAGGGTACCGGCTCGGCATCTGCCAGCAGATCGGGGTAAATCCCGCGCGCCAGCGCGGCTTTGCGCAGCGGGTCAGTCTCTTGCAGCGCCGTCAACACCGCGCCATGCAACGATTTCAAATCAGTTCCCATACGACATTGTAATTATTGCACTTCATGACGGTCGAATAGTTACGGGCTTGTGCCGCGCGTGAATTTTAAGATGACGATTCCACCCGCCGTCTCTGCCTGTTGCGCACGGCGTTTTTTCAGGAGCAATACGATGCCAGCAACCACCGTCAATCCGCGTGAAATCCGCCTCAAACTCGGCATGAACCAGCAGGAATTCTGGGGCAGGATCGGCGTTACGCAAAGCGGCGGCTCGCGTTACGAGAGTGGCCGTGCCATGCCCAAGCCGGTGCAGGAGCTGCTGCGCGTGGTGCACGTCGAGCGCATCGACCTGGCCCAGATCGGCAAGGATGATGTCGCCGTGCTGCGCTACCTCAAGCAACACCGCCCCGAGCTCTATACCCTGCTGCTGGAAGCGGCCAGCGCCGAACCAGCCAGCAACGATGCAGCGCGCCCTGCGGCGCATTGAGCCGGTGTGCGCCGCGCCACTGACGAGGCGTCCTTTCTCGCAGTGGCCGGAATCCCGTGCCTCAAAGGCACTCAGGTACTGAGCTTGACCACATAGCCCAGCGCCTCAATCCGCTGTGCCAGCGCCTGCATCCAGTCTGCGGGCGCTGCCTGCAGCCGTGCGGCTTCCGGCTGCATGGACGGGCGTGCCAACCCGTATAGCAACACCCCCCGCAGCAGGATGCCTTGCTCGCGTAGCTCACGCAGGTAATCGCAGTAGGCATCCAGCTCCGCGTCCGTCGGCAGCGCGCCATCCAGTGCGAACATGCAGGTCTGCAGCCAGGTCGGACAGGCGGCACAGGCGGCGGCAAGATGGCGGGTGACCGCATCGCGCTTGAGGTTGATCTGGTTGGTGATGCTGAAGCCATCGACCGGCGCCCGATCAACCTTGAACCACACCTCCCCGCCCAAGGTTGCCATCAGACGCGCAGCCGCCTGCACCGGTTCACGATAGAACTGGCTGCCGTTGCTGATCAGCACCAGCTTGATCTTGCCTGCCAGCTGGTAGCGCGTTATCGCACGCTCGACGATCGCCAGTGCCTCGGGGAAAGCGTCGCTCATGGTCGGCTCACCGTTGCCGGAGAACGCGATGTCGTTCAGGCGGCGTGTCCCTTCCGGCACGCGGCGGGTCATGAAGTCGCCCAGCACGATATCGTCCAGCATCTGCGTCAGCTCGGCTTCGAGCTGCGCCAGATCGATAGCCGGCGGGCCACCGCGCTGCAAATCGGGCACCTGGCAATACAGGCAGCGCCAGTTGCAAGCGTTATTGGGGTTCAGGTTGATACCGACCGAAACACCACCGGCTCGGCGCGAAATCACCGGGTAAACGTAAACAAAGCCGGCGCTGTCGCGGTCGTGGTTATCCACGCGCAGCGGCTGCACCGTTTTTCCTTCAACTTGCATTGGCTCTCTTGGCCCGGATCAGCAACACGGGCAATGTAGTCTGGTGCATCACACCTTCGGCCACGCTGCCCAGCAGCAGGTGGGTCAAGCCGCCGTAACCGTGTGTGCCCATGACGATGACTTCCGCGCCCCATTTGAGCGCGTCTTCAACAATGGTTTTGGCCAGATTGCCGCCCCAGGCTTCCAGCAGTTCGCCTTCCACCGTCACCCCGGCTTGCTGCATGCGTTCGGTCTGCGTCGCCAGCGTGCGCTTGCCGGCACTGCGCAGCGCCTCCTGCAATTGCGGTACGTCGAGGAACTCGTTGGCGCTCCAGGCAAATTGCGCCAGATCAATCACGTGCACCAGGCGCACTTTGGCCTGTTGATCCTTGGCAAAACGCGCGGCTTCCTGCAAGGCAGCGGCGCAGGTTTCGCTATCGTCTACCGGCACCAGAATTTTCTGATACATCGCACTCTCCTTGGGGTTTGTGCCTGTTTTCAGTCTAGCAGAAGGGGCGCGGCACGGGTTGCGGCGGTACCTTTCACACTTTACACTCCGCTTACCCCGTTATCTGCTGCCGCCATGTCCCGCCTCAAACTCGATCTGCCCGCACACTGCGATCATGCAACGTGCATCGCCGTGCGCATTACCGATCTCAACTATGGCGGCCACCTTGCCAACCAGGCTCTACTGGCCCTGATGCAGGAGGCGCGCGTCGGTTTTCTTGCAGCATTAGGGTTTTCCGAGCTGGGCAGTGATACCCTTCCCGGGATTATTCTGGCGGACGTGGCCGTGGTATATCGCAGTGAAGCGTTTGCCGGAGAACAGTTGACGTTTGAACTGGCAGCCGATGAAATGGGGCGTAGCAGCTTCGATCTGTACTACCGCATCCGCGCAGCAGAACGCGAAGTTGCCCAAGCCAAAACCAGTATCGTTTTTTTTGATTACGCCAAACGCAAAAGCGTGGCCATACCGGCAGCCTTTATTGAGGCGCTACAGGGATTAAGGGAAGCAAAATCATGAAGAAATATGCCAATAACAGCCCGGAAGCCCTGGCACGCATCCTGGTGATGCAAATGAGTTGCGACGGCAACTTCGACCCGGCTGAGCTGGATGAGCTGGAACACCTGCACATGTATGAAGCACTGGGCATCAGCCGCAAGGACTTCATCACCGTACTGCAGGATTACCTGAACGATCTGTCCGACGAAGCCGACGATGCCGGCCAGATCAAGCTGATTGACCGCGAGCGCATCGATCTGCTGCTTGATGCCGTCGATGACCCCAAAAAGCGCCTGCTGGTTGCTGCGCTGGCGTTGGACCTCTCCAAGGCCGATGACGATTTCAGCGAAGCCGAGCTGGCCGTGTTCCGCCACATGCTGGGCCGCTGGCACATCAGCCTGGAGCAGCTGCAAGCCGCTTTTGCCGCAAATTAAGCCACTGCGCCCCCGCCCTGTTCGATCCGGTTTGGCCGTTCTTACGGCCAAACCTATAACGACATCATCAGCAGCCCCAAGGAACAGGCATGACCTGGCTTGACCAATTCCATACCAGCATGGAGCGCACCTTGCTCCCCACGCTTGGGCGCAAGTTTGCCTTCATCTACCTGTTCGCGCTGTTTCCGCTGGCCATCCTGGTATCGACTTACGTCGCCGGGGGCGAGCTGACCGCACTGGCAGCCCGCCTGAAACTGGACGCTGCCGCCACGCGCGAGCTGGTCGCCGCGCTGGACGGCATCCAGCTGCTGGCTTGGGTGGCACTCGTGCTGACCGCGGTGCTGGTGACCATACAGTGCGTGTATTTCAATTACTGGATCACCCGCCCCATCCGCAACATCACCACCGTGCTGGAAGGTGTGGCGCGCGGCGACGGGGATCTGTCGACCGATGTACCGGTCATTACCAGCGATGAAATCGCCCGGCTGGGCCAGACCTGCAATGCCTTCCTGGCCAAGCAGCGCGAAATCATTTCCAGCGTGCAGACCATGACGGTCGGCATTGCACTGGAAGCCGCCAAGTCGATGAAGAACATCAAGGATTCGGCCAGCTCCACCCAGCAGCAGGATAGTCTGGCGCAAAAGGTGGTCGGCGCCAGCAATGAAACGACCCACGGCATCAATGCCGTTACGCAGCGCACGCAGAATATTTCCGAAACCACCGCTGGCAATCTGGAGCTGGCGCGTGAATCCTATGCCGAACTGCAGGACGTCACCCAGCGCATCAATGCCATCACCGGCAAGATCGCCAACTTCAATACCACCGTGCACGGGCTGAACCGCAGTTCGTCCAACATCAAGTCCATTGTTGATCTGATCAAGGAAATCTCCGGCCAGACCAATCTGCTGGCACTCAACGCCGCCATCGAGGCAGCCCGCGCCGGCGAAGCCGGCCGAGGCTTTGCCGTGGTGGCCGACGAGGTGCGCAAACTGGCCGACAAGGTAGGCCTCGCCACCGACGACATCTCGCACAATATCGACAGCATGCTGAACCAGGTGGCCGAGACGCTCACCGAAACCGAGCAGATCAATCACGATGCGCGCCTGACGCACGAAGTAGTGGGCAAGGCATCGGCACAGTTCGCCAAGATGATGAGCGACTTCGAAACCACCAATGACGCGCTGCACGGCATTGCCGGCACGCTGGAGGAGTTCTCGCAGGCCAACAATCTGGTCAACGCCAATGTGTCGGAAATCCATCAGCTGTCGCTGGCGGTCAACGAGCGCATGACGCGCTCGGCGCAATCGTCGCAAGACCTGGCCAGTGCCGCCGAGCGCGTGCAGGAAATGATAGGCCGCTTTGTGGTTGGCCAGGGCGAGCTGGATGCAGCCATCCAGCGTTGTGGCCGTTTCCGCGACCAGGTTGCGGCACGCATCGAGGAGTTCCGCCGCCGTGGTGTGAACGTGTTCGACCAGAATTACCAGGCCATTGCCGGCAGCAACCCCGCCAAATACCGCACCAGCTACGACCAGTTGTTCGAGAAGGAAATCCAGCCGCTGTACGACCAGCTGGTGAAGGAAACCAACGGTGGCAAGTTCTCGCTCGCGGTTGATGCCAACGGCTATGGCCCCACGCACAACAGCTGGTATTCCAAACCGCAAACCGGCGACAAGGCCACCGACCTCGTCAACAGCCGCGACAAGCGCATCTTCAACGATCCGGCCGGCCTGCGTGCCGCGCGCAATACGCAGCGCTTCCTGCTGCAGACCTATGTGCGCGATACCGGCGAGATCATGACCGAGCTGGATGTGCCCATTGTCGTCGATGGCCGTCACTGGGGCGGCCTGCGGCTTGGCCTCGACGGCAGCGTATTCACGCAAACCGGCAAGTGAGCAACGCTCCGCACGACGCGGCCGTGGCCGGCGACCTGCTCTGCAGCATGGCACCGGTGATCAACGAAGAAGTAAGCGTGCTGGTGCTGGGCAGCCTGCCCGGCACCGCCTCGCTGGCCGCACAGGCGTACTATGCGCACCCGCGCAATGCCTTCTGGCCCATCATGGCCGAACTCACCGGCCAGCCGCTGCCCGCCCTGCCTTATGCCGAGCGCCTGCCCTTGCTGTTGCAACATGGGGTCGGCCTGTGGGACGTGGTCGGCCAGGCGCAGCGCAAGGGCAGCCTCGACGGCAATCTGCGCGACGTTGCCACCAACCCGCTGGCAGCCCTGATTGCCACCCTGCCCCGACTGCAAGCGGTCGCCTTCAACGGCCAGACCGCCTGGAAGCTGGGCCACCGGCAGCTGCCAGCCGGGTTGGCCCACTACGCATTGCCATCGACCAGCCCGGCGTTGACCTCTGCATTCAGCGAGAAACTGCAGGCCTGGTCGGTACTGCTGCCTCATCTGGCCACCTCCAAGGCCCGTTGAAGCGGTGCCGGCAAGGCGCGCTGAACGCAAACAGCACTCGGTCTGCATCACCACTTACCAGAACTGCCCGAACGGCTGAACGTTCACCCCATGCTGCAGGCCGCTACGTGCAGCAGCAAAAAGCCCCGCCTGAGCGGGGCTTTTTTGTTTGCCCTGACCCGTCCTGAAATACGTTGACACTTTTCCCCTCACACAAGGACAAGTGTCATGGAATCAAAGATCAAGCGCACACAACGGGACTACACCCTCGCCTTCAAACTGGCTGTCGTTGAACAGGTCGAAAAAGGCCAGCTTACCTATAAACAGGCCCAAGCCTGCTACGGCATCCAAGGCCGCTCCACCGTCCTGACCTGGTTACGCAAGCATGGGCGACAAGACTGGCGAACTGCGGCATCCTTGGCGGTGATGACCATCGACCAAGACCCCAAACCGCTCACGCCGGAGCAACAGATCAAGGCGCTGCAAGTCCAGCTGGCAGAAGCACAAGAGAAAGCCAAG
>NZ_FWXD01000013.1 GCF_900176275.1 Andreprevotia lacus DSM 23236 | reverse complement strand
GTTTGCGCGGTCTCGGGCGAAATGGTGCGTGGCGAACGGGCTGGGCGTGAGGATTTGTCGAGCAATGCGGGCGCGCCACCGGCCAGGTAGCGGGCCAGCCATTTGCGTGCGGTGACGGCACTGACGCCATGTGTGGCACCGGCTTGTTCCGCGGTGTGGCGCCGCTGGGTGATGTCTTGAACCATTTCAAGGCGACGAAGGTAGGTCAATCGGGCATTCTTATGGGTGTTCATCCGGATCGGGGCTCTGTAGTGACTGGGGGTTTGGCGATTTCCAGTCTCTCAAAATCTCACCGGGTGAACACCCGCAACAACCTATTGAACCTTCACATCTAGCCCGGCACACTGCGGCATCTTCCGTGTCGACTAGCCGCCATGCCGCTGACTTCCAAACTGCCCGATGTGGGCGTCACCATTTTTACCCGCATGTCGCAGCTGGCGGCGAGCTGCAAGGCGGTCAATCTGTCGCAGGGCTTCCCTGATTTCCCGTGCGACCCGGCACTGTTGCAGGGTGTGACCGAGGCCATGCAGGCCGGCCACAATCAATACGCACCGATGACCGGCCTGCCGGCATTGCGCGAGGCCATTGCAAGCAAGCTGCAGCAATCGCTAAACGTCCATGTGGATGCAGAGCGGGAAATCACCGTCACCGCCGGTGCCACGCAGGCGCTGTTCTCGGTGATTGCCAGCGTGCTGCATGCGGGCGACGAGGCGCTGATCCTGGAGCCGGCCTACGACAGCTACGCGCCGGCCATCCTTGCGCAAGGGGCGGGCGTGATACGTGTTGCATTGCGCGCGCCGGCGTTTGCCGTCGATTGGGATGAGGTCGAGCGTGCCGTCACGCCGCGCACGCGGCTCATCATCGTCAACAATCCCAACAACCCGGCCACCAGCGTGTTCGGCCCGGCCGATCTGGATGCGCTGGCACAACTGGCCGAGCGGCACGATCTGCTGGTGCTGGCCGACGAGGTGTACGAGCATCTGGTGTTCGACGGTCGCCAGCACCACAGCGTGTTGGCTCACCCGGTGCTGCGGGCGCGCAGCTTTGCCGTCTATTCATTCGGCAAGACTTTCCACGCCACCGGCTGGAAGGTGGGCTATTGCGTGGCGCCACCCGCGCTGAGTGCCGAGCTGCGCAAGCTGCATCAATATCTGGTGTTTTCGGTGAGTACGCCGATGCAGCATGCGCTGGCGGCCTACCTGCAACAGCCGGCGCACTGGCAGGGCTTGCCGGACTTTTATCAGGCGCGGCGCGAGCGTCTGGCGCCTGGCCTCACGCAGGCCGGCTTCCAGCTCTTGCCCAATGCCGGCACCTATTTCCAGCTGGCCGACTACAGTGCCATCCGCCCCGATCTGGGCGAGCTGGATTTTGCCGAGTGGCTGACGCGCAGCTACGGCGTGGCCAGCATTCCCGTATCGGCGTTCTATGCCGACGGGCGCGATCAGCATCTGGTGCGCTTCTGCTTTGCCAAGCAGGACAGCACGCTGGACGAGGCGATCAAGCGGCTGGCCGAGTTACGCTGACGGCCCCGGGCGGTTCTGCAGATGGCCCTCGTGGTCTTGATAAAGCGCAAGGCGGTGTGAGATGGGCACTAGTCACCAGCTGGCGAACGCTGCCGGCAGTGCCGGCTGCTGATAAACTCGCGGCATGAAACGCGAGTTCGACATCCTCATCGTTGGCGGTGGTCTGGTTGGCGCAGCGCTGGCTGCCAGCCTGCGTGATACCACATTTGAAATCGGCCTGATCGAGGGCAAGCCGCCCGCACAAAGCTGGCCGGAAGAAGAATGGGACAGCCGTGTCTACGCCATCAGCCGCGCCAGCCGGCGCCTGCTGCAGGATATCGGCGCGTGGCAACGGCTGGATACGGCCCGGCTTGGCCCGGTGGCAGCAATGCAGATTTATGGCGACGACAGTCGCAATGCACTGGCCTTCGATGCACTGGAAGCCGGCGTTGACGATCTGGCCGTCATTCTGGAAAGCCGGCAATTACAGGCCGCGCTGTGGCAAAGCGCCGGCGATGCGCCCAATGTCAGCCTGATCGCGCCAGCACGGCCGGTATCGTTCAGCCAGCATGCAGAAGGCGCCACCGTAGTGCTCGACAACGGTGACGAACTGCATGCCCGGCTGGTAGTGGGGGCCGATGGCGCGCAATCGTGGCTGCGCCAGCAGGCCGGCATCACCACGCGCAGCGAGCCGTACCAGCAGTGGGGCGTGGTGGCCAATTTCACGATAGAGCGCCCGCATCTGGGCGTGGCGCGGCAATGGTTTTTTGACGATGGAGTACTGGCCTGGCTGCCCTTGGCTGGACAGCGCGTGTCCATCGTCTGGTCTTGTGGCGAAGCG
Organism: Andreprevotia lacus DSM 23236; assembly: GCF_900176275.1. GTDB lineage: Bacteria > Pseudomonadota > Gammaproteobacteria > Burkholderiales > Chitinibacteraceae > Andreprevotia > Andreprevotia lacus. The sequence continues at coordinate 130,934 of NZ_FWXD01000013.1, read as the reverse complement.
CAAAAGGACGAACTGCTGGCGTTGTCGCCGGAGCAACTGGCCGTGCGGGTGGCCGATGCCGGTGGCAACTTGCTGGGGCGGTTCAGCACCATCACGCCTGCGGCAGCGTTTCCGCTGCGCCTCACGCATGTTGATGAGCTGATCAAGGCCGGTGTGGCGCTGGTCGGCGATGCCGCCCATACCGTGCATCCGCTCGCCGGTCAGGGCGTCAACCTGGGTTTTGGCGATGTGGCGGAACTTGCACGCCTGCTCAAGGCCGAACATCCGGGGCGCTGTGGTGATTACCTGGTGCTGCGCCGCTATGAACGCGCACGGCGTGAATCGATTTATTTGATGCAGGGGGTATGCCACGGCCTGCAAAAGCTGTTCAATAACAGCAATCCGTGGCTCAAATCGCTGCGCAATTTCGGGCTCGGGCTGACCGATGGCCTGCCGTGGCTCAAACAACAACTCATCCGTCATGCGATGGATCACTGAAGCAAGGAAATGTCCGTGAAGAAATTGACTCGTCTGCTGGCCGCCGCCGGTCTGGTTGCCCTGACCGCGTGCTCGGTCAACGCTGCCGATACCGTGCCCAAGGATCTGAAGGCCAAGCTGCAGAAACAGTTGCCGGATCAGGAAATCACCTCGGTCGGCGTATCGCCGGTCAAGGGCCTGTACGAAGTCGTGCTGGGCAAGAACAATGTGGTGTACGCCGATGAAAGTGGTGCTTATGTCTTTGTTGGCGATCTGATCCAGCTCTCCAGCAAGCAAAGCCTGACCGAAGCGCGCAAGACCGAGCTGATGAAGACCGACTTCGCCAAGCTGCCGTTCGACCGTGCCATCAAGGAAGTGCGCGGCGACGGCAGCCGCAAGCTGGCTGTGTTCTCCGACCCGGATTGCCCGTTCTGCCACAAGCTGGAAAAGGAAAGCCTGAACGGCGTGACCAACGTCACCATCTATACCTTCCTGTTCCCGCTGCCGATGCATCAAGACGCCGAGCGCAAGTCGGTTGCGATGTGGTGCGCATCTGGCACTGGTCCTGCAGCATGGCGCGCCTGGATGGACAACAACAAGCTGCCGGAACCAGCCAAGACCGATTGCGCCAACCCGGTGAAGGATAATCTGGCACTGGGTGAGCAGTTGGGCATCAGCGGTACACCCGCGCTGATCTTCACCAATGGCAAGATCGTGCCGGGCGCGATCCCCAAGGCCAAGCTGGAAGAATTGCTGGCGGCTGCGGCCAAGTAAGTGGCGTGCCCCGCATGAAAAAACCCCGCTGCAGCGGGGTTTTTTCATGCCTGCCCACCAAAGAAATACCACGCAATAAATCTTTCACCACTGCGTTACTCACACGTCATTTCTTTTCAACACTTCTAGACGACTATGCGAATTCCAAATCACAAGGGTGGGGAGTTTTCGCATGAGCATGTCACGTCGCCGTTTTCTCAAGCTGGGTGGCGCCAGCGCATCGCTGGCCGCATTGCCGCTGAGCCTGCAGAAGGTATTGGCTGCCGGCACCCAGTCGGGCAGCCTGGCTTCGGTTGCACACGTGGTGATCCTGAGCCAGGAAAACCGCTCGTTCGACCACTATCTGGGCACGCTGAACGGTGTGCGCGGCTATAACGATCCGCATCCGCTGCGCCTGCCGGATGGCAGCAGCGTGTTTGCACAGAAGAATGCCAGCGGCAGCGCCATCTGGCCGTTCCGCCTCAACGGCAGCACCACCAACGGCCAGTGCATGGTCGACGTGACGCATGACTGGTCCACCGGCCGTGGCGCCATCAATGCCGGCAATATGGACAAGTGGGTGCCCAACAAGGGCAACTACGGCATGGCGTATTACAACCGCAACGACATTCCGTTCCACTACGCGCTGTCTGATGCCTTTACCACCTGTGACCACTACTTCTGTTCGGTCGATACCAGTACCAACCCCAACCGCCTGTTCCTGATGACGGGTTCCAACGGCGCCGGCCTGTGGAGCGGCGGCGCGGTGATGGACAACACCGAATCGACCGCCTTCACCTGGACTACCTATGCCGAGCGCCTTGAGGCTGCCGGCATCAGCTGGAAGGTCTACCAGGAAAGCGACAACTACGACGACAACGCGCTGGCCTGGTTTGCCAACTTCAAGAACGCGGCCACCAGCTCCAACCTGTACAAGCGCGGCATGGCACGTTTCGCGCGTACCCAGTTCGCCACCGATGTGCAGAACGACACGCTGCCGGCCGTAAGCTGGATCATCGCCCCGGCCGCATTGTCCGAGCACCCGAACCACAGCCCGAATGCCGGTGCCGACTACGCCAAGATTTTCCTTGATGCGCTGGCCAGCAACCCGGCGGTATGGGCCAAGACCGTGTTCATTTATACCTATGACGAAAACGGCGGCATTTTCGACCACGTGTTGCCACCGATGTCGCCGTCCGGCACCGCCAATGAATGGAGTGGCGGCTATGCCATCGGCCTTGGCCAGCGTATCCCCACCTGGCTGATCTCGCCGTGGAGTGTGGGGGGCTGGGTGCACAGCCAGACCAGCGATCACACCTCCACCCTGCGTTTCCTGGAAAAATTCACCGGCGTACAGGAGCCGAATATCAGTGCATGGCGTCGCAGCGTGTGCGGCGACTTGATGGATGGTTTCGATTTCACTGCCAGCGGTTACGGCTTCCCGTCCACCCTGCCGAATACCGCCACCCTGGCGTCCGATGCGGCCTATGCTTGCGCCAACCTGCCAGCAGCCCAGCCGAATGGTGAAAAGGCCGCACCCGTGATTGAAACCGCCGGCGCCCGCCCGCTGCGCCCGGTAGCCGTGCAGCCCAGCCTGAATGCTGCCGTGAACCCCAGCACCAAGAAGATCACGCTCAGCTTCAGCAACAGCGGTACACAAGCCGCTGCGTTTGACATCCACGGCTACACCTACCTGACCTTCAGCCCGATCTTCGCCACTGTGCCGGCCAGCGGCACGCAAAGCCAGGTGATCGATGGCACCAATGCCACCAGCGGTCGCTTCGATATTGCCGTGCACGGCCCGAACAGCTTCTACCGCCGCTTTGCTGGCAGCTTGTCGGCCACGGCCTTCCAGAACGGCGCGTATCCGGAAGTGACCGTCACGCCGAATGCCGGCGGTGGTTCGGTCAGCATCACCATCCAGAACCGTGCCGCAGTGGCGATCACCGTCAACCTCGACAACTATCTGGCCGGCAGCCGCACGCCGCAAAGCGTTGCGGCCAATGGCTCGGTCACGCTGACGCTGGGCACACTCAACAACTGGTATGACTTCATGCTGCTGGTGTCGGGCGATACCGGCAATACCTTTGTTTACGAGTATTGTGGCCACATCGAAGGCGGCAACAGCATGACCTTCCCGGGGCGCCAGGCCATTGCCGGTGTCACCCCGACTGCCACGCCAAGCCCGACTCCGACGCCCACACCGATACCGGGCGCTGGCTTCAGCGCCGCGCTGCTCAGCGGCCTGACCCATTACTACCGGCTGGAAAATGGCGTGACTGACGAAGTGGGCGGCAGCGCGCTCACCGTAACCGGCCCGGCGGCCTATGACACCGCAGGCAAGTACACCACTGCGCTCAAACTCGATGCCACGCAGGCCGCATCGGCCTATCTGCCGTTCGACATGAGCACCGGCCCGGCCAGCTTCACCTTTGGTTTCTGGGTGAAAATGCCGACCGGCATGACCACCGAAACCAGCGTGGCCACCAACAAGGACTGGGCAACCGGCAAGAACGCGGGTATCTCCATCGGCACTACCGGCGATGGCCGCTTCAAGTTCAACATCGGCGACGGCACCAACCGTGCCGACGGCTATATCGCCATGGTGGTGGGCAGCTGGATCTATGTGGCGATCTCGCTCGATACCGCCAACAAGAAGATGATCTGCTACGCCAGCAATGCGGCTGGCGTGGTCAGCACCACTACGGTCAGCTACAGCAATGTCACCGGCAACATCGTGCCGAGCTACAAGCGCTGGGCGCTGAACGAAGATGCACGCGGCGACTATTACAGCCGTTTCCCGACCGAGAAATACGTGCTCGAGTTCGACGACGTGGCTGTGTGGAACCGCATCCTCAGCGCCAGCGACATCGGCGCGATTGCTGGCGCCAACCAGCCGCTGCAGACCTTGCGCACCGCGCCGACGGCAACACCGACCCCCGCGCCTGCTGCATGGAGCGTAGCGCTGCTGGGCAGCCTGGCGCACTATCACCGCTTCGACGGCGACGGCATCGACGATGTGGGCGGCAACACCGCCACCTTTGTCGGCACCACCACCTATCCGACCGGCCAGTACGGCAGCGGCATCCAGCTGTCGGCCCCGTCCGGTGCGGCGGCCTTCCTGCCGTATGACGTCAGCGCCAGCAACAACGCCTTCACCATGGGCTTCTGGGTGAAGATGCCGTCCGGCATGGGCAGCAACATGACCAGCGTGACCGCCAACAAGGATTGGGCAACCGGCGCCAACTCGGGCATTTCGATTGGTCACTCTGGCGATGGTCGTTTCAAGTTCAATATCGGTGACGGAACCAATCGCGCCGACGGTTACCTGGCCATGCCGACTGACGTGTGGTGCTATGTGGCAATCTGCGTCGACAAGACCGCCAAGACCATGCGTTGCTACGCCAGCCAGTCGACCACCGACGTGCGCGAAGCCGCCGTCACCTTCAGCAACGTCACCGGCAACATCGTGCCGAGCTACGGCCGCTGGGCGCTGAACGAAGATGCACGTGGCGACTACTACAGCCGCTACCCGGCCGAGAAGTTCATCCTGGCCTTTGACGACGTGGCGGTGTGGACACGTGCGTTGTCCTACGACGAAATCAAGGCGATTGCGGCTTCCGGTGCGCCGATCTCGTCGCTGCGCAGCAGCGGTACGGCTGCTGCCATGGCGCTGAGTGCACCGGTGGCGATTGCCACCTGCGCTGCAGCGTGGAACAGCAGCACCAGCTACGCAGCCGGCGCAACGGTCAGCTATTCGGGCGTGAACTACGTGGCCAAGTGGGTGACGGCGGGCGAGCGTCCGGACTTGAACAGTGGTGCGGCCAAGCCGTGGACGGTAGTGGGTAACTGCCAGTAATCAGCAGTGCGTGTAAAACAAACAACCCCGCTGCGGCGGGGTTGTTTGTTCTGGTGCTGGCAACGGGCCCATCAACCCGTTGCGGCCTGCAGCACCGGCTGCTGCGCCGCGCTTTTGCGCAGTCGCAGGAAGTAAACGCAGTACATGCCATCCAGCACGGTGGCGCCAGCGCACAGCCACAGCAAAAAAGCGTCGTGTGGGTAGTGCAGCAACATGAACACCGACACCAGCAAAGTGCCCAGGCTGCGCAGCCAGGTCACCGTCCACGCGTGGCCGATGGTCGAGGGCTGTTGCACCAGCAACAGCAGGCACAGCGCGCTGATGATGAACTGGCATACATAGGCCGAGCGTGCGCCGATGGGCGTATCCAGCCCGGACAGCGTCATGGTCCAGTACACACCGATGAAAAACAGCACCGTGCCGCAGACAATGGGCAGGTAATAGTGGCGCAGCTGCGGCTGGGTGAACTGGTCTACGCCCAGCTTGAGCACCTGCCAGAAAATGAACAGGTCAAAGAACAGCCAGGCGCGGTAGGTCCACACCAGGAACACGCCCATATCGGTATGCAACAGCACGCCCCAGACGAATTCCCACGCCAGATTGCTGGCACCGGCCAGCACGGCCATTTCCACCACCTTGTATTGCCTGGCCTGGATCAGCACGAATACATAGGCGATTACCCACAGCAGGCAGCCGCTGGCAAACACGGCCAGCTCGGGCGTGGTGTAGATGCTGCCATCGACACTGACACGATTGAACCATGCAGCCGGATCGTTGATGTCGCTCATTGTGGTTGCAATGCCTGTGCCGGAATGCGGAACGGGCGGCCTTGCGCTGCACCGGCCCAGTGTTTCTGCAGTGCTTCCATCAATGCCTGGCCGTATTCGGCCATGAAGCTCTGCGCGGTATGCGAGCTGCCCGCCAGCCTGGCCTTGATGCGGAACACCCAGCGCAGCAGGTCGATGGCCCACTGCCACCAGCCGCTTTGCTGCAAGCCCAGATAGCCAGCGTTGCGCCGGCCCAGCAGCGAGGCCATGAGCGCCGGCACCAGCCCGTGTGCAACCTCGGGCAGGTTTTGCTGCAGGAAGGCAACGTGGGCCTCGGTCAGCAACAGGCCATCGGCGCTGTGGCCGAAGTTGCGCCGTGCAATGGCCTGCCACTGCCGGCGTGCCGCAGCGATATCGGCCGGCATGCCGGCCGGGTCTATGCCCAGCACTTCGCCGATCACCTTCCACAGGTAGAGCTGGTCTTCGGCATCCTGCGCGCTGACCGGCACGCCCAGCGCGCGCAAGCCCTCGATGGCCTCCAGCGAGAAAGCCAGCAGGGTGCCCATCAATTCTTCCTGATTGATCGGCTCGCCCCAGTCTGCTGGCCATCGGCCATCGGGCCAGTGGCGGTTGATGCGGGCAAAGTGGCGGATGGCCGCATGCATCAGGCGCACGCGGCGTATGGTCAACAAGCCCTTGCCGCCGGGGGCAAGACCGCCGGGCTCGGCGGCATCGAGGATGAAGCGCAGGGTTTCCGATGCCCGCCGTTCGAAGTGATCCGTCAGTTTTCCGGTGGATGCCAGCACCTGCGCCCCGCCCTGGCGGCCGGTGTAGAGCACCGGCAGCGAGCGGCACAACAGGCTGACACCGAACTGCGCACCATAGGTGGTGAAGAAGGCCTGCGCGCGCGCCAGCCGTGCCATGTCCACGTCGGCCGGCAGTTGCGCCGTGGCGGCCAGATAGCTTGCCAGCGCAGGCGGCGCGTGCTCGGGCAGCGCGCCCTGGCCGTTCAGGTGGTCAAGCACCTGATTGGCTTGCTCGACTTCGCCATGCGCCAGCAGCGCATCCATACACTGGTCTGCCAGTGGATCGGCGCTGCGTTTCAGACGATCCAGCGTAATGTCGGTCCAGATGGCTTCGCTCATAAATACTTTCTTTAATCTGAATTGGCACAAACTTATATTAGAATAAATCCCGCGTGGTATGTAGCTGTCTTGCTATGGCAATACAACCGTTGAGCCAGCCGACTGCCCCGCAGGCTTGCAGTGCCGGTATCATGGCCCCCGATATTCTTTCTTGTGGATTTTTGCCAACGTCATGTCTGGTTTGTCAGGCGGTCTCTGTTGCTGTCGAAAGCTGATCGCTTTACTGATCAGCCTGCTGGCCTGCTGCACCCTGTTGTGGGCGGCGCCGGTTGCGGCAATCAATGTGACGCCACTGACGGCTGGGCAGCATCTGGACGGCAGCCTGACCCTGTATGAAGACGGCACGCGCAAGCTGACAGCAGAAGATGCTGCGGCATTGCTGGTGCGCGGCGATTTCACACCGCCGCAGGGTCTGCAGCGCTCGCGCGGCTACAGCGCATCGGCATGGTGGCTGAATTTCAAGCTGACCAATCCCGGCAACGAAGCGCTGAAAACCTATGTCGAATACAGCGATGGCCTGATCGGCAACGTGTCGTTGTACACCCGTGGCGCGGTCGGCCCGGCTGCCTTTGCCGCGTGGCAGGGGCAGCATTTCCGTGCCATGCAGCGCGAGGGCGAACGCCCCTTGCCGACGGTCAGACCCGTATTCGAGCTGTCCATACCCGCGCATGGCAGTGTCGACGTGCTGATGCGTGTGGCATTCGACGACGCCAGCGGCATGGCCGGCCCGATCTATTCCGATGTGCGCATCTGGGGCGAGCAACCGTTCCTGCAGGCCAATACGCACGAGCTGTTCCTGCTGGGGGCGATGATCGGCGTGATGCTGCTGGTGGCCTTTGCATCGCTGATCGGCTTTGCTGCCACGCGCGACCGCACCTTTCTTTACTACGGCCTCAATCTGCTGCTGCTCACGCTGTCCTTCCACAGCGCCACCGGGGTATGGCCGCTGCTGCTGTGGAACGGGCATTTCAGCCTGACCCTGTTGTTTGCCATGAGCGGCATCTATTTCATCTGTGCCGCCTTGTTCGTGCGCAACTACCTGCGCACGCCGCAGATCGCACCCCGGCTTGATCTGGCCTTGCGCGCCATCGTGGCGACCGGTGCGCTGGGCACCCTGCTGGCGGTGTCGGGTCTGCCGCAGTACTCGCTCTATGTGCTCGAATTCGGCGGCATGGGCTTTCTGATTTACATCATTGCCAGCCTGCAGGCGGTGCGGCACGGCGTGGCGGGCGCCAAGCTGTTCCTGCTGGCGTGGGCGGTGTATTCGATCTCGCTCTCGGTCACTTGGGGGCTGCGCGATTACGGCCTGATCGAGCATGACACCTTCAGCTACCGCTTCATTTTCTTCGGCATCGTGCTGGAGATCGTGCTGTTCAGCATGGCCATGGCGCTGCGGGTGGCGCAGCTGCGCCGCAAGAAGGAAGAGGCCGAGGCCGCCTACCGCACGCAGTTGCAGCAGGAGGCCACCATGCTGGAAGGGCTGGTGCTGCAGCGCACGCAGGAGCTGGATGCTGCGCGGCGCGATGCCGAGGCCGCCAACCGTGCCAAGAGCGATTTCCTTGCCCACGTCAGCCACGAAATCCGCACCCCGCTGACCGCCATCCTGGGCTACGCCGAGCGGCTGGGCAACGAACAGGCGCTGTCGGTGCAGCAGGCACGCTGGCTGGGGCAGATCGGCGACAGCGGCGACTATCTGCTTAGCCTGATCGGCAATGTGCTGGATGTCAGCCGGCTGGAGGCCGGCAAGGTCGACGTGCATGAAAGTGCGCTGTCGGTCGAAACCCTGGTGCGCCAGCTGCAAGGCTTGTTTGAAGAGCAGGCGGCCCGCAAGGGCATCGCGTTTGAAATCCACGCCGAGGCGCAGGGCTGGTTCAGCCTGGATGCCGGCAAGTGGCGGCAAATCCTGGTCAACCTGATCGGCAACGCGGTCAAGTTTACCGAGGAGGGCGGTGTGACCGTGCGGCTGGATCACGAGCGTGACCCGGACGGCTGCAACTGGCTGCTGGCTGAAGTCAGCGATACCGGGCCGGGCATCGGTGATGATGAAGCGGCGCGCATTTTCGAGGCTTTCGAGCAGACCGCCAGCGGCCGGCGGGCCGGCGGGGCCGGGCTGGGCCTGGCCATTTGCCGCAACTTCATCGGCCTGATGGGCGGCAATATTGCGCTGGTGCGCCGCAGCAGCGGCGCCTGCTTTACCGCACGCGTGCCGGTGCAGCCCTGCTCGCCGCAGGAAGAACAAGCCGAAGTCAGCATCCGTCTGGACGGCATGACCGTGCTGGTGGCCGAGGATCACCGCATCAACCAGGAGCTGCTGTACGACATGCTCAGCAGTGCCGGTGCGCGCGTGCTGATGGCCGAAGACGGGGCCGAGGCGCTGGATATCTGGCGCAGCGGCATGCAGGTCGATCTGGTGCTCACCGACTATCACATGCCCTTGCTCAGCGGCATGCAACTGTCGCGCGGATTGCGCCACCTCGGCTATCGGCAGCGCATCATCCTGGTCAGTGCCGGGCACTCGCCGGGGCAAGAGGCCCTGCAGGAAGCCGGCATCGACGACTGGGTGGGCAAGCCGTTCAGCCGCCGCACGCTGCTGGCCGCGCTGGCCGGGACCGCATCGCCTGCCACGGTGCAGGAGCAGGCCGACGCCCGCGAGGACGGCGAGGAAACTTTGGCGCTTGATCGTGCCGCCGCCGCACTGGGCTACAGCATGGAGCGTTTTGTGCCGCTGGCAGAAAAGGGCCTGTCGCGTATCGGCGCGCTGCTGGCCGCCTGTGGTGTCGAGCATGACATGGCCGCACAAGGGCGGCATGCGCACAGTGCCAAGGGAATTTCAGGGCAGGTGGGGGCGTTCCGCCTGATGAGTGCACTGGCCCTGCTGGAGCACGACCCGGCCAACACCGATCTGCTCGACGGTGCGCAAACCCTGCTGGCAGAGGCCAGCGCCGCGCTGGCGGAAACCAGCGTCACGCTGGGCGAGCAACGGCTGACGCGCTCGGCTTGAGCGCCTGCCGGTTCCGTGTTGTTGTACGACCGGCAGCAAGAACCCGGCAAAGCCGGGTTCGCGCCTGTTGTTGAAGGCCAAGCACCAGCGCTCGTCGTCATTTGATTCCATGCCCCCGCTCTCGCCGTCGCGAGGGCGCCTCGCTCAAGCTGGCACCGTTTTCAGGCGTTCGAATCAGAGGCGCGCATGCCCGGCAAGGGCTCAGCCAGCCGCATCCACCGCGCTGCGCAGCTTGGCGATATCCACGTCATTCATGTAACGCTTGATGTTCTGCCACATGGCATGAAAGCCGTAGCCGCCGTTCTCCAGCTCGTCCAGCGCTTGCTGCTTGCTCCAGCCCTGATACACCACGCGATACAGCGCTGACACCAGCCCGGTGCGGTCGGCACCATGCTGGCAATGGATCAGGACGGGGCCGTCGCGGTCGAGGTGGTGCAAGGCGCGCAGCGCGGCAATCATGTCCTGGTCGCGGATGTTCCAGGTATTGATGGGGATACGCAGGATCTCGATCTGGCTGTCGGCCAGTATCTTGTCGTCCGAATGGAAGGCGCGGAAGCTGATCACCTTGCGCACGCCCAGTTGCTTGAGCTGGGCCACGTCGTCGCGCGTGAGCGCCGCGCTGCGATAGAGCTGCGGGGTGATCCGGTACAGATTGCTGATCGGGCCATTGCCGACCGGCTGGGCCCATTCCGCCGGGCGGTGGGCGGGAACGGCGGCCTGTTCGGCGTGAACCGGCGCGGCCAGCAACGCCAGCAGCAGCAACGAAACAAAACGCGGGTCACTCATGCTTCATTCCTTGAAACAGCCGGGCGGCGTTGCGACAGCCACAGCAGGCTGGCGGCCACGGCGCCCATGGTCCAGTAATCGGTGGGGGCAAAGGCGATCCAGTGCTTGTGCCACGGCACCTGTGCCGGCGTGAATCTGGCAATGCCATAGGCCGGGTTGAGCACGAACCACAGAAAGTCTTCCGCAATCCAGAACAGCATGATGCAGGCAATGATGCGGGCCTCGATGCGCCACGACCATTGCCCGGCAAACACGGCCGGAAAATGGAAGAACAGCGCAACGAAGGGGAACACCCAGGCGTGGTAGCCGGTCATCGCGCGACCACCCCAGAAAATGTCCAACAGCCAGTGTTTCTCTACCCGCCACGTGGGCAGGTTGGCGGCCCAGCCGGCCGCGCCTTCGATCTGGATTTCGACGTTGGCAAAAAAATAGCCCAGCAGCAGCACCCACAGCACCATGGCCCAGGTGCGGCCGTGTGGCCGCGTCATGCCTTAGCCCCGGCCGGGCCGGCCAGCACGCGTTCCAGCACCGTGCGGGCCGCATGCGGGCGGCCCAGCGTGGCGATGCGCGCGCGCATGTCGGCCAACCGCTGCGGTTGCTCCAGCAGCGCGCGGATACGGTATTCCAGCGCGGTGGCATCAATGGCCTTCAGCGCCACGCCTTGCTCCAGCAGGAAGTCGGCATTGCGTTCTTCCTGACCAGGGATGGGCGAGTTGATGATCATCGGCAGCCCCATCGCCAGGCATTCGGACGTGGTCAGCCCGCCCGGCTTGGTGATGACCAGATCAGCACAGGCCATCAGCCGCTCCACCTTGTCGGTAAAGCCCTGCGGGAACAGGCGGCCCGGATGGCGCGCAGCCACTTCATGCAGCGCGGCCAGCATGGCTTCGTTCTTGCCGGCCATGGCAATCAGCTGGAAATCGCCCGGCATGACCAGCAAGCGCTCGGCCAGTTCGGGCAGGCTGCCCAGCCCGGCACCCCCAGCCATCATCAGGAAGGTGGTGCGTTGCGGGTCCAGCCCGTATTCGGCAGCGCAGGTAGCCCGGTCTGGCGGCACGGCAAAGGTCGGCATGATGGGAATGCCGCTCACGTGCACGGCTTCCGGCGCCAGGCCGCGTTCGCGCATGCGATAGGCAATCTCGTCATTGGCGGCGAAATAGCCGCTCATATGCGGCACGATCCACATGCTGTGCAGATCGAAATCGGTGACCTGCACCCACACCGGCACATCCAGCCGACCCTTGCGCAGCTCGCGCGACAGCAGCTCGGCGGGCAGGAAATGCGTGCAGACGATGGCATCCGGCTGCATGGTCTTGATTTCGGCCAGCAGGGTACGGCAATTGAGGCGCTCGACCGCGCGGCGCAGCTTCTGGCCAAATGCACTCTGATCGGCCGCATCTGTTTTCTGGTACAGATAACCCCACAGCGCCGGGTGATTGCTGACCAGCTTGATATAGAAATCGGTATAGAGGGTGCGAAAGCCGTTGCTGACGTAGGCCATCACATCCAGATGCGTGGCCTCGACCGGTTCGCCCATGGCGCTGGCGGTGGCGGCAATGGCTTGCGCGGCACGCATGTGGCCGGCGCCGGCGCTGACACTGAGAAGCAGGATTTTTTTCATGCGGGGCGGATATGCAGGTGTGAGCCAGCCGGCATTGCAGCAGATCGGCAAGCGGACGGCGTTGAAAAATGTACGGCCGCGCTGTGTGCGGCCCCACATTGCTGCCACCCGCAGGCCCCGTGCAACGCCAGTTGCTCCGGGGATGCGGGTGGGCAGATGCTTATTTCAGCTTGCTGTTCATGCAGCCGGCGCTGGTGCACTCGCGATAGCGCTCGGTGAGGAACTGGGCGCGCTCGGTGGTGGTGCGGGTGGCGCATTCCAGGTTCACGTAAAAGCCCTTGGCATCGCTATAGCTGCACTCGCTGTTGCGGCTGCTGATCCAGGCCAACTGGCCTTTCTTGAGCGCGGCCTTGCCGTCGGCATCCAGCACTTTCACCAGCTTGCCATAGGCTTCGTTGAGGTCCTTGTCGGCCTGCAGATAAACCTTGTCCAGACAGTACAGATTGTCGAAGTCGTTCTTGGGCTTGTCACAGGCCGAATTGGCGCTAGCGAAGGCGGCGGTGGCCAGCAGGGCAGCGGCCAGCAGGGTCTTTTTCATGGGGCTCTCATCCAGATAGAAGGGCGGGGGTAAATAGCTTACCCCCACTATGACGCAGCATGGCCGCGGATGAAAGCAGTCTGCCTTATAGTGCCGGGCTTTGGTACTGCCGGTACAATTTTTCGATACCGGCTTCCAGCTCGGCGCTGATGACGATCTCGCTACTGCCGATGTTTTCCGCCAGCTGCGCCATGGTGGTGGCGCCGATGATGGTGGTGGCAACAAACCAGCGGCTGCGCACAAAGGCCAGTGCCAGTTGAGCGGGTGTCAGGCCATGCTCGCGCGCCAGCGCTGCGTAGGCGGCCACGGCTTCATCGACGAAAGGCTTGCGGTAGCGCACGCCGAATTGCGGAAAGCGCGTCATGCGCCCGTCGCGGTCATCGCCGGTGATGTATTTGCCGCTCAGCAGGCCGAAGGCCAGTGGGCTGTATACCAGCAGGGCGACCTGCTCGCGGTGGCAGGCTTCCACCAGACCGGATTCAAACGCGCGGTTGATCAGGTTGTAGACGTTCTGGATGCTGCGCACGCGCGGCAGCCCGTGTGCATCGGCCACGCGACCCCATTCGGCCACGCCCCAGGCGGTTTCGTTGGAGACGCCCAGATGGCGCACCTTGCCGGCCTGCACCAGCCGGGTCAGTGCTTCCAGCTGTTCGTGGACGGATGGGGTATCGGGCTTTTCGTCGGCCGGGTCATACAGGCTGTTGCCGAACATGGGCACGGCGCGGGCTGGCCAGTGCACCTGATACAGGTCGATGTAATCGGTGCGCAGCCGGCGCAGCGAATCGTTGCAGGCCTGCTCGATCTGCGCAGCGGTAAACTGCGGGCCGCCACGTATCCATGCCATGCCGCGATTCGGCCCGGCCACCTTGGTGGCCAGTACGATCTGGTCACGCGGCTGCTTTTCCAGCCAGCTGCCCACGTATTCCTCGGTACGGCCCTGCGTGTTGCCATTGGCCGGCACCGGGTACATCTCGGCGGTATCGACGAAATTGATGCCGCCTGCCACGGCTGCGTCGAGCTGTGCATGTGCGTCGGCCTCGCTGTTCTGCTCGCCAAAGGTCATGGTACCCAAGCACAGCGCGGAAACGTTCAGATCAGTGCCGGGCAGCTGGCGGTATTGCATGTTGTTACTCCAGATGAAGCAGGCGAGGAAAAAGGGCCGGCAGAGCCGGCCCTTGTCATATTCGGCTTATTTCTTTTTGTCGAATATCGGGGTTAGCGTGTAGCCCTGCGCGCGCAGGCTGGCAATCAGGCCATCCTTGCCCGGCAGATGCAGCGCACCCACGGCGATGAAGCTGTTGCCCTTTTCCAGCAGCGGCTGCATGCGCTCGGTCATGCGCACATTGCGGTCGGACAACATGGTCTTGTTTTTCCACTCGTCGAAATAGGCTTTGGCATCGGCTGGCAGATCGACTTCATCCTTGTCGGCAAACTTGACCATGCCGTCCAGATCACGCTTCACATACAGGCCGATCAGCTGCTTGTAATAACCTTCCAGCTTGGATTGCTGGTTGATCAGGCTGTCCAGCAGCACCAGCTGCTTGTCCCGTGGCATGTCCTCGAACACGCTGATCTGCTCTTCCACGGTTTCGAGGCCCACATAGTCCTTTTCACCTTCGATAGACATCTTGGCCAGCAGCAAGTCCAGCGGCGGCTCGCCGCTCTTGTGCAACGGCACCATCAATTGCATGGCCACGGCCCACGGTTTCATGCGGCGGGCAGCCACTTCGGGATAGCTGCGTGCTTCCAGTTCGGGCAGCAGCTTGTTGTAGCGGTCTGCGCCGATGATGTCGACCAGCTTCTGGTCTTCCGGCATCAGCATGGCCTTGGCCAGTGTCATCATCATGTTGAAGTCGAGCCGGACTTCGGTGGCGACATGATCGGCGTTGTCAAAGGCGGTCTGGATGGGCTTGGACAGCGTGGTGACCTTGGGGTCAGATACATGCGCGGTGCCGAACAGCCACGACGATTTCACGCCGGGCTTGTCGATGCGCCACAACACCGCGGCCGGTGTAGCCTCGGCAGATACCTTGGTGACGGGTTTGGCCGCCAATGCCGGCAGCGGGGCAAGCAGGCTGGCCGCACACAAGGACAGCATCAGGGAGCGAAAACGCTTGAACATGGACGGTCTCCGTAAACAGAGCGCCAAGTATAGCGGGGATGGCCTTGTCTGGGCTGCCGCCGCACGGGCCTGTTGGGCCCATGCCGCAGCCGCGCGATTAAACCCGGATCAGCGTCTTGACCGCTTTCAGGTATTGGTCGGCATAGGGGGCGCCGGTGCGCGATTCGCGCAGTGCCATGTTCCAGCGCGCCATCACTGTCTTGAGGCGGGCCGCGTTTTGTACCGATTCGATTTCCGCCACCAGGTTGCTGCCCATCAGACCGAGGAACTGCGTGGTGCTGTCGCGCATAAGCACCTTGATGTCGTGGATGCGTGCGGGGTCGAGTTCGGCCTCGTCTTCTTCCACCGCGGCCACAGGCTGTGGCGCAACGATGGGTGCGCTGGCCACCGGCTGGCTGGGCTGGCCCAGCATCTTGAAGCCGGCAATCGCCGAGGGGTTGAGGATGAAACCCTGGTCTTCCAGCGCCTGCAGCAGGGCCATCACATCCTGTCCGGCCAGCATGGTGGACAGCATGCGTACGGTGCGGTTGCCATCGACCACGATAAGCAGCCTGCGCAACAGCGGCGACAGACTGCCGCGTTGTTGCATTTCCTGCTGACCGCGATCGGTCTTGACGTAAACGACGTTGGACATGCCTGCCGGGATTTGCATTCGTTTGCCCCTAGGTTACGGGCGGGATTGTATGCGCCCAGCATGACGTGTTTGAGAACGTCTGATGATGTTTTGCTGTCTTTTTTGGTAAGTTTGCGTGCGGGGTGCGCACGGAAGGTGCTGATTTAAGGGCGGTATCGGTTTTGCCTCGGCGGCACATGCCGCAGCCACGGTGAGCCCGGTGTATTTTGCTTACTGATTTGTCGTCCTCGTGCTTACCTGGGGGGCTTCATTGTTCAGTAAATGCAAGCGTTTGATTTTCATTGGTTTTTCATGGTTTTTGATCTGCGGCAAAGATGTGCCGGGCCGCGTGGTCCACACTGAAGATTGATATGCATCAGGAGTCATGCCATGAAAGCACTCGTATACGAAGGGCCGGGCCGGATCGCTTTGCAGGATCGCCCCGACCCGGTCATCCAGGCCCCGGGCGATGCCGTGGTGCGGCTGGTCAAGACCACCATCTGCGGCACCGACTTGCACATTCTCAAGGGTGATGTGCCGACCTGCGAGCCGGGACGCATCCTCGGGCACGAGGGCGTGGGTGTGGTCGAGGCCGTCGGCAGCGCGGTCAGCGATTTCAAGCCCGGGGACCGCGTGCTGATTTCCTGCATTACCGCCTGCGGCAAATGTGATTACTGCAAACGCGGCATGTACTCGCACTGCACTACGGGTGGCTGGATACTGGGCCATCGCATCGACGGTACCCAGGCGGAAAAGGTGCGCATTCCGCACGCTGATGGCAGCCTGCACCACCTGCCACCGGGTGTGGATGAAGAAGCGCTGGTGATGCTGTCCGACATCCTGCCCACCGGCTATGAATGCGGCGTGCTCAATGGCCAGGTGCAGCCGGGCAGCACGGTAGCCATCGTCGGTGCCGGCCCGGTGGGGCTGGCTGCGCTGTTGACGGCGCAATTCTATGCGCCGGCGCAGATCATCATGATCGACCTCGATGATCACCGGCTGGAAGTAGCCCGGCAGTTCGGCGCCACCCACGTGCTCAACAGCGGGCGGGATGATGTCGTAGCCGGCGCGCGAGCCCTGACCGGCGGCCGTGGCGTCGATACCGCGATCGAGGCCGTCGGCGTGCCCGCGACCTTTACGTTGTGCGAGGACCTGATCGGCGCCGGTGGCACCGTGGCGGTGCTGGGTGTGCATGGCGTGAAGGTGGATTTCCATCTGGAGCGGTTGTGGTCGCACAACATCACGTTGCGTACCCGGCTGGTCGATACCGTGACCACCCCCATGCTGCTCAAGACGGTGGTGGCGGGTACGCTGCAGCCGGGCCAGCTGATCACGCATCATTTTGCGCTGGCCGACATCATGAATGCCTACCAGACCTTTGGTGCTGCGGCGGCAAACCACACCCTCAAGGTCATCATCTCGCCCTGACGAGGGCGCAACGACAACCCAATCAGCCCGCCACTTCGGCGGGCTGATTGCTGCGGCCCAGCCAGCGCGCGGCCAGCAGGCCGAGCAGGGTGGCAATGCCGATCCACAGCCAGTGCTGTGCCGACGGCTGCGCCATCTGGAACATTTGCGCCAGGCGTGGCCACAGCACGGCCAGCCCCAGCGCAGTCAGCGTGATGGCCGATACCCATAGCAAGGTACGCGTGGGCCGGCCGAGCGGCCGCGTGGCAAAAAGCAGCCCCAGATTGCCGAGCACCAGGGTGGCAAAGCCGGCGGCGCGCGCCTGTTCGATACTGCCCATGCCCTGCAGTGTCCAGGCGTAGACCCCGACGGTCACCAGCAGCAGCGCCAGCCCCTGCCGCAAGCTGCTCCAGAGCGCATGGACATCCAGCAGCGCGCTGGTCTGGCGCCGGGGTGGCCGTTGCATCAGGTCGGCCGCGCTGGGTTCGGCTTCGAACACCAGCGAGCAGGCCGGGTCGATGACCAACTCCAGAAACATCACGTGTATCGGCGCCAGCAGCAGGGGCATGCCGAACAGCAGGGGCGTCAGCGCCAGCCCGATGATGGGCAGGTGAATGGCAATGGTGTAAATCACCGCCCGTTGCAGGTTGGCATAGATGCGTCTACCCAGTTGCATGGCGGTGACGATGGCGCTGAAATTGTCTTCCAGCAACACCAGCGTGGCCGCCTCGCGCGCGACATCGGTGCCGCGCTGGCCCATGGCAATGCCGATGTGGGCTGCACGCAGTGCCGGTGCATCGTTGACGCCGTCACCGGTCATGGCGACGACTTCGCCGTTGGTTTTCAGGGCATCGATCAGCCGCAATTTCTGCTGTGGCTGGATGCGTGCGAACACGCAGGCGCGGGCGGCTTCGGCCCGCAAGGCGGCATCGTCCAGCCCGGCCAGCATGCTGCCTGTCACGATATGCCCGGCCGGGATGCCAGCCTGCCGCGCAATTGCCGCTGCCGTACCGGGGTTGTCGCCGGTGATCATCACCACGCGGATGCCGGCTTGCCGGCAGGCGGCAACGGCGTCGGGCACCTCGGGCCGCAACGGATCGGCCAGCCCGATCAGGCCGAGATACTCGTAGTCAAAGCCGTATTGCGTGGCAGGCCATTCGCCATCGGCGTGCCGGCCACGTGCCACGGCCAGCACCCGCAGGCCATCCTGTGCCAGCCGGGCTACTTGCGCCATGACCGCAGCGGCCGGTTCCGGCGGCAGCCGGCACAGTTCGATCACTGCTTCGGGCGCGCCCTTGCAGGCGAGTATGCGTTCGTCCTGCGCCGGTGCACGCCAGCAATGTGTCATCGCCGGCAGGGCAGGGCTGAGTTCATATTCGGGGCCGAGCGCCCAGTCGGCGTGACGGCGATCCTGTGGCAGCGCCGAGTCTGCAAAGGCGTGAAACGCCTGTTCCAGCGGGTCGCTGGGGGCGATTTCGCTGGCCAGCACACCGTATTCGAGCAGGGTGTGGAGCTCCTCGGGCAGCGGGTCACCGGCATTGACCCAGCCCAGTGTGTCCGGGGTGGCCAGTGCGCGCACCGAGAGTCGGTTCTGGGTCAGCGTGCCGGTCTTGTCCACGCATAGCACCGTGGTTTCGCCCAGGGATTCGATGGCATCCAGCCTGCGTGTCAGCACACCGTGCCGGGCGATGCGGCGCGCGCCCAGGGCCAGCAGCACCGTCATGATGACCGGCAGCTCCTGCGGCAGCAGGCTCATTGCCAGCGTGATGCCGGCCAGCAGCGCGCCCAGCCAGTTGCCGCGGCTCAGCCCATAGAGCGCGATCGCCAGCAGGCTGAGCACCAGTGCGACCAGCGCGATGCGCTGCACCAGCCGCTGCGTTTCCTGCTGCAGCGGCGACGATGGCGGCTTGATGTCGTCGACCAGCGCGCCGATCCGTCCCAGCTCGCTGCGCGCCCCGGTGGCGGTCACGCTGGCCCAGCCTTGCCCCTGCACCACCAGCGTGCCGGCCCAGGCATGGGTCAGTTCGCGCTCGGCCTGGCCGAGTTGTTTGCGTACCGGGCGCGATTCGCCGGTGAGCAGCGATTCGTCGATGGCCAGTTCGTTGCAGGTCAGCAATTTGCCGTCGGCGGGAACACGATCACCCTCGGCCAGCAAGACCGTATCGCCCACCACCAGCTCGCGGCCGGGTATGCGCCTTACCGCGCCATCCCGCAATACCAGCGCGCGCGGGCTGGACAGGTCCCGCAGCTTGCTCAGCACCTTGGCGGTGCGGTATTGCTGCAGGATGGTGATGACGATGATCAGCACCACGAAACCCAGCAGCATGACTGCTTCGCGTACATCGCCCAGCAGCAGGTAGATGCCGCCGGCGGCCAGCAGCAGCAGGAACATCGGCTCGACCAGCACCTCGCGCAGCAGCCGCCAGCCCTCGCGCGAGCGCGAGTCGGCCAGTTCGTTGGCCCCGTCGCGTGCCAGCCGGCGGGCTGCCTCGTGTCCATCCAGCCCGGTCAGTCCGGGTTCGATTTGCGGTATTCCGTTGCTCATGGTGCCCTCCACGTGCGTGTTGGCCGTATTTCAGTTGGCATTGGCATGCATGAATCCGTGGCCACCGCGCGCCTTGGTGCGATACATCGCCGCATCGGCCTTGGCCAGCAGATCATGGACATTGTCGCTATCGCGCGGATACAGGCTGATGCCGATGCTGGCATGGGTCTGCACGATGTGTTGCTCCAGCGCGAACGGTTCGTCGATCACGCTGACCAGCTGGTTTGCCACCACATCGACCGCCGATGCATCGCTGAAATGGCTGACCAATACCGTGAACTCGTCACCTCCCAGCCGGGCGACCAGATCGGTTTTGCGCACCGCGCCGCACAGGCGCTCGCCCACCGCGATCAGCAGTGCGTCGCCTATGGCATGGCCGAGGGTGTCGTTGACGTTCTTGAAACCATCCAGGTCGATGAACATCACGGCCAGCGCCGTATGTTGCCTGGCTGCATTATCGATGGCCCGGCTCAGCAGCCCAAGGAACTGGCGGCGATTGGGCAGTCCGGTCAGGCTGTCGTGATAGGCGAGCTGCTGCATGCGCAACTGTTCGGCATGCTGCTCGCTCATATCGTGCTGTATGGCTATGAAATGGCTGATGGTGCCGGACTCATCAAGCAGCGGCGTGATGATCTGATGGACGCTGTAGTGGTGACCATCCTTGGCCCGCTCGATCAGCTCCCCCTGCCAGGGCTGCCCGCCCAGTATGGTTTGCCACAGCGTCTGGTAGAAGTGAGCGGTCTGCTCGCCCGAGCGCAGAATGCCCGGTGTTTGCCCCAGCAGCTCGCGCTCGGCATAGCCGCTCAGCGCGCAGAAGGCACGGTTCACCCAGACGATGCGTCCGGCAATATCGGTAATCAGGATGGCATTGGCTGCGTCGGTCAGCGCACTGATCAGCAGCGCTTGCTGTTGCTGCTCCATCTTTCCTCCGCCTGCTGCATTGCCCCTCCTTACACAATACAAGCCGACCTCTCGGCCGGCTTGATCTGGGTCAACTGCTGTAAGGCGAACTGACAGGCGGTCGATACACGGTTGCCGATGCGTATTGCACGGGCAGGATCACCAGTTGGTTTCGCGCTCTGGCGTGGCGGAAATCCGGTGAATCGACAGGTCGGCGCCATTGAATTCCTCTTCCTCATCCAGGCGGATGCCGACGGTTTTCTTCAGAACGCCATAGACGATCCAGCCACCGGCAAAGGCGATGACGATGCCAAGCACGGTGCCGGCAAGCTGCGCCCAGAAGCTCACGCCACCGGTGCCGCCCAGCGCGGTCTGGCCGAAGATGCCGGCGGCAATGCCACCCCACGCGCCGCACAGGCCGTGCAGCGGCCATACACCCAGCACGTCGTCGATCTTCCAGCGGTTTTGCGTGATGGTGAACAGCCAGACAAAGCCCGCACCGGCAATGCCGCCGACGATCAGGCTGCCCAGCGGGTGCATGATGTCCGAGCCGGCACAGACGGCCACCAGACCAGCCAGCGGGCCGTTGTGGATGAAACCGGGGTCGTTCTTGCCCAGCCACATGGCGGTGAGCGTGCCGCCCACCATGGCCATCAGCGAATTGATGGCGACCAGGCCGGAAATGCCCTCGACCTTTTGCGCGCTCATCACATTGAAGCCGAACCAGCCGACGATCAGTATCCAGGCGCCCAGCGCCAGGAACGGAATGTTCGACGGCGGGTGGGCCGAAATGCCGCCATCCTTGCGGTAGCGACCGTGGCGCGCGCCCAGCAGCAGCACAGCTGCCAGCGCAATCCAGCCCCCGACCGCATGTACGACCACCGAGCCGGCAAAGTCATGGAACTGTGCACCAAACAGGTGCTGAAAGCCGGTCTGCACCCCGTAATTGTTGTTCCACATCATGCCTTCAAAGAAAGGGTAGACGAGACCAACCAGCGCAAAGGTGGCGGCCGACTGCGGGTGAAACTTTGCGCGTTCGGCAATGCCGCCGGAAATGATGGCCGGAATGGCGGCGGCAAAGGTCAGTAGAAAGAAGAACTTCACCAGCCCGTAGCCATGCTGGGCCGCCAGCACGCTGGCCGGTGCAAAGAAGTGCACGCCATAGGCCACGCCGTAGCCAATGAAGAAATAGGCAATGGTGGAGACGGCAAAGTCGGTGAGGATTTTCACCAGCGCGTTGACCTGGTTCTTCTTGCGCACGGTGCCCAGCTCAAGAAAAGCGAAGCCGGCGTGCATGGCCAGGATCATGATGGCGCCGAGCAGGACGAATAAAACGTCGCTGCTGGTAAAGGACTGCGGCATGGCGGACTCCAGTTTGGTGCCTGTTGCAAGAGGTGCTGTGCAGTTATGGCGCCTTGCATGGCGGCTGCAGAGCAAAGGTGCACCAAAAAGCAATCTGTATGCCGGTGTTGTTAATTGGCTGATTTATCTAGTTTTTAGTCTTTTTCTTGGCGTGGTCCGGGTTGTTTTGCGCACCATTTCTGTGCTTTTGTACGTGCGCGCGGTATTGCTGTGTATCGAAATGGTGCGTTGTGGTGTGGCGCGTCTGTTTGTGGTGCGCTTTTTGCGGGCCGACCGCTAGAGTCGGAAGCGGCGCACCACATCGCGCAAGGTGCCGCCCAGACGGTCGAGATCGTCCAGCGCGCTGCGTGCCCGTGCCAGTGCTGCATCGGCCTGGCTTGCCTGGCGATTGATGTGTTCGGCCACCTGCGCAATTTGCTCGGTGGCGGTGCGCTGCTCGGCGGTTGCGGCGGAAATCTCGCGCACCTGACGGGCTGCGCTACCCATCTGCGCTTGCGTGGCCGTGAAGCGCGTCAGCGCTTCGCCCACCAGCTCGCCATTCTGCGCTACGGTCTTGCTGGCCGAACCCATGCGATGGATCGCGGCATCGGTGCCGTGGCTGATCTTGCCAAGCAAGGCCTCGATTTCCACCGTGGCATGGGCGGTGCGCTCCGCCAGCTTGCGTACTTCATCGGCCACCACGGCAAAGCCGCGCCCCTGTTCGCCCGCTCTGGCCGCTTCAATCGCGGCATTGAGCGCCAGCAGATTGGTCTGGCCAGCAATTTCCTTGATGGAGGTGAGAATGCCGGTAATCTGGCGTGATTCATCGGCCAGACTATTCATGGCTTCGGCCAGCTCTTGCATGGTGCCGGCCATCTGCTGGTTGGCGTCGTCCATGTCGCGCACGGCATTGCTGCTGGCGCGTGCCCCGGCATCGGCATCGCCCACCGTGCTTTCCACCTGATGGGCGTGCTCGGCGATGCTGGCAATGCTGACGGTCACCTGCTCTATCGTCGCAGCCGAGCTGGCTGCCAGGTCGGTCTGTGCACGGGATTCATCGGCCAGCTGTGCGGTGATGCTGCCCAGATTGCTCACGCCGCCGGCGAGCTGGGCGGCCTGCTCGTTGACCACGCGCAGCAGGCGCTGCAGCTCAGTGATGAACTGGTTGAACGCGCCTGCGATACGGCCGGTTTCATCGGTTTCGTTGGCAGGCAGGCGTACGGTCAGGTCTGCCTCGCCGCTGCTCAGTTTCTGTACCGCGCCCAGCAGTTGCTCCAGCGGCCGCGCCACCAGATTGGATAGCCAGAACGATGCTGCAGTGGCGATCAGCAGCAGTAGCGCCCCTAGGCCGCATGCGCGCAGCAACAGCGCATTGAGCGCGGCTTTGACGTCATCGAGCTTCGCATCCGCAACTTCGACAATGACTTCGCCATTGGCGCCGGCAACAGGCAGGTAAACCGAACGGAACGAGCCATAGCTGTCGGCATATTCGAAAAACTGCCGCTGTTTGGTGGCAAATGCTGCGCGCAAGCCGTCGTTATAGTTCTCGTAGGGCTTGAGGTAGTAGTCGGCATCCGGCTTGGCCATTTCCTCGTCGGACAATGCGGTCAGCAGGTAATAGGGCTTGTTGTCGCGCAGCACGAAGGCATACACGTACGGTATGCCGGCATCCTTGCTGTAGCGGGTGAGCGCTTCGGAGAGTTGCCGCATCTGCTTGAGGTCGGCCTGCTCACGCGGCAGCAGCGGCGCAGCAAAGCCGGGCGGGGCCATATAGCGGTAGCTCGACGCTGCCGTGATCAGGCGGTCGTCGATATCCTTGAGTGCCACCCGGCGTGCATCGAAATAGCTGAACAGGGTCAGTGCCACGATATTGAGTGTGGCGACCAGTATCAACACCCAGCGTATTTTCAGTTTCAAACTCATGGTTGCCACCCGCCATCTTACAAACTGTCCTGACTAGTAGCAGTATCGGCTGCATTCGGCGTTTTCACAGCGCGGGGGCGCAAAAAAGCCGGCGCTGGGCCGGCTTCTTTGTTGCGCTTGCGCAAGTTCTGGCGGATTACTGCTTGGCGCGCTCGAAGCTGGCCACGATCTCGGCCTGTGCGGCAGCCTTGTCGGCCCAGCCGGTCACCTTGACCCACTTGCCCTTCTCCAGATCCTTGTAGTGCTCGAAGTAATGCTTGATCTGGGCCAGCAGCAGTTCCGGCAGGTCTTCCAGCTTCTGGATGTGCGCGTACATGGCACAGACCTTTTCCACCGGCACGGCGATGACCTTGGCATCGACACCCGATTCATCTTCCATGTTCAGCACGCCCAGCGCGCGGCACTTGATGACCATGCTCGGTTGCAGCGGGAACGGGGTGTAGACCAGCACGTCGGTCGGATCACCATCCAGCGACAGGGTGTGCGGCACGAAGCCGTAGTTCATCGGGTACGACATCGAGGTGCCGACGAAGCGGTCGACGATGATGCAGCCCGCTTCCTTGTCGAATTCATACTTGATCGGCGCAGCATTGGCCGGGATTTCGATGATGACGTTGAAGTCGTTCGGCAGGTCCTTGCCGGCGGGGATCTTGCTGATGTCCATGGAATATCCTGATCGGGGAAACGGGTTTCAAACGGCGGCGATTATAAAGCAAACAGTCTGCTGGCGTGTGGCTTGCCATCGCCGCCAATCGGTAGGCGCATCAGCGCCCCTTATGTTGGCGTTGCCAGCGCTGGTTCAGCCACACCGCCAGCAGCATCAGCCCGCCACCCAGCAACAGGCGCGGCACGTCGGCATGGTGCTGCCAGATCAGCATGTTGAGCGCGATGCCGGTGGGGATGTGCATATTGTTCATGGCGCCCAGCGTGCCGGCATCGAGCAGCGTGGCGCCCTTGTTCCACCAGTAAAAGCCCAGCGCCGAAGAGGCAAGACCCATATAGGCCAGCACGCTCCATTGCAGTGTGGTGGCGGGCAGCTTGGCCGGATTGCCGAACAGCAGGAAGGATGGCAGCGCAATCAGCAAGGCGCCGGCAAAGAACCAGCCAAAACTGGCGGTAGCGGGCTGCGCAGTGGGGTAACGCTGTACCAGATGCTTGTAGCCCACCTGGCCCAGTGCGAACGAGAAATTGGCCAGTTGCAACAGCAAGAAACCGTTGAGGAAATCGCCGGCGATGCCGTTGTAACGGATCACCAGCGAACCTGCGATGGCCAGCAGCGCTGCAACACTGGCCAGTGCGTTGAAGCGGCGCGCAAACGCGTCGTCCAGCAGCGTGATGAAAATCGGCGTGAAGATGGTGAACAGCAGCACCTCGGCCACCGTCAGGTGGTGGAAGGCGCGGTAGAGCAGCAGATAGGTAATGCCGAACTGCAGCGCCCCGGCTGCCATGGTGCCGGCGATGCGCTGCCAGGGCAGGCCACGCCAACGGGTAAAGGGCAGAAAGACCGCGCCGGCAATCAGCACGCGGGTGAGCACCGCAAAATCGCTGTCGACCCGGCCGGCCAGATATTCGCCGATCAGGCTGAACGACAGTGCCCAGATCAGGGTGACGATGACGAGGTAGCGCATGGCAGCCCTCCAAAAAGGCCAGATTGTGCCAGTTGCAAACCCGCGAAAAAATACCGCACTGCACAAGCCAAACCATCACGTTGGTAACTTACAATAAGAACATCACGTCTTTCCGTCGGGCTGCCGGATGAAACAACACTACCTGACACCTTTGTTCGACCCCAGCAGCGTGGCGGTGATTGGTGCGTCGGAGACCCCCGGTGCGGTCGGCACTACGGTGTTTGCCAATCTGGTCGAGGCGGGCTTTCCGGGCGGCAAGCTGTTTCCGGTCAACCTCAATCGCGTCACCGTGCTGGGCATCCCCGCCTTCAAGGATGTGCGCAAGATCAAGCAGCCGGTCGATCTGGCGGTCATCACCACGCCATCCAGAACGCTGCCCGGCCTGATCGATGATTGCGGCAAGGCCGGCATTCAGGCGGTGGTCATCATGTCGCTCGACTTTGTCGGTACCGATGCCAAATCGCGCCGCCTGCTCGATCGCATTCGTGCCCGCGCCCGGCAATACAATATCCGCATCCTCGGCCCCACCGTATTCGGCATGGCGCGGCCGGCCAGCAAGCTGGCCACCGGCAATTACCAGGGCAAGATCAAGCCCGGCAGCATGGCGCTGCTGTCGCAATCGTCGTCGGTGACGTCGGCCATTCTGGACTGGGCGGAATCGCACGATATCGGCTTTTCCAGTGTGGTATCGCTGGGTAGTGCGGCGGATGTCGATGTGGGCGAAACGCTCGACTATCTGGTGGCCGATCCGAAAACGCACAGCATCCTGCTGTATATCGAAGACGTCCACGATGCGCGCATCCTGATGTCCGCACTGCGGGCAGCGGCACGCTCCAAGCCGGTGATGGTGCTCAAGGTCGGCCGCTATGACGAGCCGGTGAAGCTGGCGCGCACGCACTCCGAGCGGCTGATCGGCCGTGATGATGTATTCGACAGCGCCTTGCGCCGTGCCGGTGTGCTGCGGCTGCGCTCGATCAACCAGCTGTTTACCGCTGCGCGCGTGCTGGGCGGTTCGTACAAGACCCGTGGCCGCCGCCTTGCCATCATCACCAACGGCATTGGTGCCGGACTGATGGCAGTGGATCGCGCGCGCGATCTGCATGTCGAGCTGCCGCAACTGTCGGCCGAAACCACGGCCAAGCTCGATTTGCTGCTGCCGGCGCAATCGAGCCACACCAACCCGATCGACATCCTGGGCAATGCTCCGCCCGAGCGCTTTCATGCCACGACCGAAGCCGTGCTGGATGATCCGAATGTCGATGGCGTGCTGGTGGTGTTCACCCCGCAAGCCGGCACCGATCATATGGCCACGGCCGAGGCGATGATTGCCTTGCGCAAGCGCAGCGACAAACCGCTGCTGCTGGCGTGGATCGGCGGCAAGAAGGTCGATGCCAGCCGCAAGCTGCTGGGCAAGCACAACTGTGCCTACTTCCACGCGCCCGAGCAGGCGGTGGAGGTGTTCTATTCGCTGGCGGCCTGGCAATACAACCAGCAGCTGCTGCTGCAGACGCCGGGCCCGCTGGGCGAGTGGGAGGCGCCTGATCTTGAAACCGCCATGACCATCATCGACGGCGCACTGGCCGAAGGGCGCAGCGTGCTGGATGAAATCGAATCCAAGGCGCTGCTGCGCTCCTTCCATATTCCGGTCACGCTCACCATGCGCGCGCAGAGTGCCGATGATGCCGTAAACGCGGCCATGGGCATGGGCTTGCCGGTGGTGCTCAAGGTCGATGTCGACGGGCTGGCGCACAAGACCGATGTCGATGGCGTGGCGCTCAACCTGACCAGCCTGGTGCAGGTGGCGTCGGAAGCCAACAAGATGCTGGCGCGCGCGCGGGAGCGCTTTGGCGACAAGCTGCACGGCTTGACCGTGCAGCCCATGCACGGCCGCAAGTTTGGCCGCGAGCTGATGGTGGGCGTCGCATCCGACCGTGCTTTTGGCCCGGCGATCAGCTTCGGTTCCGGTGGTATTGCGGTTGAAGTATTCAACGACGTGGCCGTGGCGCTGCCGCCACTGAACGAAGTGCTGGCCGATCACCTGATACGCCGTACCAAGGTCAAGAAGATGCTGGCTACCTTCCGCAACCAGCCGGCAGTCGACCTGGATGCCGTCAAGGCCGTGCTGCTGCGCGTCTCGGAAATGGTGTGCGAGCTGCCGCATATCCAGCAGCTCGACATCAACCCGCTGATTGCCGATGAGCGCGGCGTAGTTGCCGTCGATGCGCGCGTGATTGTCGCACCACCGCCCGAGAACCGCCGCCGTTACGGCCATATGGCCATCCACCCGTATCCGTCGCATCTGGCGCAGGTCACGCAACTCAAGAATGGCATGCCGCTGACCATTCGCCCCATCCGCCCCGAGGACGCGCAGCTGATCAACAGCTTCGTCGCCAACCTGTCGGACGAGACGCGCTACAACCGCTATATGAGCACGCTGAAGTCCTTGCCGCAGGTGATGCTGGCGCGCTTCACTCAGCTTGATTACGCGCGCGAAATGGCGCTGGTGGCCAGCGTAGAGGGGGCGCAGGGTGAAATGATCGTTGCTGTGGCGCGCTTCGTGGTGAACCCGGATTACACCAGTTGCGAATTCGCCATCGTCATCAACGACCAGTGGCAGGGCAAGGGGCTGGGGGTAAAGCTGATGGAGGCGCTGTTCAACGCCGCGCGAGACAAGGGCTTGAGCGCGGTTGAGGGCGAAGTGCTGACCAGCAACAAGACCATGCTGGCCTTCATGCGCCACCTGGGCTTCGCCATCCAGCCACACCCGGAAGATGACGGCTTGAAGTGGGTGGTGAAGACGCTCTAGCCCGCTGTAGGGTTATCGCACCAGTTTGTAGTTTTTTGGCGGTTCATGCGCCATTTTGGTACGTGTTCGAACAGATTCAGAAAGTGCGGTTTGTTTTTAACTTTCTGTTTTTAATTGATTTATTTCTATTCGTTGCCGGGCATGGCTCTTGCTAAATGTAGTTGTGTGGCGTGTTGATAAAATGCGCTGCGGACAAAACTACATCCACGAGGTGCTGCCGTGATCCGTTTCTATACCGTTGTTGCTGCATTACTCACCAGCTGGCTGGCGCTGGCCGCCCTGAAAAAACGCCAGGGCCGTCCTGATGCGCCGTTGCTGCGCTGGCCAGCCTATCCGCTGACCGACCACAATGCGGCGCGCCCGCGCCACCCGCAGCAGTTCTGGGACAAGCGAGACTGGGTGGATGCGCCGTTCCGCCGTGAATGAAAAACCGGCAGCATCAGCGGCCGGTTTTCTAGCGGGCAAGCACAGGATCATCAATCCAGCTCAAACACCAGCACATCGGCATCGTGGCCGTTGTCCAGGCTGAGCCGGGTTTCGTCGGTCAGCATCAGCGCGTCACCGGCCGACAGCGCCAGCCCGTTCACCTGCAGCCTGCCCTTGGCCAGGTGCACATACACGCGCCGGCCGGCCGGGACGTCCCACTGCTGGGCTTCGTCACCGTCGAACAGCCCGGCATGGATGCGCGCATTCTGGTGGATCTGGATCGAGCCTTCGCGGCCGTCTTCCGACACGATCAGCCGCAGCTGGCCGCGCTTGTCGGCGGCGGTGAACTGGGTCTCGGCATAGGACGGCGTGACGCCTTCCTTGTTCGGAATGATCCAGATCTGCAGCAAATGCGCTTCTGTGGTGTTCGACGCGTTGTATTCCGAGTGCTGCACGCCCGTGCCTGCGCTCATCTGCTGCACGCTGCCGGTCTTGATCACCGAACCATTGCCCATGCTGTCCTTGTGCGCCAGTTCGCCCGCCAGCATGTAGGTGATGATTTCCATATCGCGGTGCGGGTGGGTACCAAAACCCATGCCAGGGGCGATACGGTCGTCATTGATCACCCGCAGCGGGCCGAAGTGCACGTGCGCCGGGTCGTAATACCCGGCAAACGAGAAACTGTGCCAGGAGTCCAGCCAGCCATGGTTGGCGTGACCACGTTCATGGGCTTTGCGTTGCACGATCATTTGAGCCTCCTTGCAAAATATTGATGCGATGGAGTCATATTATTCTTGGGTTCATGCTGCTGATAGCGGAGAATTCAGACATATTCATTCAAAATTATTGATGAGGTAGTCGCATGCTGCGCCTGAGCCTGGAAGCCCTGCAAATCATCGACGCGATTGCCCGCAAGGGCAGCTTTGCCGCAGCGGCAGAAGAGACCTACCGCGTGCCGTCGGCGGTGACCTACACCATCAAGAAGCTGGAAGACGATCTGGGTGTGCAGTTGTTCGACCGCAGCGGGCACCGCGCCCGGCTGACCGAGGCAGGGCAGGCGCTGCTGGAAGATGGCCGCCTGCTGCTGCGCGCTGCCAACGACATCGAATGTCGCGTCAAGCGCGTGGCCACCGGTTGGGAAACCGAGCTGCGCATCGCGCTGGATGTGTTGCTGCCGGTCGAGTTGCTCTGGCCCATGCTGGCCGAGTTCGATACGCTGGAATCGGGCACGCGCATCCGCCTGTCGCGCGAGGCATTGGCCGGCGCTTGGGATGCACTGGCCGACAACCGCGCCGATCTGGTCATCGGCGCCGCCAACGAGGCGCCGGCCGGCGGTGGCTATGCCACGCACGTATTCGGTGAAATGAACTTTGTCTTTGCCGTGGCGCCGCACCACCCACTGGCCAGCCAGCCCGAGCCGCTGCCGGCCAGCCTGATCCGCGAACACCGTGTGGTGGCGATTGCCGATTCCGCTCGCACCCTGTTGCCGCGCACGGTCGGCATCCTTGCCGGCCAGCCCACGCTGACCGTACCGGATGCGGCTGCCAAACTCTCGGCCCAGATCGCCGGGCTGGGCTGCGGCTATCTGCTGCGCTCGGCCGCCGCGCCGTATCTGGCCGATGGCCGGCTGGTCGAGAAAGTCATCCAGGAAGCCCGCCCCGAACCGCGCATGCATGCCGCCTGGCGCACCAGCGGCACCGGCAAGGCACTGCGCTGGTGGCTGGACCGGCTGGTGCAGGATGAGACCATCAATGCGTGGCTGGCGGGGTAGATCGGTGTATCAGGGCTGGTCGCCGCTATCCCAGCAGAAAAAGCCTTCCGCGCCGATCAGCGCACGTGCCAAGGCCAGTGTAGCTGCCGGGGCATGGTCGGTGGATGCCTGCATGGCTTCAATCAGCAACGCGTGCAGTTTAGGCGCCGCATCGGCCAGCATTGCCAGGCGTTGCTTGGGGCGGGGCAGAAAGCGCTGCTGGCCGGCAAACCAGCAACGTAGCCCGGCCTCGATGGCGCTGGCTTGCAGCAGGCGTGCGGTGTACGGCTCGCGGACGAAAACTTCGGCGGCATCTTCAAACAGCAGCGCAGCCTCATAGCGCATGCGCTGCAGCGTGTCGGCAGAGACTTGCCAGCCGGCGGCCAGCTGGTGGCGCGCCATCTCGATAAAGGTCTGCATCTGGCCATCCCGATCGCGGATCAGCCAGCCGCTGGCCAGCATGTCCGCCGTGAGCGGGCGGCCTTGTTGTGCCTCATCCTGCAGGTAGCGCGCCAGCCAGGCTGGCGGGTTGAGGAAAATCTCGGCCGGCACGCCGTCAAAGCGCAACTGGATGCGGCGGCGCTGCGGGAGTGACCACAGCACATGGATATCGAAATCGCTGCCGGGGTCGGGATTGCCGCGCAGGATGGAACCGGAAACGACAATGGCCAGCGGGTCGAACGTAGCGTCGATGTGGGCGATGGCGTGTTCCAGTGCCGGCAGGTAGTGCGGTGGCAGCGTGGCGGGGGGCTCGGGCAGGCTGAAGGTGCTCATGCGGCAGGTGCTTCCGTTGCGGGGGTGTTCAGGCGGGATTCCAGCAGCGCCATCAGGCTGACCGCGTCGGCATGCTTGCCCACCCAGCGGCTGTCATAGGCCGCGAGATGATTGCGGCGCAGTGCGGGTTCGTCGCAGCGCTCCCATTGGTTAAGCAGTTCGACGATGACATGGATTGCATCCTGCAGTGCGGCAATGTGAGCGATGTGCTGCCGCGCAAACAGGCGTTGCGGCAGGCGCTGGTTGCGAAAGGCCAGCCAGCGCGAAGTGAGGATGGCCTGGTGCACCACGGCCAGATAGGCACTGCGATAGGGTTCGGGGGCGATCATTGTTGTCGTTCCGTCATGGCAAATAGCTCGCCAAGGGTGAGGTTGTCACGCCAGATTGCCTGTGCGCCCAGCGCGTAATGCCGTTGCAGGGACAGCGCCCAGTGTTCCAGCTCCATCGCATCCATTCCGTTGCGCGGATACAGCGCGCGATAGACCTCCATCACCGGGTCGTCTGGCCGGAAGCGCAGTACGCTGCTTTGAGGGAAACCAAAAGCATCGGTGAACAGCTGCAAAAAGCGACGGATGTGCTGCTTGCCGGCGACGGGAAAGGCACGCCGCCATGCACGGCCCTGGCAGGGGCGTGCTTGATAATGCGCGGGGACGAAGCTGATGTGGTTAGAGAAAGTAGCGGCAAAGCGCTGCCAGCGCCTGCGGAGCGCGGCGATCAACTGCCGGGTGATGGGCTTGGGCCGGATGGGGTGTCGCACGCAGCCATGATAAGAAAAAACCCGCTAGCAAGCGGGTTTTTTCTTCATTCAAAGGGCGTCAAGCCGCTAGCAAAGCCCAGTGCAACGGTGCTGGCAAGGCGCGCGAAACGCAGACAGCACAAAACCGTACGGCCAGCGAGCGCAGCCAGCAGGGCTTTGCTGGTGGCGGTTATTGCTTGCCGGCTTCGATTTCGATGGTCAGCTTCAGCTCGTCGCCGACGTTCGGCACATAGGCCGATACGCCGAAGTCGCTGCGCTTGATGGTGGCGGTGGCATCTGCGCCGCACCACGGTTTCTTCATCATCGGGTGGCTGTCCACGCACTTGAAGGTGCCCACGGTCAGGGTCACCGGCTTGGTCACGCCGTGGATGGTCAGGTTGCCGTCGACCTTGCTCAGCTTGTCGCCGTCAAAAGTGAACTTGTCCGACTTGAAGGTGATGGACGGGAATTTCTCCACGTCGAGGAAGTCGGCGCTCTTTACGTGCTTGTCGCGTGCCGGCCAGCCGCTGTTCAGGCTGGCAGCGTCGATGGTGATGTCGGCTGCGCCGGTCTTCTTTTCGGCATCCAGGGTCACGGTGCCGCTGGTCTTGTCGAAGCGGCCAACCACGGTCGAGAAACCGAAGTGGTTGATGGCAAAGCTCGAATAGGTGTGCGAGCCATCGATCGCGTAGGTGACCGGGGCGGCTTGGGCAGCGGTAACAAAGGCGCCCAGCAGTGCAGCAGCAAGCAGTTTTTTCATGGTGTGCTCCGAGTGAGGAAGTTAATACGGCTTATTTGCCGTTCAGTACGAACTTGTATTTCACGGTGACCGCATCGGCCAGTGCTTCGGTATCGTCCCAGTCGCCATCGCCCACCTTGTATTGCAGGCGCAGTACCGGGAAGCTGCCTTCCAGCGTGGTTTCATCACCAGCCGTCTTGGCGGTGAATTGCGACACGATGTCCTTGGTGATGCCCTTGATGGTCAGCGGGCCGCGCGCTTCGAACTTGCCGCCGCCCAGCGCCTTCACCGACTTGGCCACGAAGGTGGCCTTGGCCGGGCCGGCGATGGTGTTGAAGAAGGCCTTGCCCTTGGCGGCGTTGTTGCCGTCGCTGCTGCCTACGTCCACGCTGGCCAGATCGACGGTGAACTCGGCCTTGGTGGCTTCCGGCTTGGCGGCGTCGAAGGCGACATTGGCGCCAAAGGCCTTGAAGCGGCCATCGGTCGGCACGCCCATCTGCTTGAAGTTGAAGGTCAGGCTGCTTTTACCTGTGTTCAGCGTTTGTGCTGCGTAGGCCGGCAGGGTGAGCAAGCTGGCGACAGCCAGGGTAATCAGGGTTTTCATGCCTGGTTTTCTCCTTTGTTGCCGCCCGGCAGCATGCGCAGCAGGGTGGCGTCTCGATCAATGAAATGATGCTTCAGTGCCGCCGCTGCATGCAGGCCAACGATGACCAGCAGCGTGTAGGCAAGGAATACGTGCGCCCCTTCCAGTTGCTCGGCCAGGGTGTCGCTCTTGGCAACCAGATCAGGCAGTTGCACCAGATTGAACAGCTTGACCGGGTAGCCTTTGGCCGAGCTCATCAGCCAGCCCATCAGCGGCACGATGGCCATCAACAGATACAGCAAGTGATGCGCGCCGGCTGCCAGTAGCAGCTGCAGCTTGGGCTGGCCCGCCAGCGGTGCCGGTGAGCCCTGCTTGACGCGTACCACAAGGCGCAGCAAAAACAGGATCAACACCGACATGCCGGCCCACTTGTGCCAGGCAATGCCGGCGGCCTTGGCCTTGAAGGTGGCGGGCGAGGTGATCTGCATGTCGCCGTAATACCAGATCAAGCCGAAGGCGGCGAAGATCAACAGTGCGATCAACCAGTGCAGGCTGATCTGGATCAGGGAGTAGCGCTTCATGAATCGCTCCAGTTTTTGTTGTCGCTGTTCAGTCAGACTGAATGCTTGCCGTAATGATAAAAGCGGGCTTTTCTGCCTGATAGCGAAATAATCCGCAGAATACGTTCAAAAAATATGAATCTTATTGCTTGTCCGGGTCCTGCTCGAAGGTCTGGCGCAGTTTCAGGAACTGCGACTGCATCTGCGCCATGTCGTCGTCGTTCAGTAGTGCAAAAAACCGGCGCAGATGCGCCAGGTGGGCCGGGAATATCTCGTCGAACAAGGCGTGGCCGGCCGTCGTGAGCTTGACGATGACGCTGCGCCGGTCCACCGGGCTGACTTCGCGCTCCAGCAGCCCGCGCGATGCCAGACGGTCGATCACGCCGGTCAACGTGCCCTTGGTAATCAGCGTTTTGTCTCCCAGCTCGCCGCAGCTCATGCCCGGCGTATTACCCAGCGTGGCAATGATGTCGAACTGGGCTGGCGTGAGCCCCAGCGTGCGCAGGTGCCGGCTCGAACACAGCTCGAAAGCCTGATAACAGCGCGCCAGCTCGCGCAGCAGGGGTAAAAATCGGTCGCGTGCCATGCTTTTCCAGTCTCAGATATTTGTGTGTTGAAAATAGTTCAATTAGAACGATTTGCCGACAGTCGCGGAGCGCGAGTGCGGGATCGTCGCTGCGGCGTCATTCGCGGTAGAATCACTGGTTGGCAGCCGCCACGCCATAAAGGCCATCTCGGGGATGCAATTGCAGGATATCGAAAAGTTCATCGGCGGTTTCCGTCGCTTCCAGCACAAGTATTTCGGCGAACATCATTCCTTGTTCGACAGCCTCAAGACCGGGCAGAATCCGAGCTCGCTGGTGATCGGCTGTTCGGATTCGCGTGTCGATCCGGCCCTGCTCACCGATTGTGATCCGGGCGATCTGTTCGTGCTGCGCAACGTGGCCAACCTCGTGCCGCCCTACGAGCGCGACGGTACTTACCATGGTGTATCGGCAGCCATTGAATACGCCGTGTGCGATCTCGAAGTACGGCAGATCATCATTCTCGGTCACTCCGGTTGCGGTGGCATCGGCGGCCTGATGCGCGGCTATACCGCCAAGACCGAGGCCAATTTTGTTGGCAAATGGGTGCAGATTGCGCTGCCGGCGCGCGAACAAGTGCTGAGCGAGCTGGCACACAAGACGCCGGCGCAGCAACTGCGCGCTTGTGAAATGGCATCCATCATTGTCTCGCTCGACAACCTGATGAGCTTCCCCTTCATCGTCGAACGTGTCGAAGCCGGTACGCTTTCGTTGATCGGCTGGTACTTTGACATTCAGGAAGGTGCGCTCTACGAATTCAATCGTGGCAGTCACCGTTTTGTGCCGCTGGTAGCGCAAATACAACGCTGAAGCCTCACGAGGGCGCTTGGGCGCACCGACTGAAGTAGCATTTGCTGATAAATAAAAACAGAGAATAGCACAGTGAAAATCTCTACTCGTTTGTATGCACTTTGCGGCCTGGGTGTCGGGGCGGTAATCGTGCTGGCCCTGGTGTCCGGCATCATGCTGGCACGCATACGCAGCGATTCGACCGAGATGCTGGATGACACCGTGCCCTCGGTGCAGTCGCTGGCGCTGGTGCAGCAGCAGTTCATGCAATCGCGCATGAGCGTCTACCAGCACCTGCTGCAAAGTGACATGGCCGAAAAGGACAAGACCGAGGCCAGCCTCAACAACCTGCATGGCGAGATCGGCAAGCAGTTCGATACCTATCTCAAGCAGTATGTGAGCGATCCGACCGACGAAGGCAACATCAAAAAAGCGCGTGACGAGGTCGACAAGTATTTCACCCTGGTGCCGGAGATCATCAAGCTCTCCAAGGACGGCAACTACGGCGATGCGCAGACGGCCATCAGCAGCAAGGTCGGGCCGCAGGCCGATCTGGCGCTGGCTGCGCTCAAGATTGCATCCGATTACAACGTCAAACTGCTGGCTGATTCGCGCACAAGCGTGCGCTCTGCCATCAGTACTGGCCAGACCTTTGGCATCGTGCTGCCGATTCTGGCTGCCATCGCGGTGTTCCTGGTCGGCACGCTGATCGTGCGCGGCGTCACCGGCCCTTTGCAGCAATTGCGTGATGCGGTGGTGCGCCTGTCCAGCGACTATGACTTCACCCGCCGCCTGAATGCACAGGGCGACGACGAAGTAAACCAGACCCTGCATGCATTCAACCGCTTGCTGGATGCGATGCAGGGCAGTTTCCGCCAGTTGCATCAGGTGGGCAGCAGCCTGGGCCAGTCGGCCAACGAGCTGGCCGATGCCTCCAGCCGCATGTCGTCGGCCTCGCGCAATGTGAGTGAATCGACCTCGGGCATGGCTGCCGCCGTCGAGGAAATGACCGTCAGCGTCACCCACGTGGCCGATCGTGCCGGCAGTGCCGACGATCAGGCGCGCGAGGCAGGCAAGCTGGCCGGCAGCGGCGGCGAGGTGATCGAGAACACCATCGCCAAGATCAACGGCATTGCCGAAACGGTGCAAAGCGCCGCCGGCCAGATCGAAAGCCTGAAAGAGCGTACCGCCAGCATCAATGCGGTGGTGAGCGTGATCAAGGAAATTGCCGACCAGACCAATCTGCTGGCGCTGAATGCCGCCATCGAGGCCGCGCGTGCCGGGGAATCGGGCCGCGGCTTTGCCGTGGTGGCCGACGAGGTACGCAAGCTGGCCGAGCGTACCGCACTGTCCACGCAGGAGATTGCCGGCACCGTGGGCGCGATCCAGTCCGAAGCCAGCCAGACGGTGACGTCGATGCAATCTGCCGTGGCGCAAGTAACGGCTGGCGTGGCACAGGCGCAGCAGGCCAGCGGTGCCATCCGGCAGATTCGTGCCGGCAGCGATCAGGTGGTGAATCAGGTCAGCGAGATTTCTGCCGCCATGCGCGAACAGAGCGCGGCCAGCACCAGCATTGCGCAGCAGATCGAGCGCGTGGCGCACATGAGCGAAGAGAGCAATGCCAATGCATCGCGCACGGCCACCTCGGCCGAGCAACTGCGGCAGATTTCGCGCCAGTTGCAGGAGACGATTTCGCGCTATCGCGTGTGAGTGAGACTGCGAAATAAAAAACGGCGCCAAGGGCGCCGTTTTTTTGTGGCCTTGCTGTGCGGGCCGTTGTGTCTACTGCGGGTGCTTGGCGCGATAGTCCTGCAGCGCTTCGGCCAGGTCCTGATATTGCTCGCAATTGCCGCACAGTGTTTTCAGCTGCGCCAGTTGTTGTTCCGCCTCTGCCGGCTGATTGTTCTGCAGATAGGCCTCGCCCAGATACTCATGCGCGCCCAGATGGTTGGGGTCGAGCTTCAGCGCCTGCTGGTAAGCCGGGAAGGCGGCGGCCAAGTTGCCGCGCTTGCGCTCGGCGTAGCCGGTCAGGTTCCACCATTCGGCATTGTCCGGTTCCTTGGCGCGCAGCTTGGCCAGGTTGGCCAGCGCGGCATCCCAGCGCTTGGCATCAAGTTGTTGCTTGACTTGTGCAGCTTGCCCGCCTTGAGTACTGACGCCACCGCCACCGCCACCGCCACCGCCACCGCCACCGCCACCGCCGGAAGCCCAGGCGCCGGCGCTTAGCGCCAGCAGCGCTGCCATCATCCATTGCATCTTCATGCTGCTCTCCTGCGGGGCATCTGCTTCATCTTGGCGGCAGCGTGGCCCGGCAGGGGGCGCAACAGGGCGGTGGCACGACGGGCGGCATGCCGCCCGTTCGCTTACTTTAGGTCGAACAGCGCGCGCAGGTGGCGTGCCACGCCTTCCTCGGTATTGGCGCCGATCTGCAGTACGTCGGGCAACTGCGCCACCAGCTTGGCGTTGGCGTTGCCCATCAGGCGCGGGTGGCCGGCGGTCTGCAGCATTTCCAGGTCGTTCAGCCCGTCGCCAAAGGCCACGCAATCGTCGGCCGCGATGCCCAGCTCGCCCAGTACCACGGTCAACGCATGTCCCTTGGACACGGTGGGCGCCATCACTTCCAGGCAATCGGGCATCGAGAAAGTGATATACAGCTCGTCACCAAAGCGCTCGCGGATGCGTTCTTCCAGCCCCAGCAGGTATTCGTGATCGGCAATGTAAAGCACCTTGGCCACGCCTTCGCCGCTATGCCCCGCTACGTCGCTGACCTGGTAGGTGAAGCCCGAATCCTGATGCAGGCCAGCCAGCCATTCATCCTCGGCGTCGATCAGCCAGTCATCGTCGGTGTAGATATTCAGGCGTGTGCCGGCGGCAAATTCGGGCTGGCAAAGCGCGCGGGCGAATTCCGGTTCCAGATTCTCGGCATGGACCAGCTGATTGTCCGGGTCATGCACGCGCGCGCCATTGGAGGTGATCAGATAGGCACGGATGCCCAGCACCTCACGGATACCGCGCACGTCCAGATAATGGCGACCGGTCGCAATGATGAAGCGCAGGCCCTGCGCTTCCAGCGTCTGCAGCGTTTCGGCGGTATAAGCATCGACGGCGTGATTGGCGTCGAGCAGCGTACCATCGAGGTCGGAGGCAATCACCTTGGGCATGGGCAGACCTTTTGGGCAGAAGGAATGATTGTATTCCTTACACGCACAGCCCTGCATCGGGGATATGCACTAGACAAGGCTAGAAGCCAGCCCCGGGTTGGGCAAGATACGCTGCTTCCTCGGGCGTGTTGCTGCGACCCAGCACCGCATTGCGGTGCGGAAAACGGCCAAAGCGTGCGATCACGTCGTGGTGCAGCACTGCATAGTGATGAAAGCCGGCCAGCGCCGGGTCGTCCTGCCATGCCGCCATCAGCGCAACGGCGCGTTGCTGGTCGGCCAGT
Source organism: Andreprevotia lacus DSM 23236 (assembly GCF_900176275.1). Taxonomy (GTDB): domain Bacteria; phylum Pseudomonadota; class Gammaproteobacteria; order Burkholderiales; family Chitinibacteraceae; genus Andreprevotia; species Andreprevotia lacus. The sequence continues at coordinate 92,340 of NZ_FWXD01000013.1, read as the reverse complement.
TGCTCCGAGTGCTCAAAAGGCAGATAGACGAAAAGTTGCTGCAGCGGCGCCAGCTGCGCTGCCCAGCCGGCCTCCACGGCGGCGTTGGCTACCGTTCTGGCTTTGGCATCGCAGGCAAAGGCTGCGGCACTGCCACGGTGCAGATTGCGCGGAAATTGATCGAGCACGATTACCAGCGCCAGTGCGCCGGCTGCATCGCTGGCCCAGTGGTCGCAACGCCCTTCGGCGGCGGCCTGCAAGGTGGCGCCAAAGCGCTGGGCGATCTGCGCATCAAACGCATCATCCTTGCTGAACCATGCATTGCGTGCCTGCAGCGGCGCGGGGCCGAACCAGAAATCCAGCACGTCGGCCGGGCTGGCGAGCGCCTTGCCCGGTGGTGTGCGGCCCGATTTCACCTTGCCCTCGGGGCTGCTGCGCTTGATTAGACGGGTCATTGCAACTCCAGTGGTTTGACAACGACTTGCGCGCCGACCGGTGGTGCGGCCACGGCCAGCCCCAGCCGGCGCACGTGGGCCAGCAAGGCGCCGATCTGCTTGTTGTCCGGCCACAGCAGCGCCAGCTGGTTCAGCGATTGCTGCACGCCCTGGCCATCCTGCAGCCTGACCTGTGCATCGAGCAAATACAGCAGCGCGGCTTCGTCGCCCAGCGTCTTGCGCAGCTGGGCGCCCTGTTGTGCGGCGCGGGTCAGTAGCGGGCTGATGGTGCGGCTGGGCAGGCTGTCGTCAAAGGCGGCGATGGCGGCCAGCGTTTCCGGCAGCCGGGTCAGCACCGCGCGCAGATTGGCCGGTAGTGGCTGGCTGGCCGCGCAGCCGGATTGTGCCAGGCTGGCGCTGCAGCCCGGGCCGAATTTGAGCCAGCGATTGCCTTGCAGGTCGGCCACCAGCAGCTTGCCAATGCTCACGGTCACGCTTTGCTGTGCCGGCAGCGTCTGCAGCGGTGCCAGTGCTGGTGCGGTGTTGGCGCTGGACAGCACCAGTCCGTCGGCCCAGGCCAGCGGGGTGGCAAACAGCAGGCAAAGCAGCAGGTGGCGCATGAACGGCTCCGGCAGGCGGAAAACCGCAGTTTAAACGCATCAGCGCGGCTTGCGCTGCCGGTACAATGCACGCTTGAACACGGAGTGCATGACTTGAACAAGACTTGCGATGTCATCGTGCTGGGGGCCGGTGCGGCCGGCATGATGGCGGCGGCAACGGCTGGCCAGCGTGGCCGCCGCGTGGTGCTGATCGACCATGCCACCAAGCTGGCGGAGAAAATCCGCATCTCGGGTGGGGGGCGCTGCAATTTCACCAATCTCAATGTGCGGCCCGAGTGCTACCTGTCGCAGAACCCGCATTTCTGCAAATCCGCACTCAGGCAATACACGCAGCATGACTTCATCGCGCTGGTCGAATCATATGGCCTGGGCTGGCACGAGAAAACACTGGGCCAGCTGTTTTGCGACCAGCATTCCGGCGCCATCATCGACATGCTCAAGGCCGAGTGCGAGCGCGGTCTGGTGACGTGGCGCATGGGGACCGCCGTGGCGGGCGTCCGCCATGAAGGCGGTCAGTTCATCGTCGAGGCGGGTGAGGAGGTCTGGCAGGCCGAGGCATTGATCGTAGCCACCGGCGGGCTGTCGATTCCGCAGATCGGTGCCACCGGCATTGGCTATGACATTGCACGCCAGTTCGGCTTGAACCTGATCGAAACCGCGCCCGCACTGGTGCCGCTGCAACTGCCGCCGGAAAGCCTGTTGGCCGAGATTTCCGGCGTCGCGCTGGAGGACACCATTGCCAGCAGTGGCAAGACGCGCTTTCGCGAGGCCAGCCTGGTGACGCATCGCGGCTTGTCCGGGCCGGCCATTTTGCAGATTTCCAGCTTCTGGCAGCCGGGTGGCGAGATCGTGCTCGACCTGGCACCCGAGTGCGATCTGGACGAATTCTTTGCCACAGCCAGCCGCGATGCCCATGTGGGCAATGTGCTGGGCGAACTGCTGCCGCGGCGCTTCATCGACGCCTGGCTGGACGAAGAGATGCGTACGCGGCCACTCAAGCAGCTGTCGCCCAAGCAGGTGAGCGCACTCAAGGAAAAGCTGCGCCGCTGGGTGCTCCGTCCGTCGGGCAGTGCCGGCTACAAAAAGGCCGAAGTGACGCGTGGCGGGGTGGATACGCAGGCGCTCGATTCGAAGACGATGATGGCAAAAGCCGTCCCCGGGCTGTATTTCGTCGGAGAAGTGGTGGATGTCACCGGCTGGCTGGGGGGGTACAACTTCCAGTGGGCCTGGTCGTCCGGCCATGTGGCGGGCCTGAATGCCTAGCGCTGCGGGGCGGGCGGTGCTAATTTGGAACTGTCGACGGGTTGCGGATTGGCCGTTGTTGATGAATGGAAGGTAACTTGTTCTTTCTCCTAGGTACAGGCGCTTGATGTTTCCACGGATCCGAGTGATCCGCAGCACAGAACCCGTTCAGGGTTCCGGCAGGTAATCCGCAATTGCTTGAACAAACCCGAAGACCCACGGGGTGCCCAGTCCGGCGCCCCGTTCTCTTTTCCGCCCCGCGCGGGGCAAAAAAAGCTGGCATTGCGCCGGCTTTTTTCTTGCTCTCGAGCTTAGTTCACGCCCAGCACGTTTTGCATGTCGAAGAAGCCAACCTTCTTGTCGGCGAGGAAACGCGCCGCACGCAGCGAGCCGCTGGCGTAGATGTTGCGGTTGCTCGCCTTGTGGCTGATTTCGATGCGCTCGCCCATGCCGGCAAAGATCACCGTGTGGTCGCCGATCACGTCGCCGCCACGCAGGGCGGCAAAACCGATCGACGATGGATCGCGCTCGCCGGTAATGCCTTCACGCGCGAACACACCACAGTCCTTCAGATCGCGCCCCAGCGCATCGGCCACGGCCTTGCCCAGCATCAGCGCGGTGCCGGACGGTGCATCGACCTTCATGCGGTGGTGCATTTCCAGTACTTCGATGTCGTAGCCGGTAGACAGCGCCTTGGCGGCCACCTCCAGCAATTTCACCAGCAGGTTTACGCCCACGCTCATGTTGTAGGCGTGCACGATGGCGATGTCCTTGCTGGCCGCCTCGATCGCGGCGCTGCCGGCTTCATCGAAGCCGGTGGTGCCGATGATCATGTTCACGCCCAGCGCACGGCACTTGGCCAGGTGCTCCAGCGTGCCCTCGGGACGGGTGAAGTCGATCAGCACGTCGGCGCCGGCCAGCGCGTCGAGCTGATCGGTGATTTTCACCCCGCAGTCCTTGCCCAGAAAGGCGGTGGCGTCGCTGCCGACGGCTGCGCTGCCAGCGCGATCCAGCGCAGCGTGCAATACGCAATCATCTGCGTTGGCGGTGGCTTCGATCAGCATGCGGCCCATGCGGCCGCTGCTGCCGGCAATGGCAATCTTGATGGTCATGGCAGAGGTGAGTCCGGTTTACTTTTGCAATTCGGGAGTAACGACAAACTCGTTGCCGTCCACTTTGGCCGGTGCGGGCAGTGTTTCGCCTTCCCAGCGGCTGACGGTGTCGCCTTCAAAGAACACCGTGAAGGTTTTCTTCTCGATCAGCTTGCCGCCCTTGGCGTTGGACAGGATGTAGTCCCAACGGTTGGCGTGGAAGGGATCGGTGAGCAAGGGCGTACCCAGCACGAAGCGTGCTTGCGTGCGCGTCATGCCGACCTTGAGCAGCGTAACCTGATCGGCAGTAACCTCATTGCCTTGCGGGATGTCGAGCTTGTAGGGAGTGATTGCATTGCATGCGGAAAGCAGCATTGCAGCGGAAAGCAGTGCGAGCGCGTGTTTGACCATGCTGGGTGTCGTTTGGTGGCTGCGGAGTGGAAACGATATGATACCGGTACCACAGCCAGAACCGCCACCGGGGCAGAGAGCAACATGAGCAAAGCATCCGATCTGAAAGACATGGGCCTGAAGGCAACCGGCCCGCGCCTGAAGATACTCAACCTGTTTGAAACCAGCGCACAGCGCCACATGACGGCTGAAGACGTCTATCGTTTGCTGCTCGCCGAGAACACCGATATCGGCCTGGCAACGGTTTATCGCGTGCTGACCCAGTTCGAGCAGGCCGGCATTCTGACGCGCCACCACTTCGAAACCGGCAAGGCCGTGTTCGAGCTGAACGAAGGTACGCACCACGATCACCTGGTGTGCGTGAAGTGCGGCAAGGTCGAAGAATTCTACGACCCGGAAATCGAGCGCCGCCAGGACGTGATTGCCGAGCAGCACGGCTTTGAAATCCAGGATCACGAAATGTATCTGTACGGCGTGTGTGCCGAGTGCAAGGCGGGCCGCTGATCGCCCCATGATCGCGTGGCTGGAGGGCAGCGCCCCGTTCCCCCCGATGAGCCACGCGCTAGCCGAGCCCAATGGCCTGCTGGCCGCAGGTGGTGACCTGTCGCCCGGCCGCCTGCTGGCGGCCTACCGCCTGGGTATTTTTCCGTGGTACATGCCGGGCGAGCCCATCCTGTGGTGGAGCCCCAACCCGCGCATGGTGCTGGAACCCGCCACCATCCATGTGCCGCGCTCGCTGGCCAAGGTGATACGCCACCGTCCCTATACCGTCACTTTCGATACCGCCTTTACCCACGTGATGCGTGGCTGCGCATCACCGCGCGATGGCGACCCGGCTACCTGGATCAGCGACGACATCATTGCCGGCTATACGCGTTTGCACCTGCTGGGCTATGCGCATTCGGCCGAGTGCTGGATCGACGGCAAACTGGCCGGTGGCTTGTATGGTGTCGCCATCGGCAAAATGTTCTACGGTGAATCCATGTTCGCCTTACAACCCGATGCTTCCAAGATTGCCTTCGTGCATCTGGTGCAGTGGCTGGCCGGGCAGGGCTTTGGCCTGATCGACTGCCAGATGCATACCGCGCATCTGGCGCGCTTTGGCGCCAGCGAGATTCCGCGCGACGATTTCACCGCGCGCTTGCAGACCTTGATCACCGAGCCGGATCAGCCAGGCCCATGGATATACCGCAAAGACAACGGACAGGAGCCGCTTGCATGAACCCGCGTGGTCACGCCATACCGCTGCAGTTCTACGCCACCGCGCCATACCCCTGTAGCTACTTGCCGGACGAACTGGCGCGCTCGCAGGTGGCCGTGCCGTCCGAGCTGATCGATACGCGTGCCTACAGCCAGCTGGTGCAACTGGGCTTCCGCCGCAGCGGGCAGTTTGTCTACCGACCGCATTGCGATGCCTGCAAGGCCTGCGTGCCGGTGCGTGTGCCGGTGGACGAGTTCGAACCCAATCGCACGCAGCGCCGGGTGCAAAAACGCCATGCGCCGCTCAAGACCCGCTTGCTGGGTCTTAATTACGATGAAGCGCACTTTCAGCTCTACCAGCGCTACCAGGCCGTGCGCCATACCGGCGGCGGCATGGACAAGGACGGCCGCGAGCAGTACGAAAGCTTCATCCTCAAAAGCAACGTCGCCAGCTTCATGGCCGAATTCCGCGAAAGCGGCATCGTGCGCATGGTCAGCCTGATCGACCAGCTCGACGACGGGCTCTCTTCCGTCTACACCTTTTACGACCCGGATGTGGAAGGCGCCAGCTTTGGCGTGTTCAACATCCTGTGGCAAGTCGGCCTCGCCCGTCAGCTCGGCCTGCCGTATGTGTATCTGGGCTACTGGATCAACGGCTGCCGCAAGATGGAATACAAGACGCAATACCACCCGATTGAAGGACTTGTGGATGGGCACTGGGTCAGGCTTTGATTGCCCTGGAAAGCAAAAAAGGGCGCCATTGGGCGCCCTTTTTTGATGTGGCTCGCTTAGCCAGCCAGGCCATTATGCCGCAATAGCGCATCAATCTCTGGCGCGCGGCCGCGGAAGGCCTTGAACGATTCCAGCGCCGGGCGGCTGCCGCCGCGGGCGAGGATTTCGGCGCGGAAGCGGGCGCCCACGGCCGGATCGACCACGCTGCCGCTTTGCTCGGCTTCTTCCTCGAACGCCGCATAGGCATCGGCCGACAGCACTTCCGCCCACTTGTAGCTGTAATAGCCTGCTGCGTAGCCGCCGGCAAAGATATGGCTGAACGACTGCGGGAAGCGGTTGTAGTCTGGTGGCAGCGGAATGCCCAGCTCCTGCTGGATGGCGGTGGCCTGTGCCTGTGCGTTTACCTGGCTGGTGTCGCCGTGCAGCGCCATGTCGAAGATCGAGAAATACAGCTGGCGCTGCATGATTGAGCCGGATTGGAAGTTCTTGGCCGCCAGCATCTTGTCGTACAGCGCGCGCGGCAGCGACTCGCCGCTGTCAATATGGTGGGTGAGCTTGGGCAGTACCTGCCATTCCCAGCAGAAGTTCTCCATGAACTGGCTGGGCAGTTCGACCGCATCCCACTCCACGCCCGAGATACCGGCGACCGACAGCTCATCCACCTCGGTCAGCAGGTGGTGCAGCGCATGGCCCATTTCGTGGAACAAGGTGATCACGTCATCGTGCGGCAGCAGCGCCGGCTTGCCGTCTACGCCCTGCGCGAAGTTGCACACGATCAGCGCCACCGGGGTCTGGATGCAGCCATCGGCCAGCTTGCGGCGGCCGCGCACGTCGTTCATCCACGCGCCACCCTGCTTGCCCTCACGCGCATACAGGTCGACGAACAGGCCGCCCACTTCGCTGCCGTCCTTGTTCTGCAGGCGGTAAAAGCGCACATCCTTGTGCCATACCGATGCCTCGGCCGGCACGAACTGCAGGCCGTACAGCGTTTCGATCAGGTGGAACAGGCCGGACAGCACGGTCGGCTCGGTGAAGTACTGTTTTACTTCCTGCTCGCTGAACGCGTATTTCTGTTCGCGGATGCGCTCGGACACAAAGGCCACATCCCATGCTTCCAGCGTGGCATAGCCCAGATTGGCCTTGGCCCAGCTTTCCATTTCGGCGCGGTCGGATTGCATGTGCGGTTTGGCGCGTTGTGCCAGATCGCGCAAAAAGCCCAGCACCTGGGCCGGCGATTCGGCCATCTTGGTAGCCAGCGATTCTTCGCTGAAATTGTTGAAGCCCAGCAGCTGTGCGCCTTCCTGGCGCAGCGCGTGGATTTCGTTGATCAGCGGGGTGTTGTCGTTTTCTGCCGGGCCGAATTCGGATGCGCGCGTCACATAGGCTCGGTAAAGCTGCTCGCGCAGCGCGCGGTTTTCGGCAAACTGCATCACCGGCAGGTAGCTTGGCATTTTCAGCGTGATTTTCCAGCCGGCCTTGCCTTCTGCCTCGGCAGCGGCGCGCGTGGCGGCCTTCCAGTCATCCGGCAGGCCGGCCAGCTGGCTTTCGTCGTCGATGTAGAGTGCAAACGCATCGGTGGCATCCAGCACGTTTTGCGAGAACTTGCTGGTCAGCTCGGACGAGCGCTCTTCAATCTGCATGAAGCGCTCTTTCTGCTCGTCCGGCAGCTCGGCGCCGGACAGTTTGAAATCGCGGATCGCGTGTTCGACGATGGTCTTGCGTGTTTCGCTATAGCCGGCGAAGTCGGCGCTGGCCGCCAGCGCCTTCCAGCGTGCGTACAGGTTTTCGTTCTGGCCCAGCTCGGCATAGAAGTTGGAAATGCGGCCGATGTTGGCGTTGTAGACTTCGCGCAGCTCGGGCGTCATCACGACAGATTGCAGGTGCGCCACCGCGCCCCAGGCACTGCCCAGGCGCTCCATGGCATCTTCGGATGGGGCAACGAAGTTGTCCCAGGTCGGGTTCTCTACCGTTTCGGCAGCGGCAACGGCCTTGCGGGCATCTTCCAGCAGCACATCCAGCGCCGGGTTGACGTGTTCGGGGCGGATGGCGTCGTAACGCGGCAGGCCGGAGAGGTCGAGCAGGGGATTGGTCTGGGACATGGCAGGTCTCGGGTAGAATCTGTATTGAAGATGCGCGCCAGCGCGGCAATTTCAAGGAAGGGACAGCATGGCAATCAGCAAGTTTGATGGCATTGTGCCGCAATTGGGGCAGGGTGCGTGGGTGCATGATTCGGCACAGGTGATCGGCGACGTGGTGCTGGGCGACAACGCGTCGATCTGGCCCGGCGCGGTGGTGCGTGGCGACGTGAACCACATCCGCATTGGTGTCGACAGCAATGTGCAGGACTGCAGCGTGCTGCACGTCACCCACAAGCGCGCGGATGACCCGGACGGTGCGCCGCTCATCATCGGTGATCGGGTCACCATCGGCCACGGCGTGATGCTGCACGGCTGCACCATAGGCAACGAGGTGCTGGTGGGCATGGGCACCATCGTGCTCGACCGCGTGGTGATCCAGGACCGCGTGATGATCGGTGCCGGTAGCCTCGTGCCGCCGGGCAAGGTGCTCGAATCGGGCTATCTGTATGTGGGCCGCCCGGCCAAGGCGGTGCGCCCGCTGACCGATGATGAACTGAACCACTTCAACTACTCGGCCGCGCACTATGTGCGGTTGATGAACAAGCACGTCGCCTCGTGACCATGGCCTTGCCACGCTGGGATGTATTCTGCCGCGTGGTCGATAACTACGGTGACATTGGCGTGTGCTGGCGCCTGGCGCGGCAGCTGGCGGCAGAATACGGCATCGCCGTCACGCTCTGGGTGGACGACCTCGCCAGCTTTGCGCATATCTGCTCCGGTATCGATGCGGCACAGGCTGTGCAGCAACTGGGGCAGGTGACGGTGCGGCACTGGCTGCCCGACGTGCAAGTAGATGACGTGGGTGAGGTGGTGATCGAAGCCTTCGCCTGCGAGCTACCAGCCAGCGCCATTACCGCGATGCGCGTCCGCCCGGTGGCACCGGTGTGGTTGAACCTGGAATACCTGAGCGCCGAGGACTGGGTGGAGGGCTGTCACCAGCTTGCCAGCCCACAGCCGGGTGGCCTGAAAAAATACTTCTTCTTCCCCGGCTTTACCGCCAAAACCGGCGGCGTACTGGGCGAACAGGCCATGCGCCGCGCCCGCGCCGCATGGTCGGGGCAGAATGCGGACGCATGGCTGGCCGGATTGGGGGCTGCGCCGGTGGCGGGTAGCCTGCGTGTATCGCTGTTTGCCTACGAGAACGCCGCTGCCGCCAGCTTGCTGGATGCCTGGGCAGCGGGGCCGCAGCCTGTGCATTGCTATCTCCCGGTGGGGCGTTTGCTGCCGCAGGTGGCAGACTGGGCTGGCATGCCGCTGCAGGCGCGGGCTGCCATGACGCGCGGCGTGCTTACTGTGCAGGTGCTGCCCATGCTCGAGCAGGATGGCTACGACCGCTTGCTGTGGAGTTGCGACCTCAATTTCGTGCGCGGCGAGGATAGCTTCGTGCGTGCGCAGTGGGCCGGCAAGCCGTTCGTCTGGCACATCTACCGGCAGGAAGAAGACGCGCATCTGCTCAAGCTCGATGCCTTTCTGGCCCGCTATGCCGGCGGGAGTGCCTGCGACGCACTGATGCAGACGTGGAACCACGAACAAGACATGCAGCCACGCTGGCAGGCCGCATCGGCAGCGCTTCCGGCATGGCAACGGCATGCGCGGGATTGGGCCGCCGGGCTGGAATCGCACGGTGATCTCGCCGGCAATCTGGTCAGGTTCGTAAAGACCCTGTTAAAATAGCGAGTTACCTTTTCCAGCCCTAGCAGCAATCAGGAATTTTTTCGCATGAAAACCGCACAAGAAGTCCGTTCCGGCAACGTGATCCTGGTCGACGGCCAACCGCTCGTCGTCCAAAAGACTGAATACAACAAGTCCGGCCGTAACGCCGCTGTTGTGAAAATGAAGATGAAGAGCCTGCTGTCGGGCTCCGCCTCGGAAGCCGTATACAAGGCCGACGAAAAGTTCGACGTGGTTGTGCTCGAAAAGAAAGAGTGCACCTACTCCTACTTCGCTGACCCGATGTTCGTGTTCATGGACACCGAGTTCAACCAGTACGAAGTCGAAGCTGAAAACGTCGGCGACGCAGTCAACTTCATCGTTGACGGCATGGAAGACCAATGCGAAGTGACCTTCTACGACGGCAAGGCCATCTCGGTTGAACTGCCGACCACCATCGTGCGCGAAGTGGAATACACCGAGCCGGCCGTGCGTGGCGACACTTCGGGCAAGGTCATGAAGCCGGGCAAGCTGAAGGGCTCGAACTTCGAACTGCCGGTGGCTGCATTCATCGAAATCGGTGACAAGATCGAAATCGACACCCGCACCATGGAATTCAAGAAGCGCGCTTGAGCGTTGCTTTGTTCCGGAAAAAACCGCTCGTTCGAGCGGTTTTTTTTCGACCACTGCCGGCCGGATCGCCCGGGTTTACACTGACAGAATGAAACGCATCGCCATCTGCATCAACCGCCGCTTCGATCACCAGCCCTCGTGTGCCGCACGCGGCAGCCACGCGCTGGCCGATGCCTTCGAAGCCGCCATTGCCGCGCGTGGGCTCGACATCACCATCATGCGTATTCCGTGCATGGGCTTGTGCGAGATCGGGCCGAATGTGAAGGAAGTGGGGGGCGATCTGTGGTCTGGTGTTACGGATGCGGATATTCCAGACATCCTGGCCGAAGTGACCGATTCCCGCTGAGGCTGCCCCTGCGCCTGCCAGTTACTTCCTGGCGAGGATGAATACCGCCGTCTGCGCATTGCTGGCGTCGTCCAGCTGCACCGCCAGTCGCGTGCCGGATGCCTGAATCTGCAGCGGCGTGACCAGGCCGGCCAGTTGCCCGGCCAGCTTGCATTGTGTGCCTGCGGTGTTCACCTTTACCTCGAATACGCCGGTGTTCTTGTATGGCGTGAGCTGGCCGTCAAAGCTGCAATCCACGGCCTGCACGGTGAAATGCCCATCGCTGCCAAGCTGGAAGGACTTGAAGTCCTCCGCCGGCTTGCCGATGCCGACCGTGCGCAGATAACCGCTGTAGTTGCCTGCCAGCGTGGCCAGCGGGGCAGCCTGCGCATACAGGCTGCGGTTGTCGTCCATGGCGTAGGTTTTTTGTTCCTGCTGGCTGGTGGAGAAGGTGCCAAAGCCGCCCTTGATGGTGACTTTCAGTTCGGTGGCATCAAAGCTGCGGCCGAAGCTGGGGTTGGTTTCCTGCGCGCCGACTTGCGCGTAGTCATCGATGAAGTTGGCCCAGGCAATCGGTTCCAGGTGATCAACCGAATTGGCGGTGCTGAGCTGCCCGTGCGGGTGGCCAACCAGCCGCCCGGCTATGAAGTGCACGCCCGAGAAATGCCCGTCGTCGAGCAAGGTATAGACCCCGGAGAACTGGCCGTAGCGCACATCGTAGATGCCGGCGGTACCCAGCGGGGTGAGCGGCACTGACGGTGCTGCGGGCGTTGCCGCAGCTGGCTTGGCCGGCGGCTGCTTGCAGCGTGCGCCGCTCTTGCAGGCCGCAGTCGCCAAGGGTGGGATACACAGGGCAAGCAACAGGACGGGAAGGCTGAGGCGCATTGCGGGGGCTCCGTGAGCAATGATCGAAAACGCAGCATGTGGCCGCGAGCCAAGGCAGTGTAGGCAAGCCGGCAGCCCCTTGCCTGCATGCCGGGAATGCAGACGGCGCATGTGCACGTTGGTATGGATAAAAAAACGGGGCAGATCATCTGCCCCGTTTTTCACCGCACGCTAACTACAAGGACTGCTTACTGCAGCTTCCACAGCGACGGGGCCACGCCCGGCAGCCAGTCACCCTGCGAGATGTGGGCCACGGTGCAGACATAGGTCTTGCCCTCGAAGCTCACGCGGTCGCCCAGTGCATAGGCCTTGGCTATGGTCCAGTCGGTGACGGTTGCCGACGGTTGCGGGGGCGGAACCTGGTCTTGCGTTGCGTCAGCGCTGCAGGTGCCCAGCTTCTTCCACACGTCCCACTGGCCCGACTTCTGTTGCGGGTTCTCGGCTTGCGTCCACCACTTGGCTTCGTAGCTCACCGTGCCCACGCTGGTGCGCTGGCCGGCGGTATAGGCCACCTTGGCGCTCCATGCGCCGTAGCACGCCGGGATCACCGGGCCGATGGCGAAGCGGGCGACTTCCGGATCGTGGTCGCTGGTCTGGTCGGCAAACTCACTGTTTGTGTGCACGGCGTCGTATTCGGCGCGGCTGGCGAGGTTGCTGCTGGCCAGAATATGGTCGAGCACCTGGCTGTTGCCTTCGTACACATAGGTGTAGCGCTCGTTTTCCGGCAGCGTTTCGATCAGGTCGTTCAGACCGGCGGCCTTGAGCTTGCTCACCGCGTCGGAGAACTGGAAGTCGTTCAGGTCGCCCAAGGTGATCACGTTGGCCTTCGGGTCACGTGCCAGCAGATCGCGCACGAAGCCGGCCACGATGGTGGCTTGCTGGTTGCGCTGTACTTCCGAGCTGCGTGCCGGCGGCTGGAAGCGGCCGAACAGCGGCTGGTCACCGCCCTTCGAATTCCAGTGGTTTGCGATCACGAACACGGTCTGGCCGGCAAAGCGGAACTCGCCCACCAGCGGCTTGCGGCTGCTGTTGAAGGCAGCGTCGGTCGGCTGGATGCGGCCCGGGCTGGTGGTCAGGCAAACTGCGGTGCCGCAGGTAGCCAGGCCAACCGCGGTGGTGGAGGTGCCACCAGCGCGGTCAACGAATTCGACGCGGGCCGGGTTGTACAGGAAGCCGACGCGGATGTTGCCGCCCGGCTCGCCGCCGTCCTGATCGTTCACCGGGTCGATCGAGCGCCAGACGTAGTTCGGGCCGCCGGCGGCGGTGATGGCGGCGATCAGCTTGGCCACGGTGTCGCTGGCGCTGACGGTGCCGTCATCGGTGGCGCCGTTGTTGTCCTGCACTTCCATCACGCCAACGATGTCCGGTGTCTGCAGGTTGCTGACGATCTGCTGTGCCAGACGGGCAAACTTGGCCGGGTCGTTGCCCGGTGCCAGGTTCTCGACGTTGAACGAAGCAACGGCCAGTTCTTCCTTGCGCTGCTTGCGGGTGGTTTTCTGCTGCAGGCCGCCGCTGACCAGCGGGGTGACTTCGCTGGTGCGCAGCATGAAGTTGCTGAAGTTGTAGTCCAGCACGCCCACCACGCGGGCAACACCGTCGCCCACGTTCATCTTGGCCGGGGTCACGCTGCCATCGGTGATGATCAGGCGCTGCGGGTTGTAGTTGTCGGCGCGGATGATGACGCCGCCGCGCGGGGTGCGCGTGTCGCTGCCGATGCCGGCATTGGCCACCACGGCGGTTTCGCCGTAGCTGTTGGTCGGGCCGACGGCTACGGCGTTGTCGATCTCGATGCGCATGCCTTCGAGCGACTCGTAGTAGTCGATGCCGTTGTTCAGGTCGAGCGCGGCAGCGGTTTCCACATCACCCGCTGCGCCACCCCAGATTACCTTGTTCGGCTGGCTACCCAGCACCACGGCCGGCGGCAGCGCGTTGCCGCTGGATACGGTGTAGACCTTGGGGCTGGCCAGCTCGGTGGTGCTCAGGTTATTGGTGCCGCTGCTGCCGCCCGGGCGGTATTCGGTTACCTTGGCGCTGACCAGTACCTTGTCGCCAACGGCCACGGCCGGCTTGCTGCTGGTGAAGACGAACACACCTTCCGAGGTGCGCGGGTCGTTGTCCGGCTGGTCGTCCTGGAAGTAGAAGCCGTTGCTCAGCACCAGGGTCACGATACCCGGCACGTTGCTGACGTTCTGGCCGTTCAGCGGCGAAACGTGCTTGCTGCCCTGGATGTCATGGATGCGGGTGTTGCCCGGCGTCGGGGTCGGTGCCGGTGTGGGCGATGGTGTGGGGGTCGGCGACGGTGTCGGGGTCGGAACCGGCGTCGGTGTGGTGCTGCCGCCGCAAGCTGCCGGCTGGGCGGCGGTATTGCGCGGTTGCGGCACGCCAGCAGTGAAGTCTGCCGCGTTGTTGTTGGTGTCGCTGCAGCCATTCTGCGCGCGCAGGGCGGCGGTGGTGTTCGAGAGCACCGGTGCCGCAGCGGTTTCGCTGTCATTGGCGGTACCGAAGCCAACGAAGTCGAGCACGGCAGCGTTGCTGGCGCAAGTGGCGCCGCAGGTGAGGGCGGTGCTGCCGTTGACCAGAGCCACCTTGCCGGTGGTGCCGCTCAGTGCCAGCGTGCCGACGGTGTCGGCTGTGGGCAGGGCGGCGGCGGCGGTGTTGGCGCCGGCAGCTTCTTGCACCAGATAGTACTGGCCCGGCTGCAGGGTGCCGGCCAGCTTGGTCAGCGCCCAGCTGGTGCCGGTGCTGCTGGCGTATTGCACGCTCAGGCCGTCCAGCACGGCTGCGCTGTCTCCAGCATTGAACAATTCGATGTAGTCGTTGCGCCATTGCGCGCCGCTATTACCGCCGCCGCCATAAATCTGGCTGATGACGACGCCAGCTTGGGTGGGAAGGGCCAGCGCACATGCGCAGGCAATCACGAGGGGTTTGAGTTTCATTTTTGGATAAGCCAGGTTGGACAAAGACCGCGTGCAGGGTAGTGAGGCTGTATTGCATACATACAAAGTTTTTTTGCGCTTTATATGACGACGGTATTAATAATTGCTGGCTTATATAACCATCTAGACGAAAGCACGGATAAAAAAACCCCGGCCGAAGCCGGGGTTTTAATGGGGCGGAAGCCGCTTACTGCGCAACCTTGGACATGGCCTTGGTCAGCGTTGCAGTGGCGTCGTCACCGTCGAGCGACCAGCTGAACATGCCGCCCAAGCCCTTGGCCTTGGCGTAGTCGATCTTGGTCTGGATCACGGTCGGATCGTCGTAGCTGTAGAACGTGCCGGTGCCCGACGCGTACTTATACAGCTGCTTGGTCACCGGGTGGTAGTACGTGGTACCGGCTGCGTTCACCAGATTACGGTAGTCCTCGTAACCTGCTTCGCAACCGGTGCCGGTGCACGCACCTGCCTTCGGTGCTGCCTGATACAGGCCATCACCGTTCGGGCCGGCTGCAACGCCTGCCCAGCCGCGACCGTAGTAGGGGATACCCATCACGATCTTGTTGGCCGGCATGCCGAGCGAAACCAGCTTGTTGATCGCGTCGTCGGTGTTGTAGCTGGCTGCGTTGCCGCCTGCTGCCACGTTCGGGCTGGCCGGATCGCGGTACAGGTTGGAGTGGAAGTCGGTCACGGTGCCGGCGCCGATGGTGGTGCCGGTTTCCCACGAACCATGGTAGTCATAGTTCATGACGTTGACCCAATCCATGTACTGGCTGTACGCGGCCGGATCGGTGTTGACGATCTTGTCCACACCTGCGCCGATGGCTGCAGTCAGCAGATAGTGCTTGCCGCCGTTGGCTGCGCCGTAGGCATCCAGCTGGCTGCGCAGTTCCTGCATGAACAGGGTGTAGTTCTGCTTGTCAGCCGCGTTGCTGATGTTGTACGGCTGGCCGCCACCGCCCGGGTATTCCCAGTCGATGTCGATACCGTCAAAGATGCCTGCCGCAGCACCGGTGCCACCGGCCGGATCACCGCCCGACTTCTTCAGGTTGCCCTTGATGTACACGTCAACGCACGACGACACCAGTGTCTTGCGCAGCGAATCGCTTGCCGCAGCAGCCGAGAAGTACTTGGACCATGTCCAGCCGCCCAGCGAGATGACGATCTTCAGGTTCGGGTACTTGGCCTTCAGCTTCTTGAGCTGGTTGAAGTTGCCCTTGAGCTTGTCTTCCCACACGTCGGCCACGCCATCGACTGCATCCTTGGCGGCGTAGTCCATCTGGTAGTCGGCCCATGCGTCGCCGCCGGTACCGGCATCCGGTGCGGTCTCGTTGGTCGAGCCCGGCTCAGCCTTGTTGATGCCGCTGTCGCACTTGTAGGTGCCATCAGCTTGCTTGTAGATGTTGCCGAACGCGTAGTTCAGGAAGGTCAGCTTGGCTGCTGCGCCGCTGGTGTCGATTTCCTTCACGAAGTAAGCGCGGTCATACACGCCCCACTGGGTGAAGTAGGAGCCCACTTGCTTGGCACCGGTGTTCGGCACGCTGGTCGGTGTCGGGCCGGCAGTCGGCTTCGGCGTTGCGGTCGGAGCCGGAGTCGCTGTCGGAGCCGGAGTTGCGGTGGGCTTCGGCGTGGCTGTCGGTGCCGGGGTAGCAGTCGGAGCAGGAGTTGCTGTCGGTGCCGGGGTGCCGGTAACCGGAACCGGGGTAGCGGTCGGCTTCGGTGTTGCGGTCGGTGCCGGGGTAGCAGTCGGCGTTGCAGTCGGTGTGGTTGCGCCGCACGGGCCATTGTCGGTCCACGGCTGGCCTTCGCCGGTGCTGCTGGACGGCACATTGCCTTGTGTCCACCACTTGGCGGTGTAGTTGCGACCGTTGTAGGTCACTTGTGCGCCGCCGTTGTAGGCGGTGCCGCTGTTCCATGCTTGATAACAACCAGCCGACGGTGCCGGGGTGGCAGTCGGAGCCGGTGTGGCGGTCGGCTTCGGGGTTGCGGTCGGTGCGCTGGTGACCGGAACCGGGGTGGCGGTCGGTGCTGCAGTCGGTGCCGGGGTCGCAGTCGGTGTGGAACCGCTGCTCACGCCCAGATCCTTCCACAGGGTCGGGGTGGAGGACGGGGTCCAGCCAGCGCCGACATAAGCGGTATGAGTCACGAGGGCCTGGTAATCATGGCCGTTGTAGCTGACGTAAGTGCCAGCGGTGTAGGTAGTACCTTCCTGCCAGGCAGGATAGGCAGCATGCGCGAATACGGCGGCGAGCGCCAACGGCAGTGCTGCCATGCTGTAGCGAAGCATGGACATCTCGACATTTCCTTCTTTGGTTGTATGAATGCCGCGTGTTTTGGATCGGACTGGCGGCAGCGGCTTGACCCGTCTTGTGGACGCGGGTCTGGGCGCTAGGCGTGATTAACTGCTTTGTCCCGGGTGGCGTCAATTGGCAGCGCACAAACTGACGAGGGCTGATCGGGGAAAATGCCTTACTACGGAGGGGTGTTTTGTGTCGGTACGTGCAAATAAATACCGGTATTTTTGTTTGTTTCTATCGATCAATAAAAATCAATGAGTTATGTTTGTTTTTGTCTTTTGGCGGCATGCGATTATCGGCATATTCTGATGTGCTTTTGCCGTAAAAAAGTTGGCAAGGCCGTTGCATGCAAGCAACATTGAAAGCTTTGATTCAATATTTGAAAAAAAGAGGAAAGCATCCCGGCGGTTGCTGCGCGCCATGAAAAAGCCCCGGCTTGTGGCCGGGGCTCTTCGGACCATGCTTGCGCTTACTGATTGATCAGCGCGGTAGCCTTGGTCAGGGTGGCGTTGGCGTCGTCACCGTCGAGCGACCAGCTGAACAGACCTGCCAGACCCTTGGCCTTGGCGTAGTCGATCTTGGTCTGGATCACGGTCGGATCGTCGTAGCTGTAGAAGGTGCCGGTGGCGGTGTTGAACTTCCACATCTGCTTGGTGGCCGCGTTGTAATACACGTTGCCGGCAGCGTTCACCAGATTGCGGTAGTCCTCGTAACCCGCTTCGCAACCGCTGCCGGTGCAAGCGCCTGCCTTGGGTGCAGCCTGATACAGACCGTTGCCGTTCGGACCCGCTGCAACACCTGCCCAGCCACGGCCGTAGAACGGAATGCCGAGGTTGATCTTGCTGGCCGGCATGCCGGCTGCAATCAACGCGTTGATCGCGTCATCGGTGTTGTAGGTGGCCAGCGTGCCGCCTGCCTGGACGTTCGGGCTGGCCGGGTCCTTGTACAGGTTGGAGTGGAAGTCCGTCACCGTGCCGGCGCCGATGGTCGTGCCGAGTTCCCACGCGCCGTGGTAGTCGTACGACATCAGGTTGACCCAGTCCAGATACTGGCTGTAGAGGCCCGGTTCGGTATTGGCGATCTTGTCCGAACCCGCGCCGATGGCTGCCGTCAGCAGATAGTGCTTGCCGGTGGTGGCGCCATAGGCGTCAAGCTGGGTGCGCAGCTCCTTGAAGAACAGCGTGTAGTTCTGCTTGTCGGCAGCGCTGAAGGTGTTGTACGGCTGACCGCCACCGCCCGGGTATTCCCAGTCGATGTCGATACCGTCGAACACGCCTGCAGCCACGCCCGGGCCGCCGGCATTGTCGCCCGCATCAAATGGCAGGTTGCCCTTGATGTAGTAGTCAATGCACGACGACACCACGGCCTTGCGCTGTGCGTCGGTGGCTGCCGCTTGCGAGAAGTAGCGTGACCATGTCCAGCCGCCCAGCGAGATGACCACCTTCAGGTTCGGGTACTTGGCCTTCAGCTTCTTGAGCTGGTTGAAGTTGCCCTTCAGGTAGATCTGCTTGCCATCGGTACCCCAGGCATCTGCCTTGCCATCCACCGAATCCTTGGCGGCATAGCCCATGCCGTAGTCAGCATAGGCGTCGCCGCCGGTGCCGGCTTCCGGTGCGTTGGCATCGGTCGAGCCCGGTTCGAGCTTGGTGACCGAATCGCACTTGAAGGTGCCATCGGCCTGCTTGTAGATGTTGCCGAACGAGTAGTTGATGAAGGTCAGCTTGGCTGCCGCACCGCTGGTGTCGGTCTGCTTCAGAAAGTAGGCACGATCATAAATGCCCCACTGTGCGAAGTAGGCGCCGACTTGCTTGGCATTGGTGTTCGGCACCGGTGTGGCGGTCGGGGCTGCAGTCGGCGCCGGGGTGGCGGTCGGTGCGCTGGTCGGCACTGGTGTCGCGGTGGGCTTCGGCGTGGCCGTCGGGGTTGCTGTCGGCACCGGTGTGGCGGTTGGTGCGCTGGTCGGAACCGGTGTAGCGGTCGGCTTCGGTGTGGCCGTCGGGGTGGCTGTAGGCGTTGCTGTCGGTGTCGCGGTCGGAACCGGAGTAGCCGTCGGCTTCGGGGTTGCTGTCGGTGCTGCGGTCGGTGTGGCAGTCGGGGTTGCGCTACCGCAAGCGCCCAGATCAGTCCACGGCAGGCCGTCGCCGGTGTTGGACGACGGCACGTTGCCCTGTGTCCACCACTTGGCCTGGTAGTTGCGGCCGTTGTAGGTCACTTGTGCGCCGCCGTTATAGGCGGTGTTGGTATCCCAGGCGGCGTAGCAGCCGGCAGAGGGTGCCGGGGTAGCCGTTGGGGCCGAAGTCGGCGCCGGGGTTGCGGTGGGCTTCGGTGTGGCGGTCGGTGCAGCAGTCGGTGCAGCAGTCGGTGCAGCAGTCGGAACCGGTGTCGCGGTCGGTGCGGCAGTCGGCGCTGCGGTGGGGGTCGGGGTGGCGGTCGGCGTGCTGCCACTGCTCACGCCCAGGTCTTGCCACAACGTCGGCGTGGTGGACGGGGTCCAGCCGGCGCCGACATAGGCGGTATGGGTCACGAGGCACTTGTAGTCGTGGCCGTTGTAGCTCACGTAAGTGCCGGTGGTGTAGGTATTTCCTTCCTGCCAGGCAGGATAGGCAGCGTGTGCAAACACGGCGGCAAGCGCCATGGGCAGTACTGCCAGGCTGTAGCGAAGCATGGACATTGCGACATTTCCTTCTCTGATTTGTAAGATTTCCGCGTTATGGACTGGTGTTATCGCGGCGGGAACGGGCGTACTTTTTGGGTATGCCATTGGGTTCCCGCTGCCCATTAGCGGCGGATGGAAATGTCATGTCAATGCAACACTTGCGTACGCTGCAGGATGTATATTGGCAAATGCTTACGTTGTTGCGCGGGTCAATTCATGCGCTTGTAATAATATGCAAGAATTCTGATTTGTCGTAATCGCTTATTTATAATCAAAGGCTTGCGTATCACTTTGTCCCGATGCGGCCACAATTAATCAGGGTTTCCTGATGTTATTCGTTACAGTACGTAACATTGCGGCGACGAACGGCAGGAGCTGCCGGCCGCCATGCGTTGCGGCCGGCCAACAGCGCAGAGGCTGCACGCCGGGTGTGCGCTGAGCCCGGTCGGGATTACTGATGGCCGAAAGCACGCTCGCGCAGTTGCTTCAATTCGTCGCGCAGTGCCGCCGCGCGCTCGAATTCGAGATTCTTGGCCGCTTCCATCATTTCCTTCTCGATGCGCTTCAATTCCTTGGCCAGCATCTTTTCGTCCATGTCCTCGACCGAACGTTGTCGCTTGGCTTCCAGCCGCGCTGCCGCTGCATCTTCAGCGTTGTAGACGCCGTCGATGATGT
This sequence comes from Andreprevotia lacus DSM 23236, assembly GCF_900176275.1. Lineage (GTDB taxonomy): Bacteria > Pseudomonadota > Gammaproteobacteria > Burkholderiales > Chitinibacteraceae > Andreprevotia > Andreprevotia lacus. The sequence continues at coordinate 72,439 of NZ_FWXD01000013.1, read as the reverse complement.
CCTTGATGCGCTTGTTTACCGACTTGGGCACGATGCCGTTGGCGGTATTGAAGGCCACCTGCTTGGCGCGGCGGCGCTCGGTTTCGTCGATGGCCTTGCGCATCGAGTCGGTGATGCGGTCGGCATAGAGGATGGCCGTGCCGTTCAGGTTACGTGCGGCACGGCCTATGGTCTGGATCAGGCTGCGCTCGCTGCGCAGGAAACCTTCCTTGTCGGCATCCAGAATGGCAACCAGCGATACCTCGGGGATATCCAGCCCCTCACGCAGCAGGTTGATGCCGATCAGCACGTCGAATACGCCCAGCCGCAGGTCACGCAGGATTTCCACACGCTCGACGGTGTCGATGTCCGAGTGCAGATAGCGCACCTTCACGCCGTGCTCGGCCAGATATTCGGTGAGCTGCTCGGACATTTTCTTGGTCAGTGTCGTCACCAGCACGCGCTCGCCGATGGCGATGCGCTTGTTGGCTTCTGACAGCAGGTCGTCCACTTGCGTGCCGACCGGGCGCACCTCGATTTGCGGATCGACCAAGCCGGTAGGGCGTACCACCTGTTCGACCACCTGCCCCTGGTGCTCGGCCTCATAGGTCGCTGGCGTGGCCGAGACGAACACCGTCTGCGGCATCATGTGCTCGAATTCCTCGAACTTGAGCGGGCGGTTATCCAGTGCCGACGGCAGGCGGAAGCCATAATCGACCAGGTTTTCCTTGCGTGCGCGGTCGCCTTTGTACATGGCGCCGACCTGGCCGATCATCACGTGGCTTTCGTCGAGGAACATCAACGCGCCCGGTGGCAGGTAGTTGATCAGTGTGGGGGGGGCCTCGCCGGCTTTCTTGCCGGAGAAATGGCGCGAGTAGTTTTCGATGCCCTTGCAGAAGCCCAGCTCATTGAGCATTTCCAGATCGAAGCGCGTGCGCTGTTCCAGCCGCTGTGCCTCGACCAGCTTCTGCTCGCGATAGAAGAACTCCAGCCGCTCGCGCAGCTCTTCCTTGATGGTTTCCACCGCGCGCAGCACGGTGTCGCGCGGCGTTACATAATGGCTGGACGGGAACACGGTATAGCGGCCGACGCGCTGCCTGATATGGCCGGTGAGCGGATCGAACAGGCTGAGTTTTTCCACGTCGTCGTCGAACATCTCCACGCGCAGCGCCAGCTCGGCGCTTTCGGCCGGGAAGATGTCGATCACGTCGCCGCGCACGCGGAAGTGGCCGCGCGAGAAATCCAGCTCGTTGCGGTCGTACTGCATCGAGGTCAGCCGCTTGATGATGTCGCGCTGCGCCAGTTTTTCGCCCTCGCGCAAATGCAGGATCATCTTGTGGTATTCGGACGGATCACCAATACCGTAAATGGCCGATACGGTGGCCACGATGATGCAGTCGGGCCGTTCCAGCATCGCCTTGGTGGCCGACAAACGCATCTGCTCGATGTGCTCGTTGATGGCCGAATCCTTCTCGATGAACAGGTCGCGGCTCGGCACATAGGCTTCGGGCTGGTAGTAGTCGTAGTAGGACACGAAGTACTCGACCGCGTTTTCCGGAAAGAACTCACGGAACTCGGCATAGAGCTGTGCGGCCAGCGTCTTGTTGGGCGCCATCACGATGGCCGGTCGCCCGGTGCGGGCGATCACGTTGGCCATGGTATAGGTCTTGCCCGAGCCGGTGACGCCCAGCAGGGTCTGGTATTTCAGGCCGTCGTCTATCCCCTCGATCAGGCCGGCTATGGCCGTGGGCTGGTCTCCGGCGGGCGGGAAGGGCTGGAACAGCTTGTACGGCGAGCCGGGAAATTCGACGAACATCTGGTGCTCCTGACCGGGTGGGAAACGGCAAAAGGGGAATTTTACCTCGCGCCGGGCAGCGGCACAGGGTTAGCCTGCATGAATGTGATCTTGCCAGGCAGGAGTTGAGATCAGGATGAGTCTGCCTCCTTTCAAGTCGGGCAGTCTGCTGACCATGGGCATCGAGCTGGAACTGATGCTGCTGGACCCGCAAGACTACACCATGGCGCCTGCTGCGCTCACGCTGCTTGATCTGATGCGCGTGCGGCAGGACACACGTTTCGTGTTCTGCCCGGAAATCACCCAGGGCATGGTTGAATTCAACAGTGCGGTACACCCGCGCTGGCACAGTCTGCGCGACGAGTTGACCGGCATGCGCGGCTTTCTGGGCGCGCTGGCGGCCGAATGCGGCATTTTGATTGCCGGCGGCGGCACGCATGCACTGCAGGACTGGAAAGACCGCGAGGTTTTCCCCGCCGAGCGCTACGAATGGCTGGGCGAGAAGTTCGGCTATCTGAGCAAGAAGTTCACCATCTTCGGCATGCATGTGCATATCGGCGCGGGCGATGCCGAAACCGCCATCGCGCTGATCCGTGCCGTGACGCCGTGGGTGCCGTTGCTGATCGCGCTGTCGGCTGCTTCGCCGTATCAGGAGGGCGTGGATACCGGCTTTGCCTGCTCGCGCCTGCACAGCCTCACGCCGTTTCCCTACGCCGGGGCCATGCCGGACTTTGCCGACTGGGGCGAGTGCGAGCGCTATATCAACGGGCTGATCGAGCTGGGCATCGTCGGCAGCATCAAGGATTTCTATTGGGACGTACGCCCCAAACCCGAGTTCGGCACCATCGAGTTCCGCATTTTCGATACACCGTTGTCGGTCGATCTGGCGGCCGACATGGCCGGGCTGGTGCAGGTGCTGTGCGCCGCAATGCTGGATAGCCAGCCCTTGACCGCGCTGCACGATAGCTATCCCTATAACCGTTTCCAGGCCTGCCGCTATGGCCTGGCGGGTGAGATGGTCAACCCGTATACCGGCGAACGGCAATCGTTTGTCGATGCCGCCGAAGCATTGCTTAAACAGCTGGAACCCTATGCGCGCGAGCTGGATGCCACGGCGGTCTTGCAGCGCATGCGCCAGCGCTTGCATGACGACATGTTGAGCGACGTGATGCGCAACATCGTCGCAGAGGCGGATGGCGATCTGAAGCGTTTGCTGGCCTGGCAGGCGCAATGCTTTGGTGCAGGCGAGATCTTGTTGCCAGGGACGACGAAGGTGGCTGCAGCCAGCCCCGTGTGACGCGCAGGCAGAAATGCGCGGGACAAAAAAAAGCCCCACCGCGAACGGTGGGGCGAAAGTGCTGCCGTGAAGCAGTAAAGTTGATCTTTGCGGGCCGGGCCGTCGGTCAGATGGCGCTCTTGGCGAGCTGATCGAGAATGGCCGGGTTTTCCAGCGTCGACGTATCCTGCGTGATCGACTGGCCCTTGGCAATATCACGCAACAGACGGCGCATGATCTTGCCCGAACGGGTCTTGGGCAGGTTGTCGCCAAAACGGATTTCGTCCGGCTGGGCAATCTTGCCGATTTCGTGTGCAACCCACTCGCGCAGCTCTTTGGCGATCTTTTTCGCGTCTTCGCCTTCCGGGCGCTCGCCCTTGAGCACCACGAATGCGACCACGGCTTCGCCCTTGATCTCGTGTGGCTTGCCAACAACAGCTGCTTCGGCCACCAGCGGGTTGGCCACCAGCGCCGATTCGATTTCCATCGTGCCCAGACGGTGGCCCGAGACGTTCAGCACGTCGTCGATACGGCCCATGATCCAGATGTAACCATTCTCGTCACGGTTTGCCGAGTCACCCGCCAGGTACAGCTTGCTGTTGTACTCTTCCGGGAAATAGGTCTTCTTGAAGCGGTCCGGGTCATTCCAGATGGTGCGAACCATCGACGGCCACGGTTTCTTGATGACGAGGAAACCACCCTTGCCCGGCTCGACCGGTGCACCCGATTCATCAACGATATCGACGATAATGCCCGGCAGCGGCAGCGTGCACGAACCCGGCTTGGTCGCCACGGCACCCGGCAGCGGGGCGATCATGTTGGCGCCGGTTTCGGTCTGCCACCAGGTATCGACGATCGGGCAGCGGCCGCCACCAACGACTTCGTGATACCAGATCCACGCTTCGGGGTTGATCGGCTCACCCACGGTGCCCAGCACGCGCAGGCTGGACAGATCGTACTGCTTGGGCAGATCGCCGCCCAGCTTGATCAGCGAGCGGATGGCGGTCGGCGCGGTATAGAAGGTGGTGACCTTGTGCTTTTCGATCATCTGCCAGAAACGGCCGGCATCCGGGAAGGTCGGCACGCCTTCGAACACGATTTGCGTAGCACCGATACCCAGCGGGCCGTAGGCGACGTAGCTGTGGCCGGTAATCCAGCCCACATCGGCCGTGCACCAGAAAACGTCGTTTTCCTTGTAGTCGAACACCCATTGCATGGTCACTTGCGAGCCCAGCAGATAGCCGCCGGTGGAGTGCTGGATGCCCTTGGGCTTGCCAGTGGAGCCGGAGGTGTACAGGATGAACAGCGGGTGTTCCGCGTCAACCCATTCCGGCTCGCAATCGGCCGGCTGGCCGGCCACCAGATCGTGCCACCAGATGTTGAGGTCGGACCATTGTTCCGGCGCTGCATCGGTACGCTGGTAAACCACGATCTTGCTGACCGACTCGCAACCGCCGAGCGCGACGGCTTCGTCAGTGGTGGCCTTGAGCGGAACGGCTTTGCCGCCACGCACGGATTGGTTGGCGGTAATCACGACCTTGGCTTGGGCATCGGCAATGCGGTCGCGCAGTGCGCCGGCCGAGAAACCACCGAATACCACCGAGTGGATGGCGCCGATACGGGCGCTGGCCTGCATGGCGACCACGGCTTCGATGCCATGCGGCATGTAGATGACCACGCGGTCGCCCTTGCTCACGCCCAGGCTCTTCAGGCCGTTGGCGAAGGCACAGACGCGCTCGTACAGCTCGCGGTAGGTGACCTTGGTCACCGAGCCGTCGTCGGCTTCGAAAATGATGGCGGTCTTGTTGCCGCGTGCTTCAAGGTGACGGTCAATACAGTTGTACGACACGTTCAGCTCGCCGTCTTCAAACCACTTGTAGGCCGGGGCATTGCTGTCGTTGAGGGTCTTGGTGAACGGCTTCTTCCAGGTCACCAGTTCGCGAGCGAGTTCAGCCCAGAAGCCTTCATAGTCGTTGTTGGCCTTCTCGCACAGGGCGTTGTAGCCCTCCATGCCCGAGACATTGGCCTTGGTGCGGAATTCATCGGAAGGCGGAAACAGACGGGTTTCCTTGAGGACGGAATCGATAGCGCTCATGGTGGCTCCTGGAGGGGATGGGGAATGCAGAAAGCTCTACTGCGGCGGCAAGCCATGCCGGGCAGAATTCGAGCGTCAATCTATCGCCGCGCCAGAGCGAAATCCAATTGCGAATTTTGATGTCGGGGATCAGTTACGCTGATGTGACGAACCGGCTGGCACCCACTTACGGATTTGGCGTCCGCGTTTGCAGCTTGAGATAGATCAGACCGGCCATCAGCGCGTCGCACAGCGGGTCATGGCGCGGCAGCGCGGGCAGTTGCAGCGTATGGCTGATTGCGTCCAGCGACAGGTCCACCTCGGGTCGGTAGGCCGAAACATGGCGGTCGTAGTACAACGCGGACACCTCGATGCGCCGGTTGGGCAGGCCGATGCCGATCAGCGGCCGCAAATGGCGGTTGATGATGGCGACATCAAACTCCAGGTAATAGCCCACCAGCGGGCGATTGCCGATATAGGCCAGCAATTTCGCCAGTGCATCGGCCACCGGCAGGCCATCGGCGACATCCTGCTCGCGCAGGCCGTGGATGGGCACCGTGGCGGGGTCGATGCGCCGCTGTGGCCGCACCGTCAGCAGCAGATGGTCGCTGACGCACAGCCGGTTGCCCTTGATGCGCACTGCCGCGATGGAGAGGATTTCCGCCCGCGAGGGGTCGAGGCTCGATGTTTCGCAATCGATGCAGACTGCTTCGTCCCCGGCGTATGGGGCAAGCAGGTGCGCGTAGGCCGGGTTGCGCAGCTTGCGCTGCAGGCGGCGCAGCCGCCAGCGTTCGAGCAGGGCCGTCCACATGATCAGAGGGCCTGCAGGTGATAACGCTGCCGCAGCAGCGCGCGGAATTGCCGCACCACCTTGAGCGCATCCTTGAGCAGGTCGCGCTCCAGCGTGCCCAGCTGGGCCGGGCTGATCCGGTAGCTGACCGCTTCGCCCCGCTGGCGGCGCTGCAGGCCGGTTTTCAGGTACAGGCCCTGCAGCAAGGCCAGCGATTCGGCCAGGTCTTGCGCCAGCGTGGTGGACAGATGACCCTGGCTGGCCAGCTGATCCAGCCGCTGGTAACTATTGCTGGCTGGCACACCGTGTGCCAGGGCAAGGGTGCGCACCCCATGCACGATGGGGAAAATGCCGGCTTTCTTCAGGTCGATATCGGTGTCGTGGTGTCCCAGCCACTGACTGAGCAGGCCGGGTTGCTGATCGAACTGCTCGATCACGAAGGCAAAGCGGCCCAGATACGCATCGTTGCCCTGCACGCGGCGGCCCAGGTGCTGCTGCAGTGTGGTCAGCAGCTGCACCTGGCCGGCTACCGCGACCGCGTCGCTCCAGATGGCCAGGTGCATGACGTTTTCCCCGCTGGCGCTGTCCACCCATTCGTCGAGCGCGTGACGGAAACCGTGCACGCTGCGCCGCCAGAACGGGTTGCGCGCCATGATGTCGCCGGGGCAGGGCGGATAGCCCAGCGTGATCAGCGCAGCGTTGAACTGCTCGCATACCTCGGCCAGTTGCGGGTGGTCATAGCCGTCGGCAATGATCAGCGCGTTGTCCTGATCGGTGGGCAGGATCTGCTCGCCGCGCCCTTCGGAGCCGAGCATCAGCAGGCAGACGTGATCAAGCATGTCTGCCGGGGCCAGCAGGGCAAACAGCCGCGCCAGCATTTTCCGGTGCAGCTCGCTGACCAGGCCGGCAATCAGCGTGACCTTGACGCCGCTGCCGTGCAACAGCTCGACCAGCCGCGTCATGCTGTCGGCGGCACTTTTCAGCTCGGCTACGCTGCCGGCGCGCTCGATCTGCGTGGCGACGATCTGCGAGTTATTGCTCAGATAGGACAGCAGGTTGACCTGCTCCAGCACGCCGACGATGGCGCCTGCGCGCGTCACCAGCACGCGTTGTACGGTGTGGCGGGCCATGGTCAGCATGGCCTCGAATACATGGGCGTCTTCGTCCACGGTGTGCAGCGTGCGCTGCGCATAATCGCCCAGTGGCGTTTCGGCCGGGTTGCGCCCATCGATGACCACGTTGCGCAGGTCGCTCAGCGTGAAAACGCCCGGCCCCAGCGGGCCACGTACCAGCACCGTGCTGCAGTGCCGGGCGCGCATCTGCTCGGCGGCGATCAGCACCGTGTCGTCATCGGTCAGCCAGATCGGCGGGGTGATATAGGTTTGCTGCACCTTGGCCACCAGTGCCGGGCGCAGCTCGCGCTGCATGGGGCGGTCGGCCAGGGCAGCCAGTTTCTGCGCCACGCTCTGGTAAAAATAGGCGGCAAACTGCACGTTGCGCTGGGTCAGCTCCAGCAGCAGTGACCGTGGTATCTGCCAGGCCAGCGTGTCGTCCAGCGCACGATAATCAAGCCCGGTGCTGCCGCTGATCAGTGCGCGCGGGTCTACGCTGTCCTGCGCGCCGTATACCGTGCGGCATTCGCTGCCCTCGAATTCCGCCATCTGCCCCTTGGCGATCACGAACAGGCTGTCCACCGGGCTGCCGGCCGCCATGACGGTGCTACCAGCGGGGAAGTAGGCCAGGTCGGCGGCAGATTCGACGCGGCGGTGGTCCACATCGCTCAGGCTGTCGAAGGGCGGGTGGCGAAAGTCGAATAGCTGGGCCATATGGCATTCCCTGTGCTTGCAAATGACAACGCCCCGCAGGGCGGGGCGTTGCATTGCGCCATGGATCTTAATGCTTGCTGGCGCCTTCGGCCCCGATGCCGGTCATCGAACGGATGAACTGCGGCAGGAAGGCCGCCTGTTCGCTCTCGGCGCGCGGGCTCTTGTCCGTCACCGAGAACAGCCAGGTGAAGAAGAAGGCCAGGGTCATCGAGAAGATGGCCGGGTTGCTGTACGGGAACGGCGCGCTCTTGGCCGGGTTGCCCAACGTGGCTTCCCATACCGGTGGGCCGAGAATGATGAGCACCACGGCCGAGATCAGCCCGATGGCGCCGCCAATCACCGCACCACGGGTGGTCAGCCCGCGCCAGAACATCGACAGGAACAGCACCGGGAAGTTGGCCGAAGCGGCAATCGAGAACGCCAGGCCCACCATGAAGGCGATGTTCTGCTTCTCGAACAGGATGCCGAGCAGGATGGCGACGATGCCCAGACCCACGGTGGCGTACTTCGAGACGCGGATTTCCTGTGCTTCGTTGGTGCGGCCACGGGCGATCACGTTGGCGTACAGATCGTGCGATACCGCCGAGGCGCCCGACAGCGTCAGGCCCGATACCACCGCCAGGATGGTGGCAAAGGCCACGGCCGAGATGAAGCCGAAGAAGTATTCACCACCCACGGCATGCGCCAGATGCACCGCCGCCATGTTGGAACCACCCACCAGCTTGCCGGCGGCATCCTTGAAGGCCGGATTGGTCGAAACCAGCATGATGGCGCCGAAACCGATGATGAAGGTCAGGATGTAGAAGTAGCCGATGAAGCCAGTGGCTACGAACACCGATTTGCGCGCTTCCTTGGCGTCCTTCACGGTGAAGAAACGCATCAGGATGTGCGGCAGGCCGGCGGTACCGAACATCAGTGCCAGGCCCAGCGAAATGGCATCAATCGGATTCGATACCAGTCCCCCCGGCGCCATCACGTTGGCCTTGGCGGCCTTTGCGGCATCGGCAGTCAGCGTCTTGGCCTTGGCGGCCACTTCGGATGCGTCGGCCGCGTGCGTGGCCAGTGCCTTGGCGGCGGCTTCCGATGCGGCGCCAGCCTTGGCCGACAATGCCTGCGCTGCGGCGTGCTTCACTTCGACTGCCGTGGCAAACATGCTTTCCACGCTGAAGCCGACATGACTCAGCACCATCAGCGCCATGAAGGTGGCGCCGGACAGCAGCAGTACGGCCTTGATGATCTGCACCCAAGTGGTGGCCAGCATGCCGCCGAAGGTCACATAAATCACCATCAGCACACCCACCAGCACCACGGCCAAGGTGTAGTTCAAGCCGAACAGCAACTGGATCAGCTTGCCGGCGCCCACCATTTGCGCGATCAGGTAGAGCGCGACGGTGAACAGCGTGCCGGTGGCAGCAAAGGTGCGCAGCGGGGTTTGTGCCAGGCGATACGAGGCGACGTCGGCAAAGGTGAACTTGCCGAGGTTGCGCAGGCGTTCGGCGACCAGGAAGGTGATCAGCGGCCAGCCGACCAGGAAACCGATCGAGTAGATCAGGCCGTCATAGCCCTTGTCGAACACCAGTGCGGAAATGCCGAGAAAGGAGGCTGCCGACATATAGTCGCCGGCAATCGCCAGACCGTTCTGGAAGCCGCTGATGCCGCCCCCGGCGGCATAGAAATCCTTGGCAGAACGGGTGCGCTGGGCAGCCCAGTAGGTGATGCCCAAGGTCAGCGCCACGAACACGATGAACATGGCGATGGCATGAAGGTTCACGCCTTGTTTTTCCACCGGGCCATCGATGCTGCCTGATGCCCAGACGGAGGCGTTGACCAGCAGGCCGGTGGCCAGCAGACCAAGGCGGGTTTGCAATGAACGCATCATTGGCGGGACTCCTCGACCAGTTCCTTGGTCAGTTGGTCGAATTCGGTGTTGGCGCGGCGCACATAGATGCCGGTCAGCACGAAGGCTGACACGATGACGAACAGACCGACCGGGATGCCGACAGTGGTGACGCCACCTGCCGACAGTGGCTTGCCCAGTGTCTCGGGCGAGAATGCGATGGTCAGGATGAACCCGTAATAAATCACGAGCATCACCACCGACAGGCACCACGACAGCCTGCCTTTCTTGTGTACCAGTTCCGCGAATTTGGGATTGTTCTGTATCCGCTGGATCAATGCTTCATCCATGCCCTGCTCCTCAATGTATGGCCGGAAGGCTGCGTCCGCAGCTGCCCGGTTTTGGTGCTTGCGATGCCGGTGTCGCGACAGCGCAATACCGGTGAGCGAAATCCGCCGTGCGGGCAGGATTGCTGCCTTACTTTAGGAGTGGGGGCTTTCTCCCATCCAATTGGAATTATTGATAGCAGAAATCAGGATTTTTGATGTTGCGTTGCCCCATCCTTACCAAACTGTGTGTAATCCTCATTTTACGACTACATATACCATTCGGGTGCGGATGCACCGCTTGCGTGCTTTAGGGGATAATCCCTAGTCAGAAAGCGGGATTTTGAAGACCGAGGCCGATGGAACTTTACCAACTACGCACCTTTGTTGCGGTCGCGCAGCAGGGACACCTGACCCAGGCTGCCGAGCTGCTGCACCTGTCGCAACCGGCTGTTACGGCGCAGATCAAGGCGCTGGAGGAAGAGCTGGGCGTGTCGCTGTTCGAGCGCTATCCGGGGGGGGTGCAGCTCACCGAGGCCGGCAAGACCCTGCTGCCCGATGCGGAGCAAATGCTGGCGTTGTCGCGCAGCATGCTCAATCGCGCCAAGTCGCTGGTGGCCGAGCCCAAGGGCAAGGTGCGCATCGGCACCATAGGCGTACCGGCACGGCTCAAGCTCGGGCCATGGCTGGCCTGCCTGAAAACACGCTATCCGCTGCTGACGGTGCAGACTGCGCACGGCATCTCGGGCAGCGTGCTGAACGAGGTGCGCAAGAAAACGCTGGATGGCGGTTTTTATCTGGGCCGCAACCCCTACCAGAACGTGAACACGCTGCCGCTGACCGAAATCCGCTTCTGTGTGGCCTTGCCGCCACAGCGGCGCGAGGAGCTGGAGAATGCGGATTGGCGCGAGCTGGGCCGGGCGCCATGGCTGGGGGTGTCGCAGTTTTCCAGCATATCCGCCATCACGCAGGAAGTATGGCGCATGCAGAACATCGCCCCGCGCAAGGTGGGCGAATCGGATGAAGAGGCCGTACTGGTCGAGCTGGTGAAATCCGGCCTGGGTGTGGCGCTACTGGCCGAGCGCACCGCGCACCGCTTTGCGGCGGATGGTTCGATTGCGCTGTGGCGCGGCGGCGAGACGGTGATCTCCGCGCCGCTGCAGTTCATCTACTCGGCCGAGCGCGAGGAAGACCCGCTGCTGGCCATGCTGCGCGAAACACTGCTGGAGGTCTGGCAGCCCAGCGGCGAATAAGCGCGGCGCTTGCTTGCGCAATGGCGCATCGGCGGCCGCTGGCATGCGGCTTGATCACCAAGGCTGCTGCGACCACATGGCGCTGGTGCGCCAGGCGGCCTATTTCTTGGTATCGACGTGCTGCTTGATCAGCCGGCCTACCAGCGATTTGCTGGTGGCGCCCTCGTCACCCTTCAGGTCGGACGAATCCTTGCCAAAGCGGTCGGGCGAGCCTTTCTTGCGGATGTTTTCCTTGATGCGCACGGCGGCAAGGCGCTGCAGGTCAAAATGGTTGATCGGCATGGTGGTTTTCCTGAGTGGCGATGCCACAGCGTACTAAATAAAAACCCCGCCGAAGCGGGGTTTTCGAGTATGCGGCACCGGAGCAACAAGCTTATTTAAGCTTGGTTTCCTTGTACAGCACATGCTTGCGGGCAACCGGATCGAACTTCTTGATCTCCAGCTTTTCCGGCATGGTGCGCTTGTTCTTGGTCGTGGTGTAGAAGTGACCAGTACCAGCGGACGACTCGAGCTTGATCTTTTCACGCATGATTCTTTCCTACCTTACAGTTCGCCGCGGGCGCGCAGGTCGGCCAGAACGACGTCGATGCCGTTCTTGTCGATGGTGCGCAGGGCAGCGTTGGAAACGCGCAGGCGCACCCAACGGTTTTCGCTTTCAACCCAGAAACGGCGGGATTGCAGGTTCGGGAGGAAACGACGCTTGGTCTTGTTGTTGGCGTGGGAAACATTGTTCCCGGACATCGGACGCTTGCCGGTGACCTTACATACTCGTGCCATGATAAAAATTCCTGACTTCGGAAAAAGCGGATTTATAACATGATCCGCTGTTCGGGTTCAAGCCCAATTGTGGGCGAAGGTGACACCGACGCAACAATGCACTGCATCGGGCGGGGTGTTCATTCGTGTGCGGGGGCCAGCACAGTACGGTTGCCGTTGGTTTCCATCGGGCTGACCAGGCCGGCCTGCTCCATCTGTTCGATGAGGCGTGCGGCGCGATTGTAGCCGATTCGCAGCTGCCTCTGCACGGAAGAAATCGATGCCTTGCGGCTTTTCAGCACAAATGCCACGGCTTCATCGTACAAGGCGTCGCCTTCGGTCCCTTCGGTGCCGCCGCTTTCCCATGGCGCGCCGCCGCCTGCAGCCTCGGCTTCAAAGCCGCCGTTGAGGATGCCGTCGATGTAATCCGGCTCGCCGGTCTGCTTGAGGTGCTCGACCACGGCGTGTACTTCATCATCGGCGCAGAAGGCGCCATGCACGCGCTGCGGATAGCCGGTGCCCGGCGGCAGGTAGAGCATGTCGCCCTGGCCCAGCAGCGCCTCGGCGCCCATCTGGTCGAGGATGGTGCGCGAATCGACCTTGCTCGAGACCTGGAAGGCAATGCGCGTCGGGATATTGGCCTTGATCAGGCCGGTAATCACGTCCACCGACGGGCGTTGCGTGGCGAGGATCAAGTGGATGCCGGCGGCGCGCGCCTTCTGTGCCAGCCGCGCGATCAGTTCTTCAATCTTCTTGCCGGCCACCATCATCAGGTCGGCAAATTCATCCACCACCACCACGATGAAGGGTAGGTGTTCCAGCGGCTCGGGGTTGTCCGGCGTGAGGGTGAACGGGTTGGTCAGCCTCTGGCCGGCTTTTTCGGCATCCTTGATCTTCTGGTTGTAGCCAGCCAGGTTGCGCACGCCCAGGCTGCTCATCAGCCGGTAGCGTTTTTCCATCTCGGCCACGCACCAGTTGAGCGCATTGGCGGCCAGCTTCATGTCGGTGACCACCGGGGCCAGCAGATGCGGGATGCCGTCGTACACCGACAGTTCCAGCATCTTCGGGTCAACCATGATGAAGCGAACTTCCTCCGGCGTGGCCTTGTACAGCAGGCTGAGGATCATCGCATTCACCCCCACCGACTTGCCCGAGCCGGTGGTGCCGGCCACCAGCAAATGCGGTGCCTTGCCCAGATCGGTGACGATGGGTTTGCCGGTAATGTCCTTGCCCAGCGCCATGGTGAGCCTGGAGCTCATATGGTGATAGGGCTCGGATGCGATGATTTCGGACAGGCGTATGGTCTGGCGCGACGGATTGGGCAGCTCCAGCCCCATGCAGGTCTTGCCGGGGATGGTTTCCACCACGCGGATCGATACCAGCCCCAGCGCGCGCGCCAGATCCTTCATCAGGTTGACGATCTGCGCGCCCTTCACGCCAACGGCGGGCTCGATCTCGTAGCGGGTGATCACCGGGCCGGGGTAGGCCGCGATCACTTTCACCTGTACGTTGAAGTCGGCCAGCTTGCGCTCGATCAGGTTGGAGGTGAACTCCAGCGTTTCGGTGCTGATGGTTTCCTGCGCCACCGGCGCGGGGGCCAGCAGCGACAGCGGCGGCAGGGCATCGTTGCCCTGCTTGGGGGCCGGGCGGGCAGCGGGCAACTCGTCCAGCTCGAACAGGCTGGGTTGTGCGGCTTGCCGTTCGGCTTCGATCTGCTGTTTTTCCTGCGCCTTCTTCTCCTTTTCCAGCTTGCGCTCGGCGGCGGGCGCCACTGGTACTTCGAGCTGCGCGGCTTCAATCTTGATCGGTGCGTGTTCTTCCTGGCGCTTTTTCTCTTCGGTGACCTTGATCTTGCGGTCCTCGGCGGCTTGGCGGCCGATCTTGCGATCCTGCGCGGCGGCCCAGCGGTCACGCACGCTGGCGTACATCCACTCCAGCACGCTGCCGGTGCGTTCCATTACATCCAGCCACGACACACCGGTGAACAGCGAGAAGCCGATGCCGAAGACCGCCACCAGGGTCAGCGTGGCGCCAGCAAAGCCCATGCCGTGCAGCAACCAGCCGCCCAGCGCGTAGCCAAGAATGCCGCCCGGCGCATCGGGCAGGGGGATTTTCAGCGAGTGCAGGCGCAGTGTTTCCAGACTGCAACTGGCCAGCAGCATGAAGGCAAAGCCGGTGCAGGCAAAGAAAATGACCGGGCGCGATGATTCGGTATTCACGCGGTCTATGCGGCGATAGCCCCACAGGATGGCAGCCAGGCAGAACGGCACCCACCACCAGGCAGACAGGCCGAACAGTGACAGGAAAATATCCGCCACGCGTGCGCCCAGCCAGCCACCACGGTTCCTGATCTCGGCCTGCGTGGCGCTGTGCGACCAGCCAGGGTCGGACGGGTGATAGGTGGCCAGTGCCAGCACCAGATACAGCACCACGGCCACCAGCAGCAGCCACCACGATTCGCGCAGCAGATTGGCCAGCGGCGCGGGCAGCGCCGTGCGGGTGGAGGCGTTCGCGACGTTCTTCTTGCGGAATACGGCCATTGGCGGACAGCTTGTTTCGTTGATGAGCGATTATAGCCACACCACGCCTGCCGCAGCGTTGCGAGTTGAGGTCAACCGTCATCCGGTTGCGCACACCCGCCCGGCTTTGGCAGCATGTTGTTTTGCTGTCGATCCCGCCCCCATGAATACTTCCCGCCCCGTAGTCTTGCTGACCACCCCCTTGTTGCCGTCGCTGCAGGTTGCCGTTGAACGTGATTTCACCACCGTGCCGCTGTGGCAGGCGGCTGACCGCGCCGCCGTGCTGGCCCTGCATGCATCCGACGTGCGCGCCATCGTCACGACCAGTTTTGTCGGTGCCGATGCCAATCTGATTGCCGCGCTGCCGAATCTGGAAATCATCACCAGTTTTGGCGTGGGTTATGACTCGATCGATATCGCCGCCGCAAAAGCCCGCGGCGTGCGGGTGACCAATACGCCGGGGGTGTTGTGCGAAGGCGTGGCCGACTGTGCGCTGGCCTTGCTGCTGGCCGTGTCGCACCGTATCTGCGAGGCCGACCGCTTTGTGCGCGCCGGCCGCTGGCCGCAGGGCACTTTCGGCCTCGGGCGCTCTCCGGCCGGCAAGACCTGTGGCATCGTCGGCATGGGCGGCATCGGCCGCGCGGTGGCCAAGCGTGCCGAGGCCTTCGGTATGCGCATTGCGTATCACGGGCCGCGCCGCAAGGATGATGTGGCCTATCCCTATTACGCCGATCTGGTCGCGCTGGCTGCGGTGTCCGATTATCTGGTGCTGGCATTGCCGGGCGGCGCCGATACCGTGCACACCGTGAATGCGGCGGTGCTGGCCGCGTTGGGGCCGCAAGGCGTGCTGATCAACGTGGCGCGTGGCTCGGTGGTGGATGAAGTCGCGCTAGTGCAGGCGCTGCAGGATGGCATGATTGCCGGCGCCGGGCTGGACGTGTTCGAGGATGAACCGGACGTGCCGGCCGCCTTGCTCGGCATGGACAATGTGGTGTTGCTGCCACATATCGGCAGCGCTACCGAGGAAACCCGCAACGCGATGGGCGAGCTGACCTTTGCCAATCTGCGTGCGTGGGCGGATGGTGCGCCCTTGCTCACGGAAGTGCTGTGAGGCCGAGCTAGTCCAGAAAACGCGCCTGCCAGTTGAGGAACTGCTGGTAGGCGTGCGCCGAGTAGCTTTCCCGGTCGGCAAAATCGGCCGGGTAGAGCGGGTCGAATACGTGGTAGTTGGCGGTGTGATTGGGCGCGGTGATGATGGCGCGGATTTTCTGCAGCAGGGTCTCGCCCGGCGCCCACTCGAAGGCCTCTTGTGCCTCGTAGTGCAGGAATACCGGCACGATGGGTACGCCGGTTTCCAGTGACACGGTGAAGGCGCCGTAGAGGAATTTCTCCCACAGCCGGCGGCCCTTGCAGCCGCCCTCGGGGTAGAGTGCGATGTTCCGGCCGCCCTTGACGCCCTCTATCATCGCCTGCAGCGCGGCCTGGCGCGAATCCTTGCTCTCGCGCTGCACGAACAGTGTGCCGGCAGCCTCGGCAATGCGGCCGACGAACCACCAGTCGCGCACTTCCTCTTTGGCCAGGCTGACCACCGGAAACAGCGCGGGAATGCCGACATCCTCGAAGGCAGACGGGTGGTTGGCAATCAGGATGAAATGCTCGGGCAGCGGTTTGCTTTGATGTTGGTGCAGCCGCAGCTCGACCCCCAGTGCGCGCACAAAGCAGCGGCACCACGCGTGGAACAGCGCGGGGTAGAAGCCGGCAAGCCAGCGCAGCGGCAGCCGTGCCAGCAGCATCATCAGCAGCGTGAACAGCACCAGGTCCAGCCATGCGGCCAGTTGCTTGAGTCGTGCCAGCAGCCAGAGCATGCAATCTCCGGGCGGAAGGAATACTTACAGGATAAACCCGGCCAGCTTGTTTTCCAGCAAACGTGGATTTTCACCATTGGCGATGGTGACCAGCCCTTCCAGCATCATTTCGCGGCGGCGGATTTCGATGTTGATGTGGTGGCGCAGCTTGTTGGAGATAGGCAGGAAAATCAGGTTGGCCGAGCCCACGCCATAAATGGTGGCGACAAAGGCCACGGCAATGCCGGCGCCCAGCTTGGACGGGTCGGTGAGGTTTTCCATCACGTGGATCAGCCCCATCACCGCGCCCAGAATGCCGATGGTGGGGGCATAGCCGCCGGCCGATTCCCAGATTTTGGCCGCAGCGCGGGCGCGGGCCTCGAAGGCATCCACATCCAGCTCCAGCGCACGGCGTATGGTTTCCGGCTCGGCACCGTCCACCAGCATGGTCAGGCCACGTTTGACGAAGACATCCTTTTCGCTGCCGACATAGGCTTCCAGCGACAGCAGACCGCCACGGCGGGCGTGCTGGGCCCAGTTCACCAGCGTGGTGAGCACGCGGCGGAAATCATGCGTGGGCGGGACGAAAATCCACTTGGCCATCTTCACGCCGGCCATGAAGTCATCCAGCCGGCTTTGCAGCATGACCGCGCCGATGGTGCCGCCCATCACGATGATGAAGGCGGTCAGCTGGAACAGCGAGGCAATGTGTCCGCCTTCCAGCCATTGGCCGAACACGATGGCGGTAATGCCGAGGATGAGGCCGGCGATGCTGATTTTATCCATACGTCTCCGCGTTTACCGGGCGAGCCAGTCTTTGACCTTGCTGCGCAGGCGCGCAATCGCCTGGCTGTGCAACTGGGATACGCGCGATTCGGATACCCCGAGCACCGCGCCGATTTCCTTGAGGTTGAGTTCTTCGTCGTAATACAGCGCCATCACCAGTTTTTCGCGCTCGGGCAGGCTGTCCAGCCCGGCCACCAGCAACTTGCGAAAGCCGGCATCGGACAGCGATTCAAGCGGATTGGCATCGTGATCGGCCACGAACTGGTCCAGCGTATCGTGGCTGCCGCCGTCCTCGTCGTCAAAATCGTCGTAATACAGCAACTGGTGGCCGCGTGCGTCGCCCAGCCGCAGCTGGTATTCCTCCAGCGCAATACCCAGCAGCTGTGCCACCTCGGTTTCCTGCGGTGCGCGGCCCAGCGCCTGCTCAAGCTTGTGCACGGCGGCTTCGATTTCGCGCATGTTGCGGCGGGCCTGGCGCGGCATCCAGTCGGCGCTGCGCAGCTCGTCCAGCATGGCGCCGCGTATGCGTTGCGTGGCAAAGGTTTCGAACTGCACGCCGGCGTTGGGATCGAAATTGCGTGCCGCTTCCATCAGCCCCATCAGGCCGACCTGGATCAGGTCATCGACTTCCACGCTGGCGGGGAGCCGGGAGACCAGGTGATAGGCAATCTTGCGGACCAGCGGTGCATGTTGCTGCACGCGATCGTGTTCGCTATCGCTCTGGGTCTTGCGGTAAAGATGGAGGGCGCGTTGGGTCGGCATGGAATCAATTCGGTATGCGGCTTTGAGTTTAGCCGAGCCCGCCAGCAGTGGCGAGCCGGGAAAAGCCGCAACTGTGTTCAGCGTGCCTGATAAAGCGCCGTTTCCACGTCGCCCAGCAGGCTGGCCAGTGCCTGATCGGCCGCTGCGGCGATACTGTCGGGTGTAACTACGGCCAGTGGTGCGCTGGCGCTGAACTGGCGGTCCAGCAGCAAGGCTTGCGAGTTTTCGTCCTCCGCACGCAGTCGAAGCTCCAGTTTTACGGCGCGTGCCTTGGCATCGCGCAGGTCCACGTCAAGGCGGGTCAGCTCACCCACCAGCCGCACCTGGGCCGGCAGCGGGCCGGGGCCGATTACGTGGCGGGCGATGCCGCTGGCCGCCAGCCAGTCCTGCAGCCGGTTGCCCACCTGCAGGGCCGGTGCCGATACCAGGCCGCGATACGGGTCGCTGACGTAGCGCTGCGCGGTTTCGCGATAGACGAAGTAGGGCGTGTCGTACGGCGGGCTGGCGCGCAGCGGCAGCAGGCGCAAGGTGTCGTAGCGTGCCGCCAGCGGCGCGCCACTGCGGCTGGCCGACAGCAGGTATTGCGTTTGTTGCGGCGGCGTTTGCGGCGCGGCGCAAGCACCCAGCAGGGCGCCGGCGAGGAGAAGGCAGAGAAGGCGTGCGTAGCGGGTCATGGGGTCGGCAACGGGTAGGGTTGCGGCGGGGCGCCGAACAGCAGGCTGGACGGATTGCTGCGGGTCTGCCCGATCAGCAGGCGCAGCTCGCCGGTGGCGGCGTGCAGGTTGTCGAGCGTGGATTCAAGCTGCTGGTCGCGGTTGGCGACGAGCTGATCCAGCCGGCGTGTCAGATGCTCCAGCTGGGCCAGCGTGGCGGGCAGATCGGGGTTCTCCATCACCTTGCGTGCGGCGCGCGCGGCAGCGGCCAGATCGGCCGGCGCGCTGGCCAGTGCCGGGTCGGTCAGCAGGGTGCGGACGGCGCGATTGGTGTCGCGCAGTTCGCTCATCAGCGCCAGTGCCTGCGTGCCGGTGTCCTTGATCGGCGTGGCCTTGAGCTGCTTGAGCAGTTCCAGCGTGGCCTCGCTGATTTCTTTGGTGTGCAGGTCGTTCAGCGCCTTGTTGCTGCTGTCCAGCGTGCGGTTGAGCTTGGTGATGGTGTCGTCGAAATTGATGCGTTCCAGCTTGGAAACCAGGTTTTGTGCCGCAGCCACGATCTGCACCACGGCACTGCGGGCCGACGGGATGTAGAGCGCCTGCGGTTGCCAGGCAATGGGCAGCGGCGGGTTCTTGGCCGGGTCGGTGAAGTCGATTTCCAGATAGTTGGTGCCGGTCAGCCCCTGTGGTGCGATGCGCACGCGCAGGCCGCGGGCGACTTCCTCGGCCAGCTGGCTGGAATCGGGCAGCTTGGCGCTGCCGAATAACTCGGGCTGCAGCTTGGATTCGACGAGCACGTACTGGCTGCGCGCAGCGGCGGGCTGGTCGAGCTGGTATTTGGTGTGGGTGAAGGAAATCTTGCTGATTTCGCCCACGGTCACGCCTCGGTATTTGACCTTGGAGCCGACATCCAGCCCCTGCACCGATTCGTCGAAATAGGTCTCCATCAGTACGGTCTTGGTAAACCAGCTGCCGGCGCCAAAGGCCACCAGCAGGATGCTGCCGAAGATCAGCGCAGTCAGGACGAAGAGACCAAGGCGGAAATGGCCGGCGTTGGGGTTCATGCGGTTTCCCGGTGGAAGAAGCGCCGTACCGGCGCACTGGGCGGATGATCGCGCAGTTGCTGCGGTGTATCGAGGGCAATCATGCCTTGGGCTGATTTATCCAGCATCAGCGCGCGATCGGCAATGGCAAATATGCTGGCCAGCTCGTGGGTGACCACCACGAAGGTCAGCCCCAGGGTGCCTGCCAGCCGCTTGATCAGTGCATCCAGCTCGGCACCGGTGACCGGGTCCAGCCCGGCCGACGGTTCATCAAGGAACAGGATGCGCGGGTCCAGCGCCAGCGCACGGGCAATGGCCGCGCGTTTCTGCATGCCGCCCGACAGCGCGGCCGGCATGTAATCGGCATAGTTCTCCAGCCCCACCTGCCGCAACTTGAGCCGGGCCACCAGTTCGCGTGCGGCCGGGTCGAGGCTGGTGAACTCGTTCAGCGGCAGCAGCACGTTCTCCAGCACGGAGAGCGAGCCGAACAGCGCGCCCGATTGATAGGCTACGCCAAAGCCGCGCATCAGCGCTTGCCGTGCGGCGCCCTCGCTGGCGGTCAGCTCTGCGCCATCGAGCCAGATACGGCCGGCGGCGGGGCGCTCCAGCCCGATCAGGTGGCGCAGCAGCGTCGATTTGCCGCAGCCCGAGCCACCGAGAATGACGAAGACCTCGCCGGCCTGCACGCTGAACGACACGTCGCGCAATACCGTGACCGGGCCATACGCGCAGGTGAGTTGTTCGACACGGATGATGGGCTCGCTCATGGCTCACCAGCCCAGATAGTAGTAAGCGAGGGCAAACAGGCCATCGGACACGACGAGGAACACCAGCGAGGTGACGACGGCCGAAGTGGCTGCATCGCCCACCGCCTGCGCGCCGCTGCCGGTGCGCAGGCCACGCCAGCAGCCGATGGCAGCAATGCCGAAGCCGAATACCGCCGCCTTGAACAGGCCACCGACATAATCGGTAAGCGCCACTGTTTGCGCGGCTTGCGAGAACGCAGTCTTGAGCGGGATATCCAGCGTCAGCAACACCAGTCCGCCGCCGAATAGCCCGATCACTTCGGCCAGCACTGTCAGCAAGGGCGTCATCAAGGTGACGGCCACCAGACGCGGCAGCACCAGGAAGCGCATCGGGTCCAGACCCATGGTGGTGAGCGCATCGATTTCCTGATTGGTCTTCATCGTGCCCAGCTCGGCGGCAAAGGCTGCGCCGGTGCGGCCGGCCAGCAGCACGGCCGTCATCAGTGGCGACAGCTCGCGCACCAGCCCGAGGCCAACCAGATTGGCGACAAACAGCTCGGCGCCGAACTGCTTCATCGGAATGGCGGACTGGAAAGCGAGGATCACGCCCAGCAGAAAGGAAATCAGCCCGACGATGGGCAGCGCATCGGCGCCGGCGCGGCCAGCTACATCCAGCGTGGCGGCATAGCGGAAGCGCTGCGGCGACAGCAGCAGGCTGCGCGCGGCCACGGTGATGCCGCCCAGAAAGGCGATGCGGTCTTGCACCGAGGCTAACGTGCGCGCGCTGACGCGCCCGAGCACTTCGATCCAGCCGGCACGGCGTGCGGTGGCACGCTGCGCCAGTGGCTGGTCGGGGCGCAGTGCCTGCAGCATGGCAGCGTAACCGTCGCTCAGTCCGTCGATGCGGATACCGCGCTGACTCAGCTCGAACAGCAGCGCAATACCGGCGCCATCGCAGTAATCGACCGCGCTTGCATCGACTGTGGTGGCCGCGCTGCTGCGCGCTGCAGGCCAGATAGCGGCGCAACCGGTCGCATCCAGCCGGCCGGACAGCAGCAGGGTATCGTCACGCAGGGTGAGGGTGGCCGTCATGTGGCAGTCCCCGGTCGGGCGGGTGCCTTACCGTGCAGCAACGAGCGGGCAGGGTAGTCCGCGCGGCGCGTCATCAGTGATGCAGGCGATCGGTCAGGATGCGGCTGGATTCGACCAGCCGGTAAACGAAATCGGCTGGCGTATCGGCACCGCCCGCCGGCTGGCGCCAGCGCAGCATGGCATCGGCCAGCTGGCGGAAGGCATGGCCTGATTCCGCCTCGGGGAAGGCTTCCAGTACCGTTTTGCCCAGCCGCGTGGCGCGCTTGAGCAATTCGTCCTCCGGCACAAAGCCGATCAGCCGCAGCTTTACGGCGCTGCCCAGATAATCCTGCGCCACACGCTTGATGCGCTGGTAGAGGAAATTGGCCTCGGTCAGGCTGGCCACGCGGTTGACCAGGATGCGGAACTCGCGCCGCGCGTACTCGGTGTACAGCAGCTTGATGGTGGCATAGGCATCGGTGAGTGATTCGGCACGCTCGGACACGATGACCACCACGTCGTCGGCCGCCAGCGACAGGCTGGGTACGCCGGGGCCGGTGGCCGGGCGGGTGTCCAGTAGCAGGAAGTCGGCATCGCCAGTGATCGATTCGAACTCGCTCCCCAGCCAGGCCAGCTCGCGCTCGTTCAATGCGCTCAGCGTTTGCGGGCGGGCGGAGACAGGCAGGATGCCAAAGCCACCGGGTGCCTGGATCAAGGTGTCTGCCAGTGAGGCCTCGCGGCGCACGGCGGCCTCGAAATCGTAGCGCTGCGTCAGTCGCAGCCGGTGCGCGGCATTGGTCAGGCCGTTGTATTCATCGAGCAGAATGACTTCGCGCTGGCGTTCGGCCAGCGCGGCGGCAAGGTGGATGGCAATGGTGGTGGTGCCGATGCCACCACGCCCGCCGCACAGGCTGACGCTGCGGCAGGTGCCGGGCGCAACCATGGCGCGCAGGCCGGCAGCCTGGTCTGCCCACGGCTTAGCCACGGATGCCACCCAGATTGAGCTTGATGTCCTTGTCGCTGCTCACGCCCGATGCACCCATGAACAGCGGGTATTCATCGTTCTGCAGCTGGAAGGCTTTTTGCGTTTCACCGCGGAAGGTGCGGTCGATCAGGTAATCGATGCGGGCGCCGTGCAGGTCTTCCGGCACGCGCTGGCCGTTGGTGATGAAGTGCAGCTTGAGCTTGTGGCGGATGGCGACATCCAGGCAGCCGCCCAGGCTCATCGCTTCGTCGAGTTTGGTGACGATGCAGCCGGCCAGATGCTGGTTCTGGT
Organism: Andreprevotia lacus DSM 23236; assembly: GCF_900176275.1. Classification (GTDB taxonomy): domain Bacteria; phylum Pseudomonadota; class Gammaproteobacteria; order Burkholderiales; family Chitinibacteraceae; genus Andreprevotia; species Andreprevotia lacus. The sequence continues at coordinate 49,830 of NZ_FWXD01000013.1, read as the reverse complement.
AGCGGCGCGCCACATCGTCCAGCGTGGCGGGTGCGGCGTTGGCGGCAAGCAGCAACAGCGTCTGCACCTGATCCTGCTCAAAGAGCTTGAGCTGCTGGCCGACGCGGGTATCGCGCTGGCCCATGCCGACCGTGTCGATCAGCACCAGATGGCGGTCGGACAGGTCAGCCAAGGTCAGCTCAAGGTCGGTATCGTCGCGGATTTCGTGCACCGGCACGCCGATGATGCGGCCGTAGATGCGCAATTGGTCGTGCGCGCCGATCCGGTAGCTGTCGGTGGTCAGCAAGGCCACCGATTCGGGGCCGTACATCAGCGCGCAGCGCGCGGCCAGCTTGGCCACCGTGGTGGTCTTGCCGACACCGGTCGGGCCGATCAGTGCATAGGTACCACCATTGGTAATCAGGTCTTCGCCATTGCTGGCGGCAGGCAGGTTGTGTGCAATCGCAGCCTTGATCCAGCGCAGCCCCTGGTCGAAGCCAAGACCGGACGGCATCTTGTCGATGAGTTGGCGGGCCAGCGCGGGGCAGAAACCGACGGCCAGCAACTGGCGCAAGGCTTCGAGCTTTTCCGGCGCGTGCTTGGCCAGCTCGCCCCAGGCCATACCGGCCAGCTGGCTTTCCAGCAGTCCGCGCAGCATGCGGATCTCGCGCGCGATGTCTTCCATCGCCTCCTTGTCGGCCACCGGGGCGGCCGGCTCGGCGGACTCTGGCGCTTCGTCCTCGAAGCGGAAGGTGGGCATTTTTTCCGGCGGCCGGCGCGGTGGCACCGGTGCGGGCGCCGGTTGTGCCGCCTCAATCAGCTGCTGGCGCGCAACGGCAAAGTCCTGCAGCGTTTGCGGCTTGGGGCGGTTGCTGCGGACCAGCAGCGGCTCTTCCCGGGCGGGGGGCGGCGGTTCGGTCGGCACGTCGTCCAGCGTGGGTTCTTCGTCGTCGTCCGGAATGGCGTAAGAGCGCGCAATGGCCTTGGACACCGGCGCGGCGGCCGGTGGCTCTTGTGCGCTGCGCATCAGACGGGCGCCATTCTGCACGGCGCGCGGCGACGGCTTGGGGGCCGGTTGCGCGGTTTGCGTGCTGGTGATGGCTGCCACGTCAGCGTCGGCCACGGCCATGATCTCGATGCCGCCGCCTGCTACCTGGCGGTTCGACAGGATGAGCGCGTCCGGGCCAAGTTCATCCCGAACCTGGCGGAGCGCATCGCGTGTCGTGGCACCGTAAAACTTTTTGACGACCATGTCCGGTTGCTGTTGTCTCTGGTTAAGGGCGGATTATGCCTGTTTTGCTGCGTTTGCCGCTGATTTGCCTTGCGCGCTTAGCCTGCCGCACCCAAGACGCCGACGATGCGGATGGTCTTGCTGTCCGGAATTTCCGTATGCGCGATCACCCGCAGATTGGGTATCGAGCGCCGCAGGAAGCGGCTCAGCATCGGCCGCAATTGTCCCGGCGTGATCAATACCGTATTCAAACCCTGCGCTTCCATCTGCTCGGTCAGCTGCGAGGCCTGCTTGAGCAGCCGCTCTGCCAGCCCCGGTTCCAGCCCGCCTTGCGATTTGCCGGCAGCGGCCGACATCAGGATGTTTTCCAGCTGTGGTTCCAGTGCAACGACAGGCAGCTCGTCCTCGCCGGGGAACAGCTGGTGGATGATCGCGCGACCCAGCGCCACCCGCACGGCGGCGGTCAGATCATCGATATCCTGCGTGCGCACGATCTGCTCGCCCAGTGTTTCCAGTATCGTCCTCAGGTCGCGGATATGCATCCCTTCTTCAAGTAAATTCTGAAGAACTTTCTGCAAGGTGCCAACCGGTATCACTTTTGGTACCAGGTCTTCGACCAGTTTTGGCGCTTCCTTGCCGAAATGATCGAGCAATTGCTGCACTTCCTCGCGGCCGAGCAATTCGGCGGCATGGCTTTGCAGCACGTTGGAGATATGCGTGCCGACCACGGTGGAGGCATCGACCACGGTGTAGCCCATGGCCTGGGCGTTGTCGCGCAGGCTGGCGTCCACCCAGATGGCGGGCAGCCCGAAGGTGGGGTCTATGGTTGGCGTGCCGGGCAACTGGCCCACGGCGTTGCCGGGGTTGATGGCCAGCCACTGGCCGACGTAGGCCTCGCCCATGCCCACGTCTACGCCCTTGAGCTGGATGCGGTACTGGTTGGGCTTGAGTTCGAGGTTGTCGCGGATGTGCACGGCCGGCACCAGAAAGCCCAGCTCCTGCGCGATCTTCTTGCGTATGCCGCGTATGCGCCGCAACAGCTCGCCATCCTGGTTGCGGTCCACCAGCGGAATGATGCGGTAGCCGACCTCCAGCCCCACCGGGTCGACCGGCTGTACGTCGTTCCAGCCCACTTCCTGCAGCGGCTGCTCGCCGGGCGGCGCGCCGCCACCGCCGGGGGCTGCACCGCCGGGTTGCCCCGGGCCGGCCTTGGGTTCGAGTTGTTTTTTCTTTTCCTGTTCGTCCAGCCACCATGCCAGTCCGCCTGCCATGGCGGCCATCAGCAGGAAGGCAATATGCGGCATGCCGGGGATCAGGCCCAGTACGGTCATCACTGCAGCGGTCACGTACAGCACCTGCGGTTTGGCAAACATCTGCCCCAGTAGTTGCTCGGACAGGTCGCTGTCGGTGCCAACGCGGGATACCACCACACCGGCGGCCACCGAGATGATGAGGCCGGGAATCTGCGCGACCAGACCGTCACCGATGGTGAGCAGGGTGTAGGTCTTGCCCGCTTCGGCAAAGGCCAGATCGTGCTGCACCATGCCGACGATGAGGCCGCCGACGATGTTGATCAGCATCACCATGATGCCGGCGACCGCATCGCCACGCACGAATTTGCTGGCACCGTCCATGGAGCCGAAAAAGTCTGCTTCCTGCGCGATGACGGCGCGGCGCTTGCGCGCGTCCTCTTCGCCGATCAGGCCGGCGTTGAGGTCGGCGTCGATGGCCATCTGTTTGCCGGGCATGGCATCCAGCGTGAAGCGGGCGCTCACTTCGGCGATCCGCCCGGCACCCTTGGTAATCACCACGAAGTTGATGATGGTGAGGATGATGAAGGCAATGATGCCGACGGTAAGGTTGTCGCCAATCAGCACGTGGCCGAATGCCTCGATCACCTGGCCGGCCGCGCCAGCACCGGTGTGGCCCTCGGTGAGCACCAGCTTGGTCGAGGCCACGTTGAGCGACAGCCGCAGCAGCGTGGTGAACAGCAGCACGGTGGGGAAGCTGGAGAACTCCAGCGGCTCGCGCGTGTACAGGCTGACCATCAGCACGATGATCGAAATGGCGATATTGAAGGTAAAGAAGAAGTCCAGCACCGGCGAGGGCAACGGCAGGATCATCATGCCGAGTACCATCAGTACCAGCGCGGGGCCGGCCAACCGGGTCAGATTGAAATTACGCCACACGTGTCGTTCCAGGCCTGTCTGCTAGTGCGCCGGCATCATTCGACGCCGCCCGGGTCCAGCTCGCCGGGTACGGGCAAATCGTCATTCAGCTGCGGCTGCTCGCCGCCGTGGCGGTGCCACTGCTTGAGCTGGTAAATGTATGCCAGTACTTCGGCTGCCGCAGTATACAACGCGGCGGGGATCTCCTCGCCCAGTTCGGTATGATGATAGAGCGCGCGGGCAAATGGCGGCGTGCGCACCACCGATATCTTGTTGTCCCTGGCGATATCGATGATGCGCTCGGCCAGCAGGAAGGCGCCCTTGGCCACCACTATAGGCGCACGCATTTCCTCGGTGTAGCGCAGTGCCACCGCATAGTGGGTCGGGTTGGTGACAACGACATCCGCCTTGGGGATTTCGCTCATCATGCGCTTGCGCGCGGCCTCGCGTTGCAGTTGGCGAATGCGCCCCTTGACCTGCGGATCGCCTTCCGATTCCTTGGCTTCCTGCTTGACCTCTTCCTTGGTCATGCGCAAGCCCTTGGTGTAGTCCCAGAGCTGATAGGGCACGTCGATGGCGACGATGATGATCATCGAGCCGGCCACCAGCAGCAAGGTAAAGCGGATCATCTGCCACAGGTAAAGCAGGCCGCTGTCGGGCGGCATGTTGATCAATTGCAGGAACTGGTCGCGCTCGTGCCAGATCACCGCAGCTGCCACCCCGCCGATCAGGCCGGATTTGAGGATAGCCTTGCTCATCTCTACCAGCGCGCGCACCGAGAACATGCGGGCAATGCCCGACATCGGGTTCATGCGCGCGAAGTTGGGCGCGAGCGTTTCAAAGGTGAACAGCCAGCCGCCGATCAGCAGCGGCGCGGCGATGGCGGCCAGTGCCGTGGTGGCGAATACGGGCAAGCAGGCCATCAGCGCGGTACGGCAGGCGGCGGTGAAGTGCTCGCCCATGATCTTGGGGTTGGCCAGCGTGGCGTGATCGAAATTCAGCTCGGCCCGCATGATGCCCGACAGGGTATGGAACAGGTCGGGCGCGCTGCTCAGGAAGGCGATCAGGCCGCCCATGACCACCGCAAAGGTCACCAGCTCTTGCGAGCGCGGAATCTGCCCCTTGGCGCGGGCTTCATCCAGCCGTCGCCCCGAAGGCGGCTCGGTCCGTTCGAGATCGGAATCTTCGGCCATGCTGCCTCCTTCAGCGGTGTGGGGTGGATGGGGTCGCCACGGGCTGGCGCGGGATTTGCTTGATCAGTTGCAACCGTATCAGGAGTTGCCCCATGACCAGTGCAGTGAATTTCATCGCCAAGCTGCCCAATGCATCATCCCAGAGTACCAGCAAAGCGGGCGATCAGGGCGGCGAGGGTGGCTTCGATCAGGCGCTGAACAAGGAAATGACCCCCAAGCCGGCAGCAGGCCAGGGCAGCACGCCGACGACGGCCCAGCCCGCCACGCAGCCGGCGACGCCGCAGGATACCGGGCCGGACACCACGGCGGTGCAGACCCAGGTCGTAGACCCGCAGGCTGCGGCCCAGGCATGGCTGGCCATGCTGCAAAGCATGCAGCAGGCGGTAGCCCAGCCGCAGTTGCCGCAGACGCAGGTCAAGGGGAGTGAGGTGCAGGCGCTTGCCGGTAATCTCCTCATCAACGGCAAGGGGAGCAAAGACAGCAAGGATGCCAAGCTGGGTGATGTGCTGCTGGGCGCGGGCAAGGACGGCAAGGGTGCCAAGGCCAGCGATCTGCTCGCCGCTGCCGGCGATGGCAAGGAGCAAAAGGCGGAAGATATTGCCGGCCTGGGGAAAAGCTTGCCGCAACTGGACGATGACAAAGGGCAGGATACCGCCGGCGATTTCTCGCGCCAGCTCAGCCAGCATCTGACCGCCGCGCAGAACAAGCCGCGCACCGATGATGCCGCTGCAACGGCCAAGGTGCCCACCCACACGGTACAACCACAGGTGGGCAGTGACCGCTGGGGTGATGCAGTTGCGCAACGCGTGTCGCTGATGCTGAGCAAGCAGGAGCAGCACATCGAGATGCAGCTTAATCCGCCGCATCTGGGGCCGATGGAGGTCAAGCTGTCGATGGCGGCTGATCAGGCCAGCGTGACCTTTACCTCGCAGCACGCCAATGTGCGCGAGGCGCTGGCCGCCGCCACGCCCAAGCTGACCGCGCTGCTGGCCGATCAGGGCATCACGCTGGCCAATGTGCAGGTGGCATCCGACTCGCTCAACCAGCAGGCACAGCAACAGGCCAGCCAGTTCAGTCAGTTTAATCAGCAGCCCGACGGACGCGAGCAGCGCCAGCCCGGCTATGCGCAGGCGGGCAACGCCGGCCTTGATCGTGGCGCGCTGACAACCAGCAATCTGGGTGAAATTCGCGTGCCGGTAGCGCGCAGCGGGCTCAATCTTTACGTCTGATTGCTGCGACCGGATACGACATAGTCAAAGTCATCTCTGAAGAGCTGGCGCTTACTGCTTGTTTTGGCTCGTTTTTTGCATTATAAAGAGCTGAGCGTGCAAGCGCCTGATGCCCCAGCTACGCCTGGGGCATTTATACTTGCGCACCCCGTTTGCGATCAGGTGACTAAAAACATGGCTGAAGCCAAGAGCGATGCCCCCAAGGGCAAGAAGAATTTCCTGCTGATCATCGTGATCGTGCTACTGCTGGTATTGCTGTTGGTGGTGGGTGGTGTTGCCGCTTTCCTGCTGATGGGCAACAAGGATGCATCGGTGGACGAAGCCGTGGCCGAGGCCGCGCCGCATGGCCAGGAAGCCGCCAAGCCCGAGAAGAAAAAGAAGAAGGAAGAAAAGAAGGACGCGCACCCGCCCGTGTTTGAAAAGCTGCAGCAGGTGACGGTCAATCTGAGCAACGGCGATCAATCTGCCGTGTTGCAAACCGACATTTCGCTCGAAGTCGCCGATAGTGAAACATCGGAGAAGGTGAAGCAGTACTTGCCGAAAATCCAGGGGCAGATCAACCTGTTCCTGAGCGCGCAAAAGCCGGACGATGCGCGTGATGTGAGCAAACGTGACAAGCTGGGCAAGGACATACGCAAGCTGGTCAACAAGATACTCGGCGTGGAAGGGGAGGACGAGGGCGTGCTTTCCGTTAATTTCACTACATTTATTGTGCAATAAGCCGATAAACCGGTTTAGATAGTCAACGGTGACGGATTAGAGCATGGCAGACGATATCCTTTCCCAGGAAGAGGTCGACGCGCTACTGCGCGGTGTGACCGGGGAGGAGGACAGCGGCGACGATCAAGTCGACGCGTCGTCGGTACGCGCCTACGATATTGGCCGGCAGGAGCGCATCGTCCGTGGCCGGATGCCGACGCTCGAAATCATCAACGAGCGTTTTGCCCGCTACCTGCGTATTGCGCTGTTCAACTTCATGCGCCGCAATGCCGAAATCTCGGTCGGCCCGGTGCGGGTGCAAAAGTACAGCGAATTCATCCGCAACCTCGTGGTGCCCACCAACCTCAACCTGATCAACATGAAGCCGCTGCGTGGCACCGGCCTGTTCATTTTCGATCCCGACCTGGTATTCCTGGTGGTGGACAACCTGTTCGGCTCTGATGGTCGTTACCACGTGCGCGTGGAAGGCCGTGACTTCACGCCGACCGAGCAGCGCATCATCCAGCGCCTGCTGGAGGTGGTGTTCGAAGAATACGAAAAAGCCTGGAAGCCGGTGTTCGAATGCGAGTTTGCTTACCAGCGCTCGGAAATGAACACGCAGTTTGCCAACATTGCCACGCCGACCGAAGTGGTGGTGGCCTATACCTTCAAGATCGAGTTGGGCTCGGGCGGTGGTGATTTCCACGTCTGCTTCCCGTATTCGATGATCGAACCGATCCGCGACATGCTCTACAGCACCATGCAGGCCGACCGTATCGAGGCCGATACGCGCTGGGTCAGCCTGCTCAAGAAACAGGTGCAGGGGGCCGAGGTTGATCTGGTCGCCAATCTGGGCAACGCGCGCATCACGCTGGGCGACATCATCAACCTGAAAGCCGGTGACGTGATCTCGATGGACGTGCCCGAAGCCATCGTGGCCGAGGTGGACGGCGTGCCGGTGCTCGAATGCAAGTATGGTATCCTCAACGGCCAATATGCATTGAAAGTGAACCGCATCCTGAACGGGCCGGAGGCCGAAAGTTCAGGCCAGGACGGTCAGGGAGAGGGCAATGGCTGAAGATAACGCATCGCAGGATGATGATGCAGCAATGGACGATTGGGCCGCAGCCATGGCCGAGCAGGCCGAGGTAGAAGCAACGGCTACCGAAACGGCAGGTGCAGCCCCTTCCATGCAGGCTGCCGATATTTTCGAGCGCTTCGACACCCCGCAAATTGCCGGCAACACCTCCGGCAACATCGACATGATCCTGGACATCCCGGTCACACTGACCGTGGAGCTGGGCCGCACCAAGATTGCCATTCGCAGCCTGCTGCAACTGGCGCAAGGCTCGGTGGTCGAGCTTGACGGCCTTGCCGGTGAGCCGATGGACGTGCTGGTCAACGGCTGTCTGATCGCACAGGGCGAAGTCGTGGTCGTCAACGACAAGTTCGGTATCCGTCTTACCGACATCATCACGCCGGCGGAGCGCATTCGCCGTCTGCACAAATAATGCGCGCAGTCTTGCGCGCGCTGGTCTTGCCGGGTCTGTTGCTGTGCGCCGTGGCGCAGGCTGCGGGCGATGCGTCGGGTGCCAGTGTGGCCTCTGCGGCCGCTAGTGCTGCCAGCATGGTCAGCGCAGTTCCGCATGTTGCTGCCGCCAGCGTGCCGCTAACCAGCTACGCGCCGCCTTCATTGGCAGGGCAATTTACCCAGGTCGTGTTTGCCTTGCTGCTGGTGCTGGCCCTGGTGGTGGCTGCAGCCTGGCTGATGCGTCGTTTTTCCATGCTGCCCATGGCGGCCGGTACACGTTTGCGCGTGGTATCGGGCGTGATGGTCGGCCCCAAGGAGCGCGTGGTGATCGTGGAAGTCGACGATACCTGGCTGGTGCTGGGTGTAACCGCGCAAGCCGTCAACAAGCTGCATGAGCGGCCCCGGCCCGAGCAGGCCGCCGCCAGCCCGGCGCCGCTGCCGCCGTTTGCCGATTGGCTGAGCAAGGCGCTGCAGCGCAAGGGGCAGGCATGAAGCGCTGGCTGCCCATCCTGTTGCTGCTGATCAGTGGTGCCGTGCTGGCTGCCGATCCGGGCATCCCCTTCATGTCGGCCACGCCGGCGGGCGGCAGCACCAACTATTCGCTGCCGATCCAGACGCTGCTGTTCCTGACGGCGCTGACCTTTTTGCCGGCGCTGCTGCTGATGATGACGGCGTTCACCCGCATCGTCATCGTGCTGTCGCTGCTCCGCCAGGCCATGGGTACGATCCAGGCGCCGCCCAATCAGGTGATTATCGGCTTGTCGCTGTTCCTCACCTTTTTCGTGATGGCACCGACCTTGGACAAGGTGTATTCGCAGGCGTACCAACCGTATGCCGAGCAGAAAATCGGCTTCAACGAGATGCTCGACAAAGGTTCGGTGCCGCTGAAGGAGTTCATGCTCAAGCAGACGCGGCAGAAGGATCTGGGCTTCTTCCTCGATGTATCGGGCATGAAGCGCCCGAACGGGCCGGAGGATGTGAGCCTGCGCGTGCTGGTGCCGGCCTTTGTAACCAGTGAACTGAAAACGGCATTCCAGATCGGCTTCCTGGTGTTCATTCCCTTCATCATCATCGACTTTGTGGTGGCCAGTATCCTGATGGCCATGGGCATGATGATGGTGTCGCCAGTGATCATTTCCTTGCCGTTCAAGCTGATGCTGTTCGTACTGGTGGACGGCTGGACCCTGCTGATGGGGTCGCTGGTGCAAAGCTTCCTGCAGGGTTAGCCCATGACGCCGGAAACAGTCATCACGGTCATACAGCGCGCGATGGAACTGCTGGTTCTGCTGGCGGGGCCGATGCTGCTGGCTGCGCTGGTCACCGGCCTGATCGTGAGTATTTTCCAGGCCGCCACGCAGATCAACGAAGCCACGCTGTCGTTCATCCCCAAGCTGCTGGTGGCGTTCCTGGTGTTTCTGCTGGCCGGGCCGTGGATGATTGAAACCGCCATGGATTACACTATCCGGTTGTTTCAGAGCATTCCGCAGCTGATAGGTTGAGCGGGGTGTTTACCGTTTCGCAGGTGCAGATCGAGCAGTGGCTGGCGCTGTTCCTGTGGCCCTTCCTGCGCATCTTCGGCATGCTGCTGACCGACCCGTTTTATTCCAGCCGTTCCATCTCGGCCACCGTCCGTATTGCACTGGCCATCCTGCTGGCGATTCTGGTGGCGCCGCTGCTGCAGCCCATGCCGGCGGTGCCGGTGGTGTCGCCTATCGGCATCATGATAGGCATCAACCAGCTGCTGATCGGGCTGATGATCGGTTTTACCGCGCGACTGATGTTCACTGCTGTCGAAATGGCCGGCCACCTGGCCGGCTTGCAGATGGGGCTGAGCTTTGCCACCGCCTACGACCCGCAACATGCGTCGCAAGTGCCCATCGTGGCGCAGTTCCTCAGTCTGGTGACGCTGTTGTTGTTTCTGGCGCTCAACGGCCATCTGGTGATGATACGAGTGGTGGTGGACAGCTTCAGCCAGGTGCCGATCGACCCGCAGCCGCTGGCGGCAGAGGGGTTGCGGCTGCTGGCCGATCGGGGTGCCACGGTGTTCCGGCTGGGTATGTTGTTGTCGCTGCCGGTGGTGGGGGCGCTGCTGATCGCCAACCTCGCGATTGGCGTGATGACGCGCGCCGCGCCGCAGCTCAACGTTTTTGCGGTGGGTTTTCCGCTCTTGCTGGGTATCGGGCTGGGTGCCCTGTATCTGGTGTTGCCTTACTATCCGCCCTATATCGATTTCATGATTGGCGATCTGACGCGCTTTCTGGCGCAGATGCTCAAGGCGCTGCACCGCTGAGCGCAATGCCCGGCGCCACGCTGCGCGCCGTTTTTCCGGACTTGTTGCTGCAATGTATATCTTGTTGATCGGCTATCTGTATGTGATCGTGATGTTTGCCGCCGGTACGGGCGATCCGGCCAAGGCGGCGGTGTGGATCGTCCTGCTGGCGGTGTTGCCGACCTGGTTGTTCATCTGGATCAAGCGGCGTGGCCAGATCAATCGGCGCGCCAAGCAGCAGGAGCGAACCGAAGATGCGGCCCGCAAGGCTGCGGCGCTGGCAGCGGAGGAGGGCGCTAATCCTGCAGCCAGATCAGACTTGCCATCCGGCCGGTGATCTTGCTGCGGCGATAGGAGAAAAAGCGTTCCGCATCGTTGACGGTGCAGAAGCCCCCGCCATAAACGGCGGTAATGCCGATGGCTGCAAGTCGCTGGCGTGCCAGCAGATAGATGTCAGCCAGCCACTTGCCGGGCTGGGCGCCCGCGGCAAAGGCCTGCGCGGCTTCGGCCGCGTGTGCAACGAAGGCCGCGCGGACTTCCTCGCCCACTTCGAATGCCCGCGGCCCGATGGCCGGCCCCAGCCAGGCAAGCACTTCGTTGTGCTGCACCTGCATGGCAGCAACGGCTGCTTCAATCACACCGTCGTGCAGCCCGCGCCAGCCAGCGTGCGCTGCGGCCACAACGCTGCCGGCGCGGTCGCACAGCAGCACCGGCAGACAATCGGCGGTCATGATGGCGCAGGCGGCACCGGCTTCACGGCTGACGCAGGCATCAGCGTTGCAAGCTGATTTGTCGGCCGCGTTGGCCACCACGGTGCCGTGCACCTGATTCAGCCACTGCGGCTGCGCACCGATATAGGCTGCGATGGCGGCACGATTGGCGGCGACTGCCGCAGCGTCGTCGCCGACGTGATCGCCCAGATTGAGGCTGTCGTATGGTGGCAGGCTGATGCCGCCGCTACGCGTGGTGGCCAGCGCCCGCACGCGGGCCGGCGCCGGCCAGTCCGGCACGATCCAGTCGTGGCCGTCACTCGCGGACATAAATCACCTCGGTATCGCCATCGTCCTCGTCGTCCCAGTCGTCCTCGTCCCAGTCGTCATCCAGGCCGGCAGCGCTGCGCAGCACGTTGAGCAGGATGTCGAAGTCCTGCGGCAGTGGCGATTTCCACGTCATCGTCTTGCCGCTGGCCGGGTGGACCAGGCTGAGCTTCTTGGCGTGCAGCGCCTGGCGGGCGAAGTCCTCCAGCGCCATGTTCACTTCCGGCTCTTGCAGCTTGGGTCGGCCGCCGTAAACCGGGTCGGCTGCCAGCGGGTGGCCGATATGCGCCATGTGCACGCGGATCTGGTGCGTGCGGCCGGTTTCCAGCCGGCACTCCACCAGCGTATGTCCGGAGAGGTGCTCCAGCACGCGGTAGTGGGTGACGGCCGGCTTGCCGGTGCCGACCACGGCCATCTTGATGCGATCTTTGGGGTGGCGGCCTATCGGGGCATCCACCTTGCCATCGCGGCGCACTTCGCCCTGGACGATGGCAAAGTAATGGCGCTTTACCGAGCGCGCCTGCAACTGCTGCACCAGCAGGTTTTGTGCGGCCAAGGTGCGGGCCACCACCATCAGGCCGCTGGTGTCCTTGTCCAGCCGGTGCACGATGCCGGCACGCGGTACGCTTTTGAGTTCGGGATAGGCGTGCAGCAGGCCATTGAGCAAGGTGCCCGACCAGTTGCCGCTGCCGGGGTGCACCACCAAGCCGGGCGGCTTGTTGATGATGATGATGGTTTCATCTTCATGCAGCACGTCCAGATCCATCGCTTCGGGCTGAAAGGCCACCTCGTCCGGATTGGGCTGGATATCGACGCTGACGGTCTCGCCGCCCCAGAGTTTGTCCTTGGGGCTGCCGGGTTTGCCGTCCACCAGCACCAGGCCATCCTTGATCCAGGTGGTGAGCCGGCTGCGTGAATAATCCACCAGCAAGCAGGCCAATGCAGCGTCCAGCCGTTGTCCTGCGCATTCTGCCGGTATGGTCAGGACACGCGGCTCGGCGAAGTCGCTATAATCGTCGGGTTCAAAATCGGAATTCATCATGAAGCAGATTCTACCGCGATTCTTCCAGGCCTCTCTGCTCGCCGTGCTGATTGCAGGTTGCGCCGCGACGCCGAAGGATAACGACGAAACCAAGGGCTGGTCGGCGGAAAAGCTGTTTTCCGAAGCCAAGGCCGAGCAGGCATCGCGCAACTACGCGAAATCCATCCAGTTGTTCGAGAAGCTGGAAGCACGTTACCCCTATGGTAAATACGCGCAGCAGGCCCAGCTTGAAATCGCCTACGACCAGTACAAAGACAAGGAGCCGGTGTTGGCGCTGGCTGCCATTGACCGCTTTATCAAATCCAACCCGGCTCACCCAAGCATGGACTATGCGCTGTATCTGAAGGGCTTGGTGAGCTTTAATGAAGTACAGGGTTTTGGCTCTGCCGTGTTCCAGCAGGACATGTCCGAGCGTGACCCCAAAGCCGAGCGCGATTCGTATGAGGCGTTCCGCACGCTGATTGCGCGTTTCCCGGAAAGCCGCTATGCCGGCGATGCTGCTGCGCGCATGGATTACCTGATCGGGGCGCTGGCCAACTACGAGCTGCATGTGGCCAGGTATTACTATAGGCGCGGTGCTTATCTGGCCGCCGCCAACCGCGGCAAGGCGCTGATCGAGACCTATCCCAAGACCAAGCAGGTGGAGGGTGGACTTGGCATGATGGTTCTGGCCTACGATAAACTGGGTATGGATACCCTGCGTGACGATGCCAAGCGCGTTTTGCTGAAGAATTATCCAAAAACCCAGGTACTGGACGGTACGCTGCTGGAAGAAATGCCGTGGTGGCGTCCGTGGTAACTGGCTGATTTTAAAAGAACTGCAAAAAAAGTTTCAAAAAGTGCTTTACAAGGTTTTGGTTGCCCCCTATAGTGGCGATCTCTTTCGGGGGTATAGCTCAGTTGGGAGAGCGCTTGCATGGCATGCAAGAGGTCATCGGTTCGATCCCGTTTACCTCCACCAAAGATTCAAAGCCGACACCCAACAGTCGGCATGTTGTAGAAGTTGCAGTCCCCATCGTCTAGAGGCCTAGGACACCACCCTTTCACGGTGACTACCGGGGTTCGAATCCCCGTGGGGACGCCACTAGCAGTAAAGAGAAGTAACTGTGCACCCGTAGCTCAGTTGGATAGAGTATCTGGCTACGAACCAGAGGGTCGGGCGTTCGAATCGCTCCGGGTGCACCATTTTCTTCTCGACCTTTCCGGGTCCCCATCGTCTAGAGGCCTAGGACACCACCCTTTCACGGTGACTACCGGGGTTCGAATCCCCGTGGGGACGCCACCTTATACAAGGCGGCACGGCATCTTTGCAATAGAGGTGCCAAAACAAAAAGCCTGATGCATGTCATCAGGCTTTTTGCTTTTGCTTCCTGTCTGTCTGCATAGCCCCCACTCGTTGGATCCCCCTTGTCACGCATTCCCTGGTCTGCGATGCGTGCCGCATCGTTCTCGCCTCGTGCCGGATGTTATTTGCTGACATCTGATTGGCAGCCCGCGTGCAACACTGTTTGGTTTTAACTTGAACTTAATTGACGCATTGCCCTGATTCTGCTTAACTTTCTGCTGTTATTTTGTCAGCTTGGCATAATGCGGCAAATGTTGAGCCTGTGTGCTCGATTGCTTGCCGGCATCCTGAGTGAAACGGGGCCTGCGCGGCATGCTGCCGCTCGCATCGTTGTAGTTCCTTCATGGCTGCTGCTTGTCTACAGAAGCCAGCCCGACAAATACCGACAAGACAATACAGACTAAAGCCCGGAGCGGGGCAGCGGGGACGGAATGGGTGGCTTTTTGAGGACCAGCCTGAGAAATATGCTGGGTATGGTGCGTCTGCGTGGCGCAAGGTTGCCCAGCGGGCGAAATGGCAAATCCATGTTTGGTGCGATGTTAGGCAGCATCTGCCTGTTGTTGACGCTGCTTGGTTTGCCCGTACAGTCATGGGCGGCTTGCACATTGAACTGGACTGTCATCAATAGCACGGGTGTACAGCAGAGCTATACCCTGACTGCGGGGGAGACGCTCACATGCGATCCGACCAACGATGGCATTTACACCGGTACCTACCCGATTGACTCGGCAGTTACGCTTCCGAGTGGAGCCGGGACGATAGAGGCTGACAATACGCAGTATCCGTCCGATATCATTCTCTATAATCCGTCTTCGTCGAATTATGTCGGCAGCGTGACTACTACTCAGCTGCATAACATGAACAATCAGGTTATTACCCTTAACCTGCTCGTGGTCAAGCAACCGACCGTATCTTCGATCAGCCCCGCAAATGGTAGTGCAGCAGGTGGTACAAGTGTAACGATTTCGGGGACATACCTTTTTGGTGCTACCAGTGTAAAATTTGGTGCCACCAATGCCTCGTCCTTTAATGTGGACAGCGCAACACAGATTACTGCCACTGCGCCTGCCGGTTCGGGTACCGTAGACATCACCGTTACAAATGCTGCTGGTACATCAGTGACCCTTGCCGCAGATCAATTCACCTACGGCAATCCCCCTGTCGCCAATGCCGTCAGCACCACGGTGGCGCATGGCAGCTCCAGCAACAATGTGGCACTGAATATCACCGGCGGAGCCGCGGCCAGCGTGGCGGTCAGTGGGGCGGCCAGTCATGGCACTGCCACGGCCAGTGGTACCACGATCAGCTATACCCCAACGGCCTCCTATTCCGGCCCGGATTCATTTACCTACACGGCGACGAACGCTTCTGGTACCTCGTCGGCAGCAACGGTTACGGTCACCGTTTCGAATGCGACGGTGAGCTATGCGCCATCTTCGCCGGTGGCAGGTGCTGTGGCTGTAGCGTACAGTCAGTCGCTCGCTGGTGCGAGTGGTGGTACCGCAGCCTATAGTTACACGATCGCATCCGGCAGCCTGCCGGCAGGTGTGACGCTGGCCAGCAACGGTACCTTGTCGGGTACCCCCACGGCTGGCGGCACCTTCAACTTTTCCGTCACTGCAACCGATAGCAGTACCGGTACCGGGCCGTTCAGTGCGACCAGTGGCGCGTTGTCGCTGGTCATCGCTGCGCCAACCATTGCTTACGCGCCATCGAATCCGGCCGGTGGCACGGTTGCCGTGGCCTACAGCCAGTCGCTGGCTGGCGCTAGCGGCGGTACAGCGCCATATAGCTATGCGGTCACGGCCGGCAGTCTGCCGGCTGGCTTGTCGCTTGCGAGCAATGGCACGCTATCCGGAACGCCGACGGCTGGCGGTACATTCAACTTTACCGTGACCGCAACCGACAGCAGTACCGGCACTGGCCCGTATACCCAGAGCAGCGCTTCCTTGTCGCTGACGATTGCAGCGGCGACCATCAGCTATGCGCCATCCAACCCGGCGGCCGGTACCGCTGCGGTTGCGTACAGCCAGTCGCTGGCTGGCGCCAGCGGCGGCACGGCCCCTTATACCTATGCGGTCACTTCAGGCAGCCTGCCGGCTGGTTTGAGCCTTGCCAGCAACGGTACGCTGTCGGGTACTCCGACTGCGGCCGGTAATTTCAGCTTTGTCGTGACTGCTACGGACAGCAGTACTGGCACCGGCCCCTACACCCATAGCAGCAGCTTGCTGTCGCTGACGATTGGTGCGCCGACGATCTCGCTCAGCCCGGCATCGTTGACAGCAGCCACTGTGGGCAGCGCCACCAACCAGACCATCACTGCCAGCGGTGGCACCAGTACCTATACCTATGCGGTGACGGCTGGTTCCTTGCCGGCCGGGCTGTCCCTCTCGCCTGGCGGTGTGCTTTCTGGTACCCCTACCGCTGGCGGGACGTTCAATTTCACGGTGACTGCGACCGACAGCACAACCGGTACCGGCAGTCCGTTTACCGGCAGCCGTGCCTACTCACTGACCGTGAACGTGCCGACGATCAGCGTTGCGCCGGCTTCGCTCAGTGCAGTGGCAGCAGGGGCCGCCGTTAGTGGCAGCATCACCGCCAGTGGCGGGATCAGTACTTACAGTTATGCCGTTACCGCCGGCAGCTTGCCGCCGGGTGTCAGCCTGAGCGGCGCTGGCGTGCTGAGTGGCGCGGCAACGGCAGTGGGTACTTATAACTTCACTGTCACCGCAACAGACAGCTCGACCGGCACCGGCCCCTATACGGGCAGCCGTGCTTATGCATGGACTGTAAACGCGCCGACGCTGACCATCAGCCCGGTGTCTGGCAGCAATCTGTCCGGTTCGGCTTTGACAGCCTACAGCCAGGCCTTTGCGCCCAGCGGCGGCACCAGTCCATACACCTACGGTATCGTGATCAATTCAGGCTCGATGCCGACAGGGCTGAGTTTCTCCACCGGCACCGGCACGCTGTCGGGTACGCCGACAGCGGGTGGCACGGTCAATTTCACCGTGACCGCGACCGATGCAACGACCGGGGCCGGCGCGCCGTTCTCCGTGTCGGGCACTTACAACCTGACCATTGGTGCGCCGACGGTTGTGGTGGCGCCGGTGGGCGCGATTCCGAACCCGGCGATCGGTACGGCCTACAGCCAGACATTTACTGCAAGTGGTGCCAGCGCGCCGTATGGCTATGTGGTCAGTGCTGGTGCCTTGCCTGCCGGCCTGACGTTGTCCGCCGGCGGGGTGCTGTCGGGTACGCCGACTGCAGCTGGCACGTTCAACTTCACCGTGCAGGCGACGGATACCAATAATTTTGCCGGTACGCGTGCGTACTCCATCACGATTGCTGCGCCGACCATTGCCGTTGCACCGGCCTCGCTGCCCAATGGCAATACCAGCGTGGCATACAACCAGACCATCAGCGCCAGCGGTGGCACAGCGCCGTACAGCTTTGCGGTCACTGCTGGCAGCCTGCCGACCGGCTTGGCGCTGAACCCGACCACGGGTGCCATTACCGGTACGCCGAGTGCGGTCAATACCTTCAACTTCACCGTCACCGCGACTGACAGCACAACCGGTACGGGAGCGCCGTTCAGCGCGGCCAAGGCCTACACTGTCATTATCAGCATGCAACCGCCGGTTGCCGGCGCCAAGACGGCCAATACACTCAGCAACACGCCGGTGCAGATCGATCTTGCTCCGGTGATTACTGGCGGTGTGCCTGCCAGTATTGCGGTGGCTGCCGCGCCGGCACACGGCAATGCCGTGGTGGCCGGGCTCAAGGTCACTTATACCCCGACTGCAGGCTACTTCGGTACCGATAGCTTTACTTATACGGCGACCAACCTTGGCGGCACTTCGACAGCCGCGACGGTGACGATCACAGTAGCCTCGCCGCTGCCGCCGCCGGTAGTCAAGGAAGTCAGCGTGTCGGTGGATGCAGACAGCAGCAACAATGCAGTGCCGCTGAGCATTACCGGTACGGCAACCGGTGTGACCGTATCGTCGCCGGCCGGCCACGGCACTGCCACGGCCAGTGGTTTGACCATCAGCTATACGCCGACTGCGGGCTATGCAGGTACGGATACCTTTACCTATACCGCTTACAACGATGGTGGGGTGTCTGATCGCGCTATCGTCACCGTGACGATCAAACCCAAGCTGGCATTGCCGGTGGCTGGCAATACCAGCCTGATCATCGGCGCCAATAGCAAGGCCAATCCGGTTGCGCTGAGCTTGAGTGGTGGTGCGGCAAGCAGCGTTGCTATCGCGACAACACCGGCTCATGGCACGGTAACGGTCAGTGGCACGACGATCAGCTACACGCCGACAGATGGCTACGCCGGTGCCGACAGTTTTACCTATACCGCAAGCAATGCAGCTGGTACCTCGGCGCCCGCGACGGTTTCGATCAGCGTACTCGCCCTGCCGACTGCGGGTGCAGTGAGCCTGACCGTGGCAGCCAACAGCAAGGCCAACCCGGTTGCACTGGTTCTGGGGGGCGGTGCTGCCACCAGCGTGGCAGTGGCTGCTGCACCGGCACATGGTACGGTGACGGTCAGCGGTACGACGGCCAGCTATACCCCGGCCGATGGCTACTTTGGCGCCGACAGCTTTACCTACACTGCCAGCAATGCCGGCGGCACCTCGGCGCCGGCTACGGTCAGTGTCACCGTCTCGCCGCCGCCGCCGGTGGTGCACCCGGTGCACAGCAATGTATCGATCAACAGTGCGAACAACACCATCCAGTTGATTATTGATGGTGGCCCGGTCATCAGCGTGATCATCATCACGCAGCCCAAGCATGGCAAGGTGACCGTGCTGGGCCTGACCGGCACGCCAAACAAGTCTGGCGAAGTGCTTGGTGGCCCCAGCATTAGCTATACGCCGGATGCGGGTTACGTTGGCCCGGACAGCTTCACCTACACGGCCAGCAACGCGGCTGGGATGTCTGCTGCAGCGATGGTGACGCTGGATGTAACGCCACCACCACCGGTGCTGGGCAAGGTCAGTGGCGTGGTGCAGGCTGGCAAGTCGGTCACGCTGGATGTGGCGGCACAAGCCACGGGAGGCCCGTTTACCGCGCTGGTGATCGTGACGCCGCCGGCAGTGGGTAGCGCCACGGTGCAAGGCACTGGCATCGTTTACAACTCGCCAGCAGGTTTCAGCGGGGTGGTGAGCATTGTTTATGCGCTGAGCAACGCTTATGGCGCTTCGCAAGGCACGGCCACGGTCACTGTTGAAGGCCGTCCGGATCCGTCCAAGGATGCTGAAGTGACTGGCCTGCTGAGTGCGCAGGCCGATGCCTCGCGCCGTTTTGCCGATGCACAGGTCAACAACTTCAGCCGCCGCATGGAAAGTCTGCATGGCGATGGCTGGGGCGAATCGAGCTTTGGTCTGAGTATTGCGCCTATCGGCACTGGCCCGAACCGGGTCGCCAAGGATGAGACGGCGCCCAAGCCTGTGGTAGCTGCTGGGACCGATCGTGCTGCGCGCCGCCTTGCCGCCAAAGCACAGGCAGCTGACGAGGCCGATGGCAAGGATGCCGGCGACAAGCTGGCCAGCAACGATGACCGCCGCGAGCTGGGCTTCTGGGTGGGCGGCAACGTCGACTTCGGCCAGCGCAACGGCACCGGTAATACGCAGCAGGGCTACAGCTTCCATACTGATGGCGTGAGCCTCGGGGCGGACTACCGCTTCAGCAAGCAGTTATCGCTGGGCGTTGGCGCGGGCTTTGGCCGCGACGTCAGCGATGTGGGCAGCAACGGCAGCAAGAGCAAGGCCACCAACAACGTGCTGGCGCTGTATGGCACGCTGCGTCCGGCCGACAAGTTCTATGTTGACGGCCTGCTGGGCTACAGCCAGCTCAATTTCGACCTGAACCGCTACCAGACGGGCAGCAGCAGCTATGCCACCGGTTCGCGCAATGGCCGCCAGTTCTTCGGCGCGCTGATCGCGGGGTACGAGTTCCAGGGTGAAAACTGGCTGCTGTCGCCGTATGGTCGCCTGGATGGCTCCAGCACCACGCTGGACAGCTATACCGAAACGGCCACCGTCAATGCACTGCACTACGAAGAGCAGACACTGCGCAGCAGCTCGGCATCGCTGGGTCTGCGTCTGGAAGGCAAGTATGACGTGGGTTTTGGCAAGCTGGTGCCGCGTGCCCGTATCGAATTCCGCCACCACTTCGATGGTGCGGATACTGCCGATCTGCGTTACGCCGATCTGGGCAACACCGGTCTGCTGTATTCGGTCAGCCCGGCGCAGACGCAGCGTGACCAGTGGCTGCTGGAGCTGGGCAGCAAGCTGTTGCTGTGGCGTGATCTGAGCCTGTCGCTCGATTATGCCGGCGGCCTGAACAACAGCAGCGGTTACAGCCACAGCGTGCGTGCTGCGCTTGAGTTCCGCTTCTAGGCAAGATGGGCTGGTTGCTTGAGTGGCAGCCAGCATGCAAAACGGCCCGCCGATTTGATCGGCGGGCCGTTTTCTTTTAGGGATCCAGAGTGATCGCGATCAGCCCTGCGGCAGTGCCACGCCATCCAGATACACACTCAGCATGTGCTGGATGATCTCGTCGTTGTTCATCTTGCTGTACAGGCGCAGATAGTCCACTGCCGGGTCGCAGGTCCGTGCGTAATAGCTGAACAGGATCACGTCGTCGGGCAGGTCCATGCGTAGCTCGCCCGCCTTCTTGCCGGCCTGGACGATTTTTTCCAGTTGGCCGTTCAATTTGAGTACGCGGGTGACATAACGCAGGTTGCGCGTGAGCATGTCGCGCACCTGCGGGCTGGTTGACGGCAAAAAGGGCAGGCCGCCATCCAGCCGCACCCGCATGGCCCATTCCAGCAACGCCACCAGCTTGCGTGTCGGCGCATGCTCGCGCGGCAGCGCATCCAGAAAGGTCTGTGCACCGTCCAGCAGCCGGATCATTGCCTCGGCCACCAGATCATCCTTGGACTTGAAATGCTTGTAGAGGCTGGGCTTGGACAGCCCCACCTCCAGCGCCACATCGTCCATGGTCATCAGGTCAAAGCCCTTGCTGGCCAGGATGCGTGTGGCGGCATCAAGGATGGCATCTTCGCGCAGCTTGAAGGCTTGGTCCTTGAAGCTCAGTTTGCTCAAAATACTCATTGGTAATTTTGTTTACTGTGTGGTAGATTTTTTAACAGAGTGGTTAACCGAAATCTTAGCACCGGATTGCGGCCCTGTCTTGCTGATGTCTCATCCATGCGGCAGACAGGTTGTATTTGCGGTGCCAAGCCAAAAGGACCGGCGAAGTGAAGATTGCAGTACAGGGCATTGAAAAACGTAGCGACATGCCACCGGGCCTGCGGGTCGCCGTGGTGGGGGCTGGCATCGCCGGATTGGCCAGTGCCTATCTGCTGGCACGTCGGCATCAGGTCACACTGTTTGAAAATGCTGCCTACCTTGGTGGTCACGCCAATACCGTGGACATCACGCTCGACGGCATCACCGGACCGGTGGATACCGGCTTTCTGGTCTTCAATGATCGTACCTACCCCAACCTGATTGCATTGTTTGCCGAGCTGGGCGTGGCATCGCACGCCACCGACATGTCATTCGCGGTGAGCATGGACGACGGGCGGCTGGAATGGGCCGGTACCAATCTGGATACCGTGTTTGCTCAACGCAGCAACCTGCTGTCGCCGCGCTTCCTGCGCATGCTGCGCGACATCCTGCGTTTCAACGCGGCGGCGCCAGCCTATCTGGCCGCCGCCCAAGGTACGGCGCAGACGCTGGGGCAGCTGCTGGAGGCGGGCAACTATTCCGCCGCCTTCCGCGATCTGTATCTACTGCCCATGGCGGCCGCCATCTGGTCCAGTGCACCGAAAGACATCCTGCGCTTTCCCGCGCAGACCTTTTTGCAGTTCTGCATCAACCACGCCCTGCTGCAGGTCAACAACCGGCCGCAATGGCGCTCAGTGCTGGGCGGCGGGCGCGAGTATGTACGCCGTATCGCCGCCACCTTGCCGGATGTGCGGCTGAATGCGGGTGTGCATGCCGTGTTGCGCGACCAACAAGGGGCCAGCATACGCAGCAACGCCGGCGTGGAGCACTTCGACGCGGTCATTATGGCCACGCATGCGCCAAGCAGCCTGGGCCTGCTGCACGACGCCGACGGTGACGAAGCCGCCTTGCTGGAGTCCGTGCGCTACCAGCCCAATACCGCAGTGCTGCACACCGATATCAGCCTGCTGCCGCGTCGCCAGAAAGTCTGGTCTGCTTGGAACTATCTGGGTGGGCAGGCGCAGGACGGGCAGCGCCCTGTCTGCGTGAGCTATCTGCTCAACCGCCTGCAACAGTTGCCTTTCAAAACGCCGGTGGTGGTCACGCTCAATCCCTACACCCAACCAGCCGAGCACTCGGTACTGGCGCGCTTCGACTACGAACATCCCTTGCTTGACCAGGCCGCCATTGCTGCCCAGCAACGGCTGCCGCAACTGCAAGGCCACCGGCAGACTTGGCATGCCGGTGCATGGACCGGCTACGGCTTTCATGAAGACGGCCTCAAGTCGGCGCTGCGCGTTGCCGCCGATTTTGGCGTATTGCCGGATTGGGCGGCCCTATGAGCCAGCCCGCGCTGCAAGCCGCTGCGGAACTCATCGTCGGGCAGGTGATGCACGAGCGGCTGCGCCCGGTGCGCAATCGTTTTGTTTACCCGGTGTTCCATGTGCGGCTTGATCTGGCGCGGCTGGGTGAAACCGGCAGCCGCTGGTTCGGCATCGACTGCTGGCGACCGCTCAGCCTGCGCACCGCAGATTACGGCCCACGCGACGGCAGCGATTTGCAGCAATGGATGCGCAGTCTGTTGCGTGATGCCGGGTTGCCAGCCGATGGCGCCATCCACCTGCAGACCATGCCGCGCCTGTTCGGTTACGTGTTCAACCCGGTCAGCTTCTGGTACTGCCACGATGCACAGGGCGCCTTGCGCGCCGTGCTGGCCGAAGTCAACAACACCTTCGGCGAACACCACCGCTATCTGCTGGCCGCGGCCGACGGCGGCGAGATCGCCGGGGACACGGTGCTGGCTTGCCGCAAGACTTTTCACGTTTCGCCGTTCTGCAGTATCGAGGGCGGCTATCAGTTCCATTTCCGTGATCAAGGCAGCACGCGCCATGTGGGTATCGATTACGCCGACGCCCAGGGCTTGCTGCTGAAAACCGCCATCGGCGGGCATGGCGCGCCATTCAGCCCGGCGTTGCTGCGCCGGGTATTGCTGCGTCAGCCGCTGCTCGCGCTGGGCGTGATTGCCCGCATCCACTGGCAGGCCTTGCGCCTGTGGTGCAAGCGTGTCCCCTTCCATCGCAAGCCAGCGCCACCCGGCCATGCCGTGACGACCGGCACCGTACAGAACAACGCAGGAGAATGACCATGACCGACACCACTCTGGCCGGCCTGCCGCCCAGCGCCCCTGCTGCGGCAAGGCTGTTTTATACGCTGCTGCGCAATCTGCGCGTGGGCCATCTGCAACTGATCTCACCGCTGGGGGATCGCCAGTTGTTCGGCGATGCGCACAGCGCCCCCGGCGCCGAGCTGCGTCTGAACGACTGGCGCGCCTGCGCGCGCATCTTGTCGGCGGGGGATATCGGCTTTGCCGAGGCCTATCGCGCCGGCTGGGTGGACAGCCCCGATCTGGCTGCACTATTGCGGCTGGCGCTGCAGAACGAGGATGCGCTGGAGCGCGCGCTGTTCGGTGGCCGGCTCAGCCGCTTGTGGTTCCGCATCAAGCACTGGCTACGGCCCAATACCCGTGAGGGCAGCGCGCGCAATATCCATGCGCACTACGATATCGGCAACGATTTCTACCGGCTATGGCTGGACGAATCGTGGACCTATTCCAGCGCGCTGTTCGGCGGTGAGCTGTCGCAATCGCTGGCGCAGGCTCAGGCCGCCAAGTACCAGCGCATCATCGACGTGCTTGGCCTCACGCCCGGCCAGCAGGTGCTGGAAATCGGCTGTGGCTGGGGCGGCTTTGCGCTGCATGCGGCGCAGCAGGGCATACACGTGCATGGTGTGACCATCTCGCCAGCCCAGCTGGAAATCGCCCGCATGCGCGTCGCCGCCGCCCAGCTTGGCCGGCAGGCTTTCCTCGAGCTGCGTGATTACCGCGATCTGGCCGGCGAATTCGATGCGGTGGTGTCGATCGAAATGTTCGAGGCGGTGGGCGAGCGCTTCTGGCCCGGCTATTTCGAGGTATTGCGCCGCGTGCTCAAGCCTGGTGGCAAGGCGCTGGTGCAGTCGATCACCATTGCCGATGACCGTTTCGAGCGCTATCGCAGCGGCAGCGACTTCATCCAGCAATACATCTTTCCGGGCGGCATGCTGCCCAGCCCGGCGCGCTTTGCTGCAGTGGCGCGCCAGGGAGGTCTGGCTGTGCAGGATGAATACGCCTTCGGTCCCGACTACGCCGAAACCTTGCGCCGCTGGCGCAGCGCCTTCGAGGCTGCGCGCCCGGCTATACAGGCGCAGGGTTTTGACGACGCCTTCATCCGTATCTGGCGGCTGTACCTCGCCTACTGCGAGGCTGGTTTCGACGAAGGCCGTACCGATGTGATGCAGTTCCTGCTGGCGCGGGGCGGCTGACATGCGTTGGCTGGCCTGTCTGCTCTGCGTGCTGCTGGTCAGCACCGTCGCCAGCGCTGGCTGGCAGGATGAACTGCGCAAGCCGCAACTGGTGGGCGAGGGTGATTTCCGCTACTTCGGCTTTCGCATCTACAGCGCCCGCCTGTGGACCGATGCTGCCAGTACGCCAGCCATGCTGGACGGGGCGAGCCCGTTTGCGCTCGAGCTGACCTATCACCGCGATATCTCGCGTGACCGTTTTGTCTCGACCAGTGTCGATGAAATGCGCCGCATTTTCGGCAAGCAGATCGGGCCGGCACAGCTGGAGCGCTGGCAAACCTTGATGCAGCAAGCCTTTATCGACGTAAAGGCCGGTGAGCAATTGATCGGGCTGTATCTACCCGGCAAGGGCTGCCGTTTTTACAGCGCGCAGCGTGAGCTGGCCGATATCGCCGACCCGGCATTTGCCCGCGCCTTCTTCGCCATCTGGCTGGATGAAAAAACGCGCGATCCGGCCTTGCGCCGCCGCCTGCTGGGTGAGGGGAAATGATGCCCCGGCATGGCTCGCTGGCCGCCTATGGCATGCTTGGCATGCCGCTGGCCATGGCGGCGCTGCCGGTCTATGTGCAGGCCCCCGCCTATTACGCCAGTCAGCTGGGCATGGCGCTGTCGACTACCGGCGCGGTGCTGTTTTTCGCGCGCCTGGTCGATACGGCGCAAGACCCGTGGCTGGGGCGCTGGATAGATCACGCGGTGC
This sequence comes from Andreprevotia lacus DSM 23236, assembly GCF_900176275.1. Classification (GTDB taxonomy): domain Bacteria; phylum Pseudomonadota; class Gammaproteobacteria; order Burkholderiales; family Chitinibacteraceae; genus Andreprevotia; species Andreprevotia lacus. The sequence goes on along the minus strand of NZ_FWXD01000013.1, from coordinate 24,764 downwards.
AGCAGGGGCGGCTGGCATGGCTGCTGGGCAATGCGGCCATCGTGCTGGCGCTGGCGTTTGCCGGTTTGTGGCTGCCGCCGGTGCGGGGTGGTGCATTGGTGGTCTGGCTGGCGTTCATGCTGATTCTTACCTATGTCGCGCACAGCCTGATCAACATCGCCTATCTGGCCTGGGGCGCTAGGCTGGGCCAGTCTGCCGGCCCGCTCACAAAGGCTGCCGCGTGGCGCGAGGCGGCTGGGTTGCTGGGCGTGGTGCTGGCCAGCGTGCTGCCGGTATGGTTGATGCGTAACCCCCGATTTGCCGCCCACACCGGCATGACGGCCTATGCGCTGTTGTTTGCGGTCTTGCTGTTGCTGGGCTTGTGGCTGCTCTTCAGGCGGGCGCCAGCGTGGCACGTGCACGGCGTGCAGCAGCCATCGTGGCACCGTGCGTGGCGCAACCGCGCATTCCGGCGCCTGCTGTGGCCGTATTTCCTCAATGCGCTGTCGGTGTCCATTCCGGCCACCCTTGCCATGTTCTTCATTGCCGACAGGATTGCCGCACCGGGCTGGAGCGGCATTTTCCTGGGGGTGTATTTCCTGGCCGGTGCGGCCGGCCTGCCCGCGTGGGCATGGCTGGCTGACCGTATCGGCGTAGTGGCTGCCTGGCGGCATGGCATGCTGCTGGCGGTGGTCGCCTTTGTCTGGGCGGCGATGCTGGGCAGCGGCGACAGCGTACCTTATCTGCTGGTGTGCGCACTGGCAGGGCTGACGCTGGGTGCCGATCTCGCCCTGCCACCGGTCTTGCTGGCGCAACGCATTCCACCCGGCGAGCCGCCGGCCGGCTACTACGGCGTGTGGACCATGCTGGGCAAGCTGGCACTGGCCTTGTCCGGGTTGATGTTGCCGCTGCTGGCGCAGCTGGGCTACCAGCCCGGTCTGGGCGACGGACGCGCAGGGATGGCACTGGCGGTGTGCTATGCCGGGCTGCCCTGCGTGATCAAGCTGCTGGCCTTGTTTGTATTGCGTGGCATCGATGATGCCGGCAAGGAGGATGTGCGATGAAACCGAAGTGGATGTTGTCGGCCTGTGCGTTACTGCTGGGTTGTGCCGGGCCGGATGTGCAGCACTACCGCAACGAGCAGCCGGTGTTCGACCCGGTGCGCTATTTCAGCGGCAAGACCGAGGGCTGGGGCATGTTCCAGAAACGCAGCGGCGAGGTGGTCAAGCGCTTCCATGTGCAGATAGCCGGCCGTAGCGAGCAGGGGCGTTTGATCCTCGACGAGCATTTCGTTTACAGCGATGGCAGCACCCAGCAGCGCGTATGGACGCTCTCCCGGCAGCCCGATGGCAGTTGGCGCGGCACGGCGGGCGATGTGGTCGGCGAGGCAGTGGGCCAACTGGCCGGCAATGCGCTGCACTGGCGCTATACCCTGCGCCTGCCGGTGGACGACAACGTGTACGACGTGCAGATGGATGACTGGATGTATTTGCAGGACGATACGACGCTGATCAACCGTACCAGCATGAGCAAGCTTGGCTTCGAGCTGGGTCAGGTCACGCTGTTCTTTCGCAAGCTGCAGTGAGGTGCGCCATGCACGGAATCTTCCCCTCTCTCAATCCGCCGCTGCGTGACTGGCGCGACCGGCGCGTGTGGCTGATTGGTGCATCCAGCGGCATCGGCGCTGCCCTTGCGCAAGCGTTGCTGGCGCGTGGCGCACGCGTGGCGCTGTCGGCACGCAATCAGGCTGCGCTGGATGAAATGGCCGTGGGCCGGCCACAGGTGCTGGTGTTGCCCATGGACGCCACCGACCCTGCCGCTTGGGGGGCTGCCAATGCCATTCTGCAGGCCAACTGGGGCGGCATCGATCTGGTGGTGTTCTGCGCCGCCGAATACCGGCCCGAGCGCGCATGGGAAATCGACAGCGACCACGTGCACCACACCTTGAGCGTCAACCTCGCCAGCGTGTATTACGGGCTGGAAGCCATTCTGCCCACGCTGATCGCACAGCAGCACGGCAGCATTGCGCTGGTGGCCAGCGTGGCCGGCTATATGGGCCTGCCGGGGGCGACGGTATACGGCCCCAGCAAGGCTGCGCTGATCAACCTGGCCGAGCTGCTGTATTGCGACCTCAAGCCACGCGGCATAGGCGTATTCCTGATCAACCCCGGTTTTGTGAAAACCCGCCTGACTGCCCGCAACCGCTTCACCATGCCGGCCCTGCTGACGCCTGAACAGGCCGCCGAGGCCATCCTGGCAGGCCTTGCCCGTGGCCGCTTCGAAATCGACTTTCCGCGCCGCTTTACCGCCATACTGCAGCTGCTGCGCCTGCTGCCGTACCGCTGGCGTTTTTACCTGCTCAACCGCACGCTGAATCTGCCATGACCTGCCTTGATGCCCTGTTGGACTGGTACACCACGCTCACCCCTGCCACCTTGGTACAGGTTGATCAGTTCTATGCCCCGCAGGCGCGCTTCAAGGACCCGTTCAATGACGTCAGCGGCGTGGTGGCGATACGGCGTTTGTTCGAGCACATGTTCGACACCACCGACAACCCGCGCTTCGTGATGCTGGAGCGCATCGAGCAGGGCACGCAAGCCTTTGTGACGTGGGAGTTCCACTTTGCGCTCAAGGGCAGAACCTACACGGTGCTGGGTGGTAGCCACCTGCGCTTTGATGCCGACGGCTTGGTGATCGACCACCGCGATTACTGGGATGCCGCCGAGGAGCTGTTCCAGAAACTGCCCGTCATCGGCGGCCCGGTACGCTGGCTGCGGCGGCAGTTTGCGGTGAAGCCCTCGTAGCGTTCAGTGGCGATAACTTTCATCGTAGGGATACTTGCCTGCCTTGCCCAGCCAGGGGGTAAGCTCGGTCAGCGAGATCGGACTGGCGATGAATTGCTCGTTGATCGGATGAGTAACACCGCAGTCGCTGTCGTGCACTGAACGTGCAGCGGACATTTCTCCACGGATGGCCACTTTCAGACGACGACTGCGTGCATCCAGTACAACCTGGCCTGATGCGAGCTGGAATGAGCAGGCATCGTGGGGCCACGCCGAGCCGCCACTGGTTTCGATCGCCAGCAGCAGTGGCCCGGCCGGGAGTGTTTGCACGCTGCCAAACTTGAGGGGTGGCACCACGATGGTCAGTTTGCGAAAGCCCGCGCTATCGGTCCACAGTGGCGAGCCGGCCTGGTACTGGCGATAGCCGATCACCCAGCGCTGCCCGCTGGTGATACGGTGGGCAAACACGCTACTGTAAGCTCGGCTGAGGTCAAACCCGGCGGTGCCGCCGCCGGCCTGATCCAGCAAACGGGCGCGCGTTTGCAGGTAGTTGCGGTCGGCCAGATCGGCTTGGGTGAGGTAGAACGCGTCGGCGCGCGGCCAGTAGCGCCAGGCCAGCAGGGCGGCAAGGCATAGCAGCAGCGCGAGCACAATGCGCCCGACGCTGAGGGCAATGCGCCAAATCAATCGCAGCATGCGACGCTGCCTCGGGTTTGCTTGCGGCAGAACATGGCAGGGTGCCTGGCAGGCTCAACGGGCAAGGTTGGATCCGAGGATTCCCTTGCCCATCAAGCTGGCTTTGCCGTTTAACCGCGCAGCACGCGGCCAAACAGCCCCAGTGCCAGGTTATAGCCGGTCTGCGCCAGTTGCGGGTCGTAGCGCTCGCCTTCGTCGCGCATGAAGGCATGCTGGCCGTTGAACTCGTGCCAGGTGAAGTTGAGTTCGGCGCTGGCCAGTTTGCGATAGACCTCGGCGCGGCCAGCGGCGGGGATGTGCGGGTCTTGCTTGCCCCAGATCATCAACAGCTCGCCCTTCAGGTCGTCCAGGCGCTCCATGCTGTGCTGGCCCGGCGCATTCGGGATGGTGTGGTTGTGCAGGTCGGTGGCGTAGAAGCAGGCGGTGGCCTTGATCTCGGGCTGCAGCGCGGCGCGGAAGGCCAGGTGGCCGCCAATGCAGAAACCCATGGCGCCGAACTGGCCATTGCTCCATTGCTGTTGCGCCGCCCAGTCCAGCATGGCGCGGTTGTCGCCGTCGTAGTCGGTGACCGGCTTGGCGGCCTTGTCGGCGTTGCCCTTGTCGCGGCCGTAGTTGTCATAGGCCAGCACGGTGCCGATGGGGTTCAGTTCGTGGAATACCTCGGGCACCAGCACGGCATAACCGTGGCCGGCCAGCAGCCGCGCTGCGCGTTCGATCGGGCCGGTCTGCTGGAAGATTTCCGAATAGAACAGGATGACCGGGTATTTGCCGCCGTCTGCCGGGCGATGCACATAGGTGCGCATGGTGCCGGTGGGCGTGGTCAGATCGACGTGCTGGCTCTGGATAAGCATGGGCGGATGTCCCTGATGTAATGGTGACGCAAGTGTAGCGCGTGATTATGGCCGACGCGTGATGCTTTGCCCATGCGCCGGTCACCCGACTGCCGGCAACAGACCCTTGATGAGCAGCCCGGCCAGCGCACAGGCACCAATCACGTGGATCACGTTGCGCTTGTAGCGGAACAGCGCCACCGCCGCGCCGAGTGCGATCAGCGCCGATGGCCAGTCGAAGTAACCGTGCCAGCCCAGCGGCCACAGCACGTGGTAGCCGAAGAACAGCGCCAGATTGACGATGACACCGACCACGGCAGCGGTAATGGCGGTGAGCGGTGCAGTGAATTTCAGGTCGCCATGCGTGGCCTCCACCAACGGGCCGCCAGCCAGAATGAACACAAAGGACGGCAAGAAGGTAAACCACGTTACCAGCGCTGCGCCGAGCGCGCCGGCCACGAACAGTGCATCCGGCCCCAGCAGCGCATGGGTATAGGCACCGATGAAGCCGACAAAGGCCACCACCATGATCAGCGGCCCCGGTGTGGTTTCACCCAGCGCCAGCCCGTCCACCATCTGCGTGGGGCTTAGCCAGCCATAGTGGCTGACGGCGCCCTGATACACATAGGGCAGCACTGCATAGGCGCCGCCAAAGGTCAGCAAGGCGGCCTTGCTGAAGAACCAGCCCATTTGCGTATAGCTGCCCTCCCACCCGTCGATGGCCAACAGGGCGCCCATGGGCAGCAGCCACAGCAGCAGGCCCACAGCCAGCACGCCCAATAGCCGGCCCCAGCCAAAGCGCGCATGTGCCGGGGGCGGGGTGCCGTCGTCGATCAGCGCCGGGCCATAGCTGGCTTGTGCCTTGCCGTGGCCGCCGCTGCCAGCGAAGTAGCCGGGGGCGTAACGGCCACCCAGCCAGCCCAGTAGTGCTGCCACGGCCACAATGAGCGGGAACGGCGCCTTCAGCACAAAGATGGCGACGAAGGCGGCAGCGGCAATGGCCCACAGCACGCGGTTTTTCAGCGCCCGCCCGCCGATACGGTGCGCCGCATGGACGACGATGGCGGTGACGGCGGGCTTGATGCCGTAAAACAGTCCGGCCACCCAGTCCACCTGGCCAAAGGCGATATAGACCCATGACAATGCGATCAGGATGAACAGCGACGGCAGCACGAACAGGATGCCCGCAGTCAGCCCGCCGCGCGTGCGGTGCATCAGCCAGCCGATATAGGTGGCGAGCTGCTGTGCCTCCGGCCCCGGCAGCACCATGCAGTAGTTGAGTGCGTGCAAAAAGCGCCGCTCGGAAATCCAGCGCCGGCGCTCGACCAGCTCCTGATGCATGATGGCGATCTGCCCGGCCGGCCCGCCAAAGCTGATGAAACCGAGCTTGAGCCAGAACAGCAGCGCTTGCCAGTAGCTGATGGTTGCGGGTGGTTGTGCGGGAAGATCGCGTTGCATGATGGCGTCATGGGGTGAAAGTCCGTGCCAGTTTAGCAGGGCAAGGCGCCTGGGGCGCATGAGCGCCGGCATGAAACGGGCGGGACGAAGCGGGCGCGATCCGGCACAATAGCGGGGCGGGATACGCCGCAAACACAGGGCGCCGTGTCTGGCGCACGTCATGGGTAGTACTTTATTGCTGGTGGTTGGCGCACTGTTGCTGGTGCTGCTGAATGGTTTTTTCGTCGCGGCCGAGTTCGGTCTGGTCAAATTGCGCCAGACGCGGGTCAAGGCCATCGCCAAGCGGCACGGATTGCGCGGCCGCCTGCTGGCCAAGGTGCACGGCGATCTGGATGCCTATCTGTCGGCCTGCCAGCTGGGCATCACGCTGGCCTCGCTGGGCCTCGGATGGATCGGTGAACCGGCGTTTGCCAGCTTGCTGCACCCGGTGCTGGAGCTTGCCGGCATTCACAAGCCGGAGGTCGTGCATGCGATCTCGTTCTTCTTCGCGTTCTTTACCATTTCCTATCTGCACATTGTGGTGGGTGAGCTCGCGCCCAAATCGATGGCGATCCGCATGTCCGAGCGCGTCGGCCTGTGGACGGCTGCACCGCTCTATCTGTTTTACTGGCTGATGTACCCCGGCATCTGGGTGCTCAACCACAGCGCCAACCGCGTGCTGAAATTGCTGGGCCTCGACAGTGCCCACGGCCACGAGGGCGATTATTCGCCAGAGGAACTCAAGCTCATCCTGCGCGGCTCGCGCGAGTCGGACGATTTCAGCGGCGATGAATGGCGCGTGCTGGCGCATTCACTGGATTTCCGCGAGCTGGATGTCGGCGATCTGATGCGTCCGCTCAACGAGATGGTGGCACTGTCGGTCGATGACCCGATCGACATCAGCCTGGCGCGCATGGTGCAAACGCGCTACAGCCGCTATCCGCTGCTGGATGGCGAGGGCCGCGTGCTGGGCATGATTCATCTCAAGGATGTGTTCTTTGCCATGGAGCGCGGCACGCTGCCGGATGAACTCAAGGCGCTGCTGCGCCCGGTGGAGAGCGTGGCGCCGGATGAATCAGCCACCGCCTTGTTCCGCCGCTTCCGCACTGGCGCACCGCATTTTGCCGTGGTGGTCGATGCCGACGAGCTGCCGCTGGGCTTTGTCACGCTGGATAACCTGCTGGCCGCGCTGGTAGGCGAAATCCGCGACGAATACCGCCAGTCACAAAACGAGTGGTCGCGCCTTGATGACGGCTCGCTGATCGGCAAGGGCAGCCTGCCCATCTTCACGCTGGAGCGCGCCATCGGCGTCGATATCGAACACGACGACACCGCCGACAGCGTTGGCGGCCTTGTGCTGGGCAAACTGGGCGAGCTGCCGCGCGAGGGCCAGCGGATCGAGTTCGCGCTATTCGATGTGGTGGTCAAGAAAATGAATGGCCCGCGCATCGTGCTGCTGCGCGTTTATCCCAAGCAGGATGAAGGCTGATGGCGGTGCGTCGCCGCTGCCGGCGCGGCTTGCCGCGCAGTGCTGCTGCCCGCTATGCCATGCGGTTGGCGGCGGCGCAGCGGCGCCGCTGTTTCCACGCCGCGCAGTGAGGGCTGCACCAGATACTGCTGGCGGCGTGCAGCGGTTCTTGTTCGCGGCTTGAGCGATCGCCTCAACATCGTGCCGGGCACTTTCGCCCGGCGTTTCCCTCATACTGTTTGCCCATCTGCAAGGAGCCCACTGTGCTGACACTCGACAACCCGGCCCTGCTCAAGCAAGCCTGTTATCTGGCCGGCAACTGGTCGGCCGCCGATGACGGCCGTACCTTTGCCGTCCATAACCCGGCCACCGGCGCGTTGCTGGCCGAGCTGCCCTATATGGGCGCAGCCGAGGCCGGCCGCGCCATTGCCGCTGCCGAGGCGGCGTTGCCGGGCTGGCGCGCCCGTTCGGCCAAGGAGCGCGCACAACTGCTGCGCCGCTGGCACGACCTGATGCTGGCCAATCAGCAGGACCTGGCGCGCATCATGACCGCCGAGCAGGGCAAGCCGCTGGCCGAATCGCAGGGCGAGATTGCCTATGCCGCCGGCTTTATCGAATGGTTTGCCGAAGAAGCACGCCGTATCGACGGTGACGTGCTGCAGCACCCGCAAGCCGACAAGCGCATCATGGTGCTCAAGCAGCCGGTGGGCGTGTGTGCGGCCATCACGCCGTGGAATTTTCCCGCCGCCATGATTACCCGCAAGGCCGGCGCCGCGCTGGCGGCCGGTTGCACCATGGTGGTCAAGCCCGCCAGCCTGACGCCGTTGACCGCGCTGGCACTGGCCGAGCTGGCCGGGCAGGCAGGTATTCCGGCTGGCGTATTCAGCGTGATGACCGGTGGTGCGGACGCCATTGGTACTGAATTTGCCACCAACCCGACCGTGCGCAAGCTCTCGTTCACCGGCAGTACGGCCGTGGGGGCGAAGCTGCTGGCGCAATGCGCCGGTACGATCAAGAAAGTGTCGATGGAACTGGGCGGCAATGCGCCCTTCATCGTGTTCGACGATGCCGATCTGGATGCCGCCGTCGATGGTCTGATGGCCTCCAAATTCCGCAACACCGGCCAGACCTGCGTCTGCGCCAACCGCGTGCTGGTGCAGGACGGCATTTACGACGCCTTTGCCACGCGGCTGGCCGCACGCATGGCCGAGCTGAAAGTCGGCAACGGCATGGAAGAGGGCGTAAACCAGGGGCCGCTGATCAACGACGAGGCGGTCAGCAAGGTCGAGGCCCATATCATCGATGCACTGGGCAAGGGGGCTACTTTGCTGGTCGGCGGCAAGCGCCATGCGCGTGGCGGCACCTACTTCGAGCCGACCCTGTTGGGCGACGTGACGGCCGACATGCTGGTGGCGCGCGAAGAAACCTTCGGCCCGCTGGCACCATTGTTCCGCTTTACGACTGAAGCCGACGCCATCCACATGGCCAACGATACCGAATTCGGCCTGGCCAGCTATTTCTACAGCCGCGACATCGGCCGCATCTTCCGCGTGGCCGAGGCGCTGGAATACGGCATGGTCGGCATCAACGTTGGCGCGTTCTCCAACGAGGTCGGCCCCTTCGGCGGCATCAAGCAATCCGGCCTGGGGCGTGAAGGCTCGAAATACGGGCTGGATGACTATCTGGAGCTCAAGTATCTGTGCCTGGGTGGCATAGGCTGACGCAGATGCGGCCTCTTCCTGCGAGAGGGCGCATGGCGTAAAAGCGCAACTGCGGCTAATTCAGCAGCCGCAAATCTGGGCATGATGCAGTCATTCACTCCGAGATAGCTGCCGTGACTACCCAAGCCCGCCGGGTGCGTATCGAACGCGCCGTCGACCACATCAACCGCCATTATGCGCAAGCGCTCAGCCTGGACGAGCTGGCTGGCGTGGCCTGCTATTCCGGCAGCCACTTCGTGCGCGCATTCGAGGCCGAGGTGGGCGAGGCGCCGTTCGAGCTGCTGCGCAAGCGGCGGCTGTATGCGGCGGCCTATCGCTTGCTGGGGCGGGCGCCGAATGGCGAGCTGCTGGCCGAGGCTTGTGGCTTTGCCCATGCCAGCTCGTTCTCGCGCGGCTTCCGCCAGCAGTTCGGCATGAGTGCGCGTGACTGGCGTTACGGCGGCTGGCAGGACTGGGCTGGCCGGCAAGCACCGGATGGCACACCCGTTTCCGATACCACCGATGCAGAATACCTGGCCGACGCACTCGCCTTGCCCACGGTTTTGCAGGTGTTGCAGTTGCCGGCGCAATACATGGTGTACCGGCGTTTTCGCGGCGTGTGGGGCAGCGCGCTGATTGCACAGGCGCTGGCCGCGCTGCAAACCATGCCGGATTCGGCCCAGTGTTATGGCGTGCGCCATGATCTGCTGCACCTGCGCCGGCAGCAGGAGTGCTGCTTTGACCTGTGCGTACCACTGGCCCCCATGCAGGCCGTGCCGGCCGGGCTGGGCTATGTGCAACTGGCCGGCGGCCTGTATGCCGCCATGTCACTGCCAGACGGTGGTCCCTATCTGAGCTGGCGCAACCTGCTGGCTGGCTGGCCGGCCGATCACCCTTATACGCTCGACCCGCGCCGGCCGATGATCGAGGCCTATCAGCGCGCGCAGCCGGTGCGTTGTCACACGCTTTATCTGCCCATCCAATCCCACCCCCGCTGAGGATTTCATCGTGCGTACCTCCCGATTTGCGCTTGGCAGTTTGCTGGCGCTGGCCCAACTCGTCTTTCAACCGCTGGCCACCGCCGCGCCGGGCGATATCCGCTGGCAGCTGGCCACCGGCGCCCCCATACGCAGCGCACCGCTGCTGGCGGGTGATGTGCTGGTGGTCGGCAACTTTGCCGGCAGTCTGCAGGGCCTCAACTGGCCCAGCCGCACTCCGCGCTGGAAGGTGGCGCTGAAAGGCTCGCTCAGCAGCCAGCCTGCGCTGGATGGCGAGCGCATTTATGTGCAGACCAGCCGCCAGCTCTACGCGCTGGCCGTGGCCGACGGGCGCATCTTGTGGCAGCGCGATCTGGGTGACCAGGGCGACTGGAGCGGATTGCAAATCTGGGACAGCTATCAGGGCAGCCCGCTGCTGGCGGGCGATCTGCTGCTGGTAGCCATGGGCCGCACCCTGCATGCACTTAGCCGCGCCGACGGCACACCACGCTGGCAATACCAGAGCAGCGATCGCATCATGGCCACGCCCACCATCAGCGGCGAGCGCATCCTGCTGGCCGATAATGCGGGCCAGCTCAGCGCGCTGTCGCTGCCCGGCGGCAAACTGCTCTGGCAGCAGACGCCCAGCCGCAATGCCATTCAGTCACGCATTGCGGTGTGGCAGCAGGGTGCGCAGCAGCTGGGCATTTACGGCAGCCGTGATGCTGCCGTGCATGCGTTTGATCTGAACACCGGCAAACCGCGCTGGCAGCGCAGCCACGATACCTCGTGGGTAGTCGGCTCGCCGCTGGTGCGCGGCGATGCAGTCTATATCGGTACGTCGGACGGATTGTTCTTCCAGGCGCTGGATGCTGCCACCGGCAAGGAGCGCTGGCGCATCGATACCGGCCAGAATGCATTTACCGCACCGCTGGTGGACGATGGCAAGCTGTTGCTGACCACGGGCGACGCGTATCACCCCGGCCAGCCCGGCAAGGTCAGCGCGGTGGCGCTGGATGGCCAACTGCGTTGGCAAAAAGCCTTGCCGTCCGGCCTGTTCGGCCAGCCTATCGTGTTGGGCGATACGCTGATTGTGGGCACAGAGGACGGCAAGCTGTACGGCGTGGCGCTACGTTAAAGCATGCAGCGCGGTGCTGTGCGTCGAACTTGACGCTGCACTTCCAGCTTAGTGCAGCATGGCGGTGGCAATCACGGCGCTAGGGGAGTAACGCGCGGAGCTGACGCCACCGTCAGAGCGGAAGGTCACCTGATACTGGTGGCCGACTGCTTGAATGGCAATGACTTCAAAACAAACGGCATGGCCGTTCACGTCTTGGGCGAAGCAGTCGCCCGGCTGTAGTTCTCGAATAATCAACAATTTTCCAGTAATGAAATCTCAGCGGCGTCGATAGGCCGGCATCCCCTCCAGACGGGGGGTTGCGTGCCGGAAGGTAATGCGACCCTTGGTCAGATCATAGGGCGACATTTCGACCGTCACGCTATCGCCGGGCAGAACGCGGATGCGGTGCATCTTCATCTTGCCGGAGCCATAAGCCAGAATTTCCACGCCGTTTTCCAGCATCACGCGAAAGCGCGATTCAGGCAATGCTTCAGTCACTTTGCCCTCGAACGAGATGGTGCCTTCTTTTTCTTTCATGACGGATTCCGCTGTTGCAAGTGCGACTTGCACCTTGCAGATGAGTAGGGCCCGTTGTCAAACCACCGGTTAGGGGAGCACGGGCACGAAAGTCCAGGCCGCGGCAGCACCTGCGCAGGGGCAGGCCGCCATGGATCGTTCAAGCGGAACGACCGGCGGGATCAAGCGTGGTGAACATCAACGGAACGACTTTCGGTGAGCACGAAAGCGGAGCCAGCCAACGAGGCAAAAGGCTTGAAGAAGCAGCAACGAGGAGCGACAGGGCGGGGCGTGAATGGATCGCAAAGCCTAGTCGTTGGAGAATAATACGCAGGAAGCCATTGTTCTGCAAGTGATTTTTTAAGGGGGCTGATGGCGCAAGCAGCAATCAACGTCGCCGGCAAGCCCGTTCTGGCCTGCATGGACGGGGCCACGCCCGTGCGCAGGCCCGTCGGATCCATGCTCAGTGCGACCAGAAACGCTCCAGCCAGCTCTTCTTGTGCCAGCTCCGCTGCGCGCCACGCGACAGAAAATGCTCGGTATAGCGCCGGTCGCCTTCCTGGATGTGCCGGGTCAGCCAGTTGCGCAGGAAATGCAGCAGCTCGAACGTGACCGTTTCGCCCGCGGCCAGTCTTTGCTGCAGCGACTGCATTTGGGTGATCAAATCCTCGTGGTGTGCCTTGTGCCCCTCGTAATCGGGGTAGCCCAGAATGCGCATCAGGCTTTCTTCCACGGTGAAGTGGATGCGGGTGTAATCGGCCAGCCGGTTCAGTATCTCCACCGAGGCCTGCCGGCCATGATGGTGGCGGATGGCGTCGTACAGCTCGTTCAGCAGCCCCACCAGCACCTTGTGCTGCTCGTCGATTTCCTGGATGCCTACCGACAACTCGTCCGACCACACGATCAATTGTTCCATCTGCAATACTCCTTGAATCCTTGAGCTTGCACTCTGGCAAAGCTGCGCCGGGGCACGTTGATCTGGGTCAAACGGGGTGGTAGTACCGGCCAATTGCGTGCATTGCGGTGGCTTTTGCCGGGTGTGCTGGCTACCATCAAACGCGCCGCCGCGTGCTTGCCCGGCACCGGCACTACAGCCTGGAGAAGATCGTGACCACGTTCAGCCATACACTCGATATCGCTGCCGGCATCGACGCCGTGTTTGCCGCCATTGCAGCCCCCGAACGGCTGGCGCGCTGGTGGGGACCGGATGGTTTCAGCAATACCTTCGAGCTATGCGACTTCCGCGCTGGCGGGCGCTGGGTCTTCGTCATGCACGGGCCGGACGGGCGCGATTATCCGAACGAGAACGTGTTCGAAGTGATCAATCCGCCGCAGGAAGTGATCGTACGCCATGCCTCCGAACCCCATTTCCGCCTGGTGATCGGCCTGACCGCCTCGGCCACCGGCACCACGGTGCACTGGGCGCAAACCTTCGACAGCCCGGACGTCGCTGCGCATGTTGCTCATATCGTGGTGCCCGCCAACGAGCAGAACCTGCAGCGGCTGGCGGCCGAGGTGCTGCGCGCCGGCAACAGCGTGTGATGGCGCGGTCAGGTCGGCAAGTCTGTGGGCCATACTCGGATTGTATGACGGCTGGCAGCGTGAGCTACCGGGGCGGTCATGGTTTCATGGCGTTGCCGGTTTGCGCAGCGCCGTGCTGATGCGGTCCATATCGCCCATCAAGCGCTGATACTGCGCGGTGTCATTCGCCTGTGAAAAGCGGATTTGATCGCCCTGTACATGCCACATGCCCACCCTGGCCTGCAGCAGCGAGAACAGCGCGATGCGCCGGCCGCCCAGTGCCTGGGTGTTGGCGCAATATTTGTCATTGAGTGCCGAGCTGTGGCGGATGTCGTTGAGCAGCGCATCGCGCTGTTCCTGCAGCCCCGCCCAGGTCAGCCGTAACTGTTTCAGTCGCTCGCCGTGGGCCAGCAGCATCTGCTTGTAGTTGCGGCAATACTCGTCAAAGCCGGCCAGAAAGTGCTCGGTGCGTGCGCGATTGCGGGCCAGGCGCTCTGCCGGCCTGATCTGGTCCACCAGCTGCACCCCTTCCGGCGTGGTTTGGGCCGACAGCGCGGCCAGACCAAGCCGGGCCGTATCGGCTTGCCGCGCCAGTTCTGCATTCAGCGTATCCAGCCGTGCCTTTTCATTGGGTTCGTCCACGCCATGGGCGGCCTGGGTCAGCATGGGCAGCAGCAGTCCCATCAACAACGCCTTGCTACGCGGGCGGGATGAGGCCGGGCCGGCAATGCGGCATCTGCCCGCAATCAATGAACCGGTCGGCAATTCTGCAGACATGGCATGGCTCCCGTCTTTGGCTGCGCCGCACTAAGTGGCAGGGCGATCACGCACCGCGTTTGTTTCAGTGTAATGGCCGGGGCGAAAAGCGCCTGGGCGTTTTGGTGTGGCCAGCAAAACCACACCGGAGGTGTACGTTTACCAGCACTGCGGTGCCGGGTTTTGTTCGTGGTGATTGATGGATTGGCGCGGTGGCAGCTCCTCTGCCGTGCGGGTCCGCCTTGGCATTGGCCAAGCCTCGTGCGCCGGATCAGGGCTGGCCGGTAGGCATGCGTGCCGATGAATGGTCTTGTTTTTATATCTTAAGATATATATCTTAAGTAATGTTTTAAGACTGTTTAACGACTGGAGTGGGATCATGCGGGAAGGCAAAACGATTTTTGGCCGCGAATGGCTGGCTCGCTGGCGTGAGCATCTGGCGGCACACCGTGCCGCACATCATCTGCGCCATCTTGAGCATCACGGCCGGTGCGGCGGTGAGTTTGCTGAAGGGCACTGGGGTTGGCATGCCATGCGCGGTGGCCGACATCGGCATGGCCATGGCGGCGGTTTTTTTGGTGGCGGGCCGGGCGGTTTCGACAGCGAGGGCGGTGGCATGCCGCGTGCGCGCAAGTTCAGCTCGGACGATCTGCAACTGATGCTGCTGGCGCTGCTGGCCGAGCAACCCGCGCATGGCTACGAGCTGATCAAGGCGCTGGAAGCACGCTCCAATGGCTTCTATGCACCCAGCCCCGGCATGGTGTACCCGGCGCTGACCTATCTGGAAGAAATCGGCCATGCCACGGTCGAGCAGACCGGCAACCGCAAGTGTTATTCGATTGCAGATGCTGGCCGAAGTTATCTGGCAGCCAACCGCGAGCAGGCCGAGCTGATGCTGGCCAGATTGGTGCACATCGGCCGCAAGATGGACATGGTACGGCGTGCCTTTGCCGGTGAACCGGCCGAGGGCGAGCCGGAGGCGGGTGGCTGGCTGCAGGAGCTGATCAGCGCGCGCCGCGCGCTCAAGCACGCACTGGTGCTGCGCACCGAGGCCGGGCCGGACGAGCAACGCCGCATTGCGGCGATTCTGGCCCGGGCCACCGCCGAGATCGAAGCCGGCACCAGCAAGGAGGGTGAGCGCGATGGCGAATGACACTCTGGCGCCACAGCGTGTGCGCCACACGCTCAAGCTGCGCTTGCTCACCGTCAAGCGGGTACAGGCGCTCAGCCCGCAGCTGGTGCGAGTCACGTTCACTGGTGATGATCTGGCTGACTTCATCTCGGCCTCGTTCGATGATCACCTCAAGGTGTTCCTGCCGCGCCCCGGCGAAACGGTGCCCAAGTTGCCCGAGCTGGGGCCGAACGGCCCGCTGTGGGTGGAAGGCGAGGCCCGCCCCATCGCGCGCGACTACACGCCACGGCGCTTCGATGCCGCCGCCAACGAGCTGGATATCGAATTCGTGCTGCATGGCGAAGGCCCGGCAACCCGCTGGGCGGCACAAGTGCAAGTGGGCCAGCAGCTGGGCATAGGTGGCCCGCGCGGCTCGTTCGTGATTCCGCTGGCGTATGACTGGCACTTGCTGGTGGGGGATGAATCGGCATTGCCGGCCATCGCACGCCGGCTGGAGGAGATGCCTCCAGATGCGGTGGTACAAGTTGTGCTGCAAGTGGCTGATCAATCCGCACGGATTCCGCTGGTCGCGCTGCCCTCGGCACAAGTGCAATGGCTCTATCGTAGCGATGCTGCCGACAGCGCGGCGCAGCTGGCCAGCGCCGTGCAGCAGCTCACGCTGCCTTCAGGGGCAGGCTATGCCTGGGCTGCCGGCGAGTTGACCGCGATCCAGGCGGTGCGCAAGGTGCTGGTTGAACACCACGGCATCGACAAGCGCCATATCCGCGCCGCCAGCTATTGGCGGCATGGCGCGGCGGCCACGCACGAGACGCTGGATGACTAAACAGTGAGCTGGCTGCGGGCGCGCAACCAGTCGGCGCGCGCCAAGCGGTACAGACAGTGCTCGCGCAGCCAGTGGCCCTCGGCCACCAGCGGGTGTTGAAAGGTCTGGGCATCGCGCTGCATGCCCAGCTTTTCCATCACCCCTTGTGAGGGCTGGTTGGGCAGGGCGGTGAAGGACACGACCTCCTCGAAGCCCAGGGTGGTGAAAGCGGTATCCAGCACGGCTCGTGCGGCTTCGAAGGTGTAGCCCTGCCGCCACCACGCGCGCGCCAGACGCCAGCCGATTTCCACGCAGGGAAAGCAGGGCAGCGCCGGCGGTGGAATGTTCAGGCCGACGCAGCCGATGAATTCCCCGCTGTCCTTGTGTTCGACCGCCCACAGGCCCCAGCCGCGCAGCGCAATGATGCCTGCCGCTCGTTCGGCCATGGCGTCGCTCTCGGCCGCGCTCATGGGGGCGGGAAAGTAGCGCATCACCTCCAGGTCGGCATTCAGCGCGGCATAGGAGGCAAGGTCGTCAAAGCGCCACGGACGCAGCAGCAGGCGTGGCGTTTCCAGCGTCAGCGGTGGCACGGTTGGGACGTGCATGTGGGCAGTGGCGTGCATGCAGAGCCCTACAGTTGATCGTATTTGCGTGCATGACCGCGTGCCTGCTCGGCCGGGTATTTGAGCGCGTTCAGCGCGATCTTGCGTTCGACCACCGCCGCCAGATCGATGCCGGTGACATCGGCCAGCCGCAGCAGGTAGAGCAGCACATCGCTGATTTCCTCACCCAGCCGGGTGGCGAACTCGGGCTGCTGTGGCGCGGTCTGCGCCTGCTCGTCGTTCAGCCACTGGAACAGCTCAAGCAACTCGGCCGCCTCAACGCTGAGTGCGCAGGCCAGATTCTTGGGCGTGTGGAATTGATCCCAGTCGCGCTCGGCCGAGAACTCGCGCAGCCGCTGCTGCAATTGGACGATATCCAGCGCCATGTTCATTTGTTCCGCGTATCGGCTTGGGCAAGTACGCCAACCAGTTGTTGCAGTTGTTCGCGCAGCGCCGGTAGATCGGGAAAGGGCAGCTGGCAGGCCAGCGCGCCGGGTATGCCTTCGGCCTGCGTGCGCAAGGCGCGGCCCGCGTCGGTGAGGTGGATGTCGACACGGCGCTCGTCATCGCTGGCGCGTTGGCGCGTAACCAAGCCCAGCGCTTCCATGCGCTTGAGCAAGGGGGTGAGGGTGCCGCTGTCCAGATAAAGCTCCTTGCCCAGTTCGCCCACGCTGCGCGGTGCGCGTTCCCACAGGGCCAGCATGACCAGATATTGCGGATAGGTGATCCCGAGCGCATCAAGCAGCGGGCGGTATGCCCGCGTCAGCATATTGCTGGCCGCATAGAGCGGAAAGCACAGTTGCTGGTTGAGCAGAAGAGGGTCGGTCATGGGGCCTCGCGTCAGAACCTGTGCACCACAAAGGCCTCATTCATGTCGCGGACGAGCTGAGCGAGGCTCCCTCGCGGCGGCGAGGGCGGGGGGCGTGGAATAAAACGGAGAGAGCCGCTTTGTCTCCCTCTGCGTTCGTCTGGGACCCGGCTTGGCCGGGTTCTTGACGCTGGTTAGCTCCAGATAACGGCAGAGGGCATCACAGGCTCTCAGGTGCGCGAAGATAGCACGGCCCCGCCGGCCATAGAAGCGGGCGGGGCCGAGGCACTGCAGGGGCCTTACTGTGCGCGCACGCTGATCTGCACGTCGATATTGCCGCGCGTAGCGTTGGAGTACGGGCAGACCTGGTGTGCAGCGGCAACCAGTGTCTCGGCGCCGGCCTGGTCGATGCCGGTGATGATGACGACCAGTGCAACGGTCAGTGCAAAGCCGCCCTTGTCATTCGGGCCGATGCCGACGGTGGCCGAGACTTCGCTGCTGCCGGTGGTGATTTTCTGCACGCGTGCCACGTGCTCCATGGCGCTTTGGAAGCAGGCGGCATAGCCGGAAGCAAACAGTTGCTCCGGGTTGGCCCCGGATTTGCCACTGCCGCCCAGTGCCTTGGGCAAGGCCAGGTCAGACGAGAAGCCATCATCGGTGCGCACCTGACCGTTGCGGCCACCGGTTGCGGTTGCAGTGGTGCGATAGAGCGTTGTCATGGCGTTTTCCTTGGCATGAGTGAGAAGACAGCCTGATTCTAATTGCCAAATAAATTGTGTGCAATATAATTGTGAAAAATACAAACCGGACATCGGGACGCTGCGCCGGGCGGTAAGCAAAGTATCCTCAGCCGCTACCGGGGCTGTTGGTTTGCGTATAGGCTGTAAGGAAGGCCATAGGAGTGCCAGGCGATGAGAGTTCAAGCAAGGCTGATACTGGCTGCTGCTGCCATGCTGGCAGCGGGCTGGACGTGGTCCGGCTGCAGCAAAACCATGAGCGTGGTGCCGGAAGACTGGGCGCCTTATAGCTACCAGGACAAACCGGGCCATTTCACTGGCCTCGATATCGAGCTGATGCAGGCCATCTTCAAGGAGGCAGGCTGCAAGCTCGAATTCAAGACCGACATCCCGCGTCTGCGCCGGCATGCCATGCACAAGGATGGCAGGCTGGATGTGCTGTTTGCCGCGTCGGAAACCGAAGAGCGCAAGCAGTTCAGCTGGTTTACCAAGGCATATCGCGATGAGGTCACCGGCCTGTTTGCGCGTGGCGACGACGCGGCCCGCTTCGCGCAATTGCGCGGCTTTGCCGATGTATTGTCCGCGCGCGAGGCGGTGCTGAGTCCCAATGCCGGCTGGTATGGCGACGACTACGCCAAGAACCTGCCCGACCTGATGGCGGCCGGGCTGGTGCAGAATTTCGAGGATTTCGATCAGGCGCTGCGCATGCTCAAGGCCGGCCGGGCCGGCTTGCTGATGGGGGATGTGGGGGCGGTAACCTATTCCGCGCGCGAAAAGGTCAAGACCGCCGTGGCCCTGCTGCCGTTTACGCCCAACCGTGATCCTGTGCATCTGATGCTGAGCAAGAAGAGCACCACACAGGCGGATGTCGATGCGTTGGACGGCGCCATTGCCCGGCTGGAAAAGCGCGGCGATCTGGCCAGGATACGCGCGCGCTACGGGTTTCGTTGAGTCGGGTGCTCATGCCCGCAAGCAGGGAGGCTACACACCCGCGTCGCTGCACGGGATGCTGGATGAAGCAGGCTCAAGCAGTCTGCTGTTCCAGCACAAAGCGTGCACCGCCATCCAGGCCCAGTGCATCCACCAGCAGCGGTAATACGGTTTGCAGAGTGCCGTGCAGTGTATAGGGCGGGTTCAGGATGAACATGCCGCTGCCGTGCATGCCAAAGCCGTCGGCCGACGGGCCTTGTACATACAGCTCGGCACGCAGCCATGACTTCACTGGCAGGCCCTTGAGCTTGCCGGGCAGCTCGCGTGCTTCTTCGCGCTGCAGGCACGGATACCATATCGCATAGATGCCGGTGGCAAAGCGTTCCAGCGCCATCTGCAATGCCTTGATCACGCGCTGGTAATCCTGTTTTTCTTCGTAGGGCGGGTCGATCAGCGTCAGGCCACGGCGCGGCGCCGGTGGCAGCACCGACTTCAGTCCGTTGAAGCCATCAGTTACCTGCAGTACCGCCTGGCGGTGAAAGTGCTCGATATTGGCTTCCAGCAGGGCGCTGTCGCTGGGGTGCAGCTCGAACAGCCGCAACTTGTCGTCGCGGCGCATCACCGCCTGCGCCACCAACGGCGAACCGGGGTAGTGCGCCAGGGTGCTGGTCGGGTTGAAGCCACGCACCACCTCCACATAGCGCGCCAGCGGCTCGGGCAGGTCTTTGCGCTCCCACAGCCGGGCGATACCGTTTGCAAACTCGGCATTCTTGGTGGCATAGCCCTCGGTCAGGCTGTAGGCGCCAGCGCCGGCATGACTGTCGATATACCAGTAGGGTTTGTCTTTCTGGTTCAGGTAGCTCAGCAACTCCACCAGCAGGAAGTGCTTGAGGACGTCGGCATGGTTGCCGGCGTGAAAGGCATGGCGGTAACTGAGCATGGGGCAATCCGGTGCGAAAAAGCGAAACGGCGTGGGGCTGGCCCACGCCGTTGGGTACGGCACTTCAGTTTACTGCAGAGCGCCGCTGCTTGCAGCGGCACACCAGCTGGTCCACAAAGCGCCCCGCTGCCACTGACGAGCGTCAGCGAGGCTCCCTCGCGGCGGCGAGGGCGGGGGCGTGGAATCAAGCAAGGGGAAAGCCGGTGTTTCACCTGCCAGATCCGGCAGGAGCCCGGCTTGGCCGGGGTCTTGATGCCCGTTCACTTCAATAACGGGCAGCAGAGACGTACAGGCTCACTTACTTCTCGACGAACGCACGCTCGATCACATAGTCGCCGGCCTCGCCGATGCGGCGCGAAACCTGGAAGCCACGGGCATCCAGCAACTTGCAGGTGTCTTCCAGCATGGCCGGGCTGCCGCACAGCATGGCGCGGTCGGTTTCCGGGTTCAGCGGCGGCAGGCCGATGTCGCTGAACAGCTTGCCCGATTCGATCAGGTCGGTCAGGCGGCCCTGGTTGCGGAACGGCTCACGCGTCACGGTCGGGTAGTAGATCAGCTTGTTGCGCACTTCTTCACCGAAGAACTCATTGTTCGGCAGCTCGTTCTGGATGAAGTCGGCATAAGCCAGTTCAGACACGGTACGCACACCGTGGAACAGGATGACCTTGTCGAACTTCTCGTACGCTTCCGGGTCCTGGATCAGGCTCATGAACGGCGCAAGGCCAGTGCCGGTGGAGAAGTAATACAGGTTCTTGCCCGGCTTGAGGTCGGACAGCACCAGCGTGCCGGTCGGCTTGCGCGATACCAGCAGATCATCGCCCACCTTCAGGTGTTGCAGGCGCGAAGTCAGCGGGCCATCCGGCACCTTGATGCTGAAGAATTCGAGGTGTTCTTCGTAGTTGGCGCTGGCGATGGAGTAGGCGCGCGCCAGCGGGCGGCCGTCCACTTCCAGGCCGATCATGACGAACTGGCCGTTTTCGAATTTCAGGCCCGGATCGCGGGTGGTCTTGAAGCTGAACAGCGTGTCGTTCCAGTGGTGCACCGACAGCACTTTCTCTACGGCAAATTTGCTCATGATTTCAAAGTCTTGAAAAGTTGGATAAGAATTATACGCATTTGCATGCCATCCGCCCAAGCGTCTGACGGCATGCTGCGCTGCATTTACTTGCCGATGGCGGCGGTCAGTGCCGGCAGTGCTTCAAACAGATCGGCGACCAGACCATAGTCGGCCACGCTGAAGATCGGTGCGTCCGGATCGTGGTTGATGGCGACGATGATCTTGCTGTCCTTCATGCCGGCCAGATGCTGTGCCGCGCCGGAAATACCGGCCGCGATATACAGCCCCGGGGCAACAATGGTGCCGGTCTGGCCCACTTGCCAGTCGTTCGGCGCATAGCCTGCATCGACGGCTGCGCGGGTGGCGCCCACGGCGCCTTCCAGCTTTTGCGCCAGCGGGGTCAGCAACTGGTGGAACTGTTCGCCCAGCGAGCGGCCGCCGGAGATGACCACCGGGGCCGAGGCCAGATCGGGCTGGTCCGATTCGTTGCGCACTTCCGATACCCAGCGCGATTTGCCACTGGCAGCCGGGGCGGGCAGGGTGGTGATTTCAGCATTGCCGCCGTCCACGGCAGCATCAAAGCTGGTGGCGCGCACGGTGACGACCTGCAGCGCGTCGCTGTTCTCGACCGTGGCCAGCACGCTGCCGGCATAGATCGGGCGGGCATAGGTATTCGGCGCCTTGATGCCGATCACGTCAGCCACCATGGCCACGTCCAGCAGCGCGGCGGCGCGCGGCAGGATGTTCTTGGCAAAGGTGGTGTGGGCCGAGACCAGTACCTTGTAATCACGTGCGAGGCCGACGACGATGGCCGATACATCCTCGGCCAGCGGGTGGGCCAGATGCGGTGCATCGACGTGGATCACGCGCGCCACGCCGGCCACCTGGGCGGCGCTGGCTGCGGCAGCTGCGGTGTTGTCGCCCACCAGCAGCAGGTGTACCGGCAAACCCCATGCCTGTGCAGCGCTGATGGTCTGGCGGGCGGCTTTTTTCAGTTGTTGGCCATCGTGTTCGGCCAGGATCAGAATGCTCATCAAATCGCCCCTACGCTACGCAGTTTTTCGACCAGTTCGGCTACGCTGTTCACCTTGATGCCCGGCTTGCGTGCCGGCGGCTCGGCCAGATTGACCACCTTCAGGTGCGGTGCGGTGTCGATGCCCAGCTCGTCTGCGGTCAACGATTCGATGGGCTTTTTCTTGGCCATCATCAGGTTGGGCAGTTTGACGAAGCGCGGTTCGTTCAGGCGCAGGTCGGTGGTGATGACGGCCGGCAGTTGCAGCGCCACGGTTTCGCTACCGGTGTCGACTTCACGCGTGACGATGGCTTCGTTGCCGCTGATTTCCAGCTTGGAGGCAAACGTGCCCTGACCGATGTCCAGCAGTGCGGCCAGCATCTGGCCGACCTGGCCGGCGTCATCGTCGATGGCCTGCTTGCCCAGCAGCACCAGCTGCGGCTGCTCGCGTTCGTACACGGCCTTGAGGATTTTGGAGACGGCCAGTGGCTGCAGCTGCGCGGTGCTGTCGACCAGGATGGCGCGATCGGCGCCCATGGCCAGCGCATGACGCAGCACGTCCTGCGCGTGGCCGTGGCCGATGGTGACCGCAACGATTTCGGTCACGATGCCCTGTGCCTTCAGGCGCAGCGCTTCTTCAACCGCGATTTCGTCAAACGGGTTGATGCTCATCTTGACGTTTTCGGTCTCGACGCCCGAACCGTCCGGTTTGATGCGCGGCCGGATGTTGTGGTCGATCACGCGCTTGATTGCTACCAAAGCCTTCATGGCACTTCTCCATAATTTCGCGTGATTTTAACAGAATAGTGGGCATATCTGTAAATTGGATTATTTTCGCGATACATATATAAAAAATGGATATGTAGATAGAACGCGGGGTGCAGCACCATCGTGCGCCCGGAACTTCGGCATTCGGCACCAGCTGTGCGAAAATACCGGGTTTCGCCGCCCGTGATGAAGGGGCTGCCCTGATCCTGCCAAGAGAACACCATGCAACGTGATGTAATGACCTACGACGTGCTGATCGTCGGCGCCGGCCCGGCCGGGCTGGCGGCAGCGATCCGCATCAAGCAACTGGCTGCCGCGCAAAACCGCGAGATCGGCGTGTGCGTGCTGGAAAAGGGCGCCGAAGTGGGCGCGCACATCCTGTCCGGCGCGGTGATCGACCCGGTGGCGCTCAACGAGCTGATCCCCGACTGGCGCGAGCACGGCGCACCGCTGACCACCGAGGTGAGCGAAGACCGCTTCCTGATGCTGGATGAGGACGGCGCCTATCGCATCCCCAACCTGCTGCTGCCGCCGCTGATGAACAACCATGGCAATTATGTGGTGAGCCTGTCCAACGTCTGCCGCTGGCTGGCCGATCAGGCCGAGGCGTTGGGCGTGGAAATCTACCCCGGCTTTACCGCCGCCCAAGTGTTGTACGGCGATGATGGCGCGGTGCGCGGTGTGATTACCGGCGACATGGGCGTCGGCAAGGACGGCAAGGAAAAGCCGGACTACGCACCGGGCATGGAACTGCAGGCGACCTATACGCTGATCGGCGAGGGCGTGCGCGGCTCGCTGGCCAAGGAGCTGGAGGCGCATTTCGGCCTGCGTGACGGCGCGCAGCCGCAAAAATACGGCATTGGCTTCAAGGAAGTGTGGCAGATCGACCCCAAGCAACATCAGCCGGGCCTCGTCATCCACTCGCAGGGCTGGCCACTGGGTGGCGATACCGGCGGTGGCGGCTTCCTCTATCACCTGGAAGAAAACCTGGTGTCGGTCGGCTTTGTGGTGCATCTGAACTACAGCAATCCTTATCTCAGCCCGTTTGACGAATTCCAGCGCTATAAGACGCATCCGGTCATCCGCAAGATGCTGGAGGGTGGCAAGCGCCTGGCCTATGGCGCGCGCGCGATCAACGAGGGTGGCTTGCAGTCGCTGCCCAAGCTCACCTTCCCCGGTGGTGCGCTGATCGGTTGCTCGGCCGGCTTCGTCAACGTGCCGCGTATCAAGGGCAGCCACAATGCCATGAAGTCCGGCATGCTGGCTGCCGAAGCAGTGGTCGAGGCGCTGGCTGCCGGTCGTAGTGGTGACGAGCTGGTCAGCTACCCGGAAAAGCTGCGCACATCCTGGGTGTGGAAAGACCTCGATCAGGTGCGCAACGTCAAACCGGCGCTGTCCAGGTTCGGCAATGTACTGGGCTCGATGTATGGTGGCTTTGAAATGTGGCTGGCTGCAGCCGGTATCCGCCTGCCGTGGACACTCAAGCACAGCAAACCGGACAACGCCTGTCTGAAGCCGGCCAACGAGTGCACGCCGATCAAATACCCCAAATACGATGGCAAGGTCAGCTTCGACAAGCTGTCGTCGGTGTTTCTGTCCAACGTCGCACACGAGGAAAACCAGCCCTGCCATCTGAAGCTGGCCGATGGCGCAGTGCCGATCGAACTCAATCTGGCGAAATACGATGCACCCGAGCAGCGCTACTGCCCGGCCGGCGTGTATGAAATCGTCAAGGACGCCACCGGCCCGCGCTTGCAGATCAACGCGGCCAACTGCATCCACTGCAAGACCTGCGACATCAAGGACCCGAGCCAGAACATCAACTGGACCACGCCGGAAGGTGGTGGCGGGCCGAATTATCAGGAAACCTGATGCCGTTGACCCGTCCTGAATTAGGTTGACACCCAAAACAGCTGGTTTGAACCCGCATTATCCTGCCAACGACGCCCGGTGCACCGCATCGGGCGTTTGCATTTGCAACGACAGATGCGGCCGCTCATGGTTATAAATCGCGACCGACTCACCCACCATGCGCCGGGCCTGCGCAAGGTCCACAGGCCGCTGCAATAACAACTCCGTCTTGAGAATGCCATTCACCCGCTCTGCCAGCGCATTCTGGTAGCAATCATACCCATCCGTCATCGAGCAGATCACCCCATGCTGCCGATGCAGCTTCTGGTAGTAACTCGAGCA
>NZ_FWXD01000011.1 GCF_900176275.1 Andreprevotia lacus DSM 23236 | reverse complement strand
AGCCGGGGCCGGCGCAATGGGTTGTGCAGCGTAGCGAACAACTCTGGGTCGCCGATATCACCTACCTGCCGACGGCGGGCAAGGTCGTCTACCTGAGCCTGATCACGGATGCGTACTCCCGCAAGATTGTCGGCTGGCATGTTCATGCCAGCTTGCAGACTGAAGAGGTAGCCCAAGCCTTGAAAATGGCGTTGCGAAGTCGGCAGACCCGACAGGCATTGGTTCATCACTCGGATCGTGGTGTGCAGTACTGCTCGAGTTACTACCAGAAGCTGCATCGGCAGCATGGGGTGATCTGCTCGATGACGGATGGGTATGATTGCTACCAGAATGCGCTGGCAGAGCGGGTGAATGGCATTCTCAAGACGGAGTTGTTGTTGCAGCGGCCTGCGGACCTTGCGCAGGCCCGGCGGATGGTGGGTGAGTCGGTCGCGATTTATAACCATGAGCGGCCGCATCTGTCGTTGCAAATGCAAACGCCCGATGCGGTGCACCGGGCGTCGTTGGCAGAATAATGCGGGTTCAAACCAGCTGTTTTGGGTGTCAACCTAATTCAGGACGGGTCAGGTCGATTCAAGCCGTCATGCCGGGTTGCTCCAGCACCGCCAGCACACGGCCAAACTGCAGCATGGACATGGCCGCTTCCATATCCGCCACCTGCACGGCGCCAAAATGCCCGCGCATGCTGATGCGCATGGTCTCGAACAGCTCAATGGCCTTCAGATCATTATTGCGCAGCGCCACCAGCAAATCGGCCAGCTGCGCCTCATCCAGCAGCTGGGCCGGCGCATCTTGGTCTTCTGCGTGTCGGGCAGCATGCTGTTCCAGCCACGCCGCCAGCGCGGCCAGCGTTTCGGCCAGCGTATTGCCGATCAGCGGCAGCTCGCGGCTCAGGTCGACCTCGCCATTCCGGAGCTTGCGCTCGGCTTGTGCCAGCAGCTCGGCCATGCGTACGGCACCAAGATTGGCCATTTCACCTTTCAATGTGTGCAGCTCTGCCTGTGCATCCTGCACCTTGCCCGCCTGCAGCAAGGCATCGATCTGGCCAATGGGCTGCTGCGCCCGCTCAACAATCGAGGTCAGGATGGGGGCGACCGATATCATCAAGGACGGCATTTGCACTGCCCGCGCAAGCAACTGCTCCTCGCGCAACAGCGGATGCACCGGTTCATCACCACGCGATGGCGACAACAGTGGTGCCGGCGCCTCCAGATAGCTGGACACCAGTTGCAGCAACGCATTGCAGTCCACCGGCTTGGGCAGGAAATCATTCATGCCTGCGGCAAAGCATGCTGCGCGTTCGGACTCCAGCACCCCTGCCGACATGGCGATGATGGGCACCTGCAAGCCAAGCTCGCTGCGGATCGCCCGCGCGGCGCTATAGCCGTCCATGACCGGCATCTGCACATCCATCAGCACCAGATCAAATGCCGTTGGCGCTTGGCGCAGCCGTTCAACGGCGATGCGGCCGTTGTCCGCAGTCTCGACCTGCAAGCCACTGGGGGAGAGGAAACCGATTGCCACCGCCTGATTGAAGCCATTGTCTTCCACCAGCAGGATGCGACCGTTCAGGTGCACGGTCTCCTCGCCAACCGCAGCGGCTTCGCCCGGCTCGCCGACCCGCTTGCCATACGCCTCCTGCAATGCGTTCATCAGGCTGGAACTGGTCACCGGCTTCACGGCAACGGCATCGAATGGCGCCACGCCATTGCGCGTGCCCAGCACCACCAGCAACGGCGGCGCGGCATGCTCGCGCAGCGTGCGGATTGCGGCTTCGCAGCCTGCATCTACCAAACGGCCATCAACCAGCAGTACGTCGTATTCACTCTCCGGGCCGGTTTGCAAGGCGTTCAGCAATTCGCCCTGCTGCGCGACAGTGACATGACGCCCACCCCAGCTCCCCACATAATCGGCAATGGACTTGCTCAACAGGGCATTGGGCGACGCAATCAGATAGTTCTGCGCAAAATCGGGTCTGGCGAGGCTTGCCTGCATGCCAACCCCGAATGGCAGGGTAACGCGGAAGGTCGTGCCCTTGCCCAAAGCGCTCTGCACCGCAACCTGCCCTTGCATGGCATCCACCAAACGCTTGGAGATTGCCAGCCCCAGCCCGCTGCCACCGAAACGCCGGGTAATGGAAGGATCCGCCTGCGAAAAAGCCGAAAAGAGCTGCTCTACCTGCCATTCATCCATGCCGATGCCACAATCGGTGACAATGAACTCCAGCAGCACCGTCTGATCATTGCGCCGCCCGGCCTGCCGTACCAGCAGCGATACCTCGCCCTCGGCAGTAAACTTGACCGCATTGCCGCATAGATTGAACAGGATTTGCTGCAGGCGCAGCTCGTCACCCAGCAAGCGCAGCGGCACGCCGGGCTCGACACCGATCACCAGCTCAAGCGGCTTGCTGCTGGAATTGACCGTCATCATCGCGGCCACAGAATCCAGCACCTGGCCAAGCAGGAACTCCTCCTCGTTCAGCACCATCTGGCCTGCTTCGATCTTGGAAAAATCCAGAATGTCGTTGATGATCGCCAGCAACGAGCGCCCGGCAGCGCGTGTCATGTCCAGGTATTTGCGCTGCTCCGGCGTCAACGGTGTAGCCGCCAGCAGCTCGCTCATGCCAAGCACCGCATTCATCGGGGTGCGGATTTCGTGGCTCATATTGGCCACGAACTGGCTCTTGACCTGGCTGGCCCGCTCGGCCGACTCCTTGGCGGCAATCAGCGCCTGTTCAGCCAGAACCTGTACCGAGATATCCCGGTTCACCCCGACCATGCGCACGGGCTTGCCGTCATCCCCACGGATGGGCACCGCATCGGCCGCAATGTGGCGTATCGCACCATCGGCCAGCTGCAGGCGGAAGGTACTGGCGAAAACGCTGCCCCGCGCAATGCAGTCGCTCAACGCCGCCTCGACCCGGTTCACGTCATCCGGGTGCACGCGCGCGCGCCACAGCTGGTAGTTTTCTTCGCCCAAGCCCTGCGGATAGTCATACAACGAGTACATGGTCTCGTCCCACAGCAAGGCATGGGTCTGCAGGTTGAGGTCCCATACCCCCAGACCGACCGAGCCGGTTGCCAACCGCAGGCGCTCGGTCAACTCGCTGATTGCCAGCTCTGCCTGGCGCCGCTGCGTGATGTCGTTGACCTGGATGATCAGGCTGCCGCTGGTGGTGTCTTCCAGCCGCGTGGCCTTCACCTCGGTCACAATCAACGCGCCGCTGCGATGGATGAAGCGGATTTCGCCTTCATAAACATCACTGCTCCCCTGGCGCAACAGGCTGGTCTTGTCCTGCTCCGCAGCAAAATCGTCCGGGTGAACCAGTTGCCCAAAGGGTTGGCCAATCAACTCCTTGCGCGCATACCCCATCAGGTTGCAGAAGGCGTCGTTGACCTCGATCATGCGACGCTCGCTGTCATTCAGCACCAGACCAATGGCGGCGTAGCGGATGATGTCGCGAAAGCGCCGCTCGCTCAGTTGCTGCGCGGCCGTGCGCAGTCGCGTTTCCTGCACCGCCACGGCCAGGATCTGCGGCACCAGCACCATCAGGCAAACGGGGATATAGATCAGCAGCACATCCGAGTAGCTGAGCATCGGCGGCGGCACGAAATAGCCGGTGGCAATTGCTGCGCTCGCGGCTATCGACGCAAACATGACCAGCGCCAGTTGCGCCAACAGCGGCAGCCACAAAGCAGCCAGCACCAGCGGCACTATGCCGTATACCAGCGGCAAAGGCAGGTAGTGCATCGCCAGCACCAGCAATGGCAATGCAATCAGCACTGCGGCCAGCAGATCCGGGTTGCGCAGCTCGGCAAGCGAATGGCTGGGTGTGCGCCGCAGCCACAGCATGGCCAGCGGCAGCACGCAGACGGAGCCGAGCACATCACCAGCCAGCCAGGCTGGCCACACCTTGTCAAACGGGGCAAAGCCATACCATGCAATCAGGCTGGCGCCGATGGTGGCCCCCAGTAATCCCGGCAACAATGCGCCCAGCAGGTTCAGCTGCAACAACGCCAGCACGTTGCGCTCAAAGCCGCGCCAGTAGCCGGCATGGCGCAGTACCAGCGCGCCGAGCATGGCCTCCAGCACATTGCCTGGCAGGAAACTGATGCTGAGCAGGATGGAATCGCCAAAAGTGACATTGGCCAGCAGGTTGCCCAGCCCGCTGGCAAGCAGCAGCAACGGCCAGCTGCGATACTGCGCATCGTAAAGCGTGGCCACCAGGCAGGCATTGGCCAGCCAAAGGGTGGCGATATTGCCCGGCTGGCGCGACAGAAAAATGCACAGCAATGCTGCCGCGCAGTAGGTCAAGGCCAGCAGCAGCGCGCCGCGCCAGCCATATTCGCGCGGCGTATGCAGCTCGGAAACGGGGGCTGCTGCGGCCGGGCGGAGACTCACGCGGCCCTCTGCTTGCGCAAACGGCTGTACAGCAACACGGCAATCCCGGCCGCCACGATGGCGATACCACCCGCGGCAATCGCATTGTCGCCGCGCCGTGTACCGTGCTGGCGCTCGGGCAACCAGCGTGTCAGTACCACTGTTTTCTGGTCAGGCGGCAATGCCAGCAACGCGGCATCAAAGATGCGCCCCAGTTCCGGCCAGTCCTTGCGATAGGCCATGCTGAGCGGGTAGTCATAGCCAACCCGGTCGCCCAGGGTCAGGTCCTTCCAGCCTTCGCGCTTGACGATGAAGGCAAAGCTCGCTTCATCCAGCACCATGGCCTCCACCTGCCCACCGCGCAACAAACGCAAGCCGCTGGCATCGTCGGGCACGGCCTCCCAGCGCAACGAAGGATAGTGCTCCCTGACGAAGCCCTCCACCGCATAGCCCTTGCCCACGGCAACCCGCTTGCCTGCCAGTGCCGCCAGATCGGGCTGACCGGCGCCACTGCGCACCGCCAGTGCTGCAGGCACCAGCACATAGGGTTTGCTGAAATCCAGCCATTGCGCGCGCTCTGGCGTGGGCCGCAAGGAGGTCAGCACGTCCACCTTGCCAAGCTTCACCCCCTCCAGGTTCTGGCTGAGCGGCGCAGCCGGCAAGGCCGCAAAGCGTATGCCAGCCTGCTCGCCGATCAGCTGCAGAAAATCCACCGATAAGCCCTGCGGTACGCCTTGCGCATCGGTAAACACAAAGGGGCCGTAATCGGATTCGGGAGCATAGTAGATGGTGCGGTGTACTGCCAGCCAGCGCTGCGTCTCGTCATCCAGCTGGAGCGCGCCAGCCATGGCCGGACGGGACCAGGCGAAAGCGGACAAGACCAGCAGTAGCAGAAAAAGGCGGATTCCCATGTTCAACCTTGTGCAAGGCGCAATCACGACACATCGGTAACGCAAAAGGTACGATCAGATCAATATAGCGCTGCACCAGACATTTAACAGCACCAGGCAAGCAATCAAAAAGCCTATGCCAAGCTCCGCGCGGTTGCAGGTAAGGGTTGCCGTGCAATGCATGCCTTGCTGTTGCCTGCATCAGCATTGCAGCTCGTCTTCATTCCAACGTCCTTTTCGTGAACGTATTGCGCAATATCTGTCAGGGCAAACGGCCATGCCGTGCGCTACAGTCGCCCTAACAACAGGGGAAGCCATGCAATCTGCCACCGAACGCTATCGCACCCGTTTTCGTACCGTACTGGAATACATCGATGCGCATCTGGACGGAGCGCTGACGCTGGAGCAACTCAGCAACCTTGCCTGCTGCTCACGCTTTCATTTTCATCGCCAGTTTGCCGAGTGGTTCGGCATCGGCCTGTTCCAGTACGTGCAGCAAACCCGCTTGCAGCGCGCCAGCCAGCGGCTGGCTTATCACCCGACGCGCAGCGTGCTCGATATCGCGCTCGATTGCGGTTACGACAGCCCCGAAGCCTTTGCCCGCGCCTTCAAGAAGCTCACCGGGCAAACACCCACGGCCTTTCGCAGCAGCCCCGACTGGCAAGGCTGGCATGCCCGCCTGCAACCACTCAGCGACCTGAGGAGTACTCATATGGCCCAACAACACACCGCAGACGAGGTACGAATCGTCGACTGCCCCGCCGTTCAGATTGCCATTTTGCCGCATCGTGGCGACCTGCAGCGCATCGGCGAATCGGTGCAGCGCTTTATCGCCTGGCGTCGGGAAAACAATCTGCCACCCAGCGTGAGTGCTACCTACAACATCCTTTACGACAATCCGGATACCACGCCACCCGAGCTATTCCGCCTCGACCTTTGCTGCGTGATCGACACTGAACCGGCACCGAACGATATCGGGATTACCAGCGGCCATATCCCTGCGGGCCGCTGCGCCGTGCTGCGCGCCACCGGTGCAACCGAGCGCATGGTCGCTGCCATCCGCTTTCTCTACGCAGAATGGCTGCCCGCCAGCGGCGAGCAATTGCGCGACTTTCCGCTCTACGTGCAACGCGTGAAATTCTTTCCCGACGTGCCGGAGCATGAAATGGTGACGGATGTCTTCCTGCCGCTGATCTAGGGCCTGTTAACACTTATTTCGCGCTTGCGCTGGGCCGCAAAGAGGTCAGCTACAAGGCACGCAACGCGGCAATAACCGGTTATTGCCAAGGCGCGTAACGCCGTAGATGGCCTCTTTGCGGCCCAGCCCTGCGGGTTCGGGGTATTTCGGGCGGTTCGCTGCGTTGCAAACCGCTTGCGCTACCCGTACCGCGGCGCGTTCTGCGCCTTGCGCTCCATCCCGAACTACCCCGAACGCAAGCGTGAAATAAGTGTTAACAGGCCCTAGTACCAGCATCGCCCATCAATCGGCAAACAAAAGAACCAGGAAGAACCGGGAAAGCTTTATCAAAATCAATTTTCAGCAAAAAGACAACATGCTGAAATTTATGTTGTCCGCATAAGGCATACATGTTTGAATGCGCAGGCCGGAAAAATTAGCAAAGCCTGATTTTATCGGTCGACCCAAGCCGTCTTCAACAGATGCAAGGGCCCCACACCAACCGCAGAAAAGGACTGTATTTCATGAAAAAGCACGTTGCACTTCTGATCGGCCTGTTCCTGACGTTGACCGCCTCCGCCACCATGGCAGCAGACGCAAACCCGTGGTGTGAAATCAAGCACCACGTGTGTGAGAAAGACCCGTCCTACATCAGCTGCTTCAACGCTTATCAGAACTGCCCGAACGGCTGAGCGAGCTGCCTTCATGCAAGCAGCGGTGCATGCACGCGCATCGCTGCTTGCTGGTATTCGATAGCGTCGGTAGCTCAATCTTCCGAAGCTAATCGGGCGACTGTGATTCGATCAGCCAGTAATACGTATCCCCTTGATCTCCTTCCTGCATCACAATCCAGCGATAACCCTCCATGGTCGCAAGTGCGGCCAGAACTTCATCCCGCCATACATCAGCAGTCGCGATGATGTTGTGAACAAGAAGCGGCAAACCAGCAAAAAATTCTTCGGCCGGTGCGCAAACGAAGAACAGGGTATTTTGATACCAGCACAACCTTTCAAGGCGTTCGCTGGACACTGTTTCTGGCACCGCGAAGTAGCCTATGGGTTCGTTTCCATCTGTACCAAAATAGGGAAATTCAAACAATGGCGGGGCGGAGCATAGCTCCTCCAGCATGCTGTCATCCCACCGCGCCATCCACGGATAGTTGGGGACCGATATCACCACCTGTTCTCGATCCTGGTGCATGAGGGCGATGAAGTCATCAAGATCAATGATTTTTACCTCCCGCCCAGTATCACGGCGCAACTTCACCGCGATGTCGGAAAAACATTCCATGAAATAGGGTTCGCTAGCTAATAGATTTTTCATCTCACCACGTTCTCTCAATTCACACAGTGGCAAATCTTCCCTGTCGTCACCAGCTGCAATAGCTGTCCCGAATAACAAGCCCTGATCCCCCTCTCAGCACTATGGCTTCTCAAAAAACAGGTCAGAACTGGCTTCCGGCCAATCCCCAGGATTCAACGCAGAGCTCAAGCCAGCTCGAATGCCGCTTGTTTCCACTGGCGATAGCTCAAGTGCTCCCGTAGCCGCCACCAACCGATCTGCAATATGCCGGATGCAGCACGTGCCGCAGGCACGGGAACGGGCACACTGAGCTTGACGACATCGGCAGCAAGCAGCGCGTATTCAGCTGCCAGCTCATCTGCAGGGATTTTCAGCAGGCAATAGCTGGTATGCTCATGAACACACAACACGCTAAAGCGCAGACCCCAATCTGAACTGCATGCGGCTTGGTAACGCGCTGCAATTTCCGCCACGTCGTAACCGTGGCTCGGCAGTATCAGCCATCCTTTGCGAGCACCATAGATAGCCTGCTCCGGCCTCACCCAGACAATCTGCGCTGGCAAACCTTGGCGCTGCAATAAGCCAAGAAAACTGGCCATGACCTGGTTGAATTCGGGCTTCATCGCTATGAGGTTGCTGTGGTTTCAGGCATGACTACCACCGCTAAACGCAAGCGCCAGATCCTGCTGCAACGTTTCCGGGCTTGCCTTGAACCACTCGACATAGCCAAAGCGGTATCCGGGCTGCAGCGCCACTGACGAGGATTCAGGCACAATCAGCTTGCCCAGGCATTCGATGCGTATCGGCTCTCCCGTATCTGCCCAACGATGTATCCGGAAATGCGCAGCCGGAAACGGCTCGAACTCTGCCGTCCACTGGCCGACTACCAGTACGGCTTGTTCATCGTTGCCAAAGAACACCAAAGCCGGCCCGTTGCTGCCCAAGGGCTGAATATCGACGACCCGCAGCGGGGCAACCTCGATGACCTCCACGGCCTGCGGATCAGCGGCCATAGCCCGGCGGCGTTGCTGTTCTTGCCGAAAGCGCCAGTTGGACACCACCGAGCTGGCAAACAAGCCACCACCGATGAGGGATGCTGCCAGCCAGGATTTGCTCAACCAGTAGATCAATGCGGCGAGCACGCCAAATACGAGCAGTGCGAGGCTGATGGCTCGGCCAAATGACGTCCCCTGCTGTTGCAACGCCTTGAAATCGTCGTCTACCGGCGCGCGGCGACTGATTTCGATCCGCCCATCGCCCATTTGCTGGTTGGCCAATTGCTCGGCGGGCAGGCAAAAATCACTGCTGATGTCGATTTCGTCCAGATCGGCCGGTAGTTCAGGCGGCGCTTCGCCGCGTGCAAACCAGTGAACCGCCGAACTCAATATGCCTGATTCATCCACAGACAGTGCCCAATAGCGCCCTTGCGCGTTGCCAAACCCGACACTGGCCCCGACTCCGACGCCAAAGAACTTGTTAGGCGGCGATATGCCCGGCACATAGGCAATGAAGCCCTCTTCCTCGCCCCGCATGCGTTTTAGTCTGACCACATCGCCGGGCAGTACCGCTGTATCACTGCCCGCGTAATGGATGGCTTGCATGTTTGCAGATGCTCCTGCTTGATCATGAACCTGTTGATGAATGGTCTTGGCGCACAGTGGGTACGGCGACTGGCGGCAAG
Source organism: Andreprevotia lacus DSM 23236 (assembly GCF_900176275.1). Classification (GTDB taxonomy): domain Bacteria; phylum Pseudomonadota; class Gammaproteobacteria; order Burkholderiales; family Chitinibacteraceae; genus Andreprevotia; species Andreprevotia lacus. Next base: position 146,300 of record NZ_FWXD01000011.1, on the reverse strand, counting down.
CTGACGTCAGTATGCAATAAGCACCATGCAAAAGAAAACGCCACCCGAAGGTGGCGTTTTTTGCTTTGCCGCGGGTGCAAAACACACCCGCATCAAGCTGATGCTTAGATCATGCCCTTGCTTTTCAGCAGGTCGAACATGGTCTTGCCCAGTTCGGCCGGGCTGCGGGTGTAGGCGATGCCTGCACGCTCGAAGGCGGCGAACTTCTCTTCGGCAGTACCCTTGCCGCCCGAGATGATGGCGCCAGCATGGCCCATGCGCTTGCCCTTCGGGGCAGTCACACCGGCGATGTAGCCAACCACCGGCTTGGTGACGTAGGACTTGGCGAATTCGGCCGCTTCTTCTTCGGCCGAGCCGCCGATTTCGCCGATCATGATGATGGCGTCGGTGTCCGGATCGTCCTGGAACAGCTTCAGGGCGTCGATGTGCGAAGTACCCGGGATCGGGTCGCCGCCGATACCGATACATGTCGATTGGCCCAGGCCCAGTGCGGTGGTTTGTGCCACGGCTTCATAGGTCAGCGTGCCCGAACGCGACACGATACCGATGCGGCCCGGTTGGTGGATGTGCCACGGCATGATGCCGATCTTGCACTCACCCGGGGTGATGATGCCAGGGCAGTTCGGGCCGATCAGGCGGATGCCGGCTTCGTCCACAGCCTTCTTCACGTACAGCATGTCCAGCGTCGGCACGCCTTCGGTGATGCAAACCACCAGCTTCACGCCGCTGTCGATGGCTTCGAGGATGGAATCCTTGGCAAACGGTGCCGGCACGTAGATGACCGAAGCATCAGCCTGGGTCTGACGCACGGCGTCCTTCATGGTGTTGAACACCGGCAGGCCCAGGTGCTCGGAACCGCCCTTGCCCGGAGTCACGCCACCAACAACCTTGGTGCCGACCTTCAACGCTTGTTCAGCGTGGAAAGTACCGTTCTTGCCGGTGAAGCCTTGCACCAGCACTTTCGTATCTTTATTGACGAGTACGCTCATTTCAAAATCCTTTTACGCGTGCGGTTTAGAGGGCTGCAACAGCAGCAACGATCTTCTCGGCAGCGTCGTTCAGGCCTTGGGCCGAAGTCAGCTTGAGGCCGGATTCGTCGAGGATCTTGGCGCCCAGTTCAGCGTTGTTGCCTTCCAGACGAACCACAACCGGCACGGTCACGTTCACTTCCTTCACGGCGGCAATGATGGCTTCGGCGATCATGTCGCAACGGACGATACCGCCGAAGATGTTGATCAGCACGCCCTTCACGGTGTCGTCAGCAAGGATCAGCTTGAACGCTTCAATCACGCGCTCCTTGGTTGCGCCACCGCCCACGTCCAGGAAGTTGGCCGGCTGGCCACCCTTGAGCTTGATGATGTCCATGGTGGCCATGGCCAGACCGGCGCCGTTCACCATGCAACCGATGCTGCCTTCCAGCGCCACGTAGTTCAGTTCGAACTCGGAAGCCTTCACTTCGCGCTCGTTTTCCTGCGACTTGTCGCGCTGGGCCAGCAGGTCCGGGTGGCGATACAGGGCGTTGGAGTCGAGGTTGATCTTGCCATCCACGCAGGCCAGTTCGCCGTTTTCACGCAGCGCCAGCGGGTTCACTTCGAACAGGGCGAAGTCGTTGTCGATGAAGGCCTTGGCCGCACCGAGGAACAGCTTGGTGAACGCAGCCACTTGCGGGCCTTGCAGGCCGAGGGCGAATGCAGCGTCGCGACCCTGGAACGGCTGAGCGCCAACCAGCGGATCGATTTCGATCTTGATGATCTTTTCCGGAGTTTCTTCGGCAACCTTCTCGATTTCCACGCCGCCTTCGGTCGATACCATGAACACCACGCGCTGGCTGGAGCGATCCACCACGGCGCCCAGATACAGTTCGCGCTGTACCGGGTACATGTCTTCACAGACCAGCACCGAGTGCACCGGCTGGCCGGCTGCGTCGGTCTGGTAGGTCACCAGATTGGTGCCGATCAGGGTCTTGGCAACTTCGGCTGCTTCTTCGCGGCTCTTGACGACCTTGACGCCGCCGGCCTTGCCGCGGCCACCCGCGTGCACTTGTGCCTTCACGACGGCAAACTTGCCACCCAGGGTGTCATACGCTGCAGCAGCTTCTTCAGCGCTGTTGGCCAGAATGCCGCGCTGGACCGGCAGGCCATACTTGGCCAGCAGTTCCTTGGCTTGATACTCGTGCAGATTCATTTCTGAGATCCTTTGTGAGGAGGTGTGTTGGGCGCGGGCCGCGCTGCGGCGGCCCGCTGGAAATTAGCTGTGCAGACCGCGCTTGTCGCAACCCAGGGCTGCTTCGTGCATGGCTTCAGACAGCGACGGGTGTGCGTGAACGATACGGGCGATGTCTTCCGACGACGCCTTGAATTCCATCGCCACCACGGCTTCGGTGATCAGCTCGGACGCATGCGCGCCGACGATGTGCACACCGAGGATGCGGTCGGTCTTGGCGCAAGCCAGCATCTTGACGAAGCCCTTGGAGTCGCCCAGCGCCAGCGCACGGCCATTGGCCGAGAACAGGAACTGACCCTTTTTGTATTCGACGCCTTCGGCCTTGAGCTGTTGCTCGGTCTTGCCCACCCACGCAATTTCCGGGTTGGTGTAGATCACCCACGGAATCACGTCGAAATCGACATGCGGGTGCTGGCCAGCCAGGCGTTCAGCCACGGCAACGCCCTCTTCCGACGACTTGTGCGCCAGCATGGGGCCGCGCACCACGTCGCCAATCGCCCATACATTGGGCAGGTTGGTGCGGCAGTCGCCATCGACGTCGATCTGGCCGCGCTCGTTGATCTTGAGGCCGACTGCGTCAGCACCCAGACCATCGGTGTTCGGCACACGGCCGATGGCGACGATCAGCTTGTCGAATTCGCTCTTGTGCTCGGCACCGGCGGCGTCGGTCCAGTTGACGGTGACGTCCTTCTTGCCGGTCTTGATCTCGCCGATCTTCACGCCGATCTGGATGTCGAGGCCAGTGTCCTTGCTGAACAGCTTGAACGCTTCCTTGGCTACCTGCTCATCGGCAGCGGCGAGGAAGGCCGGAGCGGCTTCCAGCACGGTCACTTCCGCGCCCAGGCGCTTCCATACCGAGCCCATTTCCAGGCCGATTACACCACCGCCGATCACGCCCAGCTTCTTGGGCACGGCCGGGATGGCCAGCGCGCCTTCGTTGTCCAGCACCAGCTGGTTGTCGATGGCGACGCCCGGCAGCTGACGCACCTTGGAGCCGGTGGCGATGATGACGTGGGTGGCTTCGATCACTTCGACCTTGTCACCATCCTTGATCTCGATCTGGTACTTGTCGCCATTGCGCGACTTGAAGCTGCCATAGCCGAGGAAGGAGGTCACCTTGTTCTTCTTGAACAGGTAAGCGATACCGCCGGTGTTCTTGTTGATGATGTCCTGCTTGCGCGCCAGCATCTTGGCAATGTCTACCTTGACCGAGCCTGCTGTGATGCCGTGATCGGCAAAACCGTGGATGGTGTTGTGGTAGTTCTCGGACGATTGCAGCAGTGCCTTGGACGGAATGCAGCCGACGTTCAGGCAGGTACCGCCCAGGCTTTGCTTGCCTTCGGCATTCTTGGTTGCGTCGATGCACGCGGTGCTGAAGCCCAGTTGCGCGGCGCGGATCGCTGCCACATAACCGCCGGGACCACCACCGATGACGACGACATCAAATTGTTGGGACATGAGTTTCTTCCAGGTTGATGCACAAGGGGCGGGTTGCCCCGCCCCGTGGTGTTACAGGTCCAGCAGCAGACGCGCCGGGTCTTCGATGGCTTCCTTCACTGCCACCAGGCTCAGCACGGCTTCGCGGCCGTCAATGATGCGGTGGTCATAGGATTGCGCCAGATACATCACCGGACGCACCACCACTTCGCCGTTTTCGACCACGGCACGTTCCTTGGTGGCATGCATGCCCAGGATCGCGGCTTGCGGCGGGTTGATGATCGGGGTGGAGAAGAACGAGCCGAAGGTGCCGCCATTCGAGATGGTGTAGGTACCGCCAGTCAGTTCTTCCACCGACAGCTTGCCTTCCTGCGCACGCTTGCCGAAGTCGGCGATGGTCTTTTCGATCTCGGCCAGGCTGAGCTGGTCAGCGTTGCGGATGATGGGCACCACCAGACCGCGCGGCGAGCCAACGGCCACGCCGATGTCGAAGTAGCCGTGGTAAACGATGTCGTTACCGTCCACCGACGCGTTCACGATCGGATACTTCTTCAGCGCGGCAACCACGGCCTTGACGAAGAAGCCCATGAAACCCAGCTTGACGCCGTGTTCTTTCTCGAACTTGTCCTTGTACTTGTTGCGCAGGTCCATCACCGGCTTCATGTTCACTTCATTGAAGGTGGTGAGGATGGCGTTGGTCTGTTGCGATTGCAGCAGACGCTCGGCCACGCGCTGGCGCAGGCGCGACATCGGCACGCGCTGCTCGGCACGTTCGCCAACGGCCACGGCAACCGGTGCAGCAGCTGCAGCCGCCGGCTTGCTGCCACCAGCAACGGCATTCTGTACGTCTTCCTTCAGCACGCGACCGCCACGGCCGGTACCTTCGACCCTGGACAGGTCCACGCCGGCATCGGCAGCCAGTTTCTTGGCGGCCGGCATGGCGGCAGCGCCTGCAGCAGCCGGAGCCGGGGCAGCAGCAGGTGCTGCGGCAGGCGCAGCAGCGGCAGCCGGGGCAGCAGCGACAGCAGCAGCGGTATCGATGGTGGCGATCACGTCCAGGCTACCCACGGTGGCGCCTTCCTGCTGGGTGATGGAGACCAGTACGCCGGCTTGCGGGGCGACGATTTCCAGCACGACCTTGTCGGTTTCGATGTCGATCAGGTTTTCTTCGCGTGCGACGGCCTCGCCCACCTTCTTCTTCCACTGCAGCAGCGTGGCTTCGGCAACCGATTCCGGCAACTGCGGGACTTTGACTTCTACGATCATGGTGTTTCTCCAAATGGTTCTGGTACGTTCGGGCTGGCCCGAAACGACAAGACGCGGCATCCGGGATGGATGCCGCGTTGGAATTACAGCGTCAGGGCCTCGTCAATGAAGGCCTTCAGCTGCGCGTTATGCTTGCTCATGTAGCCTACGGCCGGCGATGCCGACGATGGGCGGCCGGCAAACAGCAAGGTCTGCTTCGGCTCCATGCAGTTTTCGAGACGGTGGCGAATCTGGTGCCAGGCACCCTGATTGCGCGGCTCTTCCTGCACCCACATGATTTCCTTGGCATTGCCGAACTTGGCCAGCTCTGCCTTCAGCTCTTCGGTCGGGAACGGATACAGCTGCTCGACACGGACAATCGCAATGTCCTTGATCTCGCGCTGGGTACGTGCGCCCAGCAGGTCGTAATAGACCTGGCCGGCACACGCGATCACGCGCTTGACCTTCTTTGCATCGATGTCGCCGGCTTCGCCGATCACGGTGCGGAATTCGCCGTTGCTGAACTGCTCGATCGGGCTGGCCGCATTCTTGGCCTTGAGCAGTTTCTTGCTCATGATCACGATCAGCGGCTTGCGCACCGGGCGCACCATCTGGCGACGCAGCACATGGAACATCTGCACCGCTTCGGACGGTTGCACCACCTGGATGTTGTGTTCGGCACACATCTGCAGGAAGCGCTCGACACGTGCCGACGAGTGCTCAGGGCCAGCACCGTCATAACCGTGCGGCAGCAACATGGTCAGGCCGCACAGACGGCCCCATTTGGTTTCGCCCGAAGTGATGAACTGGTCGATCACGACTTGCGCGCCGTTGGCGAAGTCGCCGAACTGCGCTTCCCAGATCACCAGCTCATCCGGCGCCGACGAGGCGTAGCCGTATTCGAATGCCAGCACGGCTTCTTCGTTCAGGATCGAGTCAATGACGAGGAAGTGCGCCTGGTTTTCCGAGATGTGTTGCAGCGGCACGTGCACGCCCTGGTCCCACTTTTCGCGGTTCTGGTCGTGCAGTACGGCGTGGCGATGGTTGAAGGTGCCGCGCCCCGAGTCTTCACCCGAAATACGCACGGCGTAGCCTTCGGTCAACATCGTGGCATAGGCCAGCGATTCGGCAGTACCGAAGTCGACGCCCAGGTTGCCATTCAGCATCTCGCCGCGATCCTTCAGGATCTTCTCGACGTTGGCGCGCAGTTTGAAGTTGTCCGGCACGGTGATCAGCTTCTGGCCCAGGCGCTGCAGGTCGGCCAGCGGTACGGCGGTGGTCACCGGGTGACGCCAGTGGTTGCCCATGTACTTGCCGAAGTCGATGGCGTACGAACGCTTGTAGTCGGTCAGCGTGGTCTGCTCGACATGCTCGCCGCGATCCAGCGCTGCGCGATAGGTATCGATCAGGCCGGCGGCTTCCGCATCGGTGACCACGCCTTCAGCGATCAGGCGATCGGCGTACTTCTTGCGCACGCCCGGGTGCTGGGCGATTTTCTTGTACATCATCGGCTGGGTGATGAACGGATCATCGGCTTCGTTGTGGCCATGGCGGCGGAAGCAAACGATGTCGATCACCACATCACGGTGGAATTCCTTGCGGAAGGCCAGCGCGGCTTCGACGGTGAGGCAGACCGCTTCCGGATCGTCACCGTTGACGTGGAAGATCGGCGCTTCGACCATCTTGGCGATGTCGGTGCAATACAGCGTGGAACGGGTATCGCGGGTGTCCGAGGTGGTGAAGCCGATCTGGTTGTTCACCACGATGTGCAGCGTACCGCCGGTACCATAACCACGCGTGTTGGCCAGGTTGAAGGTACCCTGGTTGGTGCCCAGGCCGATGAAGGCCGAGTCACCGTGGATCAGCACCGGCAGGACTTGTGCGCCGGTCTTGTCGCCACGGCGTTGCTGACGTGCGCGCACCGAGCCTTCCACCACCGGGTTGACGATTTCCAGGTGCGACGGGTTGAACGCCAGCGACAGGTGGATCGGGCCACCCGGGGTCGGGATGTCGGCCGAGAAACCATTGTGGTACTTCACGTCGCCCGACGGCAGTTCGGTCGTCGGACGGCCTTCGAATTCGCTGAACAGGTCACGCGGCAGCTTGCCCAGCGTGTTGACCAGTACGTTCAGACGGCCACGGTGGGCCATACCGATGATCAGCTCCTGCACGCCATCACGGCCGGCGCCCTGCACGATGCCATCCATGGCCGCGATCATGGCTTCGCCGCCTTCCAGACCGAAACGCTTCTGGCCGACGTACTTCTTGCCCAGATACAGTTCCAGTGTTTCAGCAGCCGTTACCTGCTTGAGGATGCGGCGCTTTTCGTCCTGGCTGAAGGCCGGTGTGGAACGACGCGATTCGAAATAGTCCTGCACCCAACGACGTTGCTCGTTGTTGGTGATGTGCATGTATTCCAGACCGATGTTGCCGCAGTAGGTCTGCTTGAGGAAGGCATGCACTTCGGCCGGGGTAGCGCGCGGCAGGCCGCCGATATTGGTGCCGAGCGTGATGCCCATGTCGGCATCGGTCAGGCCGTGCGTTTTCGGGTCCAGTTCCGGCAGTGCGGTCTTGTCCATGCGCTGCAGCGGGTCCAGCGTGGCCTGGCGGCTACCCATGATGCGGTAGGCGGAAATCAGGCGCAGCAGGTTGACCTGGCGCTCGGTAGCGGCTTCGTCGGCCGAACCGGATTGCACCACGCGTACCGGCGAGCGGGTGAGCTGGCGGAACGATTCTTCGATCGGGGCACGGGCGACATCGCGTTTTGCGGCGCCTTGCGTGAGCTGGTCGAAGTAGCTGCGCCATTGCGCATCCACCGAGGCCGGATCGGCCAGGTATTGTTCGTAGAGATCTTCCACGAACGGGGCATTCCCACCGAACAGATGGGAATTCAACTCAAGTTCTTTCATCATTTTTGTTAGTCCTGTCCTTGCCGCTTTACGGCGGATCAAGCCGGATTCAATGCAAAAGCGCCGCCCCGGCAACGGGGCGACGCTGGTTAGCGCTTAACCGCGCTTGGCAACTTCGACGTAATCGCGACGCGGTGCACCGGTGTACAGCTGGCGCGGACGGCCGATCTTCATGGCCGGGTCGGAGATCATTTCGTTCCAGTGGCTGATCCAGCCCACGGTACGGGCCAGTGCGAAGATCACGGTGAACATCGAGACCGGGATGCCCAGCGCGGTCAGCACGATGCCCGAGTAGAAGTCGACGTTCGGGTACAGCTTGCGCTCGATGAAGTACGGATCGCTCAGCGCGATTTCTTCCAGCTTCATGGCCAGCTGGAACTTCGGATCGTCGCGCAGGCCCAGTTCGGCCAGCACTTCGTCGCAAGTCTGCTTCATGATCTTGGCGCGCGGGTCGAAGTTCTTGTACACGCGGTGACCGAAGCCCATCAGCTTGTGGGTCTTGGCCTTGACGCCTTCCATGAAGGCCGGCACGTTTTCGACAGAGCCGATTTCGTCCAGCATCTTCAGTACGGCTTCGTTGGCGCCGCCGTGCGACGGGCCCCACAGGCAGGCGATACCAGCCGAGATACATGCAAACGGGTTGGCACCCGACGAACCGGCCAGACGCACGGTCGAGGTCGACGCGTTCTGCTCGTGGTCGGCATGCAGGGTGAAGATGCGATCCAGCGCGCGCACCAGCACCGGGTTCGGCTTGTATTCCTCGCACGGGGTGGAGAACATCATGTGCAGGAAGTTGGCGGTGTAGTTCAGGTCATTGCGCGGGTAGTTGAACGGCAGACCCTTGCTGTAGCGGTAGCACATGGCCGCGATCGTCGGGATCTTGGAGATCAGACGGTAGATGGCCACTTCGCGGTGACGCGGGTTGCTGATGTCCAGGCTGTCCTGATAGAACGCCGACAGCGCGCCCACCACGCCAACCATCTGGGCCATCGGGTGCGCATCGCGGCGGAAGCCCTTGAAGAACGAGGTCAGCTGGTCGTGCACCATGGTGTGGCGGGTAACAGTGTTTTCGAACTCGGCCTTTTGCGCTGCGGTCGGCAGTTCGCCGTTAACCAACAGGTAGCAGACTTCGAGGTAGTCGCTGTGCTCGGCCAGTTGTTCGATCGGGTAGCCACGGTAGTAGAGCTGGCCCAGATCGCCGTCAATGAAAGTGATCTTGGATTCACACGAGGAAGTGGCAAGAAAGCCCGGGTCGAAGGTGAACATGCCTGTCTTCGAGAACGCGCGGATATCCACCACGTTCGGGCCCAGTGTACCCGGCAGAACCGGCAGGTCGATGCTCTGCTCGCCGTTGTTGTAAGTCAGGGTGACTTTGTTTTCCATCTGTGTGACTCCAGGGTTGAGGCCCGGTTTTTACCGAACCCGTTTTAACTTTGCAGGGCTTGAATGCGCGCAATGATGGGCCGCAGCGACTCATCGGGGCACGGTGCCTTGCCATTCAGGTATTCAAGAAAATCCTGGTCCGGCAGCAGCAGCAGGCGGCGGTAATCCTCCAGCTCTGCTGCGCTCAGGCCGGGCAGCGCTTCGCTCACGAAGCGCTCCAGTTGCAAGTCCAGCTCAAGCAGCCCGCGACGCGAACGCCACAGGATGCGCTTGAGCTCGGCTTCATCGATGAACGAGTTCATCGTGGATCAGGCAATCCGCTTGACCATCAGGTCTTTGATCTTGCCGATGGCCTTGGTCGGGTTCAGGTCCTTCGGGCAGACATCGACGCAGTTCATGATGGTGTGGCAGCGGAACAAACGGTACGGATCTTCGAGATTATCCAGACGTTCGTTGGTGGCCGTATCGCGGGTATCGGCAATGAAGCGATAAGCGGCAAGCAGGCCGGCCGGGCCGACGAACTTGTCCGGGTTCCACCAGAACGACGGGCACGAAGTCGAGCAACAGGCGCACAGGATGCACTCGTACAGGCCGTCCAGCTCCTTGCGGTCCTCCTGGCTTTGCAGGCGCTCGCGATCCGGCGCCGGCGTGTCGTTCTGCACGTAGGGCTTGATCGAGTGGTATTGCTTGAAGAACTGCGTCATGTCCACGATCAGGTCGCGTATGACTGGCAGGCCCGGCAGCGGGCGAATCTGGATCGGCTGCTTAAGGCTGTCCACGTCGGTCACGCAAGCGAGGCCGTTCTTGCCGTTGATGTTCATCGCGTCGGAACCGCACACGCCTTCGCGGCACGAGCGGCGGAACGAGACGGAATCATCCAGCACCTTGAGCTTGACCAGTGCATCGAGCAGCTTGTGCTCGGTCGCGTCGAGTTCAACGGTGTAGTCCTTCATGTACGGCTTGGCATCCTTTTCCGGATCGAAGCGGTAAATGCTGAATTTAATGGTACGGGTAGTCATGTTCTGTTCACCCTTAGTAGGAACGGGTCTTGAGCGCGATGGTATCGACCGTCAGCGGCTTCATGGTGACCGGCTTGTACTTGAGCTGGTTGCCTTCGCGGTGCCACAGGGTGTGCTTGAGCCAGTTCTGGTCATCACGGCCGTTCGGGCGTTCCGGGGTATCTTCCGCATCATCACGCACGTGCGCGCCGCGCGATTCGGTGCGGGCCTCGGCCGAGATCATGGTGGCCTTGGCCACTTCGATCAGGTTCTGCAGCTCCAGCGCTTCGAGTCGGGCGGTGTTGAAGGTCTTGGATTTGTCGGCGATGACGATGTTGGCCACCTGCTTTTCGACTTCCAGAATCTTCTCGGCGCCTTCCTTGAGCATGTCCTTGAAACGGAACACGCCGCAGTGTTTCTGCATGGTGGCCTGCATGGCCAGGCGGGCGTCGTTGACTTCCACGCCGCTGCTGCGCTGGTTCAGTTCGTCGACGCGGGCGACCGAACGCTCGACGTCAGCGGTGTTGAGCACCGGCAGGTCCTTGGGCGCGTGCTTGATGAAGTCGATCATCGAGTTGCCCGAACTCTTGCCGAACACCAGCAGGTCGAGCAGCGAGTTGGTGCCAAGGCGGTTGGCGCCGTGCACCGACGCGCAGGCCACTTCGCCGGCCGCATAGAAACCGCTGACGATCTGGTCGTTGACGACAACTTCGCCCTTGTAGTTGGTCGGAATGCCGCCCATCTGGTAGTGGCAGGTCGGCACGACCGGGATCGGTGCCTTGATCGGGTCCACACCGGCGAACTTGATCGAGATTTCGCGGATACCCGGCAGCTTGGACTTGATGACTTCCGGGTCCAGGTGGGTGATGTCGAGCAGCACGTGATCCTTGTTGGGACCGCAGCCACGACCTTCGTTGATTTCGGTGACCATGGCGCGCGATACCACGTCGCGCGAAGCCAGATCCTTGGCGTTCGGCGCGTAGCGCTCCATGAAGCGCTCGCCATTGCTGTTGCGCAGGATGCCGCCTTCGCCACGCACGCCTTCGGTAATCAGCACGCCCGCGCCGGCCACGCCGGTCGGGTGGAACTGCCAGAATTCCATGTCTTCCAGCGGGATGCCGGCGCGCGCTGCCATACCCAGGCCGTCACCGGTGTTGATGAAGGCATTGGTGCTGGAAGCGAAGATACGACCCGCGCCGCCGGTGGCAAACAGGGTGGCCTTGGCCTGGAACACGTAAATGTCCGAGGTTTCCATTTCCATGGCGACCACGCCTTGCACATTGCCCTGCTCGTCGCGCACCAGGTCCAGCGCCATCCATTCGACGAAGAACTGGGTGTTGGCGCGCACATTGCGCTGGTACAGCGCGTGCAGCATGGCGTGGCCGGTACGGTCAGCCGCCGCACAGGCGCGGCGCACCGGCTTCTCGCCAAAATTGGACATGTGGCCGCCGAACGGGCGCTGATAAATGGTGCCATCGGCGTTGCGGTCGAACGGCATGCCGAAGTGTTCCAGCTCGACCACGACATTCGGTGCCTCGCGGCACATGAATTCGATGGCGTCCTGGTCACCCAGCCAGTCCGAACCCTTCACGGTGTCGTACATGTGCCAGTGCCAGTGATCCGGCTCGGAGTTGCCCAGCGAAGCGGACACACCGCCCTGCGCCGCAACGGTGTGCGAGCGGGTCGGAAATACTTTGGACAGCACGGCAGTCTTCAGGCCGGCTTCCGACAATTGCAGTGCGGCACGCAGGCCGGCGCCGCCGGCGCCCACGATGACTGCATCAAACTTGCGAACTGGAACAGTCATCACGCACCCCAGACAACTTTAACGGCATAAACAAGGCTGGATACCAGCCACAGGATGGTCACCACATGCAGGGTGAGGCGCAGGCCGATGTGCTGCACGTAATCCATCCAGATATCGCGCAGACCAACCCAGGCGTGCCACAGCAGCGCCAGGATGGTGACGGTGGTGAGTACCTTGACCCAGCCACAGGCGAACAGTTGCTGCCACTGTGCGTAATTGGCGCCATGCGCCAGCACCAGGAAGGCCACGATGGCCACGGCATACACCAGCATGATGACGGCGGTAACGCGCTGCACCAGCCAGTCGCGCAGACCGTAGTGCGCGCCGACAACTTGACGATTTACCATACCAGCACCCCGATCACGACAGTCAGCGACAGGCTCACGGCCATCACGATTTTTGCAGTCAGTCGTGCGGTTTCACGCTCGACACCCTTGTGAATGTCCATCATCAGGAAGCGGATGCCGGCACAGGCGTGGTGCAGGAAGGCCCACAACACCAGCAGCAAGAGCAGTTTCGTTACCGGGCTGCCCACACAGGCGCGGAAAGCGTCAAAACGCTCGCCGGACGACAGGGTGCCGGACAGCGCGTACAGCACGAAGGGGATGGACAGGCCCAGCAGCGCGCCGCTGATGCGGTGCAGGCCGGACACGATACTGGGCAGCGGGAATTTGATTACCCGCAAATCCAGGTGCTTGGGGCGTGTTTTGCTCATACGCTTTCCTTACTGGTTTAAATCCGGCACACGCCCTACAGCCCATGCCACAGCGGGGTTGCCCCCAAAAACCGCCAGCCGGGCATCTGCCCGGCCTTGGTCATTCTTGTTCGCCCCGCATGCTTTGCGGCGGTTCGAACGCGTCCTGCTCGGTGCGCAGCCATGCCACGCTCCAGATTTGCGGCTTGCCGTCGAAATCACGCGACAGGCGCACGATCTGCAGCAGCGGGTCACCAACTTCCATCTGCAACAAACGCGCTTCGGCCTGCGCCGCCGACACGGCCCGGTAACGCACCTCGCCATCCTTGAGCCGCACGCCAAAATCGCGCCAGCATAGCTCGGGCACATTACCTTTCAACTCACGAATCCGGCGCATGTCCAGATCCGGAAAACTGCTCTCGGGCAACAACAACTCTTCCAGCCCGACGATATGTCCCGCCACGCGCAACAGCTTGCGCACCTGCCACAGCGCGGCACCGCGCCGCAGGCCCAGTACCTCGGCCAGCTGCTCGCCGGCATTGATGCGCACACAGCCCAGCAGCTCGAATTTCGGCACTTCACCACCCACACCGGTCAACGGCGTAAAACAGCTGCGTGCCAGAAAATCACTGGTATCCGCCACAAAAGTGCCGACACCCTGACGCCGATACAACACGCCATCGGCCACCAGCACATCCAACGCCTTGCGCACCGTGCCCTGGCTGACGCCCAGGCTGCGGCCCAGATCGGTTTCACTGGGCAAGGATTCGTCGCCATGCCATTCGGCAGCTTCGATGCGGGCCAGCACTTCGCGCACAACCTGCTTGTACAACGGTTGCTGCGTGAGCTTCGCCATACTCGATTGCCTCGCTTTTTATCATGTTGTCCCGGTGTAGTCCACTACAGTCTTATATAAGACACAAGACAATCACCATTCATGCGGGCAATTACATCAAAACGCAAGCGCGGCGGCAATCGTGCGTGCTAAAATCGTCGGGCTTTGCACCAAAGCCGGCACAGCCATGCCGGGCCTTGGTGCGCACCAGACTCAAAACCGCTGCGCGGGACGTAGTCGCCGCAGCGTGAGCAACCACCATGATCCGGAGCTAAATCCATGACCACCAAGAAACCCGTACGCGTTGCCGTAACCGGCGCAGCCGGCCAGATCGGCTACAGCCTCCTGTTCCGTATTGCCTCTGGCGCCATGCTCGGCCCGGATCAACCGGTGATCCTGCAACTGCTGGACATTACCCCGTCGCTGCCGGCCCTCGCCGGCGTGGTGATGGAACTAGACGACTGTGCCTTCCCGCTGCTGCAAGGCATCGTGCAAACCGACGACCCGATGGTTGCCTTCAAGGATGCTGACGTCGCCCTGCTGGTTGGCGCCCGTCCGCGCGGCCCGGGTATGGAACGCAAGGACCTGCTGGAAGCCAACGGCGCCATCTTCACCACCCAGGGCAAGGCACTGAACGCAGTTGCTTCGCGTGATGTGAAGGTGCTGGTGGTCGGCAACCCGGCCAACACCAACGCCTACATCGCCATGAAGAACGCACCGGACCTGAACCCGGCCAACTTCACCGCCATGATGCGTCTGGACCACAACCGCGCCCTGACCCAGATCGGCCAGAAGACCGGCAACGCGGTCACCGACGTGAAGAAAGTCATCATCTGGGGTAACCACTCGGCTACCCAGTATCCGGACATTTTCCACGCAGAAGTCAAGGGCCAAAGCGCTGCCCAGCTGATCAACGATCAACAATGGCTGGAAAGCGAGTTCATCCCGACCGTGCAACAGCGCGGCGCTGCCATCATCAAGGCGCGCGGCCTGTCGTCGGCTGCTTCGGCGGCCAACGCCGCCATCGACCACATCCGCAACTGGGTGCTGGGCACACCGGAAGGCGACTGGGTCACCATGGGCGTACCGGCCAACGGCGAATACGGCTACAGCGACCTGATCTACGGCTACCCGGTGACCTGCAAGGATGGCAAGTACACCATCGTGCAAGGCCTGGAAGTCAGCGACTTCAGCCGCGCCCGCATGGATGCGACCGCCAAGGAACTGAGCGAAGAGCGTGATGCCGTGAAGCATCTGCTGGGCTAAACCCCGCTCGCACAAGCCTGCTTGTGCAAGAAAAAAGGACGAACCTCGGTTCGTCCTTTTTTTTTCGTCCCCGAGCCGCCGGACCACCATCCGCACGCCAGAACTGGCCTCATGCAGACCGGGAAACAGCCCCTGCCACACCTACCAGGTGAGCAGACTGCCAACCACGTACAACGTGCAGCAGCACTGCACGCCCGCACCGGGCCACTGGGCCGCACATGAAAAAACGGACCGGCAAGCCGGTCCGTTTTGTATTGCCACAGCCGAGGTTTAACGCGGCTTGAGCGTATACAGCGTGCTCTGGCCGGCAGCCACCGGGCCACTGGCAAAGTTGGCCACGCCACCGAACTGGTCGATATTGCTCACGACCACCGGACTGATCAGCGATACCGCGTGTTCGCTCAGGTAGTCCAGATCCAGCTCCAGCACCGGCTCACCCGCATTCACATGCGTGCCCTGCTCGGCCAGACGGCGGAAGCCCTGCCCGCCCAGCTTCACGGTTTCGATACCGATGTGGACGATGATTTCCGCACCGTTGTCGGCCTGCAGCGCAAAGGCGTGATTACTGTTGAAAATCTTCACCAGCGTGCCGCTTGCCGGTGCAACCACCAGACGGCCTGTCGGCTTGATGGCCACGCCATCACCCACGGCCTTGCTGGCAAATGCGGCATCCGGCACGTCGGACAGCGGTACGGCCTCACCGGTTACCGGGGCAACCAGCACCAGCTCGCCCTTGCCCGGCTGCACGGCCGGCGCCGGCGGCTGCAGTGCGCTGACGGTGGCAATCTTCTGCTCGATCGAGATCGGCGCAGCTTCAACAGCCTCCTGAATGCTGGTACCTGCAGTCAGCCACTTGCGCATCTGATCAGCAATCAACTCGGCCTTGGGCCCGATGATGATCTGCACGCTCTGCTTGTTCAGCTTGACCACACCGGCCGCGCCCAAGCGCTTGGCTTCAGCTTCGTTCACCAGGGCCGAATCATTCACGTTCAGACGCAGGCGGGTAATGCAGGCATCAATTGCCGCCAGATTGGCAGCACCACCGACCACGCCGATATAGGCCTTGGCCAGTTGCTCGATATTGCTGCCGGCAGCGCCAGCCGAAGTCGGCGCCGGAGCAGCCTGCACCACGGTTTGCGGGCCAGCCTCTTCAGTATCGTCCTCACGACCCGGGGTCTTGAGGTTGAAGGCGGTAATCGAGAAGCGGAAGCCGAAGTAATACACAAAGAAGAATACGATGCCCTGCACGATCAGCATGAACCACTGCACCGCCAGCGGGTTGCGCGACGACAGCACCATGTCGACCAGACCCGCACTGAAGCCAAAACCGGCAATCCAGTGCATGGTCGCGGCAATGTAGACCGAAATGCCAGTCAGCAGCGCGTGCACCACATACAGGAACGGCGCCACGAACATGAAGGAGAATTCGAGCGGCTCGGTCACACCGGTGAAGAACGAGGCAAACGCGGCCGCCATCATGATGGACGCCACACGTGCCTTGTGCTCCGGCTTGGCGGTCTGGTAGATCGCCAGCGCTGCGCCCGGCAGACCGAACATCATGATCGGGAAGAAGCCGGCCTGATACATGCCAGTCACGCCGACGACAGCCTTGTGTTCAGCCAGCGATTGCGCGCCACCCAGGAAGTTCGGGATGTCGTTGATACCTGCAACGTCAAACCAGAACACCTGGTTCAATGCATGGTGCAGACCAACCGGAATCAGCAGGCGGTTAAAGAAGGCGTAGATACCGGCCCCCAGCGGCCCCATGCCCTGGATACCTTCGCCAAAATGCACCAGCGCGCCGTAAATCACCGGCCAAGTGAACATCAGCACAAATGACACGGCCATCATCACGAAAGACGTGACGATCGGCACCAAGCGCTTGCCGCTGAAGAAGGCAAGTGCCTTGTTCAGCTCGACATGACTGAAACGGTTATACAGTTCAGCAGCAATGACCCCGGTCAGAATCCCGACAAACGGGTTTTTGATCTTGCCGAAGGCGGCCGGAACCTGTTCTGGCTTCAGCCCCTGCAGCTGACCAACCGCTTCGGGCGAACACAGTGTTGTTACCACATAGAAACCCACCAGACCGGCCAACGCTGCCGCGCCATCCTTGTCTTTGGACATCCCGTAAGCCACACCGACAGCAAACAGGATGGCCATGTTGTCGATGATGGATGCGCCGGACTTGATCAGGAACGCCGCCAGCGGGCTGCCACCACCCCAGCCTTGCGGGTCGATCCAGTAGCCGATACCCATCAGGATTGCCGCAGCCGGTAGCGTGGCCACCGGCACCATCAGCGCGCGGCCGATTTTTTGTAAATACCCTAGGACACTCACGGTATACCCCCTTGTTACGATTGCGCAAAAAATGATCGCTGCGACACTGAACCCGTCCGCGTTACGCGGGCTGCTCACCCAAGCCCTTGATACAAAATACGAAACGGCGCAAGACAGGCAAATCCACCCCACAGGTCAGCCCGGCCCTCATCCAGCCGGCATATTCCTTGCAGATGAGTTGTAACCATCATGCGTGCGCGTGTAAAGCATTATCGAGTACTTAAATGCGCTTTGGCATCAGGACAACAACATACATAGACGAATGTTAGGCCGAAGCTTACGCGCATTGCTGACTGGCCACACGCGAAAATTGTGTGCAACTTGATCCAGCGCAAACGGTACATTGTCACGAAATGCCGTTTTCGGCCGATTCCGTCATGTTCAAGCCAGCGAACATCGTTAGAATCTGCCCCGTATGTAAATCTCGCCGCCCATCCGGATTCCCGCCATGTCCTTGCCCGCGCATCGTGCCTTGCAATACACCTTTCTTGCCCTGACGCTGACGGCCGCGCTCAGCGGTTGCGGCAACAAGCCAGCCCCGACAGCAACCGCCAGCGCTCCGGCCGCGGCCGAGCTGGCGCGGGAGGATGTCGTTACCATCAAGCGCAGCGATCTCAACCACAGCATTCCCCTCACCGGCAGCCTGCAGGCACTGCGCCAGACCACCTTGACCGCACAGGTCGAAGGCGTGGTGGGCAGCGTGGCCGTGCGCCCCGGCGCGGCGGTTGCTGCCGGACAGGAGCTGGCCATGTTTGATACGCGCGATCTGGAAAAACAGTTGCTGGTTTCCAAGGCCCAGCTGGAAAAGAGCCGCGAGATGCTCGACCTGAACCGCAAGCAGGCCGAGCGCAACGCCAATTTGCTCAAGCAGAATTTCATCTCGCGCAATGCGTTCGATGCCACCAACAGCCAGGTGCAAACCTCGGTGGCTGACGTCAACGTGAGCGAGGCACAACTGGCGCTGGCCAAGCAGGCATTGGCCAAGACCCGCGTAACCGCACCGTTTGCCGGCACGATTTCCGAGCGCCTGGTCGAGCCCGGACAGCACGTGGGCCTGAACAGCAAGCTGTTCACCGTGGTTGACCTGTCCGAACTGGAGTGGGTTGCTGCGGTTCCCTCCAGCCAGATCGGCGAAGTACACGTGGGCCAGACCGCCACGCTGAAGGTGGATGGCTTTTCGGGCGAGTTCAGCGGCCAGGTAAGTCGCATCAACCCGGCGGTGGATGCGGTCAACAAAACCGTCGAAGTCTATATCCGCATCATCAACGATCAAGGCAGCTTGCGTGCGGGCCTGTTTGGCCAGGGTCGCCTTGCCATCGATACGCGCAAGGATGCACTGGTCGCCCCGGCTGCCGCAGTACGCGAGGAAAACGGCCAGCGCTTCGTACTGCAGGTGGACAAGGGCACGCTGGTACGCCGCAACGTGGTGCTGGGGGCGGCCGACGCAGCCAGCAACACGGTGGAAATCCAGTCCGGGCTGGAGGCCGGCGCCGTGGTGCTGGTCAGCGGCGTGCGGCTGACCGCCGGCATGCCGGTCAAACTGCAAGCCAGCCAGCCCTGACCCCTCCGACCCCTCCCGCCCCGCCGCAAGGAGTGTCACGCAATGTGGTTTACCCGTATCAGCATCCAGAACCCGGTATTCGCCACCATGATGATGGTGGCGCTGATGGTGCTGGGCCTGTTTTCCCTCACCCGGCTGCCGGTTGAGGAACTGCCGGACGTCAAGTTCCCGGTCATCGTGGTCAGCACCGAATACCCGGATGCCGCGCCGGAAATCGTCGAATCGGAAGTCACCAAGCCGCTGGAGGAAAGCATCAACACCATCAGCGGCCTGAACCAGGTGTTCTCGCACACCTATCAGGGGCTGTCGGTGGTGATTGCCGAGTTCGACCTCAATGTGGACCCCGACAAGGTGGTGCAGGACGTACGTGAAAAGGTCGGCGTGGTCTCGCCCACCTTCCGCACCGAAATCAAGGCGCCAACCATCAGCCGCTACAACCCGGATGACATGCCGATCATCTCGCTGGCGATCAGCTCGGACAAGCTGACCCCGCGCGAGCTGACCAGCCGCACCCAGCAATTCATCAAGAAACGCTTCGAAATCATTCCCGGCGTGGGTCAGGTGGCCGTGATCGGCGGCACGGCGCGCGAAATCAACATCAACGTCAAGCCAGAGCGCCTGTCCGCGCTCAAGCTCGGCATCAACGACATCAACGCCGCCGTACAGGCGCAGAATGCCGAGGTGCCGGTGGGCACCGTTGAGGATCACAGCTCGGAAAAAGTCATCCAGATCAAGGGCAGGCTGAAAACCGCTGCCGAGTTCAATCGCATCATCGTCGCGTGGCGCAACGGCGCACCGGTCTACCTGTCCGACGTGGCAACGATACAGGACGGCCAGGCAGAGGAAGACTCGCTGGCACTGGTGAACGGCAAGCGCGCGATCTCGCTCGACATCAAGAAGGTCAACAAGGCCAATACAGTGCAGACCGCCGACGGCGTGCGCAAGGCCATGGACGACGTCAACCGCGAGCTGGCGGCCGAGGGCATCAAGCTGTCGGTGCTGTATGACAACTCGGAGGGCATACGCTCGTCGCTGAAGGACGTGAAGGCATCGTTACTGGAAGGCGCGCTGCTGACCGTGGTGATCGTGTTCTTTTTCCTCGGCTCATGGCGCTCCACCGTCATCACCGGCCTGACCCTGCCGGTGGCGTTGATCGGCACCTTCTACGCGCTCTACCTGTCAGGCTTCACCATCAACGTGATGACCATGATGGCGCTGTCGCTGTGTATCGGCCTGTTGATCGACGATGCCATCGTGGTGCGCGAAAACATCGTGCGCCACACCGCGCTGGGCAAGGACCACTATCGCGCTGCGCTGGACGGCACCAAGGAAATCGGCCTGGCGGTACTGGCCACCACATCGACCATCGTGGCGGTGTTCCTGCCGGTGGGGTTCATGGGCGGCATCATCGGCCGTTTCTTCCACCAGTTCGGCATTACCGTGTGTGCAGCGGTGCTGATCTCGATGTTCGTGTCGTTCACACTCGACCCCATGCTGTCGTCGCTGTGGCACGACCCGCATGCGCAAGGCGGCAAGCGCCCGCTGGGGCGCCTGCTGGACGCCATTGAGCACGGCATGGACTGGCTGGGCGAACGCTACAGCCGGCTGATTACCTGGAGCCTGAGCCACCGCATCTGGGTGGTGCTGATTGCCATCGCCAGTCTGGTGGCCGCGTTTGCGCTGGCGCGTTTCATCGGTAGCGAATTCGTCCCCAAGGCCGACCTGTCCAAGGTTTCGGTCCATTTCACCACGCCGGTCGGTTCGTCGCTGAACTACACCGCGGGCAAGGCACGACAGGTGGAAACCGCGCTGCGCGAGTTCCCTGAAGTGATCGAAATCTATACCACCGCCAACACCGGCGAAGCCCAAGGCAAGAACAGCGCAACCATGACCGTTACGCTCAAGCCCAAGCTGCAGCGCACGCGCGGTCAGGACGAGCTGATCAATCTGTTCCGCGAGCGACTGGGCCGGGTGGCCGGCGTGGACCTGCGCGGCGTCAGCCCGCTGGGCGGCGGCGGCCCGGATGGCAAACCCCTGCAGATTTCCATGCAGGGCCCGGACTTGGACGATCTGCGCCAGCTCTCCAATGCCTTTACCGCCGAACTGGCCAGGATTCACGGCGTGGTCGACATTGATTCGAGCATGCGCGATGCCAAGCCGACGCTGAATGTCGAGGTGGACCGCGAGCGCGCGGCCAGCCTGGGCTTCAACCCGTCGCAGATCGGCAACGCCCTGCGCCCCTTGATTGCAGGCAAGGCAGCCAGCACCTGGCAAGCGCCGGACGGCGAGAATTACGACGTCAACGTGCGCCTGGACAAAGCCGAGCGCACCAATGCCGGCCAGCTGGCCTCGCTTTACCTGACCGGCAACAAGACCGATGCCAATGGCCTGCCGGTCACCCTGCCCTTGTCCGAGCTGGCCACCATCCGCGAAACCACCAGCCCGGTGCAGATCAACCGGCGCGACCTGTTCCGCGAGGTCAACATCACCGCCAACGTGGCCGGCCAGACCACAGGCGAGGTGCAAAAGCAGATCACCGCACTGCAGCAACGCTTCAAGCTGCCTGCCGGCTATCGCTTTGTCACCGGTGGCGACAGCAAGAGCATGGCCGAGTCGGCCGGCTATGCAGTAGCAGCGCTGTTGCTGGGCGTCGTGTTCATCTACATGATCCTGGCCTCGCAGTTCGGCCACTTCCTGCAACCGCTGGCCATCATGACCTCGCTGCCGCTGTCGCTGGTGGGGGTGCTGTTGGCGCTGCTGATGTGGCGCAGCACGCTCAATATCTTCTCGGTGATCGGCGTGATCATGCTGATGGGTCTGGTCACCAAAAACGCGATCCTGCTGGTTGATTTCGTCAACCATCTGCGCCGCGAGGGCATGGCGCGTGCCGAAGCCATTGCCGAGGCCGGCCGCGTGCGGCTGCGCCCCATCCTGATGACCACGGCAGCCATGGTATTCGGCATGATGCCGTTGGCACTGGCGCTGGGCGACGGTGCCGAACAGCGCGCACCGATGGCACATGCCATCATCGGCGGCGTGATCACCTCCACCCTGCTCACTCTGGTGATCGTGCCGGTGGTATTCACCTGGCTGGACGATCTGGGCAGCTGGATCTTGCGCAAGACCGGCCACAAGCCGCGCCAGGCTGAAGCCGACAGTCAGCCGATGCACGGCGAGGTGGATGAAGGATCGGTGCGCCACCCCAGATAGAAGCCAGTCGATACGGGCGCAGTATGGCAATTTTGCGCATGGTTTGAGTTCCGCAGCCCCGGGGCATCGGTTAGAATGCCCTTTCCCCTGCGGTTTACTTTCAGAGAAGGTAGGCGTTTGATGCTTACAGGCAGTCTGGTGGCGATCGTCACCCCCATGTTCGAAGACGGCAGTCTCGATTTCCCGACCCTGCGCAAGTTGGTCGATTGGCATATTGAACAAGGCACCGACGGCATTGTCGCCGTCGGCACCACCGGCGAATCGCCGACGGTCGATGTGGAAGAACACATCGAGATCGTCCGCGTCATCGTCGAGCAAGCAGCCGGCCGCGTGCCGGTGATCGCCGGCACCGGCGCCAACTCCACCAAAGAAGCCATTGCGCTGTCGCAGCGCGCCAAGGATGTCGGCGCAAGCTATGGCCTGTCGGTGGTCCCGTACTACAACAAGCCGACGCAGGAAGGCCTGTACCTGCACTTCAAGGCCATCGCCGAAGCCGTCGATCTGCCCACGCTGCTGTACAACGTGCCAGGCCGCACCATTACCGATCTGTCCAACGACACTGCACTGCGTCTGGCCGAGCTGCCGGGCATCGTCGGCATCAAGGACGCCACCGGCAACATGGAACGCGCTGCCGATCTGGTCAAGCGCGCGCCGCAGGGCTTCACCCTGCTGTCCGGTGACGATGCCTCGACACTGGCCTTCGTGCTGCAAGGTGGCAACGGCGTGATTTCGGTCACCGCCAACGTGGCGCCGCGCGAAATGCACGATCTGTGCGTCGCTGCCAGCACTGGCCGCATTGCCGAGGCACGCGCCATCAACGACAAGCTGCAGGGGCTGCACAAGCACCTGTTCGTCGAAGCCAACCCCATCCCGGTCAAGTGGGCACTGGAAGCACTGGGCCGCATTGGCCCGGGCATCCGCCTGCCGCTCACCCGACTGGCCAATGCCAACCAGGGCGTCGTGCGTGAAGCACTCGCTACGGCCGGTCTGCTCTAAACAGCGCGTGCCTGTCTTCACTCCTGCTCAATAGCAAGCGATTCGACACCGATGAAAACCATGACCCGTTTGACCACCCTGGCCCTCGTGCTGGGCCTGGCTGCCTGCAGTACCGATCAACTGATGCTGCAACGCAAGGTTGACTACCGCTCCGGCAGCGACAACACGACGACAAATTCGCTGGAGGTGCCGCCGGATCTGACAGCGCCATCCAGCAATGCCAATTACACGGTCCCGGCCAAGTCGCTGTCGACCTATCAGGCACCTGCCAGCAGCACCGCCTCGACCAGCGTACTGCCGATCGACGGCAACGCACGCTTGGTACAGGAAGGCAATCAACGCTGGCTTGAAGTCAAAGGCTCACCAGAAAAGGTGTGGCCACAACTGCGCGAATTCTGGCTGGACAACGGTTTCCTGCTGAAGGTCGACAATCCGTCCATCGGCATCATGGAAACCGACTGGCTGGAAAATCGCGCCAGCCTGCCGAGTGACTGGGTCACCAAGATGCTGCGCAAGGTGGCGGACCGCTTCATCTCCACCGGCGAGCTGGATAAATACCGCACCCGCGTCGAGCGTGGCACAACGCCAGACACGACCGAAATTTACCTGACTCACCGAGGCATGGTAGAGGTGTTTGCCGATGGCACGACCGAAACCAAGGCCACCGGCAAGAACGCTGAAACCCAGACCGTATGGACCCCGCGTCCGTCCGATCCTGAGCTGGAAGCCGAAATGATGGCCCTGCTGCTGCAACGCTTTGGCATGAGCGAGGGCCAGGCCCAATCTACCGTGAAAAAGCCGGTGGTACAGCAGGCCCGCGCCGCGCTGATCGACAGCAGCCAGGCGCTGGCGGTGTATGACGACTTCGACCGTGCATGGCGCCGTGTCGGTCTGGCGCTGGACATGAGCGGCTACGTTGTTGTGGACCGTGATCGCAGCAAGGGCGTGTATTACGTGCGCCGCGCCGATGCCGATATCGCACAGGAAGAAAACAGCAGCTTCTGGTCCAAGCTCAAGTTCTGGGGTGACAACGGCGACGGCAAGGCAGCAGGCAAGGCAGCCAAGCCCAGCGAGTTTGAAGTCAAACTGGCCAGTGCGGTGAACCAAACCAGGCTGACCGTATCCGGTCGCGATGGCAAGCAGGCCGACAACGCCACACAACAAGCATTGCTGAGCGCACTGCTGAGCCAGTTGAAGTAATCCGGCACGCCCGGAAAGAAAAGGGACGATCTGCGGGTCGTCCTTTTTCATGTTCGCAACAATCACGTACCGATACTGGCTGCCCAAGCAGGCGGCTTTGGGTCAGAATGAGGTCAGTCCATTGCCAGCCGGAGACCCACATGGCCCGCCAGCCGCACACCCTGACCGACCGCATTGCCCTGGGACGTGCCAGCCGCAAGCAGCTGCAACGCAGCGAACATGACGACATCGGCCATGTTCACCGCGACCCACTGGCCCTGTTGCGTGCCAACAGCGCTGGCCGCGTAGAGGGACTGGTGCCGCTGCGCTATGGCCGCATGCTGGCATCGCCCTTCACCTTCTTTCGCGGCAGCGCCATCCTGCAGGCGCACGATCTGGGCAGCAGTGCCAGCACCGGGCTGTGCGTGCAATTGTGCGGTGACGCGCACCTGTCCAATTTCGGCGGTTTTGCCACGCCCGAACGCAACCTGATTTTCGATCTCAACGATTTCGACGAAACCCACCCCGGCCCGTGGGAGTGGGATGTAAAGCGGCTGGCCGCCAGCCTGGTGGTGGCATCACGCCACCTGCGCCATGGCGAAGCCGCCGCACAGGAGGCGGCCTACACCGCCGTGGCCAGCTACCAGCAACGCATGGCCGAGTATGCACAACTGGGGATGCTGGAGGTCTGGTACGAGCGCATCACCTTCGAGCGACTGCTCAAGGTGGTCGACGCCCCCGAGGCGCGCAAGCGTGTGAAGGCGGGCATGAGCAAGGCTGGCGGACGCACCCACGAGCAGTTGTTGCCCAAGCTGGGCAACGAGAAGCATGGCCAGTGGACGATACGCGATGCACCGCCCGCAGTGTTCCACATCCACGGCAGCAGCACCCTGTTCGGCGCCGAAGACGACTGGCTGCGACTGGGCAGCGGCGATGCCATTATCGGCAAGCTGTACAAGGATTACGTGGGCACTCTGAGCGCCAACTACCGGCAGTTGCTCAGCCAGTTCGCGCGGCATGACATGGCGTTCAAGGTGGTGGGCGTCGGCAGCGTGGGCACGCGTTGCCTGATCGCGCTGATGGTCGATGCGCAGGGCAAGCCGCTGTTCCTGCAGTTCAAGGAAGCACGCCGCTCGGTGCTGGCCGACTACGTGAAGGTAAAAAGCCCCTATCAGCATGAGGGGCGGCGCGTGGTGGATGGCCAGCGCCTGATGCAGGCCGCCAGCGACATTTTTCTGGGCTGGACCAGCGGCCCGTCGGGTCGGCATTTCTATGGCCGCCAGTTGCGCGATATGAAGCTATCGGCCGACATCGAGCTGTATGACGCGCATCTGCTCAAGGAATACGGCAAGGTATGCGGCTGGGTACTGGCGCGCGCCCATGCCAAGGCCAGCGGCATGGCGCCGGAAATCAGCGGCTATATCGGCAGCAACGACAGTTTTGCGGAAGCAGTTGCCCGCTATGCAGCACGTTATGCCGATCAGGTAGAGCGTGATTTCGAGCACTTTGCCAAGGCCTGCCGCAGCGGCAAGGTCGAGGCGCGCACCGATCAGGATTACGCGGCGGATTTCACCGTGTGAGCGGCTGGCCCTTGCGGCCAGCCATCACATTCCTTGTGGCGGTTTACTTCGCCGCCTTGCGCGGGTGTTGCAGCTCGAACAACGACACCCAGCGCTCATCGCGCTTGCAGTAGCTGGCATTCACCCTGTCCTGCTGCGCCTTGGCCTTGATGTTGACGCGCACGCTGCGGCACGGCAGTTTTTGCTGCTGCACCATACGTTCATAGCTGCGTGTCGGCGTCAGTGTCACGGTGAGTTTGTGCGGATTGCTGCCCTGCAAATTGTCCCAGCTGCGCGTTTCGCCATCGGCAGCCTGATCGAGCGTAGTGTCGAGCAACTCACGCAGTGCCGGCACTTCGTCTTTCTGCAGTTTGAGCAGCGGCGAGTTGGCGAGGAAAGTTGCGCCCTGCGCGGCGCACAACGAGGCCGACGCACTCAGCGCCAGCCCGACAATCAGCAAGGAAATACGCAAGGGGGTTCTCCGGTTGGGGCAGTCCGCTCAAGCATGGCTTGCGGCAGTCTGCTTGTCCAGCGCAGGAAATACCGCTTGCTCGACCTCGGCGGGATCGACCAGTGTCCTGCAGCGCAGGAACAGCTCGTCCGCCTCGGGGTAAATCTTGCGCAGATAGGCCAGCCACTGCTTGAGGCGGCCGGCACGGTGCTTGGGCAGGACTTCGGGTTCGACTTTTTCCCAGAACAACGGCAGCAAGGGCGCAACCTCGCTCCAGCTTGCGTCACCCTCGCCTTTCGCCGCGCGCGCCAGGCCCGGTGCGGCCACCATGCCACGCCCCAGCATGATGTCGTCACAGCCGGAGACCGTACGACAGCGCTGGAAATCGCCCACCGTCCAGATTTCGCCATTGGCGATCAGCGGAATATTGATCGCCTCACGGATGGCAGGCAGCTCTTCCCAATAGGCCGGCGGGCGATAGCCATCGGTCTTGGTGCGCGCATGCACCACCAGCTCGGCCGCACCGGCGGCCTCGATGGCCTGTGCACATTCCAGCTTGCGACTGCGGTCGGTATAACCCAGCCGCATCTTGGCCGTCACTGGCAGGTGCGCCGGCACGGCACTGCGTACAGCCGCCACAATCGCATGCACGGTTTCCGGCTCGTCCAGCAGCACCGCACCACCACGATGACGGTTGACGGTCTTGGCCGGGCAACCAAAGTTCAGGTCGATGCCCAGCGGCCCCAGCGCCGCCAGCTTGGCCGCGTTCTCGGCCATGCACACCGGGTCCGACCCCAGTAATTGCACGCGCACCGGCACGCCGGATGGCGTGCGACTGCCATGCAGCAACTCGGGCGCAATGCGATAGAACGTCTTGTTGGGCAACAAGGTGCCCGATACACGCACGAACTCGGTCACGCACAGGTCCACCCCGCCCAGCCGGGTCAACATGTCGCGCAACACATGGTCGAGCAGCCCCTCCATCGGGGCCAGATAAATCTGCACCTTGTATCCTGACCTGCAAGCAAAGGCGCGATTCTACTCCAGTGCAACCCGGCCGTATCGAGCAGGCGACGATTGACAGCGTACGATCGTTCACCTTAAGCTGAGTGAACGAATGTTCTGCGCGAGCACACCATGGGCAACCCGAACCGCGACAACGAATACCTGGCCAAGCTGCAGGATTACTACGCCGATTACCGCATCCTGCCCTCCTACGCCACCATCGGCGAGCTGCTGGGCATGGCCTCCAAATCGGCCGTATCGGCGCTGGTCAAGCGGTTGACCCTGGCTGGCTATATTGAAATGACGCCGGAAAAGCGCCTGGCCCCTACCAAGCGTTTTTTCGAGCGCGAACTGGCCGACTTCAACGTGCCGGCCGGTCTGCCCGCCGCCGCCAACGATGCGATGAGCGAATCGCTGTCCATCGACGAATACCTGATTCCGCGCCCGTCCACCACCATCATGGTGAAAGTACGCGGCGATTCAATGATGGATGCCGGCATCTACGACGGCGACATTGCCATCGTCGAAAAACGCCATGCTGCCGGCGTAGGCGACATCGTGATTGCCATTGTTGATGGCGAATATACGCTGAAGGAGCTGGCGCGCGACAAGCAAGGGTATTTGTTGCTGCCGCACAATGCTGCCTTTCAGCCAATCCGGCCGCGCGAAGGACTGGAAATTTTTGGCATCATGGTGGGCTTGATCCGCAAATACCGTTGAGGAAACTGAGCATGTCCGATCCGCAACAATCGCCGCTGGGCAAAGCCGTCAGCTACATCACCGAATACGACCCTGCCCTGCTGTTCCCGATTCCGCGCCAGGGCAAGCGCGACGAAATCGGCCTGACCGGCACCCTGCCCTTCATGGGCGTGGATATCTGGAATGGCTACGAGCTGTCATGGCTGAACGCGCGCGGCAAGCCACAAGTGGCCACCGCCGTATTCCAGGTGCCCGCCCAGAGCGCCAACATCATCGAATCCAAGTCGTTCAAACTCTATCTGAACAGCTTCAACCAGACCCGGCTGGACAATGTCGAGGCTCTGGCCACCCTGCTGCGCGACGATCTCTCGCAAGCCGTGCAGGCACCGGTACAGGTTGAGCTGTTCGAGCCGGAGCGCTGGGCCGGCCTGAAGTTTGCCGAGCTGGATGGCTACAACATCGACAACCTCGATATCGAGGTGGAGACCTACAGCCCGCAGCCCGGCCTGCTCAAGTGTGACGAAGCCGACGCACCGGTGGATGAAGTGCTGGTGTCCAATCTGCTCAAGTCCAACTGTTTGGTCACCGGTCAGCCAGACTGGGCCAGCGTGCAGATCCGCTATATCGGCCAGCCCATCAACCGCGAATCATTGCTGCGCTACCTGATCTCGTTCCGCAACCACAACGAGTTTCACGAGCAGTGTGTCGAGCGCATCTTTACCGACATCCAGCGCGACTGCAAACCGATCAAGCTGGCCGTCTACGCCCGCTATACCCGCCGTGGCGGACTGGACATCAACCCCTACCGCTGTAATTTCAACGCCCCTGCACCGACCAATCTGCGTACCGCCCGGCAGTAATCGAAGAGATTGCTTGTGGTGGCAGATTTCGCCCGCACCTGAGTGTGGGTAAACGAATCAGGAGCAACACATGGCACAAGCAACTCTGGCAGGCGGCTGTTTTTGGTGTCTGGAAGCGGTTTTCCAGCGCGTACGCGGCGTGGATCAGGTGGTATCCGGCTATATGGGCGGGCACACCGCCCATCCGGATTACCGTGCAGTCTGCGGCGGCGACACCGGACATGCCGAGGTGGTGCAGATCAGTTATGACGACAGCGTGGTGAGCTTCGATAGCCTGCTGGACGTTTTCTTTACCATCCACGATCCCACCACCCTCAACCGGCAGGGTAATGACGTCGGCACACAGTATCGCTCGGCCATCTTCTGCCATGATGCGGCGCAACAGCAGCAGGCAAACGCCAAGGTGGCCGAGTTGACGACTGCACATGCTTTCAACGCACCCATCGTCACCCAGATCGTGCCACTGCAGACCTTCTACCCGGCCGAGACATACCATCAAGACTATTTCAACCGCAATCCCAACCAGCCCTATTGCATGGCTGTGGTTGGCCCCAAGGTGGGCAAGCTGTTGAAATATCATGGCGAACTGAGCCAGTAAGCCTTTGCCGGCGCCCTTCCTTTCCAGTGGAAGGGGGCCGGCTTTCCCCTCCGGCCTCTGCCGTGCATCCGGGCATGGTCCCGCCATACATTTTACCCCACATCTCACGCTGCCACTCGGCGGAAACTTACCCGGTCCTACATAGCATTCACGCCACTCCACCACATGGCTGTCTCTCCCTGTCATGCACTTCATTGACAGCGCTTTCATAATCAGGATAGTTACATACCGGCCGCGCACGAACCGCCTGCAATGCGGTGCACGCAGCGGCCGTTCATAAATAGAGGAGACAACCATGTTCAACCGCAATACCCTGCTTGCCTTGATCGCAAGCATGGCGGCGACGTGTGCATTCGCCGCACCGGCCTGGCAGCCGGATGTCTATTACACCGCCGGCACCGTGGTCAGCTACAACGGCCACGACTACCGTGCACTGGTCAACCAGACTGACTACAGCAGCACCGGCTGGAATCCGGGCAATGCATCGCTGTGGACCGATCTGGGCCCGAGCAGCGGCGTGACCACCGTGCCGACGGCCACACCGGTGCCCACCACCCCGCCAACCGGCGGCCCGACCCCGACCACTGCGCCAACACCCACGCGCGCGCCGACTACGCCGCCCACCGCCACCCCGGTGCCGGGCACCGGCTGCTATGCCACATGGAACAGCAGCACTGCCTACAACGGTGGCGCTCAGGTGAGCTACAACAACCGCAACTACACCGCCAAGTGGTGGACACAGAACAATATTCCATCGTCCAGCAATGGTGATGGCCAGCCGTGGACCGACAACGGCCCCTGCG
The DNA here is from genome assembly GCF_900176275.1 of Andreprevotia lacus DSM 23236. GTDB lineage: Bacteria > Pseudomonadota > Gammaproteobacteria > Burkholderiales > Chitinibacteraceae > Andreprevotia > Andreprevotia lacus. The sequence goes on along the minus strand of NZ_FWXD01000011.1, from coordinate 116,242 downwards.
GCGGCACGCCGTCGCCCACGCCGATCCCGACCGTCACCCCGACGCCGGGCGGCCCGACACCGACCCCGGTGCCACCGGGCAGCCGCATGTATGTGGGTTATTCCAGCACCTGGAATACCAGCATCTATGACCTGAGCACGGCCAACATTCCCAACTATTTCACGCACATCAACCTGGCGTTCGCCAAGCCGGATACCGCGTATGTGAAGGGCTCGTACAAGTTCGACCAGTCGGTGGCCGGATTCGAGTTCGTCGAGGGTGCCAGCACCAACGCCGGCCAGAAAACCTTTACCGCGCAGCAGGCGCAAGACCTGCGCAACATCATTGCCGCATTGAAGGCGCGCGGTACGCAGGTGTGGGTGTCGATCGGTGGCTGGTCCTACAGCCAAGGCAGCAGCTGGGCCAACTTCAACGCCGCGCGCGTGGTCGATCTGGTGCAGGACCTGGGTGCATCCGGCGTCGATGTGGACTGGGAAACCGAAGGCGCCCAATGCAACAAGGGCGATGCCAGCAGCTTCAGCTGCAATACCGATGGCCAGATCGCCAACATCATCAACACGCTGTATAGCGAAATCCACAACCGCGGCGCCAATATCGGCATCTCGGTGGCAGGCTGGTCGACCGGTGCCTATTACGTGAAGGGTAGCCCGTTCGAAGAAGGCAAGGTGCAGTGGGGTTCGCCGTTCGGTGGCGTGATGTACAGCGTAGTGAAGAACCAGGGCAGCAAGATCAGCCACATCAACCTGATGTCGTACGATGGCGGCGATTACTACGACCCGCGTGAAGGCTATGAATCGTACCGCGCGATTTACAACGGCCCGATCAATATGGGCATGGAAATCGCTCCGGAAGGTGCGGGCGGCGCAGTGCTCAAGTTGAACGACGGTGGCGTGCAGTACGATGCAGACATGCTGACCGGCCAGAACAATATGGCCACGGCGTACTACAACGTGCAAACGCTGGTGAAGTACATCAAGAACAAGGGCAAGCCCAATGATGGCTTCATGATCTGGCAAATCTGGAAACAGCGCGTCCACCAGCCAGCCCCGGCCGGTGCCGCAACAGAAAACACCGCTGGCCAATTCGTCTGCTACAACCTGCCACTGGTAGGTAACTGCAGTGATGTACTGCCAACACTGCCCAAGCTGACACCGTAATCAGTCAGAGAGCAGTGGCATGAAAAAACCCGGCAAAGCGCTGCTTTGCCGGGTTTTCATTTTATCAGCACTAGATAACGTGCCAGTGCAGCAGGCCCCACAGCACAGCCACCGCAAAACCAGCTGCCAGCAAATCATCCAGCATCACACCAAAGCCGCCGGGCACGCGTTCGTCAAACCAGCGGATCGGCCACGGTTTGACGATATCGAACAAGCGGAACAGGCCGAAGGCCAGCAGCCAGCCCAGCCAGGTAACCGGCACATAAGCCAGCACCAGCCACATGGCCACGATCTCGTCGATGACGATGCTGCCATGATCGTGCACACCCAGCGCCTTGCCGGTCTTGTCGGCCGCCCACCAGCCCAGCAGGAACACCGGAATGCACAGCAGCACGATCTGCAGCGGCGTCAGCGCAAGCATCAGCAGTGCGTATAACGGCAGCGCCGCCAAAGTGCCCCAGGTGCCCGGCGCCTTGCGTGGCAAGCCACTACCAAAGCCCAGCGCGATGAAATGAGCCGGGTGGGCAAACAGAAAGCGGCGATCAGGATGCAGGATGGCAGGCATGGTATCCGCGCGGTCAGGCCGCGAAATGGTCAAAGCCGCGTGCACCGGCCAGCAGCGGGCTGCCGTCGCCGGCACGGGCGTGCACGCCTTCGCCAGCCGTGATGCGGCCGATACGGGTCAATGGCAGGTCCAGCTCTACAGACAGGGCCTGCAAGGCGGCACGTTGTGCAGTCGCGGCGGTAAAGCAGAGTTCGTATTCGTCGCCACCGGTCAGCACGGCCTGCTGCTGCATGGCCAGCGGTAGATTGATGATGGCGGGGTCGACGGGCAGCTGGAGCCAGTCCAGTTCAGCCGCAACGCCGGATCGCGCTGCGATATGGCGCAAATCGCCCAGCAGACCATCGGACACATCCAGCGCCGCATGGGCAATGCCACGCAAGGCACGGCCGAGCGCGACTCTTGGTGTGGGCATATCCAGCCGCTCGCCACAGCGGGCCTGTTGTTCGGCAGAGAGCACAATGCCCTGCCCGGCCAGCTTGCCACTGCGCGCCAACACCGCCACCGACGCAGCACCCAGCACACCGGACACCCAGATATCGTCGCCGATCCGTGCGCCATCGCGCCGCAGCGCCTGGCCCGGCTCGATCTCGCCGGCAATCTGCACCGCAATGGTCAGCGGGCCGCGCGTAGTATCGCCGCCCACCAGCTCGACGCCATGCAGATCGGCCAGCGCAAAAAAGCCGGCACTGAACGCCGCCAGCCAAGCTTCATCGACGGCTGGCAAGGCAATGGACAGCGTGCACCAGCTCGGCTGTGCACCCATCGCGGCCAAGTCGGACAGATTGACCGCCAGTGCCTTGTGGCCCAGCCGATAGGGATCGACATCGGGAAAAAAGTGGCGGCCGGCCACCAGCATGTCGGCCGAAATGGCCAACTGCCGGCCCTGTGCCGGCGCGAGCAGCGCGCAATCATCGCCCACACCCAGCACGGCGCGCTGCGCCGGGCGGGTGAAGTAACGACCGATCAGCTCGAACTCGTTCACGCGCGCGGTTTAGCCACGGCGCTTGGCGCGGATGGATTCGATTTCTTCCGGGCGCTTGGCAGCGGCCAGCTTGTCGAGCACGCCATTGACGAACTTGTGGCCATCGCTGCCGCCAAAAGTCTTGGCCAGCTCGATGGATTCGTTGACGATCACCGGGTACGGCGTTTCCGGCGTGTGGATGATCTCGAACGCCGCAGCCAGCAGCACGGCAGCCTCAACCGGGCTGACTTCGGCAAAGTCGCGATCGATATGCGGAACCAGCGCTTCCTTGAGCGCGGAGGCATCCTTGAGCGCACCGAACAAAATGCTGCGGAACAATGCCTCGTCGGCCTTGGCAAAACTGGTATCGCTATCGCGCAGATTGCGCTCGATCACCGCCGGCAAGTCGCCGGTCAGTTGCCATTGGTAAATGCCCTGCACGGCGAATTCGCGTGCGCGGCGGCGCGGCGACTTGGGCTTGGCCGGCTTGGCGGCGGGGGTCTGTTGCTCGCTCATGCTTCCAGCGCCTCTTGCAGATTGCGTTGCAGATTGGCCATTTCGACCGCCACACGTGCGGCATCCGCACCCTTTTCGACCATGCGCACTTCGGCTTGCTCGTCGGTTTCGGTGGTGAGGATGGCGTTGGCAATCGGCAGACCGTAGTCGAGACCGACACGGGTCACGCCCGCGCCCGATTCATTCGACACCAGCTCGAAGTGGTAAGTCTCGCCGCGGATAATGGCGCCCAGTGCGATCAGCGCGTCATACTCGCCCGATTCGGCCAGTGTTTGCAGCACCAGCGGGATTTCCAGTGCACCCGGCACGGTCATCAGCAGGATGTCCTGCTCGGCCACGCCCAGGCTGGCCAGTTCGCTCAGGCAGGCATCGCGCAGGCCATGGCAGACGGGGGTATTGAAGCGCGCCATCACGATGGCAATGCGCAGGCCCGCACCATTCAGGTCGGGTTCGATCACGGAGATTCCGCTCATCAGTGTTTTCCTTGTTGCAGGCATTCGAAACCGGTGATTTCCAGTCCGAAGCCGGTCATGCTGGGGATTTTTCGTTCCGGCGAGAGCAAGCGCATCTTGCCCACACCCAGTGATTTGAGCATTTGCGCACCAATCCCGTAGGTACGCAAATCCCATTTACGCGGTTTTTCCAGCTGCAGCTCGGGCAGCGCCCGCGCCAGCACGTCCTCGCCACTTTCATCGCGGTGCAGCAGGATCATCACGCCGCTGTCACTGCGCGCAATGGCTTCCAGCGACGCCGGCACGCTCCACGAATGGCCCGTGTGGCTCAGATCCAGCCAGTCCATCACCGACAGCGGCTCGTGCACGCGCACCAGCGTTTCGGTATCCGGCGTCGGCTGCCCCTTCACCAGCGCCAGATGCGTGGCGGTAGAGAGTTTGTCGCGGAACACGGCCAGCTCGAATTCGCCGGCAAAGGTGTTGATTTTACGCTTTCCTGCGCATTCGATCAGCGATTCTGTCTGGCTGCGGTAATGAATCAGGTCGGCAATGGTGCCCACCTTCAGATCATGCTCGGCGGCAAAGGCCAGCAATTGCGGCAGCCGCGCCATGGTGCCGTCGTCGTTCATGATCTCGCAGATCACCGATGCAGGCTGCAAACCGGCCAGCATGGCCAGATCACAGCCGGCCTCGGTATGGCCGGCGCGCACCAGCACGCCACCCGGTTGCGCCAGCAGCGGGAACACATGCCCGGGCGAGACGATATCGCTGGGCTTGGCGTCGAAGGCCACCGCACGCTTGATGGTGAGGGCACGATCATGCGCCGAAATGCCGGTACTCACGCCCTCGGCCGCCTCGATCGACACGGTGAAATTGGTGCCATGGCCCGAGCCATTGTGTGCCACCATCAGCGGCAGGTTGAGCTGCTTGCCGCGCTCGGCGGTCAGGGTCAGACAGATCAGCCCACGGCCGTACTTGGCCATGAAATTGATGATCTCGGGGGTGACGAAATCCGCCGCCAGCACCAGATCACCTTCATTCTCGCGATCCTCCTCGTCGACAAGGATGACCATCTTGCCCAGACGGATGTCGGCAATGATGTCCTGGATCGGCGAGATGTTCACTGCGGTCATGGGCGAGCCTCCAAGGACAGCATGCGTTCCACGTAGCGTGCAATCAAGTCGATTTCCAGATTCACCTTACTGCCGGCAGCCAGGCCGCCCAGCGTGGTGACCTGCAGCGTATGCGGGATCAGGTTGATCGAGAACTCGCAGCCGCCGTCCACATCGCGCACGAAGTTAGTGGTGAGCGATACGCCATTCACCACCACCGAGCCTTTCACGGCCAGGTATTTGGCCAGTGCTTGCGGGGCACGCACCACCAGCTCGCGGTTGTCGCCCACCGGGTCGAACGACACCACGTCGCCAATACCGTCCACATGGCCGGAGACCAGATGGCCACCCAGCCGCGCGTTCACGCGCAGCGCTTTTTCCAGATTGACACGGTTGCCGGCACGATCCAGCCCCACCGTGCAGCGCAGCGATTCGTCCGACACATCAATGGTGAAGCGATTGTCAGGCAACAGGCTGGTCACCGTCATGCAGGCGCCGTTGTGGGTGATGCTGTCACCCAGGCCCACATCGGTGAAGTCCAGCCCCGGCGCATGCACGGTCAGGCGGACGCCGCCGGCAAAGGGCTCAACGTGCTCGATGGTGGCAACGGTTTCTACGATTCCGGTAAACATGGTCTGCTCCCTGTGGCCCGCTTGTGGCGGTGCATTTGGTCAATCAAGACAGAGTCGGGGCGAGTTGCCCCGCTTCAAGCCTTGTGCCGTCATTTATTGCGCCGCCTCGCCACTCAGCGCGGCGGCATCGGTAAAGCGCAAAGTGATGCGCTGGTCGTCGCCCACCATGCGGCGCTCGAATACGCGAGGCGTCAGTTTGTCCGCCAGGCTGGCCAGATCGAACTCGGCTACGCCACGGCCGTTGCCGATCAGCACCGGCGCCTGATACAGGATCACTTCATCCACCAGCCCAGCCTGCAGCAATACACCGGCCAGTGCACCGCCCGCCTCCACCGTCACTTCGTTCATGCCGCGCCGGCCCAGCTCGTCCAGTAGCGCCGCCAGATCGACACGCCCATCGGTGCCGGCCAGCAGCATGACCTCCGCCCCGGCCGCCTGCAGCGCCTGCCGCCGTGCGGCATCACCCTGCGCAGCAACGATCAGCACGCCCGGTGTCTGCAGCAGCTTCGCCGTTGGCGGCGTGCGCAAGCGGCTGTCGACCACCACGCGCAGCGGCTGGCGCCCTTGCCAGTCCACGCCTTGCGGATCACGCACGGTGAGTTGTGGATCATCGGCCAGCACGGTGCCGATGCCGGTCAGCATGGCGCACGAGCGGGCGCGCAAGCGCTGCACATCAGCACGCGCGGCCGGCCCGGTAATCCATTGCGATTGCCCATCAGCCAATGCGGTGCGGCCATCCAGGCTGGCCGCCATCTTGATGCGCAGCCACGGCCGGCCCCGCACCATGCGGCTGAGAAAACCCTTGTGATGCTCCAGCGCGGCATCGCGCAGCACGCCGGCCTGCGCCGGAATACCCGCGTCGTTCAGACGGCTCAGGCCACGCCCGGCTACCAGCGGATTGGGGTCGCGCAAGGCGGCTACCACGCGCACCACGCCCGCAGCAATCAGCCCATCCGCGCACGGCGGCGTGCGGCCATGGTGGCTGCATGGCTCCAGCGTCACATAGGCCGTTGCGCCGCGTGCCGCGTCGCCCGCCATGCGCATGGCCATCACCTCGGCATGCGGGCCGCCGGCCTGCTGGCTATGCCCCTCGCCGACGATCACGCCATCCCTGACCAGCACGCAGCCCACGCATGGATTGGGCGTGGTATTGCATTGGCCGCGCTTAGCCAATGCCAGCGCGTGCTGCATCCAGTAGTGGTCTGTTGCGGCTTGCGTGTCGCTCATGCACGCTGCCCCGGCGTGAGCTGCGCCAGCCACTGCGCCAACCAGACCTGCGTTTGCCGCTTCAGCTGCGCGCCATGCTCGACACCCAGCGCGCGCAGTCCAGCCAGATCAATGCCCTGCCCGGCCAGCTCGCCAGCATGACCTATCATCCACTGCTCTTGCCGCTGCGCATCGAACTCCGGGTGGCACTGGAAGGCCAGCGCACGCTCGCCCCAGCTGTAAACCTGATGCGGATAGGCGGCGCTCGACGCCAGCAGGGTCGCCCCCTCGGGCAAATCGAAGGTATCACCGTGCCAGTGCAACATGGTGGTATGCGGTGTGGTCAGCGCAGCGATGCCGGCGGCCGCGCCAGCCGCAGTGGCCGTCAGCGGATACCAGCCGATTTCCTTTTCATGGCCCGGATAAACGCGCGCACCAAGCGCTGCCGCCATCAATTGCGACCCCAGGCAGATGCCCAGCGTTGGGCGACCGGCACGCAGCCAGCGGCCGATGGCCGCAATTTCCGCATGCAGCCACGGATAACTGTCGGTCTCGTAGGCGCCGATCGGGCCACCCAGCACGACCAGCAGATCGCGGTCGTCCGCGCCATCCAGCTGTGCCGGATCATCAATCCCCGCTTCCAGATAGCGGATGGCATAGCCGGCAGCCTGCAACGGCGCGGCCAGCGTGCCCAGGTCTTCGAACGCCACATGGCGGATTGCCCAGCAGGTTTGCGTCACGAGCTATTCCTTTTTGGTTACTTCACGGATCACGTCACGGAAATCATCGACATCGGAGAAGCTGCGGTAAACCGAGGCAAACCGGATGTAGGCCACCTTGTCCAGCTTGGCCAGCTCGGCCATCACCATCTCGCCGATCTGGCGCGACATGATTTCGCGGTCACCCACCGTGAGCACACGCTGGATGATGCGGGCAATGGCCTCGTCCACCAGATGCGTGGGCACCGGGCGCTTGTGCAGCGCGCGCTGGAAGGAGGTGCGGATTTTCTCGCGGTCGAAATCGACGCGCTGGCCGGTGGTCTTCACCACCTGGGGCATGCGGACTTCGGCGGTCTCGAAGGTGGTGAAGCGTTTGTCGCACACTGCGCAGCGGCGGCGGCGACGGATGACATCGCCCTCATCGGACACACGCGAATCAACCACCGTCGTATCGGGGGAACCACAAAACGGGCACTTCATCCGCATTCACTCCTGCACACACGATACAGCGCACAAAAAGGCAAAAGGGTGGAGCAAGCCCCACCCTGTCATACTCAGCCCGAAACCGGTGTTACGCGGTGTAGACCGGGAAGCGCGCGGTCAGCGCCTTGACCTTCTCGGCTACGGCAGCCAGGTTCGCTTCGTCGTTCGGGTTGTCCAGCACGTCGGCAATCAGGTTGGCCACTTCGACTGCTTCGGCTTCCTTGAAGCCACGTGTGGTGATGGCCGGCGAACCGATGCGGATGCCCGAGGTCACGAACGGGCTTTCCGGGTCGTTCGGGATGGCGTTCTTGTTGACGGTGATGTGCGCCTTGCCCAGTGCGGCATCGGCAGCCTTGCCGGTCAGGCCCTTGGGGCGCAGGTCAACCAGGAACACGTGCGACTCGGTACGACCCGAGATGATGCGCACGCCACGGGCAGCCAGTGCGGTCGCCATGGCTTGGGCGTTCTTGGCAACCTGCTCTTGATACACCTTGAATTCCGGTGTTGCCGCTTCCTTGAACGCAACGGCCTTGCCGGCGATCACGTGCATCAGCGGGCCGCCTTGCAGGGTCGGGAACACGTTGGAGTTCAGTTGCTTTTCGAACTCGGCCTTGGCCAGGATGATGCCGCCGCGCGGGCCGCGCAATGTCTTGTGCGTAGTCGAAGTCACAAAGTGTGCGTGCGGCACCGGGTTCGGGTACACGCCGGCAGCGATCAGGCCGGCGTAGTGCGCCATGTCGACCATGAAGTAAGCGCCAACCTTGTCGGCGATTTCACGCATGCGCGCCCAGTCGAAACGCAGCGCATAGGCCGAAGCGCCGCCAATCAGCAGCTTGGGCTTGGTTTCCAGCGCAATGCGCTCCATTTCGTCGTAATCGATTTCTTCGTTTTCGTTCAGGCCGTAGGCAACGATATTGAACAGCTTGCCCGACAGGTTGGCCGGCGAGCCGTGTGTAAGGTGGCCACCGTGGCCCAGGTTCATGCCCATTACGGTGTCGCCCGGCTTCAGGATGCTGAAGTAGACGGCCTGGTTGGCTTGCGAACCCGAATGCGGCTGCACGTTGGCGTATTCAGCACCGAACAGTGCCTTCACGCGGTCGATGGCCAGTTGTTCGATTACGTCGACATATTCACAGCCGCCGTAGAAACGCTTGCCCGGGTAACCCTCGGCATACTTGTTGGTCAGTTGCGAGCCTTGCGCTTCCATCACGGCCGGGCTGGTGTAGTTTTCCGAGGCAATCAGCTCGATGTGCTCGTGCTGACGAACGACTTCACCCTGCAGGGCGGCGTTGAGTTCGGGATCGTACTGGGCGAGGGTGACGGCGCGGGAGAACATGGCGGCAAGTTCCGTAAATGACTGGAAAGAGGCGCATTTTAGCACGGCGACGTCATTTTTCGCATTGCAACGGAAACGCGGCTGTCATGAATTCCGTTCATGCAAGCCCCGACTGGGCAACGTAAAGCAATGTCAATGGCAAGCCCAACCCAGCCAACAGGGACAACAAAGCATCGAAGACCGCAAACGTGCGACCAAGCAAGTTGCTGGCGCCAAATGCACTCATCGCCCTGCATCGTACTTGGCTACTCAGGCAAAATGCCCAGAAGGTCACAAAGTACCCCAGCAGTTCGTCCATGCAAGACCGTCCTATTGCTGCGTGTGCCCGCTCGGCCGCTTCTTCCATATCTTGAAGAAGGCAAGGATGCGCTTGCGCCAGCTCATCCGCTCATCCGCCATCGCATCCAGGAACTCACTCAGGCCGCGCGAGCGCATCAAGGTATAGAAGGTCAACAGCATGGTCGGGATCAAGGTCGCCATCAGGATGCCGAATTTGGTCCACGGCGCCTCATGGGTGAAATCGAAGATGTTCATGCCCAGAAAACCGCTGGCGGTGGTGCCGACCATGCCAAGGATGGTCACCACCGTCAGCCGCACCACGGTATCGGCCTGGCGGCGCAGGTCGTCGTTTTCCAGATACTGGTTCATGTTCTGCACCGAGGCCTGCACCTCGTCGAACAGCGCCTCGGTGCCCAGGTGGTTGCGCAGCATGCTGTAAAGGTGGGCCGCCACCATCTGGTTGGAGACCTCGCGGAACCAGTAACGCTGGCGGAAGCGCAGGAACACCTCCAGCTGCAAACGGATATCGCGCTTGAACATGCGCACTGACAGCGGGTCGCGGATATTCAGTTGCGACAGCAAGGCCGCCACGCGATCGGAGAACAGCAGCAATGCCGCCTTGTGGAAGTGTGCAACCAGGGTCAGCAGGAACAATTGGTGGCGAAACTGCCCCAGCGCACCGGTGCTGGCATCCGAGAAATGCTTGCGGCCATGCATGCCGACCATGACAAAGGCGTGCCCGTTGCACATCATGCGCGTGGAACCGGCTGCGGTTTTCTTGTCCGGTGCCCAGAAGCGGTCGAAACAGACCTCGCGCAAAAATTCCAGGAACAGCCGGCTGGAATGCGGTAGCGCATCCTGATCGCCCGGCCGGGTCACCATGCCCAGCTGATAGAAATCATCATCATCGAGCGCGAACGGGTCATCCAGCGACAGATAGGCCATCAGCGGCATGCGGTGGTATTCGATCTGTCGGTAGCGCACCGGGCCGGCCACGTCCGAGTGGTGCGGCACCATGGGCGCCAGCAGGAAATCCCAGTGGCTGGACAGCCGTGGCGAGCGGAACTGGCCCAGGTGAGCCAGATAGACCACGCGCTCGTCGTAATCCGAGACGGCAATCTCGCGCCCCACCGCATCCAGCCACGCGACGCGGCGCGGGCAACTGGCGGCTTCTTCATCTTCATCCCACTGCGCCGGGAAAGAGCGCCCGAAGCGGAACATGGTGTCCTGCACGCGCTTGAGCGGCAGGTCGTCGCCTTTCATTTCAAACGCGAGGATGACGATATCGATGTCATAAAAGAAATACAGGTCGATATGCGCGATGGGGAAGTCTATCGTGACGCCGTCCTTGAACGTCACCCGCACGGCCTGGATATCACAGCGGCGGAACACGTGCAGCGGCGAGCGGCCGTAGGTGGCCTCGCTATCGGCCTCGCTGCCGCCTTCGCCATACAAGAAACGCTGCACATAGGGCAGAAAGGTGATGAACTCGCGGTAGTGGCGCTCCTGGAACTCGGTCGCCGGGCAATCGAATTCGCCCGGGCGTGGCTGCCAGGGCGAGCCGGCCTTGGCGGCATCGCGCATACGTTCCCAGTGCCGGCCACCATGGTGATCGGTGGGCATCAATTGCAGCGGCCAGATCAGGATCTGGCGGAAATGCCGCACCAGCACATCCTCATCGCGCTCCATGCCTGCCCCCGCTCTTTTGACGCTGCGTTTATAGCACAGGCTCTGTGGCGACGCCGTGACGGGGCATATAACGCACTGATGGGGCAACACATCTTGTTGCAGCCGCAAACAAAAACGGCAGCCACTGGCTGCCGTTCCGCGCTGGCGCAAACGGGGTGCTACAAGCCCTTCACCGCGTAAATCGCCAGTGTATTGCGCCAGTAGCCCTGGTAATCCATGCCACAACCGAACAAGAAGCGATCCTGCACCTGCAGGCCGACAAAATCAGCCTTCACACCCGGCGCCTTGCGATCATGCTGCTTGTCCACCAGCACGGCCACCAGCACCTCGCGCGCGCCCTGCTTCTTGCAGTAGTCGATCACTGCGGCCAGCGTGTGGCCCTCATCGAGAATGTCATCCACGATGACCACCGAGCGGCCCTTCAGCTCTTCGCTCGGCGCCACTTTCCAGTTCAGCGCACCGCCGCTGGTTTCGTGGCGATAGCGCGTGGCGTGCAGATAAGAGCACTCCAGCGGAAAACGCAGCCGCGGCAGCAGGTGGCCGGCGACGATCAAACCACCATTCATGATGGTGTACACAATCGGGTTGGCATCAGCCAAACGGGCGGTCATGGCTGCCGCCATGCTGTCCAGCGCGGCCAGCACTTCGGCCTCGCTGTGCAGGCAGTCGGCGTTGTCGATAATCGTGCGGGCTTCAGGAAGTTCTAGTGTCATCGTCTATGCTCCCCCGTCCAGCCGGGGTCTTGTTTCAATGGTATAGCCAAAACCGGGGCAGCCCGGATACTCAGTGGCCGGCAAAATTACACACTGTATGCAGCGGGATGTTCAGGTCGCGAATCAGCTTCGAGCCACCCAGCTCGGGCAGATCGACGATGGCTGCAGCCTCGACCACTTCGGCACCAATGCGCGTCAGCAGCTTGGCAGCGGCAATCATGGTGCCGCCAGTGGCCACCAGATCGTCGATCAGCAGCACGCGGTCACCCGGCTTGCAGGCATCGGTATGGATCTCGACCGTGGCCGAACCGTATTCCAGCTCGTACTCTTCCTGCACTGTCAAAAAGGGCAACTTGCCCTTCTTGCGGATGGGCACGAAGCCCAGGTTCAGCTCATAGGCCACCACGGCACCCAGAATGAAGCCGCGCGCATCGACACCGGCAACGATGTCGAGCTGCTTGTCCATATAGCGGTGCACGAACAGATCAACCAACACGCGGAAGGTCTTGGGGTTTTGCAACAGCGGGGTGATGTCGCGAAACTGCACCCCGGGCTCGGGCCAATCCGGCACGGTACGGATATGGTTGCGGATATAGGTGCTATCCAGCGCACCCTCCTTCGAATGACTCATGCCGGTTGGCCTTTCAGAGGTTTACGGGAACAGCGCGAATTTCACGATCCACAGGATCGCAATCACTACCACGGCCGGCTTCAGATCCTTGAAACGGCCAGACAGCAGCTTGATGGCAGCATAGCTGATGAAGCCAAAGGCGATGCCGTCGGCAATCGAGAAGGTGAACGGCATGGCCAGCGCGGTGAGCACCGCTGGTGCCGACTCGGTCAGGTCGTCCCATTCGATTTCCGACAGACCACGTGCCATCAGCACCGCCACATAGCCCAGCGCCGGCGCGGTTGCATATGCCGGTACGGCGCCCGCCAGCGGCGCGAGGAACAGCGCAGCCAGGAACAGGATGGCCACCACCACGGCGGTCAGGCCGGTACGGCCACCCACGGCGGTGCCGGCTGCCGATTCGACATAAGCGGTGGTAGACGAGGTGCCCAATGCAGCACCCACTGAAATGGCAATGGAATCGGCCAGCAGTGCTTTTTTCAGGCGCGGCAGCTTGCCGTCCTTGTCCAGCAGGCCGGCACGGTGCGACACGCCGATCAGCGTGCCGGTGGTATCGAACAGATCGACAAAGAAAAACACAAACACCACACCCAGCAGGCCGACATTCATTGCACCGGACAAGTCCATCTTGAACAGGGTCGGCTCCAGCGACGGCGGCATGGAGACCACACCTTTGAACTCGGAAAGGTGCAGCGCAATCGACAACACGGTTACAGCCAGGATGCCGATGATGATGGAACCCGGCACCCGGCGGTATTCGAGCGCCACGATCAGGAAAAAGCCGAAGATGGCCAGCAACACCCTGGGATCATGCAGCGAACCCAGCGTGACCAGCGTGGCCGGCGAGCCGACCACCACGCCAGCACTCTTGAGCGCGATCAGCGCCAGGAAGAAACCCACGCCAGCCGAAATGGCAAACTTGAGCGACTGCGGAATCGCATTGACAATGGCCTCACGCACCTTGAACAGGCTGACGGCGAGGAACACGATGCCGGAGATGAATACCGCCCCCAGCGCCACCTGCCACGGCACGCCCATGCCCTTGACCACCGAGAAGGTGAAGTAGGCGTTCAGCCCCATACCCGGCGCCAGCGCCATCGGGTAATTGGCCACCAGGCCCATGATGGCAGTGCCCAGCGCGGCCGCGAGGCAGGTCGCCACGAAAACGGCGTTGAAATCCATGCCCGTCGCCGACAGGATGGACGGATTGACGAACACGATGTACGCCATGGTCAGGAACGTGGTGAAGCCGGCAATGACTTCGGTCCTGACGTCGGTGCCGTGCTCCTTGAGCTTGAACAGCTGTTCCAACATCTCAAAAACTCCCCAGTGATCTGTTTATTGGTATGCGGCCGAAAGGATCATTACAGACTTGTACCCACACCCAGCAGCGCCAGCACACCCAGCAAACCGAATATCGCAGCGGCAACAAAGCGCACCGAGCGCAGCAACTGCATGCGCGCGGAAACCCAGCTGCCGAGCAATACGGCCGGCACATTGGCCAGCATCATGCCCAGTGTCGTGCCCATCACCACCTGCCACAACGGGTGGTATTTCACCGCCAGCGCCACGGTGGCTATCTGTGTTTTATCGCCCATTTCGGCCAGAAAGAAAGCTATCGCCGTTGCAATAAAAGCGCCATAAGGCTTAACCGTAGCATCGCCCTCATCCATTTCGTCGGGAATCAAGGCCCAGGCGGCAATGGCAAGGAAGCCGAAACCCACGATCCAGCGCAGCCAGGACGGATCAAACACGCCCGCCAGCAAGGTGCCTACCCAACCAGCAGCAAAGTGGTTAAGCACGGTTGACACAAATATGCCGGCCACGATGGGCCAGCGGTGCGGGAAGCGCGCAGCAAGGATCAGCGCCAGCAACTGGGTCTTGTCACCCATTTCGGCAACGGCCACTACGCCAGTGGAAACGAGAAAGGCATCAAACATGAGGTCGGACTCCGGGATGGGCAATGGACGCGAGGCCGCTTTGCGGCGGCCCATCCAAGGCGCTGCAAAACAACCTCAAGTCTTGCCAGGCGGCTCATTGCGAACCGCTAGTTGCACCATGAAACACAGCCGGGCCGGTTTCAAGTCTGTTGATGCAACTCCCGCTGGTACAGCTGCGGGCGACTACTCCCCTGAAGAAGCGCGCAGTCTACCCGAGCCAGCTTACAAGTTCAACCTTACAAACGCATCCGTATGTCGGCTCGGTGCCACACTGCCCGATGCCGAACGGTCACGTCATCAGTGGGAAGCCAGCATGTGCTAGGGCCTGTTAACACTTATTTCGCGCTTGCGCTGGGCCGCAAAGAGGTCAGCTACAAGGCACGCAACGCGGCAATAACCGGTTATTGCCAAGGCGCGTAACGCCGTAGATGGCCTCTTTGCGGCCCAGCCCTGCGGGTTCGGGGTATTTCGGGCGGTTCGCTGCGTTGCAAACCGCTTGCGGTACCCGTACCGCGGCGCGTTCTGCGCCTTGCGCTCCATCCCGAACTACCCCGAACGCAAGCGTGAAATAAGTGTTAACAGGCCCTAGAACAATGACTGCCAACTATCGTCTGGGCCAACCTGCATATGGCACTCCCCTCACCCGTGATCGCTGCCCTGCATGACCTGAATGCCATGCTGCGCCAATTCTGGCCCGATCGCACCATTCCTCTGGAATTTTGGTTGATCGAGGACGATGTGATTTTCTTCGACGCGTTGCAATACTTGCCTTGTTGCTTGGGTAGCCGCATGTATGAAACCGCTGACATCGCCATGCTGCCCGAAGGCTTTCGTGTGGCGCTGGCAATTTTCGATCTGGAAGACGGGTTTTCCGGTGAAGGCTGGCATGCCATCAACAACGCTGGCGAGGATGGTTTGCGCAACGCCATTGCCGCCTATCGCACCGTCGGCCTGCCGGTGCGCGCCGCCGCGCTGGAGCGCGTGTTGCTGGTTTATCTGGCAGGTACCGACGACACTGATGACTACCGGAACGCGGCACGCGGCGAACTGGCAGAACTGGTGGACGACCACGCAGCAACAGCCATCGTGCAGGCTTGGCTGCAACAAGAACCCGAGCGGCTGTTTGGGCCTATCTAAGTGTCATCTGCTGGCATGCAGGCTGCCAGCGCTTCCTTCGCACAACATCTGGAATCGCAGCGTACCCAGCGCAGCGCGTATACCAGTTCTCAGAGACTGGCCCGGATATGAGCCAGCAACCCATCGCAGCCATCCTCGACCAGATCGAGCACATGCTCGAAGCCATCGGCGCCGCCGTAATAGGGATCAGGCACTTCCTGCTCGTCGTGCCGCGTGGCGAACGCCAGAAACAACTTGAGCTTGTGGCGCTGTGAGGCCGGGCAGGCACGCTCCAGCAGGCGCAAATGTCCCTTGTCCATAGCCAGGATCAGATCAAACTGGCTGAAATCTGCCGGCTTGACCTCACGGGCGCGCAACGGCGACAAATCATAGCCACGCTTGGCGGCATGGGCGGTGGAGCGGCGGTCTGGCGCCTCGCCGATATGATAGTCATGCGTACCGGCCGAATCGACCACCACCTGGCCAGCCAAGCCAGCATCGGCCACGCGCTGGCGCAGCACGCCATCGGCAGTAGGGCTGCGGCAGATATTACCTGTGCAAATGAATAAAACAGCGTATTTGGTATTCA
This sequence comes from Andreprevotia lacus DSM 23236, assembly GCF_900176275.1. Lineage (GTDB taxonomy): Bacteria > Pseudomonadota > Gammaproteobacteria > Burkholderiales > Chitinibacteraceae > Andreprevotia > Andreprevotia lacus. The sequence goes on along the minus strand of NZ_FWXD01000011.1, from coordinate 100,146 downwards.
TGCAAACCAACAGATTTTCGGTCAAAACGGGGCCGTTCACGCCGGATCAGGCATGCCTGCCAAGGGAACCGATATGTTACGTGCAAATCCAACGGCAACCCAAGCCGTGCCAGTCAGCCCCGGCGCATCATTTCCTTGCCAAGCTACAAAGACCCGAGTTAGCAAATACGTTACATTGTGCTTTGTATGGCGCCGTACGGGCACAGCACCCACCTACAGGAGCACGTCATGACCACTCCCGAAAAGCCCAAGGGCCCTGCGTCGTATTTCCCGTCGATTGAAAAACAGTATGGTCAGCCCGTCAGCCACTGGCTGGGCTTGCTGGGCAGCCTGCAAGGGCTGAAGCATATGGAAATGGTGGCCTGGCTGAAGAACGAGCACCAGCTTGGGCACGGCCATGCCAACGCGCTGGTGGCTCACTTCCTGGCGGATCAGAAAAAGTAGGCCCGTGCGCTGCCCGTCAATCCCACCACAGGCACAGCTCGCCCTGCACCGCGATATCGCGCGCCAACGCGGCCACCGTGCCGCCCCCTTGGTTCACGATGTCGGGGCAGAAGTCATAAACCTCGTCGGCAAAATCCATCAAGCCCAGCGGGGTTTGCAGCAGGCGCAGCTGAACGGTATCGGTCTCGGCTTGCCACAGGTCGATGCCGTAGGCTTGTTGCCAGCGCGCGAGCACTGCTTTCAGCTGAGGGGTGTCCATATCGAAATTGGCCGCGTTACTGGCGGCAATATCGAGCACGTCCAGCTGTGTCTGCCCGTGGCCGACGACCAGCTCCACCCCCTGTGCCGGCGGCTGGCACAAACTGCGTGTAGTGCCGACAAAGGCCACCAGGCCACCGGGCAGGCGTGGCCGCAGCAGGTTGAGCAGACGCCGGGCACGCCGCTCCGGCACCAGGGCCGAAATGGCGCCAGTGTAGTGCTGGCGTCCAAAATCACGCGTGGCAAAATCGCGTACGGATGCACCGGCAACTTGCTGTAGCAGTGGCGCTACCTGGGCCAGCAGCGGGTCTGCCAATTCGGGCAACGCCTGTATTGGCGCAGTGCGCAGCAATGCGGAAAACGTGCGGGTAAGGACGTTGAGCATGGTTTCCTCGGCCAAGGGTCAATTCACACGATGCAAGGCAGCGCTGGCCGTTACACTACGGCGTCATGATGTAGTTCGGACCACCGCGCCAGCAAGGCAGCAGAGGGAAATGCAGCAACCTCGAAGCGCGCCGGCGCGTATGTGCCGGGGCACAGCATGGTGCCGGCATCGGCCACTACTTGTGCCCATGGCACCATCACCAGCCGGTCATCGCTGCGTTTGAAAGCAATCCGGTCGGTCTGGGGCAGTAGCGAATGAACGCCCTCGGCCCAGCTGCAGTAGCTGAAGACCTCCCCTTGTGCGTCGCGCACGGCGCTGTAGCTGGCGACAAACACATCCGTGCCCTCACGCTCAAACTTCTGCTCCAGCAGCTGCTTTTGTGCGGCATAGTCCTGCGCTTCGCTCCCCACGCGCAGCAGCTGCAGCGCCGCCACGCAGGACGGCGGCTGCCATGCCGCCCACCCTTGTGGCCCCAGCCTCAGCAGCAGTGGGGACAGCGGTCGCGGTTGCTGCAGGATATTGGCCGCCGCCTCCACCAGGGGCAGCAATGCAGCCTCGTTCTGATCACCCGTCACCAGCAGTACGGAGCGGTTGGGAATCATCACGACCGGAGCACCACGCAGCGGCAAGCGGTGCAGCATATCGGTCAACAAGATGCGCGCCGCATCATGGCAATCCTCATACGGGCTGCGGAACACGCCCCCCATGTCCTCCAGCGGCTGGGTCGAACGTGCCCGCAAATTGAGCAGCGCATCCTGATAGGCCGTGTCGAAGTCCACGCCCCAGTCGGCAAGATGCTGTGCCGACAACCGGGCCATGGCGTATTCGGTGTCATATACCAGGCTGATCTCCAGATCGGCCCCCAGTGCGCGAAACGCAGCATCTTCATCATCATCGAGCTGCAATGCCTGCAGCCCACGCTCGGCGGCAGGCCGGACCGCCGGCAGCAGGTGCGGGCGGGCATCTGCATAGCTGTCCGGCAGATGCGCCTGCAACTGGACCATGGCTGTGGCATGCAGCATGCTGCGCCGCTGGCTGCGACTGGCTGCCAGATACTCGGCGTACATGGTTGCCAGATTGATCACGCCCTCCGGCTTGCCGGACGCGGTCGAGGGCAAGAAAAGCCGCTCCTCCAGCGCATCGAACTGCCAGGGCCGCACATCGCCCAGCTCGCTCAGCTTGCCCTGCAGCAGCCGTGCATAACGTGCCATGGTTGGCGGGCGAAAAAAATCCAGAATCGACATGACGGCCCCTCACGGCACAGAATGGATTTAATCTAGCATGCAGCAACATCATGAATGATGTCAGTTTGAGTAAATAATGCATTAAGCAACATATCCACCACACGCCCAGGAAGCACGATGAACAGCACCTACACCGACCCCGACGGCCTGCCCCGCTGCCACTGGTGCAGCGCCACTGACCAATACATCAGCTACCACGATCTTGAATGGGGTTACCCGGTGGCCGATGACGTGCGGCTGTTCGAGAAAATCTGCCTGGAAGGTTTTCAATCCGGGCTGAGCTGGCGCACCATCCTCGCCAAGCGCGACAACTTCCGCGCGGCCTTCGATGGCTTCGACTTCCACCGCATCGCCACCTATACCGACGCCGACATCAGCCGCCTGCTGGCCAATGCCGGCATCGTGCGCCACCGCGGCAAGATCGAGGCCGTGATCAACAACGCCAACCGCGCGCTGGCGCTGGTGCAGGAAGCAGGCTCGCTCGCTGCCTTTTTCTGGCGCTACGAAGCCAGACCGGAAACGCAGGTCGAACCACAAACCGTCAGCACCACCGAGCTGTCGCATACGCTGTCGAAAGCGCTGAAAAAGCGCGGCTGGAAATTCGTCGGCCCCACCACCGTCTACGCCTTCATGCAGGCCATGGGGCTGGTGAATGACCATGCCACTGACTGTGCGTTCCGGCAGAAGGTCGCCGATGCCAGGGTTGGATTCATGCGGCCGGGCGATGAAGGTAAAACGCCATGAGCAATATCAAATGGGTGTGTTTCGACTGCCGCATCGGCGTGCGACGCAGCGGCACAGATGAGAACGTGCGCTGCCCCGGATGCGCCCGCCCCTGCACGGCGCTGGGCACCCGCATACTGCTACCGCCCAAACATCGCGCCAACAGAATGGCTGGCACTGTTTGTGGCCATCCACAGCGCCAGCCGGGCCCGGATGTTGAGGTGGGATCAGGCCCAGGTATTCAGCGCCCACAAAAACGAGAAACTGCCCATGCGCGTGCTGCTGCAGCAACAAATCAAGGATCTGCAGGCCCAACCCGCCACGCCGCGCAGCAACCGCCCGCTTGCCCGGGCGCTGCGCGATCTGTGCAAGGTGGAGCGGGCTTGTTTTCCGCATGGCTGAGCCGGATCGCCGCATGAGCCCAGGTCTGGCGCGGGTGATACGCCTTGCGTTTGTGCTGTGCATTGCCGGGCTGGTGGCGATCGCGGTCTTGCCACGATCCCGGTCACCGGATGCATCGACATGGCACAAGCGGCAATGGACCAGCGCGCATCTGAGCACGATTCAATCGGCCCTTGTGTAATGGCAACACGATCACGGCCGCGATCTGCCCGCTGCAGCGGGTCTGGACACACTGCCCCGCCGGGCCAGCAGGATGCTTATCTCGCATGGCTACCGAACGATGCCTGGGATCATCCTTTCCGCTACCGGCCCGAACAGCCGGAGCTCTGCCTGTATTCGATGGGGCCGGATGGTGTGGACAATGGCGGCAAGGGCGATGACATCGCGGAACTGGCCGCCACAGGCCTTGCATCCCCTTGCGCCTCGGCGCCCCCCCCCCCCCCGGCCTGCCCGGCGCAGGAGCTGGCATCATGCTTTCCGCAGCGCGACGATGCCGACCAGGCAGCATCGTACAAGGGTTGTGGTCCATGCCATCAAACGGCGATAATCGCAAAACAACTGAGCCTGAACCCACGCGGATCTGGCCAGCGGCTCAAAGCAATCTCACGGGCCCGCAACTGGTGAAAGTGAACACAAGCACATGGAAAAACTGGCTGGCTGGATGCTGATGGGCGGAATTACGCTCTTCTACATTACTTTCAAAATCTACCCTATGTTCATTCGCCGGCGATGCATTGCTTTGGGGTTGCAACCAGAGTCGATCAGCCCGGCCGGCATGATTGCGCTGCGCCAGACAGGTTTAATCTGGCACTTCTACATCGCCTTGGGCGTGGCCATCCTGCTGATCATCGGGGGAACCATCATTCTGTCGTGATTTCCAATCGCCCCTGCAGCTTGCGCCACGCCGCCCCATCCAGCACATAAGCCGCAAACAGAAAATCCCGAATGCTGGCAATCCGGCCTTGCCGCCATTCAAGCAGCACCATATGCGCCGGTTGATCGGGCCGGGTGTGGTCGTAGACCAGCATGGCCGGGTGCTGCTCGAACGTGCCTAAGGCGTAGCACCATTTCGGTTCTGCAGCATAGCGGCTGAAATACGGGGCAATTTGCTCGCGGCCGGCGAGTTTGAGGCGGTTGACCAGCTCCAGTTGCACGTCTTCGGCCAGCAGCGCGCGGATGGCGTCAAAGTCGCCTTGCTGGAAGAGCTGTACATAGCTGGCCAGTTTTTCAGCATCGGCGCGCGCTGGTGTGGCGATGGGCTTTGCGGCACGTTGCCGCAATGTACTGCGGCCGCGCTGCAGTGCCGATTTGGCCGCCGCCGGGGTGCTGCCGGCGATGGCAGCAATCTCCTCCACCGTATGGCCGAGCACATCCTTGAGGATGACGGCGCAGCGTTGCAACTCGGGCAGTTGCAGAAAGGCATGAAAACCGAGCGTGACGATATCGGTGTCAGGCCGTGCGGCATGGGCCATACCTTCATCCAGCGGCACCAGTTCGACACGCGCGCGGCGGCGCAGGAAATCCAGACAGCAGTTGTGCGCAATGCGCAGCAGCCAGCCGCCAAGGTTGTCCACCATTGCACCGTCGGCCTGCGCGTGCAGCGCCTTGACCAGCGCGTCCTGCAGCACGTCCTCGCCATCAATGGCCGAGCCGGTCATGCGCGCGCAGTAGCGATGCAGCCGTGGCCGCAGCGCCCGCAGGCGCGCTTCGAAATCCGCTTCACTCATGGCTTGTTTACCAGCCCCTTCCGATGGTCATCTGGCCAAACTGCCAAGATAGCGTTGATGAAGATATGTGTCTGCCCGGCGGGAGCACGCAGGTACCTCGCGATACAGTCTGCCGGGGAATGGCAAAGCTGCCGCCATCGCCCGGCAAAACCAAGTGGCACTTATGCAAGCGCGTTTTCACGTTCCGCACTGAAAGCCAGTTCGCCCGACATGGCATCAAAGCGCGCCAGCGCCAATATCTGCGGAAAATACGCCTGCATGCGCGGGTCGGCCCGCATGGTCTCGACGGCAGCCGGGCTATCCCATTCCGAATAGATGATCACTGCGCTGCCATCCGGCGCGGCAATCAGGCGCGTGCGCCGCCAGCCGGCCAGGGTGCGGATGACGGTGTCGATGTTCTGCTGCAGCAAAGCAAGCAGCGCAGCCTGATTGGCCGGTTCGACCTGCAAGCGGTTGATCAGAATGATGGGGTTGGTCGCCATGGGGTGTCTCCTGTTCATATGGACACCTGCTAGACGAAACGGCAGCGCAAAACGGATCGCACGACGCAAAATATTGCTGCATCGCCCACCGCTGCCCATCAAATCAGCCTGCCATGATGAGCCCGCAGCATTTCACTGAAATTTCATCTTTACTCACAAGAACTGGCAAAATTTTTCGTAAAAACAAGATGTTTGACCATCATGCCGACAGCATCTATGTTCAGACGGATACGCCAACAGCATGGGTGACGAGATGAGTGATTTCAGCGCGCAGGATGAAAAAGACGGCTTCAAGCTCAAGCTCTGGCGCGGCGAGCGCATGTGCTTGCTAGGGCTGGATGTTGCCCAGCCCGAGGATGATCTGGCCGGCTTTGCCATTGAGGTACAGGCGCCGGACAGCAACGAGTTCAAACCGCTGCCCAACCGGCTCAACTTCAGCTACGACAAGCCAACGCATGAAGCCGTCACCGGCGCACGGCTGTACTCGTCGCTGGAGGCGCCGTTCCAGCGCTTTCGCTGGATCGACTTTCCTGCCGAGCAGCAGCCGGGTGAATACCGCTATCGCGTCACCAAGATGCACATGCCGCAGGACGGCAAGCTGGTGGCCGGCAGCCAGCTCACGCTCGGCCTGTCGCTGGACCCGGTCACCTACGCTGATTTTCTGGATGTTGGCTTCACGCGCAACTTTGCATCGTCGCAGGCGTTCAGCGACAGATATGGCACCAAGCCACAGCTGATCCCCGCTCAGGCCGACGACGGGCTGGCTTTCCACAAGACCGATGCAGATGCCTATACCTGGCTGGGTTTCGAGGCACTGGAACTGATCAAGGGCGTGCTCGACGAAGCCGTGGCCAATACCGACCTGAGCATCGAACTGCTGGCCTACGACCTGAACGAGCCCGATCTGGTGGCCCGGCTGGCCGATCTGGGCCCTCGCCTGCGCGCCGTGATTGATGACTCGGGCAGCCATGCCCCTGCCCACAGCGCAGAGAGCCAGGCCGCCGCACGTTTCGCCGCCTCGGCCGGTGCCGGCAATGTGCGCCGCACCCACTTTCAGGGGCTGCAACACCACAAGGTGCTGATCGTAAAGCGCAAGGGCACACCCGAGAAGGTGCTGTTCGGCTCCACCAATTTCAGCTTCCGTGGCCTGTATATCCAGGCCAATAACGTCATCGTGGTGCAATCGCCCGCTGCTGCAGCGCTGTTTGCCAATGTGTTCGAGCAGGCCTTCAGCAACCCGGCCGGCTTTGCCAACAACCCGCTGGCGCTGCAATGGCATCTGGTGCAGGCCGCCCCCGGCCAGCCATCGCTGCAGTTCTGCTTTTCGCCGCACCGTGATAGCGGTCTATCGCTCAACCCGCTGGCCGCAGCCATCGATCAGGCGTCATCATCGGTGCTGTATTCGATTGCCTTCCTCAACCAGATCAAGACCGGCCCCACCCGTGAGGCACTGGACCGGCTGATGGACAGCCCGCTGTTCAGCTACGGTGTGGTCAACAGCGATACTGGCCTGATCGTGAACAAGCCGGATCACACGCAAGGCGTGGTCGATTTTGCCTATCTGTCGGCCAAAGCGCCCGAGCCGTTCAAGAGCGAATGGTCGGGCGGCGCCGGCATCCATATCCACCACAAATTCGTCGTCACCGACTTCAACCTGCCCACGGCGCGCGTGTTTACCGGCTCGTCCAACCTCTCGCCCAGCGGCGAGGAAGGCAACGGCGACAATCTGGTGATGATTCAGGATCAGCGCATTGCCACCAGCTACGCCATCGAAGCGCTGCGCATGTTCGACCACCTGCACTTCCGCACTGCCATGCAGCAGGCGCTGGCCAACAACCCGCAAACCGCCCCCAAGGCGCTGACCTTGCGCAAACCCACAGCCATCAGCGGCCAGCCGGCATGGTTTGCCGATTTCTACGCAGCTGATTCGCAAAAGGCCAAGGACAGGCAGTTGTTTTCGTCCTGAGTGCGTCTACTCCTCAAATGGCAGGGGTGGTTCGCCACCCCGTGCCGTTTGGAATGCCTCCCCGCAGATCGTTGTGGCCAAACCAGCCAAGCCTATTCAACCGGCAAGTGGCGGTAGTCAAACTCGGCAAACGACACTGGTTTCAGCCCAGTCAGCACCCGCTTTTTCTCACGCCTGGCCTTGCCGGAGCCGGACCAATCAATCACTTTGCCCGTCAACAGGTTGGCGCTGGTTCCGCTTTCCTGCTCATCGCTGCCATCCACATAGACGTTGACGGATTCCAAGCCGATGAGCATCAGTCTGCTCGCTTGCTGCCTGAATTGAAGTTCCATCCCCCAGTGCGAACAACAGCCACCCGAGCCATCACTATGAACAAAAACAGACTGCCGTTTAATATCCACTACATAGAAAATGCGTTCATGTCCGGGTAAAGCTCGTGAGGCCTCAAGCAAGCTGAAGGTGTGGTCTTTCGCACCCAGAAACACCAACACCTTTACATCTTCAACGCCATGATCGTTGTAATTGGGGTCTCCGAGGAAGGTGGCAAAATCCGTGATTCCATCACCATTGATATCCCCGAAGGCCGTGGCGTCCTCATGAAAATGCGCTCCAGGGGCGTAATGCTCAAATGCGGCTTTGGCTTGTGCCAGAAGCGCTGGCGCAGGCCCCGCTAGAACCGGGTTTGCACAAACCGCAAACCCGGCCAGCAACATAGATAGCAAATTGCGCTTCAGCTTTTTGTACAAATAAGCATACCACATCAGTAAGCAAACACCTGCACCACGTTGTAGGTCGAATCTGCAATCTGCACCTGCCCGTCATGCGCATGCATGAAGTACGGCATCCACACCCCCCCCTGATCCAGGTGCAGCTTGAACAACGAGATGCCGCCCAGGAAGGTCAGGCCGTTTTCGTCAATGCGGAACAGCTTGAGTGCGCGGTTGACCAGATCGTTGAGGATGAGTTTGTCACCATCGACCGCCAGACTGGTCGGCAGCATCAGCTTTTCACCATCCGGCTGGCCCTCTTCCCAGTAGCCTTCGCGGCCGCAGGCCCACAATGATTTGCCGTTGCGGTCAAAGCAACACACGCGGTTGTTGAACTGGTCGGTGACCAGCACGCGGTTCTGGCTGTCCAGCGCAACGTCGGTGGGGGTGAAGGCGGCCTGATCATGCTCGCCTTCCCAAATGAAGTTTTTCACGAAGACAACCAACCCGGTGGGCAGGATCTGCCATTTGGCTATGCGGCAGTTGAGCGAGTCCACAATGAACACCTCGCCGGCATCGCTGACCGCCATGCCCTGCGGGCCGCGCATGCAGCCATCACCCTTGCCATACATGCCGAACGGGATGCCATAGTTGAGCAGATGGCCGAACGGGCCGATCTGGTACATGGTGACGGTGCCGAAGTTGAAGTTGTCCACCAGCACCAGCGGTGTGCCCGGGCAAAGCTGGCCGAACAGCGGCACCTTGGGGTGGTAGACCGCCACGCCCAGGTTGCCGGCCAGGAAATAGCCCTCGACCAGATTGCCGGGGATGGCCTGGAAGTCTTCCTCGCGCTCGCGATAGCCCTTGATGCGCCAGTTACCAGCATCGACGGTGAGCTGCAGGTCTTTCAGCGGCAAGCCGGACAGCGCGGCTGGCGCCAGTTTGTTCGCATCGCCAAACCAGAAGCGATAGGCCTGCTGCATGTTCTGGCTGGCTTGCTCATACCATTGCAGGAAGGGGTTGTACTTGAGGTAATCAGGCAGCTCGGCATCGACCTTGCCGGCAACTGGCGGATTGGCCGGCGGCAACAGGTTGGTGACGGCGGTGACACAGTTGAATTGCGGATCGATGCGACGGTTGCCCGGCATATCGCGGCGCGCACCCAGTGTGGCAATCATCTGCGCTTCAGGAAAGCGGCGATCCAGGTGCGGAATACGCAGCTTGGCCACGCGCGACGAGAACGGCTCGCTGATATAGAAAATATCATCCTCTTCCCCCTGGCAGATCACATAGGGGTTGAGCAGTGCGGCATCTTCCATGGCGTAGTAGATCGGGTCGGTCAGCGAGTGCACCGGCTCGTCGCCGTGGTTCCAGCTCGGGCGCACGCCGGCCAGCGTGGATTCAAGCCGGCCATCCAGGCTGTAGACGCTGATGGTGTTGAGCACGTGATCGGGGACGAACACGCGTTCGCCGATCACGCCGACGTAACGCATGATGTTGAGCATGCCCACACCGGTGGGCTGGCCAAAGCAGTGGTTGACCACCGGCTTTTCGGCCTTCATTTCATAGTGCTCGTTGATCGGCGCATTGGCCGGGCACTTGAGGATTTCATAGCTACCGGTATTGGCGATATACAGGCTGCCCTCCAGGTCAGAGCTCAGCCCCTGCGGCCAGTACAGGTCATGCCGCGTGCCATCCGGGTCGATCAGCGTGCGGAACTCGTTCACATAGCGGCCGTGCTCGTCATAGCGCACGCAACGATTGCGCATCTTGTCGGTTTCGGTATGGAAGAATTCGTCGTTGACGTGGATGGAATAGCCGCCGTCGCGCTGCATCACCACGGTGACACCGTTCGGGTCTTGCAGCGGCGCGCCGCCGTTTTCCTCGCGGTTGCCAAAGGCAAACTCGAAGTCGATGCGCTCTCCCTCGTACGCCATGACCACCACGCGCGAGTTGCCCATATCGGTGATGTAGACCAGGTTTTTCTGCGGGTGCGGGTGCACGTGGAAAGGCATGCGGAACGGCACCTTGCCCTCACCCTTGTCGGCGGGCGCCGGGGCATACAGCACGCGGATGATGCGTGTCAGTGTCTTGTCCAGCACCAGCACACGGTTGTTGCCGGTGTCACAGACCCACACGTGCTGCTGCCGGTCCATGCACAGGCCGACCGGTGAATTGAAGGTGAAATCCTCCGGCACCGGGCCACGGAAATCAGGGTTTTCCTTGGCGCTCTGACCATACAACGCTACATGCTGAAACACTGCCTTCGTCTGCGACTTTGCTGCCATGGTTTCCTCACCGGTTGGGTTCCTGTTCAGAAAACACCATAGCAGAAAGATGAAAGAAAGCTTGTTAAGCAGTGACCGAGTGTTTCATATCAGTCTTATGTATGTATTTGATAGAACGCTGCACAGCGAGTGAGTGGTGAGCGGCGCATCGCAGACGCGCCACTTTCAGTCATTCACGCCGGCCGTTTGGCATATGCAGCATCAAACAATTGCTCCAGCCCGGCGTGCGTGCCGCGCAGGCCGTCGATCACGGCACGCGCCCAATCAAAATATTCCTGCTTGCGTGCCAAAGGCCAGCCCGCCGGCGGGCTGGTCGCCAGATCGCGCAGATTGCAGATTTTGTCGGCCAGCTTTACCAACCGCGCTTCATGGCTCAGATGCGGCGCATGGTCGATCTGCGCCTGCTTGCGCGCCGCCTTGGGCAGGCTGCGGTCATCGGTGACTTCCAGCACCACCGCCAGTACCTGCGGGCCGAAAGCGGCGGCGATTTCTTCTGGCGTGGTGTCGGTGTCTTCGATGGTGTCGTGCAGCAGCGCCGCCACGACGGCCAGCTCGGGCACCCCATCCACCTCATTGCACAACACATCAGCCAGCGCCAGCGGGTGGTTGATATACGGCAACGCCGCTTCATCCTTGCGGCGCTGATCGCGGTGTTTTTGCGCCGCAAAACAAGCCGCGCGAATGATGTTGTTCATCCTGCTGCCCTCACGCCGCCAGCCACGCCAGACGCAGCACCAAGCCCCACAGCAGAAAGGCCGACAGCGAATACGCTGCAAAGCGTGCCGGCACGCGGTTGATGGTGCAATGAATCGCACTGTGCACCACACGGCCCAGCACAAAGCCCCATGCGAGGATGTGCAGCCAGCCATCCTGTAAATGCAATGCCAGCGCGATGGCACAGGCGGCGTAGAAAATCACCGGCAGCTCGAACAGATTGCGCAGGTTATCGGCCGGGCGCAGCACGGAATCGGGCAGCAGTGCACGCAGCGATTCAGGGGTGGCAATGCGTTGCGGGTGGATGCGCTCGGCCATCATGTAGCGAAAACGCCGTTCATACATCAGCAACCAGACAACAAATGTGAGCAGGAACATTACGAGCACAGGTGCAAGCATGAAATTGCCTCAGGATTTCGAGTGAAGTTGTTTGCGGCATCCGCGGTCAGGGAGCCAGCAAACCAATGCGTTCAGTATGGACTGCTCAGCGGCATTTGCCGTGGCGCGCGCGCGTGGCTGCGATGCCGATGGATTGAACCGTGTGTTCATGATTGCTGCAGCGGCTGCACCCAACCTGCGCGCCGCAGCAGCAGGTACGCCAGCAGGGCAATCGCGCCACACAGGTATCCTACAACCAATACCGGAATAGCAACCCACAGCAGCATTGTTGGCGCCACCTCCAGCAGCCTATCAGGGCCAATCAACCGCAGCCAGACCATCACCCAGCCAAACTGCACTGGCAGGTAGAACAAGGGTGCCAAACCCAACCGCCAACACAACGCGCGCAGGGAGCACACCCCGCCCAGTTGCCAAGCAAACAGCGCAGCAAACACCAGGTAAGGCGGACCAACGATCTCATGAAGCATGCTGATGGCCTCAGCAGGTGGTTGCCCCAACAGCATCAGCAACAAAACCGGAATTGGAAGCAGCAAGCAAAGGCGAAAGTAGCGCGTTGTTTTCAATAGCATATGCAGCAGAATCAATTCGGAAGCAAGATAAGGCTCACCTGTGCTTGCGGGGCCTTTCCCACTTTGTCGGCAACACTTGGTCACCCACAATAAAGGGTAAAAGCCGCGCAATATTACGGGCATCATCAATTCCACGATGATGCGTGCCGGCAAAGCGTAAGCCTGCCAGCCGAATTGCATCACCCAGCCCGGGCTTTCCATTCAATTGTTGCCGCTCAACCAAAGCTCGCTTCAAGTTGCAGTGCGGCGCATTGATGGGATATGACAACTGGTGATAAGCACAGTCCTGCTGCAACTGTTTGAGGTCGTAATCACCCCAAGAGCAGAAAACAAAATCCTGATACTGGTTCAGCCATGCTCTGAAATCAGCCAGTACCGTAGCTAATGGCAATGCTTCGTCGACATCCCGCTGTGTAATAGATGTAAGCCCAATGCAAAACGGTGTTAGCCGTGGATGGCGCACCGGCTGTACGAAACAGGCGAATTCATCCACAACCTGCAATGTAGCCGCATCGACCATCACAGCGCCAAATTCAATAATTTCCATCTGCGCACGTGGCACCAAGCCTTGGTCGCAACACGTCGCCTCAAAATCGATCACCAGGTAGTGCGCAACGCGGCGCAAATCATCTAATTCCAAAGGATTTTCCCCATTATCGAGTATTAGTTAATACTCGGAATTGAGAGATAAGGTCGCAAGTCTCTCACCTTCGCGAACTGGCCGCAGCATCGCTGCGGCCCAAGCATCATTTTAACAACTGTGAATCTCAGCACGGCAGGTATCAAGTTGATCAATCCTCTCCCCTGGACAATCAGGCAACACACCGCGCGGCTCGAGATCGCGCTTGCGCCGATACCTCCCGTATCGAGTGCACAAGTTGCACTGACGGCAAAGCCAGCAAATGCTGCAATTGGGTTGCATGCCGCGCCTGCAACCCCGCCAATCCGCTTTCCCAAGCCTCGTTCAACCATTCCATCAACCACAGTTTATGTCGCTGAATGCGCATGTGGCTGCCACAGCGGGCATCCCAGCGGCGGGTGCCGATGTGGCCAAGTCCGATCCATTCATCCACCACGGCCTCGATCAACGCCAGCGGCACCGGGGTGGGCCAGCGGCGGCGCCATTGCTGCGGCAGCAGACGCGCCAGTGCCTTGCGGTCACGCACGCGGCCGGCAATGGCGCTCCAGACAGCCAGCCTGGCGATGTCGTCCAGGCCATCCAGCGTAGCCATGACTTCGTGCGCCAGTTCGGCAGGAACTGCAGGCATGCTGGCCGGGGCGTAGCGGCTGTGCACGATGGTAATGTCGGCAGCGCGCACCGCCCACGCCAGCAAATGCACAATACCGAGGAAGGGCTTGCTGGCCACGATCTGGGCCGGGGAAACAAGAACGGACATGTGAGGCTCCTGGAAGTTGGCATTGCACCGGTTTCCCGGCACATGGATCACACCACTTGATTCCGCAACGACTGCGGTTTGTGCGGCGTTACATAATGATCAAATACTAACCAAGGATAGCAAAAATATCAACCAAATTTAAGTCATCAGTTAGCAAAAAGCGCGGCCATCGCAAACCAAAAGAAGCAAACCATCCACTTCACGCGAGCTGCAACACTGCAAGACGGACGAGGTACGCCAGGCAGGGCGTGCTTTGAAACAACGTGCGCAAGCACGCTGAGCAAGAAGGCAACACATCACCGCCGTTGCAGCGGTAAATTTTCAGGCGGGCAAGATTCGGCAAAAAAAAGCGTGTAATCTGCCTGAATCAGATTGAAAGCTTGCCGATCATGCGCCTAACCAAGCCCCTCATTGCCGTTGTCGCTGCTATTGCATTTGCCGCCAGTGCCGGCGTGGTGTCCTGGCACTTCATCAGCAAATCCAAGGACGACGTCACCCAGCAGATCGACCCGAACACGGCATTTGCGGTGCTCGAAGCAGCCAACCGCAGTTACGATGGCTCGCCGGCGCTGGCACTGACGGTGACGCAGCCGTTGGAGTCAGGGCAGGATTTCGACAAGCTGATCCAGGTGTTCGAGATGGGCAAGGATGGCAAAGCCAACCCTACCCCGACACCGGAAGGCGAAGACGGTGCGGCAGTCGATGCCAGCGACGAAGACCAGGCCCAGCCCAAGGTGGCGCTGGATAAATCGGTCAGCTCGGCGCCGGCCGATGTCGCCACCAATGGCGGCAAGGCGGTCAAGGGCGGCTGGGTGCTGGGTGACAACCCGCGCATGCTTTATCTGCCCAATGTGAAGCCCGAAACACGCTACGTGATCGTGGTCAGCAGTGACCTCAAGGACAAGGCCGGCCATACGCTGGGTGGCGAGCAGCGCTACTCGGTGAACACCGCCGCCGTGGCGCCGGCGTATTACTTCGCCAGCAACGGCATGGTGCTGCCGGCCGGGCAAAACGGCGGCCTGCCGGTGATTACCGTCAACGTACCGGAAGTGGACGTACAGTTCCTGCGCGTGCGCAAAGAGCAGATGCCGCGCTTCCTCGACATGGTGATTGCCGGCCCGCGCAAGGCCAAGCAGGCGCCCGCCGATGGCGAGGACGACGATGCCGACGCCGAATGGCGCAAGCCCTACTCCGAACAGCACCACGAGCTGCACGGCGCCGTGGGTGGCTGGGAGCTGGACCCGCTGCACAAGATGACCGACAGCATCTATCAGGCACGTTTCGTCACCGAACAGAAGGCCAACAAACAAAGCGTGACCTTCTTGCCGGTCGAGGACATCAAGGAATTGAAAGAGCCCGGCATTTACGTGGCCATCATGAGCAAGCCGGGCCGCTTCGGCTACGACTACCAGACCACCTATTTCTATGTGTCCGACCTGGGCCTGTCGCTGCACGTCTACCCCAAGGGCACCACCGCACTGGTCAGCTCGCTCACGTCGGGCAAGGCGCAAAGCGGTGTTACCGTGTCGTGGCTGGATGGCGCCGGCAAGCTGCTGGGCAGCGCCAAGACCGACAGTGATGGCCGTGCCGATTTTGCCGAACGCCCAGCCAAGGCCCGCCTTGCCGTAGCGGAAAAGGACGGCCAGATTTCGCTGCTGGCGCTGAAAGAGCCGTCGCTTGATCTGTCCGAATATGACATCAGTGGCGACCTCTACAAGCCGGTACGCCTGTTTGCCTACAGCGGGCGCGATCTGTATCGCCCCGGCGAGCAGTTCGATGTCTCCATCATCGCGCGCGATGCCGACGGCCACCCGGTGCCGCCACAGCCCATCCAGGCCACCTTGCGCCGCCCCGATGGCCACAACCAACTGGTGTCCACGCTCAAGCCCAATCCGCAGCACCCGGGCTATTACCAGCAGCACGTGGAAATTCCGCTCGATGCCCCCACAGGCGTGTGGTCGCTGGAACTGCGCAGTGATCCGGCCGACAAGCAGCCGGGCACCGTGCTGCGCTTCAATGCCGAGGAATTCCTGCCCGAGCGCATGAAGCTGGACCTCTCCAGCAACGCTGCGCGGCTGCAGCAAGGCACCGACTTCACCATCGACGTGAACGGCAGCTATCTGTACGGCGCACCGGCAGCAGGCAACCGCCTGCTGGGCACCGTGGAATACCAACGCAGCCGCAACCCGCTGGCGGCCAAGCTGCCGGGCTATCTCTTCGGCAGTGTGGACGATGACAACGTCGCCAAGCGTGTAGAGCT
This sequence comes from Andreprevotia lacus DSM 23236, assembly GCF_900176275.1. Classification (GTDB taxonomy): domain Bacteria; phylum Pseudomonadota; class Gammaproteobacteria; order Burkholderiales; family Chitinibacteraceae; genus Andreprevotia; species Andreprevotia lacus. Next base: position 84,181 of record NZ_FWXD01000011.1, on the reverse strand, counting down.
GGATGAAACCGCGCTGGACGACCAGGGCAAGACGCAGGTAGAGATTGATACCCAGCCCGCAGCTGGCCGCAATTCACCGATTACCATCCGCAGCACGCTCAGCCTGCTGGAAAGCGGCGGCCGCCCGGTGATCCGCAGCCTGGAGCGGGTATGGTGGCCGAGCGACGCGCTGTATGGCGTACGCCCCAAGTTCAGCAACGACTATGTGTCGGAAGATGCGCTGGCCGAATTCGACGTGGTGCTGGCCAATGCCGACGCCCGCCTGCTCGGCCATCGTGCCGTGCCGGTACGATTGATCCGCGAAAACCGCGACTGGTACTGGCGTTATGACGACCAGCGCGGCTGGAACTCCGGCTTCGTCGAAAGCAGCGAGCTGATCACCACGCAAAGCGTGGACATCACTGCCGGCAAGGCCGCCACGCTCAAGCTGCCGGTGAAATACGGCCGCTACCGCGTCGAAGTCGGTACACCGGGCGCTGCCGGCAGCGCAGCTTATCGTTTCTATGCCGGCTGGTCGGCCCAGCGTGACCAATCCGATGGCGTGCGCCCTGATCGTGTCGCGCTCAAGCTCGACAAACCGTCCTACCAGGATGGCGATACCGCCCACCTGACCATTGCCGCCCCGCATCGTGGCGAGGCCATCGTCGCCGTCGAAGGAGACCGCCTGCTGTGGATGAAGCGCATCCATATCGACAGCGACAGCCAGCAGCTCGACATCCCGCTCGATGCCAGCTGGAAGCGCCAGGACATGTATGTGTCCGTCACCGTGCTGCGGCCGGGCAATGCCGGCGATCTGGTCACGCCCACACGTGCGCTGGGGCTGGTGCATCTGGCGCTGGATCGCAGCAAACGCAAGCTGGCGGTGAATCTGGCTGCGCCGGACAAGGTGCTGCCGGAAACCACCGTACCGGTGCAGATCAAGGTGCCAGCGGCACAGGGGCAGAAAGCCATCGTCACGCTGTCTGCGGTGGATGAAGGCATCCTCAACATCACCAGCTTCAAGACGCCCGATCCGTTCCAGTCTTTCTTCGGCCAGTTGCGCTATGCCACCGAGCTGCGCGACATTTATGGCCGCTTGATCGAGAAAATGGCCGGCAAGAAGGGCAAGTTGCGCTTTGGTGGCGATGCATCGCTCAAGCAGCCGCCCAAGTCGCCGCAGAAAGTGAAGCTGGTCGACCTGTTCAGCGGCCCGGTACAGCTGGATGCCAAGGGCAATGCCACGGTGCCGCTCAAGCTGCCGGACTTCAACGGCCGGCTGCGGCTGATGGCCGTGGTCAGCGCGCCGGACCAGTTCGGCGCGGCCGAGCGCTCCATGGTCGTTGCCGCGCCGATGATCGCGGAAATGAACACGCCGCGCTTCATCGCGCTGGGCGACAACGCCACGCTGGCGCTTGATCTGCACAATATGTCGGGCAGCACGCAGGCGCTCAAGATTACCGTGACGGCGGGCAATGGCCTCACGCTGAGCGGCGCACCGCAAGCGGCCACCCTCAAGGACAAGGAAAAAGCCACGCTGCGCTTTGCGGTTGCCGCCAGCGGCGCACCGGGTCTGGTTGACCTGCGCGTGCAGGTGGAAGGCAACAAGATCGCGCTGGATCGCCACTTCGCGCTGGAAGTCGAAGCCCCCACCCCGCCACAGCAAACCACCTCGGTCTTTGCCGTGCCGCCAGGCGAGAGCATCACACTCAAGCATGCCGATGCAGCCAGCTGGTATCCGGGCCGCAGCACGCAATTGATGCTGAGCGCACTGCCGCCGCTGAATGCCAAGGATGCGGTGCAGGGCCTGCTGCACTATCCCTATGGCTGCGCCGAGCAAACCACCAGCTCCAGCTATCCGTGGCTGTTTGTTGATGAAGCGGCCGCCAAGCAATACGGCGTGAAGAGCTATACCCGCGCCGAGCGCGCAGCGGTGCTGGACAAGTCGTTTGCCAAGCTGGGTGCCTATCAGGCACCAAATGGCGGCTTCAGCCTGTGGGGTGATGCCAGTGCGCATGATTACTGGCTGAGCGCCTACGTCACCCGCTTCCTGCAGGATGCGCGCGAGCAAGGCTTTGCCCCGCCGCAGGCCATGTATGACAAGGCCATCGGCTATCTGCAGGAACAAATGCCGGCCGGTATTGCCACCTTGCCGACCAAGGGCAGCAACTGGAACGGCGCCAGCAACTGGCAGACCTATTGGGACTACCGCAACCGCAACTTTGAAGCACTGGCGCAAGGCGCGCTGGTGCTGGCGCAGGATCGCAAGATCCAGCTGGGCACGCTGCGCCAGCTGTTCGAGGTGCGCGGCAATGCCAACAGCGCGCTGTCGCTGGTGCAACTGGGCGTTGCGCTGCAACTGATGGGCGATGCGCCGCGCGCACAGACCGCCATCAGTGAAGCGCTGGCCAAGTCGCGCATCAACGCCTCGTACTGGTATGACTACGGCAGCGACCTGCGCGATGCCGCAATGAGCTGGCTGCTGCTGGACAAATACAAGCTCAACAGCGCCGGCAGCGGCAAGCTGCTGGGCAATCTGGCCGAGCTGAGCAAATCGCGCCGCTATCTGAGCACGCAGGAGCAGATGGCGCTGTTCTTGGCCGCCCGCCGGCTGGAAGGCAGCGAGGGTGACAGCTGGAGCGCCACCTTGTCCGGCGCCGAAGATGCCGAACTGACCGGCAAGACCGCGCAATACCGTGCTCTGCCCCAGGCCAGCGGCGAAGGCTATACGCTGAAAAACACCGGCAGCAAGGCGCTGTTCGTGGTGATGAGCGCCGTCGGCCATCCGCGTCAGGTCAGTGACTCCACGCCGGGGTTGAGCATCGAGCGCAAGTATTTCACCGCTGACGGCAAGCCGCTGGGCAACAACCCTACGCTCAAGACCGGCCAGACCATCTGGGTGGAAGTGCTGACCAATGCCAACCGTTTCATGCCCAATGCGCTCATCGTTGACCGTGTACCGGCCGGGCTGGAAATCGAAAACACCCATCTGATCCAGGGCGAGAAAGGCGATGCGGTGAAGATCGACGATGCCAACCCGGTCGATGCCATGGCCGACCAGCGCATCGTGCATGTGGAATTCCGCGATGACCGCTTCGTGGCCGCAGTGCGGCTGGGCAGCTGGTGGAACGACCGCCTGCGGCTGTTTTACCGCGCACGCGTGGTCACGCCAGGCAAGTTCGTCATTCCGCAAAGCCTGATCGAAGACATGTACGACCCGCAAACCCATGCAGCCAGCGCCGCACCGGGCACCTTGCAGGTGGAAGACGCCAACGCACCACGCAAAGCGCCGGTTAAGTCGGAAACGGACAGCATTCCGCCGGCGGCAGCCCCAGCGCAGCAATGACGGGACGTTGGGGCAGGCTGGCCGCCGTGGCACGGCGGCTGCAGCCGCGTTCGCGCGCAACGCGGCGCGTACTGGGCGCATTGTTGCTGTTGATCGTACTGGTGCTGGTGCTGGACCGCCTGTTCCCGCTGCCCGAGCGCGGCCACGGCAAGGACTTTGCCGCCGTGGTGCTGGCGCGCGACGGCACGCCGCTGCGCGCCTTTCCCGATGCGCAGCATGTCTGGCGCTACCCGGTGCGCTACGATCAGGTATCACCGCAATACGTCGAAGCGCTGATCCGCTACGAGGACCGGGGCTTCTGGTGGCACCCCGGCATCAACCCGCTCGCACTGCTACGCGCGGTGGGGCAGTGGATACGCTATGGGCACGTCGTGTCCGGCGGCTCCACGCTCACCATGCAGGTGGCGCGCATCGTCGATCCGGTGCCGCACTCCTTCGGCGGCAAGCTGCGCCAGATGCTGCGCGCGCTGCAACTTGAGCTGCATTATTCCAAGCGGCAGATTCTGGAAATCTACCTGAACTACGCGCCCATGGGCGGCGTGCTGGAGGGCGTCGAGGCCGCCAGCCGCGCCTATCTGGGCAAGCCCTCGTTGCGCCTGACGCCGGCAGAAGCTGCGCTGATGACGGTACTGCCGCAAATGCCGTCCCGGCTGCGGCCGGACCGCTTCCGTGCCGAGGCACAGGCCGCGCGCAACAAGGTGGTCGAGCGCATGCGTGGCCGCTGGCCCGAACAGACCATCAACGAAGCGCTGACCGAGCCGCTGGTGGTGCTGCGCGGCCGCGAACTACGCCTGGCCCCGCTGCTGGCGCAACGCGTGCACGACCAGCGCCCCGGTCAGGCCATCGTCAACACCACCCTGGACACCGATGCACAGCGGTTGGTGGAGCTGTTGCTGCTTGATCGCGCCAACCTGCTGCCGCCACATGTATCAGCCGCCGCACTGGTGATGGATAACCGTGACCTCAGCGTATTGGCCTATGCCGGCTCGGCCGATTTTGGCGACCCGACGCGTTTTCCGTGGGTGGATATGGTACGCGCCCAGCGCTCGCCCGGCTCCACGCTCAAGCCCTTTCTGTACGGCATGGCGCTGGATGATGGCTTGATTCACTCCGAATCATTGCTGATCGATGCCCCGCAATCATTCCACGGCTATGCGCCGGGCAACTTCGGGCAGGCGTTTTCCGGGCCGGTCAGCGCCTCCGAGGCGCTGGTGCGCTCGCTCAATGTGCCAGCCGTGCAGGTGCTGGACCATCTGGGACCGGAACGTTTTGTTGCCCGGCTGCACAACGGCGGCCTCAAGATGGTGTTTCCGCGTGGCGCCAGTGCCAACCTCAGCGTGATTCTGGGGGGCGCCGGCACCACGCTGGAAGAGCTGGTCGGCGCCTATAGCGCGCTGGCGCGCAACGGCATGGCCGGCCAGCCGCGCCTGACGCCCGATGCCCCCAAGGTCGAGCGCCGTTTGCTCAGCCCCGGCGCGGCCTTCATCATCCGCGACATCCTTGAGGGCGGCGGGCTGACTGCCAAAGCCGTCGGCGTACGCGCAGACCGGCGCGGCGTGGCCTACAAAACCGGCACCAGTTATGGCTTTCGCGATGCATGGACCGTGGGTGTCAATGATCGCTATACCGTCGGCATCTGGATCGGCAACCCGGATGGCACGCCCAACCCCGGCTTCTACGGCGCCAATATCGCCGCACCGCTGCTACAGAACATTTTCGACGGCCTGCCCATGCCGGCAGCCAGCCGCAGCCGTGTACAACCGGCCAGCGTCAGCCAGGGCACCATCTGCTGGCCCGAGGGCCGGCTGGCCGGGGGCGACGACCCCATGGTCTGCCAGCTGCGCCGCAGCGCCTGGCTGCTCAACCAGACCGCGCCCCCCACGCTGCCCGGCGAGCACGATGCCCCCGATCAGCGCCGCCAATGGCTGGCAGATAATCGCAGTGGCCTGCGCGTGAACAGCGATTGCACCCGCCTGCCCTATCACGAAGTCAACGCTGCCCGCTGGCCGGTGCTGCTGGAACCTTGGCTGGACCAATCCACGCGCGAACGCTATCAGCCGCCAGCCTGGGCGCCGGGTTGCCATGGCGATCCGGGCACGGGCGAACCCTTGCATATACTGGGTGCCATCAGCGGAGAAATCATTGCTGCAACGCCCGGCAGCCCGGTGCCGACGCTGCGGCTGGCCACGCGCGGCGGCAATGGCCCGGTGAACTGGCTGGTGAACGGCGTGCTGATTGCCATCAGCCGCGGCAACGACACGCAGCTGATCAAGCTGGAGCAAACCGGCCGCCACGATATCACCGCCATTGATGCTGAAGGTCATTTCGACCGCGTGCAGGTGACGCGCCGCTGATTGCGCTACCGTCACCGCGACGGCGTATGCTTGCAATGGCGCGGGTCAGCCACCGCCCGACCGCAGAGGGGCCATGTTGCGCAAAATCACACTCTTGACTTGCTTGTTCGCCAGCGCGGCCAGCGCCGCGCAGCCGGCATGGGTACTGTTGCGTGCCGACCGCGAGCAAGGCGGGCTGTATCTCGACCCGGCCTCCTACCATGCCAACGAAGCTAACCAGGCGCAGGCCAGCTTTTTGATCCGGCTGCAGCCCCCGTTCCGTGCGGTAAACGGTCAGTTGGTCCGCACTATCGCACGCAGTTTTTCGGCCGATTGCCAGGCCGGCATCCTGCACGGCGGCACACCGGCCTTCTACGGCACCGACAATGGCAGCGGTGCGGAATTGAATCCCTTGCAGAACGATGCCCGCCCTACCTTGTTGCTACCGTGGACCGCTTTTGTGGCCGAGATGCGCTACGTACTGTGCCACCGCAACGGCGGCCCCACACTACACCTGCCACCCGGCACGCTACCGCCCTGATCATGCATTCGCGAGAATAACCGTGCATCACCAAGCAAAAAAATGCACATTTATGCACATTGTTTTTAGAAAAATCATGCATTAACATGCAACCATGCAAAACGATCTCCCTCTTGCCCGGCGCGACGTCATTGCCGGCCGGCTGGCTGCAGGGCAGCCTGTAGTCGCAGCCGAACTGGCTGCCGAATTCACGGTGTCCGAAGATGCCATCCGCCGCGACCTGCGTGCGCTGGCGGCCGAGGGGCGCTGCCGGCGCGTCTATGGCGGCGCACTGCCCCTCTCGCCGGCCGCAATGCCCATGTCGGCCCGTATGCATAGCGATATGGCGCGCAAGGCCGCACTGGCTGAGCATGCGGCACAAGGCATCCAGCCGGGCGAGCTGCTGTTTCTGGACAATGGCAGCACCAACCTCGCGCTGGTCGATGCCTTGCCCGAGGATCAGGGACTGACCATCGCCACCAATTCGGTCGATATCGCCGCCGCCCTGCTGCGCCGGCCCGAATTGCCACTGATCCTGCTTGGCGGTGCAGTAGACCCGTTGGTGGGGGGCTGCGTGGATGCCAGCGCAGTACAGGCAGTCAGTCGCATGCGCATTGATCGCTGTTTTATTGGTGCCTGCGCAATTGAAGCCACAAGTGGCGTTTGGGCCAGCACGCTGGCCGATGCCACATTCAAGCGCGCGCTGCTGGCCGCCAGCCGGCAGCGCATCGTGCTGGCGATCCAGGCCAAACTGGCCGCCCGCGCCGCACATCACGTGGCGGACTGGGCCGGCATCAGCCAGCTGATCCTCGAACACGACACCTCGCCCGAGCAGTTGACCGCGCTGGCCCATGCCGGTGCGCAAACCCGACTGGCCAGCTGACCTCAGCAAGGAGAACCCTATGCATTTCGCCCATATCGCCCTGTGGACCCGTGATCTGGATGGGGCCGCCGCCTTCTGGCAGCACTACTTCAACGCCAGTGTGGGGGCGCCCTACCACAGCCAGCGCCGTCCCGGCTTTGTCTCGCGCTTTGTCACCCTGCCCGGCGGGCAGGCGCAGATCGAACTGATGACCGGCCCGTGGCTGGATGATGCCGCACCGGGCGAGCACACCGGCTGGGACCACCTCGCCATCGCGCTGGACGATGCCGCCGCCGTCGATACCTTGGCCGCACGCTGCAATCACGATGGTCTGCTGCTCTCCGCACCGCGCACTACGGGCGACGGCTTCTACGAAGCCGTGATTGCCACGCCGGATGGCTGCCGGATCGAGATTACCGCTTGAAACTGGTCGCAGTGCTCGACACCCACAGCAGCATATACTTTGGTGCCCCTTTCCACGTCAATCAACCATGAGCCGCGCAGCCACGATTTCCCTGCAGTTTCCCTACCTGCTCACGCCCCTGACACTGGTTAACTATCTTACTTGCCTGGGCTGGCGTTTTGATTGGGATGGTCAATTCACCTACTGGGATGCCCTGGCAGATAAGGAAGTAACGGTTCCTTTTGCCGAAGCGCACGCCCGGCTTGAGCAACTGACTGCGACGCGAAGCCATGCACTTTTGAGCGCTTGGCAAGTCGGGCCTGATCCGCTGGGCGAGTTGAACACATATGAGTTGAACTTTGATATCGACACGAATGATGCCAGCCGGGTCGATGCTTACACTTACGCTGCGAAAAAACGCTGGACAGAAAATGGCACTGCAGTTGACTTCGACTGGTACATCGAAAGGCTCTGCCCAAGCGGTAACATTGGCTTGCCAAGGCCGACGGTCATATCAACCACTCTGGAACCCTGATCCAGCCGCAAACAAGGCCGCCTAAGGCGGCCTTGTTACCAATCCGCCAGTACAGGCGGATCAATATTCAGCTTGGAAGCCGATCACGGCTGCACACGCTTCCACGAGAACGGGCCGAATGCGTTGTCGCTCGCGGCTGCATTGACGCTGGTATCGATGGTCAGATTGACGTATTCCTTGTCGGTGCCGGCCACCGTCGCATTGCCATGCACCACGATGCGATGGAAATTGCTGACGTTGTAGGCCGGCACATAGGCCGGATTACCCTTTACCTGCACGATGCTGTACGGATCGACCACGGTTGCACCCTTCAACACGCCATTGACCGCGCTATCGGCACAGGAGATGGTTTTTGCAGACTTGCTGCCCGTGGTGGATGGTACTTCGATCGCGCAGGCAGCCCCCTTGACCAGCGGATTGTCAGAACGATAAATGTGCGAGTCGCCATTGATCAGCAGCACCGGCTTGCCATACGCGGCAGCCTGCGCGGCAATCTTGTCGATGTATTGCTTGTATTCGGTCAGGTGGAGGTCGGTCATGGCGCCGCCATCCAGATCCCACATGTCGGCCTGCAGCATCAGCACCATGGCCTTGTCGCCATTGGCGGTCGCTTTGGCAAAGGCGTTGTCCAGCCAGCGCAGGGTTGCGCCACTGCGATTGCTGACTTCCTGCGCCTGCGCAGGGCTCATCGCGGGCACGCCATACCATGGGTCGGTGCCATTATTGCTGCCGCCCGGGATATTGGCGGTGGCAAACAGCACGCCGTTCTTCTCGAACCAGACATTCTCGACATAGTTGCTGTCGGTCGGGTGTGCCGCATCGAATTCCTGCGCCTGCGTATGCACACTCATGGCAACGCCCGGGGTCTTGCCCGGGGTGGCAAAGAAAATCGCCCGCACCAGATCAAGGTTGGCGACCGGATCACCACCGGCGTAATCGGCCCAGATACCGGTGGTGGAGTCGATAACGTAATCGATCGTGCCAGTGGTGGCATTGTAGGCACCGCCGCCTTCCTTCTTCTTGTGGCAATCGGCCCACTCGTTGTCGCCCGGCGTGTACACCATCGGCACCTTGAACGCAGACCACTGGTTCAGGATCGACTGGTTGTAGGCCTGCGTACAGTTTTGCTTGCCGGAGTGGATGTCGCCGGCGTGCAGCACCATCGAAACGGATGCATCGCTGTTGATTGCCGAGATGAACGCCGGATTGGCGTTGAATTCTGCCGTGTCGGTCTGGCTGCCGCCGTAGGGCATGTCGCCGATTACGGCCACGCTGAACTTGGTGCTGGGCGGGACGACGTTGTTATTGGTGCTCGAGTCACTGCCATCGCCGGCACAGCCGGTCAGGGCCGCAAGCGAAATCAGGCCGAGGACGGGCAACGCGCGCTTGGCAAGCGCGCCGAATCGGGTAGTACGGGAACGAATGGGCACGGCAGTCTCCGTTGAGGTGGGCGACCCTGCCGATTCAGGCAGGTGTCAAAGCCGCGCAGCTTAGGGGGCGTATGTTGCGCTCCGGTTGCATGTCGATGACATTGTGTAACCAGTTCGATACCCGCTTGTATCTTGTTGCCACATGACCCTGATTCGCCGCTCTACTCAAAAGGCCAAATACCTGGCAGCAGCAAACAAAAAGCCACCCGAAGGTGGCTCTTTTCTACTGCACGCGCTTGCCGCAAGGAGAAAAACCTTACTGCCACACCACCAGCGCATAGTTCTTCTTGCCGCGCTTGAGCAAGGTGTAGCGGCCGAACAGGCGCGCATCATCACCAACGCTGTAGTCCAGCGCTTCAACCTTGCCGCCGTTCACGGTGACTGCGCCGCTCTGGATGAAGGTACGTGCTTCGGTCTTGGACTTGGCCAGACCCGAGTTGGCCAGCGCATCCACGAGGCCCGCTACATCGCGGCCCAGTTGCACGCTGGGCATGCCGTCCTGCGCCAGTTGGGCAAAGTCATCTTCGGTCAGCGCAGCCAGGCTGTCGCTGAACAGGTTTTGCGTGATGCGCTGCGCAGCAGCCACGGCAGCCTCGCCGTGCACGATGCGGGTGATCTGCTCGGCCAGGATGCGTTGTGCTTCCGGCTTCTTGCCGCTTTCCTTGTCGGCCTGCTCGATGGCGTCAATCTCGGCCACGGGCAGGAAGGTGAAGAACTTGAGGAACTTGTACACGTCCGCATCGGCGGTATTCAGCCAGAACTGGAAGAACGCATAGGGCGAGGTCTTGCTGGCATCCAGCCAGATGGTGCCCGATTCGGTCTTGCCGAATTTGGTGCCATCGGCCTTGGTCACCAGCGGCAAGGTCAGGCCGAATACCTGTTGCTGGTTCAGGCGGCGAGTGAGGTCGGTACCGGCAGTGATGTTGCCCCACTGGTCCGAGCCACCGATCTGCAGCTTGCAATCATGGCGGCGGTTGAGCTCGGTAAAATCGTAGCCCTGCAGCAGTGCATAGGAGAACTCGGTGTACGAGATGCCCTGGTCTTCGCGGCTGATGCGTTGCTGCACCGATTCCTTCTTGATCATCACGTTGACCGAGAAGTGCTTGCCGACATCACGCAGGAATTCCAGCGCACCCATGCCGCCAAACCAGTCATAGTTGTTGGCCATCAGAGCGGCATTGCTGCCCTCGAAGCTCAGGAACGGCGAAACCTGGTCACGAATCTTGCCCACCCAGCTGGCGATTACGTCCGGGGTGTTGAGCTTGCGCTCGGTGGCCTTAAAGCTTGGGTCGCCAATCATGCCGGTGGCGCCGCCGACCAGCGCAATCGGCTTGTGGCCAGCCAGCTGGAAGCGTTTGAGCACCAGAATGGGTACCAGCGAGCCGATGTGCAGGCTGTCTGCCGTCGGGTCGAAGCCGCAATACAGCGTCACACTCTCCTTGGCCAGCAGTTCGTCCAGCGTGGCAAGGTCGGTCGACTGCGCGATCAAACCGCGATCGCTCAGATCCTGAATGAGGGTGGACTGGTGCATGGGCACGTCTCCGGTATGCGGCAATCAAAACCCGCGATTGTACCGCAAAGCCCATGCTGGCGGCGCAGCATGCCAGCCCCGCTATAGAGGAAAAAACCCTGGCGTTGTACGTCGCCCTCGGTAGCAGCCAGTTGCTTGCGGGTGCAAGACGGGAAGCTAAATGCCTCCCTGCCTTAGCGCTACCAGTTCATCAAGCAGCGCCTCTACCTTCGGCAGAAGATTAACCAGCGTAGCGCGATTTTCTTCGTCAAAATTTTCCAGTCTCTCCATAACGGCCTCAGACGAAAAAATGTAATCCTCACGTTCGGATTTCGTTACCTGAATCGGCATACCGTATGCAGCATCCAACGAGGCCAGCCAAGCAAGTCCTTCAACCAACTGATGCTTTTCAAAACAGGTGCGCACGACTGGCAATTCATCAGCTGAATATCGGTCCAGATAAATACCCGCACCACTCAGGTTCAATTCGACGCAAAACAGGTACAAGGCAACGATGAACCGGCTCAATTCGTCATCACTGACCCGCAAGTCAAAGGTCAAGTTGTCAGAGATCCACTGATAAGACCGCCACATCCTCGGCTCCAGAAATGGTCAGTACCTGCGATTCAAAATATCCTGGTCCCCGCCGCGCATGCCTTCGCCATCAATGAACTGCCTGGCCTGCATCTCGCTATCACTCAGAAAGGCAGCCTTGACGGGGGCAAGGTTGAAATAGACCAGCGCCGCCAGCGACAACAAAAGGGAAAGCACCAGCAGAATTGGCGATGGCGGAAACGGCCCGACGCCCAGCACGCGCAGCCAGACCAGCACCGTATAGACGGCCGATAGCGCCGACAGGCTGAGGGTGAGCTGCCGCCCCCAGGGTTGCAGCGTCCACAAACCATAGCTTTGTGCCAGCTGCACGATGCCCATGAACAGGGCCAACAACAATGTCAGCAACACGCGATCACCCAGCCACGGCTGCGTGCCCAGCACTAGCGCCCAGCAGCCCCAGCCAGCCAACAGCAGGCCAGTGAGCGAAAAATAGAGGGTGAACAACACCAGACCGGCAGGCCGGTTTTCCCGCGAAATGGACAAGCGCCCCTCCTGATTGACATGCCGACACCACGGCAGATACGTCGAGATCATTGCTTTCAGCATGGTAAGCAATGAAAGCGCACGCAGCAATGTTGAATCACACGGCCACCGCGCTCGTCCCCCAAGTGTGAATCCGTGGGCACCAGGCACCTGTTTCAGCCAACCATTCGTGAAATGGCCCCGGCCCGGACGCCAAGCATAAGCTTTTGAAATTTCAACAAATTTCATTAAATCATGATGCAGCTTGTGAACTGACTCTCCCCCTGCTTGCTCCTGACACACTGTCGATGCAATAGTCCTCGCGCTACCGCGCGTCGTGCACACCGCACGCGCCTGGCGGCGCTTTCACAACGCATGACATCCCGGGCCAGCACATAACCAGGCACCAGAGGATGCGAGGAGACAGAAATGCAGCAAAGCAAGTCAGCCCTGCGCCGCAGCAACGCGGCGCTGGCCACGCTCAGCCTGCTGGCGGCCATCTGGGCGCCGGCAGCACTGGCGGCAGTGGCCTGGCAGGAAGGCAATACCTATACCGCCGGCACGGTAGTGAGCTACAACGGCCACGACTACAAGGCATTGGTTACCCATACCGCCTATGTCGGCACCAACTGGAACCCGCCGGCCACACCGACCCTGTGGCAGGATCTGGGCGGCAGCTTTACCCCGACGCCCACGCCGACCCCAACGCCAACCCCGAGCGGAACACCGACCCCGGTAATCACCGTGACGCCAACTCCGCCGTCCTTCAATTGCAATTACGAAAGCCCGGCATGGCAACTTGGTCAGACCTACCCTGTTGGTAGCTGTGTTACCACGCGTAGTGGCAGTACTTTCGAGACCTGCATACACATTTATGGCGCCAAGGTGGCCAATGTTGCCATTGGCAGCAATGCCCCAGGGCTGGGCACCGCAATCTGGCAGTCGCTGGATACCGGCGCTGGCGTTTGCTTCATGACGCCGTATATCACGCCGACCCCGACGCCAACCACCTCGCCTACGCCAACGCTCACCCCCACGCCGACGATAACCCCAACACCGACCAGCACGCCGACACCGACCGTAACACCCACGCCCGGCATGCCCGGCGGCCCTGCCTGCTACGCGGACTGGTTAAGCGGTACTGCCTATACCGCTGGCGCAACGGTGACGTACAACGGGCGCAATTACGCGGCCAAATGGTGGACACAAGGTAACGTACCGGCCAGCAGCACCGGCGATGGTCAACCCTGGAATGATCTTGGCGCCTGCGCTGGCCAGCCGGTGATCAACATCACCTCGCCCACCGAGGGGCAGACATTCTCCTACGGCGATGTCTTCTTCCCGATCTCGTTCACCGGCAACGCCAGCGAGGCTGGTGGCACCGTGAAATCGATGAGCGTTTCCATCGACGGCAAGCTGGTCCAGCAAGTCAACGCTGCCTCGTTTTCGTTCCAGTGGGGCCCGATGGATGGCAACCACGTGATGAGCGTGACCGCAACCGATGACCGTGGCAACGCCAGCACCCAGTTGCGCAACTTCGTTGTGCATATCTACGGCCTGCCGACCCAGCGCCCGTCGATCACCCCGACGCCGACCACGACACCAACCCCGACGGCCACACCCACACCGACGGCGACACCAGTCCCCACCCAGATCCCGTATCCGCTGCCCAACGGCACCCTCACTGCAATCAACTGGTCATTGACGGCAACCGGGCCTCGTTCGGCCAGCGTGAGCTGGAGCGCGGAATCCAGCGTACTGGGTTTCGCTCCGGCCAATTGGTATGTCGCACTGCCTGGCGGGATCGCGGTTTATTCCAGTTCGTCCATTTCGATCGGTGACGACTTCGTCAATAACAAGGCCTATTACGGTGGGAATGGCTCGATCAACACGCTGAATGCAGCGGGCCCCTACACCCTGAAGGTGTGCGACAAAACGTTCGCACGCTGCGCGGACAGTATTGTGACGCTTTCCTTCAACGGCGTAGTTACCCCCACTCCGACCAGCACGCCGACACCGACCGTCACCCCCACGCCGATCCAGTGCCCGGCCGTGATGCCGCTGCCTGGCTACAAGGTAGTGATGGGCGACCCGGCCTATCCGTGCGGCAAACTGGTTCCTGCTGGCGACGTGGTCAGCTTCAACAACCTGCAGGCAAAATCGCCCGCCGCCGGTCAGTTGAACGTGAGCTGGAGCGTGAATGCCAGCGCGCTGTCGGGCCTGGTGCCACGTTACTGGCGTGTGCTCAATGAAAACGGCATCACCATCACGACCTCGTCGACCGTCATGGCGACTGCAGATGTGCCAGTCAGCGCCTATGGCGGCAGCCTGACTGCCAATGTGGGCAGCCTGCCGGCGCAATACCAGGTGCAACTGTGCGAAAACGCCAGCAGCACCAGCTGCGTGCTCAGCCCGCTGACCGCATTTGCTGCCAGCTCGGCCAAGCATCAACTGATCGGTTACTGGCATAACTTTGCCAACGCCTCCGGCCCGACCTTCCCGATCAGCCAGGTGTCGGATGACTGGGATGTGATCGTGCTGGCCTTTGCCGAAAACGCCGGCAGCGGCAGCGTCGCCTTCCATCTCGACCCGAGCGCGGGTAGCGAAGCGCAGTTCATTGCCGACATTGCAGCCAAGCGCGCCAAGGGCAAGAAAGTGGTGCTGTCGCTGGGCGGCCAGGATGGCTCGGTGACCCTCAACACCGACAGCGACGTTGCCAACTTCGTCGACAGCCTGTACGGCATCATCACCAAGTACGGCCTGGACGGCATCGACCTTGATCTGGAAAGCGGCAGCGGTGTCACCGCCGGTGCAGCCATCCAGGCCAACCTGGTCAAGGCCGTCAAGCAACTCAAGGCCAAGGTAGGTGCAGGCTTCTATCTGTCGATGGCGCCGGAGCACCCTTACGTGCAAGGTGGTTATGTCGCCCTCAGCGGTATCTGGGGGGCCTACCTGCCCATCATCGACGGCCTGCGGGATGAGCTGAGCGTGCTGCACGTGCAGTACTACAACAACGGCAGCTTCGTTTACACAGACGGCCGCAGCGTGAACGAAGGCACCGTAGACGCGCTGGTGGGTGGCAGCCTGATGCTGATCGAAGGCTTCAAGGCCAACTACGGCACGGGCTGGGAGTTCAAGGGTCTGCGCCCGGATCAGGTCGCCTTTGGCGTGCCAAGCGACAACTACGCAGCCGCCCGTGGCTTCGTGACTGCGGCAACGGTCAAGAACGCCCTGACCTGCCTGACCCAGCTCACCGGTTGCGACACCATCAAGCCCGCCCAGGCCTATCCGGCCTATCGTGGCGTGATGACCTGGTCGATCAACTGGGACAAGTACGACAACTACAACTTCTCGGTCCCGGCCCGTAGCGCGCTGAACGCACTGCCGTAACGCGCAGTTGGTAGTTCCTTGCAACAGGACATCGGCACAGGAAACTGTGCCGATGTTTTTTTGCACCCGCCCTGCTCCGCAAACGCCATTCTTTTGCTTATTCCCCTCGTACGCCAGTCAGCTCCCGGGCTGCAGGAACGTCACTACCGCATCCAGAAACGCCGCCGGGAATTCGACATTCGACAGATGCACCGCTGGCAGCACCAGCAACCTGCTCCCAGGGATGGCGGCAGCGATCTGCTCGCTGTGGCTGGCCAGGGTGACGGTATCGTATTGCCCGGCAATGACCAGGGTGGGCCGTTCGATCAGCGTGATGGTGCGGCGCAAATCCATATCGCGCACGGCGGCAAAATTGCCGGCCAGACCATGCGGCAGGGTTGCCAGCACCCCATCGCGGAAACGCTGGATCAGCTCGGGCTGCCCGGCGTGCATGGCCGGCGGAAACCAGTTGGTCATGAACATCTCGGCCATGGCGGTCATGTCGTCAGACCGGGCAAGGCTGTGGATCATCGTATCGAAGGAATCACCCGGGCCAAGATAGGCCGACGTATTGCACAGGATCAAACGATCCAGCCGGTTTGCCGCATGGATGCCCAGCCATTGCCCCACCATGCCGCCCAGCGACAGCCCGCAGAAATGCACCTGGGCAATGTCCAGCCCGTCGAGCAGCTCCACCACATCCCTGCCCAGGCGATCGAGCGAATACGCGCCAAGCGGCGCACCGGATTGCCCGTGGCCGCGCATGTCGTAGCGCAGCACGCGGAAATGCCTGCTCAGACCAGCAATTTGCGCATCCCACATTTCCAGCGTGGTCGCGATGGAGTTGGACAGCAGCAGCACCGGCTTGTCTGCCGGCCCGTCGAAGCGATACGCAATTTTGCAGCCGTCTCCGGCCGTGAAAAAGGAACGGGTTTCCATATCGTCACATCCTGTTCAAGTCGTCAGTTGATGCTGTGCATGCACAGTCGGACGAAGCTTAGTTGCCATCCACTCCATAAAAAATTACAAAGATAAAACCATCTTTGTCGATAAATTTGACATGAGTGATTTCACGCTGCACGAACTCCAGTGCTTCGCTGCGGTAGTCAGCACCGGCGGTTTCCAGTCGGCAGCAACCGCGCTGCACCGCTCTCATCCGGCCGTGTTTGCCGCCGTGGCCAAGCTGGAGCGTCAGCTCAACCTGAACCTGCTTGATCGCAGCGGATATCGGGTGCAGGCAACTGCCGCCGGGCAGTCCTTTTTACAGCGCGCGCAAAGCCTGCTGCGCGAAATGGAAAGCCTGCAGGCGCATGCCGCGCAACTGGCCATGGGCGAAGAAAGCGTGCTGCGCGTGGTGATCGGCGATGTCTGCCCACGCCCTTCCATGCTGGCGCTGCTCAGCCGCTTTTTTGCCACCTGCCCGGTCACGCGACTGGACCTGCATTTCGAGGCTATCGATGGCCCGCAGGAGCGGCTGCTCGATGACGACGCAGATCTCATCCTGCACCACGTGGATAAAAGCGACCCGCGCCTGGAATGGCTGGCGCTGGGCGAAATTGCCTTCGTGCCGGTAGTCGCCTCCGGCTTTCTGCCATTCCCCCCTTCGCGCGACATCACGCCGGACCAGATGCGCAGCTTTACCCAGTGCGTGATACGCAATACCGCCACGCATTCGGCCCGGCGCAGCTATTTCCTCATCGAGGGGGCGCACCAATGCACGGTGGCCGACCTGTTGATGAAGAAGGAAATCATCCTGCATGGCATGGGCTGGGGCCATCTGCCCCAATTCCTGATCGACGCCGAGTTGGGGGATGGTCGATTGCACGCCATTACGGGAGACTATCTGCCCGGCAGTGTCGTCGAGCTGGTTGCAGCCCGCCGCCGTGACCGGCCCCACGGCCCGGTGGCCAACAGGCTATGGGCGTTCATCCAGCACCATGCGCAGCAATGGCAACAAAACCCGGTCGCTTGATGGCAAGCCGGCCCACGTCGTTCACCCCCTTCTCACTGATGTCTGAGTCACTCGCCACCGCCCGCTAAAGCACGACACACTGCCGCAAGTCTGGTCGATAGGCCGCAGCAAACGCATGGCTGGCTTTTAGCGTCGTAACAGCGATGCGCTGGTCTACACGCCACAGCACTGCCCGGTGGCAGGCTGGCCTGCACCTGGGCTACCGGGTGCCCGCCAGCCGCTGATCCGCAGTCGGCCCGGCAAGCTCGATACACACAGGCACTTGCATTGATTCCATATTTCCATAAAAATGGAAATATGGAATCAAAAGTCGCTGTTACCACCCTTGCCGCACTGGCGCAGGAAACACGCCTGAGCATCTTTCGCTTGCTGGTCACGGCTGGCCCGGAAGGCTTGGCCGTCGGCCGCATCGGCGAAGCCCTCGGCGTTGCGCCGGCCACCCTGTCGTTCCACTTGAAGGAACTGGCCCATGCCGGGCTGGTAGGAACGCGGCAGGAAGGTCGCTTCATTTACTACTCGGCCAACTATGCGGCGATGAATGAATTGCTGTCTTTCCTGACCGAAAACTGCTGTAACGGCGCACCGTGCAGCATCCCCGCTGCCGCAGGCTGCTGCGACGGCGCCTGCAACTGACTTTCCCGCCAGGAGTTGCCGCATGAAACGCTTCCACGTGCATATCTCGGTTGAACAGCTCGACGAGAGCATCCGCTTTTACAGCGCGCTGTTCGACACCCCGCCGACGCTCCAGCACCCTGACTACGCCAAATGGCAGTTGGATGATCCCCGCGTGAACTTCGCCATTTCGCAGCGCGGTAGCAGCGCAGGGCTGGATCACCTGGGCCTGCAAGTGGACAGCGCGGACGAACTGGCTGCACTGCACCAGCGCCTGCAGGCTGCTGACATCAGCACGGTCAGCGAGCCGGGCACAAGCTGCTGCTATGCCGAATCGGACAAACACTGGATCACCGACCCTTCCGGCATCGCGTGGGAAGGCTTTCATACGCTGGGCAGCATCCCGACCTTCCGTCAGGAAGCCCAGGTGGCCGGAACAACTTGCTGTGCCCCCGCTGCACCCGCCATCAAAACCACGCCCGCACAACGTTGCGCCCCCGGCAGCGGTTGCTGCTGACTTACCCTGACGAGACCGCCATGAGCAATTCCCCCATCAACGTGCTGTTCCTGTGCACGGCCAACTCTGCCCGCAGCATCATGTCCGAAGGGCTGCTGAACCTGCTGGGCGGCGACCGCTTTCGCGCCTTCAGCGCTGGCAGCAAACCGGGCACTCAGCCCAACCCGCACGCCATGGCACTATTGCAGCAGGCCGGCTTCGATACTGCGGGCATGTACTCCAAAAGCTGGCATGCCTTCGAGGGCGCCGACGCACCGCAGATGGATTTGATCATCACCGTGTGCGGCAACGCGGCCAACGAGGTATGCCCGGTATGGCCAGGCCACCCCGTCAGCGCGCACTGGGGCTACGAAGACCCCCACGGCGACACCGAGGCAGAAAAACGCGCGTCGTTCGAGAAAATCTTCCTGCAGATTCGCCGCCGCATCGATGCTCTGGTTGCCTTGCCGGATCAAGCACTGCACGGCGCGGCGTTGGTACAGGCCGCGCGCGACATTGGCGCGCTCGAGGTGGATTGAGCATGAACCTGCAACGACGCCTGTTTGCCGAATGGCTGGGCACGGCCATGCTGCTGGCGGTGGTGGTGGGTTCGGGCATCATGGCCGAGCGGCTGGCCGGCGGTAACGTCGCCCTTGCCTTGCTGGCCAATGCCGTGGCCACCGGAGCCGGGCTGATCGCACTGATCCTGACTTTTGGCGGCATCTCCGGCGCCCATTTCAATCCGGCAGTCACACTGGCGGTCACCTTGCGCGGCGAGCTGAGTAGGGGTGACGCGCTGGGCTATCTGGCTGCGCAAGTGCTGGGGGCATTTTGCGGCGTAGCAGCCGCACATGGCATGTTCGATCTGCCGCTGTTTGCAGCGTCCCAGCATGTGCGCAACGGCCCGTCGCAATGGTGGAGCGAATTTGTCGCCACCTTCGGGTTGCTGGCCGTGATTTTCGGCAGCACGCGGCAACGCCCGCAGGCCACGCCTTATGCCGTTGCCTGTTACATCGTGGCCGCCTACTGGTTCACCGCCTCCACCTCGTTTGCCAACCCGGCCGTCACCTTGGCACGTGCAGCAAGCGATACCTTTGCCGGCATACGCCCGCAGGATGTGGGTGGCTTCGTGCTGGCTCAGCTTGGTGGCGCGCTGGCCGCAACGGCGTGCTTTGGCTGGCTGCTGCGTGGCGATGCTGCCTTGCAGCCTGCCGGCAAGGCAGCAGCGCCAGTACATGCATAACGCTTGGAGCCGCTAACAAAACCCTGCTGGCGGCGTTACGTTCACTGGCCGTGCGGTTTGTGGTGTCTGCGTTTTGCGTGCCTGCCAGCATCGCTGCACAGGGTTTTGTTAGCGGCTCTTAACCCGGCAGCAACGCACGCTCCAGCCTGTGCACGGCACCAGCCAGCTCGTTCTCGTCGAGATGACCAAAGCCCAGTCTTAACGCGGCAATACCCGGTTCGCCCTCGGCAAAGCGATGCGCAGTGTGCCAGTGCGCCCCATCGCGCTCCAGCCGCGCCGGTGCGGCCGGGTCGTGCAGTTGCAGCCAGAATGCCAGCCCGCCTGCCGGCAGCTCGAAATGCGCGTGGTCGGCCAATGTTTGCTGCAACAAACCCGCCAGCAGATCACGCCGTGCGTGATAAATGCGGGTGGCGCGGCGCAGGTGGCGTTTGAGCTCGCCATTGCACAGCAACTCGCACACTGCCAACTCGGTCACCGTATTACCCTGTCGGTCGATCTGCATGATTTCTTCGGCGCAGCGCGCAATGACGTCGGCCGGTGCAGCCAGATAGCCCAAGCGCAAGCCTGGGGCCAGCACCTTGGACAATGAGCCCACATAGATCACCCGCCCCGCGCCATCGCCGCTGGCCATGGGCAGGCTGGGCCGGTGGTCGTAGGAAAACTCGTGGTCGTAATCGTCCTCGACAATGGCAAAACGGTATTGCCGGGCCAGCGCAAGCAGCTGCAAACGCCTTGCCGGCGGCATGCGCCGCGTGGTGGGGAACTGGTGATGCGGCGTGAGGTAGACCGCGCGCACCGGGTGAGCCTCGCACAGCCGCGCCAGCGCTGCCGGGCACAGGCCATCCTCATCCTGCGCTGCATTGATCACTTGCGCGCCGGCAGCGCGAAAGGCCGCGCGGGCCGGCGGGTAGCTCAAATGCTCGGTCACTACCACATCGCCTGGTCGTGCCAGCACGCGGGCCGCCACGAAGATGCCCATCTGGCTGCCCCGCACCAGGCATAGCTGCTCGGGCCCGACGGCCAGGCCGCGCTCCATGGCCAGCATTTCAGCCAATGCCTCGCGCAGCGCTGGTGTGCCGCGCGGATCGGCATAGCCCAGCATGCGGCCACGTGCGCTGCGGATCAAGGCACGCCGGTAGGCACGGCCGAGCAAGTCAAAAGGGATCAGCCTTGAATCCGGCTCGCCATCGGCAAACAAGCCATGTTGCGATGTCTGCCACGACTGCAGCGGCATGACTGGCGCATGCAGCAGAAACTCGGCTTGCTGCGCCGGCACGCCACCCGGCTGCGCTGGGGCCGGGGCCGGCAAACGCGCAGCGACAAAAGTGCCACGGCGCGGCTGGCTCGCCAGCCAGCCTTGCGCCACCAGCTCGTCATACGCCTGCTGCACGGTTTTACGGTTGATGCCCAGTTGCGCCGCCATTTCGCGGCTACCCGGCAGCGGCGTGCCTGCGGCCAGGCGGCCTGCGCTGATGTCCTCGATCAACTGCTGGCATAACTGCAGGTGCAGCGCCTGCGCGGTGTGGCTCATCAACGGCACGCGTAACGACCAGGGGCGCAACATGGCTGACCTCCTTGCAACTGGACCAGTCAATTTAGCAGAACTGGCTGTTTTTTATGGACCAGTTTACGCCCAGGCTATGGTTTTCGCAGCAGGAGCTCTGCCGTGTACCACCCAGCCCTGGCACCCGCTGTACCGTTGGTCGAGCCCGTCTGGCGCGAGGCGATCAGCCCCGAAGACTTCGCTGCCAACCTGGCTGACGTCAACGCACGCATCGCCGCTGCCTGCCTGCAGGCGGGGCGCTCTCCAGCCAGTGTGCGCCTGCTGCCAGTCAGCAAGACCTGGCCGGCCGAACGGGTGCGGCTGGCGTGGCAAGCCGGCTTGCGTGAATTTGGCGAAAACCGCATACAGGAAGCCAGTGCCAAGGCGCGGGAGCTGGCCGATCTCGACGGCCTGCGCTGGGCGATCATCGGCCACCTGCAAAGCAACAAGGCACGCCAGCTGGTGCGGTTTGCCAGTGAATTCCACGCGCTGGACAGCCTGGCGCTGGCGCTGGAGCTGGACAAGCGGCTGCAGCAGGCCGGGCGCGGGCTGGACGTGCTGGTGCAGATCAATACCTCAGGCGAGGCCAGCAAGTTCGGACTGGCGCCGCAAGATGCTGCCGCCTTCCTGCATGCGCTGCGCCCGTACAGCGCGCTGCGCGTACGCGGCCTGATGACGCTGGCGCTGCACAGCCGCGATGTCCCGGCCGTGCGCCAGTGCTTTGCCGGCCTGCGCGTCTTGCGCGACCACCTGCAGCAAATCGCCCCGGCCGGCATGCAACTGGATGAGCTGTCGATGGGCATGTCGGGTGACTTCGAGCTGGCCATTGCCGAGGGCGCCACCACCGTCCGCATCGGCCAAGCGCTGTTCGGCCCGCGTGTCATGCCCGATGCGCTGTTCTGGCCGGGCTTGGCGCAATGACGCCGGCCACGGCAACCCCATTCACCACACATCCGGAGTGACCATGAGCAAGACCGCACACATCATACGCCATCTGGCTTTCGAAGGCCCCGGCTTGCTGGCCGAACTGCTGCCAGCGCATGGCTACCGGCTGCAGCAATACGATGCCGGCATCACGCCCTTGCCGGAGGCATTGCCCAATCCGGACGATCTCTTGTTGGTGCTGGGTGGCCCGCTGGGCGCCAACGATACGGCGGACTATCCGTGGCTGGCACAGGAAATCGCGCTCATCCGCAAGCAGCTGCATCGGCGCGCGCCCGTACTGGGCATCTGCCTGGGCGCGCAGTTGATGGCACGTGCGCTGGGGGCCCCCGTCATGGCCATGCCGCAACGTGAAATCGGCTATGCCCCGCTCAAGCTGAACCATGCCGGCAGTGCCTCACCATTGGCGCCATTACAGGGCGAGGCGGTGCTGCACTGGCACGGCGACCAGTTTGCGCTGCCCCACGGCGCCACATTGCTGGCGGCAAGCGCCGGCTGCCCGCACCAGGCGTTCGCCATCGACAACCATGCGCTGGCGCTGCAATTTCATCTGGAAACCGATTGGCAGGACATCGAACGCTGGCTGATTGGCCATACCGGCGAGCTGCGCGCCAGCGGCATCGCCCCGGCCAGCCTGCGCCAGGCTGCGGCGCAAGCCGGCCCGCGCCTGCGCACCCTGGCACAGCAGGTACTGAGCAACTGGCTGGCGGCCCTGCCCGGCAACCAGGCCCCCAATCCGGACTGGTGAACATGCAGCAGCACTCACCCGACTCAAACGCAAAGGAGCAAGCGCATGGTGCGTTACCGCATACGCCTCTGGCATCACGAACAGTTATGGGGCGATTTCATTGTCGAGCCGCAACGGAGCGAAGCCGTCGTGCAAGCTTTGCTGGCGCTATGGTCAGCCGGGCAAGGCTATCGCTGCGAGCTGGCTCGCGCGTCGGACGAACGCCGCATTCTGGAGAGCGGCCCGCAGGGCGTGAGAGTGCTGGGGGTGGAATACCTGTTCGAGGCCATTCCGGCCTCAGCCCCGGCATGATGCCCTAGGGCCTGTTAACACTTATTTCACGCTTGCGTTCGGGGTAGTTCGGGATGGAGCGCAAGGCGCAGAACGCGCCGCGGTACGGGTACCGCAAGCGGTTTGCAACGCAGCGAACCGCCCGAAATACCCCGAACCCGCAGGGCTGGGCCGCAAAGAGGCCATCTACGGCGTTACGCGCCTTGGCAATAACCGGTTATTGCCTGCGTTGCGTGCCTTGTAGCTGACCTCTTTGCGGCCCAGCGCAAGCGCGAAATAAGTGTTAACAGGCCCTAGTTGGCCGCTTGCGGAGCCTGCAGCGCAGCCAGCGCCGCATCATATTCGATGGGGTCGAAGCCGCTGATCTTGCGGTTGCCGATCAGCACCACCGGGTAGCCGGTGCCGCCCAGTCGCTCGAACTGCTGCGCGGCAGCCGGCTGTTTTTCCACATCCAGATCATGCCAGGCCACGCCCTTGGCATTGAAATAGGCGCGCGCCCTGGCGCAATACTGGCACCAATCGGTGCCATACAACACCACCCTCACACTGTCGGAATAATAGCTGCGGTAATCACCGCTCTCGTAACCGCCGGCACCTTGCTGCCGCGTCAATACGCCGCCCAGCAAGGCCACCAGCAAGATCAGTCCGATACCCAGCGCGGCCCTCAGCGTGCCATTCATTCCCATGTTCTCCACCACATCGGCCATCGCCAAGGCGGTGACTTTACCAGCTCTGCTACCCCACCAGCATATGCCACAGCTGCAGATCGACCTGCATCACTTGTAACAATTAACTTAATCGGTATGCAATATATCGTAAGCAAGATCGGAGCCGTCCTTCGCAACCCGTGTCCATACCATCATGACTCGCTTCCGACTTCTTGCTCTTTCTGCAGTGCTGACTACCGCCGCGCTGGCTGCCTGCGGTGGCAGCAGCAGCGACGATACCAGCAGCAATCCTTCCACCAAGGCCACGCCCACGCCGCAACCGGCGTCGGCGCCCGTCGAGGTCAAGCTGCTCTCGTTCAACGACTTTCACGGCAACCTCAAGCCGGGTGGCTCGGTCACCGTGCCGGACCCGACCGATGCCAGCAAGACCGTCTCGGTCAAGGCTGGCGGCATCGAATACATGGCGACCTGGATCAAGACGCTGCGCGCCAAGAACCCCAACAACGTGGTGGTATCAGCCGGCGACCTGATCGGTGCCAGTCCGCTGCTGTCCGCATTGTTCCATGACGAGCCGACCGTCGAGGCCATGAACGAACTGGGCCTCGATCTGAACGCCGTGGGCAACCACGAATTCGACGAAGGCAGCGAAGAGCTGCTGCGCATGCAGAACGGCGGTTGCCACAAGACCGATGGCTGCGTGGGCAAAGCCAGCTTCAGCGGTGCCAAGTTCAAGTTCCTCGCCGCCAACGTGGTGGATGAAAAAACCGGCAAGACGCTGTTCCCGGCCTACAACATCAAGACCTTCAACGGCATCAAGGTGGCCTTCATCGGCATGACACTGAAGGGCACCCCCAGCATCGTCACCCCGTCGGGCGTGGCCGGCCTGAAGTTTCTTGACGAAGCCGACACCGCCAACAAGCTGGTGCCCGAGCTGAAAGCACAAGGCATCGAGGCCATCGTGGTGCTGCTGCACGAAGGCGGCATGCAAACCGGCCAGTTCAACGAGTGCAAGGGCATTTCTGGCGCCATCGTCGATATCGTCAACCGCATGGACAAGGCCATCGACGTGGTGGTGAGCGGCCACACGCACCAGTCGTACAACTGCCAGATCAACGGCAAGCTGGTGACAAGCGCCAACCAGTATGGCCGCATGATTTCGGAAATCGACCTCAAGCTCGACCCGGTTACGCGCGACGTGATCAAGAGCAGCGCCAACAACGTGGTGGTGACCAATGACGTCGCACGCGATGCGGTGCAGACCGACCTGATCAACAAGTACGACGCCATGGTGAAGCCGCTGGAAAACCGCATCGTCGGCAAAATCGGCGGCACCCTCACCAAGGCCGTCAACCCGGCCGGCGAATCGCTGCTGGGCGACGTGATTGCCGATGCCCAACTGGCCGCCACCAGCGATGCCAAGCTGGGCGCTGCGCAGATCGCCTTCATGAACCCGGGCGGCGTGCGTGCCGACCTCACCCCGGATGCCAGCGGCAACGTCACCTACGGCCTGCTGTTCACCACCCAGCCCTTCGGCAACAGCCTGGTGACGCTGACAGTGACCGGCGCACAAATCAAGGAGCTGCTGGAGCAACAGTTTGCCGGCTACAGCAACAACCAGCCGTATGACCGCGTGCTGCAATCGTCGGCCGGCTTTACCTACAGCTGGGACAGCAGCAAACCGGGCGGCCAGAAGGTGGACGCCAACAGCATCAAGCTGAACGGCGTGCTGATTGCGCCGACAGCCACCTACCGCATCACCGTGAACAACTTCATGGCCACCGGCGGCGACAACTTCACCGTGCTGATCCAGGGCCAGAACGTACTGGGGGGGGCGCAGGATATCGACGCGCTGGAAGCCTACATCAAGGCCCGTTCACCGCTGGCCGTGCCCACGCTCAACCGCGTGACCAAGACCAAGTAACGCCTGCACAACCGATTGCTCGCTCTGTTTGCCGCCGGCTTGCCCGGCGGTTTTTTTTGGCCATTTCTGGCATGAGGCACAGCCATTGAAAGCGCCGTCAAAAAACCTTAGAAAAGCCCTCATGCCAATGTAATGGCCGCTCTTTAGCCTCCGGGTGCTTTCAACCCCGACCCGGAGCAACCATGAACAACCGCAAGCCCACCCTCTTGCTGGCCGCAACACTGCTGGCCTTGAGCACTGCCGCTGGCGCCGCCACGCTGGATGAACTCGCCTACCGCTGGGCGCCGGTACACTATCAGGACACCGACAGCAGCGACTTTGCGTCCGACTACCTGACTGCGGTTGATTATGATGGCGACTGGAGCGGCATCAACAACTGGGATAACCGCACGCGTTACCCGCTCAAGGCGGCGATGTATTACTCCGTGGTGGAAAGCTGCAGCCACTGGTTCATCAATTATTCCTTCTTCCACCCGCGCGACTGGTCGGACACCATTTTTGACGGCGAGCACGAGAACGATCTGGAAGGCGTATTGCTGGCCGTGCGCAAGGATGGCAGCAGCTACGGCAAGGTCGATGGCATGCTCACCATCTTCCATACCGACTTCTATGCCTACACTCCGGCGGGCAGCCCGCTGCTCAACGGCCACGAAACCATAGACGGCACGCTGTCGTTCGAGAATGATAACGGCACGCTGCGCCCCAAGACCGCCGCCCAATCCAAGGGCCACGGTGTGAAGGCCTGGCCCTACATCACCGACTTTACCGGCGCCGGCAATCAGGACGGCGTGATTTACTATCCCACGCAGGGCGATGGCGGCATCCCGACCTCGGGCAATGACCGGCACGTGCCCTACCGCCTGATCAACATCTTCCAGTCCGGCGGCATGTGGACTCACGCGCTGGCCGATGCCCAGATCAGTGGTAAGGGCACTACCTTTGCCACTTGGGGTACTTTCCGTGGCGATGGTGGCGGCGGTTGCGGTTCGGGCGCCAAAATCTGCACCACCGACTCGGCCCACGCACCGTGGGGCTGGGACGACGACAACGACGGCACCAGCTATCGCGGCGAATGGGCGCTGGACCCGGCCCACCTGTTCAACTTCTATTTCGATGGCACCACGTTCAGCGAAACCTATCTGAGCAACCAGTATCTGGACGACATGCGCCGCATGGGCTGGGCCACTGGCCACGTGCCGGCCGGCTATGACAACAAGGCCGACCTGAGCACGATGCTAAACAAACTGGGTAGCGTTTGCCGCTGACGCCGCCGTGCCGGGCTACCACACAGGCTGCCCGGCACTTGCGGACAGATGCGGCAGCGCCCTATCAAACCCGCCGCAACACCTCAGCCAGTTGCGCGGACGACAGGTTCATGGCCCGGCCAAAACCGGCGATGAAACGGGCGCTATCCGGTTCGATCAACATCAGCATGAAATCACTGAATGAAAACAGTGCTTCGCTCTCGGGCAACCGTGCCAGGTACGCGTTGCGTGCTTCTGCATGGCGCGGATGCCCGGGCCCGCACACCACAACCTTGCCCTGCAGGCTCAAGCGCGGCAAGGCCAGCGGCGTATCGGCCATGCTGGCCGGTGCTGTTACAAGCAGCCCCGCCACCGGCTGCTGCAACATATCCTGCGTATGCGATGCCAGCCGGCTCACATGCACCACCCATGCAGTCCCGCACACGGCAAACGGCGCCATGGATACAGCAGGCAAACCAGCGTGCAACGTAGCCACTGCAGCTACAGGTTGTGCTTGCAGCAAGGCGTGGAGGACATGGACCTCTTCATCGGTCATCGGGCAAGCAGGCATCATGCCACACAGTCTATGCCGCTTTTTGCCATGCGGCCTTTCTGCACTGCTTGATATACTTACAAGAAAGCGGCAGTCCTGTCGGCAAACCGCGCACTCCGGCCTTTGGGCATCAATCAAAGTGACTGGTTCAGGGGCAGCGCACCCAAGGGGGCAATATGGCAGATACCTTGATCGCCGAGCTTTCGGCCACGCTGGGCAAGGAACAATCCTTTGAAGCACTGGTGCGGCAATTGCTGTCCATGCTGGAGCTGGTCACCGATCTGGAATCCACCTACCTGACCCAGATTGATCTGGAAGCCGGCCAGCAGCACATCCTGTACGCGCGCAACAGCCAGCGCCTGCAAATTCCGGAAGGACTGACCGTGCCCTGGGGCGACACGTTGTGCAAGCGCGCGCTGGACGAAGACCGCTGCTTTACCGACGATGTGGCCAATGTCTGGGGGGATTCGGAAGCCGCCACCGCATTAGGCATTGCAACCTATGCCAGCACCCCGGTGCGACTGGAAGACGGCAGCCTGTATGGCACGCTGTGCGCTGCCAGCTCCGCCCGCAAACCCCTAACCGACCATGGCGCGCAGGTCTTGCAGCTGTTTGCCGGTCTGATTGCCCGCCATATCGAAAAAGAACAACTGGTGCAGCAACTGCAAGCTGCCAATGCGGCCCTGACTGCACACTCCTACACCGACGCACTCACCAATCTGCCCAACCGCCGCGCGGTATTCGAAGAGTTGCCCCGCCTGTTTGCCATCGCCCGGCGCGAGGGTCGTGACGTAATGATTGCCTTCATCGACCTCGATGGCTTCAAGCAGATCAACGACCAGCACGGCCACGAAGCGGGCGACGCCTTCCTGATCCAGACCGGCAAACGGCTGCACGACGGGCTGCGCGCCGGCGACATTCTCGGCCGGCTGGGGGGCGATGAATTCATCGTCGCCGGCATTGGCCCCGGCAGCCACCACGACGCAACCGAAGCCGCCCGCGCCATGAAAGCCCGCCTCACCCCGCTGCTGCAAGGCCAGTTCGACCTTGGCCCGTGTCGCATCGACTACCCCGGCGCCAGCATCGGCATCATCGCCACCAACCCGGCTACCAGCACGCCGGAAACGGCCTTGCGCGAGGCCGATACGGCCATGTACCAAGAAAAGCAGCGACGCAGGCAGGGGACTACTGCGACATACTGGGTGCAGACGTAAAAGCCAGTTGGGTTACACGGTCACTTTTGTGCAGCCACCGCACTGACTCCTCCCAGAGAGGCTTTGGGGAGAAGTCTGTTCAGTGGTTTTTTTGATTGTTTCATTTTTTAAATCAGCTTTCGCTTTTTTAATCAATCCACGAAGAAACAGATGCTCGCCGCCATCCAGGCGAATCCGACTGTAAATATTTTCAAGCCTATGCAGGGCCTCATTAGTCTTTAGCTCGGACAATCGCCCCAACGCCTGATCCCAGGCAAAAAGATAAGGCAGATCAACATCCTGATCGCCCGCCCTTCCAGGAAATGCGTTGAAATAGCTTTGAACGGCCAGATGAAAAAGAACATCCGGATTCTGTTCATCGCCCAACAAAAGCTTGACTTCTTGCTGAAGCGTCTCCTGGCGCTTATCGCTGTCCGGCCGGCCTGCAGCATTTTCCGAGTCTCGTCGCTCCGCCATTACCTGAAGCGCTGCCGAGAAAACTGCAGTCCGTTTTAACACATCCATTTTGCTCAATGTCTGCGCGAAAGCAGAGCACGTATACAAACAAAGAAAAACAAGAAAGATCCGCTTCACATTACCCACCAAAAAACTCAAATACAATCCAGCCAGATTTCTGGAAAAATCCAATCAAACTTGATAATGAAAAGCAAATATTCGCCTTCACCCCCAAAGGCGAAACCACCCCATTTTTCATGCCATGATATTTGGACGACGGCCTGCCATTTCCTCGCCCAAGCAGATCACACACCGTCCGGAATCCATCTTGCCAATGAATGCGCCCCCCTCGCAAGACCGGTGATTGCTCCGACCAGATCGGCCTCGCCATAGTCGCCGCCGCCCACCACGGCTATAATCGCGCTTTACCTGTCCATCGGCATCGTCCCTCATGTCGCCGCGTTTGCAAGCCCTGCAGCCCTACCCCTTCCAGAAACTGCGCGCCCTGTTCGCCGGGGTCACGCCCAATCCGGCGCTGGCCCATGTCAATCTGTCGATAGGCGAACCCAAGCACCCTACGCCGCAGCTGGTAAAGGACGCACTGGTCGCCCATTTCGACGGGCTGGCCGCCTACCCGGCCACCCTGGGTTCGGATGCGCTGCGCGGCAGCATTGCCGCCTGGGCCGAGCGCCGCTATGCGCTGAAGCTCAATCCCGCGAAGGAAATCATTCCGGTCAACGGCAGCCGCGAGGCCTTATTCTCGTTCGCACAAACGGTGATCGATGCCAGCGGTGACAGCAAGCCGGTGGTGATCTCGCCCAACCCGTTCTACCAGATTTATGAAGGCGCCGCGCTGCTGGCTGGCGCTGAGCCCTATTACGTTAATTGCCTGGCCGCCAAGCGCTTCCAGCCGGACTGGGCCAATGTGCCGGAAGACGTCTGGGCGCGCACGCAGCTGGTGTTCGTCTGCTCGCCGGGCAACCCGACCGGCGCGGTTGCGTCGCTGGACGACTGGCGCGAGCTGTTTGCGCTGTCCGACCGCTATGGCTTCGTGATCGCCAGCGATGAATGCTATTCCGAAATCTACTTCAACGATGCCAAGCCGCTGGGTGGGCTGGAGGCAGCCAAGCTGCTGGGGCGCGATTTCAGCCGGCTGGTGATTTTCTCGTCGCTGTCCAAGCGCTCCAACGTGCCGGGCATGCGTTCAGGCTTTGTGGCCGGCGATGCGGCCATCCTTGAACAATTCCTGCTCTATCGCACCTACCACGGCTGTGCGATGAGCCCCAGCGTGCAGGCAGCCAGTGCCGCCGCATGGGATGACGAAGCCCACGTGCTCGACAACCGCGTGCAGTACACTGCCAAGTTCAATGCCGTTACGCAACGCCTGCAAACGGTGCTGGATGTGAACCTGCCCGATGCCTCGTTCTATCTGTGGGCCAAGGTGCCGGCCCACGTGGCTGGCGGCGACGATGCCGAGTTCGCCCGCCGCCTGTATGCCGAACAACATGTGACCGTGCTGCCGGGCTCCTATCTAGCGCGTGAGGCACACGGCGTGAACCCCGGCGCCGGCTATGTGCGGATTGCGCTAGTGGCACCATTGGCCGAGTGCGTGGAAGCCGCCGAGCGCATCGTGCGTTTTTGCCAGCCGGCCTGAGCCCGAACAGACACCATCAGAATTCAAACCGATTACCAGCGAGGAAGCCCCATGAGCCAACTGCAAACCGTTATCGAAACCGCATTCGAAAACCGTGCCGACATCAACCCGGGCAATGTCTCGGCCGAGCTGCGCGATGCCATCAACGAAGTCATCAACGGTCTGGACAAGGGCGCGCTGCGCGTGGCCGAAAAGATCGGCGGTGCATGGCAAACCCACCAGTGGCTGAAAAAAGCCGTGCTGCTGTCCTTCCGCATCAACGACAACGCGCCGATGCCGGGTGGTTCCACCCAGTATTTCGACAAGGTGCCGAGCAAGTTCGACAGCTACACCGAGGCAGACTTCCGTGCCGGCGGCTTCCGCGTAGTGCCGAATGCCATCGCACGCAAGGGCGCGCACATCGGCAAGAACGTGGTACTGATGCCGTCCTACGTCAACATCGGTGCTTATGTGGATGACGGCACCATGGTCGATACCTGGGCCACCGTCGGTTCGTGCGCGCAGATCGGCAAGAACGTGCACCTGTCGGGTGGCGTCGGCATCGGCGGCGTGCTGGAACCGCTGCAAGCCAATCCGACCATCATCGAAGACAACTGCTTCATCGGCGCACGCTCGGAAGTGGTGGAAGGCGTGATCGTCGAAGAAGGCTCGGTGATCTCGATGGGTGTTTACATCGGCCAATCGACCAAGATTTTCGACCGCGAAACCGGCGAAGTCACCTACGGCCGCATCCCGGCCGGCTCGGTGGTCGTATCGGGCAACCTGCCTTCGAGCGATGGCAGCTATAGCTTGTATTGCGCCGTGATCGTGAAGAAGGTAGACGAAAAGACCCGCGGCAAGGTCGGCATCAACGAACTGCTGCGCGGCATCTGATCAGCCGACTACATCGCGCAACACCCACAAAAACCCCGCAATTGCGGGGTTTTTGTTGTTTCGGGCAAGCTGCACCCGCCGTCACAACGCGCCCTTGCGCCCCGGCTGGTGGGGCAAATACGGCAATGTGATATACAACAACACAAGTAGCCACAGGTCAGGCCCGATCGCCGGCCAGGCTTTATACTGATCATACCCAAGTTGCCTGCCACGCCGACATGACTGCCCTTGCCGCCCCCGCCAGCGCCAACAAGACCGCCACGCAACTGCGTAGCGAGCGCTTTGCCATGCTGGAAGACATTGCCGCCGAAATGACCGGCGACATCATCTTCCCCACCTGCTTTGATTCGGCCATCCAGATCGGTACCGTCATGCGCAGCCCGCGCGCTTCCATGGGCCAGGTTGCGGCCGCAGTCGGCGCCGACCCGCTGGTAGCCAGCAAATTGCTGCGCATGGCCAACTCGGCCATGTACAACAGTGGCGGCAAGCAGATTACCAATGTCGAGGCAGCCGTCATCCGCCTGGGCATGTCCACCGTGCGCAACACCGCGCTGGCCTGCGCCATGGAGCAGATGCTGCGCGCGCGTCAGCTGGTCGCATTTGAAAGCCTGTCCAAGGCGCTGTGGGATCACTCGCTCAAGACAGCGGCCTATGCGCGCGTGCTGGCCGCCAAACTCACCCGCGTCAACCCGGAAACGGCCATGTTTACCGGCCTGGTGCACGACCTGGGCGCGTTCTACATGCTGGACCGGGCCGGGCGCTATACCGAGCTGACCGAGCGCCCTGCCACCGTGTCCTATCTGATCGCCCAGTGGCACGAGAGCATAGGCAACGTACTGATGGAGGCGCTGGAGCTGCCGGAAGAAATCGTCGAAGCCACGCGCGAGCTGGATCAACCCGTGCCGCCAGTCACCGCGCTGCGCTCGCTCAAGGACGTCATCTTCGTCGCCAACCTGTTTGCCGGTGGACTGGACGAAATGGCCCGCCAGGATCTGGGCGACCTGACCGAACGGCCCGAGCTGCAGCAGCCGGAATTCGTGGCGCTGCAGGCAGAAATGGACGAGGCATACCACCATCTGGTGCATGCGTTTTAAGAGCCGCCAACAAACCCTGCTGGCGGCGCGTTACGCTCACTGGCCGCACGCCTCGCAGGGCCTGCATCAGCATCACCGCGCGTGAGTCAAAAACACGTGCCAAGGTGCTTGGGGCTGCTGCAGATTTCGCTATACTTGTTAGTAGTGAAAGCAGGATTGCCCATTACGCATGAACACCCCCGCCAGCCCTGACAAAAACGCTGCAGAGCTCAAGAACGAACGCTTTGCCATGCTGGAAGACATTGCGCAGGAACTTTCCGGCGACGTCGTCTTTCCCACCTGCTTTGATTCCACCATCCAGATCGGCACCGTGATGCGCAGCCCTACGGCCACGCTGGCGCGCATTGCCGCCGCCGTCAGTGCCGACCCGCTGGTGGCCAGCAAGCTGCTGCAACTGGCCAACTCGGCCAAATACAATCCTGGCGGCCCGGCCATTACCGATCTGGAGAACGCCATTCGCCGCCTGGGCATGCTCAATGTGCGCACCACGGCATTGGCCTGCGCCATGGCGCAGCTGCGCTCCAGCAAGCAGGACAAGTTCGAACCCATGTCCAAGGCGCTGTGGGAACACTCGCTAAAAACCGCCGCCTTTGCGCGCGTACTGGCTACCAGGCTGACCCGGGTCAACCCGGATACGGCGATGATGGCCGGGCTGGTGCACGATCTGGGCGCGTTCTACATGCTCGACCGTGCCGGCCACTACCCTGAACTTGTCGAGCGCCCAGCCTCGGTCGCCTATTTGATAGCCCAATGGCATGAAAGCATAGGTTACTCGCTGATGGCCGCGCTGGAACTGCCGGAAGAGATCGTCGAAGCAGTGCAGGAGCATGACCAGCCCATGCCCCCTGTCACAGAACTACATACGCTCAAGGAAGTCATTTTCGTTGCCAACCTGTTTGCTGGCGGACTGGACGAATGGGCCAGGCTGGATCTGGGCACACCACTGGAACGCCCCGAGCTGACACAGCCGGAGTTCGCCGCCCTGCAGGATGAAATGGACGAAGCGTATCGCAACCTGCTGCACGTGTTCTGAGCGCCCGTCATGTACCCACTGCTGTAACTGCAGATCAACCAGTGCCCCCCGGCAAAGCCGGGTTCTGACCAGCCTTTAAAGCCCTGCTCGGGCGACGTGATCACCACCGGAAGCGACAGACCTCGCTAAAACAAGAATGCCCCGCAGCGCGGGGCATTCTTGTTTGGGCAAGCTCGCCTCAATACCGCATGCAGTTACAGCACCACATCACGCGATACACCATAGCGGCGCAGGATACGGCGCAATTGCTCCAGCGCTTCGATCTGTATCTGGCGCACGCGCTCGCGCGTCAGGCTGAGGCTGGCGGCGAGGTCTTCCAGCGTACAGACCTCATAACCATTCAGACCATAGCGACGCTCGATCACCATGCGCTGCTTTTCGTTCAGTTGCTTGAGCCACTCGCGCACATAACGCTCGATCTCGGCGTTCTGCAGGATGGTTTCCGGGCCGTCGTGCTGGTCATCGGGAATGGATTCGCCGATGGTCAGCATCGGGTCGATATCCAGCGGTGCATCCAGCGATGCCACGCGCTCGTTCAAGCCCATCACGCGGCGCACATCGTCGACATCCTTGCCGACCAGGTGGGCAATGTCTTCAAACGAGGGCTCGTGGCCCAGGTGCGCTTCCAGATGGCGCTGTGCGCGCAGATAGACGTTCAGCTCCTTGATCACGTGCACCGGCAGCCGGATGGTGCGGCTCTGGTTCATGATCGCACGCTCGATGCTCTGGCGGATCCACCAGGTGGCATAGGTCGAGAAGCGGAAGCCACGCTCGGGGTCGAATTTCTCCAGCGCGTGCATCAGGCCGATATTGCCTTCCTCGATCAGGTCGAGCAGGGTCATGCCACGGTTGATGTAGTGCTTGGCGATATTCACCACCAGCCGCAGATTATGCTCGATCATCTTCTGCCGGGCTTCAAAATCGCCCTGCACCACGCGCCGTGCCAGCGCGCGTTCCTGATCTGGCGTCAGCAGCGGGCTGTGGCCAATTTCGTTCAGGTAAATCTGCGTGACGTCGCCGGTACTTTCGGCAACGTATTTCTCCGTCTCTTCGCTTTCCGCAGCCTCGGCTTCTACGTCAGCGTCGCCCTCGTCGTCGGCGCCTTCCAGCGCGTCGTCGTCTTCGAGCGGTGTTTCGTCTTCCAGAATGTCGATTTGATCGTTCATGGTTTTTCTAACTGGATGAATTTGGCTGGATCGACCGGTTTGCCAAACCTGCGGATTTCAAAGTGCAGCTTGACCTGGTCGGTATCGGTATTGCCCATCTCTGCGATCTTTTCGCCCTTCTTGACGCTATCTCCTTCCTTGACCAGCAATTTACTGTTATGTGCGTAGGCCGTAAGAAATTCTTTGTTGTGTTTGATGATGATCATCTTGCCGTAGCCGCGCAAACCAGCGCCTGCATAAACGATCTTACCGGACCCTGACGCCAGAACAGGCTGCGCCATTTTTCCCGGAATATCAATGCCGCGGCTCTCTTCCGTAAATGGCTTGATTGGTTTACCCACCGTAGGCGCAATCCAGTCACTCACATCAGTATCGTCTACTGTAGCTTGTGTATCTGTTTTAGTACTTGATTTTTCAATTGTTTTCTCATTCTTTGGCACAGATGCAACAGTTGCTGCCGATGCAGCCTTCACGGCCGGCTTGCTGGCCTCGGCCTGTGGCTTGGCTGCAACGATGGGGCCATCGGACAGGGCCGCCACCGCACTGGCGCTAGCCCCGCCATACGGTAATTTGATTGCTTTCGGATACTGCAATGTAGCTTGCTGTGCCGGTAGCGGCATCGGCGTTGCTGCCGGTACGTCGTCGGTCTTGAGCGGCCGTGTTTCAACACCGGCCGTGTTGCTGCCTTCCGGCGCGGTCAGCCGCAGCACCTGATCGACCTGGATGCCGTTCACGTCGGCAAGGTTGTTCCATGCTGCCAGCTCGCGGTAACTCAGACCGTGATCCAGCGCGATGCGGTACAGCGTGTCGCCTTTCTTGACAGTATAAGTAGCCGGCCGCGGATCAGTAGTCGATGCCACCGGTTGGGGTGCGGCGGCCGGCTTGCGCTCGACCTGGCGTTCGACGATGGGTGCCGGGGTCGTGGTATTGCCGCCGCCGGCGGGCCGTTCGACGATGGGGGCAGGCTTGTGCGGCGCGCTTGAGCACGCAGCCAGCACCAGCACGAGCGGCACGATCAGTTGACGTTGCCAACGCACGCAATTCTCCTTGTGGGTATCAGGCCAGTCCCGGCAATAGCGGGACGAATTTGACTTTTTCCAGCCGGGTTTCGACAAAACCGGCCTCGGTGTGTTCAATCAGGCGCAATTCCTGCTCGTCGGTGCCGACCGGAAAGATCAGGCGGCCACCGAGGGCCAGTTGCTCCAGCAGATTTTCGGGGGGAATGGGCGCGGCTGCAGTCATGATGATCACATCGAACGGCGCCTGCTCGGCCATGCCCTTGCTGCCGTCGCCGTGGCGCAGCCGCACGTTGTAGATACCCAGGCGCGACAGGAGTTCGCGCGCGCCGCGCGACAGGCCGCCGATACGCTCGATGCTGTACACGGTCTTGAACAACTGCGTGAGCACCACGGTCTGGTAACCGCAGCCGGTGCCGATCTCCAGCACCTTTTCATGCTTGGCGGCGCCCAGCGCCAGCTCGGTCATCTGCGCCACGATGTAGGGCTGCGAAATGGTCTGGCCAAAGCCGATGGGCAGTGCGGTGTCGTCATACGCCTTGTGCGAGATCGCCTCGTCCACGAACACATGACGCGGTACCTCGCCCATCACCGACAATACGCGTGCATCGCGTATGCCCTGCTGCTTGAGCCGATCCACCAGCCTGGCCCGGGTGCGCGCCGACGTCATGCCGGCGCCGCCCAGCTCGGCAAAATTCATCCTTGCAGCCATGATGCGATGTAGTCCCGTTGCGCATACGCCGTCAGATCGATCGACAAGGGCGTGATGGAGACCCGCCCGGCGCCAATCGCATGAAAATCGGTACCGTCCCCGGCATCGGCTGCCTGCCCGGCCGGCCCTATCCACCAGATGGTTTCGCCGCGCGGGTTTTCGCTGCGGATCACCGGGGCCGACTTGTGGCGACGGCCCAGCCGTGTGGTTTCAATGCCGCGCAATGCCTCGTAGGGCAGATCGGGTACGTTCACATTCAACAGCACCGCCCCACGGAATGGATCACGCACCACACGCTCGACCAGATCAAACGCCACCTGCGCTGCGGTATCGAAGTGCTGCGGATTACGCGAGGCCAGCGATACGGCAATGGCCGGCACACCCAGCAGATAGCCCTCGGTCGCGGCGGCCACGGTGCCGGAGTAAATGGTGTCGTCGCCCATATTGGCGCCGTGGTTGATGCCGGACACCACCATATCGGGCAGCACATCAAGCAGTCCGGTGGCGGCCAGGTGCACGCAATCGGTCGGTGTGCCGTTCACATAGTGAAAACCGCTGGGCGCGGTACGCACGGTGAGCGGGCGATCCAGCGTGAGCGAATTGCTGGCGCCGCTGCGGTCGCGCTCGGGCGCACAGACAACGACTTCATGACGTGTGGCCAGCTTGGCGGCCAGGGTAGCGATGCCGGTGGCAAAGTAGCCGTCATCGTTGGAAATCAGGATACGCATTCAGTCTCCGCGGGTTGCCATGGTCAGGGGTGCATCATGGCAGCCTGATATTGCGGGCTATTCTAGCCGTCTGCGGCAGCGCCGCAAAATTGCTTATTGGCGCCGTTGCGCCAGCGTCGTCAACATGCCGGTGGCAATGATCATGGCCATGCCCAGATAACCGGCCGGCGGCAGCACATCGTGCCAGATCAATACACCAAACAGCGTCGAGAACACTACAGTCAGATATGCCAGGCTGGCTACGGCCAGCGATTTGCCCTTGCGGTAAGCCCGCGTCATCGACAACTGTGCGCAGGTGGCGGCAATGCCCATGCCGGCAATGATCCAGACATTGTGCCAGCCCAGGCTTGCCCACGCTTGGTTTTGCAGCAGCATGAGACCACCCGCCCCCACCGACGAGACCAGTGAAAAGTAGAACACCGTGCGCCATTCCGGCTCGCCCGCCTGGCCCAGCTCATGCACATTCATATAAGCAATGCTGGCCAGCAGGCCAGAGCCGAGCCCGATCAGCCCGGCCGTGCTCTGCTCGGCATTGAAGGTGGGGCGCAACAACAGTACCACGCCGGCAAAGCCCAGCAGCACTGCGACGACCTGTACCGGGCGTGGCCAGCGGCGCTGCCACAGCAGGGTGAGCAGCAGCAAAAAGATGGGCGAGGTGTAATTGAGCGTGACTGCCGTCGGCAACGGCAAATGAGCGATGGCGTAGAAATACAGCATCAGCGATACAAAGCCCGAGATGCTGCGGCTCAGGTGCAGCTTGAGCACGGCCGGCTTCACCGCCACCGTCAGCCCCTGCGGCAATACCACCAGCAGGATGGCGATCAGACCGGCCATGCAACGATAGAACACCAGCTCGGCAGTCGAAAACGTGGTGCTGCCCAGTTTGACGAACACACCCATCACACCAAAGCACAGCCCGGCCATCGCCATCCAGAACGGGCCGGACTCGCGCAGGCGCGCCCACGAAAATGCTTGCAACATAAACACCCGCAAAATGAAAAGGGCAGCCTGGCTGCCCTTTCCGATTATCCGCATCGCTGCATGACAGGCGATGCGGGATTACCCCCTCCTATCCTGGCGCCGCTAACAAAGCCCAGTGCAACGCAGCTAGCAGGGTTTTGTTTGCGGCGCCGTTCAACGGGGCAATACGTCGCCTAATTCCCGGCGGATGAACTGATGGAAGTGGCGCATGCCGTCTTCCATCGGGCTCTGGTATGGCCCGACCTCGTTGCGCCCGGCCTTGTACAAGGCAATGCGGCCCGCTTCCATGCGGTCGATGATCTCGCGATCCTCTACCGCCGTTTCGGCATAGGCTGCCTGCTCGGCCGCCACAAACTCCGGTTCGAACCACGCGATGTCTTCCGGGTAGTAAAACTCGCAGATGTTCTTGTAGCTGCGCGGCCCGGTAGGGATCAGCGTCGAGATCACCAGGGTGTGCGGATACCACTCCACCATCACGTTCGGATAGTAGGTCAGCCAGATTGCGCCGTGCGGCGGGGTCTTGTCGCCGTAGTAGGCCTGCACCTGCTTGTGCCATTCCGCATACACCTTGGACCCCGGCTTGGCCAGCGCGTTGTTCACGCCCACCGTTTGCACCGAGAGCCAGTTGCGGAACTCCCACTTCAGGTCATCGCAAGTGACGAACTTGCCCAGCCCCGGGTGGAAAGGCTCGACGTGATAGTCCTCCAGATAGACCTCGATAAAGGTCTTCCAGTTACCCTCGTACTCATCCACCTGCACGCTGTGAAACACGTAGTTGGAGAAATCAAGGTTCTTGGCAACGCCCAGATCCTTGAGATCGGCCTCGATATCGTGACCGTTGTTCTCGAACAGCATGCCATTCCACTGCACCAGCTTCGTTTCCGGCAGGTGCAGGCACGGGTTGCCCGGAAAATGCGGCGCACCGGCCAGCTGGCCGTGCTGGTCATACGTCCAGCGGTGCAGCGGGCAAACGGTATGCGTGTTGTTGCCGCGCCCGGACAGCATGGTGGCCTGGCGGTGACGACATACATTGGAAAGCAGTTTGACGCCGGCATCGGTGCGCTTCAGATACTGGGCGCCGCCGGTCATTTCCAGCACATGATAGTCGCCGACTTCCGGCACCATCAGTTCGTGGCCAATATACTTGGGGCCGCGCAGGAACAGGCGTTCCAGTTCATGCTGGTACAGTGTTTCATCGAAATACGACGACACGGGCAATTGTGTCGACATGTCCAGCTGCAAAGCCGCAGCCGTAGCCAGATTGGTCATCGCCAATACCCCCTGGGCCAGAAGGTCTTGCCACTTTGTCTATCCGGAGATAAACGATGGGTGGGCAAGCCATCAATAAAAATAGCCGGCAACACTGTGACACCACAGCGTAGATACCGACCGCCAAAGGGTTGGATTGTCCCTGAAAGCAGGGTGAGGGGCAAGCCCGCTTGCCCGGCTAAATGATTGAAAAAGCGCGGATTCGCTGCAATGTGTGGCACCGGCAGGCCGCCGGTGCGCGGAGGATCACAACAATACGTCCCACTGCCCGGCACGCAATCCGGCCAGCTGTGCCGGCGAGATGGCCGCCCTGCCCTTGACGGCCTTGCCCAGTGGCTCGTTGAATGCCGGCCAGCCAATCAGGATGGCGCCGGCAAACTGGCCTCCAGCCACCAGCAGCTTGCGGTAGCGATGTGCGGCTACGTCTTCTTCGACGAAGACCTCATCGCCATCCTGTGGTGCAAAGCGGCCAATGGACACCACATCGGCCCCGACGACCTTGAGCATGGTGGATAGCACCGGCTCGGCATAATCGCGTGCCTCGCCCAGTGCGTTGCAGGCCGCGACTTCGGCCTGCTCCACGGCCACCGGCCACAGCCCCGGCGCCTTGCCCTGCCACTCGGCCACATCCCCGGCGGCGTAAATGTGCGGGTCGCTGCTGCGCATGGCGTCGTCCACCACCACCGCACGGTTCACCGTCAGCCCCGCTGCCTTGGCCAGTGCAATATTAGGGGCAATGCCGGCCGCAACAACAAAGATGTCGGCAGGAATGGCGGCCTCGTCCTTCACCGCCGCATGCTGCTGACCGGCATCATCGCGCACCACGCCATCCAGTTGCGCATTCAGCACGATGTTCAGCCCCAGGCTATTCAGGTAGCGCTGTATCGTCAGCCCACCCTTCTCGTCCAGCTGGCGATGCAACAACCACGCATTGCGCTCGATCACGCTCACGCGCAGCCCCATTTTGTGCAGCGCATATGCAGCCTCCAGCCCCAAAAGGCCGCCACCGGCCACCACGGCATGACGAGCCTGGCTACGCTGCGCGTAGCTACGCACGCTCATGGCATCGTCGGCCGTGCGCAGCACATAGCAACCATCGCCGCCGTAGCCATTGATCGGCGGCACAAAACTGTTGCTGCCGGTGGCCAGGATAAGCTTGTCGTAGTTCAGTACCTCGCCGTCGGCCAGCGCTACGGTGCGCGCGGCGGGGTCGATGCTGTGCGCAGCGGTATTCAGCCACACATCGATATTGCGCTCCTTGTACCAGTTTTCCGGCAACAGATAGAGCCCCTGCATGGCAGAGCGGCCATAGATCAGCCGCGTGATCGCCATGCGGTTATACAGCGCGTGGTTCTCGGCCGCGACCACGTGAATCTCGCAATCGGGGTGGCGACGGCGCACATGGTCGGCCGCCGTCACGCCGGCAATACCGTTGCCGATGATGACCACCTGCTTGATGTCCGGGTTGGCCGGTGCCTTGCCGCTGCGGATGGGTGCACCGGCCGTGTCCGGCTTGAGTGCGATGGTGACGGTGCCACCCAGGATGCGCGCGCAACAGGCCATGCGCGTATTGTCGGCATGACCCAGCCGCGCCAGCGTATTCTTTTCGTCATCACCCACTGGTGAAAGATTGCCCATGCCATCCTTGATGGCGATGGGGTCTGCACCGCATACCCCCATGCGGCAGCCCGATTCGATGGCACAGCCGCCGCGCTCGACCAGCTCCAGCAAGGTGGCGCCAGCAGCGGCCGGCAGGCGGCGCTGGTCGGGCTCGACTACCACTTCGGCCTGCGCCGCAGCACTGGCTTCGCGCAGCGCGGCAGATGCCCCAGCCCCCAATCGCGTCGCCAGATTTACCGTTTCCTGCGCAGTCTGCTCACGGAACCAGCCCTCGCGGATTACGCTGCGCGTGAGCCAGGCCAAGGTCAACAACGCCAGCAGCACGCGTATCGTCATCGGCACGGCATCAGACAAGGCAGTGCCGGCCAGCTTACCCACGCTGCTTGCCCAGCTGGCAGCGGCAAACCAGTAATAGAAATTGAAGGCCAGTGCGCCAAACAGCACCGTCAGCCCGTTGCGCGGCAGTTTGAGCAGGATGTCCAGCGTATGGAACAGCGCCAGGCTCAATCCCGCATACAGCGCAAAGTGCAGATAGACCTCGCCCGCCGGCTGGCCATTGGGAATGGTGAAAAACGCCAGGATGAAGCCAGGCAACAAACCGACAAACAAGCGACGATAGCCGCTGTAGCGCGGGTCCTCGTCATACTGGTCGGCCAGATAGGCCACGCCCGGGTTAAAGTCGTAGCAGTTCTTGGTACAGCCCACGCAGGGTTGGCAA
Source organism: Andreprevotia lacus DSM 23236 (assembly GCF_900176275.1). Classification (GTDB taxonomy): domain Bacteria; phylum Pseudomonadota; class Gammaproteobacteria; order Burkholderiales; family Chitinibacteraceae; genus Andreprevotia; species Andreprevotia lacus. Next base: position 42,095 of record NZ_FWXD01000011.1, on the reverse strand, counting down.
TGCGCGTTGCGCAGCATGATGAAGGGCGTCTGGCCGTAAACACGCTGCACCGGCAGCATGGGGCAGATGCTGCTGCACCAGCCGCTCTTGCCCTTGAAGATCAACCCGCCCAGAAACGCCCCACCCAGCCCGAACAGGATGAGCGCGGCACTGGCCACGCCGCTCTGGTCAAACAACCACTTGCGGCTGGACACCAGCAACAGGAACAACGCGATGCCGACCACATAGCTGTACTCGCGGATACGACGGGTGTGCGTGCGCCCCATCGTGAAGCCGAACAATCGCGGCGTCTGGTTCAGCGCCGCCATCGGGCAGACATTGCGCCATAGGCCCGGCGCGATGAAGAACACCGCAGGCAACACCGGCACGATGACCGACCACCACAGCGGCAAGCCCAGTTCCGGTTTGAGCACCAGCAAGGCGGCCATGCCCAGCGCACACGCCACACTGCCCACACGCAGCGCAAACCAGCACCACAGCGGCACGCGTGACTGGATTTGCAGATAGTTGGGGAAGTGGATGATGGCGCTGCTCATGGTCAACGCCTGCCCTTGAACAGATTGCCGGTAGCGTTGCGCAGGCGCAGCGACAGGATGCGCCCAAGATCAAACAGCACCGCCCGCGCCAGCTCGGGGGCACGTGCGGCCAGCACTTCGAAGGCTTCGGGCGTGATGCCGTACAGCTCACCCGGCTGGGTGGCACACACCGAGGCCGAGCGCGGCCTGCCATCAAAAAAGGCCTGCTCCCCAAAAATGGATTGCTGGCCGATCAGCGCTATGCGCTGCAGCCGCCCGCCCTTGCCCGGCGCCAGCACTTCCAGCTCACCCAAGCCGACGATATAAAACGCCCGGCTGCGCTCGCCCGCCTCGATCAACTGCTCGCCAACGTCGAAACGGCGGTGTTCGGCCACGGCGAGCAATTGCCGCCAGTCATCGGTGGAGGCATCGCCCAGAAATACCGGTGCCGGCTCCGTTTCCGGGCTGGCATCAGGCACACCGTAGTCAAAGAAAGACGACAGTCCCATGGGCGCTCCACACGCAGGCTTCGAGCTATTGGTAGACCCTGCGTGCCGGAGAAATCAAGCGCCTCGCTCGTTCAGGCGGCCAGACGGTTCGCCTGTGCCAGCAAACCCGCCAGCCGCTGCACACCCGTCTCGATCAGGGCCGGGTTGGCATGGCTGAAATTGAGGCGCAAGCAGCTTTGCTGCGGTGTGCCCGCAAAGAACGCATCGCCCGGCATGATGGCGATGCCTGCATCCAGCCCGGCCTGCAGCAACTGACGCGTATCCACGCGCTGCTTGAGCCGCAACCAGAAGAACAGGCCACCCTTGGGCAACGCCCACTCTGCATATTCGGCCAGATGCTGTTGCAGCGCCGCCGCCATGGCATCGCGCCGTGCCAGGTACAGGGGCAATACTGACTGAACATGCGTCGCCAACGCGCCACGTTCCAGGCAGTCGGCCACCAGCGCCTGGCTGAGGCGGTTGCTGTGCAGGTCGGCCGCCTGCTTGAGGCGGGTCAGCGGCGTGATGAAATCCGGGTGGACGATCAGATAGCCCAGCCGCAGGCCCGGCGCCAGTGTCTTGGAGAAGGAGCCCTGATAAATCCAGCGCGCGCGCTGCAAGCGGCCCGCTATCGGGGCGGGTGCCGGGCCGTCGTAGGCCAGGTCACGATAGGGGTCGTCCTCGAACAGGATGGCATCGGCCGCATCCACTGCGCCAGCTACCGCATTGCGCTCGGCATCGCTGTAGCAGTAGCCGGACGGGTTCTGGAATGTCGGGGTGAGATAAACGCAGCGCTGCGGCACCAGTTGCGCCTTGAGCTGATCAAGCTGCGCGCCGTCGGCGTCGACAGCAAAACTATGCAGCTCGGCGCCGAACAAGCGGAACGACTGCAGCGCGGCCAGATAGGCCGGCGCTTCGGTCAGCAGCGGTGTGCCCTCGTCGATGAACAGCTTGCTCACCAGATCAATGCCCTGCTGCGAGCCATTGACGATCAACACCTGCGCAGCCGTGCAGTCTATGCCCAGCGCACGCGCATGCTGCGCCACCAGCTCGCGCAGGCGCGGTTCACCCTCGGTCTGGCCGTATTGCCAGATATCCGGCAACTTGCCGTCATTCAATGTGGGTTGGTACAGCGCCTCTTCGGCCGGCAGGCCCCCGGCAAACGAGATCATGTCGGGCCGCGTGGCGGCGGCGAGGATGTCGCGAACCAGCGACGAGGTAAGACGATCGATACGGCGGGCAAACATGGCAGCTCCTTGCAGACGAAACGGTGCGCCGCTTGCCGGCGGCGCGTTCGGATGCAACCTGGCCACGTCTTGCGTGCTGCGCGCTCCAGTCCGGGATGGACGTTGATTTTCGCCCTTGGGACTGGTCTTGCGCATTTAGGTCATATACATTGACCCAATCATTCAACAAAGCAAAAATAAAGTCAACATGATTGACCAAAAAACCGCCAGCCTCGACCGTGCGCTGGAGCTGCTGTTCTACGGCTACCGCGCCTTCACCGCCAAGGCAGATGCGCTACTGGCCGAGCGTGGCCTGGGCCGCGTGCACCACCGCATCCTCTATTTCGTCGGCCACCAGCCCGACAGCACCGTGGGCGAGCTGCTGCAACGGCTGCGCGTGAGCAAGCAAGCCCTCAACGCCCCGCTGCGCGATCTGCAGCAAGCCGGGCTGATCGACGCGCTGGTGTGCGAAAACGACAAACGCGCCCGCCGCCTGCGTCTGACCGATGCGGGCATGGCGCTGGAACGGGCGCTATCGGATGGGCAACGGGATTTGCTGCGGGGGATATTCGATGCTGCCGGGCCAGCTGCGGCGGATGGATGGTGGCAGGTGATGGAACGGCTGGCGGCAGCGGATTTGGCTGATCGGCTAACGACCGACTGATTCCCTAGTTTTGGTCATGTGCCTGTATGTACTCAACGCGGCAAACAATGTCCTGGAAATTGCGAAACTCCCCACCCCTGCAGATGCCGCCCATGCGCAAATAGCGAACCAAAGCTGGGGATAGCTGTTGATTGCCATCGTCAGCGCTACATAGTTCCAGATGACCAAGCTGATCGCGGGGAGCACGCAAAGCAATAGGGCCAGCCGCCGCTCGGTCGCAACGGAATAGCGCTTTTTTCCCGAGCGGATCAACACGCGCCAGCGCAGCCTCATGGCCTCTGAAATATTGTACAAGACCACCAAAAAGCCGAGGAATCCGACAACCAGGTAGAAATGCATTTGCATCGATCCTTCCTGCATGAGTTGCGCGATTAGCTTCCATCCCTCGGCAACGTCCAACATGCGGCGAAGCTCAATACGACACTGGCACCGGCTCGAGACTGCGCCAGAAATACCAGGTCGCCACCGTACACCACGGCTGCCAGCGCTCTGCCAGTTTGCGGCATTCAGCTTTACCCAATCGCTCTCCCTCGTGGTAGTTCAAGGCAATCGCGTTGATCAGGCCGATGTCGTCCAGCGGCAGGATGTTGGGGCGCAGCAGGTGGAACATCAGGAACATCTCGGCCGTCCAGCGGCCGATGCCACGGATGGACGTCAGTTCCTTGATGACGGCTTCGTCGTCCCAGTCCGCCCAGTCGGCGGGGTTGAGGCGGCCTGCGGCGTGGTGTCGGGCCAGGTCTTGCAGGTATTCGGCCTTGCGCAGCGACAGGCCGCAGCTGCGCAGCTCGTCCAAGCTACGGGCCAGCACCAGCGGGCTTTCCATGGCCCCAAGCAGCGCAATGGTCTTGCGCCAGACCGAATCGGCCGCCTTGACCGAGATTTGCTGGCCGACGATGGAACGCGCCAGCGTCTGGAACGGGTCGCCACGCCCTTCCAGGCTGATTTGCGGGTAGGTGGCGATCAGCCGCGCCAATACCGGGTCGGCGGTGCTGAGCGCCGCGCAGGCTTCGTCCCAGTAGGCCGGCTTGCCGACCACCATCAGTCGCCCGCCACGGTCAGCTTGTCGAGCAGGATGGAGCCGACGCGCTTGCTGCTGCCCGGCACCACGTCGTCACCGATGCCGACGATGCCCTTGAACATGTCGCGCAGGTTGCCCGCAATGGTGATTTCTTCCACCGCGTGCTGGATCACGCCGTTTTCCACCCAGAAGCCAGCCGCGCCGCGTGAGTAATCGCCGGTCACCATATTGATGCCATGGCCGAGCAGCTCGGTCACCAACAGGCCGGTGCCCAGTTGCTGCAGCAATTGCGGGAAGGTGGCTGTGGCGCCCACCAGCAGGTTGTGCGGGCCACCGGCATTGCCGGTGGTGCTCATGCCCAGCTTGCGTGCGCTGTAGCTGGACAGGAAATAGCCGTTGAGCACACCGCCGCTGACCAGATCACGCCGCGTGGTAGCCACGCCTTCGGCATCGAACGCGCCGCTGGCCTGGCCGCGCAGCAGGAACGGGTCTTCCACGATGTTCACCAGCGGCGAGAACACCTGCTGGCCCAGGCTATCCAGCAAAAAGCTGGATTTGCGATACAGGCTGGAGCCACTGACGGCCGATACCCAGTGGGAAATCAGCGAGCCGGCCACCGGGGCCTCGAACAGCACCGGGTATTCGCCGGTCTTGACGCGGCGCGCACCCAGGCGGCGCACTGCGCGCTCGCCGGCACGGCGGCCCACGGCTGCCGCGCTGTCCAGATCGGCCTGAGCGCGGGCGCTGGTGTACCAGTAATCGCGTTGCATGCCGCTGTCGTCTTCGGCAATCAGCGCGGCGGAAATACTGTGGCGCGTGCCCTCGCCGTGGCCGATGAAGCCGAGCGAATTGGCATACACCCAGCGCGTGGCCGAGGTGCTGACCGTGGCGCCCTCGGAATTGCCGATGCGCGCATCCACTGCCTGCCCGGCCGCCTCGCAATTGCGCGCCAGCGCGATCGCGTCCTCAACCGGCAACGACCAAGGGTGGTTCAGGTCAAAATCCGGAAAGCTGGTAGCAAACAACTTGGGATCGGCGAGACCTGCGTGTTCGTCCTCGGCGGTATAACGCGCAATCGCCAGTGCGGCGGCCACGGAGTCGATCAACGCCTGCTGCGAAAAGTCGGACGTGCTGGCGTGGCCCTTGCGCTGCCCGAGATAGACCGTGACGCCCACCCCCTTGTCACGGTTGTATTCGATGGTTTCCACCTCGCCCAGCCGCACCGATACGTTCTGCCCCACGCCTTCCGAGGCATCGACGTCGCATGCAGTCGCGCCCTGGCGGCGCGCTTCGTCGAGGGTGAATTGAACCAGATCGGCAAACTGTTGCTGGCTGAAACTGAACGCGGACATGGGCTTCCTTGTGATCGGGGCAGGAACCGGAGCAAATTCCGGATCGAATGCGAATGGGAATAGGTGGATAATAGCGCTTTTGCTTCTCCGCTTCCCGCCATGGCACGACATAACTCCCGACCCGACGCCGCCGACGATGACTTCGAGCCCGTCAGCAAGTCCCAACTCAAGCGCGAATCGGATGCGCTGCAAGAGATGGGCGAGGCACTGATCCCGCTCGACAAGAAGCTGCTGCAAAGCCTGAATCTGCCTGAGCGCCTGTACAACGCGCTGATCGAGGCCAAGAAGCTGACCGCCAACGGTGCAGTCGCGCGGCAGAAGCAATACATCGGCAAGTGGATGCGCCAGATCGACCCGGCGCCGATCAAGGAACTGCTGGATGCGATTGCCGGCGTATCGGATCGCCACAATGCCTGGCTGCATCAGCTTGAGCGCCAGCGCGACCAGTTGGTGGACGACCCCAAGGCGCTGGAAAGCTTCATCGCCGCGCACCCGCAGGCCGATGTCCAGCAATTGCGCCAGCTGATCCGCAATATTCACAAGGAACGCGAGCAACAGAAGCCGCCCAAGGCTTTCCGCGAGCTGTTCCAGCTACTGAAGAGCTACCACCCCGAACCCGCCCTGCCCGGTGCCGAACTGGATAAGGGCGACGATGACGACAAGGACGAAACGTGACCCTTAACCGGACCTTCGCTGCCGTATTCTTCGACATGGATGGCACTTTGATCGACTCCACCCCGGCCATCGAGTTAGTGTGGCGACGCTGGGCCGAACGCCACGGTGTCGATATCCCGCTGCTGTTCAGCAAGATACACGGCCGGCGCGGGCAGGAAGTGATCCCCGAAGTAGCGCCGCACCTGGATGTGCATGCCGAGGTAGAACAGCTGCTGGCCGAAGAGGCTGTCACGCTGGACGGCACGGTGGCCATTGCCGGCGTGCAGGCCATGCTGGCCTCGCTGGGCGGCGCGCGCTGGTCCATCGTCACTTCGGCCACCCATGCACTGGCCCGGGCCAAGCTGGGCTTTGTCGGGCTGGAAGTGTCCGACCACATGATAGGCGGCGATGACGTGACCAACGGCAAGCCGCACCCGGAGCCCTACCTGATGGCCGCCGAACACCACGGCGTGGACCCGGCAGATTGCCTGGTGTTCGAAGATGCCGTCAGCGGCATCCGTTCCGGCAAAGCAGCCGGCATGACCGTGGTGGCGCTGGCCACCTCGCATCCGGTCGAGCAACTGCACGAAGCCGATCTGGTGATCGGCAACTGGCATGACATCGCGCTGCATGTCGAGCCGGGCGGCATCCGTCTTGAGGTCTTGCGCACGCATGGCTGAGCTGAAAATCGGCCTGGTGTCGGTCTCGGACCGCGCCAGCAGCGGTGTGTATGAAGACAAGGGACTGCCCGCGCTGGCCGAATGGCTGGCCGGTGCGCTGCTCACGCCGTTTTCGCTGGAACAACGGCTGATCCCCGATGAGCAGCCGCAAATCGAAGCTACGCTCAAGCAACTGGTGGACGAATGCGGCTGCCAGCTGGTGTTGACTACCGGTGGCACCGGCCCGGCCCGGCGCGACGTGACCCCCGATGCCACGCTGGCGGTGGCCGACCGGGTGATGCCAGGCTTTGGCGAGCAGATGCGCCAGATCAGCCTGCATTACGTGCCCACCGCCATTCTCAGCCGCCAGACGGGCGTGATTCGGGGCGACAGCCTGATCCTCAACCTGCCCGGCCAGCCCAAGTCCATCAAGGAAACGCTGGAAGGCGTGAAGGATGCTGACGGCAAGGTGGTGGTACACGGCATCTTCGCCAGCGTGCCCTATTGCATCCAGCTGCTGGACGGCCCCTATATCGAAACCCGGCCGGAGGTCGTCGCTGCCTTCCGTCCCAAGAGCGCCCTCAAGCCCAAGGAATGAAATGAGCGATTTGTTGCCCTATGAGGAAGTAAGCACTGGCGCCAAGCCCACCGCCAGCGTGATCTGGCTGCACGGGCTGGGTGCCGATGGCAGCGACTTCGTGCCTGTCGTACCCGAGCTGGGCTTGCCGGACGATCTGGCGGTGCGTTTCATCTTCCCGCATGCGCCGCATATGCCGATCACCTGCAACAACGGCTATGTGATGCGCGCGTGGTATGACATCGTGTTCTTCGACCAGATCAACCGCCATGCGGATCGGGCCGGCGTGCTGGCGTCGGTGGCGCAGATTCGCGCACTGATCGCGGCAGAAAACGCACGCGGCATTCCATCATCGCACATCGTGCTGGCGGGTTTCTCGCAAGGCGGCGCGATTGCCTATACCGCCGGCCTGACGCACCCCGAGCCACTGGCCGGCATCATTGCGCTGTCCACCTATATCCCTGCGCCCGAGCTGCTTGAAGGCGATGCGCTGGCGGCCAATCACGCCACGCCGGTCTTTGCCGGGCATGGTACGGCAGACCCGGTAGTGCCCATGCTGCTGGGCCAGCAGGCCATGGAAACGGTACAACGGCTGGGCAACCCACTCAGCTGGCATACCTACCCGATGCCGCACTCGGTATGCCTGCCGGAAATCCAGCACATCGGGGCCTTCCTCGCCAAACAACTGGCTTGAGCGAACCAGACCGATAAAAAAACGGCGCCATGGGGCGCCGTTTTTTTATCGGGTATTGCGATCAATTCTCCTGCCGCAACACCTGCACGCTAACCCACGTCCATTCGACGCCCTTTTCCATCACCTGACCGAGGCTGACGGTAAACACCCGATCACGTGCCTGCACACGATAGATGCGCCCCAAACCATAGTCGGCCGAGCGGATCAGCAGGGTATTGATGTTGGCACCATCGACCTGATGCGGGATATACAAGGCAGTGCGCATGTTCGGCAGCTCGACACCGAATGGCGTCATTTCGGTGACCGAAATCTGTTCCAGCCGGTCCTGCTCGGCCGAATTCATGTTCACCGCTACCGGGGTGGTGGAAAGCACCTGCACCCCGGCATACACCTCATCGTCGTTCTTGCGGCTCAGCCGCCGCACTACGGCGATCTGCCAGTTTTCGCTACCGCCAAGACGAACGGCCAGCAATAGGCCTGGGCGCACCCACTCGTTCTCGGAGAAGCGCAGCAAGGCGCCATAACCACCATCCGATTCGTTCTCTATGGTCCAGGTGGCCCAATCCTGCTGCTTGGTCGGCACGGTGTAGGGATTGTGCAGCTGCTTGGACCGTGTGCGCGACGACACGAAACCATACAAGCGCATGTCCATGATTTCGTCGTAATCGACCTGGGTCTTGGTCTCGGTCGGCTGGCGTGAATACTTGTCGTTGTCGGCACGCACACAGGCATAGATGCGCTCAAGGCCATAAACCACATCGGCAGCCTTGCGCACCTCGCGCCGCTCGCTGCGATTGATCTCCGAGTTGCGGATCGCCATGGTCCAGAACATGTCCAGATGCTTGAGCAGCTCCAGGCTGGCCGGCGTGCGGATATCGCTGCCCAGCCCCAGATCCTTGGGGGCGACCCCCTGCTCCAGCCGGCGCAGCACGTCCTGCAGATCGGCCATCAGGTCAAACAGGCTCCAGTAGCGAAAAGGCTCGCCGGCCGAGTCGGGCTGGATTTTCTGCGGGCCGGATGATTCCTGCAGGTTGATGCAGAAATGATGCCGTTCCTGCTGGTATTTGCGTGAGAGCTGGATTTGCTTCGACCATTGATCCAGCCAGTGGTCAGCCCAGTCGAGCTGGCGCACCGACAAATTGTTGCTGGACAGCGTGGCCAGCATCAGGATCTGGATGTATTCGTCAGCGCACGAGCTGATTTCATCCTGCCGGTGCGGATAGAGCTGGAACGGGTTGCTGTCAAAGCCATCCACCTCGGACAGGCGATACAGGCGATGTATCAGCGTCCACAGTTCGGTCGGCACTTTCTCGAAATGAAAATAATGCCATTTGGCCTGGATGGACAGGTAATGCAGGCTACGCGCCAGTACTTGCGGCATGCGCTCGTCAAAGCCGGCCTTTTCCGCCGAGCTGACTTCGTGCTGCACAAAGCGCTGGTACACCGATACCCAGGTCTGGGCAAAGCCGACGATGTCACGCCAGAGCTTTTGCTCGATTTCCTTGGACATGCGCGGGTTGGAAATGTACTGGTAGCACAGCGCATCAAATCCGCTTTGTGCCGCATCGTCCACCAGCATCACGGCCTGCAGCATTTCCAGGCCGAGCTTGCGCGGCACGTTCAGGAAGTCATCCAGCGCCTGCAACAGCTTGCTGCGCTGTGTGGCAGGATCGTCCTGCTCCAGTTTGGAGATCCAGGCACCGGCCTGCTTGAGGCCAAGGAATGGCGATTTGTCGCGGGAGAACAAACTACCGATCATGTCACGTATAAACTCTTCGTTAGCGAGGCGTTGTTGGAGCTAGCTCAGGCCGCAGCGCTGGCGGCCGACTCGTTGAGCCATGCCTGTGCGCCTTCGACATCGGTAAAGACTTCGATTTCCGCATCGGACAGCAACTGGTTCAGCCATGCCGACCAGGTAATCCACTGGTCGTTGGCCACCACGGCCACGCGCTGGAAATCACGCCGATGCGCACGCGTGAAGCGGATCTCTTCGATGGCCATGTCGAGGGTATAGCCCAGCATCTCGGTCAGATCAAAAAGCAGGTTGACCGCGCCATGAAAGCGCAACTCGTACAACACATCATTCTCGAACTCACGGAAATCGTGAACTGTAAGCTCACCGGCAACGGCAACGTAAATATAGTTCGGCTCGTGACTAATTGTAAGCATACCCCCTCCTGCGCACTACTTATTTCTGACCCCTACCTAGAATCAGCATAGCTTAAATGCCGGGAATGCGTCGGAATGGCCGCCTGCAGCCAACGACCATCTTTGCTGCAACCCGCATGCACAGTACAAACTGACATGATTCTAACGCATTCGTGGTGACGAATGGCGCAAAAGAAAGCGCTTTCACAGTTTGTTCAAATCAAGCAACAGTCTGCGCGTGTGCAGCGGCGTATCGGCCAGTATGTCGCCCAGTGCAGCCCGGATCAGCAACTTGCCTTGCGCGAGCGTGCGCTCGCTGACAAAGGCCCCCGCTGCGGCCTCGATCAGCGTTGCCCCATCGACAGCGATGCAGCCGGGCCGTGGCAAACCGACCCCCTGCCCCGGCAAAAAGCCATACTCACCATCGGCCCGAACCGGACTGCCGTCCTCGGCATGCCCCCAATCCGGCGCATATCCCTGAAGGCGCAGCAATTGCAATTCGAAACTGCGCAAGACCGGTTCCACGCCTGCACCGCTTAATGCAGCAAGCGACTGCACGGCTTCGAAATAACTGACAAACAATGCCGGGTCTGGTTCCTCGCGCGGCAAAAGTTTGAGCAGCAGCTCGTTCAGGTAGAAGCCGCACAGCAGGGGCAAGCCGGTCAGCTGTGGGGTGCCGCCCTGCCATTCTGCGGCATGCAGGGTCTTGACCTCTCCGCTGCCAAACCAGGACAACAAAATGGGCTGGAAAGCCAGTAGCACGCCTCGCAATTGCGAGCCCGGGCGCTGCGTGCCACGCGCCACCATGACGACGCGGCCATGGTCACGCGTGAACACCTCCAGCAACTTGCTGGTTTCGCGATAGGGATATTGGTGCAGGATGAACGCAGGTGCCGCATCGACGCGTGGCGCGTCGCCAGCACTTTTGCGTTTGCGCGGCTTTGCCGGCTTGCTCTGCGTATTACCCGCCATCGCCAGCCGCCGCGCCTGCCTTATTCGTAACCGAACTGACGGACCAGACGGGTATCGTCAGCCCAACCGCCCTTGACCTTGACCCACACCTCAAGGAACACTTTGGCGTCGAACAGCTTTTCCATGTCCTGGCGTGCCTCGCTGGCAATGCGCTTGAGCTTCTCGCCATTGCGGCCGATCAGCATGGACTTCTGGCTTTCGCGGTCAACCAGCACGGCAGCGTGGATGTGGCGCAATTCACGGCCGTCCTTGGTTTCTTCCTCGGTGAATTTCTCGATTTCCACCGTCATGGCATAGGGCAGCTCGTCGCCCATCAGGCGGAAGATTTTTTCACGGATCAGCTCTGCAGCCAGGAAGCGCTCGTTGCGATCGGTGACGTGGTCTTCGTCGTAAAACGGGCCGGACTGCGGCAGCATGGGTTCTACCGCCCCGACCAGCACGTCCAGCTTCTGGTCCTTGAGCGCAGCCACCGGCACGATGGCAGCAAAATCGCGCTGCTGCGACATGCTGGACAGGAAGGGCAACAGGCTGGCCTTGTCGGCGATCTCATCCACCTTGTTGACCACCAGCACCACCGGCCTGTCCTTGGGCAGCAGCTTGAGCACTTCCTGGTCGGCCGCGCCAAAACGCCCGGCCTCGATCACGAACAGGATCACGTCCACATCGGCCAGCGTAGTGGTCACACTGCGGTTCATCGCCTGGTTGAGCGCATTGCGGTACTTGGTCTGAAAACCCGGGGTATCAACAAAGACGAACTGTGCCGTTTCCGACGTAAGCACGCCGGTAATGCGATGGCGCGTGGTCTGCGCCTTGCGCGAGGTGATGCTGACCTTCTGGCCGATCAGCCGGTTCATCAAGGTGGATTTGCCCACATTGGGACGTCCAACGATGGCCACAAAGCCACAACGGTAATCACCCGCCTCATCGGCGGGATCGAGCAGCATTTCGCTCATGGTGATACTCCTGCCGGCAGGCTAAAGGCGCTTGCCGGGATAACGTTCTTTGAGTTGCTGCATGACCTGGGCCGCAGCACTTTGTTCGGCAGCGCGGCGGCTGGGGCCTTCCGCGTTGGCGCTGATCTGCAGCCCGCCCACTTCACATGCCACCTCGAACACCTGATTGGGCGATTCACCCTCCTGGCGCACGACCTTGTATTCGGGCAATTGCTGCTTGCGCGCCTGCAGCCACTCCTGCAGGCCGGTCTTGGGGTCCTTGAGCGCCTGCGACGGATCAATCTGGCCGATGCGTTCGTGGAACAAACGCATGATGGTTGCCTCGGACTGGGCAAAGCCACCGTCCAGCCAGATGGCGCCAAAAATGGCTTCCAGCGCATCGGCCAGGATGGACGGACGACGATGGCCACCACTCTTGAGCTCGCCCTCGCCCAGGAACAGGTAATCACCCAGCTGCAAGGCACTGGCGACCTCGGCCAATGCCTCCTGGCGCACCAGACTGGCGCGCAGGCGCGACAATTCGCCCTCGTTCAACTGCGGAAACTGCAAAAACAGTGCGCGTGCGATGGTGGCGTTCAGCACCCCGTCGCCGATGAACTCCAGGCGTTCGTTATTGGTAGACGAATGACTGCGGTGCGTCAGTGCTTGACGCAGCAAAGTCTGCTCTGAAAATGAATAACCGAGCGCCTTGCACAGGCGCTCGGTTGCAAGAATGACCACTTGTTCTGCTACGCCTTATTTTGAGCCGCCGCCCATCTTTTCATATTTGAAATTGAACAACAGGCTGACATTCCCGAACAGCGGTACGACCTTCTCGTAATCAACGGCCACCTTGGTATTGCCAGCGATCACCTGCACGCGCAAATCATTGGCGCCAATATCCTGAATGTTGCTGATCAATATCTGCTTGTCGAACGCGCTGCGTACGGCCGGGGCATCAGAACCGTTTTCATCCCGCACCACATTGTCGATCGCTTTCTTGACCGAGTAGTAATCGACATAAGCCGGGAACACCTTCATCACGAGCAGCGCGGCAAAAATGAACGCCATTGCGATAATGATGAAACCGACAAAGCTCACACCTTGCTGCTTGCGCATAACTGATTCCTCAATCCCTGCGTACTTGTTATTGAATGCGGGTGCCGATGCGCCCCAGTTCCTTCAGATTAAACCAGACAAAGAAAGCCTTGCCGACAATATACGAATCCGGAACAAAGCCCCAGTAGCGGCTATCACCGCTGTGATCGCGATTGTCACCCATCATGAAGTAATGCTTATCCGGCACCGTGCAGGTAAAACCACCCTCATCATAGCGGCAGTTTTCACGGTACTGAAAGTAACCGACATGATCAACCGCGACCGCCGGCTGATTGGGCACAGCCAGCGTGTGATACTGATGCTCGCCATAATGTTCAAGATACTGCTCATTGGCCACTTGCTCCGGCCCTTCCTGATAGGTGTGAGGACCTGCAGGCATGGTCGGCACTGGCTTGCCATTGATCGTCAACCGCTTGTTGTGATAGTCGACTACATCCCCGGGCACGCCGATCACGCGCTTGATGTAATTCAGCTTTGGATCTTCCGGGTAATTGAATACCATCACGTCGCCGTGTTGTGGTGTGCTGACCGGAATCACCACATCGTTCAGGATGGGCAGACGCAAGCCATAAACGAACTTGTTGACGAGAATGAAGTCGCCAACAACCAAGCCGGGACGCATGGATGACGAAGGAATCTGATAGGGCTCCACGACGAAAGAACGCAGCAGGAACACCACGAAAATCACCGGAAAAAAACCACGGCCAAACTCCACCCAGTCAGCCGGGGGCGCATCACCACGTTTTTTTGCCAGCATGAACTTGTCAAGCAACCAGATCACACCGGTAACCAGCACGAACAACAGCAGTGCCCAGGAAATCGACAACTGCTGTACCAGCACGATGAACGCGCCGATGATCACGCCCATATAGCCGTATTGCACGGCTTGCGGCGCCTCGCCATTTTTGCGCTCCTGTTTGGCGCCAATGCCGATCAGAACGGGGCTGAGGACGATGAATGCGATACCGATGTAAAGCCAGTTCATGCAGACTTCCTGTGTGTGCCGGGGGCGGGTTTATTTATCGCTGACCTGCAGGATGGCCAGGAAGGCTTCTTGTGGAATTTCCACATTGCCCACCTGCTTCATGCGCTTCTTGCCGGCCTTTTGTTTTTCCAACAGCTTTTTCTTGCGGGTAATGTCGCCACCATAGCACTTGGCCAGCACATCCTTGCGCATGGCCTTGACGTTTTCGCGCGCGATGATGGTGCCGCCAATGGCGGCCTGCACGGCTACGTCGTACATCTGGCGCGGAATCAGCTCGCGCATCTTGCTCACCAGTTCACGACCGCGATATACGCTGGAGCTCCGGTGCACGATCAGGCTTAACGCATCGACCTTTTCACCGTTGACCAGCACATCCAGCTTAACGAGGTCGGCCGCCTGGAATTCCTTGAAGTCATAATCAAGCGAGGCATAACCACGCGACACCGACTTGAGCTTGTCGAAGAAGTCCATCACTACTTCGGCCATCGGCATGTCATAGGTCAGCATCACCTGCCGGCCCATGTACTGCATATTGCGTTGCGCGCCGCGCTTCTGGTTGCACAAGGTCATCACCGCGCCCACATAATCCTGCGGCACCAGAATGGTCGAGGTAATGATGGGTTCGCGGATTTCTTCGTATTTGGTCTGCTCGGGCAGCTTGGACGGGTTCTCGATGTGCGTGACCGTGCCATCTTTCAGCACCAGTTCGTACACCACCGTCGGTGCGGTGGTGATGAGGTCCATGTCGAACTCACGCTCCAGCCGTTCCTGCACGATTTCCATGTGCAAGAGGCCCAGGAAGCCGCAGCGGAAACCAAAGCCCAGCGCCTGCGAGACTTCTGGCTCGAACTGCAGCGCGGCGTCGTTGAGCTTGAGTTTGGTCAGCGAATCACGCAGCGATTCATAATCGTGCGATTCCACCGGGTACAGGCCAGCGAACACCTGCGATTTCACTTCCTTGAAGCCGGGTAGTGGCTCGCTGGCTGGCACTTTGGCAATGGTGATGGTGTCGCCGACCTTGGCCGACGCCAGCTCCTTGATCCCGGCAATCACGAAACCCACTTCACCGGCGCGCAACACGTCGCGCTGCATCGATTTGGGTGTGAACACGCCGACCTGTTCGCACAGATGCTGCGCCTTGGTCGACATGAACAGGATCTTGTCCTTGGGGCGGATTTCGCCATCGACCACGCGCACCAGCATCACGACGCCAACGTAGTTATCGAACCACGAATCGATGATCAGTGCCTTGAGCGGTGCAGCCGGGTCGCCCTTGGGCGGCGGAATCTTGCTGATGACTTCTTCAAGGATGTCTTCGATACCGATGCCGGACTTGGCCGATGCGCGTACCGCGTCGGTGGCTTCGATGCCGATGATGTCCTCGATTTCCTGCGCCACGCGCTCGGGTTCGGCTGCAGGCAAGTCGATCTTGTTGAGCACCGGGCGCACTTCCACACCCAGCTCGATGGCGGTGTAGCAGTTGGCCACCGTCTGAGCTTCCACGCCTTGCGAAGCATCGACCACCAGCAGCGCGCCTTCACAGGCAGACAGCGAACGACTGACTTCATAGCTGAAGTCGACGTGTCCCGGGGTGTCGATCAGATTGAGGTTGTACACCTTGCCATCACGCGCCTTGTAGCTCAGTGCCGCCGTTTGCGCCTTGATGGTGATACCGCGCTCTTTCTCGATATCCATCGAGTCGAGCACCTGCTCGCTCATCTCGCGCATTTCCAGGCCGCCGCAAAACTGGATGAAACGGTCAGCCAGCGTGCTCTTGCCGTGGTCGATGTGGGCGATGATCGAGAAATTGCGAATGTGGTCCATGGACTTCCGTGTTACGAAAAAGGGGCACGCCACGCGTGCCCCGTTTGGTACTGTATGACGCGATCTTACCGGATTTTGGCCAAGCGTTCATCCAGCGCAGCCACATCCAGATGATAGTGGCAGATTTCCTCGCCCTGTTCGGTCTCCAGCACCGGCACCAACTCGCCATACCGGTCTTCCAGATCGTCATCATCGTCGATATCGATCCAGTTGATGATGAAACCGCGCAACGGGGCCAACTGGGCCAGCTGCTCGCGCATCACCGTGCACAGCGAGCAGTATTCGCGTCCATACAGCGTCAATGTCGTCATTTTTCTGCCTTGTTGTCCGGCGCCTTCAGCGTCAGGAACTGCGCCCCTTCGCCACGCTGCACCCGCAGCGCGATGGTTTCGCCTGCCTTCAGGCCGGTCAACGTACTGCGCAGTTGTTGCAGGCTGGTGACATCGTTGCTGCCAATGCCGACAATCACATCACCTTGTTGCAGTCCGGCACGGCCGGCAGCTCCGTTGGCCGCCTGCACCACCAGGCCAAACTTGATGCCCAGCTGCTTGAGCTCGCGTGCATTGGCTTCGCGCACCGACAGGCCAAAGCGGCCGCTGTCATCCTGGCGCTGGCTACCCTTGTACTCTCTATCCTTGGAGGCACGATCCGCGTTGTCCATCTGACCAACGGTCAGGGTGAACTCCCGGCTGGTCTTGTCGCGCCACACCACAACCCTGGCCTGACTGCCCGGCTTGGTCGCAGTCACCAGGCGCGGCAGATCACCCGGCGCATTGATGGCCTGACCGTTGAACTTCTGGATAATATCGCCCGGCTTGAGGCCAGCCTTCTCGGCCGGGCCGTCCTTCTCCACCGATGAAAGCAGCGCACCACCGGCCTTGGGCAGGCCAAAGCTCTTGGCCAGCTCTTCGTTCACGTCCTGGATGGCCACGCCGATGCGACCGCGCGTGACGTGACCGGTTGCCTTCAGCTCGTCGGCCACCTTCATCGCCACGTCAATGGGAATCGAGAAGCTCAAGCCCATGAAACCGCCCGAGCGGCTGTAGATCTGCGAATTGATCCCGACCACCTCGCCCGACAGATTGAACAGCGGGCCACCCGAGTTACCCGGGTTGATTGCCACGTCGGTCTGAATGAAGGGCACAAAGGTTTCATCCGGCAGGCTGCGGCCCTTGGCCGACACGATGCCGGCGGTCACACTGCTTTCAAAGCCGAACGGCGAACCAATCGCCGCCACCCACTCACCGACCTTGAGCTTGTCTGCACTACCCAGATCCACCTTGGGCAGATTGCTGGCCTCGATTTTCAGCAAGGCCACGTCGGTACGCGCGTCGGAGCCGATCACCTTGGCCTTGAACTCGCGCTTGTCGGTCAGTTTGACCTTGATCTCGTCCGCCTGCGCAATCACGTGCGCATTGGTCAGGATGTAGCCGGTTGATTCAATGATAAAGCCCGAGCCCAGCGACTGGGCCTGGCGCTCTTGCGGCTGGCCTTGCTGGCCACGCAGATTGGGCGGCGCCGGGAAACCGAAACGGCGGAACAGATCGAGCACATCATCGTCACCACCGAGGCCCTGCGCCTGTTCGGTGATGGTGGCCGTCGTCGAGATATTCACGACGGCCTTGCCTTCCTTTTCCACCAGTTGGGTAAAGTCCGGCAGCGATGCAGGGGTTGCGGCATGGGCGGCCACGGTCAAGCCAAACGCGAGCAGGCCGGGCGTGATCCAGTTTTTGATCATCGTGGGTTCTTCCTCTTGTCTTGCTGAGTCGTACAGAATTTCAGACAACATGAATACGCCGGATGGAGGCACGCAAGCACTGCATGCCTCAGCCGGCAAATGCACCGTGTTCGATGCAAATCGATGCAGTTTGTTCCCAACGAACGAAAGTTCGTGCAGTTGACACTACAGCAATCAGCGTGCGCGCCACTGGTAGAGGGTGGCAAACGCAAAAGCCGTTTCGGGCGGCACTTCACCCAGCACCGTCACCAGATAGGGGCCAACCTGGCGGGTATACAGATTGACCATGCCCTGATCGGACGGGCCCAGTGCAACCTTGGAATCAAACGGCTCAAGGAACACCGACACCGTGACTAGACCATCACCATACAACTGGTGCGTCACCGGTTTGTCGTGCCCCGGCATGGGCCGCTGAATCTGCCGCAGCAACTGGAAGCCCTGCGGGGCCACACGGATCTCCAGCTGGCGGTCGGCAAACACCGTATTGACCGGGTTGGCTTCCACCGGCACCGGCTTGAGCGGATGCGAGGGCTTGAGCAAACGGCGATTGACCGCCCCCATCTGCAGCTGCGAGAACACCTGCAGGTCGATCAGCTCGCGCTTGGTACCGAACATGGCCGCTTTCAACGTCAAGCCGGTATCCGGGTGCACCCAGAAACGGTGCAGGAAACGCAGCTTGTCTTTCGGTTCCAGATCGTAGATATCGGTATCGAAGCCAGCGACGCGCTCCCTGCCGACCAGACGGATCTGGTAGCCGGCCAGCAATTGCTCGGGTTGATCGGGCAACTGACGCGGGAAGAGCTTGTTGGCGTGATGCCGATCCAGCACATTGGGTGCCCCATCGGGCATGTACAGGCTGACCTGATCGCCAAGGCGCAGGTATTCACGCGCGCTGCCATCGAGCGACTCGCGCCGCTCGGCATCAAAGCTGCCGTCGCGCACGTGCACGACACGCACCGCTTCCATATGATCGGGGAACTGATGGATGTACACGCCCTGATAGGACACATCCTGCGGCGCGCGCGCCATGCGGTTCAGCAGCTGAACCGCTTCCGGCGTCGGCATCACTTCGCCTACGGGCGCCGCAGCAGCCGGCAATGCCATACCCAGCGCCAGCACCAGCGGTGCGCACCACTTCATGCCTGCCAACGCCATCATCGTGCCGGCGCTTCCTGATAAGAGACCGCCATAACGTCCTGGCTGGCGAAGACATTGCCGTTGTCAATGCGATGCGCGGCCAGATAGGCACGCAGGCGCGGGTTGTTGCCCGCCTGCGCCACCATGGGCTGAACCTGGCCGTTGACGGCTGCCTGTGCAGTGGTCTGCACGCTGGCCGGTGTCTGCGCGGCACCGCGATAGGCTTGCCAGCCCACCATGCTGACAAAGGCCACCGATGCAGCCACCGAGACCGGCGCAATGGCACGGCGGAGTATGTCGCGCTTGCGACGATGCGCCACCGGCGCAATCACGATGGGCTCGGCCGCCAGCCGTTCGCTGAAACGGCTCATGAAATCGGGGGAAAGAATCGGGTGTTCCTGCTTGAGGACATCACCGACCAGGTGCCATTGCTGCCAGTCGGCATGCAGCGCCGGATCGGCCTGCATGGCGGACAGCACTGCATCGCACTCCTGTGCGGTCAATTCGCTATCGAGCAGAGCGGAAAGTTTTTCTTTCATTGTTGATTAGCCTCTAAACGCGCTTTCAGGCAAGCCACGGCAGCGCAATGCGCATTACCAGCGACGATCCTTGCCAACGGTTTCCAATAGCGGTTTCAGCTTACTCGCAATTGCTTCACGAGCGCGAAAAATCCGCGAACGCACCGTACCGATCGGACAATTCATCGCCTCGGCAATATCCTCGTAGGACAGCCCTTCCATTTCCCTGAGGGTGATGGCAGTGCGCAGCTCATCCGGCAACGCATCCACAGCCTCATTGACGGTTGTGACAATCTGCCGGTTGGAGAGTTCAGATTCCGGCGTGTTGTGATCCGGTATTTGTGCCGCTGCATCCAGCGTCTCGCCATCTTCGTCCTCGAACTCGGCCGACAACTGCGGGCGGCGCCCCAGCGATGCCAGGTAGTTTTTGGCCGTATTGATCGCGATCCGGTACAGCCAGGTATAGAAGGCCGACTCCCCGCGAAACGACGGCAACGCGCGATAGGCCTTGATGAAGGCCTCTTGCGTCACGTCCTCTATTTCTTGCGGATCGCGGATCAGTCGCGTCAGCAGCCGGGCAATGCGCCGCTGGTACTTGGCCACCAGCAGCTCGAACGCGCGCTTGTCGCCGGCTTGCGCCCGTGCGACCAGTTCCGCGTCGATATCCCGTTCCGTGGGTTTGTCCAAATGCATACTCCGTAAGCCAGTGCGTTCATTACTGGGCTCGATTCGCACACATGTGGGGGCAAATCGCGCAATTGCAAGCACCGGCAAGGCGCCGATTCTGACCGAGCGCCGCAGGCGCGGCAAGCACGGCGGGTCTGTTATATTTACCGGTCTGACGGCAAGACGGAAACAAGCCATGCGGCAATTCGATGTATTGATTGTGGGGAGCGGCCTGGGTGGCATGACCATCGCGCTGCATCTGGCGGACAAACTCAAAGTCGGTCTGGTGACCAAACGGCAGCTGCGCGATGGCGGCAGCGGCTGGGCGCAGGGCGGGATTGCCGGCGTGCTCGACACGCAGGACAGCGTCGAGCTGCACATCAAGGATACCTTCGTGGCCGGCGCCGGCCTGTGCGATGCCGATGCCACACGCTTCATCATCGAGCACTCGAAAGAAGCCATCGACTGGCTGATCGCCATGGGCGTGCCGTTCACCAAGGACGACAGCGGCGACATCAATTACCACGGCTTTCACCTCACCCGCGAGGGGGGGCA
This sequence comes from Andreprevotia lacus DSM 23236, assembly GCF_900176275.1. Lineage (GTDB taxonomy): Bacteria > Pseudomonadota > Gammaproteobacteria > Burkholderiales > Chitinibacteraceae > Andreprevotia > Andreprevotia lacus. The sequence continues at coordinate 21,654 of NZ_FWXD01000011.1, read as the reverse complement.
CAGCCACCGCCGCATCATCCACGCGGCCGACGCGACCGGCGCAGCCGTGATCGAGACGCTGGCCACCAAGGTTGCAGCGCACCCCAACATCACGGTACTGGAAAACCATATCGCGCTCGATCTGATCACCGCCAAGAAACTGGGCGATGCCGAGCAGCGTGCCTGGGGCGCCTATGTCTACAACATCGACACCGACAAGGTCGAGACCATCCGCGCCAGCCACACCGTGCTGGCCACCGGCGGTGCCGGCAAGGTTTATCTCTATACCAGTAACCCGGACGTAGCGACCGGCGACGGCATTGCCATCGGCTGGCGTGCCGGTTGTCGCGTGTCGAACATGGAATTCATCCAGTTCCATCCCACCTGCCTGTATCACCCGGATGCCAAATCCTTCCTGATTACCGAAGCGGTGCGCGGTGAAGGCGGCATTCTGCGCCTGCCGGATGGCACGCGCTTCATGCCCCAGCATGACGAACGCGCCGAACTGGCCCCGCGCGACGTGGTGGCACGCGCCATCGACTTCGAAATGAAGAAGGGCGGCTACGACTGCGTGTATCTGGACATCAGCTACAAGCCGGCGCGCTTCGTGAAGGAGCACTTCCCCACCATTTACCAGCGCTGCCTTGAACTGGGCATCGACATCACCAAGGAGCCGATTCCGGTAGTGCCAGCCGCGCACTACACCTGCGGCGGGCTGGTGGTCGACCTCAAGAGCCAGACCGACGTGCCGGGCCTGTACGCGGTAGGCGAAGTGGCCTGCACCGGCCTGCACGGCGCCAACCGGCTGGCCTCCAACTCGCTGCTGGAATGCATGGTGCTGGGCAAGGCCGCTGCCGAGGACATCCTGCGCCAGACCGGCGCCCAGCCGCCCAAGGTACCGGAGTGGGACGAAAGCCAGGTCACCGATCCGGATGAAGAAGTAGTGATCTCGCACAACTGGGATGAGCTGCGCCGCTTCATGTGGGACTACGTGGGCATCGTGCGCACCAACAAGCGGCTGGAACGTGCGCTGCATCGCATCCAGCTGCTGCAGAGCGAAATCCACGAGTACTACAGCAATTTCCGCGTCGGCAATGATTTGATCGAGCTGCGCAATCTGGTGACCACCGCCGAACTGATCGTGCGCTGTGCCATGGCGCGCAAGGAAAGCCGTGGCCTGCACTACAGCCGCGACTATCCGGGCATGCTGCCCGCCGCCGAGCCGACCGTGCTGGCACCGACGACCACCGGCAAGCAATAGTCCATGCTGCACACGCTGGCCATTGCCAACTATCGCTCGCTGCGCAACCTGATTGCGCCACTCGGGCGCTTGACGGTGGTGACCGGCGCCAACGGCAGCGGCAAATCCAGCCTGTACCGCGCACTGCGATTACTGGCGGAAACGGCACAGGGCGGCGTGATTCCGTCGCTGGCACGCGAAGGGGGACTAGACTCCACGCTCTGGGCCGGCCCGGAGACCATCAGCCAGGCCATGCGGCGTGGCGACGTGCCGCTTCAGGGCACGGTGCGCAACGAGCCGGTCGCACTCAAGCTTGGTTTTGCCAGCGAAGAGTTCGGCTATGCCATTGATCTGGGCTTGCCCATTCCCGGCCGCACCATGTTTGGCGGCGACCCAGCCATCAAGCGCGAGAGCATCTGGGCCGGCCCGCTCTACCGCCCTGCCAGCGCGCTGGTCGAGCGCAACAATGCCGTGGTGAAGCTGCGCGATGGCCGCAGCTGGCAGGTACTGCACCAGCATCTGCCCGGCTTCGACAGCATGCTGATGCACAGCGCCGACCCGGAGCGCGCGCCCGAGCTGTTGCGACTGCGCGAGCAGATGCGCGGCTGGCGCTTTTATGACCACTTCCGCAGCGATGCCGATGCACCGGCCCGCCAGGCGCAAATCGGCACCCATACCCCGGTGCTGGCCAACGACGGCGCCGATCTGGCCGCCGCGCTGCAGACCATACGCGAGATTGGCGATGGCGCAGCGCTGGATGCCACCATCGACGATGCCTTTCCCGGTGCGCGCATCGACATCGTCAGCCAAAGCGGCCGCTTTGCGGTGCAGATGTTCCAGCACGGCCTGCTGCGACCGCTGGGCACGGCGGAGCTGTCCGACGGCACCTTGCGCTATCTGCTGCTGACCGCCGCCTTGCTGTCGCCCCGCCCGCCCGCGCTGCTGGTGCTGAACGAACCGGAAACCAGCCTGCACCCTGACCTGCTGCCGGCGCTGGGGCGCTTGATTGCGCTGGCTGCCGAACGCACGCAAGTGCTGGTGGTCTCGCACGCGGCCAGGCTGATTGCCACGCTGGCGCGCAGCGAAGACTGTGTGGCCTTGCAACTGGAGAAGGAATTCGGTGAAACGCGCATCGCCGGGTTGGGCGATCTGGAACGCCCGGCCTGGAGCTGGCCAGCGCGCTGACCAGCAATGTTCACTTGCCGTTGATACCTACCCGGCGCATGCTGGGTCGGATCAAATATGGAGGATGCCCATGCACAGCACCATTGCAATCTGCCTGCTGCTGGCAAGTGCCGTGCTGTCCATGCAAACCGCCTCTGCCCGCCCAGCCGACTGGTATCACTGGAAGAGCAAGGGTGACGGCCACTTGATCTGCGTGCAGGCCTATCCCGGCAGCGGTTGGGAGCAGGCAGACGGCCCCTACCCCGATCACAACTGCACCCGCCCATCGCCAGTTCCCACAGCCGTCAATATCAAGCGCTAAAACCAGCCTGCAGCCACATGCCCGCACGCGGCAAATAGAGCGCTGTCGCCACCGGCTGACCGGTCAGTTGCGCCAACAACGCGGCATAGCTGGCCAGCTGGCCTGCATGCTGCTTCTGCATGCGTGCGGCGAACGCATCGCCCGTTTCATCATCGTGCGGCCGGGCCGTCTTGAAATCGACCACCAGCCAGCCGGCATCGGTCTGCAGCGCGAGATCGATCACCGCCACCTTGCCAGCCGCATCAACCAAGCGCCATTCGCGCCGCGCCGGCTGCCCCAGCAACCAGCGGCCACGCTCATCATTCATGGTGGCCAACAAGGCATCGTGCACGACCTGCGCGGCCGTACCGGCCTCATGCTGCGCCAGCCCGGCTCGCTGCAACTGCCGCTGCATCTGCGCTTGCGCTGCGGCCAACTGGCTGGCCGGCCAAGCCGCCAGGCCGTCTATCCCGATGCGCTCCAACCACGCATGCAGCACCGTGCCGGTAATGGCCTCCACCGACGCACCTACCAGTTCAAAACGCCCAAAGGCCGGCTCGGCTGACGTCAGCTCGGCCTGCGGTGGCAGATGCGCCTGCGGCACGAAAGTAAACGCAGGCGGCGCAGCTGGTCCGGCATGGGCAACCGCACCGTGCAGCTCGGCCGGTGGCGTTTGCGGCCCCAGCACGGGATAGAGCCGTGCCAGCAGGCTGGATGATTGCGGTGCCTTCACCTCGCCATTCTTGCTGCTGATCGCCAGCTCGCCCACCAGATGCAGCCGGCGCTTGGCACGCGTAGCAGCCACGTAGAGCAGCCGGTCCAGCTCGTAAGCGGCGCGGCGCTTGTTGCGCTCGCCCAGATAGCGCGACACCGGGTCGGCATCGCGCTCGGCCAGTGGCTTGATCGGCCCCAGCAACAGCCGGCCTTGTGTCACCTCCAGCCGCAGCAACGGCGGGTGGTCGGGCGGCGCCTTGCGGTGCAGCCCTGGCAAGATGACGGTATCGAACTGCAAGCCCTTGGACTTGTGCATGGTCATGATCTCGACCCGGTTGGCGGCGGGGTCGGGCGTGGCGTAGAGCTTGGCCAGTGCGGTCTCCAGCTCGGCCGGATCGAGCGCGCCATAGGGCGCCAGGGTATCGAGCAGCTGGAAAAAGCGCTCGGCATCGACCGCATCACGCGCAGCGGCGTAAATGGCCGGCCCCTGCAGCCGTCGCCATACCTGCTCCACCCAGGCCGCAAACGGCAGCGTGCCACTGGCATTGCGCTCATCCAGCAGGATGGGCAATACCGCATCGAGCCGCGCACGTTGCCCGGGCAACAGTTCATCCAGGCGCGGCGCATGCTGCAGCAAAGACGGCACGGCCGAGGCATGGTCGTGGCCGCACAGCACGGTCAGGCTGTGCAGCGTAAGGCCGCACCACGGCGCGCGCAGCACGCACAGCCAGGCCAGCCGGTCGCCCGGGTGGGCCAGCGCGCGCGTCAGCTGCACCAGATCGGCCACTACCGGCCGTTGTGCCAGCGGCACCAGATCGACCGCGCGATGCGCGATGCCGGCCTGTGCCAGCCTGCGTGCGATGCGATAGGCGTGGTTCTTGGCGCGCACCAGTATGGCCACCGTGCCCTTGTCATCCGCTTCCAGCGCCTGCTGAACCAGCGCCAGCACTTGCTGGGCTTCATCCATAGCGGCACTGCCATCATCACGGCGCCATACCGGGTGAAAACTGACCGCATCACCAGCCAACGCCGCATTGAATGCCGCCGAGCGCGCATAGGCAATGGCGCTGCTGTCGGCATCGTCATGCGCCGGGAACAGCCGCACAAAGGTCTGGTTCACCCAATCGACAATGCCGGCCTGCGAGCGGAAATTATCAGTCAACGCCAGAAAACCCGGCGCGATCTCGCCCACGCCATGATCACGAACGGCCAGGAACAAGCCCACATCCGCCTTGCGGAAGCGGTAGATCGACTGCATCGGGTCGCCCACCAGAAACAGCGTGCGCCCGTCGCCGGGCTGCCAGCCGGCGGTGAGCTTGCCCAGCAGATCAATCTGCGGCTGGCTGGTGTCCTGGAATTCGTCGATCAGCAGGTGGCGGATGCGTGCATCCAGCCGCAACAGCAGCTCGCTGGGTGCATCACTCTGGCCGAGTGCGTCGAGCGCGCGGCTGGCGATTTCGGTGAAATCGACCTCGCCCTGCTCGGCAAAGCGCACCAGCAATTGCGCCGCCGCGAGCTTGAGCGTGGCCAGCAGTGCCGCCAACGTGCGCCATTGCGCATCGTCGAACTGCGGTTGTGGCAAGGTATGCACGGCGGCAAGGCGCGTGATCCATTCGGCCAGCGGGTCAACGCCCTGCTGGTCCAGCCACAGCGCCATGGCCTCCTTGTGTGCACAGCCGGGTGGAAAGCCCAGATTCTTGTTCAGCCCGCGCGGGCTGCGCAGTTTGCCGCCTGTGAGCAGCAGGGTCTGCAGCGCCTGCCACTGCGGCAGCGCCTGTGGTGTGCACGACAGCGGCACGTCGCCCCAGCCGGCCAGTGCGGTCAATACACCGGGCTTTTCCGGCTCCAGCAGCTCGGCCGACTGCCGCGCCAGCGGCGCCAGCTCGTGATACCAGCCGAAGGGCATCGCATCGCTCAGCGCCTGCAGCTCCTCGATCACCACCGCCTGCAGATTGTGTTCCAGCAATTCGCGATCGTGCTGCAGCCCCTCAGCGTCAAAGGCACTGGCCATGCTGCCCAGCAGCGGCAACCACTGGTCGCGGCTGGCCAGCATATCGGCCAGCAGCGCTTCGGTCGCGGCAAGGTCTACATCAAGGTGATGCACCAGGGTGCGGATCGGTTCGCCCAGCAGCGCGTGATCGGCCAGCGCCAGCGTGGCGCGCGCCGCCGCTTGGTAGTGCGGGCGTGCATCATCCACCGTGGCCGGCATGCCGCCAAGCTGGCTCAGATACGGCATGCGCCGCACCAGACCGGCGCAGAACGAGTCAATGGTCTGTATGGTCAGCCGGCCGGGGTGGTCAAGCAGATGCCAGCCCTGCCGTGCATCGTGCTCCAGCACGGCACGCGCCAGTTGCCAGCTGCGCCGCGCGTGCTCGGCATCCGGCGCCGGGCCGCGTGCGGCGGCCAGCTTGTGCATCACGCGCGCGTGCATTTCCGCTGCGGCCTTGCGCGTGAAGGTAATGGCGACGACTTCCTCGGGCCGCTCCACGGTGGGCAGCAAGGCCAGAATGCGGTCGGTCAACAGCTCGGTCTTGCCCGAGCCAGCCGGCGCCTGCACCAGATACGATGCGGCAGCATCTACGGCCTGCAGCCGTTGCTGCCAGTCTTGTGGCTGCTTGCCGCTCACGCGCCCTCCTCCTCGTCCTGCTCCAGCGTCACGCGCAGGAAGGGCAGTGCATCACAATAGTCGAGCGCACCGGGCTGTTCGGTGCTGTTGGCCGCATGGCCGGCTACGAATTCATCGGCCAGCATGTGGATGGCCTGCTGCCAGCGCGCGCGCAGTCCGTCCCAGTCCAGACCGCCCAGCGCATCCTTGTCCGGGTCCAGCTCGGCCAAGGTCGGCACGCCGGGCAAGCCCAAGGCCACGTCAGCCACGCCGCGCGCACCGACTTCGCGCGCATGCAGGCCGGCCAGCAGCACGCCGCGCACATCGTCGGCCATGGCCGATGCATACAACGGCAGTTGCAGCTCGGTGGGCCTGTCCTTGGCCCAGCCGGAAATATCCAGCCGCTTGCCAGTCTTGTAGTCGACCACCACCGCGCTGCCATCGGCCAGCCGGTCCAGCCGGTCCAGCCGCAGATTCAGATTGAGCGGGCCATGGCGCCAGGTATGCGGTGCCTCGGTGGCGGCCACCGCGAATGGCAGGCGGCCTAGCTCCAGTTCGAGCCATGCGGCGATCACGCTGCTGGCGCGTGCGCATTCCAGATTGCGGATCACTGGCGGCAGGTCTTCCAGGCAGCGCGGCGCCGCCTCCTCCACCGCCTGCGCGATCAGCGCCGGCAAGCGGCCTTCGGCATGTGCCGCTTGCAACGTGGCCGAATCGGCCAGTTGCCGCCACAGTGTTTCCATGGCCTTGTGCATGAATACGCCACGCAGGCTGAGTGGTACTTGCTCGGCATAGGCTGGCAGTTCACGCGCGCCCAGGCGGTAGCGCACATAGGCCCACAGCGGGTTGCGCGCCTGTGCCTCCAGCACCGCCACGCCGCCGTTGACCACGTCTTTTTCATTCAGCGCTGGGCCTTGTTCGTCCACTGCGGTATCGAGCGCGATGGGTTCGACTGCAACTTCCGGCAGTGGCCGCCACGCCGTCGGCAGCAGATCGGCAATCAGTGGCGACGGGCGCAGCTCGCGCTCGCCATCCAGCTCGGCATGGCTGACGATGACCTCAGGCGCGGCATCACGCAGCGCGGCAAACAGCGCCTGCGCATAGGCCAACTCGCGCTCGGGTGTGGCACGTGGCGCGCCGGCAGCGCGCAGCGCGGTCAGCGGCAGCAGCGGGTTAGGCTTGGGAATGCTCGGCAACACGTCGTCGGTCATGCCCAGCATCCACACGCCGTCCCAGCGCTCGCCTTCGGCTTCCAGCAGGCCCAGCACGTCCAGCCGAGCCAGTGCGCTGCGTTGTGGCTGGAAGGGTGTTTCGCGCGCCAGGCGCTGCAGCAATTGCACTGCGCCACGCGCATTCAGCTCGCCGGCCACACCGGCCAGCCCGGCAAAGCGGGTCAGCAATGCCTTGAATTCGTCCTGCACCTGGAAGGCCGCGCTATCCAGCCCGCGCTCGCCCGGGAAACCCAGCGCGGTCAGGCTGGCCACGAAGCGGCGGGCCCAGATGTCGCTGCGCGCATTGCGCCGGCCATCGTCGAAGGCGGCACGCGCCTGTGGCCACGCAGCAGAGAGTTGCGGGCAGGTAAACAGCTGGCGCAGCCATTCATGCGGGCCCACCTGCATGCTGCCCCGCCAGCGCCATTGCGCGTCCAGCCGCGCACGTTCACCGGCTTCGGACAGATCGCCCACGCAATGCCCGGCCAGCAGCGCCGCACCCAGCTCCGCCGGGCTCCAGCTGCCGAAACCGGCCAGTACGGTAAGCCACGCCAGTGCGGCCTGCACCAGCGGCCAGTCGGCCAACGGCCGGCCAATGGCGATGTTGAACAGATCGGGGTTGCCCAGCGTCTGCACCAGCACGCGGCGTGCAAACGGCGCATCGTTTTCCAGCCGGGGGGCCAGGATGGCATAGCGGCCATCCGGGTCGGCCTGCAGTTTGCGCGCGGCCCACTGCGCGGCGGCGCGCCACTCGGCAGTGCGGTCAGCCGCCATGAAACGCGCAGGCGCAGTGCTGACCTGCGGCGGGGCTTCTTCCAGTTGATGACACTGCGTACCTTGCGCGCCCATCGCCGCCAGCAAGCGCTGCATGCGCGGCGAGAGATCGCGAAAACCGGCCAGCACCAGATGCAGCGGGGCACGCAACTTGCCCTGCTCCAGCAGCCGCACGGTGCGCTCGATGGCCTGCTCACCATCTTCAGCATCCAGCCGGGCCAGCAACTTGCGGTAGCGCTGCTGCCAGCGCACCAGCTGGCGCGATTCATCGGTTTCATCGACGGCATGCAGGCGCAGTGCCCACTCGCGGATCAGGCTGTCGGCCTCGGCCGCCAGTGCGGCCAGCTGGCGCTCGTCGAACAGCGGACGGTCTTTTTCTTCCTGCTTGATGGCCTGCGCCCACAGCAACTGGGCAGCGAAACCATCCAGCACCTGTACCGGCACGGCCTCGTCGGGCACAAACAACGCCGCATCGGCCTGCTGCGCATGCCAGGCAGCCAGCGGCAGGATGGCCGGCAACTCCGCAGCCGCCTGCCCGTTATGCACCAATTGCTGCACAAAAGCCGTGTTCAGCCGCCGCGCCAGACGGTTGTTTACCGTCAGCACCACGGTTTGCGCGGCGGGCAGCGCATGCAGATCGGGCATCTGCAGCGGTATAAGGGCCAGGAAAGAGGTCATGAACGAGCGGAGTCTGTGGCGCCGCCATCATACCAGTTCGGCACCTGCCTACGCGCTGGTGACCAAGGCGGATCGGGTGCAGGCGCCGCATCCACCGCCGCCTGCCCCCCTCCTCTCGCAATGGCCGGCCCTCTGGCCGGCGACAAGCGGCAAGGCCAACACCTTTACAAATAAGAACTATTATCATTAACATGCAGACATGACGACACCACCCCCTACCCCGGCATCTGCCCCCATCACGCCGGAGACCAGAATCATCGATAGCCAGGCACTGCTCGGCACCCAGCGCACTGCCATCATCGAGCACAATGGCGTGCGCTATACCTTGCAGGAAACCCGTCAAGGCAAGCTGATCCTGACCAAATGAGCACGCCGATTGCCACGTCTTGCATTAACATGCGGGCGTGAAGCCAAGCCCGAATTCCCTTTTCAAACTAACGCCGGCGCGGGTGCTGCTCTTGCTGCTGGCGCTGCTGCTCGTCGCTGTGCTGGCGTCCGCGCTCAGCGGTGCCGTATCGCTGCCACTGGCTGCGCTACCCCGTTTGCTGCGCGGCGACGCTGGCGACGATGCTGCACTGTGGCTCAACGTGCTGCTGCAGGTGCGTCTGCCGCGCATCGTGCTGGCCGTCACCGCCGGCGCAGGCTTGGCGGTATCCGGTGCGGCCATACAGGCGCTGTTCCGCAACCCGCTGGCCGAGCCGGGCTTGATCGGCATCTCGCTCGGCGGCGCGCTGGGCGCCGTGGCTGCCATCGTACTTGGCGCCCCGACCTTGCCTGTCATCATTCCCGCCGCTTTTGCCGGCAGCCTGCTGGCCACCGCACTGGCCTACCAGCTGGGCAGCCGGCAAATCGGCGTTGCCAATCTCTTGCTGGCCGGCATTGCCATCAATGCCCTTTGCGGTAGCGTGATCGGCCTGTTTACCTATCAAGCCGACGACGGGCAGCTACGCTCGCTCACCTTCTGGAACCTGGGCAGTCTGAGTGGTGCCAGCTGGCCACTGCTGGCCTGGCTGGTGCCGTGGGTAGCGCTGCTGTGCTGGCGGCTATGCCGTGACTGGCGCGCACTGAATGCGCTGTTGCTGGGCGAGCGCGAAGCCCAGCATCTGGGCTTTGCACTGGCGCCGCTGCGCCGCCGCATCATCGTTGCCGTTGCCTTGCTGGTGGGGCCGCTGGTGGCCATCACCGGCGCCATCGGCTTCATTGGCCTGATCGTGCCGCACCTACTGCGTCTGCCCTTGGGCAGCGACCACCGCTGGCTGCTGCCCAACAGCATCGTGGCCGGCGCACTCTGCCTGACCCTGGCTGACTGGCTGGCACGTGTCGCCATGGCCCCATCCGAAATTCCCATCGGCATCGTCACCAGCCTGGTGGGCGGGCCCTTCTTCATCTGGCTGCTGGTCAGGCAAGGGCGCGCATGCTGACCGCCCGGGCACTGGCCTGCGCACGCGGCCATCGCACCGTGCTGTCGGGCATTGATCTGACGCTACCTGCCGGCAGTGTATGGGGTGTGCTGGGCGCCAACGGTGCCGGTAAATCAACCTTACTGGCCACCTTGGCAGGCGAGCTGACACCGGCCGGTGGCGCTGTCACCCTGCACGGCAAACCGCTGGCACAGTTGCGCAGCAGCGAGCTGGCACGGCAACGCGCCGTGCTGCCGCAAGCGCCTTCGCTGGCTTTCGATCTGGATGTGGGTAGCGTGGTGGCGATGGGCGCCTATCCCTATCCAGAACTCTCACCTGCTGCCTTGCATGACTTGCAGCAACGCACGCTGGCCTATGCCGATATTGCCGACCTTGGCCAGCGCCGCTATCTGTCGCTGTCCGGTGGCGAGCAGCAGCGCGTGCAGCTGGCGCGCGTGCTGCTGCAATTGCTGGCCTGCAAAGGCCGCAGCGAATACCGTTTACTGCTGCTGGATGAACCCACTGCCAACCTCGACCCGCGCCATCAGCGGCAATTGCTGGATGCCGTTGCCGCGCTGGCTCGCGATGAGGGCATCGCTGCGCTGCTGGTATTGCATGACGTCAACCTGGCGGCGCGCTGGTGCGACCGCTTGCTGCTGCTGGCAGATGGCAAAGCCATCGCTGCCGGTACACCGGCCGAGGTGCTGACCCCCGCCCACCTGGAGGCGGCATACGGCCTGCCGGCGCATGTGCTGGCCCATCCCGACGGGGCCGATTACCCGCTGGTGCTGTTTGCCTGAACCACTGCTGGCGGGCGGGCGTAATGGATATCCCACTCGCTCTCGCCACTCTGCACAAAACCGTGCCGGCGATAAAAGCGGTTGGAATCGCTGTCACGCAAGGCGCCGACATGCACTGGCAGGCCAATCGCGTCAGCGTGCGCGAACACATGCGCCAGCACTGCTGCGCCCAGCCCGCACCCTTGCTGATCTGGCTCGATATACAGGTGATCCAGCTCCAGGCTGTCCGGCAGTGCCCGCAATGCATAGAAACCGGCACACACATCGCCCAGCATGATCTTGCAGGTGGCGGCAGGGTGAAAGCTGTCGCGAAAACGTGCCCGTGCTCGCTCGGGGTCAAAGCGGCCGATGCGCGCCAGACTGGGCCGCATGGCGCGGATGCGCAGCGCCAGCAGTGCCTCGAAATCCTGTGCTTGCGCAGGCAGATAAACAGGTGTCATTCGGAAACCATGGGATTGTTGCGTTGCAAGGCTGGCCAATGCCAGCGTAGCCACACGCGCCACTGGCGCAACAACTCGGCATCACCGCTATCAGGCCAGAGCGGCACGGCCAATCTGCGGCCATCAACATGCAGGTGCAGCACCGTCAGCCAGCCGGTTACCCGGGTGGACGGCTGCAGCATGGCATCCTCGCTGCGGCCGTCCGGCCAGTCCAGCCTGATCTGACCGTCGGGCAAAGCGCTCAGGCGCAACGGCAGCACCGTGCGCCGCGCCTGCCACCACGATAGCGCGATCAGCAGCGATGCCGGCGGCCACCATGGCAACGGGAGCGCAATGGTCACCGCCAGCGCAAGCGCATGGCAGGTGACCAACAAGCCGCGCGCCCGGCGCGACGGCCCAAGCAGCAAGGATGGCGGCTGCACGCTTACTCGTTGATCTGCACGCTACCGTTCACCGAGACCGAAACGCGGCTCTCGCCACCCTCCAGCGCCGGTGCAGAATCAGCCGCCATGGCCGCAGCCTTGAAAGTGCGCTGCATGACCGGAACAGGCTGCGGTGCCGGGCCGGTATTCACATTGATATTGACCACCTTCCAGCTCTGGCCGGCCATGGTCTTGCGGATCAGATCGGCACGCTGACGGAAGGCCTTGAGGCTTTCTTCGATCAGCTCGTTCTCGACCTGGTCACGCTGCTGCTCCGATACGCCATAGCGCACATCGGCCAGTTGCAGGCCGGGGCCGCCGTTGGCCGACTGCAATTGGCCCAGCACCCTCGACAGCGCGGCAAAATCGCGGCTGCTCAGGCGCAACTCGCCACGACCACGCCAGCCCTGCTGCTTGCCGGTCTTGTTGTCGTACACCGGATAGGTGGAATAGCCAGTACCGCCCGATTGCACCACCGGCACTTGCTTGACAATCTTGATGGCCTGCGCCAGCGGCTGGTTGACGCGGTCAGCCAGCTTGGTCGGATCGGCCTCGGTCAGCTCGACAAAGAGCGTGGCATAGGCAATGTCATTGCCGACCTCGCGGCTGGCATTGGCCTCCAGATTCACCACGTTGTAATTGAGCGTTTCAGCCCAGGCGGTCGTGGCCAGTGTGGCAACAAACAGCGAAGCGATCAGACGTTGCATGCAAACTCCCGGATTTCGTTCAGATTCAAAAGTGCGGCATGGGCAAAAAAAACGGCGCCCCAGGCGCCGCTTGCTGACTGCTTGCCGGATTACCCGCCGCCTCAGCCCCATGCCCATACAAGCATGTAACGGGGGCCGGAACAAAACGGGGTGAATCCGCGCAAAAAAATCAGTGGTATCCGTGGTCGGACGGCGTGTTATGGATATCCTCGTCCACGCTGTCCATTACGCCAAGGTGAATTTCCACGTCAAACCAATCCCAGAACAACTTCAGATTGCGCTTCTTGGGCCAAAGTTCCTCGTCACCTACCCACGAAGACAGCTCCATTTCGAACAGCTTCTCGGCAATTTCATCGATATGGGCAATGCCGTCTTCCGGCTCGGCGGCCTCCGGGATCAGGATCACCGTACAGTCGCTGCGGATGTCTTCCAGCGTAAGGGGGATATCGTTGCCCGGCAGGGCCAGCAGCCAGTCCAGAAACGGTTGCTTGGGTCGGATCAGGGCGACGGAACGATCAACGATGAACATATGGGGCAAAACTCCTGACTGGATTCGGGCGACAGTATTTTTAACCAGAACTAAAATGGCAATGTGTCATCACACCGTCGTGGCGAGAGGGTATCATGGCAAGCTCTCCCTTCGGCAATCCGGGCCATGCCACCGCAACGCGTTGACGCACTCAGCCACGCCCGGAAGCAATCCTTCTTTCTGTCCATTGCGCATCATGAGTGAAGCGTTCACTACACCTAACCGCAAGATCGTCGGCTGGCGCGCCGCGATCATCCTCAATCCTGCCACCCCGCCGCTGCTGGGCCGCGTGGTTGAGGCGTCCAGCAACACGCTGGTGCTGCTGGCCGACCAGGAAATCCGCAGCGGGCAAACCTGCCGGCTGTTCATTGATCTGCCCGGCGGCGCAGAAAAACGCTACCTCGACTGCAAGATCAAGATCACCACAGCCACCTTGATGGGGCAAATCAGTCGCTTCAAACTGATCGGCCAGATCGTCGATCTGTCCGATCAGCAACGCGACCTGCTCAACCGCGCACTGGGCTGAGCGCCGCCGCAGCGGCGCCCTACCCACAAGACTTACTCCTGCCCTGCCTTGCCACGACGGCGTCTGACCGGCGGCACGGCATCGTCCGGCGCGGCCTTTACCACTTCCGCAGCAGGTTTCTGCAGCAAACTGGCCACCTGCCGGGCCGGCGCCCGGCCGATGCGCCTGGGTGCCGGCACATCAGCGACCTTGGCTGGCTGAGCCGCTGCCGGTGTCAATGCAGCTGCTGCAGGCTTGCGTTTGCGCGCGGGTTCGGCCACTGGCGCCGGAGCCTGCAACAAGGCGGCCGTCGCCGGCGCTTTACCACGCGGCACCTTCGCAGCACCGGACGCAGGAGCCGCCGCTACCGGGGTGACGGGCGGTACGGCACGCACGGTGGCACGCTTGCCCGCAGTTTTGGGCTGCGCCGGCTGGCTGGCCGGTGCCGGGGCAGGTTTGGCGTTGGACTGCGCAACCGGCTTGACTGCCTTGCCGATCTGCCTGGAGGCGTCTTTCACCGGGGTTGCTGCGGGCGCCTTTGCAACCGTGGCAGCACTGCCCTTGCCCGCAAGGGGCGTTGCCGATGGCTTGGCTGCAGGCTTGGAGCTGGCCGCAGCAGGCGTAGCTGCCTTGGGCGGAGCACGTTTCTTGCCGGCCGGTGCCGGGTTGGCAGTGACGGCTACAGCCTTGGCGGGCACCGCTTCAGCCGGGGCCTTGCTACGCTTGGGCTTGGCGGCCGGTGCCGGAGCACCCGGCGCTTCCACCACGACCGGCGTGGCCTCTACCGGAATGAAGTCAATCTTGTTCGACTCCATATCGACCCGCACCACCTTCACGCGCAGGCGGTCGGTCAGCTTGTAGAGCTTGCCGCTGCGCTCGCCGCGCATTTCGTGGCGGCGGTCGTCGTAATGGAAATAGTCCTTCCCCAGCTCAGACACGTGCACCAGCCCTTCGACATACAAATGATCGAGCTGCACGAACAGGCCAAAGCTGGTGACGGCAGAAATGGTACCTTCGAACTCCTCGCCCACCTTGTCGCGCATGAAATAGCACTTGAGGAAGTTGAGCACATCGCGGCTGGCATCGTCGGCGCGGCGTTCGGTCATCGAGCACTGCTGGCCCAGTTGCTCCCACTTGTGCGAGGGTTTGTACTTCTTGCCCGCCAGCACCGCCTTGATCGCGCGGTGCAGCAGCAAATCCGGGTAGCGGCGGATCGGCGAGGTGAAATGCGCATACGCCTCGTAACTCAGGCCGAAGTGGCCGGCGTTCTCCGGCGTGTACACCGCTTGTGACAGACTGCGCAGCAGCATGGTCTGCAGCAGCTCGGCATCCGGGCGCTTCTTGATCTCCTCAAGTACCTGTGCGTAATCCTTGGCGGTCGGGATCTCGGCACCGGGCAGCGACAGGCCGCAGCTGCGCAGGTACTCGCGCAGCTTGTCCAGCTTGGCCTCATTGGGCCCTTCATGCACGCGGTAGAGCACCGGGTGCTTTTTCTTCAGCATGTAGTTGGCGGCGCAGACATTGGCCGCCAGCATGCATTCCTCGATCAGCCGGTGTGCATCGTTGCGCACCACCGGCACAATCTCGCGGATCTTGCCCTGCTCGTCGAAGCGGATTTCGGTTTCGGTCGTTTCAAAATCAATGGCACCGCGCTGCTGGCGCGCAGTCAGAAAGGTCTGGAACAGTGCATACAGCGTTTGCACATGCGGCAGCACCTTCTTGTATTGCGCAGCGGTTTCACCCTTGGGGTTGGAGAGCATGTCCCACACCTTGGTGTAGGTCAGCCGCGCCTTGGAATGCATCACCGCCGGATAGAACTTGTATTTGGTGATCGCGCCATCGGCAGCCACCTGCATGTCACACACCATGCACAAACGATCCACTTCCGGATTCAGCGAGCAGATGCCGTTGGACAGTGCCTCCGGCAGCATGGGGATCACGCGGCGCGGAAAATACACCGAATTGCCGCGCTCGAAGCTGGTCTGGTCCAGTGCGTCATCGGGCTGCACGTAGTGGCTGACATCGGCAATCGCTACCACCAGCCGCCAGCCCTTGCCCTTTTTCTCTGCATACACGGCATCGTCGAAATCGCGCGCGGTTTCGCCGTCAATGGTTACCAGCGGCAACGCGGTGAGATCAACGCGTTCGACGCCATCCACCGGCTTCCAGTCCTGCTTGCGCACCTTTTTCGGCGTGGCATGGCCTTGTGCCTCGGCCTCGGCCGAGAATTCATGCGGCAGATCGTGTTTGCGCAATGCAATTTCGATTTCCATGCCCGGGTCATCGTAATTACCCAGCACGTTCAGCACACGCGCAATCGGCTTCACGTGCCGTTCGGGCTGGCGGATGATTTCCACCATCACCACCTGGCCGGTTTGCGCGCCCGCGGTTTCATCCGGCGCGATCAGCAGCGCCTGGCTGATGCGCTTTTCTTCAGCCACCACGGTGCAGACGCCCTGTTCGCGATAGAAGCGCCCCACCAGCCGGCTGTTGCCACGCTCCAGCACCTCGATAACCTTGCCTTCGCGCCGGCCGCGCCGATCCAGACCGATCTGCTGCACCAGCGCACGGTCACCGTGCAATACCTTGTCCATTTCCCGTGGGCCAAGGTAAAGATCATCACTGCCGTCATCGGGGATCAGAAAACCGAAACCATCCTTGTGGCCCAACACGCGGCCGGCAATCGAATCCACCTTTTCGGGCAAGCACAAAGCGCCCTTGCGATTGATCATCAGATCGCCTTCGCGCGCCATCGCGGCAATGCGGCGATCAAAAAACGGCTGCTCGGCGGGGGTAATGGATAAATTATTCGAGAGTTCGACCGGATCAAGCGGTGCGCCCGCCTCGGCCAGTTGTTGCAGAATAAATTCCCGACTGGGCAATGGGTTATCGTATCGCTCGCGTTCGCGCTCCAGCCACGGGTCTTGATCACGCAGACTGCGTTTTTTGTTGTTTCTTGTCGATTGTCGATTTTTTTGCGTTTTATTTGTTGACATCAGTACAGGGATTCCAGATAATTGCGCCTCTTCTTGCAGCACAGCAGATTTTAGCAGCAAGCGTGGCCCAGGTGGCGGAATTGGTAGACGCACTAGGTTCAGGTCCTAGCGCTCGCAAGGGCGTGGAAGTTCGAGTCTTCTCCTGGGCACCATACTACGCTAGCTAGAACATGTTGAAACTGTTTTGAAGAAATTGCCCAGGTGGCGGAATTGGTAGACGCACTAGGTTCAGGTCCTAGCGCTCGCAAGGGCGTGGAAGTTCGAGTCTTCTCTTGGGCACCAATACCAGACAAAAAGCCCCGATCAATTGATCGGGGCTTTTTGTTTTTGCATTCCGCTCCATTCATCCCCTTTCCCCGCCCATATTTCCCCGCCACGTTGCACGGCCTGCTATTCCAATTGCAGGCAGCGACAGCAAAACCATGCCCATCCGGCATGGACAGAAACCATCCAGCGCCAGCTACCGCAAATTTACTGGCAAGCAATCCAAAAATTAGAGATCATTAATACACCAAGCATCACCCGAGTGATGTCCCGTGCCGGGCATCCCTCACCGGAGCAGAAGTACCACATGCCCACACCCCGTTTGCATGGCTACAGCGGCCTGCTGCGCCTGATCTGGCCTTTCGTGCTGGTGGTGGCATTGCTCGCCCTGCTCAGCATGGGCAGTATCAACGTGCTGTCGGCCATGCGCGCCTATGTGGCTGGCGAGAGCTTGTGGTCCAAGGGACAAAAGGACGCCATCCAGGCACTGGGCATCTACCTGGATACGCGCGACCCGGCCGCCTATGCCCGCTATCGTGAAGCCATGTCGGTACCAGAGGGCGACCGCATTGCACGCCTGACTCTGGACACCGCCAAACCCGATTTCGCTGCTGCCGAGCGGGGGTTGCTGGCTGGCGGCAACAGCCCGGCTGACATCCCCGGCATGATCTGGCTGTTCCGCACCTTCCGCAACATCAGCTACATGGATCGCGCCATCTCGGTCTGGGCGCTGGGCGACCAGCATCTGGCCCAGCTCGATACCGTGGCGCGCAGCGTGCGCAGCGCCGCCGAACAAGGCACGCTGGATGCCGCCGCCATACGCCGTGCGCGCAGCGAGCTGGACCGCATCAACAATGCGCTGACCCCGATCGAGCGCAAGTTTTCCAATACGCTGGGTGAAGCCTCGCAAGCCATACGCAATGTGCTCTATTACAGCAACTTCGGTGCCGCGCTGGTGCTGATCCTGCTGGCTGTGTGGCGCACCCGCCGTCACATGGCCGAGCGTGACCGGCTGGAAGGCGCACTACAGGCCAGTGAAGAGCGTCTGCAACTGGCGGTCAGCGGCAGTCACTATGGCGTGTGGGACTGGGACATACCCGCCAATCTGGTTTACCTGTCGCCGCAATACCGCGCACTGTTCGGCTTTCCAGGCCAGCACGACCAGCTCGACTTCGATGCCGTCTTTGCTCGCGTCCATCCGGAGGACCAGGCCACCGTACGTGCCGCCATGGCAAGCCACTTTGCCGACAACAGCGTGTATGAAACCGAGTTCAGGCTGCGCACCGCCGACGACTGCTACCGCTGGTATCACGCCCACGGCCAGGCTAGTCGCGATGGCACCGGCATACCCCAGCGCATGGCCGGCACCTTCGAGGACGTGACCGAGCGCAAACGCATGGAAGCCGCGCTGCAGGCCGAGCAGGAGCGTGCACTGGTCACGCTGGCCTCGATTGGCGACGCCGTGCTGACCACCGACACGCAGGGCAGCATCAGCTACATGAACCCGGCCGCCGAAGTCTTGCTGGGCGTGCGCCACGCCACCGGCCTGCGGTTCAGCACCACCTGCCACCTGATCGACGAGGCGCGCAACGAACAGGAATTCGACCCCGTAGGCCAGGTGCTGGCCGGCGAGTCCGCCGATACCGAAGGCCGCAACCTGTGGCTGATCCGCAAAGATGGCTCGGAAACTGCCGTGCGGCTGGTTGCCGCCCCCATGCATGACGAGGCCGGCCACATTGCCGGTGCCGCCCTCGCCTTCCACGACATGACGCGCGAGCGCCAGTTTGTTGCCCACCTGTCCTGGCAAGCCAGCCATGACGAATTGACCGGGCTGGTGAACCGGCGTGAATTCGAGCAGCGACTCGGCCGCTTGCTGGCCGAGCGGCCGCAGCGCGTCATTCACCATGCGCTGCTGTTTCTGGATCTGGACCAGTTCAAGCTGGTCAACGACACCAGCGGGCATGCCTCGGGTGACGAATTGCTGCGCCAGGTCTGCAGCACGCTGCAACGCCATCTGCGCGTTGACGACACGCTGGCGCGGCTGGGCGGCGACGAATTCGGCGTCATCCTGCAAGGCTGCCGGCTGGAACCGGCCACCCGCATTGCCGAGACGCTGCGCGAAGCCATAGAAACCCTGCATTTTGCCTGGGGCGGGCAACCCTTCAATATCAGCGTCAGCATCGGCCTTGTCGCGCTGGACGACACGCCCTACACGCTGGAAGACAGCATGCGCGCAGCCGACGTAGCGTGCTACATGGCCAAGGAGAAAGGCCGCAACCGCGTGCAGCACTACCAGCCCGGCGATGCGGAAATCACGGTGCGTTACGGCGAAATGGAATGGGTGCAGCGCATCCACCGTGCTCTGGAGGAACACCGTTTCTGCCTGTACGCACAGGATATCGTGGCGCTGGCCGAGCCCGACCACCGCCATGTGGAGCTGCTGCTGCGGCTGATCAACGACGACGGCAGCGTGGTCCCGCCCAGTGCCTTCATCCCGGCAGCGGAGCGCTACAACCTGATGCCGCTGCTGGACCGCTGGGTGGTGCGCACGGCGCTGGCCAGCATGCGCCAGCAGCCGGAAACGCTGATCTGTTCGATCAACCTGTCCGGTGCCTCCATCGGCGACGATGCTTTTCTGGAGTTCGTCTGCACTCAGCTGCAGGACAGCGGCGTCGAGGCCAGCCACGTGTGCTTCGAGATCACCGAGACCACAGCCATAGCCAACCTCAATCGCGCCACGCTGTTCATTCACGCCCTCAAGGCCAGGGGTTGCCGCTTCTCGCTCGACGACTTCGGTGCCGGCATGTCGTCGTTTGCCTACCTCAAGCACTTGCCGGTGGATTACCTGAAAATCGACGGCGCCTTCGTCAAGGGCATGGTCAATGATGCGTCCGATCGTGCCATGGTCGAGGCCATCAACCACATCGGCCACGTGATGGGCAAACGCACGATTGCCGAGTTCGTCGAGAACGAAGCCATCCTGACAACGACCCGCGAGATCGGCATCGACTATGCGCAAGGCTACGCATTGTGCAGACCACAGCCCTTTTCATTGCCCGATGCTGCAGCAACGCCGCTTCACACGGAACGCGGCAAAGATGCCGTTTCGTAAGAATTAATGCTGCAAAGCGCGAAATTTAGGCCGATATTGCAAGTATCGAAAGTGGATGCTTGACACCGATGTCGGAATTCAACGAAGCCCGCGTACTTGTCGCCGACGATGCCTCGGTCGTGCGCCAGTCCGTACGCATGACGCTGTCGCAGTCCGGCATTTCGCGCGTCGATACCGCCGCCAGCGTGGGCGAAACACGCCGTCGCCTCAAGAATGGCGTTTACGACGTGGTGCTGTGCGACTACTACTTTGGCGAGGGCACCACCGGCCAGGAGCTGCTGGAGGAAATGCGCCATACCGGCGAGCTGCCGCTGGGCACCATCTGGTTCATGATCACCGCTGAAGCCAGCTATGAAAAGGTGGTCGCGGTGGCCGAGGTCGGGCCGGACGACTACCTGATCAAGCCGTTTACCAGCGCCAAACTCACCGACCGGCTCAAGGTCGCGTGGGACAAGAAGCAGTTTTTCCGCCCCGTTTACGACAAGATCGAGCAGAACGACCCGAATGGTGCCATCGAGGTGCTGCGCGACATCCTCGAAGTGGCCGAGCAATACCGCAACGATGCGCTGCGCCTGCTTTCCAATCTGTTGTTGCAAACCGGCCGGCTGGACGAAGCCCGTGTACTGCTGGAAGAGGTGCTGCAGAACCGGGTCGTGCCGTGGGCCAAACTCAATCTCGCGCGCGTACTCAACAAGCAGGGCAACAAGACGCAGGCCGAGGCCGCGCTGCAGGCCGCCATCAACGATCACGCCCAGTATGTCGATGCCTACGAAGAACTGGCCAATATGTACATGACCGAGGGCCGGCTGGACGAGGCCATGGCCGTGTTCGACAAATGCCTGTCGATGACGCCGAACAACGTCAGCCGGCTGCAGAAGGCCGGCAACCTAGCCAACATGATGGGCGACTCGAACAAGGCGCGGCAGTTGCTGGAAAAAGCCGTCACCTGCGGCGGAAATTCATCGGTACTGGCGCCGGAAACCGTGCTGCAGCTGGCGCTGGCGGCACGCCGCGACCAAGCCTCGGCCGATGCCGAAAAATACCTGAAGATGGTCAGCGGCATCTGCCAGCGCGAGGAAACGCTGAAGAACCGCGTGGTGGGCGCACTGGCCAGCGCACTGTTCAGCGGCAAGGCCGAGGCACTCAACGATGTGGCCGAGATGCTGTCGCGCCCCGATTTCACGCTGGAGCTGGCAGTCAACTGGATCATGACTGCAGACCAGGTCTGCCCGCCTACTGTCGATGGCGAGCAAGCCAATGACAATGTACCACCCTACAAATGGCTGGCCGCGCTGGCGCGCCGCTTCATCACCACCAAATACATTTCAGGCATGCTGGAAAGCGCAGCAAGTCAGCGGCCTGCGTGGGCGCACTATATCCAGCAGGTTGGTCAGGATGTCAGCGATCTCAACCGGGACGGCGTGCAGGTACTGATGAAGAACCAGTTCAGCGAAGCACTGGCCAAGCTGCTGCCGGCCGCCGAATCCACCTACAACCACCGCCTGATGCTGTCAGCCACCCACGCCGGCATCAAGGCCATGCAGGCGGGCGAAGTGGCCGACGGCGCACGCCGCAAGCTCATCCTCACCCTCGATCAGTTTCTTGAACGGCTGGAGGGCATGACGGACGAAGGCGTGCTCTACAGCATGCGCAACGACCTTAACCAGCTCAGCGGCGGCAAATAGCTGCACGCCGCGCCGGCAAGCAAGCTAGGGCCTGTTAACACTTATTTCACGCTTGCGTTCGGGGTAGTTCGGGATGGAGCGCAAGGCGCAGAACGCGCCGCGGTACGGGTACCGCAAGCGGTTTGCAA
>NZ_FWXD01000036.1 GCF_900176275.1 Andreprevotia lacus DSM 23236 | reverse complement strand
GCCGCCACCTGCGCCGCCACCTGCGCCGCCACCTGCGCCGCCACCTGCGCCGCCACCTGCGCCGCCACCTGCGCCGCCACCTGCGCCGCCACCTGTGCCACCACCTGTGCCACCACCTGTGCCACCACCTGCGCCACGCCCGCGGAATGGGGAAGCTTTGGTTGTCGGTCTGGCGTTGGTGGTTTTTGTCTTGTTGTCAAAGGAAGGGCCAATGTCGCCACCCATGAAATTGACCAGTTTGTATTTGTTGAGATGTATCTTGCCCGTATCTTTAAAGGCGTCAGACTTCTTGTTTTCGAAAATCGTATTTTCCGACTTGTAGAAGTTGTATTCTTTCTTGCCGATTGCATTGCGCTTCATTTCGAAGATGTTGTAACCCATGTTCAGCCCGGTCGCGCTGCCATTAATCCCGGTTACACCTAATTTCAGCGCAGTGGCGTCAACAGCCAGAAAGGCAGTTACGTTCACTTTCATGCTGTTGAGCGAGTACGAGCCGGTACCGCCCAACAGACCCTTGCCACCGGTAAATTCGCCACCTGCGCCGCCGCCGCCTGCCGAAGTCGAGATGTGTACATCGCCAGCCTGTAAAGAGTGTGTACCGCCGGTTTGATGGCTGGCATTGGCAAACACGGTGACCGTATGGTTGGATTCAACCGTATTGATATGGTCCCCTCCGATCGTGGCAGTACGGTCCCCGGTCACTGTAGAATCATGGTTTTGGCCTATCGTCACGATATGCGAGCCGGTTACATCGTGCGTGTGATCTGCCTTGACGGTGTGGGCAAACAGCTTGTGGTTGGTGCGGCTTTCTTCTGATTCGTAATTCTGATCCGCAATACCGACTACCCGATGGTTGTAGGTCTTTTCGTAGGTCTGGTCATGGGCATCCTTGCGCAATACGGTGGAGGCGCCCACCGATGTATGCGCCCAGGTATCGTTGTAGGTTTCATCGGCCTGTTTGGTTACACGCCGGCTGCTGGTGCCCTCTACGCCATGGTCGTAGTTCTCCAGAATGGAAGTGGACTTGTTGCCCTTCACCGTCTGCACCGAATGGCGACCAATGGTTTCAGTGCGGTCCTGGCCGATGTCGTGCAGCTTGTCTCGCTCCACCGTCATGCGGTGATCCAGCTCGGCGTGAAACCATAGCTCTTCGGCTCCGGGTTGGTCTTCAAAACGAATCGCATTGGCATTGGCCGGCGAGCCTTTGAGCGAGCGGCTGACAAAGCCGCTTTGCGTGGCGCTGGCCGGCAGGCCGAACGGTGGCATCTGGTCGGCGTTATAGGTGCACCCGATGACAATGGGGCGGTCTGGTTCGCCGGCGATGAAATCGACAATCACTTCCTGCCCGATGCGCGGGATATAGATGCCGCCAAAAGTAGAACCCGCCCAGCTGGACGATACGCGCACCCAGCAAGAGCTGTTTTCATCCATCGCGCCGTAGCGATCCCAGCGGAACTGCACCTTGATGCGGCCATATTGGTCAGTCCAGATTTCCTCGCCAGCCGGGCCGACAACGACGGCAGTCTGCGGGCCGTTGGTACGCGGCTTGGCGGTGACGCGGCCGGGGCGGAAGGGCAGGCTGGTGGGCTGGGTGACGAAATCGAACTCGTAGTAGGCTGTTTCGTTGCTGCTGGCGTAGCCCGGCTCTTTCAGGCGGTAGGTGACGCTGACCACCAGATACTCCCGGTTGGCCTCATCACGCGGGCAGTTGCGCAGGGTGAAGATGAAGCCCGGCGCCAGACCACGCGCGGTGGCGTGGCCGTCGTCACGCTCGCGCGCTGCCTGCAATTCCTCCAGCCGGATGCGGCTGTAATGGTCCGACTCCCCCTGATCGCTGTAGCCGCCCAGCCAGTCGTAGATTTCATACTGGCCATGCGGGTGTTCGGCCGGGTTGCTGCGCTGGTTCTGCAGTCGGGTGCGCGGCTTGGTGAAGTTATAGTCATCAGTCACGTAGCTGCCGGGCGAGATTTCCTCGGCAACCTGATAACTGTCGATGCATTCTTCCTGTGCAGCTACAACCCGGTCGGTAGTGAAAAACGGGATGCTGTCGTAGCCGGGGAAGGGCTCATGCGTGCAGATATCATCAGTCAGCACTAGCGTATGGCTGCCCAACTGGTGACTGAAGAAGTAATAGATGCCTTCGTGCTCCATCAGGCGGCTGACGAAGTCGAAATCCGTTTCCTGATACTGTACGCAGTAGCCCCACTGGCGATAGCTGCCGGTCAGACGCATCTCGATGGCAAAGCCGTACTCGCCCAGCACCGCTTGCAGGATGTCCGGCACGCTCTGGTTCTGGAAAATCTTGCAGTCCTGCGTCTGCGTCAGCAGCCACAGCCAGGGGCGCACCGTGGCGCGGTAACGATATTGCCGGTCGGATGACAGGTCTTCCCGCCCCAGCAATACACAGCGCGACACGATACCGTCCAGATAGCGTGCCCCACCGTTGCCGGTAGCCATTTCCAGTGTCAGCGGCTGGCCCAGCAGGGCTTTCAGGTTGACCGAATGGCTGTCCGACAGCAGCTCGACGTCGAATTCGAACAGTTGGGACAGCGCTTCGGTGCCATGCATGGCATGAAAGCGCAGCGTGTCTTCGCCCAGCGGCGTGTGTGCTTTGACTATGCGATTCATTGGGTAGGCTCCAGGGTGCGGGGCGAAACGCCGGCTGCTTGCGGGGGTATCGGGTGGGTATGACCATGCTCGGGCCGGGCGCTGGCGCGCCTTGCCGGTCGTGTGGCGGAGAGGGTGTAATCAACGATCAGGTCGCCAGCGTCCTGCCGGGCAGGGCGCACGCCCAGCCAGCTGCCCAGCCCCAGTGGCTGGGCAGCGCTCAGCTTGCCATCCGGCACGTCGTCTGCGGCGAGCACCAGCTGGACATCCCAGGCCAGCTCCAGCCCGACGTAGTCATTCACCCAGCGTTGCAGTGCGGCTACCTGCTTGCCGCCAGGCAGGAAACTGCAATAGCTCGCCCAGGACATGGGGCCCAGCACCAACCGGAAGCGCGATTGCGCGTCACGGACCGCGATGCCCAGCGTGGAGCCGACACCCAGTGCCGCACTGGGGTGATTGCCCAAGGCGAGTGATTCATCCGGCGCCAGCTTTACCCAGCACGGCACGTGCTCGCGGATCTGCACCGGGATGCCGAAATAGCTCTGCAGTATCTGTTGCAAGCCTTCCGGATTGCGCGTTTGCCGCGCCAGATGGCCAGCATGGTAGTAGCGTGCGCGCTTGCCGATGGCATCATCGCTTTGTGTCAGCAAGGCCAGCAAGCTACCGATATAGCGGTCAAAACGGCCTTCGCCGGCGCGGTCCAGGCTGACGGTGGATTGGGCATCGGCCCAAGCGCGGTAAAACAGCTGGATCGCACGGTGGTGGAACAGGTCCGCAAAGGCGGCCATGGTCGGGTCATCGGCAATGCGCTCGCGCTCGCGCACGTATTCGGTCAGGTGCAGCGGCAGCGGGCCGTTGGGGCCGAACAGGCCAAAGCCATAAATGGATAGCTTCGGCGGCTGGCTGCCTTGTTCCTGCAGGTCTGCCACCATGGACGGCGCAAACGACAGCGAAACACGCTGCCCCAGCCGCACCGGCTCATCCTGCGGGCGCGCGGCGCGCCCCATCGGCTCGGTCGTGCCGGCGCGGGCATCCAGCCAGCGTAGTACATGAAAGAAATCATGCGCGTACGGTGCCTGCCGGAGCGCCTGCCAGGCCGGATCCAGCTGCCAGTCTGCCATCAGCGGTGCATTCATATCACCGGCCTTGCCCCCAGCCTGGGCGGCCAGGCCGCCAGCTGGCCGCGATGCGTGCCGTGCAGCGTCATCTCGGTAAACTGGTTGATGGCGACATGGCGGGCAAAGAACTGCTCCAGCACTGCACCAAACAGATAAGGGCTGTCGCCGGAAAAGGCCTGCTCATCCACGCTGACAGCCACACGCACGCCCCGGCCATGCATCACGGGGCCCGGCACCGGCAAGCGGCGGAATACCGGCGAGAACTGCACGCTGCGCACGCTCTCGATCTGTCTCAGCACGCCGGATTCAGCTGCGCTGGCATACAGGTTGAGCAGTTGCCGCACTGCTTGCGCGCCTTCTTGCCCATCCAGCTCGGCCCAGCCTTGATAGTTCAGGCCCAGATGGCTGATCAGATGCCAGCTGAGTGCATCTTCTGCCAGCGGCGGATATGGTTTGGTTGAGGCGCGCAGTACCTTGATTGCGCCGACCGGCGCCGAAACACCGAGCGAAAAATCGCTGCCGCCGCCCAGCGGCAACAATAGGGGCAGATCGCGGTTGGTACACAAGGTATCGACCGCCAGATGACGCAGATTGCCGCTGAACGGCGCATCGTGCCGATCGACCAGCGAGATGTAGACCTCGCTGCCGGTGTACGCAGTGCGGCTGCCGTGGCGGCGCGCCGGCTCGGACACCAGTCGGGACTCGCGGCGCAGCGCGTAATAGGCACCGTAGTCATGCTCATCCGCACCGAACGAGGCATAGAAGGGGCGGAATTCGCGCTCGGCGCTGTCGCCACCGGCATGGCCGATCATGCGGGTGACGCTGTGCACCTCGTAATCCAGCGGCTTGGTGCGATCAACCACCAGATGGAACTCGTGCCGCTGCGGCGTGACCAGCACGCGGTCAGCCCGCTTGGGAAACAGATTGATCACCGGCGTGCAGTTCAGCGCCAGATCGGCGTTGTCCAGCGTGCGCTCCAGCGCAGCGTCATCCTGATCCAGCAACAAGACCAGCTCGAACTGAGTCCCGCTCAGGCCCCGCAGCGCCTGTTGCAGCCGGTTGACGCTGAAAAACAGGAAACGCGCCGGGCAGGCGAAGTATTCCTGCAGCAGTCGATAGCCTTGAAAAGTCCGCCCGTCATTGGGTAGCAATGACTGATCGGCGGCAAAGCCTTCATGCTGCACGGCGGAGCCATCCAGAACCTGTTGCCCCCAGCTGCCATCGCTCGCATCGCGACACAGGACTGCGACGGTATGGCCAGCCACCAGCTCAAGCAGTTTCAGCGCACGTTGCTCCTGGCCAGCAAGGTAGAACACCAGTTGATCCAGCGGCAACGATGCGCAGCGCTGGCCGGCAGTGATGTTCAGTTTTATCCGCAATGCAGAGCGTGCCCGGGCACGATGCGGGCCGGGGGGCAGGTCGGCAGGTGGTGGGCCCAAACGTACGGTGTCGATAGCCAGCGGCCACAGCGTGACGGCGTGGCCAGTGCGGAATTCGCAGGCAGTCTGCTCGCCCTTGGCCAGATTGGCACGCAGTGCGCTGCCAGCTGGCAGGGTAAAGCCGTTGGCCAGATTGCCTTCGTTCAGATTGGCTTCCAGCTTGACCACGGCCATGGCAGGCGTGGGTGCCAGATAATTGGGATAGACCACTGCCAGCAAACGCTGGGTAAAGCGCGGGAATTCGGCATCCATTTTCAGCTGGATGCGCGCAGTCAAAAAGCTGAAGCCTTCCAGCAGCCGTTCCACATAGGGGTCGGCAACATCAATGCCCTGCATGCCCAGGCGGCCAGCCACCTTGGGATAGCGTTCGGCAAACTCGGCACCCAGCTCGCGCAGGTAGCCCAGTTCACGGTTGTAATAATCAAGCAGGCGCGCGTCCATCATTGCCCCGCCAAGTCGACCAGCGTGGTGTGGCCGGTTTCAAGATCGAGACTGGAGCGCGCCAGGAATTCCAGCGGGTAGGGCACAGACCACAGCAGGCCGCGGATTTCAAAGGCCATTTCGTTGCGCTGCGACAATGCGTCCAGCGCGCTGATGCAAATGACCTCTACGCTGTCCGGCAGCAGGCGCGGTTCAAACTGCAGAATGGCTTGCCGCAACCCGGCTGCCAGTTCCTGGCTGTCGAGTTGCGAGATGCGCTTGCCGGCCAGCGGCAAGACGCCAAAATTGAGCACTGAGCGAGATACGGCGGGAAACGATGCAAGATCGACATCCGCAGCCAGGCTGGTGGTATTGAGCAACCACGACAAGTCACGCAGCACGGTAGCGCGCAACGCGCCATGGTGCATGCCGGGCATGCGGCTTTCGTTGCGTTGCAGCGGCTCGTTGTCGGTCAAGCGATCGAGCAGCGCGGGGCGCAGGCGGTCGGCCTCGCCTTGCCGGGCAGGCTTGCCATGTAAGAACTTGGATGGATCAGGCACGCATGGTCACCAATGGCCGGCTGGATCGCCGGCAAGAAAAGGCGGGCCGTGGCGGCCCGCCACAGCCAATTACATTTCCTTGTTTTCCTTGATGTTCCAGGCCACGGTGATTTCCGCGCCCTGGCCACCCTGGTCGGTCTGTTCCCAGTACTGCTTGCGCACGCGCGCAGCCTGGAAGCCGTAGCTCATCACCAGACGCTCGTGGCCGTCGTTCGGGTCAGTGCCCTTGACCTGGGCGGAAGTCACCAGCACTTCTTCCAGCGTGATCTTGGCGAATTCCATCTGATCGCCACCCGACTTGCAGGCGGACAGCTCGACCTTGTCCAGATGCTTGCCGGTAGCGCAATACTTGATGATGGCCGGGGTGGATTTATCCATGAAGGCGGTCACGAACAGGTCATTGAAGCTGGCCTTGCCGCTGCTGCCGCCACCACCCGACGACATAGTGCCCGGCTGGCTGGCGCCCCACGAGAACGACTGGATATCGCTCCAGCCCTTGTGCTTGCTGTCTTTCGATTCGCCGCTGGTGCCTTCTACTTTCATGAACATTGCTGCTGCCATTTCTGCTTACTCCTGAAGCTGATGGGGAGGGGAATTGCCAGTGTTTAACCGTCGGCTTTCTTGAGCGACGGCAACTTCGAAACCAGACGCAGGGAAACCGTGAGCCCCTCCAACTGGTAATGCGGGCGCAGGAAAAACTTGGCCGCGTAGTAACCGGGGTTGTCTTCCTGCTCTTCGACGTGGATTTCCGCTGCCGCCAGCGGCTTGCGCGCCTTGGTGTCCTGCGAGGAGTTGGCCGGATCGCCATCGACGTAGCTCATGATCCAGTTGTTCAGCCAGCGCTCCATGTCGGCACGCTCGTGGAACGAGCCGATCTTGTCGCGCACGATGCACTTGAGGTAATGCGCAAAGCGGCAGCAGGCAAACAGATAGGGCAGGCGGGCCGAGAGCCTCGCGTTGGCGGTGGCATCCGCATCGGTGTATTCGGTGGGCTGCTGCAGCGATTGCGCACCGATGAAGGCAGCAAAATCGGTGTTCTTGCGATGGATCAGCGGCATGAAGCCGTTCTTGGCCAGCTCGGCCTCGCGGCGATCCGAAATGGCGATTTCGGTCGGGCACTTCATGTCCACGCCGCCATCGTCGGACGGGAAGGTATGGCAGGGCAGGTTGCTGACCGAGCCACCCGATTCCACACCGCGTATCGACGAGCACCAGCCATAGAGCTTGAACGAGCGATTGATGTTGACCGCCATCGCATAGGCCGAATTGGCCCAGGTGTAGCGGTCATGGCTGGCGCTGTCGGTTTCTTCTTCGAAATCGAACTCGTCCACCGGGTTGGTGCGGGCGCCATAGGGCAGGCGGGCCAGGAAACGTGGCAAGGTCAGGCCCAAATAGCGTGCATCTTCGGATTCACGCAAGCTACGCCACGCAGCGTATTCGGTATTCTGGAAAATCTTGGTCAGATCACGCGGGTTGGCCAGCTCTTGCCATGACTCCATCTGCATCACAGCCGGGTCTGCCGCTGCGATGAAAGGGCAGTGCGCGGCGGCGGAGATGCGGGCGATCTCGCCCAGCATTTCCACATCGGGCGGGCTGTGGTCGAACTGGAAGTCCCCCACCAGGCAGCCGAAGGGCGCACCGCCGAACTGGCCGTATTCTTCTTCGTAGATTTTCTTGAAGAGCGGGCTTTGGTCCCAGCCCATGCCCTTGTGGCGTTTGAGATTGCGGGCCAGCTCTTTCTTGGAAATGGGCATGACGCGGATTTTCAGCAGCTCATCCGTTTCGGTATTGCTGACCAGGTAATGCAGGCCGCGCCAGGCCCCTTCCAGCTGCTGGAAATCCGGGTGGTGCAGCACCAGGTTGACCTGCTCGGACAGTTTGCGGTCGATCTCGGCAATGATGGCCTGGATGGCGCCATAGGCATCCGACGAAATGGTGACGCTGTGATCAAGCGCCTGCAGCGCCAGGGTCTGCACCGCGCTTTCCACTGCATTGCGGGCCTGATCGGACTTGGGGCGGAACTCTTTCTGCAGCAGCCTGGCGAATTCGCTGTCGATCCGTTCCGTGTTGATCTGTTCGTGCGCCTCTGGCGCCTGCAAGGTTTCGGCAGGATTCATCTCATTCTCCGTATTTGCCGGCTTCGGCCAGTTGCTTGATCAGCGCGGGTGATTGCGGGCCTTGCGCGGCCAGGGTCTTGAGCACATCCGGCTTCCTGAGGATTTGTGCCACCAGCTCCTCCGCGCCGTTCTTGCCGTCCATATAGGTGAGCAGATTGGCCAGCTCGGTGCGGGCGGCCAGCAGGTTGTCCAGCGCGCCGATGTTGCGCGCCACTTGCGCAGGCGAAAAATCGTCCAGCCGCTCGAAATTCAGGTCCACGTGCAGCAGCCCTTCGCCGGTCAGCGTGTTGTTGACCTGAAAGGCCGCGCGCGGTTTGAGCGATTTCATGCGTTCATCGAAGTTGTCGATGTCCACTTCCATGAACTTGCGCTCGGCCAGATCGGGCAAGGGTTCGAGTTGCTTGCCGGCGAGGTCGGCCAGCACGCCCATGACGAAGGGCAGCTGCACCTTGCTGTCTGCGCCATAGATTTCGACGTCGTACTCGATCTGCACACGCGGTGCGCGGTTGCGGGCGACGAATTTTTGACCGCTGCCAGCGGCACGGAGATCAGCCATGATCAGGCTCCTGATGAAAACGGGTAGGGCGATGAAGAAGGGGCATGGCGCTGTGCGCGTGAGGGAAACATCGCGGCATCACAGCGGCCTGCCGATAAAGACATCCACCTGTGGCAGGCTGTCGGGCGCGATATCGCGCAGGATGTCGTAGAAGCCCATCTGCATCAGCCGCTGTGCACGGCGCAGCAGGATGGGGGCCGGGTGACTGGGCTCGTAGCGATCCAGATACAGGCAGACCTTTTCCAGCACCACGTTAATGTCTTCGCGGCTGCGCACTTCCATGGCATGCCAGTCGGTGATGCCGTGGGCCGGGGCCGGGCCGGTCATATCGGCCGACACTGTGGCGACATCATCCTCGGCAGCGGGGGGCTGGGTGCTGCTGCCGGCGGCTGCTTCGTACAGACGGGCCAGTAGTTTTTCCAGCGCAGCAGCGTCGGGGCGCCAGTCATCGCCCAGGTGCGTATGCACGCTGTGCACGATATGGGCCAGCGACTGCCGGGCGACGGGCAGCGATTGCAACTGCGGTTCGCCGGCGTGCCAGGCACGGGTCAACTCACCCCGCAGGCGATCACGCCCACCCGGGTACTCCAGCCGATCCGGCGTCACCCCGTCGAGCAATTGATCGATTTCGCGCAGCAGCAGGCCGCTGGCGGCGGCAAGCGGGCTGGCACGCAGCGCCAGCAGGCAGCCCTGGCCATCGAACAGCCGGGCCAGCGCATTGTGGCGCGGCAGCGGATCGTATTCGCCATCGTCTTCCAGCCGAGGGTGGAGGGCGTCCCAATACTGGTCGAGCAAGCCCTGCACCAGTTGCAAACCATCGCTCAAGCCGGCCAGGCCACGCTGTTCGGTCCATGCCTGGGTCAGCAAGCTGGCAATGCGCAAATCCTTGCTTTGCCCGAGCAGTTGCTCCGCCAGCTGGGCGACTTCGCCCCAGTCTGCCGGCTCGGCTGGAATCACGGTGCTGCCGTATTGCTGCTCCGGCTTGGGCTGGGCGGCTTTGTTCAGGCGCAGGAATTCGCTGCTGTATTCCAGGTCCGCCCCGGCGGGCAGGGCGTCGCTGACTGGCGCCAGCAGCGAGGTGATCAAAGCGGATACGGGCTGCGTCATGGTTGGGCTCATTCAAAACTGTGGGCGATTTCGGCATTGGTCGCGCCTGGCGCAATCACCAGCTTGGTGCGCCACGGCGTCAGGCTGCCGTTGCGTACTTCGATGTCGTAGCTGCCGGGGGCCAGCGAGAGCGACTTGAGCGGCGGGCTCACGCCGCGCTTGCTGCCACCGACGTACACCTCGCCCCATGGCGAGATGCGCAACTTCACCGCAACAGCCCGGCCCGCAGCTACAGACGTCGTCGCGGCTGCATCCGTGCCGGTGGCTGGGGCAGTGGTCGGCACGGCGCTTTCGCGCTGGACCGCGGCAGCCAGCAACTTGCGGGCTTCGGTTTCGTGCTTGCCGTCGATGTATTGCTGCAGATAGCGCTGATAGGCCTCGGCGCTGTTGCGCTTGCGTGCCTGTGCCCAGTCGCGGGCTTCGAAGTCCGGTTGGGTGGGGACGACGGTAGGTACTTCTGCTACCGGGGCGACCACTGCGGCGGCACTGGCCGGCTCGCTGGCAGCGGCGGGCGGCACTACCGTCGGCACCGGGGCCTCGGTCGGGGCCGGGGCAGCTTGTGGTACGGCAGTCGCTGCTACCGGTTGAGCTGCGGTTTCCAGCTTGGGTGCGGCAGCCGGCAATAGCCACCAGCCCAGCCCGCCAGCCAGCACAAGAACTGTCGCGCCGGCAATGAGCAACCAAGGGCGTTTGCCACGCCTGGGCTTTGCCGGAGCAGGGGCCTCGTTTGGGCTAGCTGGCTCAATTGCGGGCCCTGTTGCCACCGCTTCCGCCGCGACGGGTGCGGACTGCGGCACGGCATCTGCGACTTCGGGCGAGTCGGCGGGAGCAAGCAATACATCGTCGAGGTTCAACGGTGTGGCGGCAGGCAGGTCGCCGGGTGCGGCGTGCACGCCGGGTTCAGGCGGCTCTGTAGCCAGGTGCTGCGCCAGCGCAGCAGCCACGGAAGGGGCGGCTTCTGCGTGCGATGCCAGCGCTTGCACATTCGCGCTAGCCTCTGCGGCTGGTTCGGTCTCCGCAACCAGCGCCGCGCCCAGTTCAGCGGCAGCTGCTACTGGCAGGCTGTCGGCTGCTGGTACCGCGACCACCGGCATTGCCACCTCGACCAGGACAGGCGCTGCTTCCGCAACGACTGGCAAGGGCGGGGTGCCGCTTTCGGGCACGCTGTACTGCCCCGGCGCTGTGGACTGCAAACCCAGCAGCACGGCGAATTCGGCCACTGATTGTGGGCGATCCACCACGCGCAGCTGCAGGGCCTGATCGGCCGCATGCAACAAGCGCGGGCTGTAACTGAGGGCACGCCGAGCCAGCGGCACGTAACGATCCTGAATGCTGCGCACGACGGCCGCATGCGGCAGCTCGCCGCATACCAGCACGTGAATCACGGCCCCCAAGGCATACAGATCGGTCCACGGTCCCTGGCGGAAGGCTGGGTCGTCGGTGTATTGCTCGATGGGGGCATAACCGGACTTGAGCATGACCGCGCTGTCGTCCACCAGATCGCCGATCAGTTTGCGTGCGGCGCCGAAATCCAGCAGCACCGGACGGCCATCGGGCTGGATCAGGATGTTGTCGAGCGCGATGTCGCGATGGAAGCACTGCGCACGATGCAGCGTTTCCAGCGCGCCCAGCAGCGCTGCCATCAGGCGCATGATTTCAGACTCGGGCAACGCACGGCCACCGCTCAGGCGCTGCTTGAGCGTTTGCCCCTCATAGAACGGCGTGGCCATATAGGCCGTGCCGTGGTCTTCCCAGAAGCGCAGTACCTTGATCAGCCCCGGGTGATCAAACTGCGCCAGCAGGCGTGCTTCGTTGATGAAGCCGGCTTGCCCGGCGAGGAAAGTGGCCGAGAACCGCTCGCTGCGCAATGTCACAGTCAGATCGCTGCCGCGCACCGCCAGCATGCTGGGCATGTATTCCTTGACCGCCACCACACGCTGCAAGGCGTGATCGAAGGCACGGTAAACAATGCCGAAGCCGCCTATGCCCAGGATGCCGGTCAGCTCCAGCTCGCCCATGCGGTGGCCGACGGGCAACGGCTGCGCATTGCTGTTTTGCGTTTGGCCGGGGTCCAGAACGGTATCCAGATTCACGATAGATATCCCTGCTGAGGCCCGAACAGGCGGGCGAACAATGCGTTGGTCATCTGGCCGGTATGCGCATAGGTTTGCAGCGGCGAGCCATCGCTTTGATTGGTCCACCAGAAGCTGGTCATGCCGGCCGGCTCGAAATAGAGCGAAATGCCGGGCCAAGCCAAGCCCTGGCCAGCGGTGTCGCCGCTGTTCAGGACGGCGAGGATGTCATTGCTGGCGAGCGGAGCGGCCGAGCTGGCCCAGCGCGCCGGGGCAGACTGCAACATGCTGTCCAGCTGTTCCGGCGAATGGCCATGGCGTATGGCCGCCAGAATGGATTCGCCCAGTTGTCGGTAAAGCGGCCCCGCCCGCTCCAGCTGCGCAGCGTCAAAGCCGGTCGCAGGCAGTGACAGCACGGCAGCTAGGGGAAAATAACGGCCGACGCGATCACAGCTGGGCGCCAGCGCACCCAGCAGCACGCCATCGAAGCCCAGTCCGGCCGGGATCAGGAAATTCCAGACCGGCGCCACCGCATAGTGGCGTGGCAGCATGTCATCGCTGATCTGTTGCAGCGCGGTCAGCCCGCCCAGCATCCAGTGCTCCCAGGCGCGCGTCAGCACGTAGGGCAGTTGCCGGGCAACGAAATCGCCAGCGGACGGGATCTTGCCGTACCAGCCTATCGTGGGCGCGGCCAGCATATGCGCGGCTACGTTCATGAACGCCCCGGGCACGAGAAGGATTCGAGCTGCGTCAGATGGAATGGGCTGCGCACGCTACTCGCCGTAACTTCGAAGGCCACCTTGCTGCCGCCGATGTCAAACGTGGCGATCATCTGTTCCGGCACGCGCCCAGGTGTGAGCACGGCACGATCAAACATGCGGTGCATGGCCCAAGGGCCTTCGGTCACAAAGCCGCCGCTATTGCCGCTGGCACCGGTGGTCTGCACGCGGATCTGGTTGCTGCCGCGCGTGCCGGGCCATTGCACCTGGGTGCCGACCTGCGGCCCATGGGCGTAGCGGACGATCTGGCCATCGATATCCAGCACGATCTGGCTGATATTGGCGTCCATCTGAACCGGCTTGATCTCGACCCGCACCGAGGGGGTACGGGAACCGCCGGAGAAATACACATCGCGGATGACGGCAGCCCGCTCGAAGGCGGCAAGGAAATTGGCACGGG
Organism: Andreprevotia lacus DSM 23236; assembly: GCF_900176275.1. Taxonomy (GTDB): domain Bacteria; phylum Pseudomonadota; class Gammaproteobacteria; order Burkholderiales; family Chitinibacteraceae; genus Andreprevotia; species Andreprevotia lacus. The sequence goes on along the minus strand of NZ_FWXD01000036.1, from coordinate 22,487 downwards.
CACCGTTTTCGCCCTTGAAGCGCCATGGCCGCGCGGCCGTGTCGACCTGGGTGGCCAGATGTTTCTGGAAGAAGTCGTCCATCATCCCGGCCGGGGCAAACAGCTGGGCGAAGTCGCCGGGCGCCATGTCCCGCGCCGAACCACGGGCCAGCGGGTAGCGGCCATCTGCAGCCTGATGGCAAAAATCACCGATGTTGGCCGAGGCATCCTGTCCGAGCTGCTGTTGCACCACATGGGCCACATTTCCGTTGGAGGCATTGGCCAGATCGCCCAGCATGTTGCGGAACGGCTCGGGCAAACGGCCAGCCTCCGCACGGATCTTGCTCAGCACCTCGTCGGAGGGCGGGGCATTGCCGCCGCGCAGCGCGGCATCGGTCGCGGTAAGGAAGGTATACAGCTCGTTCAATGTATCGCGCACGCCGGCAATCGGCGCTGGAGCGCCCTTTTCTCCGGGGCGGGTGAACTGGCGCAGGCCGGCAAAGCGCTGGTCGACCAGCAATTCCTGCTTGTCGCCAGGCTTGCCACTGCCCGCCTTGTCGGCCGAATCGGGCTTGCCGAACACGTCTTCCAGCGAGGCGCGCGTATCGCTGACCTTGTCCTTGGCCTGATCGATCAGTGTACGGTCGTCATCGTCCTTGTCGCGCACCAGCGTGGTTTCACGCGAGGCAGCGGTCATGAAGCGCACCAGCGGGGAGTCGGCTGCTGACAGGGTGCGGGCAATCTGGATGTTCTGCGCCAGATCCTTGCCGCTGCGCAGGCGCATGTCGGCCAGATAGCCTTCCCACGCGGCGATATAGTCGGTGAAGTAGAGGCGTTTGACCTCGCGCGACCAGTTGGCAATCGCCTCCGGGCTGGCCACCTCGGGCTGGCGCGGCGCCAGTACCCAGGCTTCTTCGAGCCCACGACGCGCGACGGTTTCGTCCACGCGCGGGGCAAAGACATCCCAATAGCCCTTGTAGCTGAAGATACCCGGCACACCGTTATTCAGGCTGGCCCCACTGGCGCGCTGGAACACCAGGGGAGCTTGCGGACCAACCGCATCGGCGGCGTTGAATTCAACCAGCCTGTCATCGCGGCGCAGCGCGCGCTTCATGCCGCTGTAGATGCGCTCGGCCAGCGTATGTTTCTGCAGCCGCTCGCGCACTTGCGCCACCAACGCATCATCACGCGCATAGGGCGAGCTGACGGCACGACCGCTGAACAGGCGCTTCAGGTGCTGCGACAGCACCTCGCGCTGCGCACGGGTCACGTCGCGGCCGAGGCTGCGCTCGATATCCAGCGACAGCCAGGCCTCCAGGAACGCCGCATCGTAGTGCGCAGCGTCATACAGCATCAGATAGGCCTTGAGCGTGCTGTATTCGAACTCGATGTCGTTCTGTGGCGCGTTGCGCAGGCCATCCTCCAGTCGCCGCGCCAGCAGTGGCAGCAAGGTGTCTTCCAGCGCGCGGTCATAGGCGCCATCTGCTGCTGCGCGCAGCTTGTCACCCTGGAACAGGCCCAGCCGGTAGCTCAGCGGCGGGCTGTCGATATTGAACTCGGTGCTGACCGGCAGCGCGCGCAGCTTGTCCAGCGTTGGCATCACTTCGGTAACTTGGGCGCGGTCACCCAGTTTGACGTTGCTGATCTGCGCCGCCACGCCAGGCAAGCGGGCGGCCACCTCGGCCACATAGCGCTGGTTGTTGTGATAGCTGGCTACCCAGCCCAGCGTTAGCACCAGCATGCCCACGCCAACGGCCACATAACCGGCACGGCGCAGCCAGGATTGCTTGCGCTGCCAGCGCTCGTTGCTGCCGGCAATGCCGGCCTCCTTGAAAATCACGTCCTGCATCAGGCTGCGCAGGAAGAAGCTGCGACCCGGTTCGCCCAACTGCTGCGGGCGCTGCTGGCTATCGACTTGCAGGAAGCGCTTCAGCCCGCCCATGACGCGGTCAAAAACGGTGCCTTCCTGCGTGCCACTGGTGAAATAGACACCACGCAGCAGCGCACTGGCTTCAAACCTGGATTCGCTGAACACCTGCTCGAGAAACTGCGCCAGCAGCGCTTGCACGCCAGCGAACTCTTGCGGCAGCAGATAAGCCAGTTCACGCTGGCGCGGGTCCAACTCGGCCAGCATCTGCTCGGGCAGGCCGGCATACAGGCGTGCCAGCAGTTGTGCATATTCGGTGGCGAATACCTGCTTGAAATCGAAATTGCCTGCCTGCACCGCCGCCAGCGGAAAGGTCATGCCCCAGACCTGTGCGCGCTCTTCGCGGCCCAGCTGGTTGAAATACTCGGTAAAACCGGCCAGCAGATCGACCTTGGTTACCAGCACATAGACCGGAAACTGGATACCCAGCTGCGTACGGAGCTCTTGCAGGCGTTTGCGTAGCGTCAGCGCGTGCTGGGTGCGTTCCTGCTCGCCCGCGCCAAGCAGGTCGGCCATGCTGATGGTGAGGATGGCGCCGTTGATGGGCTGGCGGGCGCGGTACTTTTTCAGCAGATCGACAAAACCCTGCCACTCGCCCTGATCCTGCTCGCGGTTGCTTTCCTGCATGGTGTAGCGGCCGGCGGTGTCAATCAGCACTGCCTCATTGGTGAACCACCAATCGCAGTTGCGCGTGCCACCCACCCCCCGCACTGCGGCCTTGCCGAATTGTTCGGCCAGCGGGAAATCCAGACCGGCATTGACCAGCGCCGTGGTCTTGCCCGAACCGGGCGCGCCGATAAAGACGTACCAAGGCAGTTGATACAAATACTGCGGCGAGAAGCGATCCAGCCAGCGGGCCAGACCGGTGCCGCCCTGCGGCCGGAACTGTGCGGTCTTCAGCCGTTCTGCGGCTTCATCAAAACGGCCGCGCAGCTCTTCCAGATGCGGGTTGACTACTGCTTCTGCGGCATTGGCACGCGGACCGGGAGTGCGAATCTGGTTCAGCAATTGCGCATTGAGCTGGGCTGCGCGCCAGGTGCGGTACAGCACCCGGGCCAGCCAGATGGTGAAAATCAGCCCGATCAGCAGCCAGCGCACCAGCGCGCTTTCCAGCGGATGAAAACGCCCAATGGCGACCAGCGGGCCAACAAGCCAGATCAGACAGGCCAGCAGGATCAGCCCCAGCAATACCCACAGGTGGCGGCTGAAGATCAGCCCCAGCGCGCGGGAGAAGAAATTCATGATGCCGCTCATGGCTTGGCCTCCACTGCCATTTGGCCTGGCTGGACGAGCAGGGTGATGTCTACCCGGCGGTTGCGGGCACGATTGGCGGCGCTATCGTTGGGGGCCAATGGGTCGGCCGAGCCACGCCCTTCAGCACGGACACGCGACGCATTGCTCAACCGTGCCAGTACCTGTGCCTTGACGGTATCCGCGCGTGCCTGCGACAGCTCCCAATTGGACGCAAAGCGCAGCCCGCGTGTCGGCACGTCATCGGTATAGCCGGTGACCACGACAGCCCCTTCGACGGTATTGAGCGCGTCGCCGATACGCGCCAGCAGCGGCTGGTAGCGCTCGATCACCGTTGCTGCGCCGGAATCGAACAGGCCATCGCCACGCAAGGTCACAATGCTGCGGTCGGCGTCTTCGCGCACGGTGACCAGCCCGGCGCGGATTTCCGGCTCCAGAAACTGTGCCAGGCGCGGTTTGATCACCGGCTTGGCCGCCGGGGCGACGCTGAGCACGCGCGGCATGCGCAGCTGGTCGATGGCCGCGAATGTTTCGTCCGAACGGCTGGCCAGCAGCATTTGCAGTACGGTGAAGATCAGCAACGCAAGCAGTGCGGCAGAGACCGCCACCACCCAGACCGGCAAGGCCCGTTGCACCGTCGGCGGCGCCACGGTGTCGTCGCGCCAGTGTGCAGAGAGCGGGCGCGCATATTCGCCGCGCGTGCTTTGTATCATCTGCAGCAGGCGCTGCTTGAGCGCATCGAGCTGCGAGCGGCCGTGGTCGAGCACGCGGTAGCGCCCCTCGAAGCCCAGCATCAGGCAGAAATACTGCAGTTCCAGTAAATCGATATGCTGTTGCGGCTGCTGAGACAGGCGTGCCAGCAGCTGGAAGAATTTCTCCCCGCCCCAGGTTTCGTTGTGGAACGTCACCAGCAAGCTATGTGCGGACCAGATGCCCGCGCCGCCCCATGGCGTCAGCGTGGCCGCTTCATCCAGCGTGGTGCACAGGCAGTAGCGTGCCCCGATGATGGTTTCTGTCGGCACGCCGCTTTCTCGGGCGCGCAGCTCGAACTGGCGCAGCTCGTCCAGCAACTGCGCGCGCAGGCGTGCAGGATCAGCGTGATGTACAGTGGCACGTATCTGTGGCACCAGATTGAGCAGCGGGTTGGCTGCAGCCACCAGCGGGTTGCTGCCGCTGATGATGCGCTGCACCGGCGGTGCGGCCACCGGCGGCATGCTGGCTTCGGCTCTGCCGCCCGGGTTGGGTGGAACAAAACCGTTGCCCAGCGGGTGGGCCGGGTCGAGGAGGGTACCGGTGCTCATGCGCGTATCGCCCAGAATTCCATCGTCAGGCAGGGGAATTCACCGGCCACGTGCAGCGCCAGACCGCCTGATTTTTCCAGCTGTTTCCAGTACTCGCCGCTCTTTTCCAGCTCGAAGTAGCTGAAACCGGCGTGATAGGGCAACTGGCGTGGTGCCACTGGTAGCAGGCGCAAACTGATGCCGGGCAGTTGTAGCAGCACCAGATCGCGGATGCGCTCGACCGCGCCCATCTTGAGCTGGGCCGGAAAACGCGTGCGCAGCAATTCGGCCGGCATGTCGGCGTTGACCGCCAGCACAAATCCCGCTTGCTGCAACAGGTCGAGCGACGGGATTTGCGCCACGCGCACGCCGTTACCACGATCCTGCAGATCAATCGGGATGGCATTCTGCTCGAGCACGCTGGACAGGGAGCGGCGCAGTTCGACCATCAAGGGGATAAAGGTGCTGGCCAACGCATCGTGCTGATAGTCGGGCAAGACGAGCGGGCGGCGCTTTTCCGCCGTATAGGTAGCCAGATCACAGGCAAGCTTGAGCCAGTCGCCAAACAGCTGCATCGGGTGCAGCACGGCAGCTTGTCGTGCTTGCCAAGTAACGGCGGTGTAGCGGTTGACCAGCTCAAGCAGCAGGAAATCCGCCACTTCGGCCACGCCGCCCCGGCCGGGGGCCGACAGCCGTTCGGCCAGTGCATCACCGCGCTGGCCCAGCAGGCCGTGCAACTCATCCAGATAGCTGCGCAGCACCGGGTGGCGCGTGCCGGCCAGCAGCGGCGGGATGTAATGTTCATCCAGCAGCACTTGCCCGTCGTTGCGACGATCCAGCACACGAACCACGCCGATGGACTGCCAATCGCCATTGAGCGATGACGCAGGCATCAGGCGCAGGTCAAGCCTGCCGATCTGCAGCACGGCCGGGCCATAGGCCATGCTATTGGCATCTTCGATTTCGAAATCGTTGACGGCGTAGCGGGTCCAGCCGGCATCCGGCGTGGCTTGCCAGCTGATTTCATCCGCACCGGCACGCCAGAGTGGCAGCGCCAGCACGATCAGCTCGTCTTTCAAATCAACGCCGATATCCAGCGCAGCCGGCATGGTGCTGGCATCGAACGCAAACGGTGTCCCGTCCGGCATGACGCCTTGCCCGGCAACCAGCGCGATTTTGCCAAGCGCCAGGGCGGCCCGATCCAGCTCCAGCTGCTGCCAGCCCCAATGAAAGCCTTGCAGCGGTGCGCAGCGCGCCTGCACATAGTGCTCGAAGTAACGCTCCATCTGCTGGAAGTGGTGCGGGCGCAGGAACATGCCCTCGCTCCAGACGACGCGCTGATGCAAGGCTGAAAGAGCGGAAAGCGGACGATGGGATTTCATGCTTATTTGGCAACCGGCAATAAATCGATTCCGCCATTTTTGATGGCGACCCGTACTTTCAATTGATCCGGTGATGTTTGCCAGAATTTATACAGATTCAATTGTTTGGGTGGCGGCAATGGAATGACTTTGCGCCAGCGGTTGGCTTCAAGATCGCGATACTCGGCAATCAGGCCGATGCTGCGAGCATCCACGCTGCCGGGGCGATTAAACAGTTTTTTCTCTCCCGGGCGCATGATGATACGGTCCGTGGCAATCATTTCCTGCCCCAATACCTGTTCCGGCTTGTCTTGCAGACTGAAAAAGCTACTGGCTTCAAATGCAGCATCCGCACGCAGTTCAAATACCCGGATCACGATCGGGGACGGGCGGTTTTTTATATCGGGATTAACATTGGCGTCGGCAAGCAACTCAACCTGATAGGGGATGGCTGCAGCACGCTCGGTTGATGCACATCCCAGTAAAACCAAGGGAATACATAGTGCAAAACACACTAGCCCCCTGGTTGCCATGCTGATTGAGCGCAAATGACACCTCGTGCGCAATAAATAAGTAAATGGACTGTACATGCCACCGATGCATTTGATGAAAAGGCCACTTTTGTCAAATAGCCATTAAAAAACCAACAACACTGCCTGTTCGCACAAAAGGCTATCCGTGATTTATTTCAAAACAAAGACAGAAAAACTTCAATTTAATGAATCGTCATATTTGTAAAATAAAGAAATACTGTGGTTACCTAAATTTACAAGCACTCCGTTCTAAATAGTGCAATCAGAAACAAAAGCGTCATTAAATTTTGTCGGCCGCATGTAATATTACGGGACTGTATGTGATGTCGATAAACCCAATCGGACTTTATGATATGAAAGCTAAAAACGGCTTGCTCTACCTTGCGGCAATTGCACTTGGTTTTTTGCTTACGGCTTGCCAGAGCCCGCCCGCGCCGCATGTCGGTGAAGCTGCCCAGCCCAGTACTCAACGCATCGCCCAGGCCGCACTGGACGAAGGCGCCAGGCAATATGAGGCAGGCAATTTTCAGGGTGCGATCAAGGTGTTGAGCACAACAGGCGAGATCAACCTGGCCAAACCAGATACACAGATCAAGGCACACAAACTGCTGGCTTTCAGCTACTGCGCCACCGGCAAGACGTCGTTCTGCCACGCCGAATTCGTAAAAATCCTGTCCATCGACCCCGGCTTCAAGCTGTCTGAGTCGGAAAGATCACATCCGATCTGGGGCCCCGTATTCGAGTCGATACGCAAGTAAGGCCAGCGCTTTCAACAACTAGGGGTGCGTGCTTGCCCACGTGCCGGGATGCTTATTGATGATGCGATTGACCGTACTCAAGCACGGAAGTCTGGCGGTGCAGCCGCCGCAAAGCGTGTTGTTCGAACCGCCCGGCGCCACAATAGGGCGGGGCACCGACAACCATCTGGTGTTGCTGGATGAGACACGCCAGATATCACGCCTGCAGGCCTCGCTGCGGATAGATGCAAGCGGTGCCTACCTGAAAAACCTCAGTAGCGTGTGCCGCATCGACATCAATGACTGTTCACTGCCCAGCAATGAGGAGCAGCGCCTGCAAGCAGGCGATCTGATCAGCATTGGCATCTACCTGTTGCGCGCGGAAAATCCGGAACAAGCCATGCAGGCGGCTGAAATCGTTACTACCCCCATCGCTGTCGATACCGCGCCGCCAGCACCATTGCCAAGCACCCCGCCTGTTTCAGCTCGGCCAGATACCATGCCAGCCACGGCCCCTTTGGCTGATTTGCTGCCAGACCAAGGAGCGACCTCCACGGGCAGTTTTCTGGACCTGTTTGCCGAGCCGCCTGCTGCGGCGGTGCATGCGCCGACCCAGAGCAGCCATCTGCCTGGTCCCCTGCATGCGACCCCGGCCGAACCAGCTACGCCGCCGCAGGTGCCATTGCCCGCCTCGGTAGTACCAAGCCAGACTGCGGCCACCTTGCCACCGGCCGCATTCTGGGACAGCCTGGTGGCGGAGTTTGCACCCGATACGACGGCCCCTGCACAGTTTGATCGCAATGATCAGGTCCACGCGCCGCTCACTGTTGCAGCCCCAGCACCACAGCCTGCGCTAGCCACAGAACCGGCACTTGCCCAGCTACAGGGACTGCCGCTGGACCCGCTCGACTTGTTTGCCGCGCAGCCTGGAACTCAGGAAAGTGCCTTGTTCAGCGATGACGCCGGCGTGCATACGGAATTGGGGCAAGACCCGCTGGGGCTGGCCACCATGAATGCCGTTACGCCGATACAGGCGCAGAATACGCATGAGATTGCCGGGCATTTCTCGGCGCCACGCCTGACTGAGCCCGCACCGGAACATCAGGCCGTCAGCCACACGAGCAGCCAGGGAATCGCAGCACCACAAGAGACGCCGCCCCTCGTCGCAGCTGCAGTGACACACGCTAAAGCTGCGCCCAAACCGGAGGCGCCGCTCACCCCGTCATTCGCAGGAACAGCATCAGCCACAGCACCGCATCTACCTGCGAGCACAACTGTTGCTGATGCAGCCTTGCTTTGGCGCGCGTTTGCCGAAGGCGCCGGGCTTGAACTTGACGAGCGGATTACGCCGGCACAATGCCAGCAGGCCGGGCGCATGCTGTCGGGCATGCTGGCCGGAACGATGGAACTACTTGCCAGCCGCACCATCATCAAGCGCGAGGTCAAGGCTGATCTGACCATGCTGCTTGACCGCGAAAACAATCCCCTCAAACTGCTGCCGGATGCGCAGACCGTGCTCAAGCAGATGTTCGGCCCGCCATTTCCCGGCTTCATGTCGCCGGAGCAAGCGCTGGCGGATGCATTCAATGATCTGCATGCACATCAGCTTGGCATGCTGGCCGGGATGCGCGCCGCCTTGAGTCAACTGCTAAAGGATGTCAGCCCGGAGCAGATTGGCGTGCAGGCTACACAAGGTGGCTGGCATACAAAGTTGCTGCCTTATCGGCAGGGGCATCAAGCCTGGCTGCACTACCGGCGCTTGCACCAGACAATGCTGCACGCGGTAGAAGACGATTTTCACCGCGTGTTCGGCAATGCCTTTCTGGCGGCCTACGATGCGGAAATCGAGCATTACCGTCATCAGCGCAAAGGGGCATCGGCATGCTGAAATTGACCACAGCCCAATGCTCGCATGCAGGTATGCGCGAGAACAATGAAGATGCATTGGGCATTCGGATACGCGAGCATGACGCCTGCTTTGTCTTGAGTGATGGCGTGGGGGGGGAAACCGGGGGAGGGCATGCCGCCAAACTGGCCATCCACGCAGCGCTGACCGCATTTGAAAGCCATATGGCCACCTCTGTACATGAGCTGGCGGGCCATACCCTTGCCGCAGCCCATGCCGCGATTATTGCCGACCAGGCCCGTCATCCTGAACGATCCCGCATGGCAGCCACGATCATCGGGCTGTTTTTTGATCGCGCCTTGGGACAAGCGCAATGGATACATGCAGGCGACAGCCGCTTGTACCATTTCCGGCGCGGTGTGCTGATCAACAGGACTGAAGATCACAGCCTGGTTGCCCAATTGGCGGCAGCCGGCTTGCCGCATGATCGCGTCAATCCCAATTTGCTCAGTCAAGCGCTTGGCCACGCAAACCCGACACCTGCTCGGCCCCAGCACATCCAGCAACTGGAAGACGGTGATGCCTACTTGTTATGTACCGATGGATTCTGGCATGGACTGCTTGATCATGAGCTGGAATGCCTGCTGCAGCTGGCAGGTAGTGCTCAAGACTGGATTACCTTGCTGAGTTACCGTGTCGACCAGCAAGGCGCGCGAGACAATTACTCAGCCATTGCGGTATGGGTTGGCGATCCACAGTCGATTACGTTAACGCGGATCGCCGCATAGCCCGAGCGCATAGGTGCTGGCAACACCTCGTCTAATACCACGGCGCCAAGACCCGCTTGCACAAGCAGATTGCTACTGAAGGCGGGGTGACGTAGGTAGTTACAGAGACATGACGCCAAAGCACGCAATACCATTAAAGCCATCATAAATTCTTATAATGTATATTCCGTAATGTATGGGACAGTTTTAGCTTACGGAATCAGGCGGGGCAGGGGCGACACTTTTGCAGTGATCGCCTTTTTTTCTGTGCATGATTTCTTAATGTTTTCATACACTTGCTGCCCGCCCAGCTTGGCATAGATACCAAGCCAGATGGCCTTACTTATGGGGTCGTTGCTGCGTTCTGCTTGCATCGCCGCATATATCACGCTTACGTCAGCATCAAGCAAGTCAGCCACTTTACGGGCTGTCGGATCGCCTAGTGCAATGTTGTGATTCTTCCAACCATACGCGCTGTTTTTTGTGACTTCAAGTAGCTGGGAAACGCTGTAGTCACTGGTAAGGCAATACCTTGTTTTCAAAGCGGAAATAAGGAAGTGAGTGGTAATCATTTTTGGCCGCTCCGGCGTAATTTAGCTACAGAAAAACACTTTTGGGTATTGAGGGCAACGGGGTAAGGTCGCTTCCCCGGTAGGGTCTGCTTCCCCTAAATTCCGCTCCATCTGACAGGCACAAGGCGCATTTGCCTGTGACTTTTGCGGATGCGGGTAATCTAGGGGAAAGCAATCAATGTCGGCGTTACTGTCTATCCACGATGTGATGCGGGTCACGGTCAATCAACCGGAGAGCCACGGCGTAGGGTCGTTGCAGGTAGTAACACAACGAATTGAGCTGTTTACCGCATCGGGCGAAACCGTTGCTTTCGATGCCGTGTTCTGCCGCAAGGCGGAAGCCGCTGCACTGCAGGGGCCGAAGCAATGAAGCCGCTGGGTATCGATCGTGTCGTCGTAGAAGATGTGAAGAAGGGGGCATTGCCGGGGGGAAGGTGGGCTGCCTTTCAGAAGGTGGTGCTTGAGCTGGAGGGCGGCGGCAGGGTGTCGGCAATTGTCGTGCTGGATAGGCGTGGTGACGTCATCAAGATCATGGATGTCGCCAATGAACCCGCATGACCTACCGCCAGAACTCGCAACCCCAGGTTTCCTTTCTGTGGCCGACCGCGAGCTGTTGATACGCCTGTTTGACCAGTTGCACGAATACGGCGGGCAGCTGGATCGCGTATGCAACGCCGTCATGCTGCGTGGCATTTCCGGGTTCACCCCGGCCGAGCTGCGCATGATTGGCAACGCAGCCGGCATGCTCGCCGACAGGGTAGACCTGCGCCTGACCCAAGACCACGCGGCGCGGGCTATCGCCAAGCGCACCAGCACCCTTACCAAAAAAGCAGCATGAACGCGGTAGCGGAAAGACGGGTTCGGCGCGAAGCGGCCGACCTTAGCAAACTGCTGTCCGGCGTTCCGTATTCGCTCAAGTCCAGCTTGGGCCGCGAGTGGCGCAAGCTGCGTGGTGACGGGCAGGGCAACGATGCGCTACGGGCGGCAAACACGTTCGTCCGTGAGTTCGCTGCCGAGCTGCGCACATCGGCGCTGCCAATGGCTGCTGACGATACCGACATTGCCGGGATCGCACGCCGGCAGGCATATCGCCTGTCGCTCATGCACAAGCGTGGCGCTGGCACACATGATGTGCTGGCCGAGGCCGGCCGCATGGGCATCCTGCTGCGCCCGACCAACGAAGAAGAGGCCGAATTTCTGGTCAAGCGCGTTGGCGACGAAACATGGTGGCGTGGCCGTCTGCGCCGTGCTGTCACTGCGGCTGTCGAGCATGCACATATCCGCCTCGGTGACGTGCACCGCAAGCGCTCGGCCTATCTGACGGATGACACCAGCAAGCGCATCAAGAAGCGCCGCGAGGCCGCACGCAAGGCGCTGGCCGCTGCTACGGCCACGAATGAAGCCGGCTATTCCGCGACGCTGGAGGAAATGAGCAAGCGCAGCGTGGCAAACCCGGCCATACGCCGTACCGAACTTATGGTGCGCGTGCGCGGCATGGAAGAGCTGGCAAAAGAGGCCGGGTGGCCGGGCCTGTTCCTGACCCTGACCGCGCCCAGCAAATACCACGCGCATAGCCGCAAATACAACGGCGCCAGCCCGCGAGAAACACAGACCTACCTGTGCACGGTTTGGCAGCGCATGCGTGCCCGATTCAAGAAGGCCGGTCTGGCGCCGTTCGGCGTGCGCGTTGCCGAGCCGCATCACGACGGCACGCCACATTGGCACCTGCTGCTGTGGGTGCCGGAAGAACAGCAAGACGACCTGCTGCGCATCATGCGCGAGGGCGCACTTGCGGAGGATGGCGACGAGCCAGGCGCAAAGCGCCACCGCTTCACGGTCAAGCGGATTGACCCGCGCAAGGGTTCGGCAGTCGGCTACATCGCCAAATACATCGCCAAGAATATCGACGGTGCCGACATCGGCGACGGCGACCACGAAAGCGGGCTGTCGGCCAGCGAGGGCGCATTGCGCGTCAGCGAGTGGGCCAGCTGCTGGCGCATCCGCCAGTTCCAGCCTATCGGCCAGCCACCGGTCACGGTGTGGCGCGAGCTGCGCAAGGCGCCAGTTGCTGCCGGTGCTGATTGCATCCTGCTGGGCGACATGCACCGCGCCGCCAACGTGGGCGACTGGGCGGCATTCTCGTCTGCATACCGCTCGCTGCAGGGCGTCAAGATCGGCTTTGAAGGGCAGGACGTTGCCGACACGGTAACGGGCGAGATGGTCGAGCCGCGCAACCGCTACGGCGAACCGGTCTTTGTCCGTGCGGCGGTGGTCGTGCGCGACGCGGCCGGCAACGTGGTCGAGCGCATCCAGACCCGCCTTCATGAATGGTCGGTCAAGTGGGGCCGTAGCGACGTAGCGGAACCGGATCAGCCGAGGGCTTTTGACTTTCAGCGCAGCGCAGCGAGCACTTGGACTGGTGTGAATAACTGTAACCAGCTCGCCGAAGCGCGAGCGCTGGATACCGATATCGCAGCTACTTCCGCTGCGTGGGAAATCGAATTGCAGGGGGCAATTCGGGACGTTTGGGGGCCGGGTGGCATACCGGCGCATTTACAGGGGCCGAAGCGGCCACAAGGACAGCCGCCCGAGGGCGGGCGGCACGTGAAACCAAGGGGAAGGCCATGACAATGGAAAGGGCAGCATTGAGCGTTTTTCGGACGAGTTCGGCGGGCTATGCGGAGTGCCGCAGCAAGCTGGGCGAGGCACGCGAAAAGATCAAGGCAGCAAACGCATTCAACGCCAAGGCGGCGGCGGATGAGTTCGCGGTATGGGCGTTGGCCACGCTGGATGCAATGCGGCTGGAACAGACCGGCGAGCTGAAAATTATCGACAGTCGCTTGAGCGAGCTGGAACGCCGCGCCGGCATCCTGACCCATAGCGAGGCCGGCTGATGGCCCGCCCGCCGCGCAAGCTGCTGGGCGTGGCCGCATGCCCATGCTGCGGGCTGGATGCGCCGGTAAAGGAACAGGGCAACGGATACGCCATTCTCGTCTGCGGCATGTGTGACGGCCACGTGCAGGCCAAATCGCCGCAGTCCGACGCCAAGCTGCGCGCCAAGATCAAGCAGCCCCAGGATGAAAAAGTGCCAGAAGTGGCACCGCCTGCACATGCTGCGCCGGCACCGGCACCGCCGCGCAAGCAGCCGAATCCGGCCGCGCCACGCGAGGGCGGCTCGTTCCTTGATGCGCTGGGTGGCCTGCTGGCCGGGGCTAGCTGATGGGCACATGCAGCACACACACATGCCATTTCTCCGTCTGCATCGATAACGAGCGCAGATGGAAAAAGCCGAATTGCCCCAACTGCGGGGCACAGAAGCAAACAACAGACCGGGAATGCAGCTACTGCGGCACCCGGTGCGATTTGAACCAACCTTGGGAGGGTTGCAGCAATGAACGAAGTGAACAGCTTTGACAGTGGCGCGGTGGGACAAAATCGCGATTCTGGTTTTGACCAGCTCGCTGCATTGGAGGGCCACGCCGCCGCACTGGACAGCGATATCGCGGCCCAGTACGCACCCCCCGGTGACACGGCCGGCGAGGCGGCTGCGGCCATCGGCGGCTATGACGCGGCCTTGGAAGCCCGCACGCTGCTGCAGGTGGCGCGGGAAGCGCTGGCGCCGATCTACCCCAGCTTGCGCGCCGTCTACAGCGACGAAACGTGCGAGCGCATCGCGCAGGCTGCCGCGCCGGTCATGCACAAGTACGGCGTCACGGCCGGGGGCATTTTCGAGAAGTGGGGGCCGGAGTTGGCGCTCGCCGTGGTGGTGGTGCCGGTTGGCATGCAGACGGTAAAGGCGATCCGCCACGACCGCGAGCAAGCCGCACTGGCTGCCCAGCAACCCAAGCCCAAGGAAGCGCCAGCCAATGAGCCGCAAGCCGTCGCCGCAGCCTAAATCTGATCGTTCCAGAGAGGCCAAGATTGAGGCCGTACTGGGCGCGGCCGGCGCGGGGAAGACCACGTATGTGATGCGTGAGCTTGACCGTCTCAAGCCGCAACGGCTGCTGATCTGGGATACCAAGGGCGAGTTTGGCAGGGAAGGGTATGGGGTGGTCTGCCGCAGCATGGCAGACGTGGTGCGCAGGGTGCGTGCCGCAGGCAGCGGCGGGTTCAAGATCGCGTTTATCCCGGATGGCTCGCCGGCCCAGATCAAAGAGGCATTTGATGTATTCGCCCAGCTGGCCTTTGTCGCAAAGAACCTGACCATCGTTGCCGAAGAGTTGGGCGACGTGTGCGACGGCGGCAATTGCAAATCGCCAGGCTGGCGACGGGTGATTACGCAGGGGCGCACCGAAGGGCTGCATATCTACGCACTCAGCCAGCGCCCGACGCTCATCGACAAGAACACCCTTGGCAGTGCATCGATAACCCGTTGCGGGCGGCTCAACTGGGTCAACGATGCCAAGGTGATGGCAAACATCCTGCGCACCAGTGCAGACGAATTGCTCGATATGGCACCGCTGCAGTTCATTCAACGCACTGACCGAGGGGAGGTTACGCGGGGGAAACTGACGTTTTAGTGTGATTTACGCCACATTTTCGGGCCGGATTTGGGGGAATCCGGCTTTTTTTTCGTCCTGATTCCGGGCGCGGTACAGCACCGGCAATGCATGCACGATGCATCACCTATGCATTGCCGATGCTGCTTTGCCCGATTTGCCCATTTCCCTGAACCTGAAAACACGCGGCGGGGGCCGTGAACAAACAACAGGGAGCAATCACAACATGGGCAACGTCAAGGCATTTGCCATTTTTGCGCTGAAGGTCGCCGCCGTGCTGGCGCTGGTCAACCGCGTACCGAAACTGAAGTCGGCCGTATACGGCTAAGGGGATCGCATGAGTCTCCACAAGAAAGAGCTTCCGTTCTTCAACGTCGCTGCCGGCAGCACTGCAACACTGCAACTGCCGCTCGGCCCGACGTATGAATACATCCTGCTGCAGATGGCCGGCACCACGTTCAGCAAGTTGCACATCACCGATATCCGCGTGAAGATCAACGGCAAGACCATGCACCAGTGCAGCGGTGCCGATCTGGAATCGATGAACGCATATACCGGCTTGGCCACGAGTGCCGCATTCCTGCAGCTGGACTTTACCGAGCTGTTCGCCCGCGATCAGGTCGGCCAGTCCATTGGTGCGCTCGGCACTGCGGCCGGCGTCTCGGCGGTCATGATCGAGGTCGATATTGCCGGCACTGCCGTTGCGCCGTCGCTGACCGCGTACAGCGTCACCAGCGCACCCAAGCAACTGGGCGTCGTCAACAAGCTCATCAAGTACCCGGTGAACATCGGCGGTGCTGGCAAGTGGCCGGTACAGCTGCCGTATGGCCCGCAGGGCGGTTCCATCATCAAGCGCGTCTACGTCAAGTCGGCCAACATAACCGGCCTTGAAGTGAAGCTGAATGGTGTCGTGATCCACGACAGCGTGAAGGCGTCGAACGAATTCGCCCAAACGCTGAACCGCAAGACACCCCAGGGCGGCTGGTACGTGTGGGATCCCATCGTGGACAACAACCAGACCGACATGGTGAACACCACGGGCGCAACGTCGTTCGAGTTCAACGGCTACTTCAGCGCCAGTGAGGCCATCACGGTATACGTCGAATACATCGACGCACTCGGCAACCTGTAAGGGGGTGCGCGATGGCGAGCGATAGCGAAGACGTGGCGGTGGCCGACTCGGGCGGCTGGTCGAAGCTGATTCAAGGGATCATCGGCAATGCCGCCAATGGCTACCTGTACAACCGGTTCGGCGCGATCAGCGACGGCGAAAAAGTCTACCTGAAGGGCGATAACGGCGACTTGTACCCGGTGGGCCAGCCCACTCCGAACAGCGGGGGCACGGCAACGGCTAAAAGCATGCTGCCGTACATCGCCATTGGCGGGCTGGCGCTGCTGGTTGTCGTGATGGTGGCGCGCTGATGGCTGACGGTTTGAGTCTGGATTGGGCCAGCGGCCTGATGGGTGGGCTTGGCGGGCTGGCGCAAGGGCTGTCGGGCGGGCCGTCGTCGGCCAAGTCCGACGTCTCGGGCAGCTTGAACCCAAATCTCGAAGGGGATTGGATCGTCAACTTTTCCGGCACGCAAAACGCGACGACCGGCAAGCGGGAAACCGGCAACGGGGCAACGTCCGGGTTGGACGGTGGCGGGCTGGGCAACACCGGCCTGCTGCTGGCCGGTGCTGGCGTCCTGCTGCTGGTACTGGTGATGGCATGGAAACGGCGTTGACCGTATGCCAGGCGGAGTGGGAGGGCTGGCATACAACCCAGCTCGCCCGCGCTGCTGGCGATCCCGACGTGTGCGACGTCGAGCACTACCGGCAAATGGTCGCTGAACGCACCGCGCGCCTGTACGACGTCTACCAGTCCGGCCGGCGCGTCGCCTGCTACCTGCTGACGGCTGAGCCGCTGCCGGTAGGTGGCCGGGAGGTCGTCATCGTGGCCGGTGCCAGCATAGGGCAGGGCTTGTACGTGCCCGTCCTGCGCATCGTCCAGCATCAGGCCGCAGGGGCCGACAGCATCCGAATTCATGCCATCCGGCCGGGGGCCGTGCGGATGGCGCAACGCGCCGGCTTTGAGCCGGTGGAAACAGTCATGAGGTGGAAGCGTGGGCAGCAGCAGTAGCAGCAGCACGAATCAGACGGTAAACAACAACGACCGGCGACAGACGCTGGACGGTTCTTTGGGGATTTCCGGCGATGGCAATTGGTTGTCGAATACCACGACAACCAATACCGACAACTCGTTTCATATGATTACGAGCCTGTCGAACTCCGGCAATACCACGACCAACTATTTGGACGGTGGGGCCATAAAGGGCGCGTTCGATTTCGGCGGGCGGGCACTGGATACCGTTGATACCACGGTGGCCGGCGCATTCGATTTCGGCAAAACAGCGCTGGACTACAACAACAAGGCATTGAATGCCAGCCTGAACGCAACTACGGCGGCGGTGAATAGCGCATTCAGCTATGGCAGCCAATCCCAGCAGCAAGCCTATCAATTCAGCACCGGCACGGTGAAAAGCGCTTTTGAGCTGATTGGCGATGCCAACCACATTACTGCCGATCTGGTGAAAAAGAATGCCGATTTGAACGCGGCGGCAGTCAGCCAGGTTGCAACCGCGTGGGATAACGCAAAACAGTTCGAAGCTGGCAAGTCGCTGGGCGATTACAAATATATCTTGCTCGCGGCGGTGGCAATTGTCGCGCTGATGGCATTCAGGAAGGGCTAAATGCAGACCTACAAAATGACGCTGCAGCCAGGCACAACATGGGTACAGCCGGCAGTCGGCAAATACTTCATGCTGGTCGAGTGCCCGCAGCAAGTGAATGTGCGCCTGAAGCTGCACGGCTCGGCGCAGTACGAAGCGACGGCGGTAGATACCGGCTTCACATCGGACGATGTTGAATACGACGTCGTGGAAATCGACGCGGCCGTGCTGTGCACAGTAAAGATTGCCGTATCGAACGGCAAGGGCAGCTACAACCGCCTGACGGGCGGATCGGTGGCGCTCACTGGCGCGGTGCAGGTCGGCACCGATACCACAATCACGCACGTCACGCCGGTGACCGTCGGCGTAGCCGCAACTGCTGTTGTGACGGCTGACGCATCGCGGCGCGGCTTGCGCCTCTACAACGCCAGCGCCAACACCATCTATCTGGGCAGCTCTGGCGTGACGGTGGCGAACGCAGCAATGCGCATCGGGCCGGGAGGCTATGTCGATGAAACGCAGGTGCCCGGTGCAGCGTGGTTCGCCATCGCCAGCGCGGCCGGCAGTGAACTGCGCGTGCAAGAGGTGCGCTGATGGGCATTTTGATTCCGGGCGGTGACGCCAACCGCATCAAAAAGCGCCAGGTCATCACGACCAGCGGCACCTGGACGGCACCGCAAAAGCTGCTCTACGCATCTATCGAGGTTGATGCCATCGGCGGCGGGCAAAACGGCACTGGCACACAAAACAGCGACGGCAAGCGCTTCAAGGGGACGATACCGGTAACGCCGGGGCAGGTGTTGACAGTGCTGATCGGCGCTGCGGCGAGCGGGCCGGGGCCGGCCGGAGACACAAGCATAGGCACGGCCGTTGCAAAGGGATCGGCAAGTGAGGGCTTTTTGCTGGGCGGGCTGAATATCGACGGCACGGCCTACTACGGGCGCGGCAGTCAGGCCACAAACGGCGCGGTGGTCGTTGAATGGTGGGAGGCGGTTTCGTGAGTGATTTTGCGATGGTGAAAAACGGCCGGGTGGCAAACGTGATCGTCGCGGATGCGACATTCGCCGCGCTGCTCGTCACGCTCGGCCTGTGCGAACAGACGTTGAACGTCGATGCGCGGCAGGACGTCGCTGTGGGCTGGCTGTGGGACGGTGCCAACTGGGCGCCGCCACCGGCATGAGTGCCGGCCGCAAGATAGCCGCGCTGGTGATTTTGGCGGGCGGAGCGTACTGGCTGCTGCAGCTGCGCAAGCAACAGGCGGGGCAAACGCAGGATACGGGCGGGTTTTTCCTGCCGGTGCCGGATTGGGCAAGCAGCGCATTCGGCTTTATCAAGACAGGATTTGAAGATTTGACAGGTGGTGGAATGCGTTCAAGCGATTGGATAAAGGGCCAATTGAAGGAAGACGAGGCACTGCGATTGGACGTCTACGAGGGGGGCAGCCGGGATGAAGCCATTTTTTCCACATCTATGCTCTTAACACTTTGAATTAAATGGGAGTATTTAATACTCCATGACTGTGTGGTAGCCTCCTTAAGCATGCTGCTCAGGAGGTTGCATGGCGTCTATCGAACGTACCGCTTATCCCGTCTTTGCCCAAAGCTACTCACTCCGAGAACTGAACTTGCACTTCACACCTGATGAAGTCGAGTTGGACTGGGTCAAAGCTAAAACTCTGACGGCAACGCTACGGCTGAACTTGGCGATCCAGCTCAAGTGTTTCCAATACCTCCGCTACTTCTCCCCTATCGAAGACATCCCTCCTGCCATCACGGAACACATCCGTAGTGTGTTCGGCTTCAGTCAACGGATTGAAATTGGCTACGAAGTGAAGAATACGCAGTACCGGCATGTGGAGGCGATTCGTGACTATCTCGGCATCACACCCGCGTATGGGAAGGCTGCCATAACGGCTGCTGAACGACATGTCGCTCAAGCTGCCCAATTGATGGACCAGCGCATCGATATTATCAATGCGGTCATCGACGGTTTGGTGCGAGACCGGATCGAGTTGCCAGCATTCAGAACCTTGGATGACCTTGCTGAAAGAACGCACGCAGAGGTCCAAGGCCGGATCTTTGATACGGTGATGGAGCGTATTTCAGCGCCGCACCTGGGTGCACTGATGCGTTTGATGCAAACGGAGGATCTGGAAGGTCGGCAAAGCGAGTACAACGAGTTGAAACGCTCGGCCCGCAAGCCGACGAAGAAACACTTAGAAATGCTGGTTGATCATCTGGAATGGCTGGAATCGCTTGGTGGCGTAGAAGATATTTTTGCGGACATCCCAGAGACGAAGGTTCGGCATTTCGCTGAGCAAGCCATGTCCTATGACGTGCGTGAGCTGAATGAATGTGCACCTCCCCGACGGTTTACGCTACTGCTAGCCTTGATCCACCGCATGCAGGTGCGAGCCAGAGACCAACTCACAGAAATGTTCCTGCGCCGCGTAGCAGCCATTCATCGTAAGGCAAAAGACGATCTTGCGCAGTTCCAACTGCGACAACGTGGGCAATTAGAAAAAGTCGCGGCCACCTTTGCCGGGGTCTTGGCAATCATCAAGCGGGAAAGCGATGATGCAGAGGCTGGTAAGGCGATCCGCGAATATGTCACGCCAGATACGGCCGAGCAGATGCTGCTTGCGTGTGAACAGATCCAGGCTAATAGCGGCAACAATTATCTACCACGCATTCTTACCCACTTCAAAAGCCACCGACCTGTCCTATTCAGGCTGATCCATCTACTCCAGATCGAGTCAGCAAGCCAAGATCACTCATTGATCGATGCGTTGGAGATCATCAAAACCTATCAAGATAAGCATCGCGTTGAATGCATCAATCAACCGGTCAAGCTTTCCTTTGCCTCTGAACGCTGGTTGAAACTGCTGCGGAGGCCTGCTGAGGGAATCATCGGCATTGACCGCCGAATGCTGGAAATTTGCGTTTTTTCGTATGTGGCCGAGGAGCTGCGGTCTGGTGATTTATGCGTAGCGGGCTCGGAAGAGTTTGCTGACTACCGTAAGCAGTTGGTGCCTTGGGCAGAATGCGTAGCAATGCTGCCGGACTATTGCGAAAAAGTAGGGTTACCCGTTACCTCAGGTGATTTCGTTGCTGGTTTGCGAGACTGGCTCAACCAGCGCGCTCAGGTACTAGATGACAAGTTTCCACACTGCCATGATGTCAGTTGGGGAAGCAATGGAGAACCCGTCCTACGCAAAACCGTTGCTCGCGAAATTCCGGACTCCGCAGTGTCATTGCAGAATGAGCTTGTACGCCGGATGCCCCAGCGCCGCATCCTGGATGTATTGGCTAACGCTGAGCGTTGGCTCAGTTTTACCCGCCATTTCGGCCCTTTGTCGGGAAACGAGAACAAGTTGCGGGAGCCTGCAGAGCGCTACTTGATGACGATTTTTGCGATGGGTTGCAATTTGGGTCCCACCCAAGCCGCCCGGCACTTTGCAAAATCTAATGTCAGCCCCCATACGCTGTCCTATGTGAATCGACGACATTTTTCGCTTGAGAATCTCAGCGCAGCTTTCCGGGAACTGACCGAGGTGTATTTGCAATTGGACTTGCCCAAGATATGGGGTGATGGTAAGACCGTCGCGGCCGATGGTACCCACTACAATTTCTACGATGAAAATCTGCTGACTGGCCAACATTTCCGTTATCGAAAGATGGGCGCTGTTGCGTATCGGCATGTTGCAAATAACTATATTGCCGTGTTCCAGCACTTTATTCCTCCCGGTGTTTGGGAGGCGATTTATGTCATCGAGGGTTTGTTAAAAGCGGGGCTTAGCGTGCAGGCCGATACCGTTCATTCAGATACTCAAGGCCAATCTGCATCAGTCTTTGCCTTTACCCATTTGCTAGGCATCAAGTTGATGCCTCGTATTCGCAGCTGGAAAAACCTCACCCTCTATCGTCCAGAAAAGAACGCCAAGTATCAACATATCAACCGTCTTTTCAAGGAAAACGTGGACTGGGAGTTACTTGAAAAACATTGGCAAGACCTGATGCAAGTTGCCATTTCGATTTATACCGGCAAAATTTCATCGGCCACACTGCTGCGAAAGCTCGGTTCGTACAGCAGGAAAAACAAGCTGTACGACGCAGCTCAGGTGCTTGGCAACATCGTTCGCACCGGCTATTTGCTGGACTGGATGGGTGATCGCGAAATGCGCCAGAATGTCACCGCAGGCACAAACAAAACTGAGTCCTACAATGGCTTTGCTAAATGGATGTCTTTCGGTGGCGATGTCATCACCGTGAACGAGCCGGATGAGCAACAAAAGCGGCTGCGCTACAATGATTTGATTGCCTCTTCGCTCATTTTGCAAAATGTGGTTGATATGACTTTGGTATTGCAAGAGATGCGGAAGGACAACTGGACTATTACCGATGAAGATCTGGATTTTTTGAGCCCATATATGACCCAACATATCAAACGATTTGGTGACTACAGCGTGACCTTGAAAGGTGCTCCTGAAAAATGGATTAGCGCTAATACCTTTCAACAGGCCGCCACTGCAGCCCGTCACGCACAGCGCAGCACCGCACCTTGGGGCAGTTGATGGACTTCCCTTCTGATTTTGCCGTGACGGCATATGGCGACGTGAGCGCTCAGCAGCTAACAGTCTTGCGCGAGCAATATGAAACCTCGGCTTTGCTTGACATAGTTGATGAGCTAGATCGCCTCAAGAGACGCCTAGTTGTGAAGGTTCAATAGGTTGTTGCGGGTGTTCACCCGGTGAGATTTTGAGAGACTGGAAATCGCCAAACCCCCAGTCACTACAGAGCCCCGATCCGGATGAACACCCATAAGAATGCCCGATTGACCTACCTTCGTCGCCTTGAAATGGTTCAAGACATCACCCAGCGGCGCCACACCGCGGAACAAGCCGGTGCCACACATGGCGTCAGTGCCGTCACCGCACGCAAATGGCTGGCCCGCTACCTGGCCGGTGGCGCGCCCGCATTGCTCGACAAATCCTCACGCCCAGCCCGTTCGCCACGCACCATTTC
>NZ_FWXD01000048.1 GCF_900176275.1 Andreprevotia lacus DSM 23236 | reverse complement strand
CCAAGCCGGGTTCGATCACCCCGCACACCAAGTTTGCCGGTTCGGTCTACGTGCTGAGCAAGGAAGAAGGCGGTCGTCACACGCCGTTCTTCAACGGCTATCGTCCGCAGTTCTACTTCCGTACCACCGACGTGACCGGTGCGGTTGAGCTGCCGGCCGGCACCGAAATGGTGATGCCGGGCGACAACGTGGAAGTGGTTGTGTCGCTGATCGCTCCGATCGCGATGGAGCAAGGTCTGCGTTTCGCCATCCGTGAAGGCGGTCGTACCGTCGGCGCGGGCGTGGTTGCCAAGATCATCGAGTAATTGATTTACAAAGTGGCGCAACACAGATATAGTGTTGCGCTCCCCGTAGGCGAGTAGCTCAATTGGCAGAGCACCGGTCTCCAAAACCGGGGGTTGGGGGTTCGAGACCCTCCTCGCCTGCCACGGTTATATAACAGAGCCGTTTCCGCAGGGAAGCGGCTTTGTTTCATTTTTTGATCCCGAAGGGCGCATGGAAAGCATCGACAAAATCAAGGTCGCGGCGGCGTTGCTGCTGGTAGGTCTGGGTGTGGCCGGTTTTTATGTCTTGCCGGTAGATCAGGGCGCATTGCGCTCGTTGTCCGTTGTGGCTGGTCTGTTGCTGGCTGCTGCGGTGCTGTGGTTTTCGCAGCCGGGGCGTGACTTCGTGGAGTACGCGCGCGACTCGGTGAAAGAGGCGCAGAAGGTGGTCTGGCCTACTCGTAAAGAGACGTGGCAGATCACTGGCGTGGTGTTTTTGTTTGTTGGCGTGCTGGCACTGTTCATGTGGGCAGTGGATTCGGCACTCGCCAAGTTTTTCTACGACATAGTCCTGGGTCGCGGCTAAGTAGGAGAGGGCTATGGGAATGCGTTGGTATGTAGTGCACGCCTATTCTGGGTTCGAAAAGAACGTGCAGAAGGCGTTGAAAGAGCGCATCGATCGTGAAGGGATGCAGCACCTGTTCGGCCAGATTCTGGTGCCGGTCGAAGAGGTGGTGGAAGTCAAGGGTGGGCGCAAGGCGCTCACCGAGCGCAAGCTGTTTCCGGGTTATGTCTATGTTGAAATGGATATGACCGATGAGTCGTGGCACTTGGTCAAGTCGACGCCGAAGGTGACCGGCTTCCTGGGTGGTGTCGGCAATCGCCCGACGCCGGTGTTGCCGCGCGAAATGGATGCAGTGCTCAAGCAGATTCAGGAAGGCGTTGAGAAGCCGCGCCCGAAGATTCTGTTCGAGGTGGGCGAAGTACTGCGCGTGATCGAAGGCCCGTTCGCCGATTTCTCGGCCACGGTCGAGGATGTCGATTACGACAAGAGCCGTCTCAAGGTGTCGGTGCTGATCTTTGGTCGCGCCACGCCGGTTGAAGTGGATTTTGCCCAGGTCGAGAAGACCTGATCTGGGTGTTGGTTGCATCACGCAAGTGATGCATTTGGGGAGCGGAGCGCAAGCTTCGCGTTTGACCCGTTTTCAGGAGTTAAATCGTGGCAAAGAAGATTGTCGGCTATATCAAGCTGCAAGTGCCCGCTGGTAAAGCAAACCCGTCGCCGCCTATCGGCCCGGCGCTCGGTCAGCGCGGTCTGAACATCATGGAATTCTGCAAGGCGTTCAACGCCCAGACTCAAGGCATCGAGCCGGGTCTGCCGATTCCGGTGGTGATCACTGCGTTTGCAGACAAGTCGTTCACTTTCGTGATGAAGTCGCCGCCCGCAACCATTCTGCTGAAGAAGGCTGCCGGCATCCAGAAGGGTTCGGCCAAGCCGCACACCGACAAGGTGGGCAAGGTTTCGCGCGCACAACTGGAAGAAATCGTGAAGACCAAGCAAGCCGATCTGACGGCTGCGGATCTGGACGCTGCCGTGCGCATCATCGCCGGCTCGGCCCGTTCCATGGGTCTCGAAGTGGAGGGCGTGTAAATGGCCAAGATTTCCAAGCGTCTCGCCGCACTCAAGGCTGCGGTTGATCGCAACAAGCTGTACGCTGCTGACGACGCCATCACGCTGGTCAAGTCCTCTGCAACTGCCAAGTTCAACGAATCGATCGACGTTTCGTTCAACCTCGGCGTTGACGCGCGCAAGTCGGACCAAGTGGTTCGCGGCTCGGTCGTACTGCCCAAGGGTACCGGCAAGTCGGTACGCGTGGCTGTGTTCGCACAGGGCGCCAACGCTGAAGCCGCCAAGGCTGCCGGCGCTGAAGTGGTCGGTTTCGAAGACCTGGCTGAACAGATCAAGGCCGGCAATCTCGACTTCGACGTGGTGATCGCCTCGCCGGACGCAATGCGTATCGTCGGTCAGCTCGGTCAGATCCTCGGCCCGCGTGGCCTGATGCCGAACCCGAAGGTTGGCACCGTCACCCCGAACGTGGCTGAAGCCGTGAAGAACGCCAAGGCTGGTCAAGTGCAATACCGTACCGACAAGGCCGGTATCGTGCACGCCACCATCGGCCGTGCATCGTTCGAAGTGGCCGATCTGCGCGCCAACTTCAATGCACTGCTCGACGCCCTGCAAAAAGCCAAGCCGGCTTCGAGCAAGGGTGTGTACTTCAAGAAGATCGCCGTCTCCAGCACCATGGGCGTTGGCGTTCGCGTTGATACACAGAGCGTTGCTTAATTAAAGAACTTTGGGCCCGTGCCGGTCGCAAGACCGGGGCGGGGTTGTCAAAGACCGTAGGCGTGATGAGGTTCGCTTCATTGCTTAATCGTCCGGCTTGCCGGGTGGCCTACGCAGACGGTGTGCCCCAATCCTGATTTTGCCGCTGGCCCTGGCCGGCGGTTTCCTGAAGGTTATGGTCGCCGTTTGTTGGGGGTGTGGCGCAAGCCGCACCATACCATCTCTCAAATGGAGGTAGACCTTGAGTCTCAATCTCGAAGATAAAAAGGCCGTCGTAGCTGAGATCTCGGCAGAAGTTGCCAAGGCTCAAACTTTCGTCGTTGCCGAGTATCGCGGGATCGGGGTCGGCAGCATGACTCAACTGCGCAAGCAAGCGCGTGAGTCCGGCGTATACCTGCGCGTTCTGAAGAACACGCTGGCACGTCGCGCTGTGCAGGACACTCCGTTCGCTGGTCTGGCTGATCATATGGTTGGCCCGCTGGTGTACGGTCTTTCTGCTGACCCGATTGCTGCAGCCAAAGTGCTGAACGACTACGCCAAGAAAGACGACAAGATCGTCATCAAGGCTGGTTCTTACGACGGTAAGGTGCTGAGCGTTGCTGAAGTTGGCGCGCTGGCAAGCATCCCGAGCCGCGAAGAACTGCTGTCGAAGCTGCTGTACGTGATGAAGGCACCGGCTTCCGGCTTCGCACGTGGCTTGGCCGCTCTGGCCGAGAAGAAGCAAGCCGAAGCTGCTTAAACCGAACCCGATTCATATCCCGATTTTCAGGAGTATTACCAAATGGCTCTGTCCAAAGAAGATATCCTCGAAGCCGTTGCTGGCTTGACCGTTCTCGAACTGAATGACCTGGTGAAGGCATTCGAAGAAAAGTTTGGCGTGTCCGCTGCTGCTGTTGCAGTTGCTGGCCCGGCTGCTGGCGGCGCTGCTGCTGTTGAAGAAAAGACCGAATTCGACGTGATCCTGACCGGCGCTGGCGCCAACAAGGTTGGCGTGATCAAGGTTGTGCGTGAAGTGACCGGTCTGGGCCTGAAAGAAGCCAAGGACCTGGTTGATGGCGCTCCGAAGCCGGTCAAGGAAGCAATTGCCAAGGCTGACGCTGAAGCGATCCAGAAGAAGCTGGTTGAAGCTGGCGCTACTGCTGACGTGAAGTAATCACGATAGCATTGCTGTACAGGCAGGCGGAGTAATCCGCCTGCCCTTTTGCGTTTGTTGGTATTGCCCAAGGGCACTGCACCTATCGCAGGTGGCAAACCGGAAACCGTGTCGGCCCGCATGTCTGGCTGCCAGGACCGGCAATTTGCGGTTTGTCTTTTGCGCCCCTTTATGGAGAGCTTTTGAGTATGAATTACTCGTTCACAGAGAAGAAACGCATTCGTAAGAGTTTTGCGAAGCGCGCTAGCGTGCTGGAAGTTCCGTTTCTCCTCGCGACTCAGATTGACTCGTACAACGAGTTTCTGCAACTGGGCACGCCGGTTGTTGATCGGAAAGTCAATGGCCTGCAGGCTGCGTTCAGCTCGATCTTCCCGATCGAATCGCACAATGGCAATGCACGGCTTGAGTTCGTTCACTATGTGCTGGGCGAGCCGCCCTTCGATGTGATTGAGTGTCAACAGCGTGGCATTACCTACGCTGCGCCGCTGCGCGCGCGCGTGCGCCTCGTGATCATGGATCGCGAAGCGGCCAAGCCGACCGTGAAGGAAGTGAAGGAACAGGACGTGTACTTCGGCGAAATCCCGCTGATGACCCGTAACGGCTCCTTCGTCATCAACGGCACCGAGCGCGTCATCGTCTCGCAGCTGCACCGCTCGCCGGGCGTGTTCTTCGAGCACGACAAGGGCAAGACCCACAGCTCGGGCAAGCTGCTGTTCTCGGCGCGGATCATTCCGTACCGCGGCTCTTGGCTCGACTTTGAATTCGACCCGAAAGACTTGCTGTTCTTCCGTATCGACCGTCGTCGCAAGATGCCGGTGTCGATCCTGCTCAAGGCACTGGGTTTCAACCCGGAACAGATCCTGGCGCAGTTCTACGATACCGACCGCTTCGAATTCAGCGATGCCGGCCTGTCGCTCGAACTGGTGCCGGAACGCCTGAAGGGCGATGTGGCCAAGTTCGACATCCTGGCCGACGACGGCAAGGTACTGGCGCAGAAAGACAAGCGCATTACCGCCAAGACCATTCGTGACATCCAGGCTGCCGGCCTCAAGCAGCTGCCGGTGCCGTCCGACTTCATCTTCGGTCGCCTGCTGGCGCACAACGTCGTCAACCCGGAAACCGGTGAGCTGCTGGCGCGTGCCTGCGAAGAAGTCACCGAAGACCTGTTCGACAAGCTGGAAGACGCCGGCGTGATGAGCGTCAAGGTGCTGTATGTGAACGACCTGGATCAGGGCGCTTACATTGCCGCATCGCTGCGCAACGACGACGTGGCCGACCAGTACGCTGCGCGCGTGGCCATCTACCGCATGATGCGTCCGGGCGAGCCGCCGACCGAAGATGCGGTCGAAGCGCTGTTCAACGGCCTGTTCTTCTCCGAAGACCGTTACGACCTGTCGGCCGTGGGCCGCATGAAGTTCAACCGTCGCGCCTATCCGGATCGCTACGACGAGAAGGCGCCGGGCTGGCTGCGCCAGTTCTACGAGCGCGTCGGCCCGCAAGGTGTCGAAGGCGCCGGCGTGCTGTCGGTCGACGACATCCTGGCAGTGATCAGCATCCTGGTCGAACTGCGTAACGGTCGCGGCGATGTCGATGACATTGATCACCTGGGTAACCGTCGCGTGCGTTCGGTGGGTGAGCTGGCCGAGAACCAGTTCCGTGCCGGTCTGGTGCGTGTCGAGCGCGCCGTGAAGGAGCGTCTGTCGCAGGCAGAGAGCGACAACCTGATGCCGCACGACCTGATCAATGCCAAGCCGGTATCGGCCGCGATCAAGGAATTCTTTGGTTCCTCGCAACTGTCGCAGTTCATGGACCAGACCAATCCGCTGTCGGAAATCACCCACAAGCGCCGTGTTTCGGCTCTTGGTCCGGGCGGTCTGACCCGCGAGCGTGCTGGCTTTGAAGTCCGCGACGTACACCCGACCCACTATGGCCGCGTGTGTCCGATTGAAACGCCGGAAGGCCCGAACATCGGTCTGATCAACTCGCTGTCGTGCTATGCGCGCACCAATGCCTACGGCTTCCTGGAAACGCCGTACCGCAAGGTGATCGACCGCAAGGTAACTGACCAGATCGAATACCTGTCGGCCATTGAAGAAGGCAAGTACGTCATTGCGCAGGCCAACGCCGAAATCAGCGATGAAGGCCTGCTGATCGACGAACTGGTGACCTGCCGTGAAGCGGGCGAAACCATCGTGGCCGGGCCGGATCGCGTGCAGTACATGGACGTGGCGCCGAGCCAGATCGTCTCGGTCGCGGCATCGCTGATTCCGTTCCTTGAACACGACGACGCGAACCGTGCGTTGATGGGCGCCAACATGCAACGTCAGGCCGTACCTTGCCTGCGTGCTACCGCGCCGTATGTCGGTACCGGTATCGAGCGCACCTGCGCGGTCGACTCGGGCACTGCCGTTGCCGCGCTGCGTGGCGGCGCGGTCGATTATGTCGATGCCAACCGTATCGTGATTCGCGTGAACGACGACGAAGCCGTCGCCGGCGAAACCGGTGTGGATATCTACAACCTGACCAAGTTCACCCGTTCCAACCAGAACACCAACACCAACCAGAAGCCGGTGGTGCGTCGTGGTGACAAGGTTGCCAAGGGCGACGTGATTGCCGATGGTGCCTCGACCGACCTGGGCGAAATGGCGCTGGGTCAGAACATGACCATCGCCTTCATGCCGTGGAATGGCTACAACTTCGAAGACTCGATCCTGATCTCGGAAAAAGTCATTGCGGACGACCGTTACACGTCGATCCACATCGAAGAGCTGAACGTGATGGCCCGCGACACCAAGCTGGGCCCGGAAGAAATCACCCGCGACATCTCCAACCTGTCCGAGCGCATGCTGGGCCGTCTGGATGAGTCGGGCGTGGTGTATATCGGTGCTGAAGTCGAAGCCGGTGATGTACTGGTGGGTAAGGTCACCCCGAAGGGTGAAACCCAGCTGACACCGGAAGAGAAGCTGCTGCGCGCGATTTTCGGCGAGAAGGCGTCCGACGTGAAGGACACTTCGCTGCGCGTGCCGTCGGGCATGTCCGGCACCGTGATCGACGTACAAGTGTTCACCCGTGAAGGCGTGGAGCGCGACAAGCGCGCCCAGTACATCATTGATGACCAGCTGCGCCGCTATCGTACCGACCTGAACGACCAGCTGCGTATCGTTGAAAACGACTTGTTCGAGCGTATCGAGCGCCAGATCGTGGGCAAGAAAGCCAACGGTGGCCCGCAACGCCTGGCCAAGGGTGCAGAAATCACCAAGGATTACCTGGCCGCGCTGCCGACCAAGCATGACTGGTTCGACATCCGTCTGTCCGATGACGAGGGCGCACGCCAGCTGGAAGCGATGAAAGACCTGATCGCCCAGATGAAGTCCGAGTTCGACCTGCGCTTCGAAGACAAGAAGCGCAAGCTGACCCAGGGCGACGAGTTGCCGCCGGGCGTGATCAAGATGGTCAAGGTCTATGTGGCCGTGAAGCGCCGTCTGCAGCCGGGCGACAAGATGGCCGGCCGTCACGGTAACAAGGGTGTGGTATCGAAGATCCTGCCGGTGGAAGACCTGCCGTACATGGCCGATGGCACCCCGGTAGACATCGTGCTGAACCCGCTGGGCGTACCGTCGCGGATGAACATCGGTCAGATTCTGGAAGTGCATCTGGGTTGGGCGGCCAAGGGTATCGGCCAGCGCATCGACCGCATGCTGCGCGAGCAACAGAACCTGGCTGACGTGCGTAGCTATCTGGACAAGATCTACAACAACAGCGGCAAGAAGGAAGACATTGCCGGTCTGACCGAGGCTGAGGTGCTGAGCTTGGCACAAGGCCTGCGCAATGGCATGACCTTTGCCAGCCCGGTATTCGACGGTGCGAAGGAATCGGAAATCCGTGCCATGCTGGATCTGGCCTACCCGGATGAAGATGTGCGTACCCAGCAGCTCGACTTCAACGACAGCAAGACGCAGATGCAGTTGTATGACGGCCGCACCGGCGAAGCGTTCGAGCGCAAGGTTACCGTCGGCGTGATGCACTACCTGAAGCTGCATCACCTGGTTGATGACAAGATGCACGCGCGTTCCACCGGCCCGTACTCGCTGGTAACCCAGCAGCCGCTGGGTGGTAAGGCGCAGTTCGGTGGTCAGCGCTTCGGTGAAATGGAAGTGTGGGCACTGGAGGCATATGGTGCGGCGTACACGCTGCAGGAAATGCTGACCGTGAAGTCCGACGACGTGAATGGCCGTACCAAGGTCTATGAAAACATCGTCAAGGGCGACCACCGGATCGACGCCGGCATGCCGGAATCCTTCAATGTATTGGTGAAGGAAATCCGCTCGCTGGGTATCGATATCGATCTGGAAACCAACTGATCTGTGTGAGGCGTGAGGGGTAGGCCACTGCCTGCCCCGCTACCTCACTCCTCACAGGAGAGAATGAATATGAAAGGCTTACTCGAGCTCTTCAAGCAAGTCACGCAGGAAGAAGAATTCGACGCGATCAAGATCGGGCTGGCATCGCCCGAAAAGATTCGCTCCTGGTCGTTCGGCGAAGTCAAAAAGCCGGAAACCATCAACTATCGTACCTTCAAGCCGGAACGCGACGGTCTGTTCTGCGCGCGCATCTTCGGCCCGATCAAGGACTACGAGTGCCTGTGCGGCAAGTACAAGCGCCTGAAGCATCGTGGCGTGATCTGCGAGAAGTGCGGCGTTGAAGTCACGCTGTCCAAGGTGCGTCGCGAGCGCATGGGTCACATCGACCTCGCTTCGCCGGTCGCCCACATCTGGTTCCTGAAGAGCCTGCCGAGCCGTCTGGGCATGGTGCTGGACATCGCGCTGCGCGATATCGAGCGCGTGCTGTATTTCGAAGCCTTCATCGTGGTCGAGCCGGGCATGACCCCGCTGACCCGTGGCCAGCTGCTGACCGAAGAAGACTACTTCAACAAGGTTGAAGAGTACGGTGACGAATTCGTTGCGCTGATGGGCGCCGAAGCCGTGCGCGAGCTGCTGAAGAACCTGGATGTCGAGCAGGAAATCAGCACGCTGCGTTCCGAGCTGGAATCGACCTCGTCGGATACCAAGATCAAGAAGATCGCCAAGCGCCTGAAGGTGCTGGAAGCGTTCTCGCGTTCGGGCATCAAGCCGGAATGGATGATCATGGACGTGCTGCCGGTGCTGCCGCCGGAGCTGCGCCCGCTGGTGCCGCTGGATGGTGGCCGTTTCGCCACGTCCGACCTGAATGACCTGTATCGCCGCGTCATCAACCGGAACAACCGTCTGAAGCGTCTGCTGGAGCTGCGTGCGCCGGAAATCATCGTGCGCAACGAAAAGCGCATGCTGCAGGAGGCCGTTGACTCGCTGCTGGACAACGGTCGTCGCGGCAAGGCCATGACCGGCGCCAACAAGCGTCCGCTCAAGTCGCTGGCTGACATGATCAAGGGTAAGGGCGGTCGTTTCCGTCAGAACTTGCTGGGCAAGCGCGTTGACTACTCGGGCCGTTCGGTCATTACCGTGGGTCCGTACCTGCGTCTGCATCAGTGCGGCCTGCCGAAGCTGATGGCACTGGAACTGTTCAAGCCGTTCATCTTCCACAAGCTCGAAGTACTTGGCCTGGCGACCACGATCAAGGCCGCCAAGAAGATGGTCGAATCGCAGGAAGCGGTGGTGTGGGACATCCTGGAAGATGTCATCCGCGAACATCCGATCCTGCTGAACCGTGCGCCGACGCTGCACCGTCTGGGCATCCAGGCGTTCGAGCCGGTGCTGATCGAAGGCAAGGCCATCCAGCTGCACCCGCTGGTTTGCGCGGCGTTCAACGCCGACTTCGACGGTGACCAGATGGCCGTCCACGTGCCGCTGTCGCTGGAAGCGCAGATGGAAGCCCGCACCCTGATGCTGGCCTCCAACAACGTGCTGTCGCCTGCCAACGGCGAGCCGATCATCGTGCCGTCGCAGGATATCGTGCTGGGTCTGTACTACATGACCCGCGAAGCCGTGAACGGCAAGGGCGAAGGCATGTCCTTTGCCGACGTGAAGGAAGCGATCCGCGCCTACGAAAACAAGGCTGTCACCTTGCAGACACGCGTCGCCGTGCGTCTGAAGGAATGGAGCCGCGATGCCAACGGTGAATGGCAGCCGAAGATGGTGCGTCGCGAGACCACCGTCGGCCGCGCCATCCTGTCGGAAATCCTGCCCAAGGGTCTGGACTTCAGCCACATCGACAAGTCGCTGAAAAAGAAGGAAATCGGCAAGCTGATCAACGCGTCGTTCCGTCGTTGCGGCCTGAAGGACACTGTGGTGTTCGCAGACCAGCTGATGTACACCGGTTTCAGCTACTCGACCCGTGGCGGTATCTCCATCTGCGTCGACGACATGCTGGTGCCGAACAAGAAGATCGAACTGCTGGCTGCTGCCAACGCCGAAGTGAAGGAAATCGAGCAGCAGTACAGCTCGGGTCTGGTCACGCAAGGCGAGCGCTACAACAAGGTCGTTGACATCTGGGGTCGTGCCGGTGATCAGATCGCCAAGGCTATGATGGACCAGCTGGGCAAGCAGAAAGTCATCAACCGCGAAGGCAAGGAAGTCGATCAGGAGTCGTTCAACTCGATTTACATGATGGCCGACTCCGGTGCGCGGGGTTCCGCAGCACAGATTCGCCAGTTGGCCGGTATGCGGGGCCTGATGGCCAAGCCGGACGGCTCGATCATCGAGACGCCGATTACCACCAACTTCCGCGAAGGCCTGACCGTTCTGCAGTACTTCATCTCGACCCACGGCGCCCGTAAGGGTCTGGCGGATACCGCGTTGAAGACCGCGAACTCGGGTTACCTGACCCGTCGTCTGGTCGATGTGACGCAAGACCTGGTTGTGACCGAAGACAATTGCGGCACCAAGAACGGCGTGACCATGAAGGCGGTGGTGCAGGGCGGTGACGTGATCGAAGCGTTGCGCGATCGTATCCTCGGCCGTGTGGTGCAGGGTGACGTCGTTGACCCGGCGACCCAGGAAACCGTGATCGAGTCCGGCACGCTGCTGACCGAAGACCTGGTCGATGCGATCGACGCAGCCAACGTCGACGAAGTGAAGGTGCGTACTCCGCTGACCTGCGAAACACGCTATGGCCTGTGCGCCAAGTGCTACGGTCGCGATCTGGGCCGTGGTCACATGGTCAACGCCGGCGAGGCGGTGGGCGTGATCGCCGCGCAGTCGATCGGTGAGCCGGGTACCCAGCTGACCATGCGTACCTTCCACATCGGTGGTGCGGCGTCGCGTGCAGCTTCGGCCAGCCAGATCGAATCGAAGTCGAACGGCAAGATCGGTTATGCCGGCAACATGCGCTACGTGACCAACACCAAGGGCGAGCTGATCATCATTTCCCGCTCGGCCGAAGTGCTGGTGCTGGACGATACCGGCCGTGAACGTGAGCGTCACAAGCTGCAATACGGTGCCACGCTGCTGGTCAAGGATGGCGAGCCTATCAAGGCTGGTGCCGTGCTGGCCACGTGGGACCCGCACACCCGTCCGATCATTACCGAGTACGCCGGTCAGGTGCGCTTCGAGAACGTCGAGGAGGGCGTGACCGTGGTCAAGCAGGTGGACGACGTGACCGGTCTGTCGACCCTGGTCGTGATCAACCCCAAGACCAAGGCCGGTGCCAAGGGCGTGCGCCCGTTGGTCAAGCTGATCGACGAAAACGGCCACGAAGTGAAGCTGGCCGGCACCGATACCTCGGTGACCATCGGCTTCCAGCCGGGCGCGATCATCACCGTGAAGGACGGTCAGCAGGTCGGTACCGGTGAAGTGCTGGCGCGTATTCCGCAAGAATCCGCCAAGACCCGCGACATTACCGGGGGTCTGCCGCGTGTGGCCGAGCTGTTCGAGGCGCGTTCGCCGAAGGACGCCGGCATGCTGGCTGAAGTTACCGGCACCGTCTCGTTCGGCAAGGACACCAAGGGCAAGCAACGTCTGATCATTACCGATCTGGACGGCGCTGCGCACGAGTATCTGATCCCGAAGGAAAAGCACGTACTGGTGCACGATGGCCAGGTGGTGAACCGTGGTGAAGTGATTGTTGACGGCCCGATCGATCCGCACGACATCCTGCGTCTGCAGGGGATCGAGGCGCTGGCGCGTTACATCGTGCAGGAAGTGCAGGAAGTGTACCGACTGCAGGGTGTGAAGATTAACGACAAGCACATCGAAGTGATCGTGCGCCAGATGCTGCGTCGCGTGGTGATTGCGGCATCCGGTGATTCCGACTTCATCCAGGGTGAGCAAGTCGAGCGCGCCGAGTACCTGATCGCCAACGACAAGCTGATTGCTGATGGCAAGCAGCCGGCACTGCACGAAAACGTGCTGCTGGGTATTACCAAGGCATCGCTGTCTACCGATTCGTTCATCTCGGCGGCGTCGTTCCAGGAAACGACCCGCGTGCTGACCGAAGCGGCCATCATGGGCAAGATCGATGATCTGCGCGGCCTGAAGGAAAACGTCATCGTCGGTCGTCTGATCCCGGCGGGTACCGGTCTGGCCTACCATCGCTCGCGCAAGCGCGCTGCGGCGGGTGGCGATACCGCACTCGACGTGTTCGCAATCGAACCCATGAGCGAAGTCGCTGAATAATCGGCAACGTGTCGCACCACAATGCCGGCCTGATGGCCGGCATTGTGCTTGTCGTCGGCCGGACTTGACGACAAGCGCTTGATTTTCTTAGAATCGCAGTCTTTTCTGGCGACGCTCGGGCTGGTTCCGTGCGTCGCCGGCGTCATTTGGTGCGCAGCATTGCCGTATTTGGTGTTGCTGCGGGCCGAAAAGGGCCCCGTGAGGGGTTTGTTAATCGAAGGAAACAACAATGCCAACTATCAACCAGCTGGTCCGCAAGGGCCGCTTGAAGGAAGTGGTCAAGAGCAAGGTTCCCGCGCTCGAAGCCTGCCCTCAAAAGCGTGGTGTGTGCACCCGCGTGTACACCACAACACCGAAGAAGCCGAACTCCGCGCTGCGTAAAGTCTGCAAAGTGCGTCTGACCAATGGCTTCGAGGTCATTTCGTATATCGGTGGTGAAGGCCACAACCTGCAAGAGCACAGCGTCGTCCTGATTCGTGGCGGCCGTGTGAAGGACTTGCCGGGTGTGCGTTACCACACCGTGCGTGGCTCGCTCGACACTGCTGGCGTGAAAGACCGTAAGCAGTCGCGCTCCAAGTACGGTACAAAGCGTCCAAAGTAAGACGCTTTGCCGTGGTCGGCGGAAACAGCATGTTGCTGACCGTCGAGTAAGTGGTCGTCCCGCTGGGCGGCCGTGGAGCAGCCAATCGTAGCTCGCTCCGACTGAATGTCACATTAGGAATAGAGAATTATGCCAAGACGTAGAGAAGTACCGAAACGCGACGTATTGCCGGATCCGAAGTTTGGTTCGGAAGAACTGAGCAAATTCATGAACGTGGTCATGATCGACGGCAAGAAGGCCGTTGCTGAACGCATCGTTTACGGTGCGCTGGCCCAGATCGAAAAGAAGACCGGCAAGAGCCCGCTGGAAGTCTTTACCACCGCTATCGGCAATGCAAAGCCGCTGGTTGAAGTGAAGAGCCGTCGCGTTGGTGGTGCAAACTACCAAGTTCCGGTCGAAGTCCGCCCTAGCCGTCGCCTGGCATTGTCGATGCGCTGGTTGCGTGATGCCGCCCGTAAACGCGGTGAGAAGTCCATGGACCTGCGTCTGGCGGGTGAATTGCTGGATGCAGCCGAAGGTCGCGGCGGCGCGATGAAGAAGCGCGACGAAGTGCACCGCATGGCCGAAGCCAACAAGGCATTCGCCCACTTCCGCTTCTAATCCTGAAATCCGTTTAAGGAAACAATCGTGGCTCGCAAGACCCCTATTGAGCGCTACCGCAATATCGGTATTTCTGCTCACATTGATGCAGGCAAGACCACCACGACTGAACGTGTTCTGTTCTACACCGGTGTAAACCACAAGATCGGTGAAGTGCATGATGGCGCCGCCACCATGGACTGGATGGAGCAAGAGCAAGAGCGCGGCATTACCATTACCTCGGCTGCTACCACGACCTTCTGGAAGGGCATGGCGCACCAGTATCCGGAACACCGGATCAACATCATC
Source organism: Andreprevotia lacus DSM 23236 (assembly GCF_900176275.1). Lineage (GTDB taxonomy): Bacteria > Pseudomonadota > Gammaproteobacteria > Burkholderiales > Chitinibacteraceae > Andreprevotia > Andreprevotia lacus. The sequence goes on along the minus strand of NZ_FWXD01000048.1, from coordinate 2,274 downwards.
GACACCCCGGGCCACGTTGACTTCACGATTGAAGTTGAACGCTCGATGCGCGTGCTCGACGGTGCTTGCATGGTTTACTGCGCGGTCGGTGGTGTACAGCCACAGTCCGAAACTGTATGGCGTCAGGCCAACAAGTACAAAGTGCCGCGTCTGGCCTTCGTGAACAAGATGGACCGTCAAGGTGCCAACTTCTTCCGCGTTGTGGAGCAGATGAAGGTTCGCCTGAAGGCGAACCCGGTGCCGGTCGTTGTGCCTATCGGTGCCGAAGAAGGCTTCACCGGTGTGGTTGACCTGTTCAAGATGAAGGCCATCGTGTGGGACGAAGCGTCCCAGGGCATGAAGTTTGAATACGGTGACATCCCGGCTGACCTGGTTGACGTGGCCAATGAATGGCGCGAAAAGATGGTCGAATCAGCTGCCGAATCGTCGGAAGAGATGATGAACAAGTACCTTGAAGAAGGTGACTTGTCCGAAGCCGACATCATGGCCGGCTTGCGCGCGCGCACTCTGGCTGGCGAAATCCAGCCGATGCTGTGTGGCTCCGCGTTCAAGAACAAGGGCGTGCAGCGCATGCTCGACGCCGTGATCGACTTCCTGCCGTCGCCGGTGGAAGTTGAAGCGGTGAAGGGTGTGAACCAGAAGGAGCAAGAGGAAACTCGCGAAGCTTCTGATGATGCCCCGTTCTCGGCGCTGGCATTCAAGCTGATGAGCGACCCGTATGTGGGTCAGCTGACCTTCTTCCGTGTTTACTCGGGTATCGTGAAGTCTGGCGATACGCTGCTGAACTCGGTGAAGGATCGCAAGGAGCGCATGGGTCGTATCGTGCAGATGCACGCCAACGATCGTCAGGAAATTGACGAAGTGCGCGCTGGCGACATCGCCGCCGGTATCGGCCTGAAGGATGTGACGACTGGTGAAACCTTGTGTTCGCCGGATCACCCGATCATTCTGGAACGCATGGTATTCCCGGAGCCGGTGATTCACGTTGCCGTCGAACCGAAGACCAAGGCTGACCAGGAAAAGATGGGCGTTGCCCTGAACCGCCTGGCCAAGGAAGACCCGTCGTTCCGCGTGCGTACCGACGAAGAAACCGGCCAGACCATCATGTCGGGCATGGGCGAGCTGCACCTGGAAATTCTGGTTGACCGCATGAAGCGCGAATTCGGCGTTGAAGCCAACGTCGGCGCGCCGCAAGTGGCCTACCGTGAAACCATCACCAAGGTTGTCGAAGACGTCGAAGGCAAGCATGCCAAGCAGTCGGGCGGTAAGGGTCAGTATGGTCATTGCGTGATCACACTGGAACCGGCCGGCGAAGGCAACGGCTACTCGTTCGTTGACGAAATCAAGGGTGGTGTGATTCCGCGTGAATTCATCCCGTCGGTTGACAAGGGTATCCAGAACACACTGAAGGCTGGTGTGGTTGCCGGTTTCCCGGTCGTTGACGTCAAGGTTCGCCTGACCTTCGGTTCGTACCACGATGTTGACTCGTCGCAAATCGCGTTCGAACTGGCTGGCTCCATTGCTTTCAAGGAAGCGATGCGCCGCGCTGCGCCGGTGGTGCTCGAGCCGATGATGGCCGTCGAAATCGAAACGCCGGAAGAGTACATGGGCGACATCATGGGCGATATCTCGTCCCGTCGCGGTATTCTGCAAGGCATGGACGACAATCCGGCCGGTGGCAAGATGGTCAAGGCCGAAGTGCCGCTGTCGGAAATGTTCGGCTACTCGACCACGCTGCGTTCGATGTCGCAGGGTCGTGCTACGTACTCCATGGAGTTCAAGCACTACTCCGAAGCGCCGAAGCACGTTGCCGACGCGATCGTTGCCAGCAAGAAGTAATCAATATGGCCCGGTGCTGAAGCACCGGGTCATTACAGTTCAATTTGAATCTTGAATCTGAAGGAATTTAGCCATGGCTAAGGAAAAGTTCGAGCGTACGAAGCCGCACGTGAACGTCGGCACCATTGGTCACGTTGACCACGGCAAGACCACGCTGACCGCAGCGATCACCACTATTCTGTCGAAGAAGTTCGGTGGCGAAGCGAAGGGTTACGACCAGATCGACAGCGCGCCGGAAGAAAAGGCTCGCGGTATTACCATCAATACCGCACACGTCGAATACGAAACCGAATCGCGCCACTACGCTCACGTGGACTGCCCGGGTCACGCCGACTACGTCAAGAACATGATCACCGGTGCTGCCCAGATGGACGGCGCAATCCTGGTGTGTTCGGCCGCTGACGGCCCGATGCCGCAAACCCGCGAACACATCCT
>NZ_FWXD01000035.1 GCF_900176275.1 Andreprevotia lacus DSM 23236 | reverse complement strand
GCAACCGGTGGGCGTGCTGTTTCACAGTGATCAGGGCTGCCAGTACGGCAGCAGGTTGTTCCGGCAACGGCTGTGGCGTTACCGGATGAGTCAGAGCATGAGCCGACGCGGCAACTGTTGGGACAATGCGCCGATGGAGCGGCTATTCCGCAGCTTGAAAACAGAATGGCTCCCGGAGCTGGGGTACTTGTCGTTTACACAGGCCAAGCAGGACATTGGTGCATATCTGATGGGGTACTACAACCGGCAGCGCCCACATGCGGCCAATGGGGGCTTGCCACCGGCAGTACGAGAACAGCAACTCAAATCACTGTCCAGGATTTGTTGACCACTACAGTTGGCGGTGCCAGCGGGCAAGATCCCTCAATGAACCGTACTGATCCTGCAAGCGATACGACTTAGGGATTGTGCATCCCAATACGGGCAGCCTGCCCATACACAACGCCTACAAGGACTGACGCATGCCCTATCAACCCGAGCTTGAGCGCTTCAACAGCGCCTTCGACGGCATCACCTTTGCGCCTGGCAGCGACATTTCAGGCTTTCGGGTCATCGACACCGGTCTGCTGCACCTGGCCAGCGGCCAGCTCTGTGCGAGTGATCCGCTTGTATGTCCTGATCCGCCGGCGTTCACCCAGCAGGTGCCGATCGGCGATTGGCCGGTGCAGGTCGCCGTAGCCTGTCTGGCCAACGGCGACGAGCGCATGGCTTATGCACGTGTGGTGTTTGCCAACGCGCCGGTTAGCCGTTGGGTAATGGCCAGCACGCCAGACCAGCCCGACGGGGAGATGGGCGAAGATGAGTTTTATGGCTATGGCGTCGATGCCGGCACGGGTTGCTTCATGGACCTCAGGGCATCCGTGCTGCTGGCGGCTTGCATGCAAGCCGATAGCGATTACTTTGAGCAGATGATTGATGCCATGCAGGCCAATTACCGGGATACGCATTGCTGGGTTGACCTGCGGCCCGATCCGCAGCGCCCAGACAACGTAATGTGCTTCAGCAGCGGCTGGGGCGATGGCTGCTACCCATCCTTTTTTGGCCATGCGGCCGATGGCACGCTGGTCTGCGTGATGACCGACTTCCTAGTGTGAATGCAGGAGCCTCAGTCAGCGCCGAAGTGGAAGTAGATGAATACATCCTCACTTTTGCTGCGCCCCACCCCGGCATTGCCCCATGGGTAGCGCTGATAAGCGATATCGATATCCCCTAGCTGGCGCTGCAGCCAGGCGGCATGCCTTGCGTAGGCCTTGTCGCTGTCGTAGCTGTCCCAATCGACAAAGGCGATGTCGGCGTCGTCAAGCGAGATGCTGCCACCGGTCAGCACGCCATCGTCAAAGCGCAAGCACAGGGTGCGTGGCTGGCCTTGTTCGCTGAAGCGCATACGCGCAAAGCAGCAACTGACTTCGCGCTGTTCAACGCAAACCTGCTGCGGGGCACTCACCTGAAAGCGCGGGCCGAGTGCATCCAGCCGCGTACCGGCGGCGAAATACAACTCGTCCACCGTCAGACTGCCGACGGCGGCATCGAGCCGGAGCATGGCCTCTGCGGGGAAATTGAAATCGGAAGTGGAATTGCTTGGCATGACCTAACTCATATCATCTGCTGGCAAACGCGCGGCCATCGATAGTGATTGCGCCAGAAACAGGCTGGCCAGCGCAAACAGCAGCGCGGCTGCCTGCAAGTAAGCAAAGCGGAACAGCAAGCCACTGCCGCCCCAGCATAGCCAGGCTAACTGGAAAAAGCCGTTCCAGCGCTGCGGGGCCAGTTGGCGGCCTAGCAAGGTGCCCAACAGTGGTGGAAAGAACAGCCCAATGCAGATTTGCGTGTTGCTCCACTGCATGCTGCCCAACAGCATCCATTGCAGCACGGCGGAGCCCAGCCCGGCCAGCAGGGCAAGCAACAGCCAGGGGCGGCGCAGCCAGCGATCGATCATGGTTGTTTCTTCCTCAATTGGTTCTGCAACGCGCGCAAGCCGCGCTGCCAAAGCGGGCCGCTGCGCACGCCATACGGGGCGAGCAGATCGAAGATGGCGCGCCCGTCCGGCGTCGATGCCAGACGCCGTTTGGCCGCACGCAGCAGGCGTTGCATGCGGCGGCGGCCGATGACGATGCGCACATCTTGGCTGTCCAGCACGGCGCAGAGCGGCGCCAGCAGCCGGGCCAGCGCGAAACTGGCCGGATCCTGGCGGCTGCGGTCGGGTAGCAGCCCGGCCTCGTCCAGCAAACCGTGCAGCACCAGCGCGGCGGTGCTGCCGGCCCAGACGGGCACGGTGCGGGACTGGCCCGGTGGCAGGTAGCTCAAGCGTACGGTGATCGCTACCTGATCTGCCAGCGCATCGCGCAACACCGTGCGGGGCAGGCTGTAGAGCGGGCTTTTGGGCGGCAACACGATCAACGACGCCGTGGCTGCGGCTGTTGGGCCACGGTACAACCCTGGGATCACAAAAAACTGCACGGGCCGCGCACTGCCCTGCGTGGCATGCCAGGCGGCTTCGGCCTCGCCCAGCGACTGCAGCAACGCATGCACGGCTTGCGCTGCCTCAGCCTGTCCGGCAGCGTCGGTTTCATCCAGCAGGTATTGCGCGTAGGCCACGTCCTTGCTCCTGAAGCTGGTCAGGCACAGCTACATCCACCATGCTCAGCGCCAGCGCTTGGGTGGGTAACCATGCTTGGCCACGTAGCCGAACCTGTACGCGCCATAGACGCCGGAGTAGCCCAGCCCGATCACCTGCACCAACCGCTGCCAGAACGGTGAATACATGCCAGGATGGCTGAACAGATCAACCGCCATGTAAATCACCGCCGGGATCAACACCACCGCGCCAGCGGCAAGCACCCCGCAAGCCAGGCGTTGCCACGGCGGCACCGGCGTGATCTCTGGCGTAGCGGGGGTTGTTTCCTGTTCGGTGCCGGTACTCATTTCATGGCTGTGCGGGGGCCGTCTGGCCCGGTTGCAGCCCATCGTAGCCTTCGATGATCACCATATCCAGCGCCGATACTGGCGCACGCAGCGCGATGGCGGCCTGATAGGCGGGCGAGTGCCAGCAGTCCAGCGCGGCCTGATAGGTGGGGAACTCCACCAGCGCGTGGCGGCTGCGCGTGCTGCCCTCGGGGTTTTCGAACTGGCCACCGCGCGCCAGAAAGCGCCCGCCGTACTCGGCCAGCGGCGCGGCATTGGCAGCCACGTAGTGTTGGTATTGGGCGGCGTCGGCAATATCGACGCGGACGATCCAGTAGCCTTTGGGCATGGGGTTTCCTGTAAGGAGAAATCAGCATAACTCGTTTGCGCTGGCACCAAGTGCCAAGCCAGACCGCGGCATCCATCCATTGGCCGATGCAGCCAGCAGCAGATTTACAAACTGATCCCGCAGCGTCAATGAGCCACCCGCTCCAATGCAAATGGCTTGGCAAAGGTAGTACCAGTAGTTTGCGTAAGTAAAGCAAATATCAAGCTGCCACTGCAGTTAGCCAATGCCCACCTCTCAGCAACACTACTTACATTCAGTCACCAAAATTCGCAATTTTTTTGCAAACAACTACGTATATATTGTTTATTACATACCCGATTATGTCAAAATATGACAGCTAACGAATACAATTTTGCAGTGATGCTGTGTTCGCAGCCTTCAACGCTCATCCTTGGGAAAACACATAATGCAAATCGGTTCCTACCTAGTCCGTACCGTAGCCGCCATGACGGCAGCAGCACTCGCTCTTGCCGCCTGCGGTGGCGGCGGTGGCAGCAGCGATAACGGTAATGTGCGGCCCACACCAACACCAACACCAACACCGACACCGACACCGATTCCGACACCGGTTCCGGCCGGTTCTGCGGCAGAGGGGCTTTGGTTTGGCAATACCAATAACGGCCGCGTGGCGATTGGCTTGGTGCAAGGGAATGGCAATTATTGGGTGATGTACACAGTTGCAAACAACCCATCGGTGATTGGTGGTGCCATCCAGGGCCAGCTCAGTGCATCGAACGGTACGCTGGCATCGTCGAATGCCAAGGACTACAGCGTTGAAGGCAATGCCGTGCTAAGCGCAACAGTCAGCGGCAACTACACCAGCAAATCCGGCCTGAGCGCCGTTATCGCCTATCCTTCGCTCAATCAGTCGGTCACGATGTCCACCAGCTACAACAGCGCATATGACGCCCAGCCCAGCCTGGCTGCAGTTGCTGGCACTTACACTGGCACGGGTGCGATTGTGTCGGGCGGCGGCGAAAGCATCCGCGTCACCGTTGGCACAGATGGCAAGGTTTCCGGCCTCGGCCTTAGCAGTGGCTGCGCATTCAGCGGCACAGCCAGCCCGCTGGCCAAAGGCAATGCCTACAACCTGACCGTCACTTTTGGCGGCGGCAATTGCCTGCTGGGTACCTCGACCTTGCAGGGCCTGGGTTACTTCGACTCGGCCACCAAGCGTTTGTACGGTGGCGCGCAGCTGCCGGATCGCAGCATGGCGCTGATCTTCGTCGGTTCGCGCTAAGCAACATCATCAGTCCTGCCCCATGCCACTCTCCATGGCACGCAAGAACCCGGCCTGGCCGGGTTTTTGCATTTTTCAAACAGGCGCTTGGGCCATCGTGACAGCCTGATAGACAGCCCCTTCTACGCTGCTAGGCCCACCAGGCTCTCTGCCCCCGCCTCACCACGCGCCCATTCTCCGTTCGGCCCCCGGCGCACTTCGTGCCCTTCTATTCGTTCACCGTGGCATCGGCAACACGATTCATCGCAGTTCGGCCCCGCCGCGAACTTTGCGACGATAGCTTCGGCATGGCCCGTCACAAAATCAACCAAAGCACAAACCAAAGATATCAAAATACTTGACAAATTAACTAACTTTAGTTAATATAACGATATCGACGCACCACTCAGCACCTACCCCGGTTCACGCCAGCCCCCCGAGGCCAGTACCGCAACAGCGGGAACGCAGGACGGACACCAAGCGTGGGTCTGCAGCCCGGCACGGCATACGGCCAATGGGCGGGGCGCGGCACCCCGATGAGGCTGCCGCAGCGGCTGAGTGGTGCGCAGATGGGCCGGCCCGCCAGGGTCGGCATCCGCCAGCAGATTGCCCCGCAGTCTGTTGCCGGATGCACAGCCATGCATCACCGGTGCCTGCGGCACCTTGCTTCATCCTCGAGCTTCACCCCGGTCTTGTGCCGGGGATTTTTTTGGAGGTTGCCATGCATACCGCCTGCCCGCTGGACGACGAACTGATCGGCCAGTCTTTGCTAACCATGGATTACGAACTGGCCGCACACAATCTGACCATGCAGAAGTCCGATTTGCTGCGCGAGCTGGCCGGCCTGCTGCGCGCCGGTCGCCTGATCGTGCCCGACCATGCCGATGCCGGCGCATTGCTGGCGGTGGAAACCACGCTGGAGATCGCCTGATGGAACGCTTTGCCGCCACGCTGGCCGATGCGGCCAGCCCGCTCACCCTGCTGGTCGATTACGACTATCAAGCGGCCGCGCCCCACCTGCGTCGGGCCGAGGCTCTCACCATTCACGCCGCCTGCGTGGGCGAGGCCGATATCTGGGATGTGCTGGCACCGCACTGGCAGGACGAGCTGGAGCAGCAGGCATGGGCCGAGGCGCGCCATCGCCACGGCGTATACGTGGGGCTGGCCGCATGAGCGCCGCCACACCGCGCCGCTGGCGCATCACCAATGTGCTGATCCTGCCGGGCCTGGCACAAAACGCCCGCCGCCGCGCCGCGCTGGAGGCCGCCAGCGGCTGCAAGGCCATCCGCCGGGGCCGGCTCAACCTGCTGGCCGTGGCAGTGCGCCATGCGTAGCGCGCTGGCCGCACTGGGCTGGGGTGCACTGTATCTGGCGCTGTGCCTGGCTTATTTGCTGTTGAGCGCCTGGGGCGCCAACAGCTAGCGAGCCGGTATCGCCACAGCGGGGGCAATGGCTCACGCACCACCGCCAGATTGTAGCCCCTGCACGGCCTGATCAAGGAGATCGCATGCCTCTGCACCTGCATATCAAACCGCGCAGCACACCGGCTGAAGCGCCGCTGGCCACCCAAGGCCGCGCCCGCCAGTTGCTGCTGCGCCTGTATCTGCAACAACCGGCGCTGCTGCACACGCCACTCTACCAACAGGCCCGCCACGCACTGACCAGCCCCGGCGACGCCCCGCTGCCGCGCTGGCTGCGCGCCACGCTGTACCTGCTTGCCACCCGTATTCAGGAGAACGCATGACCACCACCCGCCAACGCGCCGAGCACGCCCGCCTTGCCAACACCCCGTGGCGCGGCCACGCACCCACGGCCAGCAAGCCGGCCAAGCGCCCCACCGCCGCAGCCCAGGCCCAACAGCGCCGCGAAGTACGCCTGCGCCTGCAAGAACGCCACGAACAAGACCGCGAAGTCTGGGAGTAAGCCATGAACGCACGCCGTTTCACCCAGCACGCCGCCGCCACGCAACGGCAGCGGCGGCTGCAGTTTTTTCATTTGCAGCAACAGCACGCCAAGCAAGTTGACGCGCCTGCGCAGCGCGGTAACGATGCCGGCATTACACCGCGCCCCGAGCAAACCGGTGAACGACACCATCCCCAATGAAGCGGACTGGACTGGCTGGAAAGCCGATGTGGAATCCCGCTTTGCTTACCGCACCTACTTTGGCCGCAGCAATAGCGAGATGCGTTTGCGCTATGACGCCAGCCCCATCGAAGTGTTTGAAGAGCTGCACTTCATGCCGGTCAAAGCCTTCCACTATTACGTATTGGGCTTTCGCGACAGTGTGCTGGCCCGCGCCAACCCGGACGACATTGACAACGCCACAGCAGCAGACTGCTTCCTGGGCCTGATTGCCGTCCGCGCCAGAGAGCAACGCAGCGACGTCACCCCCATCTGGCACGAGCTACGCGCCGCCGTGGCCTTTGTCGCCGAGCATCAGGCCGATTACGATGCCGATGAGGGCATCTTTGGCAGCTTTGCCAAGAAGCGGGCGCAGATTGAGGCGTTGATACAAGGTCACGACTGAATCGCCCCGCCACGATATCCACACCACCAGGAGCCGCCCGTGCAGATCGAGATCATGGCCTTCAACCCGGTGGGATTTTTTGAGATCGCCATTGATCGCAGCAATGGCAGGCCCCTGATCGGCATTCCATTTGATGTTGGCCCGGCAGGCCACTGCAATTATTATGTGATCAGCGACGTGGAATACCGCCAAGGGCTGGCCGACCCGCGCAGTCTGGATCATCTGGTCAGTGGGCAGGACTTCAGAGGCAGTGGGCGGCTCTATCATTCGACTTGGGCCCATCATCCGAGCAAGTCATGCACAAGCTGATTGCACCGCATCTGCCGTGGCACAGCAGCCAGCGATGGATAGTCGCCCTGGCATTGCTGGCCACCCTGCTCACGGGCGAAGCCGCCGCGACACGCGAGAAGCAGGCGCTGGAAGCGTACGAGCTGGCCGATCTGCGCATCGTCACCATTCAAATGCACGGCAAGCGCGCGCCCTATGCGGTGATGCGCGACCCCGCCGGTTATCTGCACTGGCTCTTTCCCGGTGACTATCTGGGGCGCCACTACGGGCTGGTCAAGGCGATCAGCGCCAAAGGCATACGCGTGCTGGAAGTCTACGAGTTGACCACCGATAACTGGCAGGAAGTACCCGTCTGGCTGCCTTATCCGCAGCACTGATCACCCGCTGATCGGCCTTGCCGCAGGCGGGCTACCTACCCCCGCCTTGCCGCCTCAATCAGCGCGATATCAATCTTGCTCATCCCCATCATCGCCTCGAACGCGCGCCTGGCGGCCGCCGGGTCGGGGTCGGTGATGGCGGCGGTGAGGGCGCGCGGGGTGATCTGCCAGGACAGCCCCCAACGATCCTTGCACCAGCCACAGGCGCTGGCTTCGCCGCCGTTGTCGATGATGGCCTGCCACAGCCGGTCGGTTTCGGCCTGATCGTCGGTCGCTACCTGGAAGGAAAACGCTTCGGAATGCTTGAATGCCGGGCCGCCATTCAGGCCCAGGCAAGGGATGCCGAGCACGGTGAATTCCACCGTCAGTACGTCGCCCTGCTGGCCGGACGGATAATCACCGGGGGCGCGCAGCACTCTGCCCACCGCGCTATCGGGGAAGATGCTGGCGTAAAACGTTGCGGCGTCCAGCGCCGCGCCGTCGTACCACAGACAGATGGTGTTTTTGCTGATCATGCGGGTTCTCCTTGACGCTGGCAGCCGGTGCCCTGCCTGCTCAACATAGGCCACGCTTGCTGCAATGGCATGACGATCATGTGGGGGACAACACCGAGACATAACACGGGGTAACGCTAGCGGAATTTGGCACGTCCCCATTTGCCACAATTGGCCGCCCGCCACTTTCATCGACAAGTCTCGGGCAAGTGCAACGATACGTACTCGCCTTTCTCGCAACCCCTCAGTGCGTCCGCCAGCACATCCAAGCCAGTTCCTGACAGATAAAGGCCTGCGGAGTGCCCTCTTGGTACGATGTCGATAAATCGATGAAACCACTTCACCTTATCCAGTTGAAGTGCGACCTGTGCAATCTCGCCAAGCTCTATCGATTGGAAGTTGCCAAGGTCGCCAACCAGCTTGGTCTTGCGCAAAGATATGAACGTGGCGCCAACAGGGATATCAGAGTAAGCATTACGTCCAACGACCACGCCGTTGGCGAGGATGGTCTCGACCTGAAAGTAGCCAGCATCTTGTTTGGCACGCCACACGGTTAACAGTGCTTGAGCTCGGTGCCGCAACGGCTGGGGCCACTTCGTTCGCTCGACGATGGATTCAAGGCACGAGGCAATCTCTACATCAATTGGCAGCCCTTGCTCCAGCCAACCCACGGCCAACTCCGGCCAATAAGGCGCCTCCCACCTCAACCCGGCAAGAACAACATCCTGTGCAGACGCTTCAACAGCGATGTATTCGGCTAGTGATGACTCCAAATGTACGACCAAGGAAGGCGGATGCATCATTCAGTCTTCCGGTAGGCAGCCATCAACGCCCCTCCTCCAGCCCGCGCATCAACTGCGCCAGCCGGCCCGAGCCGCGCAGCTTGGCCAGGCCACGGTTGAAGCTGGCCATCAGTTGCTGGTTGCCCGCCAGTTTGCGTGACAGGATGAGGTGCCATTGGCCCACGCGCACCGGGCGGCCGTCGGCAACGATGCGGGCGGCGTCGGCAGTGCTGAAGCGGGTGGCCAGCAGATCGTAGCCCACGTGCACGTTGATGACGGCGGCGTCGATGCGGCCGGCCAGCAGTTTGTGCAGGTTCTGCTCGTCGTTCACCACGCGCTCGACGTGGATGCGGCCGGCTTTTTCGGCGTTCTCGAACTCGTCGCCGTAGTAATAGCCCAGCCCGCCACCGATGGTTTTTTTGTAGAGGTCGTCCATGGTGCGCCATGGCAACGCCTGGGTTTTCAGGTGGAACAGCAGCTCGGGGGCTTCGAGGATGGGCTGGCTGTAATAGAACAGCGGCTCGCGCTCGGCCGTGCGCGACCAGCCCACCGAGCCGGCCAGCCGGCCGTTGGCGGCATCGCTCAGTGCGCGCTTCCACGGCAGGTATTCGTATTCGGCCTTGATGCCTTCCTGCGCAAACGCCTCGGTAACGATCTGCGTGACCACGCCACCGCCCGGCCGCGCCGCACTCATGAAGGGCGGCCATTCGCCATTGCTCAAGCGCACCACGGTGGGGGCGGCCAGTGCCGACGGCAGCAACCCGGCCAGCAAGAGCGCAGCCCCCGCCCACCCAGCCAGCACACGCAGCAGCGTTTGGCGGGCAAGCATGGCGCGGGCGTGGCGCAAGCGGCCTGTCACTGCAATGGACGATGCCCGGCGGGCATCAGCGGGGTTGAGCACTGGCCATTTCCTGTCACAGCAAACAAATTTTTCTGTCAGGGATACGACAAGCAAGCCCGACGCCCCCGCGCAGAATATAAGCAAAACCTAACCCAAGCAAAACCCGGTTGCGCAGCCACAACAGCCCAGTGGCCTATGCCCTGGCCGGCTGCAGCAAGCCCCTGCCGCCGCAGGCCAGCATGGCACGGTGATACGCCACCGAGCGCATGGGCGGGCAAGCCAGCACGGCTGCCACAAAGACCGGTGGCGGCAGATACCAATGGCTGGCAACGTAATGGGCGATGGCGACCGGCGCGATGTAAATCAGCCCCTCGTTGGCGTGCGGCACATACAGCTCGCCACCGCTGTGCGGGCCATCAACCTGGCACAGCACGCACTGCTGCACCCCGGCCGCCACGGCGGGTTGCCACGGCGCCGCACACAGCTCGACCAGCTTGCGGTAAAACGCGGCCGGCACCGCGCCTTGCGGATAATCCTGCCCCTGCGCCAGCCAGCCCACGGCACGCAGCGTGGCTGCGTTGGGGTGGTCGGGCGCGTAGGGGGCAAGGTCTGGATAGTGCGGCACGGGTGATCTGCTCACGGCAAAACAAGTGCCCATCATGCGCTGTTTTCATGCGCTTCGTCACGCTTTGTTGCGTTGTTTGCCAACATCAGCCCTGCTAAAATTGCAAGCAATCAGCAAGCAAACAAAGGGGGACAACACATGCCATATATCGCCGGTAACCCGCGCAAATTCGTTGATGAATCAGTCGGCAACGGCCAATGCGTGGCCTATGCCCGCGCGGCCGCGCAAATGCCGCACACCGCCGCCTGGCAGCGCGGTACGCTGGTAAAGGGCAATCTGGACCTGCAGCCCGGCACCGCCATTGCCACCTTTGACGACAACGGCCACTACGGCAACCACACCGACGGCCGCTCGCACGTGGCCATCTATCTGGGCCAGGACGCCAGCGGCATCCGCGTGCTGGATCAATGGGTAGCGCACAAGCGCGACCAGGCCGGCCACAAGATCACCGTGCCGCAGCCGGTGCACGAGCGCATCATCCTGTTCCGCAAGGCACCCCGCGTCGAAAACAACGGGGACAACTACTATGTGGTTGAATAAACCTGCCGTGCTGCTGGCCGCACTGCTGTGCGGCAGCGCCCTCGCCGCCGGCGTGCAATGCCCCCCCACGCTGCAGGATGGCGGCAAGCCGCACGCGCTGGCCAGCGCCAGCCTGTTTGAAGGCCCGCCCGACCAACTGGCCGACCTGATGCCCGACAGCGACAACGCCATCCGCTGGGCCCTGCCCGACTACCAGCAAAGCGCCAAGGCACGCGGCACCGCGCTCTATCTGGTGTGCCGCTACGCCAAAACCCGCCAGACCACCACGCTGCAAGTACCGGCCGCTGCCAAAAGCTGCGCGGTGACAGGGGGCAGGCGGAAAACGGTGGCGGGGTGTGTTTGATTAAATGAGACAGAGGCGCGCCCCGTGGCAGCCAGCAATCAATCACCCAGGAATGGAGTGGGGCCATGCTGATTGAATCCGAGCAAGTAACAGAAGCCTGGCAGGTACTTTCCTATGGACTTCAAGAAGACATCATCTTCCGGTTTTGTGTCATTCAAGATTTCGACGCCGAGGGCGGGAGCGCTGGCGGGGCTTTTCTTTCATGCCGCTTTAACAACCTCGATATTTATTGGGGAATATTCAATTGCTGTATTTTTTCCGAATGCCGCTTTGAAAACTGCACATTCAGGGGCACCAGTTTTCCAGATTGCAAATTCGTCGAATGCGAATTTATCGGCTGTGCTTTCGTCCAGGACAATCTAGGCAGCGCGTGCTCTTTTAGGGGCGCAAGCTGGTATGGGTGCGTGCAGTCACTCAGCGCAGGCATGCCAACCGAAATTCCGCTGAACCACCAAGCTGCTGGCGCTGCCTGATGCGCCAAAACCGACCAGCCAATGGAACGCAACGGCGAGACGGCCAACACCACCACCATCAGTTGAAACATGCATACCGCCATCGCTTCATATCATGGTGGGGCCTTGGCCGGGCCATGCTAAGCTTGGCGAAGTGTTCCGCCACCTTAGCACCAAAGAGCAATGACATTTGCGTTAGCAGACATTCCAAGACCAATGCTATTTCTTGCCAGCTATGCGGGCATGCTGATCCTGATCGCCTTTTCAAACCGGCGCGACTTCAGACGATTCCCGGAGAAAGGTATTCGTTACCACGCACTCCCTCTCCATTACAAGGCATTGTGCTGGCTTTTTGTGGCACCGCTGTTTGCCGGAAGCCTGATTTATCCCTGGCTATCAATCCCCGCGTTTATTGCGTACCTCTTCTTGGAAGCAGCTTGCACGCGCTGGTACCGGAAAGCGGGGCTATGGGGCTAGCTGGATAAGATCCAAGACGTAGCTACTTATTTATTAAAAAAACAGGCCCACAAATAACGTCGCCATAGCTGCACACAAAAAAGCGGGCCATCCGGCCCGCTTTTTTACGAACTCACATCAACAACCCTCACCCCAAATCAAACCGATCCAGCTCCATCACCTTGGCCCAGGCTGCCACAAAGTCCTGCACAAAGCGGCCTGCACCATCGCTGCTGGCGTAAACCTCGGCAATGGCGCGCAGTTGCGCGTTGGAGCCGAATACCAGATCGACCGTGGTGGCGGTCCACTTCAGCGCGCCGCCGTGGCGGCTGTGGCCTTCCAGCAGGCCGGGGGTGGCGGTGCGTTGCCAGGTGGTGTCCATGTCCAGCAAGTTGACGAAGAAATCATTGCTGAGCGTGCCGGGGCGCTTGGTCAGCACGCCGTGGCTGCTGCCGCCGGTGTTGATGTTGATGGCGCGCAGGCCGCCGATCAGCGCGGTGAGCTCGGGGGCGCTGAGTTTGAGCAGCTGCGCCTTGTCGATCAGCGCGGCGGGGGCGAGGTCTTCCACGCCGCTGCAGGCGTAGTTGCGGAAGCCGTCGGCCTGTGGCTCCAGCACCGCGAACGATTCAACATCGGTCTGCGCCTGCGTGGCATCGCTGCGGCCACCGTGGAAAGGCACGCTGACGTCATGCCCGCCCGCCTTGGCGGCGGCCTCCACCCCGGCATTGCCGGCCAGCACGATCAGGTCGGCCAGTGATACCTGCTTGCCGCCCGCGTTGAATTCCTGCTGGATGGCGCCGAGCTTGGCCAGCACCTTGGCCAGCTCGGCCGGCTGATTTACCGCCCAGTCTTTTTGCGGCGCCAGACGGATGCGGGCGCCGTTGGCGCCGCCGCGCTTGTCGCTGCCGCGGAAGGTGGCGGCCGATGCCCAGGCGGTGGCGACCAGCTGCGCGGCGGTCAGGCCGGATGCCAGCACCTTGGCCTTGAGTGCGGCCACATCGGCGGCGGCCAGTGGTGCGGGGGCTGGCGGCAACGGGTCTTGCCAGATCAGCGCTTCCTTGGGCACCAGCGGGCCGAGGTAGCGCGCCACCGGGCCCATGTCGCGGTGGGTGAGCTTGTACCAGGCGCGGGCAAAGGCATCGGCCAGCTCGGCCGGGTTGTCCTTGAAGCGGCGGGCGATCTTTTCATACGCCGGGTCTGCGCGCATGGCGAGGTCGGCGGTGGTCATCATCGGGGCGTGGCGCTTGGCGGGGTCGTGCGCGTCTGGCACGGTGCCGGCGGCGGCACCGCCCTTGGGCGTCCATTGCTTGGCGCCAGCCGGGCTCTTGGTCAGTTCCCATTCGTAGCCGAACAGGGTTTCGAGATAGCTGTTGTCCCACTGGGTGGGGGTGGCGGTCCAGGCGCCTTCGATGCCGCTGGTGGTGGTGTGCACGCCCTTGCCGCTGCCCAGCGCGTTCTTCCAGCCCAGGCCTTGCTCGGCGATGTCGGCGGCTTCCGGTTCGGGGCCGACCAGGGTGGGGTCGCCCGCGCCGTGCGCCTTGCCGAAGGTGTGGCCACCGGCCACCAGCGCCACGGTTTCTTCGTCGTTCATGGCCATGCGGCCGAAGGTTTCGCGGATATCACGCGCCGAGGCGAGTGGATCAGGGTTGCCGTCCGGGCCTTCCGGGTTCACATAGATCAGGCCCATTTGCACCGCGCCCAGCGGGTTGGCCAGGTTGCGGTCGCCGCTGTAGCGGCTGTGCGGTTTGTCGCTGGTGGCCAGCCATTCGGCCTCCGGCCCCCAGTAGGTATCGGTTTCCGGCTCCCAGATGTCCACGCGGCCACCGCCAAAACCAAAGGTCTTGAAGCCCATGGATTCAAGCGCGACGTTGCCGGTGAGGATGAGCAAGTCGGCCCACGACAGCTTGTTGCCGTATTTCTGCTTGATGGGCCACAGCAGGCGGCGGGCCTTGTCGAGGTTGCCGTTGTCCGGCCAGCTGTTGAGCGGCGCAAAGCGCTGCGCGCCCGAGCCTGCCCCGCCGCGCCCGTCGGCAATGCGATAGGTGCCGGCGGCGTGCCAGGCCATGCGGATGAACAGCGGGCCATAGTGGCCATAGTCGGCCGGCCACCAGTCTTGCGAATCGGTCATCAAGGCATGCAGGTCTTTGACGACTGCATCCAGATCGAGTGTTTTGAACGCGGCGGCGTAGTCGAACTCGCCGCCCAGCGGGTTCGCCTGCGGCGTGTGCTGGTGCAGGATGGCCAGATTGAGCTGGCTGGGCCACCAGTCCCGGTTGCCCTTGGCACCGGCTGTCGCATTGACGGGCTTGTAGTCACCGCCCGAGAACGGACACTTGGCTTCATTGGACATGGCAATCTCCTGAGGATGTCCACAGTGGATAGGCTGTACCAGCGTAGGAGAGGCAAAACGATCAATCAAGTCAATTTTTACAAACAATTTGATAGTTTTTATCAATCAAAATGGGCGAATTCCGTACAAAGCAGCAATCATCCATTCAAGCCCGCGAAAGGCCCGCGCTCTTGCCCGGCGCTGCAGGCTGCGGCATGCTGCAACAGCATCCAGGCGCCCGACGCCTTCGGGCACATTACGGCAAGGACAGCCAGCCATGACACGAGTACGCGTTGAAGGCTTTACCCTCTCGCTGGACGGCTACGCCGCCGGCCCGGATCAGGACCTGCAGCACCCGCTGGGCAAGGGTGGCACCGATCTGCACCCGTGGCTGATCGGCACCCGCACCTTTCAGCGCATGCTGTTTCGCGCCGATGGCGGCAGCACCGGCATTGATGACGACTTCGCCCAGCGCGGCTTTGACAACGTCGGGGCGTGGATACTGGGGCGCAACATGTTCGGCCCGGTACGCGGCCCGTGGCCTGATCTGAGCTGGCAAGGCTGGTGGGGCGACACCCCGCCCTATCACGTGCCCACCTTCATCCTCACCCACCACGCACGCCCGTCCCTCGAGATGGCCGGCGGCACCACCTTCCACTTCGTTACCGGCGGCATCCACGAGGCGCTGGAGCGTGCCCGCGAGGCGGCGGGCGACAAGGACGTGCGCATCGGCGGCGGCGCCAGCACCATCCAGCAATACCTGCGCGCCGGCCTGATCGACGAACTGCACCTCGCCTTCTCGCCCGTGCTGCTGGGCAGCGGCGAGCGGCTGTTCGACGGTGTGGACATGCGCGCCCTGGGCTATGAATGCGTGGAGCGCGTGGCGTCGGAAAAGGCGACGCATGTGGTGTTGCGGCGGGTGGGGGCTACTGCTTGAAGGGCGTTGCGTAGGGCGTCAATGAGCGCAGCGAATTGCGCCGCATGCTTGTGTCTGCCACCTACCAATACGGCGCAATACGCTACGCTATTGCCGCCCTACTCGCTGCCCGGCCTGCAGCAGCAGATGGGCCCGCCGCCTTGCGACAAGCAATGTTCAGGCACTGCCATTTTCCAATGACTCAAGCCGGCATGGCAAAGCCGGGGCAACTCAACCCGTTCATACCACCGGATCAATGAAAAAACCTCACTCGGGCTTTACTTGCTCACTGGCCACCCGGCTCTTTGCAACAGCTACCGTGTTTCTGGCAACGGTCGCCCACGCCAGCGCGCTCGAATCGGCATTTACGACCTTCAGCCAGTGCGACGGCAGTTTCTTTTCCCCCGACATTGTCGCTGTGCTCAACCAGGGCAATGCTTTGCCGACTGGTCAGGGTGGCAAACATGCATGGCTGAACGTCAGCAACGGTTACCCCTTGGGCGATGCATCACGACCTTTCCCGCATCCACTCGACGTAGCCGGGGTAAAACTGCTGAGCTACACCACCGGCAACACCGATCTGGGCCGGTCCGGGGTTTACTACTACTGGGGGTTCATCGCCAAAGGCAATATGGACGAAGTGAGCCAGAAGCTGCGCCCGTTGGTCTTTGACAACCCGCGCTTCCGGGCCGGCTATGAAGAATTCGCACGGCCGTCACGCTCCTGAGCGCGGCAACATGCCAGCCCGCCTCGTCCTGCTCAAATGCCCATAGCTCCGCATAGTGCCCCTGGCCGCCATGTGCAATAGCGTGGACATGCGTGCGCTGGGCTACGAATGCGTGCAGAACGTGGCATCGGGGAAGGCGACACATTTGATGATGCAGCGGGTGAGGCTGGGCTGTTGTAGGGATACGGTGCAGGGTGCCAATGAGCGCAGCGAATTGCGCGGCATACTTGTGCTACTTCATACCATCGGGCCTACACATCACCACTCCCATGACGGCAGCTCGTCGCCCTCGGCGAGCTCACAGCCATAGAAGGTCGCGCCATTAACCTTGACCCCGCTTAGCGCCGCCCCCGAGGTTTTGATCGACTCAATGGCAGCAAGCTCGAAATTGGCGCCGGTAAGGTCGGCATTTGAAAAGTCGGCACACTTGACGTTGCATTCCCGAAAGCTCGTGTTCCGCAGGCTTGCTCCCGAGAAATTTGCATCAGAAAACCACGCGTGCTGTTCAAAATCTGCGTCATCCAGCACGATCCCCGACAGATCAAGCCCGCTCAAATCGGTATGCGGAAAGCGCCGCTCCCCGGCGGCATAGCGCCTTTCAAGTTCAGCCCTGCTCTCTGGTGGCAAATAGTTTTTCTCGCACTCAATCACAGGCGATCCCCCTCGTTATCCACTCGATCGAAACAGCCCGAAACGCCGCTCAGATTCTGCCCTGAATATACCGTTGCCAGGATCACTGGGCTCGTTGTTGGTCCAAAAAAGTCGATTCATGAGCAATCCAGCGTTGTAGCAGGCAATTCAGGGGCGGACTTTGTGCCCGATTGATCCGGCCCCAGCCCCCACAGCACATCCAGCACATGCCGGGTGGTGCGTTCGATATCGCCGTCGCGGTGGGCGATGCCCAGCTGGCGCCATAGCGGCGGGCTTAGCGGCAGCATGGCGATGCGCGGGTCGGCCGGGGGCGTTGTCGCCTCGTGCGGCAGCAGGGCCGCGCCGTAGCCGGCAGCGACCAGGCTTTTGATCGCGTCGTTGTAATCCAGCTGGATGCGCGGTGCGGGGTAGTGCCCTGCCGCAGCAAACCAGTCTGCGGTCAGTTGCATCAGCCGTGTGCCCGCACCGTTGAGGATGAGCGGCTGTGCGGCCAGCCAGTCTGGGGTGGCGCTGGGTGGGCGCGGCCAGCCGGCGGGCAGGAAGGCCATGACCGGATCGCGCCGCCACGACTGAATGGCCAGGCCGGCCACGGGGGTTTGCGGCAGCGCCACCAGGCCGATGTCCAGCGTACCGTTGTGCAGTTGCGCCAGCGTGTCGTGCGAGGTGAGCACGGCCACCTGCACGTCGATGTCGGGGTGCTGCCGGCCGAGGATTTCCAGCGCTTGCGGCAGCAGGTGCGCGAGCGCGCCGGTGGAGGCGCCCAGCCGCACCCGCCCGCTCAGCCCCTGCACTTGCCGCTGCACGTCGTCCAGCAACTGATCGGCATCGGCCAGCAGGCGGCGCGCGCGCGCCACCAGCGTGTCGCCAATCGCAGTGGGCCGCACCTGCCCGCGCTTGCGCAGCAGCAAGGGGGCACCGATGCGGTCTTCCAGCTCGGCAATGTGCAGGCTGACCGTGGGCGGCGCCAGATGCAGCGTGCGTGCCGCTGCGGCAAACGAGCCCAGCTCGGCAATCACCACCAGCGTACGCAGGCGGTCCAGGTTCAGTTCACGCATGCCGGTCCATCATTCAGAAAAGACAAACTTCAGTATCATGAAATGCAAATTTTCTTGATGCAAGCGCAAGCGCATCATGGTGGCCAGTGTTTTTTCCAAATTCGACAGGACGGCAGCCATGACCACTCCCCTCATCTTCATCGACGGCGACCAGGGCACCACCGGGCTGCAGATCCACGCGCGCCTGCATCAGCGCAGCGATCTGCAACTGCTGACCCTGCCGGATGCCGAGCGCAAAGACCCGCAGCGCCGGGCCGCCGCAATCAATGCCTGCGATATCGCCATCCTCTGCCTGCCGGATGACGCCGCGCGCGAAGCAGTGGCCGCCATCCGCAACCCGGCCGTGCGGGTGATCGACGCCAGCTCGGCCCACCGCACGCAGGCCGGCTGGGTGTATGGTTTTGCCGAAATGGCCGCCGGGCAGGCACAACGCATTGCGCAGGCCAGGCGCGTATCCAACCCCGGCTGCTACCCCACCGGAGCCATCGGCCTGCTGCGGCCCCTGCTGCAAGCGGGGCTGCTGCCGGGCGATCTGCCGCTGGCCATCCATGCTGTCTCCGGCTACTCCGGCGCCGGCCGCGCCGGCATCGATGCCCACGAAGGGCCGGCTGCCGCACAGGCGCTGCCGTTTCAGGTGTACGGATTGGGACTGGCGCACAAGCACATCCCGGAAATCCAGCAGCATGCCGGGCTGGCCGCCCGGCCGATGTTCGTGCCGGCCTATGGTGCATTTCGGCAGGGCATCGTGCTGACCATCCCCATCGACCTTGGCCGGGTGGCACCCGGCGTGGGCGGCGACGCGCTGCGCGATGCACTCACGGCCCACTATGCCGACAGCCGCTACGTGATGGTGCTGGACAAAGCGACCACCCAAACGCTGACCCGGCTCGACCCGCAAGCCCTCAATGGCAGCAACGACCTGCAGCTGGGCGTGCTGGCCAACGACGAACACGGCCAGGCGCTGCTGTTTGCGGTGTTCGACAATCTGGGCAAGGGTGCAGCGGGCGCTGCGGTGCAGAATCTGGATTTGCTGCTGGGGGTGGCTGGCGGGATTTGACTGAAACCGAGCAGCAAACAACAAAGGGGCAGCGATGCCCCTTTGCTGCGGTGCCTATACCCCGCAGCTGCTGCTGGCTTGGACCTGCATTCAACCGCCGAATTTGCCGGCACCCTTGAAGTTGGAAAACCAGTTGTTTGACGGTGCTGGCGCCTTGGGTGCGGGTGCGGGTGCGGGTGCGCGTGGCGTCGGGGCACTGCGCTGCGTGCTTTGACGGTGACGCATGATGACAAGGGTCGTTCGATACAAATCAAGTATCGAGTCACCGCCATCGCGGCCGTTTTCCAGTTGCTTCCTTAATTTATTGAACGGGAAAACGGCATCGCCTTCATTGAAAAAGATCCCCAGATTGTCATCCCACCAATACCAGTCACCGCCGATCTGGTGGCGGATACACTCACCCAGGAACGAACCGATCACCGAGATCGTGCCATCCCACTTGGCCGTATCACCTTCCAGATGACGCCGCTCGATGTAGCCATCCAGCCATTCCACACTTTCAAGGTCAAAGCGGAGTTGCACATCCAACTCCTCACGAATGAGCTCTTTCAGCAGCTCGACATTGGCCAATATCTGCTCGATGCGCTCCGCCGTTACCGGGGTACGATCCATTTTCTGTTCCGTCATTGCTGTACCTCTCGTGCAAGTGTGTGACACGCGGCCCTGATCAGGCCGGCCGTGGCCGGGGTGGTCGTCAGGGCTTTACCACCAGTTGGGGCGCAGGCTGTCGAGTGCGCTTTTCGGTACGCGTGCGCCATCCATACGCAATACGCACTCAACATCGCTGCTCTTGGGCAAACTGGGGTGTGGGCTGAGCATCAGCACCAGATACGGTTTACCGTCGGCGACCTGGTCACGCGCAACCACGTTCCAGCTTGCGCCTTGCTGCTGGCGGAATACGGTACAGATGCCGTCTTCGCACTTCCACGGCAACTTGGCGCCGGATTTGCCCAGCGCAGCCAGCACTTGCTTGGGTTTGCCTTCCACCATTAGCCGCCAACCGAAAGATTCTTCGGTATCGTCGCCGCCTTTTTTCAGGCTGTTGAAATAGTGCTCTGCGTAGTATTGCACCCTGATGCCATCGGCAAACTGTGCCGGCGTTTTGAAATCGATGTAGCGGGTATCTTCCTGCGCCCAGGGCGCAAGGGCACGTTCTTCGGCAGTCAGGCCCTCAATGGCGCCCAGCTTGAAGTTGCCCAGACCGTTCTTGCTGACCAGCTCGGCGTTCTTGACCAATTCGGGGTTGCTGCCCAGCAGGCGATAGAAGTTGCTGTCACAGCGGACAAACTCGGCCAGTGGGGATTGCGCGGCGAATGCCGGGGCATTGGATGCCAGGCCCAGCGCGGCCAGCAGGAGGGCGGAGTGAAGCAAACGCATGTTGAATCCTATCAATCAACAAAAAACAGGAGTCAACTATAAGTAAGCAATTTTGATGCAGTCAAAATTATGTCGGATGCATGTGGCAAATTCATCTGCCCACCCATCGGGCCGGCCGGCGCCAAGGGCTGCCGGCCGAAAACAGCTGATTACTTCGGCGCAGCAGCAGTACGCAGGTACGGCAGCTTGATGTCCAGCTCACCGTACTTCTCGCGGGCTTGTTCGTCGTTCAGCGCCAGCGCCACGATCACGTCCTGGCCGGTGGTCCAGTTGGCCGGGGTGGCCAGCGGCACGCTGTAGGTCAGTTGCAGGGCATCCAGCGCGCGCAGCACTTCGGCAAAGTTGCGGCCGACCGACATCGGGTAGGTCATCGACAGCTTGAGCTTCTTGTCCGGGCCGATGATGAACACCGAGCGCACGGTGGCGGTGTCGGCCGGGGTGCGGCCATCCGGCAGGTAAGCTTCGGCCGGCAGCATGTCGAATGCCTTGGACACGGCCAGACCTTCGTCGGCAATGATGGGGAAGCCAGCAGCGCAGCCGGCTACTTTCTCGATGTCGCCCTTCCACTTCTGGTGCGATTCGGCACCGTCCACCGACACGCCGATCACCTTGGCGCCACGCTTGGCCCATTCCGCAGACAGTTGCGCTACCGCGCCGAATTCGGTGGTGCAGACCGGGGTGAAGTCCTTGGGGTGGGAGAACAGGATGGCCCAGCTGTCGCCAATCCAGTCGTGGAAGGTGATGCTGCCCTGATCGGTTTCGGCGGTGAAGTTGGGGACGAGGTCGTTGATGCGCAGTGCCATGGTCGTTTGCTCCAGTGGGGTATTGCGTAGATGGGTGCAGGATCTGCGGCGCTGCTGCCGGGGGCGGGCAACGCCGGTGATACTTGGTGCATGATCCGGCCGGTGCCGGCTGGCTGCGGGCGCGTGGCTGCCGTCATGCGGACGGGCTGCCGGCAAGCGCCGGGCTGATGCCGGTCTTGCGGCCCGTGGGCCGGTCGCGGCCATGCAGCCCGCATAGTATAGGTGTTTGGCAACGGCGGTTGGTGTTGATTGCAGCGCCGTGGCTGCCCCGCCCTATCGAACTGCGGTCAGGCCCCCTGCAACACCGCGCGCGTGGCCTGCGCCAGCACCGCGTCGCGCCAGTCTGCCTTGGGCTGGTCTTGGGTGTAATAGATGGCCAGCACGATGGGGGCGCTGCTGGCCGGCCACAGCACGGCGATGTCGTTGGTGGTGCCATAGGCGCCGCTGCCGGTTTTGTCGCCCACGGCCCAGCCGGCCGGCACGCCGGCACGGATGCGCTTGTCGCCAGTGGTGTTGCCGCGCAGCCAGTCCTGCAGCTGCTGGCGCTGCGCGGCCGGCAAGGCATTGCCGAGGGTGAGCGCATGCAGGCTGCGCGCCATGGCAGCCGGGGTGGTGGTGTCGCGCACATCGCCCGGCACGGCGGTATTGAGCGTGGGTTCGGTGCGATCCAGCCGGAAGCTGCGGTCGCCGATGCTGCGCGCAAATGCAGTCAACGCGGCCGGGCCACCCAGTTGCGCCAGCAGCAGGTTGGCGGCGGCGTTGTCGCTGTATTGCAAGGTGGCGGCACACAGCTCGGCCACCGTCATGCCGTCGTCCAGGTGTTGCCCGGTCTGCGGGGAGTGGCTGATCAGCTGGGCGCGCCGGTAGTGTATGCGCTTGGTCAGCAAGGCCGGCTGCTGCGCGCTGCGCGCCAGGATCGCGCCGGCCAGCATCAGCTTGAAGGTGCTGCAGAAGGGAAAACGCTGGTCGGCACGATGATTGACGATGGCGCCGCTGCCGGTATCCCACGCATACACACCCAGCCGGCCGCCGGCTTGTTGCTCCAGCGCCGCCAGCGCGGCAGCAGCCTTGGCCGGCGTGGCCAGTTGCGGCTGACTGGTGGCCGCCAGCGCGCGGCTGGCCAGCACGGTGGCCAGTGGCACGGCGGCAGCAGTCAGCAACAGGGTACGACGGGTCAGGGCGAAGGTCATGGCGGCGTCCGGTGCGCGTGAGGGATGCGGCCACTATCGGCGCTTTGCAGCATCCATACAAACAGGAATAATTGCCGCATCGCCATAGATTTTCTTATGCATGATGCGCGCCCAGCTCCCACTGAACGCGCTGCGCGCCTTCGAGGCCGCCGCGCGCCACCTCAGCTTCACCCTTGCCGCCGACGAGCTGTGCGTCACACAAGCCGCCGTCAGCCAGCAGGTGCGCCAGCTCGAAGCCCGCTTGGGCTGCACGCTGTTCAAGCGCCTGCCACGCGCACTGGCGCTGACCGACGAAGGGCTGGCGCTGCTGCCGGTGCTGGCCGATGCCTTTGGCCGCATCGAACAAGTGCTGCAGCAGTTCGACGCCGGCCACTTCCATGCCGTGCTCAGCGTCGGCGTGGTCGGCACCTTTGCCATAGGCTGGCTTATGCCACGGCTGACGCAATTCCAGGCCGCCCACCCCTATGTATCGCTGCGCCTGCTCACCCACAACAATCTGGTCGACCCGGCCGCCGAAGGGCTGGACTACGCCATCCGCTACGGCGACGGCAACTGGCCTGCCACCCACAACACGCTGCTGCTGGATGCGCCGCTGGCGCCGCTGTGCGCGCCGGCCATTGCCGCGCGGCTGCAGCACCCGGCTGACCTGGCCGGCGAAACGCTGCTGCGCTCCTACCGCAGCGACGACTGGCCGCAATGGCTGGCGCTGGCCGGCCAGCCCACCCGCGCACTGCACGGCCCGGTGTTCGATTCATCCCGGCTGATGGTGGAAGCCGCGCTGCAAGGCGCCGGCGTGGCACTGGCCCCGCCCGCCATGTTCGCCCGCGAACTGGCCGACGGCAGCCTGCAGCAGCCCTTCAGCCCGGTGCTGCCCGCCGGCGGTTACTGGCTGTGCGCCCCCCGCACCCGCCCCGCCACCCCGGCGATGCAGGCATTTGCGGGGTGGGTGATTGGGGCAGCGAGAGAAACCTGAAGGTAATCACCGCAGGCTTTCGCAAAGCACCGGCAACGCCCCTTGCCAAACCAACTGGCTAAAGCTTTACTTCACTCGTCACCCTGACCTGCCTGCATATGCCCACCCTGCCGCACTGCAACCTGACCAGAACCGAAGCAGTCGTGCTTGCACTCAACACGCTGGCACTGGTGATGGCACTCGCCTGTAACGGGCTATTGCAGAATGAGCAATTGGGCTTTGCATTGGTCACGCTGCATCTGGGCATGCCCTTGTTGTGGCTGATCTGGCTGGGCTGCCTGTTTCAGCGCGGCCGTGGCAACAATGGCTTTTTGCTGGTGCTACTGTGGGGCATGACTGCCGTCACGCCCATATTGCTGTACTGCGCCTGTGGGCCACAGATCGATCATTCGCAGGGGGGCGAAGGCCTCATGTTGCTGGATTACCTGCCCATGCTTCCTGGCTTGTTGCTGGTCGGACTGGTGGCACAGTGGCTGCCCATGGCCCAGTTCGACAGCAACAGCGCACTGGGTGCTGCGCTCAATCTGACGTTCTATCAAACACTGGGCGCCATCGTGCAGGGGATCTGGTTTTACGTTCTGGCTGGCGGCAAGCGCCGGGGGCTGCGGCCAGCCGCCACCACGTGGTGAAAGCCGCACATCCATCTGCAGCGCTTATCCGGCCTTCCCATCAAACCGCCGCTGCGCCCCCTGCAGCGCGGCCGCGTGCGCTTCGGCCCAGCGGTCGAGCGCGGCCAGCGTGGCGCTGAGGGATAGCCCCAGCGAGCTGAGGTGGTATTCAACGTGCGGCGGCACGGTGTGGTGGTCGGTACGGATCACCAGGCCGTTGCGCTCCAGATCGCGCAGCGTTTGCGTGAGCATCTTCTGCGAAATACCACCGATCTGCCGCAGCAACGCGTTATTGCGCTGCGGCCCTTGGGCCAGCAGCGGCACGATCAGCAGGGTCCACTTGCTGGCGATCAGCTCCAGCACCGCGCGGGACGGGCAACTGGCGCTGTAGACATCGAAAGCCGTGCTGGCAGGCTGGGACATGGTCATTCCTTGGTCTACATGGTCAGGCCAGCCGGATCGTGAGCGGGCCATTTTTCACAGGCACCAAAAGGTGCGTACTTGTTTAACAGTGAGTATGGCGCCACGCTAGGGTCAGGTTCAACACTTCAACAGGAGCTTGATCATGGCATGG
This sequence comes from Andreprevotia lacus DSM 23236, assembly GCF_900176275.1. Taxonomy (GTDB): domain Bacteria; phylum Pseudomonadota; class Gammaproteobacteria; order Burkholderiales; family Chitinibacteraceae; genus Andreprevotia; species Andreprevotia lacus. The sequence continues at coordinate 12,202 of NZ_FWXD01000035.1, read as the reverse complement.
GTATTGTTGCTGGCGGCCGGGGTGGTCGAAATCATCATGGCCATGGCGCTGAAGGCGGCGCAGGGCTGGACGCGCCCGCTGCCGGGGGCGATCGGCGTGGCGGCGGCCTTGCTCAGCATTTATCTGCTGACGCGGGCGCTGCAGGTGCTGCCCGCCGGCACGGCGTATGCGGTGTGGACCGGCATCGGCGCGCTGGGGGTGACGGTGCTGGGCATCGTGCTACACGGCGACAGTGCATCGCTGCCGCGGCTGGGCTGCATTGCGCTGATTGCGGCCGGCATTGCCGGCTTGCGGGTGCTGGAGGGGTGAAGGCACTTGGCATCCGGCGTGCGGATGGCCTATAGACAATCTGCTTTCTGTTGGCTTGCTTCAACAAACAAGCAACAGTGCTGCAAGCAGTCATCATGCCGCCATTTTGGCGGCCTATTTTTGTCAGCCCGCACCTTCAACCGAACCAGGAAAGTTGCCATGACCACCTCGCCCCAGACCGAAGCACCGCTGCAAATCACTGCCATCTCCCTGCCGCTGGATCAATACGGCCATGCCGGTGCCCCTACCGAATGGTGGTGGCACATCGGCACGCTGCATGCCGTTGATGGCCGCGAGTTCGGCTTCGAGATCAATGCCACCGGCTACAGCACGCCCAATGGTGCGCCGACGGTGGGCTTCACCCAGCTGGCCATCACCGATGTGGCCAACCAGACCCGCTATCAGGCGGTCACCGTGGTTGACCCGCTGCCGGCCGACTGGGCGCAGTACGATGCCGGCAAGCCGTGGTATGTATCGCTCAGCGGGCCGGATGGCGCGGGGGCGATCACCATGATGCAGCTGGGCGGCAATCCGCTGGACATGGCGGTAGCGGTGGCATTCAGCAATGCGGCCGACGGCACGCAATGCCAGATCAATCTGCAGTTGCGTCAGCAAGGTGCGCCGCTGCTGGTGTGGGGCACGGGTGTGGAAGAAGTGGACCCGACCGGCACCACACCGGTGACCAAGAACAATTTCTATTACTCGCTCACCCGGCTGGCCGCAACCGGCGCCATCGTGCTGGGCGACGAGGTGATCGCGGTCAGCGGCCTGACCTGGATGGATCACGAGTACGGCGCCTTCCCGGCCGGCACGCCGGGCCGCCCCGATACCTGGCTGCTGCAGGATGTGCAGCTGGACAACGGCATCCACCTGTCCAACTTCACCGAATTCGGCCAGGTGCCGCAGGATGGCGAGCCGATGAAATCGCACGCCACCGTGCTGCTGCCGGGCGGCAAGAGCGTGTTCATCCCCACCACCACCACGCCGCACGGCCCGGTGTACACCAGCGCCAAGGGCGTGGACTACTTCCTCAAAATCCATGTGGAGCTGGATACCACTCGCGTGGTGGGTTACGACGTGCCCTCCTCGCTCACCGTCACCAGCCTGTGTCCGGATCAGCTGTTTCTGGACGGCCCGTCGGCCGACGTGTATGAAGGCGTCTGTCACTGCGAGGCCCATTTCGACAGCAACCTGATCAACGCCGGCATCAGCCAGCGGGTGCAGGGCACCGCGTGGGTGGAGCAGAACCTGGGCAACGGCACCGCCGGCCGTTAAGCCAGCACACGCATGGCCGCCGGACGGCTCCGGCGGCTTTTTTATTGAATGTTCAATTGCACTCCAAAGGGATAAGGCATGTGTTCGATCGATACCTGGTGGTGGCTGACCTTTGCCGCCATTTTGCTGTCCGGCTTTTTCGGCGGCCTGGCGCGCTATCACTGGGAGCGGCTGGAGGGCAATAGCAACGGTAGCTGGTATCGCTATTCGATTCTGGGCGTGGCGGCGGCGTTTCTGGTGCCGCTGTTTCTCAACACCATCTCCAGCACCTTGCTGGACGAGGTGCACAGCCACCCGCAGAAAATGTACGTGCTGATCGGCTTTTGCCTGGCAGCCGGCACCTTTGCCAAGCAGTTCCTCGGCTCGGTGGCGCGCAAGGCACTGGAATTCAGCAAGGAAGCCCGCGCCATGGCCGAGCGCGCGCAGGATTCGGCCCGGCTGGCCGAGCGCGATGCCAAGCGCGCCGACAACCGCGCCATCGCCATGTATGACGTACTCAAGCACATCGATGCCGACCAGATCGACGATGCGCTGCGCGAGCTGGGCGAAATCCTCGATACCGACAGCGAAAACGCCGAAGCCTGGGTGTGGAACGCCTATTGCCTGAAGCGCAAGGGCCGCTACGACGAAGCCATCGCCAATGTGCAGACCGCCCTGCGGCTGGAAGGGCGCGAGGTAGTGAGCTGGCTGTACAACATGGCCTGCTACCAGTCGCTGGCCGGGCAGACCGCCGGCGAGGTCGCGCAGACGCTGGCCCGCGCCACTGCGGCCTGCAACACACGCCGCCAGTTGCACCACCTGCAGGTGGACTTGCAAAATGACGGCGATTTTGATAGCGTGAGGCGAAGCAAGGAATTCTCGGCCGTGTTGGCCACGTTTGCCTAAGGACTCTCGCCATGTCGGATCGCAAGCCCATTCATTGATTGCCCGCTGCGGCATGCGCCACGCTGGCCGTGCGCTGCCTGCCCTTGCGGTCGCTACAACCCCGGTTCTGCCGGGGTTTGTCGTTTTTACCGCCCGCACACGGCCTGGCGTCAGCGTGCTGGCGTGCTAGGCTGGATAGCCTACCTTGCCTCCGGAGCCGCCCGTGGCCAGATCATCCGACTCGCGCAGCCGCCTGCGCCGCCTCAACCGCCGCCAGCGCAAGAAAGCCCATCTGGGCGAATTCGTGGAAATGGTGTTCGACCTGCGCGTGCAATTCCAGCCCACGCTGGATGAAGCCGGTTATGACCTGCTCTGGTCGGCACTGGTCGATCAGATCGAAGCACACCGGCTGCATTTTTGCGGCATTTGGGGTGGCGCCGACGACAACCGCCTGCAAGGCATGATCGGTGGCGTGCACCACAGCCCCAGCAACGACGACCGTAACGCCATCGAGCAATGGCTGCAGGCCCGCCCGGAAGTGATCAGCGCCAGCGCCGGCCCGCTGGTGGATGGCTGGTACGGCTGGGGTTGAGCCGATAGCGGATTGCATTGCAATCCGTACAGCCACGCAACGGTACTGCGACCGCTTCCGCACACCGCCCCCCCCCCAGCCACGCGAATCAGTGCCCCCTCTTGCCAACGATCAACATTGCGTTTGCTTTGCCTGCACACCCCTCACCGGATTCGCCCGCGACCTAGGGCCTGTTAACACTTATTTCGCGCTTGCGCTGGGCCGCAAAGAGGTCAGCTACAAGGCACGCAACGCAGGCAATAACCGGTTATTGCCAAGGCGCGTAACGCCGTAGATGGCCTCTTTGCGGCCCAGCCCTGCGGGTTCGGGGTATTTCGGGCGGTTCGCTGCGTTGCAAACCGCTTGCGGTACCCGTACCGCGGCGCGTTCTGCGCCTTGCGCTCCATCCCGAACTACCCCGAACGCAAGCGTGAAATAAGTGTTAACAGGCCCTAAACGTTATGCGGATCATCCTCGCCGTTTCACGTGGCAAGTTGCACCTTGCACTGCGGGTGCCTTGGCTCGGCCTGCATGATTTCGCGCAGATCAAGCAAACCCATCGCATCTTCCCGGGCTTTGGCAACAATGCACCCACGCTGGTCGCGCTCAAACCACCCGGCAATCCCCTCAGTGCTGCCCTGAAAACCGCCGTCGGTCCGCTCCTGACAGACATTCCTTACTATTTTCATGCCAGCCACGTGTGTCAGGCCGTGATTCGATTATGCTTACAACATAAGCTTACTAATGGAGGGTGGCCATGTTCCGCCCGAAATGCCCGATTACACCCAGGCCCGGACTGTATGCAGCGGCCCTTGCCGCGCTGCTGGCCGGCGCCACGGTACAGGCGGCCAGGGTGTCGATCATTTCCTCGCCGGGCATCATCGACGAAGAGGGGCGCGGTTTTTTTCCCGAGCTGGCCCAGATACTGTATGGCGACGAGATCGACGTTCACGCCAGCATGTTTCCGCCCAGCCGTGCCATCTGGGTGTTTGAGGGCCGCAAGGCCGATGTGCTGTTTGCCATGCCGGTCTGCCGCATGGAGGGGGCGAGCTATCTGCGCTTCGGCCTGCATGATTACGAACTGTTCGTCGGCAGGGTGGGCCAGCCGCTGCCCAAGCCGGGCGACAATCTGGCCGGCAAGACGATAGCCGTGGTGGGCGGCCTGGCCCACCCCTTGCGCAAGCGCCAGCCCGACTGGAAATGGTATGAAACGCGCGATTACCAGCAGGCGCTACGCATGCTGGCCGCCGGCCGGGTCGATTATGTGTACGGTTTTGCCTTTTTGATGGATCAGGTCATGACCGACCTGAAATTGAACAGCCAGCTGCGCTATGACCTTGGCCGCCCCTTCGATCAGGTGATCCCCGCGCTGGCGGTGCACAACGATGCCGCCGGACTAGCCGAAGCCAAACGGCTGGAAGTCCGCTTTCGCGCCATGGTGAGCGACGGCAGCTATCTCAGGCTGATGCGCAGCTACGGCTATCCGATGTGGTACTACCAGGACGGACTGAACGGCCGCATCGGCGTCACACTGGCGAGTGACTGCCCGGCGGAATGAGCATCACGGTTACGCCACGTGCCTAGGGCCTGTTAACACTTATTTCGCGCTTGCGCTGGGCCGCAAAGAGGTCAGCTAAAAGGCACGCAACGCAGGCAATAACCGGTTATTGCCAAGGCGCGTAACGCCGTAGATGACCTCTTTGCGGCCCAGCCCTGCGGGTTCGGGGTATTTCGGGCGGTTCGCTGCGTTGCAAACCGCTTGCGGTACCCGTACCGCGGCGCGTTTTGCGCCTTGCGCTCCATCCCGAACTACCCCGAACGCAAGCGTGAAATAAGTGTTAACAGGCCCTAGTGCGCGGTATCGCGCTGCCAGCACACAAAACGGGCGCGACCCGAGCTGCCCATGGCATCGATCACCGCATCGTTGCGAAAGCCCGGCAGGGCTTGCAGCCGCCGCAGCAAGCGGCCGATGACCTCAGCGCTGCCCGGCACCACGCAGCGCTCGCGCTCGCCACTGAGCACCCAGAATACGTCGTCGGCCAACGGACCATCGTCGGTGGTCACGATGCTGACCTCGGCCAGCTCGTTCCAGTGCACGGTATGCACCTCGCCGTTGCGCATCACCTGCGTCAGCCCGTCATCGTCGAGCTGTATGGCCGGTGCCTCACGCGGCGATGCCGAATGCTGCAGCAGGCGCTGCAACCAGCGTGCGAATATCGTCATGGCTTGCCCTCCTCGTCCTGCCCCGCAAACCAGCGCCTTGCCAGGGACGCGGCCGGAACAACGCTTGATGGCCACCTGAAATTGTCAGCGTCAACACCACGTTTACGCCGTTTAATTTTCAGATTACTTGAGGTATAACCTGATTTTTCTTACTTTCAATGAAAAAGATGAAATTCGCCTTCCTCGCCGCATGTGCTTTCCCGCTCGCCACTGCCGTCATGGCTGGCGATACGATGCCCCTACCGACAGCAATCGCACGCGAGGTCATTACCGACAATGCGCAGACACTGAGCTCGCCCAGCCTGTCGTTCCGTTTTACGCACGATGTCGATGGTCGCACTGCGGCGTCCACTTTCCAGATGCAATACACGCTGGATAGCGGCGCACTATGGAATGATGTGGGCGATGCATCGCAGATCAAGCTGGCCGACGGCGTGAGCGGCACACCGCTGACCCAAGGCAGCGGCCCCGGCCAGTTTCAAGTGGTCGCGCTGGCGCTGAGCGCAGACCGCAAGACCTTGTTCACCACCCTCACCGTCAACGGCGTGCTGGTACAGCAACCCATCATCACGCTGGCGGGCGGCACCGGTAACGCGCCGACTTTGCGCAACCTCAAGCAGGTGGTTGGCGACGTGGGCAGTTGCGATACCAGCGTGAAAACGCTGGCTGTCGGCATCAAGCACTATCTGGCGCTGAGCAATCCGCAGGCCCTGGCCACCGACAGCAATGCCACACCGGGTGAACATCTGGTCATTGGTGCGCGCATCTATCAAACACTGCTGATGTTCCCGACCAACCTGCTTGTGGCAATAACGTCATCCACAGGCAATGCTTCTTTGTCGGCCAACAACAATTTCAGCGCGTTCCTTGGCAACCCCGGTAGTTTTGATGCCAATACCGGACAGTCATGGTCATATGTCTCCCCCACGTTGGCCAATCTGGGCTTTATCAGCCTGAAGCAAAACTCGATGGGCTACGATCTGGACCTCGCCCATCAGTATCTACTTAATAACAACGGCAGCAGCGGCCTGAGTGCAACCGCAACCGCCAGCAGCAATGCCGGCGCTATCGAAACGCAGCGCTTTGACGTGGTGCTGAACGCCAGCCCGGCTCCGGCTAATGGCAGCAAACTGTTCCTGTCCAGCAATGACAATTGCAGCAACCCGATCAGCGGGAGCAATGTAACCCTGGGCAGCAGTACCACCATGCCGATTACCCTGTCGGTTGGCACTTCACAATTGGTCAATGCCCTGTCCCAGCGACTTTATGTCTGCTATGACGTCAGTGGCAGCAACAATATTCCCAGCAGCCGCTTTACAGTGGCCTCGGCCACCCTCGTTAAAGCTGCCAACAATCCCGGCAATCCGCTGGCAGAGCAGAACAACAGTTGCAGCGGCAGCCTGTACTCGCTGGCCAATACCATCAAAATCGACGTGCGCAACTATGCCGCCAATGGTCGTACCGATGGCTGGCTGTCGGTGCTGCGCATCATCAACACCAGCGAAAACCAGACCGCCGATATCTATGGCCAATACATCCTGGCCAACGGCAACTATGGCCGCTGGGGCAAGCTGTTGACCCTGGCACCGCGCGCCACCGCCATGGTGTCGCCGCAGGATGTCGCCGACAAACTGAGAAACGCGCCGACCTATAACGGCCCGGCCGAGAACGCTGCACCGTCAGCGGATGGTGCTGCTGCCCGCCTGCGCATCACCTCGGACACCAGCGACAGCCTGCGCGTGCAGAACTACCTGTTCAACCCGATCTCGCAGAACTTCATCGAGGCTTCGGGTGCGCAAGGTGGCGACCTGAACGGCAACAGCCAGACGCTCAGCCAGGATGCGCAATCCGGCCTGAACGGCGGTCGTTGATCGCTGCCGGGGCCAGCCCCGGCTGTTGCATCCGCCCCCACCGGCCAGGTCGCTGGGGGCGTTGTCATCATCTTGTCACACCCGCCGCGCTAAAACGGTGGTGATCCCTCTTTTCAGCCTTCACTGCAGGAGCGTCAGCATGAGCAGCACCCTCTGGTTTTGCCTCGCAACCGACACCGAAGACGATGTGCCGGACGATCTGGTCGAGCTGTACGACCGCCTCGATGCGCTGGATGCGCGCTGCGAGCGTCTTGATGTACCGGTATTGAGCGAATTGATCGACTATTCCGACGCCGCCGCCAATCTGGACCAGGACGATCCGGATGACGATTACGACGACGATGCCGATCCGGACGACGATGGCGACGACTGGACCGACAGCGAGGCCGAATGGCGGCCGGCAGCCGACCTGCTGCCCACCCTGCGCGCACTGCTCGACGATCTGGGCGACGACCCGGCCTGCGAGGCCCTGGTGGCCGAGCTGCAGGACATCACCACCCGCGCCAGCGCGGCCGAGGCGGATGGCGTCGAAGTCAGGCTGGTCTACGTGATGTAGGTGCATGGCCGGCCCGGGCGCTGCCATCGCCGGCGGCCGGCCGTCATGCCGTTCGCATGACTTTGTAAGGAAGTATTGGGGCGTGGCCGTTACAGCGGTATGCTAGTGGACATACGGTTTTAACAGACTGGCGATAAACGCCGGCAACCTTGGTCCACGACACGCCCATGACCCGCATGATCGCCTCACGCTGGCAGCCGATATTGCATGCCCTGCTTGCGCTGCTGGCCTCAGGCCACGCCCGCGCAGCCGACTTGCGCGCCTATACCGAAGAATTCGCCCCGTTCAACTACACCGAACAAGGCCAGCCGCGTGGCCTCTCGGTGCACCTGCTCGACGAGATCGCCAAACGGGCCGGGCTGAGCATAGACACCCGCTTCATGCCCTGGCAGCGTGCCGTCAACAGCAATGCCGACGATACCAACAGCATCCTGTTCACCACCGTGCGCACCGTGCAGCGCGAAGCGCTCTACCGCTGGGTGGGCCCCATTGACGATTGCGACGTGGTTTTGATCAAGCTGGCGCGCAATCGCCGTATCCAGATCGACAAACCCGCCGATATGGCCCGTTACACCGTCGGCGTGCCTTCGGTCGGCGCCGATCAGGACATCCTGCACAATCTGGGCTACCCGATGCGCACCGTCACCGGCGTGCCGGCCAATGGCAGCATCGTGCGCATGCTGTATGCCGGGCGCTTCGAGCTGGTGTCCGGCGTGTTGCTCTCTTATGCCTGGCAAGCCCGCCAGCTCGGCCTGCCGGCCGAGCAACTGCAGGTGGCCTGGCCGATACAGCGCAACCGCGGCTGCTACTACGCCTTCAACCCGCAGGTGGACCCGGCGCTGTTCCAGCGCTTCGATGCCGCGTTCAAGGCACTGGCGCAGGAAGGCAAACTGAAGGCGCTGCGCGAGCAGATCATCAAGCCCTGAGTGCGCGCTGCCGGCGGCGGCGCCAGCGCGGGTAAAGCCGTGCGTAGCGCAGCAACAGCCACAACGTGGCCGCCAAGCCGATGGCCAAAGCGCCCCAGCTCACCACCGGCCATGGTTCCTGGCACAAGACGATCACCGCGGTGGCTACAGACATCACGCCTTGTACAGCACTGCGGCGCGACAGCCGCCTTGGCCGCACGACAAGGTACAGACAGAACAGCAAGCCCAGCACCGCAAACACGCGCAGCCCCCACAGCAAACCCTCTACCCAGGCAATCATGTTGCGGAACAATCGGGCAAATACAGCAATTGCTGCGCGTGATCACACAGGTACTGAGTAGCAAACTGTATCGGGGACAAGCGGCCACTCTGCTTGTGTCTGCTTGTCCGGATTGATGCATCCAGGGCTTCTGCATCAGACGGGTCACGCAGGTACGCTGCCATCTGCACCTGCAAGGACTCGGCCTCTGCTGGCAATCCTATCGCGCAAAAACATGCACAGAGTGCTTCAAACGCCACCTCGTCGATGTTGCCAAATGCACCCCAGCCATCAGCCTCACATTCCGCCTCCCAACTGAACAGGTGCGCAACAAGCTGGTAGCCCAAGGGTAAACTTGCAAAGTCCTCGTCAGAAAGCTCGGTCAGCTCAAACGCCAGTTCCATAAAAAGTGCCAGGATGGTCGGCCCATGATCAATCTCCCAGAAGGCATCGGGCAGCCCAGGGCGGTTGATGGCTTGTTTGCTGCGCGCAATCAGCGGCAGCACGATGGGCGGGATATCAGGCATGTTCTTGTCTCTGTGGCTGGCATGCCGGGGCGATCATGCGCCATACTGACAGCATAACGTAATTAAAGAGTCATCACATGAGCCCACCGCTGGCCGACCTGCACGCCCGCATTGCCGCAGGCGAGCAACCCGAGTTCCTGTTTTTCTGGGGCCATCGCCACAACAAGCGCGGCGGCGTGACGGCGGCCTGCCTCAGCCAGTGGTTTCCGGCCGGCTTCACGCTGGACGACGTGTATTACCACACGGCAGAGCATTACATGATGGCGGCCAAGGCGCGGCTGTTCGACGACGCGGCCATCCTGGCGCAAATCCTCGCCAATGCCGACCCGCGCTCGGTGAAGGCGCTGGGGCGCAAGATCAAGGGCTATGACGATGCGCGCTGGCAGGCACACCGCTATTGCGCGGTGGTGGCCGGCAATGTGGGCAAGTTCGGCCAGAACGCGGCGCTGCAGCAGTTCCTGCTTGCAACCGGCGACAAGGTGCTGGTGGAGGCCAGCCCGGTCGATGCCATCTGGGGCATCGGGCTGGATCAGGCCCACCCGGATGCGGCGCACCCGGCCCGCTGGCCGGGGCTTAACCTGCTGGGTTTTGCCTTGATGGACGTGCGCGGCGCCTTGCGGCGCCAGCTGGGCGAGCCGGCCCGCGTGCACCCGGCGCAACCGGCCGGCCAGGTGCATACCGACGAGCTGCATCTGGCGCTGCGCTTTGCATTGCCGCACGGCGGCGACTGGCAAACGCTGCCCGCGCTGCCGCTGACGCACGATGCGGCCACGCCATTGCACACCCTGGTGTTGCCAAACCATGAAACGCTGGAAATCAGCGCCTGGCTGGAAGACGAACACCTGCTGCATCTGCAAGTGCGCCAGCATGGCGTGGTGCTGGCGCAGCTGCAGACCGAGGGTGCACCGACACTGGCATTCCGTACCTTTGGCCATGCCGCCGTCGAGTGCCGGCTGCTGGGCTGACCCGGCCGCACCTCAGTTTGGCGGACCGGCTGTCGCTGGGCTAACGGCCGGGGTGCTGCTCTGGCTGGCCGGCGCTTTGTCAGCCGGCTTGCCACCGGTGCCGCGCAACTGCACGAAGCGCTGCAACAAATCAAACCAGAATGGCGCGCCAAACAGCACCGCGCTCGCGGTAATCAGCCAGCCCGGCAGGTGCTTGAGCAATACCGCCCAATCCAGCCCGCCGCCAACAGCCGCCCAGCCGATCGGCGCCGGGCTGATCTGGTTGACGTATTGCAGCGCGGCTGCCGCGCTGGCATCGACCGGCAGCGCCAGGTGCGTGTTCAGCGCCGGGGCGTGCCAGAGCGTGTTGAACATCAGGAAGGTATCCAGGTTGAACACCACCGCGATGAGCAGCGCGATCAGCAGGCAGATGAGCTGGCTGCGGCGCTTGTAGGCACCCGACAAGCGCGCCATGCCGGTATCAAACCAGCCAGCCACCGCTGTCTTGAATTGATCGACCGAGGCCGCACTGCGCTGGTATAGCCCCTGCATGAGCTTGCGGAGCTGCAGGTCGGGAATCTGGTCTATCGCCTGCTTGAGCTGCGCGGCATCCTGATCTGCGCCGGCCAGTTGCTCGACCAGCGCCTCGGCAAAATGGCGTGCCTCGATATACGACGGCGGCTGGCGCAAATCCTTCACGCTGCTGGCCGTGCCATTGCCCGTGGGGTGTACCAGTGCATTGTTGTAGATGGCCAGGGTCAGCGCCGGGTTGGTCTGCCCGGTCTCGTTGAGCAATTGCTGCACCCCCTGCAGCAGATTGCTGGCACGCAGCCGCAAGGCAGAGGCCACGGCCTCGTAGATCGAGCTGGTCAGCAGCGATAGCGCGGCATAGCACGCCACCAGGCCGATCAGGGTTTCCAACACACTGCTGTTGAACATGGGGTGGTCTCCGCATTGTCAGGATGAACCTGTACTACAGACTGCATGACAGGCTCTGACGGCATGATGACACCTGCCTGTGCCATACTGGCAAGCAGCACTGCTGCAGTTGTCACTTTTCTGCGGCACCATGGGCGCCTTTGCTCATTCCCCTTATCTTGCAGGAGTACCGCATGCGCCCCTCCATCGCCGTCCTGTTGCTGCTTGCCCTGTGCGCCAGCGTGCCGGCCCACGCCAAACGCCACCACCCGCGCAACGAGCCCGGCAATGCCGACGCCGCCAGCCAGGGCAACAATGTCGTCGGCCAGTTCGATTATCTGGCGCTGTCGCTGAGCTGGGCACCCAGCTATTGCGCCAGCCACCCGCAAGACCAGAACGAATGCGGCACCGGCAAGCGCTACGGTTTCGTGCTGCACGGCCTGTGGCCGCAGTACGAGAACGGCGGCTGGCCGCAGAACTGCAGCAGCGACAAGCTCAGCCCCGCCTCGGTGCAACAATACGGCGCACTCTACCCCTCGCCCAACCTGATGTCGCACGAGTGGGAAAAGCACGGCACGTGCTACGGGCAAAGCCAGGACGCCTATTTCAAGGCCAGCGGCCAGCTCAAGAACGGCGTGCAGATTCCGGCCACTTACCAGCAGCCGGCACAACCGGTGCGTACCACCTCGGCGGCTCTGGCTGCGGACTTCCTCAAGACCAACCCGTCGCTCAAGCCCGGCAGCGTACTGGCGGTGTGCAATCGCGGCTTCCTGACCGAAATCCACGTCTGCTACGGCAAAGACCTGCAAAGCCGCACCTGCGGCGCCAAGGAAACCGCCTATGCCAACAAGGGCTGCAGCGGCGACTTCCTGGTGCGCAACATACGCTAGTGCACGATTAGGGCCTGTTAACACTTATTTCACGCTTGCGTTCGGGGTAGTTCGGGATGGAGCGCAAGG
>NZ_FWXD01000031.1 GCF_900176275.1 Andreprevotia lacus DSM 23236 | reverse complement strand
ACAATGGACCGGCGTTCCACTCGCACGCCTTCGGGGATGCCTGCGCAGCGTTGGGTATCCGCCAGCGCTTCACGCGGGCCTACCGGCCGCAGACCAATGGCAAGGCGGAGCGCTTTATCCAATCAGCCCTGCGCGAATGGGCGTATGGGTGTGCCTATTCGAACTCGACGCAACGCCGGGCGGCCCTGCCCGTATGGACGCATTTCTACAACTGGCATCGGCAACATCATGGGATTGCTTGCAAGACGCCAGCGTCCCGTCTCCCACTCGCAGGAAACAACGTCTTGACTCTTCACAGCTAGACGCCACCCGGCAAAGCACTTGTGGTTTGCCCGTGTGCAGTGAATGGCAATATCGAAACACCACGGCCCAAATGCCACATTGGTACACGATGGTCTTCGCCACCTCCCGCCTGCAGCCTCATCTCACTCCATGCCTCGATGACGAAAAGCCCCCAGCAGATGCTGCGGGCTTTTCGAGCTGCGGCATGGCTACTTCGCGACAGCGGCGATATCGCTTGAACACCGCACGCCACCGGCAATGCCGATCACTTGCGTGTCGGAGTGACCGTTGGTACTGGCGTTGGGGTAGCCATCGGTATTTCAGTTGGAGTTGGAGTAACTGTCGGCAGTGGCGTAGGCGTGGCTGTTGGAGCCGGTGTCGCTGTCGGGATTGGGGTTGCTGTCGGAACAGGCGTCGCAGTAGGAACCGGGGTAACCTGCGTGCAGGTCTGAACGCCGCCTACTGGTGAGGGGCCAAATACTTCAAATTCATATATCGAGTTTGGGCTGGATGAATTGTTGTAAACCGCAACCGTAGATACACCATTGCGAGCACGCCCCAATACCTGCCTGCTGGTTCCGGAAATATCGCCGCCAATGCTTGACGAATCGGCCATGGCATTGCCCGCCGCATCATAGTACTTCACGTAGATATCGGCTGAGGATTTGACCTGAAACGCATTGATGGTCACTGGCGACACAAAGGTGTAGTAGCCCATCATATAAGGTGCAAACTGATAGGGTTGCTTCTTATCGCCATCAGTCAGCAAGGGAGTGCTGTCCAGCACGGAATAGTTGGTGTAGCCAATCGACATGTTCTTTCTGGCCAGGTATCCCCCCCAATCGCAATTGACGCGCGGATTGGGCGAATTGGGGCCAAACACATCGAACTCGTAAACAGTCAGCGGCTGGCTGCTGTTGTTGTACAGCGCGACCGTGTACACCCCGCTGCGCGAGTACACCAGATTGATTTTACTTGCCCCGGTAATGTCACCCCCGGTACTGGAGGAATCCGCCATGGCATTGTTGTTGGCGTCGTAATACTTTACGTACACATTGGCTGTCGCCTTGATTTGAAATGAATCGATCTGCACACCTTGATTAAAGCGGTAGTAAGCCATGCCATAAGGTGGCAGCGTCAAAGACGTGCTCAGATCGTCGTCCGTCAACAACGATGTTTGTCCAGTCACCGAACCTGGCCCGCTACCCAAGGTCAGGTCATTCAGTTCCAGATAGCCTCCGGTAAACGCATAGGCGATCCCGCACAGACACGACACAACAACAGCAACACTGGCCTGTTTTTTTCGCTTCAAGATCATCTTCAATTTTCGACTCATAAAGTGATGGAAAGTGGCTCGATAGAAGGCTCGATTCCTCGTCACCCGCAAAAGCCTTACAAAAAATTAGTTTAACATTATATTTTTATCAAGAAATTTTCCACATCAAAACCAAAAAAACTTACAAAATTTGTTCGATTTTTAACTAAGGCGCGCACCTCCACATCCAAGCAAGTCGCGTTAAAAATGCGTGGGTTCGCGCTATGCTGCAGCGTGCCCCAATTGCTCTCGCTGCTCGCCTTTGTGGCCGGTATCTGCGTGCTGCAGAACCAGCCAGCATTACCCGCTGTCGGCCCATGGCTGGCGGGAGCTTGCTGCTTGCTGTTGCCTGGGTGGCGTTGGCCACGCTGGCGCTGGCTGGCCGTCATTGCCCTATTCACACTTGGATTTGGCTATGCCGATCTGCGCGCCGGCTGGCGCATGGCAGACCGGCTGGACCCGGTGCTGGAAAACCAGCCGGTGCAGGTCAATGGCTATATTGCCGACCTGCCGCAGACTACGCGCTTTGGCATCCGTTTCAGCTTTGCGCCCGACGCGGGCCAGCACCTGCCCGCCACGGTTCAGGCCAGTTGGTATGGCAAACCACCAGCATTGCATGTGGGCGAGCGCTGGCGTTTGCAGCTCAAGCCAAAACAGGTGCACGGCAACCTCAACCCCGGTGGCTTCGACCTGGAAGCATGGCTGCTGCAGCAAGATATCGGCGCGACGGCAACGGTACAAAGCGGCAGCCTGCAGCCGGGCTTTGCCTGGCAGGCCAGCATCAACCGCGCCCGCGAAGTGCTGCGCGGTCGCATCCTGGCCGCACTGCCGCAAGCGCCCTATCGCGGCGTGATCGTCGCGCTGACGGTGGGCGACCAAGGCGGCATCCCCAATGAGCAATGGCAGCGCTATGCCGCCACCGGCATCACGCACCTGATTTCCATCTCCGGCCTGCATATCACCCTGCTGGCCGGGCTGGTGGCAGCGCTGGTGCGCTGGGGCTGGCGGCGCAACCCGGTGGCCGCGCGCTTTGGTGCACCACGCGCAGCGCTGATCGCCGGGGTGATCACGGCCCTGGTTTACAGCCTGCTCGCCGGCATGAGCGCGCCCACGCAGCGCACCTTGCTGATGCTAGCGATTGCCGCCTGGGGCTTGTGGCAGCAGAGGCCCGTCAGCACCGTGACCTTGTGGCTGGCTGCGCTGACGGCGGTGATGGTGTTCGACCCGTTTGCCGCACTGTCGATCGGCTTCTGGTTGTCCTTCCTCACCGTCGGCGGCTTGTTGTGGGCCGGCAGTGCGCGGCTGGGCGAAGGGCCGCGCTGGCAGGGCTGGGTCGGTACGCAATGGGCGGCCACACTGGCGTCCTTTCCACTGTTGATCATCCTGTTCCAGCAAATGCCGCTGACCTCGCCGCTGGCCAATGCGGTGGCGATCCCGCTGGTGAGCATGCTGGTGACGCCGCTGGCATTGCTGGGGCTGGCCGACCCGACCGATCTGGCGCTGCGCGGCGCCGAACGGCTGTTCGCGCTGACCGACTGGTTTCTGCAATGGTGCGAGCGCGTACCGGGTGGCATGCTTACCTTGCCCTCCCCGCCCGCGTGGGCATGGTTGCCGGCGCTGCTGGGCGTATTGTTGCTGCTGGCGCCGCGCGGTGTGCCGGGGCGTTTGCTCGGGCTGGTGTTCTTGCTGCCGCTATTGGCATTTGCGCCGCAGCAGGCCGCCGATGTGCGCTACCGTGTGACTGCCATCGACGTCGGTCAAGGTCTGGCAGTGCTGGTGCAAACGCGGCACCACGCGCTGCTGTACGACACCGGGCCACCACCCGCAGGCCAGCGCAATGTGCTGCCCACCTTGCGTGCACTGGGCGCGATGCAGCTCGATGCCGTCATCGTCTCGCACAACGATAACGACCACGCCGGTGGCGCGGTGGATGTGCTCAAGGGCGCGCATGCGGCGCAACTGTTGAGCAGCCTGCCGCCCGAGCATCCGGCCCGTCAGCTGGCCGTGCCGCAGATGGCTTGCCGACAGGGCCAGCACTGGCAGCGTGATGGCGTCGATTTCTCCATCCTGTGGCCGCCTCCCGACCTGCAAGGGGACGACAATGCGCATAGCTGTGTGCTGCAAATATCCGCCCCCGGCACACCGCCGTTGCTGATCACCGGCGACATCGGCCCGAACGAGGAAGCCGCCATTGCCGCCACGGGCAGCCTGCTGCCGCATGGCATCGTGATTGCGCCGCATCACGGCAGCGCACGCTCATCGACGCAAGCGCTGATCGACGCCACGCAGCCACGCTGGGTGGTGTTCTCATCCGGCTATCTGAATCATTTCGGGCATCCCAAGCCGGACACGCTGGCACGCTATGCAGCCGTTGGCGCGCAGCCGCTGCGCACCGACCGGCGCGGCGCAATCCGGCTGTACGTCGGCGATCAGGTTACAATCACGACTGAACGAAATATCCGCCGTCACTACTGGCTGGCCGTACCAGCCGCAGGAACGCCATGACCGCCACGCTGAGCACGCTGTACCGCTACCCCGTCAAATCCATGCATGGCCAGACCTTGCCACACAGCGACATCAGCCCGCTCGGCCTGCCCGACGACCGCGCCTGGATGCTGGCCGATGCCGATGGACGCTTCATCACCGGCCGCGAGCTGCCGCAGCTCGTTACGCTGCACGCCACACCGGACGACACCGGCCTGACCTTGCGCAGCGCCGACGGCAGCCAGTGCCGTGCCGAACGTGCCGAGTTCACCCACAAGCTGCCGGTGCAGGTGTGGAAGGACGGCTTTGCCGCCTGGCGCGGCGCTGCCGAGGCGGATGCGTGGCTGTCCGCCCAGCTGGGCCGGCCTGTGCATCTGATCCATACCGGCGACACCCAGCGTCGCGTGCGGCGCTACCCGGACGTGCCGCTGTCGTTTGCCGATGGCTATCCGCTGTTGCTGATTGGTGAGGCATCGCGGCTGCAGCTGTCCGAATGGGTGGGCCGCGACATGGCCATGGCACGTTTCCGCCCCAATCTGGTGGTGAGCGGGGCCGAGGCGTTCGCCGAGGATGGCTGGACCCGCATCCGCATCGGCGAGGTGACATTCCGGCTGGTGAAGCCGTGTGAGCGCTGTGTATTCACCACGCTGGACCCGGAGACCGGCGAAAAATCGGCCGATCAGGAACCGCTGCGCACCTTGGCAAAACGGCGCAAGGGTGAAGGCGGCGTGCTGTTCGGCCAGAACGTGATTGCCGAAAACGCCGGCCGGCTGGAGCCTGGCATGGCGGTGGAAGTGCTGGAAACAGCATGACGCACAAAGCGTTCTGGGATGCCCCCTACCGCACCGAGCTTGCCACCACCATTACAGCGGTGAATGGCGACGTGGTACAAGTCGCCGCTACGATTTTCTACGCCGAATCGGGCGGGCAGGAAAGCGATGCCGGCCAGTTCAACCAGTGGCCGGTGCTGGCCGCACGCAAGGATGGCAAAGCCATCCATTACACCCTGCCGGCCGGGCATGACTTGCAGCCAGGTGATGCTGTCACCATGCAGATCGACTGGCCGCGCCGCCATGCACTGATGCGGCTGCACTTTGCCGCCGAGATCGTGCTGGAGCTGGTCTGTGCTGCCTTGCCCGGCGTGGTCAAGGTTGGCGCACACATCGCGGCCGACAAGGCGCGCATCGATTTTTTGCTCGATACGCCCGTCACGCCGCTGCTGCCGGCACTGACCGAACAGGCCAATGCCATCGTCATCGCCGATTACGCCATCGAGAGCGCCTTCAGCGACGAAGCGGGCGAGCGCCGCTACTGGCAGATTCCGGCACTGGCGCGGGTACCGTGCGGCGGCACGCATTTGCGCCACACCGGTGAAATCGGCAGCATAGCCCTCAAGCGCAAGAATGTCGGCAAGGGCAAGGAGCGCATTGAAATCACCGTAGCCGCCTGAACCTGCTCTACCCCTGGAGATCGCCATGCTGTTGCGTCATATCGTGCTGTTTGCATTCAAGCCCGGCGTGGCTGGCGCCGACATTGCCTCGGCCGTGCAGGCATTTTGTGCGCTGCCCGGTGCAATCCCCGGCATCGCCGCGTTCGAGCATGGCGAGAACGTCAGCCCCGAGCCACTCAACGATGGGTTGACCCACGCCTTTACGCTGAGCTTTTTCAGCGAAGCAGGACGCGATGCCTATCTGGTGCACCCGGTACACACGGCGTTTGTGGAGCATGTGAACCCGCTGCTGGCCAAGGCGGTCATCGTTGATTACTGGGTGAGCTGAAGCGCCACAGGCGGCTCAGCCCCCATCGCGGCGGCAATGGTCATGCCATCCTCGGCACTGATTTCCAGCAAGCCAAAGCGGAAGGCATAGCCCCAGTTACGCCTGCCGCGCGTGAACGCCAGTTGCTCCAGCAACGGGCGTATTGCGGCACGTTGCGCCGGCCAATAGGCCACGTCGCGCCGGTGGGGCACGAAGCCACCGCCCATGTCGAACGGGTATGGCGCATCGTTGCAGACCGTGCCGATGGAGACAAAACTCTGGCACGGCGCACCCCCACCCATTTCCTCACCCGGCGCGTAGTAGATCACCACGTCACCGTTCACCAGCCGCCGCAGCGGCGCCACCTTGCCATGGCATACCTGCATATAGCCACCCTGCACGCCCCGTGCAGCATGATTGGCACTGGCCACGGCAATCCACCAGCGCGGCGCGTTCATGACTGTGCCACCACGTAGCCGGCAAAGGTACGGATCTCATCGGCCGCGCCGGCTGCCAGCTTGCGCACCAGCAGGCGGTTCCACAACCAGGCCAGCGGCCCCCAGCATTCCAGCGTTTCACGCACCAAGGTGCCCTGCGCGTTGGCGATGAACTCGGAGCGGGTGCGCAGGCGTGCCCCCATCAGCACGGCCACATCGCTGAAGCAGTGCGGCGCGATCAAGGTTTCGATCAGCATGCGTACCGTCGGCCCGCCCTGCGGCCGCAGCCAGAACGCCGCACCCTCCTGCACCGGCACGTCAATGCCGGTGGCCTCGAGCCCCTGATCCCAGCGCGGCCAGTCGGCAATATTGAGCTTGGCGGCAAACAACTGTGCCGGGGTGGCGCTGACTTGGGTTTCGATCTGATAGCGGTACATGGCTGGCTCCATCGTTGCGTCGTTGATGTAGCCAGATTACTGCAGGGTAGTGTCAATTTTTGTCAGTAGTGTGAGCGCCTCTTCTTGCTCGGCAGCAGCAGCAAATGAACCGGTATCAAGCCCCCGGCAAAGCCGGGTTCTAACCGGTTGCTACAGGCGAGACAGCGACGCTCCCCCCGCTTTATTCCACGCCCCCCGCCCTCGCCGTCGCGAGGGAGCCTCGCCGCGCTCGCCAGCGGCACGAGATAGCTTTGACCCCGCCCCCTTTCGTTCACGCATTGCGATAGGTGCCGAATTCTGCCTCCACACCCAGCTCGTTCATGAATGCCTGAGGATCGAAACCTTCGGCGGCATAGCGCTGCTGTATCTGCGCCTTGGCGTGATGGAGCGTGGCTTCATCGGCCCACTCCACCAGAGTCAGCACACGTACATTGCCGTTCTCCAATGCTTGAGTCAGCACCAGATTGCGCTTGCAGCCGGGCAGCTCGCGCACCATGCGGTCGATGCGATGCACGCGGGCACTGAAGGCCGCCAGCGCAGCGGCAGGTACGATGAAGCGGTCGATACGGAACAGGGCGGTATCGGCAACGATGGGGGCAGCAAGAACAACGGACATGGCACGGCTCCTGGATAAAACCAGCCGGGTGCTGGCATTGCAGGCAGTCTAGAATCTCAACTTAAGTTGAGGTCAACAGGGGCGCGCATGAATTTTCTGGAGCAAGCCGGCATTGCCACCACGCTGACGGTGGGCGAAGTGGCGCAGCGCAGTGGCGTGGCGGTTTCAGCACTGCATTTCTATGAGCGCAAGGGCTTGATCAGCAGTAGCCGCAGTAGCGGCAACCAGCGCCGTTACAGCCGCGATGTGCTGCGCCGCGTGGCCTTCATCCGCGTTGCGCAGCGTGTGGGCATACCGCTGGTGCAGATCGCCGCCGCGCTGGCCGGACTGCCTGCCACCGCAGCGCCCGACCGCGCCGACTGGGAGCGGCTGTCTGCGGCATGGCGGGCCGATCTGGATGCGCGCATCGAGCAGCTGCAGAAGCTGCGCGATACGCTGGATGACTGCATAGGCTGTGGCTGTTTGTCGATAGATCGCTGCCGGCTGCGCAATCCATATGACGAGCTGAGCCAGCAAGGCAGCGGGCCACAGCGGTTGTGGGTGGCACGGCAACTGGCGGATGAATGAGCGTAATCAGCTCGGGTCTGCCACCTTCTCACGCTCGCGCCAGCGCTTGAGCAAGACACGGCGGCGCTGCGGGTAGCGCTCGTCCAGCGCACTCAGCTCGGCAATGCGGTCGGTGCGGAAGCTGCGGAAATCCTGCCGCAGCTCGCACCATGCCACCAGCACGCGCACGCGGTCGAAAAAGGCCAGCGCCAGCGGCCAGACGATGCGCAGGCTGCCCTGCCCTGCACCATCACGATAGCGGATCTGCAGCTTGTGCTCGTTGCGGATTGCCATGCGCAACGCGCCCAGCAGTGCCAGACCGGGATCGGCCACTGGTGCGGCGATCAGCCCGGTGGCATCGACGCGCTCGCGCAAATCAACAGGCAGCACACCGACGATCTTGGCCAGTGCGTCCTGCGCGGCGCGGGCCAGTGCGGGGTCGCCATCGCGCATCACCATGCGTGCGCCCAGCACCAGCGCCTCGATTTCATCGTCGCCAAACATCAGCGGCGGCAGCAAAAAGCCCGGCCGCAGCACATAGCCGATGCCCGCCTCGCCCTGGATCGGCGCGCCTTGCGCAATCAGGGTCTGGATATCGCGGTACAGCGTGCGCACCGAGACTTCCAGCTCGTCCGCCAATGCGGCAGCCGTCACCGGCCGGCGATGGCGGCGCAGGCACTGGATCAGATCAAGTAATCGGGCAGCACGGGACATGCGCCCAGTGTAAAGCGGCGGGCAAAACCTTGCAGGCTGTGCGCATGGTCACCCCTGCACCGGTCGGCGTTCCGCCCCCATTGCCAGCGTCGTTGCACCGGGTAGCCATGCTTGCCATCTGCCGCACCCACCCTGCAGCCCAATGCGCCAAATGTAAAACGTACTTTACATCTTTTGCCGGAGCGCATAATGTAAAGCAAACTTTACTTCAGCAAGGGCTAACCATGCTTGTCGCACGTCTGCTCTACCTGCTCCGCGTCATCACCGGGCTGTTGCTCATCACCTTGCTGGCTGGCGCTGCCGGCTTCGCACCGCTGGCCGGGCTGCCCGCTGAGCTGCGCCCCTGGCTGGCCGCCGGACTATCGCTGGCGTGGCTGGCCCTGTTGCCGTGGGCGCAACGCCGCCTGCAGCGCATGGATGAGCTGCACCAGTGGATCAACGCACGCGCCTGCGTAGCTGCACTGGCCAGCGGTGCGGTGGCCTCAGCCGGAGTGGGTAGCCTGCAGGCGCTCGGCTATGTGCCACTGTTCAACCAGCTATGGACCTTTGCCGCCCTGCTGGCGCTGTGGGGTATCGGCTTGATGGTGGCCGACTGGCCGTTTCACGCGCGGGGTGAAGCATGAAAATCATGGTCACCGGCGGCGCCGGTTATCTGGGCACGTGGATCGTCCGCACCTTGCTCGATCACGGCCACGAGGTGCACGCCACGGTGCGTGACCTGCACGATGCCGGCAAACTGCCGCCCCTGTACGCCCTCGCCCGGCAACACTCCGGCCGCCTGCATCTATACGCGGCCGACCTGTGCGCCACCGCAGACTTCGACGCCCCGATGCAAGGCTGCGATGCCGTGATCCATGCCGCATCGCCCTACTTTCTGCACGCAGATCGCAACCCGGCGCAGACGCTGCTGGCGCCGGCGATCGAGGGCACGCGCAACGTGCTGGCCGCCGCCAGCCGCTGCCCTACGGTGCGGCGTGTGGTGGTCACCAGCAGCATCGTCACGCTGTACAACGACGCGCGCAGCCTGTCCGTCCCCATCGACGAAACCGGCCACAGCCAGCACGCGCTGCGCGATGCGCCCTATGCGCTCTCCAAGCAGCAGGCAGAAGCAGTCGCCCGCGAGATGGCGGCAGCGCAAACGCAGTGGTCGCTGGTCACCCTGCACCCTGGCGCCATTTTCGGCCCGTCGCTGTCGCAGCGCACCGATGCCACCAGCGTGCAGATGGTGCGCGATTTCCTGCGCGGCCAGTTCAAAGCCGGCGTGCCTGATCTGAGCCTGGGCATCGTGGATGTGCGCGACGTGGCGCTGGCGCATGTGCTTGCCGCCACACGGCCCACCGCACATGACCGCTATCTGCTGGTGGCACAGAGCATGCGCCTGATCGACATGGCCGCCGTACTGCGCGGCTATCTGCCTGCTGCATGGCGCGACCGGCAACCCACCCGCACCTTGCCCAAAGCGCTGATCTGGCTGCTTGGCCCCTGGATAGGCATGCCGCGCCGTTATGTCGCTCGCAATGTCGGCCACCCGCTGCCTTGCAATGCCAGCCGCAGCCTGCGCGAGCTGCTGCCCGTATACCGCCCCGCCACCGACACGCTCTGCGACCATGCCCGCCAGTTGCTTGATGACGGCTTGCTGGAGGCGGCATGAAAAACCACATCAAGGCGCTGCGCCAGCAACGCGAGCTGACCCAGCAAGCGCTGGCCAAGTTGCTGGGTGTCAGCCGGCAAACGGTGATTTCGATCGAAAGCGGCCGCTTCGACCCCAGCCTGCCGCTGGCTTTCAAGCTGGCACGGGTGCTGGATGCGCCGATTGAGGCGATCTTCGACGCCGAGGAAGGCTGAACAGGGACTATCGCCCGGCCTGGGGCGCCGGCGGCAGCTCGCGTTGCAAGCGCTTGAGGAACACCTGCATCTCTTTCACCGCCTGCAAATCCCCCTTGGCTTCGGCCACGGTGATGCCGCGCTGGTATGCATCCATGGCGGCCTGCGCATCGCCACTGGCGGCCAGTGCCTTGCCCAGCAGCTTCCACGCCGCCGAGTAATTCGGATCATGCGCTACTGCGGCTTGCAGGTGTGGCACCGCGTCGGCCGCTTGCTCATTGCCCAGCAGCGCCTGACCCAGGCCAAAGCGCAGCAGCGCGTTGTCCTGCCCCTTGGCCAGCATGGCGCTGAGGGCTTCGATTTGTTTGGGATTCATCGCATGATCCTGACGTTGCGCTCAATAAGCAGATCGCTGCAGACCGCCATTTTTCAAGCGCTCCGACAAAGCGCCGGGCGGGCGTGACGGCAAACGGGTAAAATCGCCGCATGCCAGATCAACGCACTGCCCTGCACGTCCTCGAACACGTTTTCGGTTACCACGCTTTCCGTGGCGAGCAGGCGGCCATCGTCGATCAGGTGGCCGGCGGCGGCGATGCGCTGGTGCTGATGCCCACCGGCGGCGGCAAATCGCTGTGCTACCAGATTCCATCCTTGCTGCGCGATGGCTGCGGCGTGGTAGTGTCGCCACTGATCGCGCTGATGCAGGATCAGGTCGATGCACTCAAGGAACTGGGCGTGGCAGCGGCCTTTCTCAATTCCACCTTGAGCAGCGACGAAGCGCGGCAGGTGGAGCAAGCCTTTGTCGCCGGCGATCTGCAGATGATCTACGTCGCCCCCGAACGACTGGTGACGCCGCGCTTTGTGCAACTGCTGCAATGCACGAAGATCGCCTTGTTCGCCATCGACGAGGCGCATTGCGTCTCGCAATGGGGCCACGATTTCCGCCCGGAATACCTGCAACTGGGCCTGCTGGCCGAGATGTTCCCCGGCATTCCGCGCATTGCGCTCACCGCCACCGCCGACCACGCCACGCGCGAGGAAATGGTGCAGCGGCTGCGGCTGGAGGATGCGCGCCAGTTCGTATCGAGCTTCGACCGCCCCAACCTGCGCTACACCATCATCGAGAAGAAAAGCGGCCGCGAGCAATTGCTGCAATTCATCCGCCGCTCGCACGAGGGCGATTCGGGCATCGTTTACTGCCTGTCGCGCAAGAAGGTGGAGGACACCGCTGCGTGGCTGCGCGAGAAGGAAATCCGCGCGCTGCCCTATCATGCCGGGCTGGACGCCAGCACGCGTGCCAAACACCAGCAGATTTTCATCCGTGACGAAGGCGTAGTGATGGTGGCAACCATCGCCTTCGGCATGGGCATCGACAAGCCGGACGTGCGCTTTGTCGCGCATCTGGATCTGCCCAAGAGCATCGAGAACTACTACCAGGAAACCGGCCGTGGCGGCCGTGACGGTCTGCCGGCCAGCGCATGGCTGACTTACGGCCTGAACGACGTGATGCTGCTGTCCGAGATGATCGAATCATCCGGCGCATCCGAGCAGCAAAAGCTGGTCGAGCGCCGCAAGCTCGAAGCGATGCTGGGCTATGTGGAGGCCACCGACTGCCGCCGCCAGACGCTGCTGGGCTACTTTGGCGAAGCCAGCCAGCCCTGCGGCAATTGCGACAACTGTCTGAACCCGCCGCAACTGATCGAGCAGACCGAGGCGGCGCAAAAGGCGCTGTCCTGCGTGTTCCGCACCGGCAACCGTTTTGGCGTCGGCCATCTGGTCGATGTGTTGCAGGGCAAGCTGAACGACAAGGTGCGCCAGCATTTTCACGACAAGATCAGCACTTTCGGCATCGGCAAGGACACCGACGAAGCCACCTGGCGTGCGGTATACCGCCAACTGGTGGCGCGCGGCGCGCTGCGCATGAGCCCCGATGGCCACGGCGGGCTGGCTCTCACTGACAGCGCGCGACCCTATCTGCGCGGCGAAGCGCCGCTGTTCCTGCGCGCTCGCACCGAGAAATTTGCCTACAAGGCCAGGGAAACCGGTTTCGACAACCCGGCCGACGAATCCTTGTGGCAGGCGCTGCGCAAATTGCGCAAGCAATTGGCCGACGAGCAAAACGTGCCGGCCTACGTGATATTTGGCGACGCCACCCTGCGCGAGATGGTGCGGCTGCGCCCGGGCGACGAGTACGAGTTCTCACGCATCTCCGGCGTGGGCGACCGCAAGCTGGAAAAGTATGGCGCGGATTTTCTGGCCGAGATTGCCAAGCTGTAGCCCCCCTTTTTGCCCCTCGCGATTTTGTAACCACCTGTCGCCAAAGCAAATGTCTGTATCGCCAACCTGACAGTGATCGTATACGATCGCGTCGGGCCGGTTTTCATACCGGCCTGACTATTTACCATCAGGGATAAGCATGAAAAATATCAAATGGTTGAGCGCACTTGCCGCTGCCTGTGCCATCGCACTGTTTTCGGGTTGCGCCAGCGTACCCGCAGCAAAAGAATCTGCCGACAAGGCCGCCAAGGAATTCAAGGTTCAGCCGGGCAAAGCCAACATTTATGTCTATCGCAACGAGACATTCGGTGCAGCGGTCACCATGCCGGTAGCGCTGGATGGCAAGCTGGCTGGCAAGACTGCATCCAAGACCTACTTCGCATTCGAAGTAGAGCCGGGCCAGCACGAAATCCTGTCGGAAACCGAAGACACTTCCAAACTGCAGTTGAATGTCGAAGCAGGCGCCAACTACTACGTTTGGCAGGAAGTGAAGATGGGCGTCCTGTCGGCACGTTCCAAACTGCAAACCGTTGATGCACAAACCGGCCAGAAGGGCGTGCAGGAATGCAAGCTTATTGATAGCCCGTTGCCACAGGCCACCGGCATCGCCAGCAAATAAGCCGGCAAGCCGGTCAGCAAAAACGGGGGCATCGCCCCCGTTTTTTATTTGTGCTTGCGTACGTGCCTAGCCTTGGGCGCCGGCTTGGCACCCTTGCTGGCCGGGGCACGCTTGACCACGTGCGACTTGCGCACAGTCTTGCGGGCGGCCATCTTCGGTGCAGGTCGCGCAACAGCGCTACCGGCATGGACATGGCTACGCGGCTTGCTCATGGTACTGGCCTTGCGGCCACGTTTGGCCACATGCTTGCCAGCGCGTTTGCCGTGGCGGGCTGCCTTGCCGGCGTGGTGCTTGCCGGAGCTGGCGTGCGCACGGGTGGCGCCCTGCGCCTGGGCATGCTGGCGGTGTGCGGCAGGCGCAGCGCTGGACGGATCATCGAACGGCAGCGGCGCGTCTTCGGCGTAGGCCAGTTGCAGGGTCAGGCCCAGCAGCAATACAAGCAGTTTTTTCATTGTTTGCAATCCTTCGGCATGGCGGGCCATGCGGTTTTCAGTCTCTGCGGCTCACGCCCCGGGCGCGAGCAGGAATTCGGTCAGCGCTGCCAGTGCGGCAGGCCGGTTGGAAAATGCCGCCAGACGCCCGCGCGCTTGTGGCTGCAGGTCGAGGTCATACGGCAGGCGGCCGGCGATCAGCCAGAGCCGCTCTGTGGGCAGGCGCGCCAGCAATGCGCGCTGTGCCGGGTGCAGCACGGCGTTATAACTGACCAGCACGATTTGCGCATCGGCCGGCAATTGCCCCACTGCGGCGTCGATTTCAGCGTCGGATGGCGCCAATGGCAACGGTATTTCTGCCACCGTCAGCCCGGCCTGCGCCAGATGCGGCGCCAGCGACTCGCGCCGCTGCGCTTGGCGCCCATTGGCCACCTCGTCGATTTCGGTGCGCGTGCGCACTTCGCACGTCAGCACCACCACCGGCAGCACAGGATCGAGCGCCACGCGCTCTCCAACGCATTGCACCGCATTCCGGTGGACACGCCGCGACAATGCCAGCGCATCCGGCAGGGCCAATTGCGAGCCCGGCACGTCTGGCAGCTCGCGCCTATCGGGCAAGCGCTGCTTGAGCGCCAGGATGCGCGCCACCGCTGCCTGCAGCCGCGCCGGGGCGATGTCGCCCGCAACCAGCCTAGCCTGCATGGTATCGAGAAAGCCGTGCTGACGCTGCGGCGTATGTGAGATCAGCAGCACATCGGCACCGGCACGAAAGGCGGCCAGTGCACCGGTCACCGTGCCGCGCCCCTTGGCAATGGCGTCCATTTCCAGGCAATCGGTGAACACCACGCCGCTAAAGCCCAGCTCGTCGCGCAGCAGGCCGGTGAGCACGGCGTGCGACATGGTAGCGGGCGTATCCGCATCGGGCTCGATGGCGGGGAACGCCACGTGCGCAGTCATGATGGCATCGACGCCGGCAGCAATCGCCGCACGGAACGGCGCCAGTTCGACTGCATCCAGCCGTGCGCGATCATGCGGCACGCGCGGCATGCCCAGGTGCGAATCGGTATCGGTGTCGCCGTGGCCGGGGAAATGCTTGGCAGTAGTGGCCAGCCCGGCCGCCTTGATACCGGCCAGTGCAGCCCCGGCATACGCATCGACAGTGGCAACATCCTCGCCATAGGCGCGCACGCCGATCACCGGGTTGTTGCGGTTGTTGTTGATATCGAACGACGGCGCAAAATTGATGTTGATGCCCAGCGCGGCCAGCTCGGCATTGCACAGCCGGGTCAGCTCGCGGCAATCATCGACCGAACCGGCCGCCTGAAAGGCCAGCGGCGATGGCAACGGCGTCATGCCGTCCTCGATGCGCATCACCATGCCGCCCTCCTGATCGATACCGATCAGCAAGGGGATATCGCTGACTTCAGCATTGATCGCTTGCAACTGCCGGCACAGCCGCGCTACCTGCGCCGGTGACTCGACATTGCGCCGGAACAGGATGACGCCCCCCAGATGGCGCTCGCGGATCAGCTGCGTGATGTGCGCATCCGGCTCCAGGCCATCAAAGCCGGCCATCAGCAACTGGCCGATCTGCCGCGCTGGCGTCAGCGCGGCAACATCAAAGGGTTTCACGCAGCCAGCCGGCGCAGCACTTCGTCACGGCCCAGCAGCGCCAGTACGGCATCGACCGACGGCGTGTTGGTAATACCGCAGACCTTGGCGCGCAGCGGCATGCCCACTTGCGGCATCTTCACGCCCTGCTGCTTCACGAAGTCCTTGATGTACTGGCTCAGGGTCGGCGCGTCCCACGCCGGCAGGCTGGCCGCGCCCTCGGCAAACAGGCCCAGCCGTGCTTCATCATCCGGCGTCAGGTGCTTTTCGACCACATCGGCGGTCGGGTCCAGCGGACGATAGAAATACTCGGCCTGGCTGGCCATTTCCACCAGCGTCTGGCTGCGGTCCTTCAGCAAAGTGCACACCTCGGCCAGTGCCGGGCCGGCTGCCGTTTCCACACCCTTGTCGGCAAGAAAACCCGCCACGCGGTCAGCCAGCCGTTGCGGTTCGACCGCCTTGATGTGCTGCGCGTTCAACCACAGCAGCTTGTCGCGGTCGAAACGGCTGCTGGACGGCGATACATCCTTGAGGTCGAACCAGCCGACAAACTGATCCAGTGTGAAAAACTCGTCATCGCCATGGCCCCAGCCCAGGCGGGCCAGATAGTTGAGTAGCGCTTCCGGCAGAAAACCCTGCGCATCGTAATCAACCACCGATACTGCATCCTTGCGCTTGCTCATCTTGGCGCCGGATTCGTTCAGGATCATCGGCAGGTGCGCGAACACCGGCACCGGAGCACCGATGCCTTCGTAAATGTGAATCTGGCGCGGCGTGTTGTTCACATGGTCATCGCCACGGATCACATGGCTGATGCGCATGTCGATATCGTCGACCACCACGCAGAAGTTGTAGGTCGGCGTGCCGTCCGGGCGGGCGATGATCAGGTCATCCAGCTCGCCGTTGCTGATTTCGATGCGGCCCTTGACCTGATCGTCCCACGCCACCACGCCATCAACAGGCGTGCGGAAACGCACCACCGGCTTGATGCCTTCCGGCACGACCGGCAAGGTCTTGCCCGGCTCCGGGCGCCAGCGACGGTCGTAGCGCGGTTTTTCGCCACGGGCTTCGGCCTCGGCACGCATCTGGTCCAGTTCTTCGCGGCTGGTGTAGCAAAGGTAAGCATGGCCAGTGGCCAGCAGTTGCTGGATCACTTCCTTGTATCGTTCCATGCGCTGCATCTGGTAGAACGGGCCTTCGTCATAATCCAGCCCCACCCAGTGCATGCCGTCCAGAATGGCTGCCACCGAGGCCGGGGTGCTGCGTTCCAGGTCGGTATCCTCGATGCGCAGCACGAACTCGCCACCGTGCTTGCGGGCATAGGCCCACGAGAACAGTGCGGTGCGCACACCGCCGATGTGCAGAAGACCAGTCGGGCTGGGCGCGAATCGGGTACGGACTGTGGTCATGATGACTCCGGAAACGGCAAAACAGCGATTTTACGGGAAGCACCGGCCGCCTGCAGCGGTCTGGTGTGAAAAGCAGCGACTACAAAAGAAAAAACCGCCTTGCGGCGGCTTGGTCGAGCCTGCTTGGCTCTTGGAACAGTTAGCGGTCATACCCCTGCATCAAGCCCCCGGCCAAGCCGGGCTCTCACCCGCGCGACAAGACGAAGCAACGGCTCTTGTCTGCTTGCCCCCACTCCCCCGCCCTCGCCACCGCGAGGGAGCCTCGCTTTGCTCGACAGCGGCCTGAAAAACGGCAGGTGGATTACAGGGCTGCCACCGTCCGCGTGGCGACCACGCGGTTATTGATTTCGAGATCGCGGTTACCCGGGTTCTGCACCGTCACGTCGTCGGCCACGGTAGGCAGGCTGGGTTTGAACGGCGCCTCGAAGCGCACCAGGATATCGTAGAAATTGCGCAGGGTTTCGACGTAGATCACCGGCTCGCCACCACGGGCATAGCCGTATTTCACGGTCGAGAAATACTTGGGATTGCGCAGCAGCGGCAAGGTACTCTTCACGTCGCTCCAGCTATCCGGGTTCTTGTTCTGCCGGCGTGCCAGTTCGCGCGCATCCAGCAAATGCCCCAGCCCCACGTTGTAGGCCGCCAGTGCCAGCCAGGTCTTGTCCGGCTCGGCAATATTGTCGGGCAGGCTGTCCTTCATCAGCTGCAGATAGCGTGCGCCACCCAGAATGCTTTGCATCGGGTTCAGGCGATCCACACCCATGCGCTGGGCGGTTTCGCCGGTCAGCATCATCATGCCGCGTACGCCATAGGGCGATACCGCGTCCGGGTTCCAGTGCGATTCCTGATAGGCCAGCGAGGCCAGCAGGCGCCAGTCCAGACCGGTTTCGGTTTCGGCACGCTGGAACCAGTTGCGATAGCGCGGCAAGGTTTCCTCGCGCTTTTGCAGGAAGGCCATCGCATCAGGCGACGCCACGCGGTTGACGTGACCGTAGTAGCGATCCAGCGCCTTGGCGAGCGAACCATCACCCTGGATGGCGGCGAAATAACCACTCACGCGCTGCAGCAGCTCGGGCTCGGCATCCGGCACGGCCCAGGCCAATGCCTGTGCATCGCCCATCTGGTGCACCACGCCCACCTGCGGGTAATAGTTGGAGCTGACATCGGCCACGTGCGAGCCGACCACGGCGTAATCGAGCTTGCCAGCGGCAACGGCCTCGACCATTTCCTCGCCGTCCATGTCGTCAACCAGACGCCAGGTCAGACCGGCATGGGCTGTTTTGGCACGGTTCATCGCGGCCAGATATTGCGGCAGCACCTTGGCCATCGCATCGCCGGCATACAGCCTGGCCAGCGCTTGTTCGTCGGTCTGCCCCTTGTTGTTGTAGAGCAGCACGGCAGAGACCGATTGATAGGCGGGACCGAAATGCACCCCGCTCTGCTCGCTGTCGGCATGCACGCCAACGGCAAGGTGAGCCTGATGCAGGCGCAGCCGTTCCAGCACGCGGGCGTAGTTGGGCTCGACCAGGAAGCGCACCTTCAGCCCCTGCTGTTCGGCAAAGCGCGTTACCAGGTCGTACTCCAGCCCGGCATAGCTGCCCTCGGCATCGACATAGAGCGTGGTGGGGCTGTTTTGTACCAGCACCACCAGTTCCTTCGATTCTGCCAGCGGCAATACACGGCTGGCGTCCGTCGGCATTTCGCCGCAGCCTACCAGCGTCGCCGCTGCAATGGCCATTAACCAGTGCCTCATAGCACTCCCAAGTCTTTGAATCGCCGCGCATTCTGCCCTCGTGGTCACAAAAGCGCAATGCAACCCATTCACATCAGAATTCGCTAAATTTCGAAAAAACGCGCAAACAGGCTTTGCAAGGCCGAAAAACCTGTATATAGTTCGGCCTCTACGCGGAGAGGTGGCAGAGTGGTCGAATGTACCTGACTCGAAATCAGGCGTAGGTGCAAGCCTACCGTGGGTTCGAATCCCACCCTCTCCGCCACGCAATACCGAGATCAAGCCCTGCAAATGCAGGGCTTTTTCTTTTGTGGCCGGCGCTCTGCCACCCTTGCTGCTTCCGGCCCGCAAGCACTGGCGCCGGATGCATCAAGCGAACAGCCAGCGTGCTTACTTGGTGACAGCACCCTGCCTGGCTTTCAATTGCTTGATGGCCTTGGGATCTTCCTTGAGCCAGTCCAGCAGCATGTCGCGCAAACCCGATGCATCGGGCAGAACGGCAATCAGGGCAGCCGCACCGTGGCCACTTCCTTCATCGCCCCGGGTCCAGATACTGCCCAGGGCAATGCCGTTGATCGCCTCGGACGTTAATGGCCAGGGTGCAGATTCAAACCCAGCTCGTACAGCCCCCAGCCCTTGGTGGTATTGACCGCCACCCCCGCCAGCCAGATGAACTTGACCGTCTTGGTCGTCACTTCGATCACCGGTTTGCTGTCGCCGACAATGTCATCCAGCTTGGTGCGCTGGCGCAACAGCTCCTGCCCGAAATAGGTATCGGCCAGTGCTGCCATGGTGCAATTCAATTTAATCTGCCGCATGTTTTATGTCAGCCAATGATTTGAATCATCTTTCAGCATAGTAAGCAGAACACATGCAGATGTCACGAAGATGACGACTTTCTTTTGCAAATCAGGCTATTAATGCACGCCAGCACCAGCAGTGCATTGCATCGGCACGGAGTGTGAATTGTACCGCCCTCACGCCAACAGGTGGCACCGGAACGAAAACGGCCCGTCTTGGCGAGCCGTCCGGACCGGGATAACCGGGTTTATTTAAGCAGATGCCCCATGCGCTGGCGCTTGGTGGCCAGGTAGTGATGGTTCTCGGGGTTGCTTTGCACCGCGTGCGGCACGCGCTCGACCACCGGGATGCCCGACGCTTCCAGCGCAGCGATTTTCTTCGGGTTGTTGCTCATCAGCCGCACCGTCGCCACCTCGAGATCCTTGAGCATGGCAGCCGCAGTATCGTAACTGCGCGCATCAATGGGCAAACCCAGCGCCGCATTGGCATCGACGGTATCAAGCCCCTGGTCCTGCAGTGCATAGGCGCTGATCTTGTGCGCCAGACCAATGCCCCGACCCTCGTGCCCACGCAGGTACAACAGCACGCCGCGTCCCTCATCAACAATGCGTTGCAGGGCGCGATGCAGCTGCTCGCCGCAATCGCAGCGCAGGCTGCCGAACACATCACCGGTCAGACACTCGGAATGCAGGCGCACCAGCGTGGCTTCGCCGGCAGGGTCGCCGTACACCACGGCAAGGTGCTCTACGCCATCCAGCGCCGAGCGGTAGGCGTGTGCGGCAAACACACCATAGGGCGTAGGCAGGCGCGCTACGCTGACTTTTTCGATGAGGGCTGGATTGGACAAGGCTGGCTCCGCAATTCTTCTCCCCTGCATATGGGGGCAGGCACTGCGGTTACAAGTCCTCGTACTGATATAACCGGAGTCATCCATGCCGCCGCAGGGCTGCGCTACACCTGACCACGGCTTGTCCGGGCCAAGCCCAGACAAAAGCGCCCTTGCGGTGGCAAGGGCGGGGAATAGGCGTCGGCATCAGCGGCGGCGCGCCGGCTTGGCAGGCGGCACCGGTGTCGGTGTGGCAGGTGGCTGCCAGTTCTGGCAGTACTTGCCTGCATCGCTATCGACCTCGGCCAGTCGTGCCTTCATTTTCTCGACGTCGTAGCTGTGGTTGTTGCCAGCGGCCAGCCGGGTGCGGATCAATCGACCTTCGTTGTAGAGCTTGCTGCAGCGCTGTGCCTCGAGCTGGGCCAGCTTGCCCGGGTCCGCCTTGTAATAGTCCTGCGCGCAGGCGGTGCCCGCAATCAGTACGAGCGCCAGAGCGGTTTTCAGAAACATGCGGTCTCTTCCTTTTCCATGGTGCGAATGACTTCCAGCAATTGCTGATCGGCCGGGTGCGACTCCCAGTGACGCCCTGCCAGCTCGCGCACCGGCACCATGCCGATCAGGCTGTTGCACAGCCAGACCCGGTTGGCGCGCAGCAGGCGCTCGGGGTTGATGTTGATTTCGCTCACGCTCCAGTTCAAACGGGCTGCCGCCTCCAGCGCCACGCTGCGCATCACGCCGGCCACGCCACCGCTCTCCAGCTTGGGGGTGACCAGTGCCTTGCCTTCCTGCAGCAGCACGTTGCTCATCACGCCCTCGATCACCGCGCCATCGCGGTCGCACATCAGGCCCTCGAAGATGGCGGCATCGCGCCATTCGTTGCGGGCCAGCACGTTCTCCAGCCGGTTCAGGTGCTTGATGCCGGCCAGGCGCGGCTGCCAGCTTGCCTTGGTGTCGCACCAGCGCACAGCCACGCCGTCGCTCTGCAGGGTATCCGGGTAGGCCGGCAGTGGCGCCGCCTGCGCAATACGCGTGGGTTTGACTACATCAGGCACCGCATAGCCGCGCTGCGATTCACCGCGCGTGACAATGAACTTGAGCGCCGCATCACGCACGCCCTGCCGGTGCAGCTCGGCGATATCGGCCAGCCAATCACTGGCGGCGGGCGCCTCGATGCCCAGCAAGGCGGCATCGTGGGTAAGGCGATCCAGCTGGCGCAGCCAGAACGGTACAGCGCCGCCCACCATTTTGAGCGTGCGGAACACACCGTCGCCGAACTGTACGGCGCGGTCGGCCAGCGCCAGCGTATCGGCCGGACTGCCATTGACGAGGCGTTGCATCATCCCGCCACCCCCAGTGCACGCAACAGGCCGCGTGCCTTGTGGCGGGTTTCCTGCAATTCGCGCTCGGGATCGGAGTCGGCCACGATGCCGGCGCCGGCGCGGAAATAAAGCTGATTGTTTTGCTGCATGAAGGTCCGGATCAGAATGTTGAAGTCCATGCGCCCGTCGATCCCGACGTAGCCAAGGCTACCGGTATAGGCGGCGCGCGGCGCATCTTCCAGTTCACGAATGATCTGCATGCAGCGCACCTTGGGGCAACCGGTGATGGTGCCGCCCGGAAACAGCGCGCGCAACACCTGCCGTACCGTGGTGCCCGGCTGCAGCCGGGCACGGATATTCGATTCGATATGATGCACATAGGCGTAGCTGGCCACCGCCATCAGCTCGTCCACCTCGACGCTGCCCGGCACGGCGATGCGGCCCAGGTCATTGCGCTCCAGATCGACCAGCATGATGTGTTCGGCACGCTCCTTGACGGTGCCGATGAGCTTTTGCTTGAGTGCTTCGTCCTCGGCCGGCGTGGCGCCGCGCGGATGAGTACCCGCAATCGGCCGGGTTTCGGCCACGCCGCCGGCCACGCGCACCAGCCGCTCGGGCGACGAACTGACGATCTGCTGCGCACCCAGATCAAGCAAGGCAGAAAACGGCGCCGGATTGGCGGTGCGCAGCCGCCCATACAGATCGTGCGGACTGCCTTGCGCCAGTTGCACGCGCCAGCCGCGCGAGAGATTCACCTGGAACACATCGCCTGCAACGATGTATTGCTTGCAGCGCTGCACGCCATCCAGAAACGCCTGCGCATCGTCCTCGTCCACCTGGGCCACAACCAAGGGTTGCGCTTGCCACGTAGCGCCGGCCGCGACCAGCGTGGCCAGTTGCACCAGCTGCTCGTCCGTCTCGGCCACCAGGCAGGCAGCCTGCGTGGCGCGATCAACCAGCACCGCTGCCGGGCAGCGGATCAGCGCGGCAGCGGGAAACCCGACTTCGTCACGCGCCGCCACGCTGGGCTCGAACACTTCCAGCAGCTCGTAACCGGCATATACCAGCCAGCCACCCAGAAAGGGCAAGGTATCGCTGGCACCGGCATGCACCGGCAATTGATCGAGATCGGCCAGAAATGCGGCTTGCTCGGCATGGGTATACACACGGCGCGCGTCGGGCAGCGCAAACAGGATGTCCCAGCCCTGGGCGCCGGAGGACTGCAACAAGGCAGGGAAAGCTGCCGGGGTAGCGGCAGCCAGCGCGGCCAGATCGGGGACGAAAGCGAGGGTTTGAATCGGCATGCGCGCATTGTAACAACAGGCAGCCCGCCGCTCGTCACCGAACGTATCGCCGGCAGCGGCCAGGCAATAAAAAACCCCGCAGCACGCTGCGGGGTTTTTCGGGCAAGACGGCATCAAACCTTCTTGAAGACCAGCGTGCCGTTGGTACCACCAAAACCGAAGGAGTTGGAGATCGCTACATTGATCTTCATCGCGCGCGCGGTGTTGGCCACGTAGTCCAGATCGCAACCACCCTCGATATCCTGCTCGAAGATATTGATGGTCGGCGGCGAAATCTGGTGATGCAGCGCCAGCACCGAATACACCGCCTCGACGCCGCCAGCGCCACCCAGCAAGTGGCCGGTCATCGACTTGGTCGAGTTCACCACCAGCTTTTTGGCGTGGTCGCCAAAGGCAATCTTCAGCGCATTGGTTTCGTTGGAGTCGCCCAGCGGGGTCGATGTGCCATGCGCATTCACATAGTCGACCTGGTCAGCGTTGATGCCTGCATCGCGCAGCGCGTTGGTTACGCCACGGGCCGGGCCTTCTGCGTTCGGCGCAGTGATGTGGTGCGCATCCGAGCTCATGCCAAAACCGGCAAACTCGGCATAGATCCTGGCGCCGCGCTTGACCGCGTGCTCGTACTCTTCCAGCACCAGCACGCCGGCGCCCTCGCCCATCACGAAACCATCGCGCCCCTTGTCCCACGGGCGGGATGCCGTAGCCGGATCATCGTTGCGGGTGGACAGCGCCTTCATGGCGGCAAAGCCGCCGATGCCCAGGCGGCAGATCGCGCCTTCGGCGCCACCGGCCACCATCACGTCTGCATCGCCATAGGCAATCATGCGCGCCGCGTCGCCAATGCTGTGCGCACCGGTGGTGCACGCCGACACGATGCCGTAACTGGGGCCTTGATAACCCTTGAGGATGGTGACATGCCCGGCGATCAGGTTGATCAGCGAGCCGGGAATGAAGAACGGGCCGATCTTGCGCGGGCCACCGGCGCGCAGGTCGCCATCGGTTTCCTCGATCAGCGGCAGGCCGCCGATGCCGGAGCCGATATTGACACCGACGCGGGTCTTGTCGAGACCGGCCACGTCATCAAGGCCGGAATCGGCAATCGCCTGCAATGCAGCGGCAATGCCGTAATGGATGAACAAGTCCATCCGGCGCGCTTCCTTGGGCGAGATGTACTGGGTCACGTCGAAGCCCTTCACTTCGCCCGCAATGGTGCAGGCAAGGTCGGAAGCATCGAAGCGGGTGATCTGACCAATGCCGGACTGGCCAGCCAACAGGTTGGCCCAGCCAGTGGCAACATCATTGCCTACTGCGGAAAGATGGCCAAGACCGGTGACGACGACTCTGCGTTTGGACACGGAAATTCTCCAGACTGGCGGCAGGGCGCAGTTTCAAACAGCTATGCGCGCGCCGGATGGAACAAGACCTCTGTGCGACCGTTTGAAGGGCCGCAGCAGAGGTCTTCTCAAAACTAGGACTTACTTGTCCAGATTGCCGGACACGTAGTCGATGGCTTGCTGAACGGTAGTGATCTTTTCGGCTTCTTCGTCCGGAATCTCACACTCGAATTCTTCTTCGAGGGCCATCACGAGTTCAACGGTGTCGAGGGAATCGGCGCCGAGGTCGTTCACGAAGGAGGA
This sequence comes from Andreprevotia lacus DSM 23236, assembly GCF_900176275.1. Taxonomy (GTDB): domain Bacteria; phylum Pseudomonadota; class Gammaproteobacteria; order Burkholderiales; family Chitinibacteraceae; genus Andreprevotia; species Andreprevotia lacus. The sequence goes on along the minus strand of NZ_FWXD01000031.1, from coordinate 14,984 downwards.
CTCGTTCTTGACGTCCGTTTCCGGCACGCCCAGTTGCTCAGCAACGATCTTCTTCACGCGCTGTTCGATGTTTTCCATGGATTTAACCTTAACCATTTAAGGGAATAAAAAAAGCGAGCGCATTGTACCAAAAAAACGCCGCGCGCAAACGCAAGCGGGACGGACGTGGCACAAACGCACACAGGATCGATCAGGAGAAACCTGCGTTCAAACACATGTTTCTCCGCCAAAAACTCGACAAAATCGCCAACAACACCCGCAAATCGGGTGCGCCAGCGACACTTTAGTTCATGTACATGCCACCGTTGACGTGCAGCGTCTGGCCGGTGATATATGCGGCCTTGTCGCACGCGAGGAAGCCTACCGCATCGGCAATCTCCTTCGGCTCACCCAAGCGGCCCAGTGCAATGCTCTGTACCAGCGCGGCCTTTTGCTCTTCCGGCAGTACCTTGGTCATGTCGGTATCGATGAAACCCGGCGCAACCGCGTTGACGGTGACGCCGCGCGAGCCGATTTCACGCGCCAGCGACTTGGTAAAGCCGAACAGCGCGGCCTTGGCCGCCGAATAGTTGGTCTGGCCTGGGTTGCCGGTGGCACCGACCACCGAGGCGATATTGATGATGCGGCCCCAGCGGGCCTTCATCATGCCACGCATCACCGCCTTGGACAGCTTGTAGACTGGCTTGAGGTTGGTATCCATGATGGCATCCCACTCCTCGTCCTTCATGCGCATCAGCAGGTTGTCGCGCGTGATGCCGGCGTTGTTGACCAGGATGGCGATGCCGCCGAAATCCTTTTCGATCTGCGCCACCAGCGCCTCGCAAGCGCCCTCTTCGGTCACGTTCAGGCGCAGCCCGCTGCCCTGGGCGCCCGCGGCTTTCAGATAAGCGGTAATCGCCTCGGCACCGCTGTCGCTGGTGGCTGTACCGATCACGGTCGCGCCCTGCGCCGCCAGTTCCAGTGCAATGGCCTGGCCGATGCCGCGCGATGCGCCGGTCACCAGCGCCACTTTTCCTGCAAGACTCATAATCCTCTCCATACTTTTGATCAAAGGCCCGGCAGATGGCCAGCCCCCGGAAAACCGGCGGCCTTGCCGCCGGCAGGACAATAGCGTTGGCCGGTTACAACACGGCCTTCAGCGCGTCGAATGCGGCCAGATCAGTCAGCGCGACATGCTGTGCGGATTCGGCGACGCGTTTGTTCAGACCCACCAGCACCTTGCCCGGACCGCATTCAGCGATCACGGTAGCACCATCGGCAGCCAGCTTCTGCGCGCTCTCAACCCAGCGTACCGGGCGATAGAGCTGGCGCACCAGCGCATCGCGAATCTGTGCCGGGTCGGCATAAGACATCACATCGACGTTGTGGATGACCGGGAAGGACGGCGCAACGATCTGGATATCGGCCAGCGCGGCAGCCAGCTTTTCGGCAGCCGGCTTCATCAGCGCACAGTGCGACGGCACCGATACCGGCAGCGGCAGCGCGCGCTTGGCACCCTTTTCCTTGCACAGCGCCATGGCGCGCTCGACGGCAGCCTTGCTGCCGGCAATCACCACCTGGCCCGGCGAATTGAAGTTGACGGCTTCAACCACATCACCCTGCGCAGCTTCGGCACACGCAGCAACGATCACGTCATCGGGCAGCCCCAGGATCGCGGCCATGGCGCCGGTGCCTTCCGGCACGGCCGACTGCATGGCTTCGGCACGCAGGCGCACCAGCTTGACCGCATCGGCAAAGGCGATGCTGCCGGCAGCAGCCAGCGCCGAGTATTCGCCCAGCGAATGACCCGCAGCCAATGCCGGCGCGGCACCGCCCGCAGCCAGCCATGCACGGTAGACGGCCACGCTGGTGGTCAGCAGCAGCGGCTGAGTGTTGACGGTGGCATTGATGACGGCAGCGTCGGCCCCTTCGGCGCACATGGCGGCGAGGTCCTGGCCCAGTACGTCGCTGGCTTCCTCGAAGGTCTGGCGGACGGCGGGATCACCATCAAAGCCCTTGAGCATGCCGAGCGATTGCGAGCCCTGGCCCGGAAAGACGAAAGCAAGTGCCATGCTATTTCTCCTTGCACATTTGCCGCGACGGGCAAATTAAAACGCTTATTTGGTTTGGGTGACAGATAGCAAAACGGCGCAGTGTCTGCGCCGTTTTGCTTGATAAACAGATATTACAGCTTGAACAGCGCAGAGCCCCACGCAAAACCACCACCGATACCTTCCAGCAGCACGGTCTGGCCCGGCTTGATGCGGCCATCGCGCACGCCGGCATCCAGCGCCAGCGGAATCGACGCGGCCGAAGTATTGCCATGCCGGTCGACGGTGACAATGACCTGCTCCATCGGCAAACCCAGATGCTTGGCGGTGGATTCGATGATGCGCAGGTTGGCTTGATGCGGCACCAGCCAGTCCACATCGCTCTGTTGCAAACCGGCAGCTGCAATGGTTTTTTCTGCGACTTCGGCCAGCGCACGCACAGCGAACTTGAACACCGCACTGCCTTCCATGTGGATATAAGGGCTGCCGTCGATGCTGCCCTGCTTCACGCGGCCGTCGGCCTTGAGGATGCTGCTGTAGCGGCCATCAGCCTGCAGTTGCGTGGCGAGGATGCCCGGCTCATCGGATGCGCGCAGTACCACGGCGCCGGCGCCGTCACCAAACAGCACGCAAGTGGTGCGGTCATTCCAGTCGATCAGGTTGGTGAGCTTTTCAGCACCAACCACGACGGCACACTTGGCCACACCGCTCTGGATCATCGCGTTGGCGGTCGCCAGTGCATAGACGAAACCGGCACACACGGCCTGCACATCGAAAGCTGGGAAGCCATGCACGCCCAGCTTTTCCTGCAGCAGGCAGGCGGTGGACGGGAAGATGTTGTCCGGCGTGGTGGTCGCAACGATGAGCAGATCAATCTCTTCGCGTGCGGTGCCGGCAGCTTCCAGCGCGCGTTCGACGGCGACCAGCGCCATGTCGGAGGTCTTTTGTTCGTCGGCAGCAATGTGGCGTGCACGGATGCCGGTGCGGGTGGCAATCCATTCATCACTGGTATCGATACGGGTAGCCAGTTCGGCGTTGGTGAGGATTTTTTCCGGCAGATAGGAACCGGTTCCGACAATGCGCGCGTACATGGCTTTTCTCTCGTTGAATGCGGGGATATTACTGTGCGGCGGGCACTGGTGTAGCTGCCAGATCAGCCAGTTGCTCGCGCACCTGCTCGGTGATGCGCTGGATCACGCCCGATTGCGCCTCGGTCACCGCTTGCTTGAGTGCCCAGTAGAACGCCATCTGGTCTGCGCCGCCGTGGCTTTTTACCACAATCCCCTTCAAACCCAACAGCGATGCACCGTTATAACGGCGCGGATCGACGCGTTTCTTGAAGTGGCTGAGTACCGGCCACGCCAGCACAGCCAGGAAACGCGTCCACCACGTACGGGTGAATTCTTCACGCAGGAACTCGGCCAGCATCTTGGCCAGGCCCTCGGTAGTCTTGAGGGCGACATTGCCGGTAAAGCCGTCGGCGACAATCACATCCACCTTGCCGGTGAACAGCTCGTTGCCTTCGACATTGCCATGGAAATTGAGCTTGCTGGCGCGCAGCATCTCGGCAGCAGCCTTGACCGACTCGTTACCCTTGATTTCTTCCGAGCCGATATTGAGCAGGCCGACCGTAGGGCGATCCTTCTGGTGCACGGCAGCCACCAGCGAGGCACCCATGATGCCGAACTGGGTCAGTTGCTCGGGCGTACAGTCGACGTTGGCACCCAGGTCAAGCACACAGGTCTCGCCACCACTGGCCGTCGGCATCATCTTGGCAATGGCCGGACGCTCGACGCCCTCGATGGTCTTGAGTACGAAGCGTGCGGTGGCCATCAGCGCGCCGGTATTGCCAGCCGAAACGCAGGCATTGGCCTCGCCCGATTTCACCAGATTGATCGCCACGCGCATCGACGAATCTTTCTTGTTCTTCAGCGCCGATTGCGGCGCCTCGTCCATGGTGACGATTTCACTGGCCGGATGGATGCGCAGCCGAGGCCCAACGCTGGCCTTGCGGGCACGCAGTTCGGATTCGATCGCATCGGGCAGGCCGACAAGCACCACATTCACTTCCGGGTGGCGGTCAAGAAAGCGCAGCACGGCAGGCACGGTAATGTGCGCACCGTGATCTCCGCCCATTGCATCAACGGCGACGGTAATGTCCATTGCGGGTTCCAGAATGGAGAACGGCGCAAGCGAGGTTGCCCGCTTGCGCCGTTTTACATAACCAATTGGTTATTAAGGCTTTTGCGAATTATTCGCCCTTGGCCTTGATCACGCGACGGCCTTTGTAGAAACCGTTCGGCGAAATGTGGTGCGGGCGATGTGCTTCGCCGGTGTTCGGGTCGATCGAGACAGCCGGAGCGGTCAGGAAGTCGTGAGCGCGATGCATGCCGCGCTTGGACGGGGACTTTTTATTCTGTTGAACGGCCATGTTAAAACTCCTTGAAAACCAGTACTAAGTTCAATTATTCCGCTTTCCTGGTTTTCAAACCAGCCAGGACTGCAAACGGATTCGGTTTGTCCTGCCGGTTCTGCTCTTGCGGCGGCTCGCAGATCGCGTGCGTCGGGGCAAAAGGCAGTGCCAGCAGCAATTCATCTTCCAGCAGGGTCTCGATCGACAGGGCCGATTCGATAACCATTGTGTCCAGCTCAGGATCGCTCGCCTCGGCCTCATCGGCAGCCGCCTCATCGGCAAACTGCGTCAGTGCAACCTCGACCACGAACGGCCAGGCCATCTCGCTCAGGCAACGCTGGCATTGCAATGCCAGTTCACCGGTCAAGCTGACTTCCAGCCACGGGCGCTCAAACTTGTCGACACCGCCACGCACACGCCACGCGACCTCACCTTCGTTGCGCACCAGCACTTCCTGCAGGCGCGGCAAATCGGCTAGCGGCAGCGAGCCTTCAAGTACACCGCCTTCGCGGGCAAATTCGGCGCTGTGTATGACAGGCATCCCGTGTCCCAATCCTTAACCTGGACACCGACCCATACTATCTGGACTGCATAGGCAATCCGAACCGGGACGAGTCGGAAACCGCGCATGATACAATCTGCCTTCGGTCACTGTCAAAGATTTTATCCGCCCGTCGCTGGCGTTTTTCCATGCAAAAACAACCGCTTTCCCCACAAACAGGCCGTACGCTGGTACTGGCCTCCACCTCTCCCTACCGGCGCGAGCTGCTTGGCCGGCTGGGCCTGCCGTTTGAAACGGCCAGCCCGGGCGTCGATGAAACCCCGCTGCCGGATGAAACTGCCGCCGCAACCTCGCTGCGCCTGGCCATTGCCAAAGCAAGCGCACTGGCCGGCAACTATCCGGACGCGCTGCTGATCGGCTCCGACCAGGTGGCCCTGCTGGACGGCCAACAACTGGGCAAGCCCGGCACGCATGAGCGCGCCGTGGCGCAGCTGCAGGCCATGCGTGGCCGCGAAGTCGAATTCCATACCGCGCTGGCACTGCATGACAGCCGCTCGGCGCGTATCGTGACGGCTGTCGATGTCACGCGCGTGACGATGCGCGACTACAGCGATGCGCAGATCGAACGCTATCTGCTGCGCGACCAGCCCTACGACTGCGCCGGCAGCGCCAAGGTAGAGGCACTGGGCATCGTCATGATCGCCCGCGTGGCCAGCGACGACCCCACCGCGCTGATCGGCCTGCCGCTGATCGCACTGGTGGGCATGCTGAACGATGCCGGCGTGGAGGTGGTATGAGCACAGGCACGCTGTATCTGATCCCCGTACCGCTGGGCGAGGACACGTTGGCGGCCGTGCTGCCGACGGATGTATTGAGCACCGCACAACGGTTGACGCACTTCATCGTCGAGGCGCCCAAGACCGCCCGCGCCATGCTGAAATTGATGGGCACGCCGCACGAGCTGCGCAGCCTGTGGATGGAAGAACTGAACGAACACACCAAGGATGCCGCGCTCGAAGCGCTGCTGGCCCCGTTGCTGGCAGGGCACGATGTCGGACTGATGTCGGAAGCCGGCTGCCCCGGCGTGGCCGACCCCGGCGCCAACCTGGTGAAGCTGGCGCACGCGCGCGGCATACGCGTAGCACCGCTGGTGGGGCCGTCGAGCATCTTGCTGGCGCTGATGGGCGCCGGTGCCAACGGGCAAAAATTCCGCTTCAATGGCTACCTGCCAACACAGGATGCGGCGCGCATCGCTGCCATCCGCCAGCTGGAACAGGACTCGCGCAAGCAACAGCAAGCCGAGCTGTTCATCGAAACGCCCTACCGCAACGGCGCACTGTTCGATGCACTCGTCGCGACGCTCGCCCCCGATAGCCAACTGACCGTGGCGTGCGACATCACTACCGCCAGCGAATACATCCGCAGCCAGACCGTGGCCGCATGGCGCAAGGGCAACAAGCCCGACTTGCACAAGCGACCCACGGTGTTTGTGGTCTACGCAGCGTGACGATCACGCCGCGCCGGCATCACGCGGCGCGGCGTGAAAAATCCTTGAGGCGAAAACCCAGCGCGTACAGGGTACCGAAATAGGCAGCGAGTCCTGCAGTCACTACTGTGGCCAAGCGCAGCAAACGCCACAGCATATTGCCGTCACCCCAGGGTGGCATCGGTGCCAGCACCGCAAACAGCACGCCGGACATTACCGCCACTGCCGCCACCAGCTTGAACAAAAAACGGCCCCAGCCCGGCAGTGGTTGATACGCACCCTGCTTGCGCAAGCGCCAGTACAGCAGCGCCGCATTCGCGCACGACGCCAGCCCGATCGACAGCGACAGGCCGGCGTGCTTGAGCGGGCCAATAAAAGCCAGGTTCATCAACTGCGTGAGCACCAAGGTGAAAATGGCAATCTTCACCGGGGTGCGGATGTTTTGCCGCGCATAGAAACCCGGCGCCAGCACCTTGACCAACAAAAAGCCCGACAAGCCAACGGTGTAGGCCAGCAGTGCATATTGCGTCTTGAGCGTATCGAACGCGGTGAACTTGCCGTACTGCAGCAAGGTAGCGATCAGCGGACCGGACAGGATGGCCAGCGCAGCCGACGCCGGCAACGCCAGCATCAGACACAGCCGCAGCCCCCAGTCGAGCAGGCGGGAATATTCAGCCTGGTCTTTGTTGGCATGCGTTTTGGATAGCGACGGCAACAGGATGGTACCGAGTGCCACACCCAGCAGGCCGTTGGGGAACTCCATCAAGCGATCTGCATAGTTCATCCATGAAATCGAACCGGACGGCAGGTAGGAGGCAAAGCTCAGGTTGATCAGCAGCGATATCTGCGCCACCGATACACCAAGAATGGCCGGCCCCATCTGCCGCATGACACGCCACACGCCGGCGTCTCGCCAATTGATGCGCGGCAACACCAGCATGCCGATCTGCTTCAGGTGGGGCAACTGCCACACCAGTTGCAATATGCCCCCAAGCAATACACCCCAGGCCAGCGCCACGATGGGTGGATGAAAATACGGCGCAGCAAACAGCGCTGCCACGATCATGGCCACGTTGAGCAAGGTGGGCACGAAGGCCGGCACCGAGAAGCGGTTCCAGGTATTGAGCACCGCCCCCGCCAGCGACGACAGCGAAATCAAAAAGATGTAGGGAAAGACGATGCGCAGCATCTGCGATGTCAGCGCAAACTTGTTCGGGTCGCCGCGAAACCCCGACGCGGTCAGCCATACCACCACCGGTGCAGCCAGCACACCCAACAGGGTGACCAGCGCCAGCGCCAGCGTGAGCATGCCCGACACATAGGCGACGAAAGTGCGCGTGGCCTCCTCGCCTTTTTGTGCCTTGTACTCGGCCAGGATAGGCACGAAAGCCTGCGAGAACGCCCCCTCGGCAAAAATGCGCCGCAGCAGGTTGGGCAGGCGGAACGCCGTGAGAAACGCGTCGGTCGCCGCGCCAGCGCCAAAGTGACTGGACACGATGGTCTCGCGCGCCAGACCGAGCACGCGCGACACCAGGGTCATCGAACTGGTGGCAGCAAGGGACTTGAGCAGATTCATAAAGGCGGCACGCGGGACTGGAGGTCGTACAAGGGCGACATCGTAGAGGAAATGCGCCTGCAGCGGGAGCAAATAAGCCCACCAAAAATACTTACCAAATCGTTACACAAAGAATAAGAAATTTCCAGAAACAGCATGATGGCCGTGCCGGGCAGCAATCGAATCCGGCAGGAAAAAACATCATTCTCTAAAGGAAATCAGCATGTTACGCAAACTCTTCATCTCGCTTGCGCTGCTTGCCGCAGCAACCTGCGCACAGGCCAGCACCTATCTCAAGTTCGTCAGCGACAAGGGCGACTATATCGGCCAGGGCGTCACCAAGACCTGGCTGGAAACCGATGGCACGTTCACCGCGCAAAACAACTTCAGCAATGGCGTCACCATCAACTTCAATGGCGGCAATGACTGGTGGTCGGTCAACTTTGCCGCGCCAAACAAGGCCCGCCTGCAGGTTGGTCCATACGAAAATACGCAGCGCTGGCCGTTCCAGAGCCCGACCGGTGCCGGCCTCGACGTGAGCGGCAGCGGCCGTGGCTGCAATACCTCCACCGGCCGTTTCGACATCCTGGAAATCAGCTACACCCCGACCGGCGATCTGGATCACTTTGCCGCCAACTTCGAGCAGCATTGCGAAGGCGCTGCCGCAGCACTGCGTGGCAGCGTTTACTACAAGAGCACGCTGGCTGGTGATCTCAACCCCAAGGTCACCGTGACCTCGGGCGGTTTTTCCAACCCCGTATACGTGAAGGTGGGCCAGCCGGTGACCGTCAACGTCAAGGTGGAAGCCAACGGCAAGAAGAACGCACAGGTCGAGCGCTGGGCCGGTTTCATCGGCACCAAGGGCCCGCAATGGTTCAATGGCAGCGGCTGGGTGGCCAGCACGACACCGCAGCTGGCTGCGGTGGATTTCCTGCAGGATGGCACCTTCAGCTATCAGGTCACGCCGACGGCTGCCGGTGCACATGTATTCGAATACGCGGTTGATGAAGGCAGCAACCATGTCTTCGATGCGCAGTATCTCAACCAGCTGCTGATCATCGCCCAGTAAGCCGGGGCATCATGAAAAAGGCGGCCTGCGGGCCGCCTTTTTCATTCACGCTGCGGCATGCCGCCCCAGCACGATTTCATCGCTGACAGCCACATTGGCCGCCACATCGCGGCACAGCTGCAAGAATGCCTGCATGCCGGGCGTGCGGAATTTCTGCTTGTGCACGACGAAGTGAAACTGGCGCGACAGATCCAGCCCGTCCACCGCAATCGGTACCAGGCTGCCGCGCTGGAATGCGTCCCGCAGCGCCAGCCGCGAGATGCAGCCCACCCCCAGCCCGGATTCAACCGCACGCTTGATCGCCTCGGTCTGCTCCAGCTCCAGCCGGATATCGAGCTTGGAGCCGATGTGGCGCAACGCAGCGTCAAAGGTCTGGCGCGTACCCGAGCCAGCCTCGCGCACGATCCACGGCACGCGGGCCAGTTCGGCCAGTGTCGCTTTGCCGGCGCGGGCCAGCGGGTGCTCGGGCGCAGCAAAGATTACCAGCTCATCGGCCACCCAGTTTTCCACCTCCAGCTCGGGATGCTGGCAATCACCTTCGACCAGACCGAAATCGATTTCGAAGTGCGCCACCTGCTGGATCACCGTGGCGGTGTTGTGCACCCCCAGCTTGATCTGGCTGCCCGGATGGCATTGCAGGTATTCGCCCACCAACAGCGACGCCAGATAGTTGCCGATGGTGACGGTGGCACCGATATGCAGGTGCGCAAGCCCCGCTTCTCCGTTCAGGGCATGCTCCACTTCGGCAGCACGATCCAGCAGCTCGATGGCACGGGGCAGCAACTGGTGGCCCAGCTCGTTCAACTGCAGCCGCTTGCCGAAGCGGTCAAACAAGCGCACGTCGAACTGTTTTTCCAGCTCGGCCAGCGCGGTGCTGGTGGCCGATTGCGACAGCCCCAGCTCCTCGGCCGCGCGCGATGCGCTTTGATAGCGGCCGACGGCAACAAACACTTCAAGCTGGCGTAGCGTGTATCTCACGTTCAGTAATCCGGGGCGATCAGGTCGGCGTAATCATACAGTGCGGCGAGTATGCTTTCCGCGCGCTCGTCACCACGCTCGCCTGCTGCTTCAGCCAGTACGTCGATCTGCTCACTGTACTGCTCCAGCGTCAGATAGCCGTCGCGGCCGTCGAACAGCCGCTCGCTGCGCAGTTGCTGCCAGCGTGCCTGCTCGGCCTCGCTCAAGGTGGCCGGGAAATTGCGTGCGCGGTAGTAAAACAGCAGTTCACCCAAGCGGCGATCGGCAAAATCCGGCCGCGCCTGCGCCAGTTGCTCGGGCGACAAGCTACGCAGCCGGCTCAGTGTGCGGCGATCATCGTTGCCGACGAACCCGCCATACAGGTTCTGGTCCACATCACCGATCGGCTCCAGATTGCGGTTGTATACCTCGCGCCAGATGGTGCTCAGGTCCGGTCTGGCCTGCAGCGCCTGTACATAGCGCTCGGCCTGCGCCAAATCGATACCCCAACGTTCTGCAGTGGCGGGCTGCAGGGTCTTGAGGTTGCCGATGACGATGGGCGATTTGTTGATGTGGATGGTCTTGATCGGCAAGCGCTCCACGCCTTCGGCCAACGCATCGGCGCGGCTGAACATGCGCTCGCGCACCGTGGCGGCATCCAGCCCAAACAGTAGGGCCGGGTCGTGGCGCAAGTCCCAGACAATCAGCTCGTTCTTGTTGGTCGGGTGCCAGGCCAGCGGCCACACCAGCGCCATGCAGCCGCGCTCGGTGCCGAACATGCCGGAGATATGCAAAAACGGCTTGGGCGCACTGCCGATTTCCTTCAGCACCGCATCCTTCTTGCGCAGGCCCAGGCAGAAATCGAACAGGCGTGGCTGGCGCTCTCGAATGAGGCGCGCCAACGCGATGGTGGCGCGCACATCCGATACCGCGTCATGCGCGGCCTCGTGCGCCAGGCCGTTGGCCTTGGTCAGCAGCTCCAGCTTGAAGCTGGGCTTGCCATCCTCGCCCACCGGCCATTCGATGCCTTCGGGGCGCAGTGCCCAGGTGGTACGCACCACGTCGAGCAAGTCCCAACGGCCGCAGTCGTTCTGCCATTCACGTGCATACGGGTCGATCAGATTGCGCCAGAACAAATGGCGCGTTACTTCATCATCAAAACGGATGGTGTTGTAGCCGACACCGATGGTGCCCGGTGCTGCCAGCTCGCGCTCTATGCTTTCGGCAAAACGGAACTCGGGCACGCCACGCTCCAGGCACTGCTGCGGTGTGATGCCGGTCAGCAGGCAGGATTCGGGATTGGGCAGCCAGTCAACGGTGGGCTGGCAGAACAACTCGACAGGATCGCCGATCTCGTTCAGTTCGGCATCGGTGCGGATGCCGGCAAACTGGGCGGGGCGGTCACGGCGCGGCACGACGCCGAAGGTTTCGTAGTCGTGCCAGAGAAAGGTATGGGACATGGCAGGCGCTGAACGTGGTCAGCCGCCATTCTAGCAGCGGATCAGGCCTTCACCGACAGCACGCCTTCCGGCGCGGTATCGTCATGGCGGCGCCCCTCGCGGCGGCGCTCGTGCCGCGCCCGCGTATCAAAGCGGGTTGGGCGCCGGTAGGCACGGCGCTCGCCCTGGCGGCGCTCGTCACCGACGCGGCGTTCGCTACCATCCCATTCGGCAACGGGCAGTTCTGGCGGAGCGTGCTGCCGGCGCGCTTCACCTTCGCCGGACGGCAACACCGCCGCGACAAAGGATGCAGCGCCAACACGCAGCAGTTCGGGTACTTTCATGATCAGTCACGTCAAATCAAGGTGTTACACCTGATATCGGCGCAAATGCGTCTGACTTGAGCCGGGCAGCCCCCTCAGTCAGCCACGGCCGGAAATGCCGCAAATGCCGCACACAGCTCGGCATGGCTGGCCGCCTGCGCCAGATAGCCGCAACCACCCTGCTGCAATTCATCGACCGCACGCATGAACGCGCCCCATGCCACGCGCGCCAACGAGCCGCCAGTGCTGATGCGCTTCACCCCCAACGCAGCCAGCTGCGGCACGCTGGCCCGCAGCGGCCCCAGCCCCAACAACACGTTAAGCGGCCGGTCGATTTCACGCAGTACCAGCGCAATCTCTTCAACGGTGCGCAAGCCGGGGGCGAACAATACATCGGCGCCAGCCTCCTGATACGCCTGTAGCCGGGCTATCGTATCGGCCAGATCGGGGCGCCCCAGCACGAAATTCTCTGCCCGTGCAGTCACGACAAAAGGAAACGGCAACGCGCGCGCCGCCTCTGCTGCTGCACGGATGCGCTCGGCAGCATGTGCAATCTCATGCAAGGGCGCATCGGACAGGCCGGTGCTGTCTTCGATGGAGCCACCGACGACGCCGGCTGCTGCGGCCAGGGTGACGGTCTGCGCTGCAGCCTCGGGCGCGTCGCCAAAGCCGTTTTCCAGGTCTGCGCTGACGGGCAGGCTGGACCCGGCGCACAGCGCAGCCAGATACTGCAGCAGCACATCCCTGCCCACCAGGCCGTCGGGCTGCCCCAGGCTGAACGCCAGCCCGGCGCTGCTGCTGGCCAGCGCCCTGAAGCCGGCGGCTTCCAGCAAGCGTGCCGAGCCGACATCCCACGGGTTGGGAATCACGAAGCAGCCAGCCCCGGCATGCAGCGCATGAAAAGCCATGGCCTTGTCGGTCTGGGTCAGTGTCGATGCTGTCATGGTTTTGCCTCCTGGACTCCGTTTTAGCGCCCGTGCGCCTGCTCGCCACGCAAGGTCATGACCTTGCTGACCACGCTGGCCACGCGCTTGCCATCATCCCGCACGATATCGCACCGGTAGTGACAAATGGTGCGGCCCAGGTGGCTGACCTCGGCCCGTGCCCGCAAGCTGCTGCGCCACACCGGGCGCAGGAAGGACGCACTCAAGTCCAGACTGGTGAACGACTCCCCATGCGCCAGCAAAGTCGAATGCGCGGTGCCGATGGCCGCATCGGCCAGCTCACACAACAAGCCGCCATGGACGGTGCCTTGCTGGTTGCCGTGCAGTTGCGGGTCGGCGTCGATTTCCAGCTCAGCGATGCCGTAATCCACCGCAACGATGCGCAACCCCAGCAGACGGGAGATGGCGGTGGGGTAGTACAAATGCGTGCGTTCGCCGGGGGTCAGCTCGCCAGCAAGCAAGCGGCGCAGGTAGTCGAGGACCGGCAGTACAGCGGTGTCGGATTGCAGCATGCTTAGCCTCCTGTATGCCGCGCATCAGGCGCGGGCGGTCATGCCGGCATGATCGTACAGCCATACAGTACAATCAAAAAATTGTCCTAAATACGGTTCAAGCCATGGCTCCACCTGTGTACAGCACCTTGGTCGAACGCCTGGCGAATGATATCCGCCATGGCCACCTGCCACCCGGCACCCTGCTGCCCACGCATCGCCAACTGGCCGAGCAGCACGGCATCGCTGTTGCCACCGCCAGCCGTGCCTACAAGGCGCTGCAGGATATGGGACTGGTGATCGGCGAAACCGGGCGCGGCACCTATGTGCGCGACCGGCTGCTGCAACGCGATTGGGATCCGCAAGACGAAGCACGCCACAATCGCCACACGGCCGACCTCTCGTTCAATCACCCTCATGACGATGAACAGGCCGCGCTGCTGCGCGATGGCTTGCGCCAGCTGGCTGCCGGCGGCGATCTTGCCGCGCTGCTACATCAGCAGCCACCCGGCGGGCGCCCGCATGAACGCGACATCGTGCGGCAGTTTCTGGTTACGCGCGGCATCGCCGCGCACCGCGATCAGGTCTTCATCGTCAATGGTGCCCAGCAGGGGCTGGATATTGCCGTGCGGGCGCTGTTGCCGTCCGGGATGCACATTGCCGTGGATGCGCTGACCTACCCCGGCATCAAGATGATTGCCGATGCACAACGCCTGCCACTAGCCTCGGTGCCATGCAGCAATGACGGGCCGGACCTGGCTGCGCTGGGGCAATTGTGCCGGCAAGGCCGCATCGGGCTGATCTATGCCATGCCCGGCATGCACAACCCGCTGGGCTGGGTGCTGAATCTGGCACAACGCGAGCAGCTGGTGGCCATTGCGCGCCGCCACGACTGCGTGTTGATCGAAGATGCCAGCTATGCCTTTCTGGCCGGCGACAATACGCCTGTGCTGGCCACACTGGCGCCGGAGCGTACCGTGTACGTGTCCAGCCTGTCCAAAAGCGTTGCCAGCGGCCTGCGCTTCGGCTTCATGGTGGTGCCGGCAGCGTGCAGCAAGTCCATCAAGCAGCAACTGCGCGCCAACACCTGGAGCCTGCCCAGCCTGACCACAGCACTGGCCTGCTTGTGGCTGCAGGATGGCACGGTGGCCCACCTGGAGCAGAAACGGCGCGAAGATGCGCGGCTGCGTCAGGCCATGGCCCGCGACATCCTGCACGGGCTGGACTGCCAAAGCCACCCGAACGCCCTCTTCCTCTGGCTGCGCTTGCCGGCAGAGTTGCGCATGGACCGCATCGCCACCGAACTGGCACTGCGCAATATTGCCGTCTCGAAAGCCGACGCCTACGCCACCACGCGTCATGCGCCACATGCATTGCGATTGGGTTTGAGCTCGCTGCCACATGCGGCGCTGGCCGACGCCTTGCGTGAAGTGCGCGAGGTGATCGACACCTACCCTATCTGAACGACTGACCCGTCCTGAATTAGGTTGACACCCAAAACAGCTGGTTTGAACCCGCATTATCCTGCCAACGACGCCCGGTGCACCGCATCGGGCGTTTGCATTTGCAACGACAGATGCGGCCGCTCATGGTTATAAATCGCGACCGACTCACCCACCATCCGCCGGGCCTGCGCAAGGTCCGCAGGCCGCTGCAACAACAACTCCGTCTTGAGAATGCCATTCACTCGCTCTGCCAGCGCATTCTGGTAGCAATCATACCCATCCGTCATCGAGCAGATCACCCCATGCTGCCGATGCAGCTTCTGGTAGTAA
>NZ_FWXD01000017.1 GCF_900176275.1 Andreprevotia lacus DSM 23236 | reverse complement strand
TCTCGGGCGAAATGGTGCGTGGCGAACGGGCTGGGCGTGAGGATTTGTCGAGCAATGCGGGCGCGCCACCGGCCAGGTAGCGGGCCAGCCATTTGCGTGCGGTGACGGCACTGACGCCATGTGTGGCACCGGCTTGTTCCGCGGTGTGGCGCCGCTGGGTGATGTCTTGAACCATTTCAAGGCGACGAAGGTAGGTCAATCGGG
The DNA here is from genome assembly GCF_900176275.1 of Andreprevotia lacus DSM 23236. Taxonomy (GTDB): domain Bacteria; phylum Pseudomonadota; class Gammaproteobacteria; order Burkholderiales; family Chitinibacteraceae; genus Andreprevotia; species Andreprevotia lacus. The sequence goes on along the minus strand of NZ_FWXD01000017.1, from coordinate 85,770 downwards.
CATTCTTATGGGTGTTCATCCGGATCGGGGCTCTGTAGTGACTGGGGGTTTGGCGATTTCCAGTCTCTCAAAATCTCACCGGGTGAACACCCGCAACAACCTATTGAACCTTCACAGCTAGCAACAAAACCCCAGCTGGCTGCGTTGCGCTCACTTGCCGTACGACTTGTACTGTCTGCGTTTCGCGCGCCTTGCCAGCACCGCTGCGCTGGGCTTTGTTGCCAGCCCTTAGGGACTCAAGCGTCTTGCGCCAGTTCACGCTTGATAGGCCCGCCGGTACTCGGCCGGCGTCATGCCGGACACCTGCCTGAACGCGCGGCGTAGACTGGTTTCATCGGCAAAGCCCAGTGCATCGGCAATGCGTACCAGCGGCAACGCGGTGTGCGCCAGTTGCTCTGCCACCTGATTGAGCTTTACCCGCCGCGCATACTCGCCTACCCCATCAGCACCGGCGGCAGCCGCCTTGCGCGCCAGGGTGCGCGGCGATACGGCCATTACCTCCGCCAGCCGGGCCACCGTCAACGCGCCGGCCGGGCAATCCTCGATGGCCAGCCTCAAGCGGCGCAGCCACGGGTCGGCAATGCCGATTAGCGCCAAGGCCTGAAACACCGATGCCACCGGCTGCGGGCGCGGCAACACCAATAGCCGCGCCAGATCACGCCACAGCTCGGGCGGCAGTTTTTGTTCCAGCATGCCGCTGACGATGGGCAGATAGCCATGCGCACCCGATGCACTGGCATTGTGCAGGTTGAACACACAGGTGCGCTGCCATTGCCAATCCACCTGCGGATGACGCTGCTGTTGCCACGGCGCCATCCACCACGTTGCCGTGGCCGCGTGGCCATCCAGCCGGCCCGACGCAGCGGCCAATGCCACACCGGTGCAATAGCTCCATAGCTGCACTGCGGTGGGCAGCGCCCGCAATGCTCGCAGCAAGGACTGCTGCTCGCTCAGCACCTGCTCTACCTCCGCGATGGATTCGGCCCACATGCCGGCCACCAGTACCGCCGCGCACCCGGCATCCGCCAGCGCCACGTCGGTCTGCAGGGTCACACCGTGTGCACAGGCCACTGGCCCGGCCTCCACGCCCAGCCAGCGCCAGCCAAACAGGCGGCGCCCGCTGCGCCGGTTGGCGGCCTGCAGCAAATCCACCGTGGCCAGCAGGCCGGCCGGCATGCAGCCCGGATACAGCAGCAGGCCGATTTCGAACATTGGCACGATATGCAATCCATATGGCAGATCAGGCCATGGTAGCCGGTGCGCCCGGCCGCCACAATGTGCCGCATGAACATCACCCAACTGCGCAATGCCACTGTCGTCGTGGCTTATGACGATTGCCGCATCCTGATCGACCCCATGCTGGCCGACCAGGGCGCGATTCCCCCCTTCAAGTGGTTGACCGGCCAGCGCCGCCGCAACCCCATCGTACCGTTGCCCGACGGCACGGCCGAGCATCTGGCCAGCGTGACGCATGCGCTGATCACCCACTGCCGCAAGGGCCATGTCGACCACCTGGACCGCGCCGGCACACGCTGGCTGCGCGAGCGCGGCATCCCGGTGCTATGCATGCCGGACGATGCCGACTTCCTGCGCAAGCGCGGGCTGAAGGTGCAGGTGCTGAATGCCGAGGGCGCCACACCGTTCCGCAACGGCCATATCACGCCCATCCCCTGCCTGCATGGTGAGGGCTGGATAGGCCGGCTGATGGTGCATGGCCATGGCTATTACATCGAGCAAGCCGGCGAACCCAGCCTGTATATCGCCGGCGATACGGTACTCACCGACGACATGCGCCGCTGCATCACCGAGCGCAAACCGGACGTGAGCATCGTGCCGGCCGGCGGCGCGGCCATGGATTTTGGCGCCGAGCTGATCATGGATGACGAACAGGTGCTGGCACTGGCCGCGCTGGGCAGCGGCGCCTTCATCGCCAACCATCTGGAAGCGCTGGATCACTGCCCGGTACCGCGCAGCGTGCTGCGGCAGCAGGCACGCGAGCAGGGGCTGGCGCAGCGCCTGCTGGTGCCGGATGACGGGCAGACGCTAAGCTTCGTACGCTGAGGTACGTGGCGAAAGCGGGGGGGGGCTTGATACCAGTTAATCCGCCGAAGACGGCCGAGAGGGCAAACAGGCGCTCAGCGCCTGTTATGTCCGCAAATACTTGACTTTCAAAGACCCGATTCGTGCCGCTGACGAGCACAGCGAGGCTCCCTCGCGGAGGCGAGGACGGGGGGAGTGGAATCAATCAGGGAGAGCCGCTGTTTCACCTTCAAAAATCGGTGAGCGCCTGGCGTTGCCGGGGGCTTGATACAGGTTAATCCGCCAAAGATGGCCGAGCGGGCAAACAGGCTCTCAGCGCACCACGCGCAGCAACGGCCAGCGCTGCAGCCAGCCCTTGTCGCGGATGCGCCGCTCGAAATCGTCGTGCTTGGGGCGCTTGTGGTTGAGCGTGATCTGCAGCAGCTGCAGCTTGTCGATACCGAAGGCGCCCAGCCAGCGCAGGCTGCCGTCGGCCTCCAGCCGCACGGCAACGGCATCTTCCTCGCTTACCCAGTACGACATCGCATCGACACTATCCCGGTAAGGCGCATCGTGATTGCGCAGGTGCATGCGCGCCTGGTTCTTCACCGACCAGTCGTACTGCGGTGCGCTGCGGGTGAGTGCAGCTTCGAGCACATGGTCACGCTCTGAACTGCAATCGGCAGCATCGAAGTAGATCAGGTCGATATCAGCCAGCGGCGTATTTTCGGCATGGCCGTGCAGCTTGTCCCAAGCCAGATTGCGCACAAAACCAGCGGCAATGCACCAGTCGGGCAATCCCAACGCGGCGGCATGCTGCAAGGCGGCCCAGCGGTGGGTATCGCTCCGCAACCAGCTCGCCAGCTGTGGCAAAAAAACGGCTTCGCTCATGGACTGCAGAACGCCGGGACTATCAACCATCGCCCAGCAAGGCTCGGCGCAAATCGTCAGGGATTTCGGTCAGCACCAGGGTGCCGTTTTCGCGGTTGTAGATCACCTGGCCGCTGCGCAGACTGCTGCGGTCGAATTCGATCTTCCAGTGCTCGGCACTGGCCTTGAAGTGGGTCAGCGGGCGGATCGCGCGCCGGTCGGGGATGAAGCCGCCGGACACGGCGCCCTCGTCCTCGCGCGCAAACTGGTTACGCAACTCAGCCGGGGCATCGGGCCAGGCGCGCTGTACCAGCACATCCAGGCTCACCGGCTCGCCATCGCTGCCGGCTTCATCCAGATAGCCGTGTGCGCGCTCGAACAAGGCATCGCGCGTGTCGTTGGGCAGTTGCTGACGCTCGGCAAACTGGGTGAGGCCCTGCACCAGCTTCTGGGTTTCCTTCAGCGCCAGCACCACATCGTTGCAGCCGAGGAAGAGCTTGAAGTAATGCGCCACATCGCCGCGCCCCTTGAGGAAGCTGATGTAACGCTCGGCGCCCCGCTGCCAGCCCTCCAGATCGATGCGGCCGGCCACGCGCACATTGCCCAGGTCCAGATGCACGCTGTCGATGATGTCCAGCCCCTCGGTAATGGCGGTGCCGACCGTTTCGGTGATCAGCGCCACCAGCAATACATCGCGCCCCATGGCATCGACACGCGCGATCAGTACATAGCCGCCGCTGGCCAGTTGCTCTTCGCCGGCACGCACCTGCAGATGCTGCATCATCAGCTGCGCCAAGGTGATGAAGTCGATGGATTGCTCGACCACGTGCTGGCGCACGAAGCGGGCCATGGGGAAGTTGTCTTCATCATCCTCGAAGCGGCCATAACCCTTGCCTGTGCGCTCGGCATAGCGCAAACACAGATGGTCGATCAGCCGCTGCGCCGCTGCGGAAACGCGCATTTCACCCGGGCGCAGCGCAATGGAGGCCGGGCCGTGCGGATCCTTGATCAATTGGTGGACGATCAGGTTGTGGACGGTGTGCTGTTGCGCTTCCATGCTGCATATCCGGGGTCAGTGGCAAAAAGAAAAAGGGCCCGGTCGGGCCCTCATGATGACGGCGTTGCACTCAGGCTGTTTCGTCAACCAGCGCGGCATCCGGCGCATTCTTCTGCACCGAGGCAATGCCCTTTTCAGCAGCAGCCTTGCCGCTGTAATACTCGCTGCGACCGATTTCCTGATGGTTGGCGGCCTTGAGGATGAAGTAGGGCTCGCCCTTGCTGTTTTCGCGAATCTCGAAGCGATTGATGTCCGGCGCGTTCTTGCGCACCGATTCAATGCCGTTCAGTGCGGAATCCTTGCTGCGATACAGCTCGCTGGTCAGGATGATCTCGCCGTTGCCGGCCTTCAGATTGAACATGTGCTGGCCATCCTTGGCCAGTTTGAGTACGAACTTGCCTGACATTCTCAATACTCCTGTTGAAGATGCACTGCCGTCGAAAACAAACTCATCTTACTTCAGCCACCCTAGGCCACACCATGCAACAGTGCCAAGCCGAACAGGCTTGTGCATCTGCTCACTGCGGGCCGGCCAGCCTGTTGCGCACATACCGCTCCACATCGGCCTGCTCGATCACGCCGCGAGCACCGGACTGCACCTGGCTCAGGTCAACACCCAGCCTGGCTGCCAGCGCTGCGGCATCGCGGCTGACCTGCAGCACGTCGCTACTGACAACGGCAGCAGGCACGCGTACCGACGGCAGCGCCGGCACCTCGCACGCGGCCGGCAAATCCAGCGGCAGCCAGCCGGTATCTGCTTCTTCGATTTCCATCATCAGCAGCAGCTCGCCGCTGCCCAGCATGTCACCCACGCCGACCAGCAAGGCCGACACGCTGCCGGCATCCGGCGCATGCACGATGGCTTCGCCGTCTTCCCAGCGCACGCTGGCCAGCCGCGCGTCGCGCGCGACCCAGTCACCGGTGGTGACATGGATTTCGATGACGTGGCCGGCGCCGTCAAATTCCGGCGCGCAGATCATGTGGGAAATCAGTTCGGGCATGACATCAGTTCGCGGCGCGCAGCATGTGGATGTGCGGGATGCCGTCCTCATCGTAAACATCCCCATTCTGCACAAAGCCATGCCGGCCGTAAAAGCCTGCCAGATGCGCCTGTGCGCCGATCTGGTGGGCCATGCCCGGGTAGAGCGCATCCGAATGGCGCAAGGCTTCGGCAATCAACTGATGACCTGCGCCAGTGCCCCGTGCGGCCGGTGCGATCACCACGCGGCCCAACGAGGGCTGCGCATACTTGAGGCCGGGTGGCACCAGCCGCAAGCAGGCCAGCACGCGTCCTTGCTCGTCATGGCCCAGCAGATGCCGCGCCTGCAGATCCAGATCATCCAGCTCGGGATACGGGCAGTTTTGCTCGACCACGAAAATATCGACGCGCAGCTTGAGATAGGCATACAAGGTGCGTGCATCGAAAGCGTCAAAGTCATACCACTGCCAGCGCAGCGCCGGAGTTACCGACATGCCAAAACTCCAAAACTCAACACGAAACGCCCAAAAGATAACCCCCTGCCGGGCAGGGGGTTATCGGGAACAACGCCAACACGCGGCTGTTGCGCCGGCGCTTACGCGGCCAGCAGGCCACGCCAGCGGGCAATCTGCGCGCGCACCTGGTTCGGTGCGGTGCCACCCACGTGGTCACGCGCGGCCAGGCTGCCCTCGGGGGTCAGCACGTTGACCACATCGGCATCGATCAGCGGCGAGAAGCTTTGCAGCTCGACCAGTTGCAGTTCGGACAGGTCGCGGCGCTTTTCTTCGGCATAGCGCACGGCCAGCGCGACGGCTTCGTGCGCATCGCGGAACGGCAGGCCCTTCTTCACCAGATAGTCGGCCAGATCGGTCGCGGTAGCGAAGCCTTGCTTCACCGCGCGCTCCATCGCTTCCGGCTTGACGGTGATGCCACGCATCATGTCGGCGTAAATGCGCAGTGTGTCGGACAGGGTATCCACCGTATCGAACAGCGGCTCCTTGTCTTCCTGGTTGTCCTTGTTGTACGCCAGCGGCTGCGACTTCATCAGGGTCAGCAGCGCGACCAGATGGCCATTGACGCGGCCGGTCTTGCCACGCACCAGCTCGGGCACATCCGGATTTTTCTTCTGCGGCATGATGGACGAGCCGGTACAGAAGCGGTCGGCAATGTCGATGAAGCCGAAGCGCGGGCTCATCCAGATGATGAGCTCTTCCGACAGGCGGCTGAGGTGCGTCATGGTCAGCGCGGCGGCAGCGGTGAATTCGATGGCGAAGTCACGATCACTGACGGCATCGAGCGAATTCTGCGTCACACTGTCAAAGCCCAGCAGTTGCGCGGTGTATTCGCGGTCGATCGGGTAAGTGGTGCCGGCCAGTGCGGCCGAACCCAGCGGCAGGCGGTTGATGCGCTTGCGGGCATCGATGAAGCGCTCGGCATCACGGCCCAGCATTTCTACATAAGCCAGCATGTGGTGGCCGAAAGTCACCGGCTGCGCCACCTGCAAATGGGTAAAGCCCGGCATGACGGTGGCGGCGTGTTGCTCGGCCAGATCGACCAGCGAGCGCTGCAGTTCGTGCACCAGACCGACGATGGCATCGGTGGCGCCGCGCAGATACAGGCGGATATCGGTGGCCACCTGATCGTTGCGCGAGCGGCCGGTGTGCAGGCGCTTGCCGGCATCGCCGATCTTGTCGGTCAGACGGCGCTCGACGTTCATGTGCACGTCTTCGAGGTCGATGCTCCATTCCAGCGTGCCGGCACGGATATCGGCCAGGATGTCGGCCATGCCGCCGCGAATGGCGGCGAGGTCGTCATCCGACAGCACGCCGGACTTGTTCAGCATGGCGGCATGCGCCAGCGAGCCTTGGATGTCGACTTCAGCCATACGCTTGTCGAAGGTAACCGAAGCGGTATAGCGCTTCACCAGCTCGGATACCGGTTCGTTGAAACGGCCTGACCAGGCTTTATTGGCTGCGTCGGACATCGCAAATCCTGTCTAGATATATTACAAAGCGGGAGATTATACGGCGCAACGCCGCGTCTGGCAGCACCAAGCCGGTGCCGCACTGCAGTGCATTGTGCACGCTGCAGTGCAGCATTGAAAATCGGGTGATTACCAGATGACGAAGAAATACACCCAGGCGGCGACGAACGGCAGCAGCCCGCCGGCCAGAACCAGCTGCGCAGCGGCGCTGCGGATGATGCCGGCACCGCGCTGTACCGACAGACGCCACACCAGCCGCAGCGACCAGGCCAATGCAAGTGCCAGCAGGCCAAAGCGCACGGTGTTGACCCAGTCGGTACCCATGCCCTCGTGCTTGAGCAAGGTGATGGTGGTGGCGGTCAGGCCGAGGAACACACCACAGCCCGCCGCCGGAATGAAGCCCAGCGCCAGCTTGTTGAGGCTGCCGGCGCTGCGCTGCGGCAGCGCACGGTCGGCCAGCCACAGCGCCAGCCACAGCCCGCCACCCACCACGACGGCGCCGGCGGCAATAAAGGCCAGGATGAGCGCGCCATCCAGCCAGCTGAAGCTGTCGCCTACTTCGGGGTAATGGGTGAGCATCCACCACGGCGCGTTGTCGGCCAGCGGCCACATGATGTCGCGGTCGATCAGCCAGCTGGCAATGTCCTGCTTGAGCGCCACCAGCCACGGACTGCTGCTCCACAGAAAGGCACCGGTAGCGAGGCCCATCATGCCGAACACGATCAATGCCGTCTGCCAGCCATCACCCTTCTCGACCTTGACCACTTCTTCTTCGGGCGAGCGCGCCACCAGCTCGATGGCATCGCGATGGCCGCTGCAGCGGCCGCACATATGGCACGCACCGGCGCCCTGCATGTGGCGCAATGGCACCAGCGGCGCACAGTTGATCGGGATCACCTTCTTGCCGTGCGAGGCACGCCACGCATCTTCATCAACCTTGAAACGCCACGGCGCCAGCTTGGCCAGCAAGTTGAACACACCGTTCACCGGGCACATGTAGCGGCACCAGATGCGCTTTTCGCGGCCATACAAATAACCGATCGCCATGGCACCAACGGTCGAGCCGCCCAGCACCAGCAATACCGCCAGCGGATACTGGTATACGCTGACCAGCTGGCCATAGATGGTGGTCAGCGCAAACGCGACAAAGGGCCAGCCGCCCCAGCGTATCCACTTGGGAATCGGTTTGTTGATGCCGCGCTCGCTGGCCCATTCGGTCAGCATGCCTTCGGGGCACAGCCAACCGCACCAGGCGCGGCCCAACAGCGGCATGGACACCAGCACGAAAGGCCACCAGATGCCCCAGAAGGCAAACTGCGCCACCACGGTGAGATTATTGAAGACGTGCGCTTTTTCATCCGGCAGCGGCAAACACGCCGGCACGATCAGCAGGAAGGCATACACCAGCACGATCAGCCACTGCAGATTGCGCAGCGCGCGCTTGTGGCGTTGCAGGAAATGCCCAAAGGCAGCCACGCGGCTGCCCATGGAATTCACGGCTTGAAAGGTTGTCATCGGCTAATTTAACGCAGGGCGGGCGTTCAGGCTGACCGGCTGGCGCGGCGCAGCAGGACGGAGGTACTGATCCAGTAGCTTACCCACACCAGCAGCACCAACAGCGCCGGTTGTGCACGGTAACCGGCAAAGTCGGCCAGCAGCTTGCCCAAGCCATGACTGTCATCCAGCAGGCCGGCACTGTTCCACAGCGGGTCAACGATGCCCGGCAGCGCGCCGACCGACACCAGCTTTTCCAGCCCGCTGACCAGCAGCGCACCGGCCAGCAACAGCAGCAGCACCTCGGTAATGCGGAAGAAACGGCGCCAGGTAATCAGCTTGCCGCCCAGTTGCAGCAGCCAGAACGTGGCAAATGCGGCAATCAGGCCAACCGCACCGGCCAGCGCGAACGGCGCGATCTGCGCGCTGTCTGCCGCGGCGATCGTGCCGTACAGGAACACCACGGTTTCGCTGCCCTCGCGCGCCACGGCGATCATCACCAGCACCAAGAGGCCCCACCAGTTGGAGCGCTCGACATTGTCGGCCAGCCCGGACTCCAGCTCGCGCTTGAGCGTGCGGCCGTGCTTGCGCATCCAGTACACCATCTGCACCACCAGCGCCGACGCGACCAGCGCCATGCCGGACTGGAAGTATTGCTGCCCGTCATCATCGAGGAAGGTGGCCACGCCGAGAATCACCAGCGCCAGCAGGCCCGACAGGGCCAGGCCGGCAGCCACGCCACCCCACAGAAAGCGCAAGCCGCGCTGGCCGGCCGGGTTGGCCCTGAGCCAGGCATACAGAATGCCGACCACCAGCAATGCTTCGACGCTTTCGCGCCAGACGATAAACAGAACCTGATCCATGACGGGCTACCTCGCCTGGGCATGCACCAGTGGCGCACGCCGCATTTCAATTACCCAAGAGCTGCTGACAAAGTCCTGCCGGCCACATTGCCTGCACTTGCGGCATGGCTTGCACCGCTTGCGTGCCTTGCCAGCATCGCAGCACCGGCTTGTGCCGGCAGCTCCAAAACTGATTGCTTACTTGATCACCAGCACGCCCTTGGCCTGCGGGTGAAAATCATCGAAATACACGTGTTCGGCCGGGCTGGTCGGGTTGACCACCACGAACGAGGTCACGCCGGGGCCAAGCACTTTTTCCTTGCGCAGCGAGATGCTTTCGAACTCGGCCGGCGATTTGCCGGCATTGGTGATTTCGAGCTTGAAGCGCTTGCCTGCAGGCGCTTCAAGACGCGCGGGCGAAATGGTGCCGTCCTTGATGGTGATCTTGAACGTGGGCAGGTCTTCGGCGTGGGCCAGACCAGCAAGGGCAAGGGCCGCAATGGCCATCCAGTGACGCATGCTTGAACTCCAGAGCGCAAAACACAACAAGGACGCTGCCATGCAGCGCCCGATCAAGGCTTAGTAACCGCCCTTCTTGCCAGTGCCGGCATAGGTGAACTCATAGTTCAGCTCGAACGGCTTGAACCATGCCGCCACGCCGGTTTCCTTGTCCACATGGCGGCCAAAGTGCGCGCCCGGATTTTCAGACGGTGCGAGGACGGTGTACTTGAGCTTGTACTTGCCCGGGCCTTCCAGCTTCACGTTGTCACCGTAGTGCGGGCCGTCGCTGGCAACCATGGGCATGAAATCACCCTTGATCACGTTCTTGCTGCCTACCTTCTGGATTTCGTACTTGATCAGCAGGTAGGGCACCCATTCACCCTCGGCAAAGCCGTTCGGGTTGCCCTTGACCGCGTGGATGTCGGCTTCCAGGTGCACGTCGGATTTTTCGACCGGATTCATCATGCCTTCCGGCTCCATCTTGATCGGCTGCAGATAAACCGCGCCGATTTCCATGCCGGCCTTGATGGCCGGTTTACCGATGGGGTATTCGGCCGCTTGGGCGAGGCCGGCCAGAGCAAGCAAAGCAACAACGACGGTCTTTTTCATATCCGACTCCCGGTTCGGGGCATGCGCGCCCGGTGTTGTTAATTGAGATCAATTCGCATTCTACTCTGTAAGCGGAGCGAGAACCATGCCCGACAGCGGAAATTGTTACGGTTTATGCGCCGCTTTTCTCCAACCACGCCCGCCGCACGTATAATCCGCCGAACTGCTGTCGGCACCGCCGACGAACGGGTGGAAAACACCCCGCCCCCTGCAGTAGCCAGAACACCCCCGCATTGCCCGAACAGGCATGGGTAAGACTAGATAGTGCGGCGCAAGCGCCCGGAGAAAATAGCAAATGGCCCGCGACATGAAAAAACCGCGCACAACCGGAGCCAGCCGCGCCAAGGGCGGCGGCAGCTCGATGCTGACCGGCCTGTTCATCGGCCTGATGGTCGGTGTGGCTATCGCCGTGGCTGTCGCTTTCTTCCTCAATCGCGGCACCAACCCGTTCCAGAGCAAGGGCAACGGGCAGGATACGCCGCCCGATGCCATCGGCTCGGCGCCAGCCACCAGCACCGACAAGGGCCCGGAAATCCTGCGCCCCAACGGCGTGAGCAAGGATGAGCCTCTTGCCACCCAGGCGCCGAAAGTGGCCAGTGCTGCCAGCGCGGCCAGTGGCGTGGCACTCGACTTCTATAAGGTGCTGCCGCAGTTGAACGACAGCAGCGACAAAGGCGACAAGGCTGACACCAGAAAGCCCGAGCCGACCCAGCCGGCCAAGGCAGAAGCCCCCAAGGGCGCGTATCTGCAGGTGGGCGCGTTCCAGAACGAGCAGGATGCCGACAACCTCAAAGCCAAGCTGGCCCTGATGGGCGTGGAAGCGAATATCCAGAGTACCGACCTGGGCGACAAGGGCATCTGGCACCGCGTGCGTGTCGGCCCGTTCACCAGTCTGTCCGAACTGGACAAGACACGTGGCTTACTCAAGAGCAACAACGTGGATAGTACCGTCGTCAAAGGGAACTGATCGGCCGCTGGCCGATCCATGACATACATTTCAACAGAGATTCAACGAGGAGCACCCATGTTCAAACGCTGGTTGGCCGCTGCCGGTCTCATCGCCGCCTTCATTGCAGGCGGCGCCCATGCCGAAGTCCGCGAAGGTACTGACTACACCAAGCTGACCGCGCCACAGCCGGTGGCGCAGGCAGGCAAGCTCGAAGTGATCGAATTCTTCTGGTACGGCTGCCCGCACTGCTTCCGCCTGGAGCCCGCCGTCGAGGAATGGGCAGCCAAGCTGCCCAAGGACGTGAACTTCCGCCGTGTACATGTGTACTGGCCGGGCCGCAACGATATCGAGGCGCACGCCAAGATTTTCCTGGCGCTGCAAAACATGGGCGTGGAAGGCAAGTATCAGCAAGCCGTGTTCAACGCCATCCAGAAAGATGGCCTGGAACTGCGCCGTGACGACACGTTGTTTGACTGGGCCAAGAAGCAGGGTATCGATGTGGCCAAGTTCAAGGCCAACTACAATACCTTCTCGACCGCCCAGCAGCTGAAGCAGCTGGACGACATGGGCCGTACCTACGCCATCGAAGGCGTGCCGACGCTGATCATCAACGGCAAATACAAGGTCTCCGGCCGTGAAGACGCGGGTGCGCTGGACGTAGTGAACGAGCTGCTGGCCAAGGAGCGCGCTGCTGCCAAGCCGGCTGCTGCGGCGACCAAGAAAAAGAAGTAAGCACTGCCAACCGTTGGTACACATGAAAAACGGGGCTGACGCCCCGTTTTTTTATTGCCCGCGAACCAGCGGTGCATCAATCCTCGCGGTTCAGCACCGCCAGTTGTTCCGCATCCAGATAGCACCATTCCCCCTCGGCCAGCCCGAGCGCGTCCAGCGTCAGCCCGCCGATCTGCACGCGCGCCAGCGCTGCACAATGGTTGCCGGCCGCAGCCAGCATGCGCTTGACCTGATGATATTTGCCCTGATCGATAACGATCTCGACATGCAGCGGGTCGATCAGCCGTGCCACCTGCGCCGCCAGCGGCGCAGGTTCGTCGTGCAGCTGCACACCGGCCAGCAATTGATCGGTCAGGCTGCTGTCGGCCGGCTGTGCCAGGGTGGCGACATAGACCTTGGGTTGATGATGCTTGGGGTGGCTTTGCGCGTGGATGAAGGCGCCGTCGTCCGACAGCAACAGCAAGCCGGTGGTGTCGTGGTCCAGCCGGCCCACTGGCTGCACTTCGCGCCAGGTGAATTGCTCGGGCAGCAGCGTATGCACACCGGGGTGGTGCGACGGCTTGCGCGAGCATTCGTAGTTGGCCGGCTTGTTCAGCGCAATGTAGAGGTGCTCGCGGTACAGCCATTCTTCATCGAACACGCTGAACACCAGCCCGGCCGGGTCGAACTCGGCCTTGGGCTTGGTGATGACTGCGCCAGCCACGCTGACGTCGCCCTCTTCTATCATCAGCTGACAGCCCTTGCGGGTGCCAAAGCCTTGATTCTGCAGGATGCGGTATAGGGGTAGTTTCTTGCTCATGCCGGCACTTTACCGCGCCGGCGGGGCGAGATACAGCGCTGTCAGCGCAACGGCCCGGCCGCCAGCCACGGATTGCGGCATGGCGCGCCCAGGCAATAGCTGATTTCACCCGTGGCCGGCTGGGCAACTGCGCTCCAGAACGTCGCCAGACCATCCTGGTGGCCGCACAGCGGCGCGTCGTGCCCGGCCAGCAATGCCCGCAGCTGCGCGACGGTCTCCTCCGCCCCTTGGGCCGGCTGCAGCGCGCCCAGCGCATCGAAGCGCGCCTCTGAGTTAGGCCAGGGCGGGCACAGCGGCTGCATGGCCGGGTGCAGATAATGATTGGTCACGCGCAGCAGCCCGCTGTCGTCCAGCTCGCGCACCGCGCGCCGGCTGGTGTGCGCCTCGACCACGCAGGCGTCACCAGCATCAACCAGCAGATAGCTCTTGGCCTCCTTGATGGGCAGCTCCAGCAACGCTGCGCGGGCTTCGGCCATCGACCGGCAACGCTCCAGCAGATAGCGCACCACATGGTGGAAAGTCAGCCCCACCGGCGCCGGGTCGGCATGCTCGCCCGCGCCGTTGAACGACACGAACAGACCATGCTCATTCATGCCGTCAAAGCGGCCACCGGCCAGGCCGTCATGCATGCCGACGTGGGCGTAACGACCTGCCGGGCGGGTGGTCAGCAAATGACGGCGGTTTTCAAAGTAGAAGAAATCGTAGTTGCGCCCGACCACCATGCCGTCGCGCGTGCGCACCGCCACCGCGCTGCAGCCACCGGTTACGCCCAGCGAGTAATGCCACAGCATGTCGTCACGCGCGACATGGGCCGCATCGGCATAGGCGTCGATTTCCTCAACCAGCTGCGGATAGAGTTCGGCGGTCAGCGCCCGGCAGGCGCGCGCATAGTCGCGCTGCGGCGTACTCCAGCCTGCCTGCTGAAATTGCAGAGGTGGCGCCAGCGGTGCCGCAATGGCTGCCAGCGTTGCCGCCATTTCATCAGGCGTACCGGCAATGGCATAGCGCTGGTAATCGGCAGCCTGCTCTTCGGCCAGGTTGTGTGGGTCCATGTTTGCTCCGGCAGGGATAGACTCACCGAGCATGCCCGCAGTCGCTTGTCCGATTTTGCGCTTTTCGCACTGCCGTCATTCAGGCGGGCGCAACCAATGCTCCAGCGCGTCCATGAACACACGTGTCTTGGCCGGGGTCAGCCGCCGCGCCGGCATGAAGGCATAGACGCGCAGCGGGTCGGGTTGCCAGTGCGGCAACACCTGCACCAGCTGGCGCGGCTTTACCTGGCTGTCGTAATAGGTTTGCGCAATCATGCTCGCCCCCAGTCCCGCCAGCGTGGCTTGCAGGCGCAGGCCGGCATTGGGCGAGCGCAGCCGCGGCGCCAGCGCCAGTGCGGCGCGGTTGCCGGCAGCATCCTCAAACTGCCATTCGGTTTCATGCGGGTTGGCAATGGTCGGCCATTCGGCCAGCGCCGCAATGTCGGCCGGCTGGCCGTAGCGACGCAGCAGCGACGGTGCGGCATACAAGCCACGCGCCACACTGAACACGCGCTTGGCCACGCGACTGGAATCCGGCAATGGCTGGGCGGTGACGGCAAAGGTGATGTCGTAGCCGGCCGACAGCGGATCAACCGGACCGCTACTCACGTCCACATCGATGCTCAGCCCGGCATGCTGCGCCATCAGCGCGCAGACCGCCTCGCCCAGCTGCAGCATGCCGAACTCGTACGGCGCGGCGATGCGCAGCAGTCCGCGCGGCGTATCACCCTGCGCGGTCACGCCGTCGGCCACGTCATCCAGCTGGGCAAACAGCGGCGCGATATCGTCCAGCAGTGCCTGCCCCTGCTCGGTCAGCCGCAAGGTGCGCGTGCTGCGCTCCAGCAGGCGCTGGCCCAGTTTCTTTTCCAGCCGCGCCACCGCCAGGCTGGTCGACGACTTGGGCAGCTCCAGCCGCGCCGCAGCACGGGTAAAACTGCCCAGCTGCGCCACCGTGGCAAAGACATACCAGTCATTCCAGTCGTTTGTTCGCATGGATGAACAATCATTCCACAAAGCGGCATTTATCCAGCCATGAATACAATATAGCGTGCATGGATGAATACTGCGATCTCTGCCCCCATGCTTGCCAGACACCCGGAAATGGGGCGCATCCGGGTTTATCTGTTTGGTCTGGTTGCCGGGCTGGTCACCGGCATCGATTTCATTGCCGCCGCGATGATAGGCATTGCCGGCAGCCATATCCGGGGCGGCGTGCATGCCTCGCCCGAGGAATACCTGTGGGCCATCAGCGCCTATGCCGCATCGGCCATCGTCGCCAATCTGGTGATCGGCCGGCTGGCGCAGCGCATCAGCTACCGCAGCTACACCTTGCTGTCTTTGGCTGTTTTCGTGGCTGGCTCGCTGGCCTGTGCGATGTCGGACAATATCTCTCAGCTGGTGCTGGCGCGCGTGCTGCAGGGGCTGGGCGGTGGCGGCTTGTTCACCGCGGCACGCGTGATCGTGCAGGTGGTCAGCCAGCCCAAAGAACGGCTGGCGCTGTTCTGGGGCTTTGGCATCGGCGCCAACGGCATGATGGCCGTCGCGCCGTGGATTTCGGCCGAGCTGGTGATGCGCGAGGGCTGGAGCAGCGTGTTCCTGCTGCAGGCCGGCGCGGCAGCGCTGCTGCTGCCACTGGTGTGGCTGCTTTACCCGCGCCGCACGCATGCACCGGGCGAGCGCGCCGTCGGCCATCTGGACTGGCCGGCCGTGCTGGCCATGGGATTGGGTGCGCTGCTGTTGCTGCATGGTCTGCAAGACCTGCGCTATCTGCGCCCCGGCGGCGTGGCCGGGCTGGTGCCGTGGATGCTGGCCGGCGCCGCCATTGTTGCCTTCATCGCCGCGCGACTGCACCGCCACCCCGACCCGTGGCTGGACGTGCGCCGGCTGGGCAGCCGCCGCTATCTGGCCGGGCTGGGCTTTTACGGCCTGTTCTATCTGATCAATGGCTGCTGGAGCTTTCTGCTGTCGTCCTTCCTGCAGGACGGGCTGGGCTATGACTTTGCTACCACCGGCCTGCTGCTGACCCTGGGCGGGCTGGCCACCGTGTGCTGCACCGTGATCCACACCTGGCAGTTTCCGCGCGTGTTCGGCAAACGGCGCGTGATTGCCGCCGGCTTTGCCGTTCTGGTGCTGGTCTGCCTGTGGCTGGCGCATGCCGCCATGCCGGGCGCTTCAACGCAGGTCATCGTGCCGGCCATCCTGTTGCAGGGCACCACCTTCGTACTCATCATGGTGCAGGTGGCCAGCATGACCTATCTGGACTTTGACGAAGCCGACTTCGCCCATGCCTATCAGCTGAAAAACATCATGCGCGAGGTGGCCAGCGCGCTGGGCCTGGGCATGACCAGCCTGCTGCTGCAGGACGTACGCGCCGAGGCACGCACCGATCTGGTCAGCCGCTTCGACCATGCCACGCTGGACGCCTTCCAGCCCGGTGGCATCAGCACCGCCACGCTGGCGCAATGGTCGGCAGAAATCGACCGGCAGGCCTCACTGATCGCCAGCGATCATGTGTTTGTCGGGCTGGCGGTGCTTGCTGCAATTGCCGGCACGGTCGCGTTGCTGCAGCGCGCACTGCGCTGATTCCCCTCCGGGCGCCGTTCAGGCGCCCAACTGCCTTCTACACCCCCATCGGCAACACGACGAACGGTCGAAAAAAGCAGTTGCAAAAAAATAGTTAAAAAATGTACTATTTATTCATGAACAAACATTACATCACCCCGGCCAGCTTCAAGTCGACCGAGGACAAAATCGATCAGGTCTGCCAGCGCATGCAGGACCCGGAGGCAGACGCCACCCGGCAGAACGTGCTGCTCACGCACCTGATCAAGCATGTTTACGCCGGCCTGCACGCCCGTATGACCGATGCGCTGCGCGAGCATGACCTCAACCCGGTGAGCTTTACCGCACTGATGATGCTGTTCAGCCAGTGCCATTCAACGCTGAATCCGTCGCAACTGGCCGAGGCCACCGGCGAATCGCGCGCCAACGTTACGCGCATCTGCGACGAACTGGTGGCCAAGGGCCTGCTGGAACGCGCGCCCAATCCGGATGACCGCCGCCGCGTCGACCTGCGTCTGGCCAGCGGTGGCGACGACAACGTGCGCCAACTGTTACCGATTTTGCGCAACCGCGTTCATATGGTGTTCAACACCTTGAACGAAGCCGAGCGCGACACGCTGGAGAGCCTGCTCAAGCGCGTGCTGAGCGAGCTGGAATAGCAAAGCCCTATCAGATATCCCGGGATTGGCCCCAGCCGGTTCCGGCCCCTTTTTTTATCCTGGTGGTTAAAAAATGAATTATTTAAAGATCAATAAATTGCCGTCTGTATTGACGCCACTGGCCATCGCCCTGCTGCTGGCGGCATGTGCGGCCATTCCGCCGGAAAGTGACACGCTGCAGCAACGCGATGCAGCCGGCGTGCAGCTGGCCAGCGGCATCAAGCTGGCGCGCGAAGGCTGGCCGGCCGCACGCTGGTGGACACGTTATGACGATGCCCAGCTCACCGGCCTGATCGATGCTGCGCTGAAAGACGCCCCCAGCCTGGCCACCACCGCAACACGCGTGCGCACTGCCGAAGCCGCCGTCGCCACCCAGCACGCGGCCGATGGCCTGAACGTGACGGCAGATGCCGCCATCAACCGCCAGCGCTACTCGGCCAACGGCATGTTCCCGCCCCCGATCGGCGGCACCTGGTTTACCGATTACTCGGCCACCCTGCGCGCCAGCTATGACTTCGACTTCTGGGGCAAGCACAAGGCGGCGATTGCCGCTGCCGTGGGTGACGTGAACGCCAACCGCGCCGATCTGGCCCAAGCCGAGCAGGTGCTGGCCGCCACGGTGGCGCAGACCTATTACAAGCTGCAGGCCGACTGGGCCCGCCTTGCCGTGCTGCGCGAACAGCGCAGCCAGCAAGTGGCGCTGAACGAGCTGCGCAAGAAGCGCGTTGATCGTGGTCTGGACCCGATCACTACCCGCCAGGCCGCGCAGGGTGATCTTGCCGTCACCGACCGCCAGATCGCCATGCTCGAATCGCAAGCCGGCCAGGACCGCGAAGCACTGCGCGCGCTGATCGGTGGCGATGCCAAGGCACTGGCCGACCTGAAGGCCCGCCCGCTGCCCAAGGCCGATTCGGCCGCACCGGCCTCGCTGGGCTTTGCGCTGCTGGCACACCGTGCCGACCTGCAGGCGGCGCGCTGGCGTGTTGAATCCAATCTGTCGCGCATCGAATCGGCCAAGGCCGCGTTCTATCCGACCATCGAAATCAGCGCCAGCTTCGGCCTTGATTCGATCGACACCAGCAATCTGATCAACTGGGAAAGCCGTGCCGCGTCGTTCATGCCGTCGATCAGCCTGCCCATCTTCGACAGCGGTCGCCTGGCCGCCCAGCTTGGCACACAGCGCGCCAAGCGTGACGAAGCGATTGCCGACTACAACCAGGCACTGGTGAATGCGGTGCGCGACGTGGCGCAACAGATCGTCGCCGCGCAAGGGCTGGAAGCTCAAACCCGCGCGCAAGCCGATGGCCAACGCGCGGCAGATGCCCAGCTCAAGGCCGCCACCGCCCGCCTGAAAACCGGGCTGGTGGACCGCAGCGCGCAAATCCAGGCACAGCTGGCCGTACTGGGCCAGCGTGACCTGGCACTGCAACTGCAGCAGGCCCGCCTCGACACCGACATTGCACTGACCCGCGCACTGGGTGGCGGCTATTCCGCCCCGGCCCAGACCGCAGCCGCCGAATAACACATACAGCGCCATCACCGAGCTACCCGGAGCCAGCATGACTACCGAAACCACCCCGAACAATAATCGTCGCAAGCCGCTGATGCTGGGCGCCACCGCCCTGTTCGTCATCGCCGGCATTGGCTATGCCGCCTATTACACCCAGGTGCTGAGCCAGCGCGAAGAAACCGACAACGCCTATGTGGGCGGCAACACCGTGGCGCTGACCTCGCAGGTCAGCGGCACCATTACCGAAATCCGCGCCGACGAAACCCAATACGTGAAAGCCGGCCAGGACGTGATCAAGCTCGACCCGGCCGATGCGACCGTGTCGCTGCGCCAGGCCGAAGCCAAGCTGGGCGAAACCGTGCGCAGCCTGCGCCAGCAATACGCCAATGCCGAGCAGGTCAATTCCACTCTGGCGCAGAAGAAGGTCGATCTGGCCAAGGCCAAGGACGACCTGGCCCGCCGCGCCCCGCTGCTGGCCGAGCAAGCCGTGTCGGCCGAAGACGTCGATCACGCCAGGCAGGCCGTAGCCTCTGCCCAGGCCGCGCTCGACGCCGCACAGAAGCAATACGAAGCTGCCAGCGCCGGTATCGACGGCGTGAAGCTGACCGATCACCCCAGCGTGCTGGCCGCCAAGGCCAACTATGTGCAGGCATGGCTGGCTGCCCGCCGCAACGCCATCGTGGCACCGGTATCGGGCCAGATTGCCAAGCGCAGCGCGCAAGTGGGCGCACGCGTTACGCCGGGTGCCACGCTGCTGACCATCGTGCCCCTGAACCAGCTGTGGGTGGATGCCAACTTCAAGGAATCCGAGCTGAAGAACATCCGCATCGGCCAGCCGGCCAAAATCGAAGCCGACGTGTACGGCAGCAAGGTCGAGTACACCGGCAAGGTGGTGGGTCTGTCGGCCGGCACGGGCAGCGCGTTCTCGCTGCTGCCGGCACAGAACGCCACCGGCAACTGGATCAAGGTGGTGCAGCGCGTACCGGTGCGCATCCAGCTTGACCCGCAGCAACTGACGGAACACCCGCTGCGCATCGGCTTGTCCACCGTCGTCACCGTTGACACGCACAACCGCGACGGCGCAGTGCTGGCCTCCAACCCGAGCAACGATACCGTGATGGAAACCAAGGCTTTCGAGCAGCCGCTGACCGAGGCCGAAGCCACCGCCGACGCCATCATCGCCAAGAACGCAGGCCACCGCTAAGTCCAGCCGGAGCACCGACTCATGTCTGAAGTTGCAAAAGGGCCGGCGGCCGCGCCGCCGGCCGAGCTGCCGCCGCTGCACGGCGGCAAGCTGGCCCTGCTGACCGTGGCGCTGGCGGTATCGACCTTCATGGAAGTACTCGATACCACCATCGTCAACGTCTCGGTGCCACACATCGCCGGCGACCTCGGCGCATCGGCCAGCCAGGGTACATGGACCATCAGCTCCTACGGTCTGGCCGCTGCCATCGTGGTACCGCTGACCGGCTGGCTTGCGCGCCGCTTTGGCGAAGTGCGCTGCTTTGTCATCTCGGTATGGCTGTTCACCATCATGTCGGCACTGTGCGGCATGGCGGACAGCCTGCACTCGCTGGTGTTCTTCCGCTTCATGCAGGGGCTGGTGTCCGGCCCCATGGTGCCGCTGTCGCAGGCGCTGATGCTGAAGAACTACCCGCCCGAAAAGAAGGGCCTCGCGCTCGCACTATGGGCGATGACGGTAATCGTCGCACCGATCTTCGGCCCCATGCTGGGTGGCTGGATCACCGACAACTATCACTGGCCATGGATTTTCTACATCAACGTCCCGGTGGGCATCCTGGCCGGCTGGCTGGTGATGTCGGGGCTCAAGGGTCGTGAATCCAAGATCACCAAGCAGCCGATCGACACCATCGGCCTGATCCTGCTCTTCGTCGGCGTCGGCAGCCTGCAGCTGGTGCTGGACAACGGCAATGACATGGACTGGTTCTCCAGTCCCTACATCCTGGCGCTGGCCATCATTGCCGTCGTGGCGTTGACCTTCCTGGTGATCTGGGAGCTGACCGATGAACACCCGGCGGTGGACCTGTCGCTGCTCAAGCAGCACAACTTCCGCTATGGCGTGCTGGTGCTGAGCCTGGGCATGTTCTGCTTCTTTGGCAGTACGGTGTTGTTCCCGTTGTGGCTGCAGACGGTGCTGGGCTTCACCGCCACCTGGTCTGGCCTCGCCACCGCACCGGTGGGCGTGCTGGCGTTCTTCCTGTCGCCCATCATCGGCAAGAACATCCAGAAGCTCAATCTGCGCGTGGTGGCGTCGATCTCGTTCGCGGTATTTGGCGCCACCATGTTCTGGTATGCCAGCTTCAACCTCGATACCGCATTCAATCAGGTGATCATTCCGCGTCTGATCCAGGGTATCGGTGTGGCTTGCTTCTTCATCCCGGTGAACCAGATCATCCTGTCCGGCATCCCGCCGGAGAAGCTGGCAGCCGCATCCGGCCTGTCCAACTTCTTCCGCACCATCTCGGGCAGCTTTGCCACGGCCATCATCGTGTTCATGTGGGACCACCGTGCCAGCTTCCACCACGCACGGCTGGCCGAACGCATTACCGGCAGCAGTGCCGCCAGCGCGGACTACGTGAGCAAGCTGCAAAGCCTGGGCCTGTCGGAGAGCGCGTCGTACGGCCGCATTGAGGCAGTGATCAACCAGCAGGCATTTCAGATTGCCACCAGCGAGATGTTCTGGCTGACCGGCATCATCTTCTTCCTGCTGATCTTCTTCGTCTGGCGCACCAAGCCACCGTTCGGCGCAGCAGCGGGCGCGGGCGGCGGACACTGAGTGACGAGCCAGCCACGTCACCCGCGTAGCCGGGGACGTGGCTGGCGCCTCCCTGCCGGACACCAGCTCAGGGCGCTTGCCAGAGCGGCAATCGCTCTACCTCCGGGCGGGCAAACAGATAGCCTTGCATCAACACCACGCCCATATCCTGCAGGGTAGCCCGTTCCTGTTCGGTCTCGATCCCCTCCGCAATCACCTGAATCTGCAAACGCCGGCATACCAGCAGCACGCCGGACACGATGGCCTGCCTGACCGGGCTGGCGTCAATGCCACGCGTCAGCTCCATGTCGATTTTCAGCACATCGGGCTGGAATGTGGCAAGCAGATTCAGCCCCGAGTACCCGGCGCCGAAATCGTCAATTGCAGTGGTAAACCCTTGACGGCGATACGCATCGAAAATGTTGATCAGGTGCTGGCTGTCCGCAACGCGCTCGCCTTCGGTCACCTCGAACATCAGCTGCGCGGACGGCAGCCCGAAGCGTGCAGCGGCCTGCAAGGTGGCCCGGATGCAGGTCTCGGGCCGGTACACCGCGTTGGGCAAGAAGTTGATCGACAGCCGGCATGCCGGACGCTGCGGCAAACCCAGGCCAGCGGCAAGCTCGATCGCCTTCACCCGGCAGGCCTGATCGAAGCGGTAGCGGTTGCCATCATTCACCTTGGCCAGAATCTCGGCTGCGGACTCACCGTGCTCGCCTCTGACCAGTGCTTCGTAGCCGAACGGCTGCCCGCTGCTGACATCCACAATCGGCTGGAATGCCATGGTGAACCCGAACCCCAGCGCGGCCGCATCGCGGCACTGGTCGCATGAAGCCGGCACAAACGGCAAATCAAACTGCGTCGCGGACATCTTTACCCCTCTCTGTCATTGCGATCAGCGCTTCCAGCCTAGTCAATGCGTGCAGGCGGAGCAAACCAATAGATTTTTACAACCAACACAAGAAAAACAATCAATTAGACCAATGATGGCCCGGCCGGGATACTCCGTCCTGTCGCTGCAACGCAGCAAGCCTGAACCCACAAGGAACCACACCATGCTGAACCACAAGGAAGGCCAACGCATCCCCAATGTCACTTTCCGCGTTCGTGAAGACAACGCGTGGAAGGATGTCACCACCGACGAACTGTTTGCCGGCAAGACCGTCGTACTGTTTTCGCTGCCGGGCGCGTTCACCCCGACGTGTTCGTCCACCCATCTGCCGCGCTATAACGAGCTGGCGCCGGTGTTCAAGGCCAACGGCGTCGATGCGATCCTGTGCGTATCGGTCAACGATACCTTCGTGATGAACGAATGGGCCAAGGATCAGGAAGCGCAAAACATCGTGATGATCCCGGACGGCAACGGCGAATTCACCGAGGGCATGGGCATGCTGGTGGACAAGACCAACCTGGGCTTCGGCAAGCGCAGCTGGCGCTACTCGATGCTGGTGAAGGACGGCGTGGTGGAAAAGATGTTCATCGAGCCGGAAAAGGAAGGCGACCCGTTTGAAGTGTCTGACGCCGATACCATGCTGCAGCACATCGCCCCCAAGGCCACGGTGCCGGATCAGGTGGTGGTGTTCAGCAAGGTGGGCTGCCCGCACTGCGCGCGTGCCAAGACCCTGCTGGAGCAGCAAGGCTTTGCCTATGTCGATGTCCCGCTGGACAACAAGATACGCGGCAAGGTACTGGGCGCCGTGTCCGGCGAAATGACCGCGCCGCAGGTGTTCATCAACGGCAAGCTGATTGGCGGCGCCGATGCGCTGGAAAAGTACCTCGTAAAGTAATGCCGTCAGATCGGGCCACCCGCCCGCTGCAGTAGAAGGACGAGATCGTGTTGTGATCCAGCACGATCCAGCCCATCCATTGCCCCGTATCCCGCAAGGAGCACGCCATGAATACATTGCATATCGACGTTGCCGTGATCGGCGCCGGCACGGCCGGGCTCGCCGCCTATCGCGCCGCCAAAGCCGCCGGCCGCAGCGCGGTCATCATCGAAAGCGGCCCGTATGGCACCACCTGTGCCCGTGTCGGCTGCATGCCGTCCAAGCTCTTGATCGCCGCCGCCGAGGCCGCACACGAAGCCCGTCACACGGCCCCCTTCGGCGTGCAGGTGACCGGCGACGTGGTGATTGACGGCGAGGCCGTGATGGCCCGCGTGCGCAGCGAGCGTGATCGTTTCGTCGGCTTCGTGGTGCGCGGCGTGGACAGCATCCCGGCCGGGGACAAGCTGCTGGGCCATGCCCGCTTCATCGACAACACCACCCTGCAGGTGGACGACCACACCGTCATCAAGGCCGGCCGCGTGGTGATTGCCACCGGTTCCAGCCCGGTGATCCCCGATGCGTTCAAGCCGCTGGGCGACCGGCTCATCATCAACGACGATGTGTTCAACTGGCACACCTTGCCGCGCCGCGTGGCCGTATTCGGCCCCGGCGTGATCGGGCTGGAGCTGGGTCAGGCACTGTCGCGCCTCGGCGTGCATGTGCGCGTGTTCGGCGCACGCGGCGGCGTCGGCCCGCTGAGCGATCCGGCCATCCGCGATTACGCCCGCACGGCCTTCCAACAGGAGTTCTACCTTGACCCGCATGCCACCATCGAGCGCCTGTCCAACAATGGCGACGAGGCTCTGATCCGTTACGTGAACCTGGCCGGCGAAAGCGTGACCGAGCATTTCGATTACGTACTGGTCGCCACCGGTCGCGCACCCAACGTGCAGCACCTCGGCCTTGAAAACACCGGCCTGCCGCTGGATGAACGCGGCGTACCGCTGTTCGACCGCGATACCCTGCAGTGCGGCAACAGCCCGGTCTTCATCGCCGGCGACGCCAACAACTATCTGCCGCTGCTGCACGAAGCCGCCGACGAGGGCAAAACCGCCGGCAGCAACGCCGCCAGCTACCCCGACGTGCAACCCGGCCTGCGCCGCGCCACTATCGCCGTGGTATTCAGCGATCCGCAGATCGCCATGGTGGGCAAACGCTTTGCCGACCTCGCTCCCGGCAGTTTCGTCACCGGCGAAGTGAGCTTCGAGGACCAGGGCCGCTCACGCGTGATGCTGAAAAACCGTGGCCTGATGCACGTATATGCCGACAAACAGACCGGCGCGTTCCTCGGCGCCGAATGGCTGGGCCCGCGCGCCGAAAACATCGCCCACACCCTGGCATGGTCGCTGCAAATGGGGCTGACCATCAACGAGATGCTGGACATGCCCTTCTATCACCCGGTGGTGGAAGAAGGGCTGCGCACCGCGTTGCGGGATGCGGCGGCGAAGCTGGCCCAGTAGCTGGCGAATGCGGGCAACGATGTAAGCCGCTTCACTTGCCTGCCGCCAGCGTCGTCCCGACACTGGCGGCTTTCCATTGCGGGGGGCTTGCCGGTGTCCATACGATTCATTCTGCTCTGCAGCCTGCTGACCGCGCCGGCCTTGGCTGCTGCGGCATTGCAATGCCCCGCCTCGCTGCCACAAGGTAACAAGGCAAACATCCTGCGGGATGCCAGTGTGTTGGAAGGTGACCCTGCCCAACATGGCGAGCTGCTGCCGGATAACAATCGCGAATCGGTCTGGACGCTGCCCGAGGCGCAGTGGCGGGATGCGCAGCAAGCAGGACGCGGGCTGTATCTGGTGTGCCGCTATCGCGGCAGCGAGCAGACCGTGCAGCTCGCCCTGCCCATAGGCACGCCGCGCTGTACGCTGACCGCGCACAAAGGCAAGCTGCGTGCTGCCTGCGATGCACCCCGGCCGCGTTGACACCCGCGTATGTCTTTGGCATTTCCACCGTCACGTCCTACCCTGCCATAGCACTTGCCTGAAGCAAGCACACATAACATGCACGTACGCGTGCCACAGGGAGCACATATGGCAGACATTTTCATTGCGGAAGACGAACTGGACGTTGGTAACCGCACCGATACGCTGGTGCACGTCGGCGTCACGAGTTGCTTTACCATCAGTGCAGTCATGCAGCACATGCTGGTCGGCCTGCACGTGGTGCAGTTCGCGGCGGACAACTCCAGCTATCAGCAGCGCCTGCCCGGCCTGCTGGCACAGTTCAACATGCTGGTGGGCGGACAGCCGATCAACCGGCTGATTCTGGTCGCGCCGTTGATGTTCTACGACTACGGCATCGAGCGGCGCATCCGTCAGGGCATACACGGCGCGCCCGCCCCGCTGGTCATCGACATCAGCGACAGCACCGAGCGTGGCAACAATGTGTGCATACGCGGCGGCCAGAACGTGGTGGAGGTGGTGCTGGACGGCAACGTGATCGAGCGCGAGGCCTGGTAAGCGCCTGTCGGCCGTGATCAGCGGGCAGGCCGCATCAGCAACCCGGCCTCGCCGGGTTTGCCTTTCTGCAGCCAGTGAATCGGCAATGGCCTCCATCCGGGTGCGACAGCCTTGCCCGTTGCAGCATGGCTGCAACACCAGCAGGACTTGGTGCGCCCGGCTGGCGCTGCATCGGGTATGGTCGTGGCTCTAGCTGCCCGACTGCCTTGCCATGCTGCTTCTGAAACTGTTCATTCTTTTCCCGCTGATCCTCATCGCCGCCTTGCTGCTGGTGCGTCTGCTACAGGCCCGCCGCCAGCAGCAAGCGCTGCAAGCAATACGGCAACGCCTGCAAACGGCGCACCCGCCGCAGCCGGGCGAGCAGCAGATCACCGTGGACATCTGTACGCCGGCCCATGGCAAACGCCTTTGGCCGCTGCACGACAGCGATGCGGCCGGGGTACTCAATGTCGGCAAAAACGGCTTGCGCTTGCATGCCGAAACGCTGGCCGGCCCGGCCATGGAGCAGTACTTCCCGCGCGATGCGCAGCATATCCGCTGGCTGGGCCGCCATGGCCTGCGCCAGCTGGATCGCTACTGGCTGCTGTTGGGCAATGGTGAAGTCTTGCGGGTACGCCCGGCGGGTGGTGTGAAGATGGCCGCGCAAAGCAGCCCCAGCCTCTATCGTGCCTTGCTGGGCGATGCCACACCTGCCAGCGTTGCAGTGGCGGGCTTTGCGCTGGAGAGCAACCCTGCTGCGCAAAGGGTGACCACTGCATTTGCAGTGCTCGGGCTTTATGCCCTGTGGCAACTGGTACTGGCGCCGCGCTGGGTGCTGTTGCACCCGGGCAAACCGTTATTGCTGGCCGCGCTCGCCCTGCCCGCCTTGCTGGGTGCCGGCCTCGCCTTGCGCGCCCTGCTGCGCGATCAGGTCCCCAAGGGTGCTGCTGCGCTACTGAGCGTGCTGTTGTTTGGCAGTCTGCTGGCGGGTGGTCTGGCCGGGCTGCTGCAACTTGATCGCATACTCGCCACACCGCAACGCCACGCCTATGCCATGCAGCAGACTGATTACTTCCGGGCTGCCGGCCTGCCCGATCTGGATTTGCGCAGCACCCGGGGCTACTGGGCGCCCTGCCCCAAGGGGCACACGGAGCAATTCACGCTGGCGCACGGGCCACTGGGCTTCTGGCAGCTCGACAGCGACAGCTATGCCGATGCAGTGCAGTTCTATCAACGTGCGCAGTTGATGGCGCAGGCCACGGGCACCATGACGCGCGTATGCAACTGATGCGCAGAACCAACAGCAAACTTGCGCCATCCGTCATATGATCGATGCATTCCAGCCCTGAAGCACCACCATGCCGATCAAACTGCTTTTGCTGTTCAATGTATTTGTCGTGCTGGGCCTGCTTGCACTGTTCGTGGTGCTGATGCGCAGGGTGAGCCAGCTCAAGGCGGCACAACAGCGTGTGATCGAGCAACTGGCGCTGGGGCCGGACGAGCAGTGGCATCGCGTCAATATCGCCACGACAGCGCAGTTCAAAAACCTGTTCAAGATGCAGGGCTTTGGCGCCAAGGGCGTGGCCGTCATCGGCAAGGAAGGCGTCCGACTGCTGGCCGAGGGCCCTGGTGGCGTAAAAATCGACCGCCAGTTTGCGCTGGATCCTGCGCAAATCCGCTGGTGGGGCAATCACGGGCTGGGCAGCTCCAACCTGCACTGGCTGCAATTCGGCACCAGCGATGCCCTGATGGTCAGCGCCGATACCGGCATGAATGCGCTGCAGTCGCGCGAAGCCACCGCCGACCTGTACCGCCGCCTGCTCGGCAATGCCGCGCCGCCGCAAGAGGCCCTGCGTGATTTCGCGCTGGACAAGAACCCGGCCTCGCGCGCGGTGCTCGCCATACTGGCGCTGGTTGCGGCCTATGCCGTGATCGACGGGGGCTTTGCCAACCAGATGCGTCTGATTCAGCCCAGACTGCCCACCTTGCTGCTGCTGTCGTATCCGCTGTCCATTGCGGTGGCCATACTGGTTTACCGCTGGCTCAGCCGCGCCAATGTGCCCAGCCGCGAATCGATCCTGCTGTGCATGCTGCTTGGCGCGGCCTGCAGCGGCGCCTGGGTACCCGCAGCCAAACGGCTGGATCAGGCCCTGGCTGGCCCTGCCGCGAGCTACGCCTACAAGCTGCAGGATGAGGCAACACTGCAGCCGGTAGATACCACGCTGCCACAGCTCAAGTTCAAGCGTGAAGCCGCCTACTGGAAGCAGTTCGAGACCGGCAGCACGCACCAGTTCCAGCTTGTGCACGGCCCGCTGGGCCTGTGGCAGCTGGATACCCGCGAACTGAACAACAAAACGCGTGAGTTCTACCGCAATCGCGACGACTAGCAGCAAGGCGAACCACAGCCCTGCTGGCACGGCCACGCCGATTGCCTCGCCTGAGCTGCTGCAAGCCGCTATGCTGCGCGCTTTGCTTGCCGGCCAACACCCATGCTAGACGCCATTCTGCTCTTCGCGGTCTCGCTCGTCGCCAACACCCTGTCTGCACTGGCCGGCGGCGGTGCTGGCTTGCTGCAGCTGCCCATCCTGCTCTTCCTTGGTCTGCCGTTCGGCGTGGCGCTGGCCACGCACAAGCTGGCTTCGGTGGCGCTGGGCGTGGGCGCGACGGCCAAGCATTTGCGTGCCGGCACGCTGGACTGGCGCTTTTCCGGCTTCATTCTGGCTTGCGGCTTGCCCGGCGTGGTGCTGGGCTCGGTACTGATCCTGCAAGTGCCGCCGCATGCGGCGCTGTGGGCACTGGCGCTGCTGACCATGGGCCTGTCGATCCAGTCCATGCTGTCACCGCAGCTCGGGCAAACCGCCAACCCGCGCAACCGCAGCGGCAGCAGTTTCTGGCTGGGCGGTGCCATGCTGTTCGTGATCGGCGCACTCAATGGCTCGCTCACCAGCGGCACCGGGCTGTTCGTCACCCTGCTGCTGGTGCGCTGGTACGGGCTGGAATACAAATCTGCCGTGGCCTATACGCTGGTGCTGGTGGGCCTGTTCTGGAACGGCACCGGCGCGCTGGCGCTGGCCTTCCAGGCCGGCATCTACTGGCCGTGGGTGCCGGTGCTGCTGGCTGCATCGGTCATCGGCGGCTATCTGGGTGCGCACTGGGCACTGGTAAAGGGCAACCGGCTGATCAAGCGCATGTTCGAGGGGGTCACCCTGCTGACCGGGCTGTCGCTGCTCTACAAAGCGCTGATGCTGTAGCCGGGCACAGCAAGACGGCTTGCGCATTTTCGGGCATATTGTCGCAGCCCTTATAACCGAATGCCGCCATGTCCCCGCTCGCCAAACTGTTCGAACACGCGCGCCAGTATCGGCGCAGCGCCATCCTCGCCAGCATTTATTCCGCACTGAACAAGTTCTTCGATGTGCTGCCCGAGGTCTTGATCGGCGTGGCGGTCGACGTGGTGGTCAGCAAGCAGGATTCCTTCCTCGCCAAGCTGGGCGTGGTCGATACACAAAGCCAGCTGATCTGGCTGGGTGTGCTGACGGTGCTGATCTGGGGTGGCGAATCGCTGTTCCAGTACCTGTATTCGGTGGAATGGCGCGATCTGGCGCAAAACCTGCAGCACAAGCTGCGCCAGGAAGCCTATGCCCATGTGCAGAAGCTGGAGCTGGGCTGGTTCGAGAACCGCTCCAGCGGCAATCTGCTGGCGGTGATGAATGACGACATCAACCAGATGGAGCGTTTTCTCAACACCGGTGCCAACGCCATCCTGCAGATCGTCTGCTCGTCCATCCTGATTTCCATCGTGTTCTTTGCGCTGGCGCCCAAGCTGGCGTTGATCTCGCTACTGCCGGTGCCGCTCATCCTGTGGGGCACGTTCTGGTTCCAGAACCGGCTGGCGCCGCGCTATGCCGAGGTGCGCGAGGCAGCCGGGCAGATCAATGGCCGGCTCAACAACAATCTGTATGGCATCGCCACCATCAAGAGCTACGCCGCCGAGGATTTCGAAGCCGCGCATGTCGAGGCGGCCAGCCAGAACTATGTGCAGACCAATGCCGCAGCCATCCGCCTGTCCAGCGCCATCACCCCAGTGATCCGCATGGCCATCCTGGCCGGCTTCGTCGTGACCTTGGTCTACGGCGGCTGGATGGCGCTGCACGGGCAGATCGCCGTCGGCAGCTACAGCGTGCTGGTCTACCTGACCCAGCGGCTGCTGTGGCCGTTTACCGGCCTGGCCGAGATTGCCGATCTGTGCCAGCGCTCGATGGCGTCCATCGACCGGGTGCTGGCGCTGCTCAACACACCCATCGGCATCCCCTACGCTGGCGCCGCCTTGCCGCGCGCGCAAGTGGCTGGCGAGGTGGTGTTCGACAACATCGGCTTCAGCTACGACGGCGTGCATGCCACGCTCACCGACATCAACCTGACCTTGCCAGCCGGCAAGACGGTCGGCTTTGTCGGCAGTACCGGCTCGGGCAAGAGCACGCTGATCAAGCTGCTGCTGCGTTTTTACCTGCCGCAGCACGGCCGCGTGCGGGTGGATGGGCGCGACGTTGCCGAATTCGACCTGCAGGACCTGCGCCGCAGCATCGGCTATGTGGCGCAAGAACCCTTCCTCACCGATGGTAGCGTAGCGGACAATATCGGCTACGGCATGCCGCACGCCACCCGCGCGCAGATCGAAGCTGCCGGCAAAGCGGCAGAAGCGCACGACTTCATCACCCGGCTGCCGCAAGGCTACGACACCCCTGTGGGCGAACGCGGCCAGAAGCTGTCCGGCGGGCAGCGACAACGCATCGCGCTGGCGCGCGCCATCCTCAAAGACCCGGCCATCCTGGTGCTGGACGAAGCCACCAGCGCGGTCGACAACGAAACCGAAGCGGCCATCCAGCGCTCGCTGGCCCAGGTGGCACGCGGCCGCACCACCTTGGTGATCGCCCACCGCCTGTCCACCGTGCGCCACGCTAACGTGATCCACGTGCTGGAACACGGCCGCATCGTCGAATCCGGCACGCATGATGCACTGCTGGTCGCCAATGGCAGCTATGCGGCGCTGTGGCGGCTGCAAACGGGTGAGAGCGTGACCCTGTAATATCTTGGAGCTGATTTCCGCCGATGTGGTTTGGCAAAAGCGAAGTGCCTGTTAAGTTGCAGCAACAACTCGTCCGTCCGGGTAGCCAAAGAATGAACCGACTTGAACCACTTTTTGAGTCCTTGCAGCGCCGACCTCGCCCCGAAGATGTGGCTGAGCTGGTGCTCGAAGCGCTTGGCGAAACATTGCGGCCACAAGAGAAAGCACTACTGGAAAAAGTTGCAGCAACCTCATTCAAACGTGGCCTGCATCAATTCAGCTCGATGCTTGAGGAGTTTCAACGTCCGGTACCACCAAGCGCGCAGACAGCCAAAGCTGCGGAGCTTTTTCAGGAAATACCGAAGCTGTCCACCGAGGCATCTGCCGATCCTGATCAAGTCGCGGCATTGATCGCACAGCTCTCCGCAACATTGTGCAAGACCGTTGGCGCAAACGACTTCAAGGCAGATAGGCTCAACGAAGAACAGCGCAAGCTGGCTGGCCTGGATATTTCCAAGCGGCGCTATAACAAGCTGTTCCGTTTTTTGCTGCGTTTTGAACGCAAGCTCGCGTGCTACCAAATGGAGCAGCGCAAATATGCTGCGACACGGATTGCCAAGGCCGGACTGGTGACCTTGATTCGGTGGGAGGATTTTTGTACATCGCCGGACGCAGCCTGTTTCATTGCTTACTATGCAGCAGCCCGGAATCGGCGAAGCATATTTACCAATCAAGGCCAAGCGTCCGCATATGATGAAGTGGCCGCCATGTTGCTAAATCGCTTCCGGCAAGCACCCGTTGCACCAAGCTGGTATGCCATTGCGCAAATCATGCCTGATCCCGATGTGGTTGCTCATCTCGAAAACACCGAAAAGTGGACGCTATTTACAGACTATCTGGCGCAATTGGAAGAAATTTCCTCATTGCTGCAAGTCACGTGGCAAAAAAGCAATTTCAACCGTGACAGCATGATAGTGAAGCGAGGTGATGACTCCACCACATGGAATGCCTTGGCCGGGGCATGGAACACGGTACGTTCGGGATGGCTATCGCTTGCCTATGCTTTGGGCATGGAACAGCTGGTCAATGAGGTTTGCCTCGGGAAAGTCATGCGCCTGATGGCTGCGGATGTGGCTGCCTGGCATCGCCTCAGCGGCGGGTCACTAGACCCGGATACTGCCGTTTGGGCCGCCTTGCCCGCGCCTTGGGATGTTCTTTCCGGGCAAGCAATATGTACCAAGGTTGATGTTGAAACCACCTGCAAACAGCATGGTGTCGATCCAGTAGCAAAAGGGTGGATAGCGCCAAAAGAAACCCGCCAGTCAGCGCCATTCATACCGACCCCAGAACTGGTCCACGGCGTTGCAGTCGGCCACCCGGCGCTGGCCGCAGCAATGAAGAGGGCTGGCTGGTTTTCTGGCAAAACAACAAGTCGCCACCCTTGACGATCAGCGCTTATCCATAGACAGTGGCTAGGTCCTCGAAATAGCTCAGTGGTAGAGCGGCCGGCTCTTAACCGGCTGGACGCAGGTTCGAGCCCTGCTTTCGAGGACACTTCAGTCCGAAATCATCAAGCGCCCTCCCCAAGTTTATTGCTCGTACCGACGCAAGTCAGAGCACTTCCATGTGCAGACACTTCACCGTGTAGCTGTGCAAATCAGCTATTGCTCGCTCAGTTTCCAATAAGAACATCGTTGCAAAACCAACCACAACCGCCTCTCAGGCCAAGCAGCGTGCTCATGACATCTTTTATTTCTGTACAAACAGAAATTACAGAATAAAATAGGATCATCTGCGCAACGCCGTGCCCCGGCACGGAAGGGAGGACATCATGGACGTGGTACTGGCACTGTTGCTGTTGCAGGGGGTGATGGGCGGCTTCGATACCTTCTATCACCACGAGCTGACCGTGGCGCTGCCGCGCCAGCCGTCGGCGCGGCGCGAGCTGGCCATCCATGCGGTGCGTGCGCTGCTGTATGGCGTGGTTTTCGGCGGGCTGGCGTGGCTGGAATGGCATGGCGCGTGGCTGCCGGTGCTGGCCGGGCTGGTCGGCATCGAGGTCGGGCTGACCTTGTGGGACTTCGTGGTGGAGGACAACTCGCGCAAGCTGCCGGCCAGCGAGCGCGTGTTGCATACGGTATTGGCCATCAACGGCGGGGCAGTGTTCGGCTTGCTGGCCGTGCATGCGGCGCTGTACTGGTGGCCACAGCCCACCGCGTTGCAATGGCATGACTATGGCTGGATCAGCCGGGTGCTGAGCGTGTTCGCCATCGGCGTGGCGCTGTCCGGCGTACGTGATGGCTGGGCGGCACTGCAACTGGGGCGAGTGCAGCCGTCAGCACCCAATGCCTTTGTCGGCCCGCACCGGCGTGTGCTGGTGACCGGTGGCACCGGCTTTATCGGTGCCGAGGTGGTGCGCCAGTTGCTGGATGCCGGGCATGAAGTCACGGTGCTGAGCCGCGACCCGCTGCGCGTGGCGTACCAGTTTGGCGGCCAGGTGCGTTGCGTGCGCGGCGTGGCCGGGCTGCCACGCAGCTGGGTGTTCGATGCCGTCATCAATCTGGCCGGCGCACCGGTGGTGGGCGGGCGCTGGACCGCGGCACGCAAGGCCGCGCTGATGCGCAGCCGCGCCGGGCTGACCGATGCGCTGGTGGACTGGATACACGCGGCAGATCGCCGCCCTGCGGTGCTGGTCAATGCCTCGGCCATCGGTTATTACGGCGACCGGCCGGATGGCGTCGCACTGGATGAAACCGCCCCGGCGGCCGACGAGTTCATGGGCGAGCTGTGCCAGCGCTGGGAGGCCAGCGCCGCGCGCGTGGACGACATGAACCTGCGCCGCGTGGTACTGCGGCTGGGGCTGGTGTTCGGCCCCGGTGGCTCGCTGCCCATGCTGCTGCTGCCGTTCCGCCTTGGCCTGGGTGGCCGCATGGGCAACGGCCGGCAGGTAATGAGCTGGATACACCGCGACGACGTGGTGGCGCTGATCGCCCGCGCGCTGT
This sequence comes from Andreprevotia lacus DSM 23236, assembly GCF_900176275.1. Taxonomy (GTDB): domain Bacteria; phylum Pseudomonadota; class Gammaproteobacteria; order Burkholderiales; family Chitinibacteraceae; genus Andreprevotia; species Andreprevotia lacus. The sequence continues at coordinate 52,066 of NZ_FWXD01000017.1, read as the reverse complement.
TCGACCCCACCATGCAGGGTGCCTACAACGCCGTCAGCCCGGATGCGCAACCGCAGGCCGAGTTCGCCCGCACCGCTGCGCGCGTGCTGCACCGCCCGGCGCTGCTGCCGGTGCCGGCCGCGCCGATACGCTGGCTGGCCGGTGAAATGGCGCTGCTGTTCGTTGGTGGCCAGCGCGTGGTCCCGCGCCGGCTGCAGGAAAGCGGCTTTGCCTTTCGCTACCCCACTCTTGAAGCCGCACTGCGCGCGGAGGCCTGATCATGAGCACACTCTATGAACGCGTACTCGGTGCCGACTACCCAAGGCTGGCACCGCTGCTGCAAAAACTGCACCGCGAACACGAGCAGCATTGGCAGGGCGAAGCCGACGTGCGCTGGGCCAGCCAGCGCTGGCTGCGCGTGCTGCTGTGGCTGGGCCGCCTGCCGGCCGAGGGCACCAGGCAGCCTTGCAGCATCACATTGCGCGAGCGGGGCAAGCGGGAGCTGTGGCAGCGCAGCTTTGGCCAGCGCCGCATGGCATCGACCCAGCATGCCGACGGTGACACGCTGTACGAATCATTCGGCCCCTTCCGCCTGCAACTGGCCAGCACGCGCCACCGCACTACGCTGGAACAGCACAGCGTGGCCACGCGCATGCTGGGCATGCGCCTGCCGGCCCGCTGGGCGCTGCGCGTGCAGGCCATCGAGCGCGAATACGATGGCCGCCTGCATTTTGACGTGCGCATCGGCATCGGCCCGGCGCTGGACCTGCTGCACTATCAGGGCTGGCTACTGCCGGCAGGCGGTGCGCCATGCCGGTAATCGACACCCGCTGCAGCATTGCCGTACCGGCGGCACAGGCCTATGCCGCGTCACAAAGCCACCAGCACCGCCGCAGCTGGGACCCGTTCACACGGTGCGCCCGCTATCTGCACGGCGCGCAACGCGAAGCAGCCGGGGTGCAGGTACGCATCACCAGCTGGCTGGGCATGCAGATGGAAGTGGCCTACGTGTCCGTCAAACCGGGCGAGCGCGCCGCCATCAGCATGACGCGCGGCCCGTTCTTCCTGCAGTCTTTTGCCGGCAGCTGGGTGTTCCACCCGGCGGGAGAGCACGGCTGCGAGGCACGCTTTCGCTACCACATCAGCGCGCAGCCCTGGCTGCGCTGGCTGGAGCCGCTGATGCTGCGCTATTTCCATTTTGAAACCACCCGGCGGCTGCGGGCGCTGCGCCGCCATTGCGAACGCCCATGATGCAAACCACGCTGTACCTGCTGGGCGGCAACGGCAGCTGTGCCCGCTGGTGGCAGGATGCACTGCCGCACTTCCAGCAATACCAGGCGCAAGCGGTCGAGCTGCCCGGCTTTGGCGACAATCCGGCGCCGCCCTGCCAGAGTCTGGCCGAGCTGGCCGATGCCCTGCTGGCGCAGACCCAAGCCGGCAGCGCGATTTACGCCGTCGGCGCCAATGCGCTGGTGGTGCTGCATGCCACGGTCAAAGCGCCGCATCATTTCAGCCGTATCGTGCTGCAATCGCCGGTCGGCGCCTTCCTGTGGACTCGCCGTCTGCCGCGCTTGATGCGCTGGCAACCCTTGCGCCGGCTGGCGCACCGGGTCTTGGCCCACCAGCCGCAGTGGCGCGCGCACCAGTTCAGCCGCCAATCATGGCCAGCCGAACGCTACCGCCTGATTGCCGACGGTTACCGCCACTGTCGCGCGTTCCTGCCCTATTGGGACATCGTGCAGCCCGAAAGCGCGTTGCAGTTGTTCGACCGCATCACCCGCCCCATCGAGCTGGTGTGGGGCGGCGCAGACGGCGTGATTGCCTGGCAACAAGCTGCCGCGTGGGAGGCCATACTGTGCCGCGCCGATCTGGCCATCACCTTGCAGCCAGACTGGGGACATTACCCGTGGCTGGATGATGCGGCCGGCTTTGCTGCATGGCTGGAGCAGCGCGGCGCGCAGCAAGCATCCTTCCCGGCGCACGGCAAGGCCGGCCGCTTGCAACTGGCCGAGCTGGCCGGCCTGCCGGTGCCGGCACGCATGACGGCACGGCAGGCAGATGACCCCGCCATTGCCCTGCTGCTGGCGCAACACCCCCACGCGCTGTGGGCCGTGCGCTCATCCGGCGCGCACGAAGATCAGGCCGATTGCGCCAACGCCGGGCTGACGCGCAGCCTGTTGCGCGTGGCCGCTGCCGACGTGCCGGGGGTGGTGCAATCGCTGCTCGATGACGGCATCGGCGAGGTGGTGGTGCAGCGCTTCGTCGAACCCGTGGTATCGGGCATCGCCTTTGCCCGGCATCTGGCGGTGGAGGTGGAATGGGTAAGCGGGCACCTGTCCGCGCTGGCCGATGGCGTAGCCACACCGCAACGCGCGGTACGCTCGCGGCTGGGCGGCGACTGGAATCAGGGCGAGCTGGCCCCCGGCCATGGACTAAGCGGGCAGCGGCTGTGGGATTTTCTGCAGCAGGTGGTGCGCACCTTCCACTATGCACAGCTGGATATCGAATGGGCGTGGGATGGCAGGCAGCTGCACTTGCTGCAGGCACGGCCGGTGACGGTTTACCCGTGGCGGCGGCAACTGACTGCGGCCAATATCGGCGAGATACTGCCGCCGCAGCCCAGCCGGCTGATCGAGCGCGCGCAACGCCATGCCGCCGCCAGCATTCCGGCCATCTGGGCACGCTGGGACAGCCGTGTGCTGGCCGACAACGAGCCCTTCACCGCCGTGCATGGTGATGCCAGCTATATCAACAGCGATCTGTTCCTGGCCCGGTTGGCCGATTGGGGCCTGCCGTCCAGCGGCTATGCCGGCGAGATCGGCGGTGCCGCGCCCAGCCTGCCCCTGCGGCCATGGCGGGTGCTGCACAACGGCCCGCGCCTGCTGCGCATGTTGTGGCGCAGCCGCGCTGCACTGCAGGAATTACCCGCCGGCCTGCAACGCTTCGACGCCGAGCTGCAGGTACTGCAAGCCAGCGGCGCCGACGGCCAATTGCTGGCCGACTGGCTGTGCCGCTTCTATCTGTTCACCGTACAGGGCAACCTGTGCATCGCCGCAGCCATTGCCACCAGTGGCGGCGCGGCGCTTGGCCAGCCGGCCACCTGCTATCGCGCCCCCGAATCTGCGCCGCACCGCTTGCCGTTTGAAAGCGATCCGGCCACACCGCGCCCTGCCGTCGCGCCACTGCCGCTCACCGCAATACCTTCGGCACAAGGCGCGCTCGGCCTGGCGTTCCGCTGCGGGCTGCCCGGCGTGCGTGGCTATTGCATCGCCGTGCGTGAATGGTATCGCGACAATCTGATGCGCATCTTCCATCGCCTGCATCAGGCCATGCCGGCAGCAGAGCGGCCGCACTGGTTTGCACCGCACCCGGCAGCCCGCAGCCGCAACGACAGCTTCTGGCAGGACGGCAGCGGCGGGCAGGGGCAACAGCATGGCTTCGTCATCGTGCCGGGGCTGGTGGAAGGTCGTGTCGGCCGCGAGATCCTGATCGTCGACACATTGGACCCTGGCCAGCACGCGCAATATCGCGCCGCCAGCGCGGTCATCGCGCGCAGTGGTGGCAAGCTCTCACACGGTGCAACCTTGCTGCGCGAGCTGGGCCGGCCCTCGGCGGTAATGCCGCAGACGGCAGCATTCCAGGCTGGCGAGCTGGTGCGCTTTCACGATGGCGCACTGCACACAATCGACACTGCAACGGTCACGGCTGGCTGATAGACTCGGGGCATGAGCACCTTCCTGCCCCTGTTCACTGCCCCCGATGCTGCCGCCACCGCGCATGTGTTTGCGCTGCTCGGCGAGGAGTTGTTGCTGACTGCCGGGCATCGTTTGCCGGAATGGGCCGCGCTGGCGGCCATGCCAGCAGCCGAACTGGATGCCACGATAGGCGAACTGGCCGGCACACCGTGCCGGCTGCTGGCATGGCCTGCCGGCACGGCCGTGCCCGAGGGCGTGCAGGCGCTGTCGCTGCGCGCGGCGCACGGGCTGCTGGACGACGCACTGTTTGCCGTTGCCATCCGCGCCAAACAACTGGTGCACTGGGACAGGGACCACCGCTTTTGCGGCCGTTGTGGCACCGCCACCCGTTTGCTCCCCGGTGAAATGGCCAAGGTCTGCCCGGCGTGTGAACACCGCATGTACCCGCGCATTTCACCGGCCATGATGGTGCTGATCCGCCATGGCAACCGGCTGCTGCTGGGCCGCTCGCCGCAGTTCCGCCCCGGCGTGTACAGCGCGCTGGCCGGCTTCGTCGAGCCGGGTGAATCGGTCGAGGATTGCGTGCACCGCGAAGTGCAAGAGGAAGTCGGCCTGCGCATCACCAATCTGCGCTGGTTCCAGAGCCAGTCCTGGCCGTTTCCGCACTCCTTGATGCTGGCGTTTTTCGCCGATTACGTGTCTGGCGACATCGTGCCGCAGCCGGGTGAAATCGAAGATGCACAATGGTTCAGCCCGGATGCGCTGCCCGAGCTGCCCTCGCGCGCCAGCATCGCCTGGCGGCTGATCCAGGCCGCGCTGGCGGAAATGGCAGCGGATAGCGCCAGCTGAGCACCGCTGCCGGCACAACTCCGGCAGCCCCATGCCCCCGTCAGCGCGGGTGCAGCTCCCACACCACGGTCACGATTTTCCACTGGCCATCGATGCGTGCCAGCGCCAGATAATCCACCCAGTCCTGCGCCACCAGCTTGACGGCGGCCATGTCGCCGCTGACATCCAGCACCGTCACGTCGGCGCGGCGCAAAGCCGGGTCACGCGTGGCGCCGGCACCCTTGCCGGTGTAGTAGATCAGCCCGTCGGCGCCCATTTCCTCCACGCGTGCACCGTCCGCCCCTTGCGCCACGTTGCGCTTGGCCAGTTGCGGCGACAAGGCATTGCGCATGCGCGCCGCGTTGCCGTCGTACCAGCCCTCGATATAGTCGCGCGCCACCGCATCCAGTGCCTTGCAATCGGCCGGCGCGCAGGGGGCGGCGCCTGCACCTTGTGCCACTACACCCAACGTGCCGGCAAACAGCATGTTCAGCAGTGTTTTCATGGCTGCGCCCCTTGCAGGATGTTGATGATTTTCCACTGCCCGTTGATGCGGCCGGCCTGCAGGTAATCGGTGCGCTTGCCGCTGCCCACCCTGGCAAACGCCGCATTGCCATAGACATTGAACACCACGATATCAAGCGCCGGCATGCGCTCGGCACTGCCGCTGGCAGCGGCACGCGTCAGGCTGGCTGCATCGCCCTCTTGCAAACGGCCACCGGCTTGCAAGGTACGCACGGCCAGTTGCCCGTGCACCATGGCAGCCAGCCCGCCGGTATCGGCGGCATACCAGGCCGTGGCGTAATCACTGGCCAGTTGCCGCACGGCGGCCACATCGTCCTGCGCTGCGGCCACCGCCGCGTGGGCAAGCATGGCGCTCGCAAGTACCAAGACTTTCGTTTCCATCACCGCTCCTCACCGGCTGCAAAGGCAACCTTGTGCGGCAGATTCTAGAAAGCGGCCGGCCCTTGCAGCCATGCCGGCACGGGCATGCAGGTCATGCGCCCATGGCATGGCTTGCTCGCCTATCATGAGCACTCGCGCAGTCCGCGCGGGGAGCAAGCCATGGCCAAGTCCGATCTGAGCGACATCGACATCAACCTGCTGCTGGTGCTGGATCAACTGTTGCGCCACGGCAGCGTGACCGCGGCGGCCGATGCGGCAGGGGTGACGCAATCGGCGATGAGCCGCTCGCTGGCGCGGCTGCGCACCCTGTTCAACGATCCGCTGTTCGTGCGCAATGGCAACCGCATGGTGCCCACCGCGCGCACCGAGGCGCTGCGCGGGCCGCTCAAGCAGATCCTCGGGCAGATATCGGCCATGCTGGCGCCGGTCGACTTCGACCCCAAGCTGGCGCTGGGCCAGTTCCGGCTGGCGATTACCGGCCATGCCATCTGCTCGCTGCTGCCCGAGGCGCTGATCCAGCTGCAAAAGCAGGCGCCAGGGCTGGCGGTGGAAGTGTGCGGCTGGGATGCCGACACCCTGCTGCAACTGGGCGACGGCGGGGCCGATCTGGCGTTTGGCGTGGTGCCCAGTGCACCGCCCGGTGTGTTCCAGCGATTAGCGTTTCGCGACGAATTTGCCTGCGCAGTGCGCCAGCACCACCCGCTGCTGGAACTGGGCGGCATGACGGTGGCCAACTACTGCAACTGGCCGCATGCCGAGCTGTCGATGGGCAGCGACATGCGCAGCCGCATCGACGAAGCGCTGAACATTGCCGGCTGCCAGCGCGTGGTGGGGCTGCTGACCCCGCAGTTCTGGACCGCGCTCGAAGTTGTCGCCTGCACCGACCTGATCATTACTGCCCCGGCCCATCTGCTGCGGCATTATCAATCCCAACTGGGCTTTGTGGTGCTGCCCACCCCGCCTATCGCGCTGCCGACGCTGGGCTACACCTTGTTCTGGCATGCACGCCACCAGCACGACCTGCGCCATGCGTGGATACGCCGCACCTTGTGCGAGGTATTCCGTCAGCGCATGGGGCTGGATGCGCGGGAGGGGCTGGAGGAACTGGCCGGTTAAGCCCGCTTGTGCAGCACCACGCTGGCCACACCCCCGGCCAGCAGGCCCCAGAAGGCCGCACCAATGCCGAACAAGGTGAGGCCGGATGCAGTAACCAGAAAGGTGATCAGCGCCGGCTCTCGACCGTGTTCGTCGCGCACGGCGGCCAGCAGGCCGCCACCGATGGTATTGATCAGCGCAAAGCCAGCCACGGCCAGCACCAGCTCCTTGGGGAAGGCGGCGAACAGCGCGCCCACAGTGGCACCGAACAAGCCCACCAGCAGGTAGAACACACCGGCCGAAACGGCGGCCAGATAGCGCTTGCGGCTGTCTTCGTGCGCTTCCGGCCCCATGCAGATGGCGGCGGAGATGGCAGCCAGATTCACTGCAAACGCACCGAACGGTGCCAGCAGCAGATTGGTCAGCCCGGTGGCGCCCACCACGGCCGATACCGGAGCCGGAAAGCCCTGCGCACGCGCTACCGCCACGCCGGGAATGTTCTGCGACGCCATGGTGACGATGAACAGCGGCAACGCCACGCCGAAGAGAGCATGCAGCGAGAACGCCGGCATGGTGAACACCGGCCGCGCCAGCTCAAACTGCACTTGCGCCAGATGCAGCTGCCCCTGCAGCGCAGCGATCAAAGTGCCGACCGCCAGTACGCCGACGATGGCATAGCGCGGCAGCAAGCGGCGCAGCAGCAGGTAGACCGCGAACATGGCGGCCACCATCACCAGCTGCGTCTGCAACGCGGCAAATGCTCCCATGCCGAAGCGCAGCAGCACACCGGCCAGCATGGCCGAGGCCAGCCCCAGGGGTACGCGGGCCATGGCGCGCTCGAACAGGCCGCTATAGCCGCTCAGGGTGATCAGCAGCGCCGAAATCATGAAGGCGCCAATGGCCTCGTTCATGGGCACGCCGGCCACGCTGGTCACCAGCATGGCCGCGCCGGGCGTAGACCAGGCCGTGACCACCGGCATGCGATAGCGCAGCGACAACCCGATGCAGGTCAGCCCCATCGCCAGCCCCAGTGCCCACATCCACGATGCAATCTGGGCCGGCCCGGCACCCAGCGCCTGTGCAGCCTGGAACACGATGACGGCCGAACTGGTAAAGCCGACCAGCACGGTCACAAAGCCTGCCACCACTGGGGCCAAGGCGTGAAGCAAACGATGGACAAGCTGCGGCATGGTCACGCTTCATGACGAATGGGAATGACAGCGATTGTGGTGCGCGCAGCCACAGCAGGGCAGATACAGTGGCCGCTGCGCCAGCCCCTTACAGTCGCGGCTGGCCCGGGATGCCGGCTGGCCCCGTTCCACCGCCACAGCACCGTAACCACGCACCAGTTGACGCAGCCCTTGCAGGCCAGTTACCTTGAAGCCATGCAAGCAAACCACACTCCGCGCACCGTAATCAGCAAACGCTGGTGGCTAAAAGCCCACCAGCGGTAGCGTGCGCGCCACGCCACCGCAATGTCGCGGTGGTGTGCACATCAGGCACCCGAGTTGTACAGCAGCCATCGCGGCCCCCATTCCCACAAGGAGCCGTGAATTGACCAGTACTGCCATCCCCCACCCTGCAGCCCGCGCCGAACAGCTTGGCGTGATCCTGGCCATTGTTTCAGCCACCTGTTTTGCCACCAAGGCGATCTTCGTCAAGCTGGCCTACCGCCATGGTGTCGATGCGGTCACCCTGCTGACGCTGCGGCTGGTTGGCACGCTGGGCATACTCGGCCTGTTGCGCTTGCTGTGGCGACGGCCAGCGCAAGCACCGATGGCGCGGCGCGATATCGGCTGGCTGCTGTTGCTTGGCTTTCTTGGCTACTACCTGGCCAGCGTTACCGACTTCATCGGCCTGCAAACGGTGAGCGCCAGCCTTGAGCGGCTGGTGCTCTATCTCTACCCGACCTTGACCGTGCTGTTCACCGCCGTGCTCACCCGCAGCGCGATCACGCGCCGCACCATGGGGGCGCTGGCGCTGACCTATGTCGGCATCGTGCTGGTGGTGTGGCCGGGGCTGCATGACGCGCATGCCGACGTGGCCGGGCTGTTGTGGGTATTTGCCAGCAACGTGGCATTTGCGCTCTATCTCACCTTCAGCCCGCCGCTGATAGCGCGCGTCGGCTCGCTGCGCTTTACCGAAATGGCGCTCAGCGTATCGGCCGGGCTGATGCTGGGGCACTTTTTGCTCACGCATCCGGCCACGCAACTGATACAGCCGTGGCCGGTCTATGCCTATGCAGGCGTAATGGCTGCGGTAGCCACGGTGTTGCCGCTTTATCTGATGGCCATGGCCATGCAGCGCATCGGCGCCGGGCGTACCGCCGTGGTCGGCAGCTTCGGCCCCATCATCACCATCGTGCTGGGCATGGGGGTGCTGGATGAGCACCTAAGCGCCGTGCAGTGGCTGGGGGCGGTGGTGGTGCTGGGCGGCGTGGCACTGGTCAGCCGCAAGTGACGCCGGACCGGCTGTAAGCTTGTCCTTGAAAGGCACAATGGAACGCACTTAGATGGTGAGGTAAACGGCCGCACTCGCGGCCATGCCCCGGAGGTTGTCATGCAACAAGCGAAGGTTGCGCGCCAGGCGCGCTGGTGGTTTGCCCTCTGGCTGTCCTATCTGTTGAGCGCGCTGGCGGTGCTGTGCTGGCAGGATGCCGTACGCAGCTGGTTGTGCAACTGACGGTACGCTGCGGAGAATCAGCACGATGCCAGGCACACGCGCATTCGACGATATCCTGCAGACGCGCTCGCGCGAGGCAGCAGCCCAGGCCGACCGCACCATGCTGCAGGTGCTGGCGGCACTGCTGCTGATTTCGCTGGGTCTGGCCAGCTGGCATGGCACCTGGCTGGCCGCGCTGCTGATCGGCATACCGGCCTTTGCCGGCCCGCTGCTGCTGTATCAGACGCAGCCGGGTGGCACGCTGTGCCGGCTGGCCAGCGCCGCCGCGCTGATGGTGTTTGCGGCGCTGCAAATCCACCAGAGCAGCGGCATGCTGGAGTTTCATTTCTCGATTTTCTGCCTGTTGGCCTTTTTGCTCTATTACCGTGACTGGCGACCCATCGTGTTTGCCGCAGTGGTGATTGCCGTGCACCACGTGGCGTTCAGCCTGATGCAGGCCGCGCAGCTGCCGGTGTTTGCCTTTCCGGCCGGGCAGGCCTCGCCGGGGCTGGTGGTGCTGCACGCGGCCTTCGTGGTGGCCGAAGCCGGCGTGCTGTGCCTGCTGGCGATGCGCATGGCGCTGGAGCGGCGCAGCGCCTATCTGGTGGCGGTGCAGGCCGAGCTGATCAGCCAGGGGGACCTGATTACGCGCGTGGAGGAAACGGGCGGCAGCACACGACTGCTGGCCTTGGTGCTGGGCATGCAGGATCAGCTGCGCAAGCTGATCCAGGATGCATCCTCCGGCAGCGCACGCATCGACCAGGATTGCAACGAGCTCAATCGCCTGGCCGGCGAGGCCGCTGCCAATTCGGCACGGCGCGTGGCGGGGGTGTCGCAAAATGCGCAAGACACCGAGCAACTGGCAGCGCAGATCAACCGGCTGGCCGAGCAGGCCGATGCGGCCGCCGCGCTGGCCAGCCACTCGGCCGAGCAAGCCGGCAGCGGCAATGAAATCGTCGGCCGTTCTGCCAGCGAGATGCAGGCCATCGTCAGCCAGCTGGCCGATACCTCGGGCCGGGTGGAAAGCCTGATCGAGCAGACCGGCCGCATTGCCGGCATCATCGGCGTGATCCGCGATATTGCCGACCAGACCAATCTGCTGGCGCTCAATGCCGCCATCGAGGCTGCCCGCGCCGGCGAGCAGGGGCGCGGCTTTGCCGTCGTGGCCGACGAGGTGCGCAAGCTGGCCGAGCGTACCGGCCAGGCCACGGCGGAAATCCAGAGCATGATCAACGACATGCAAAGCAGCAAAACCATTGCGCTGGAAGGCATGCAGGCCGTATCGGAGCGTGCCGACAACGGCTTGCGGCTGGCGGGCGAGGCCGGCAGCGCCATTGCCGGCGTGAGCGATGCCACGCGCGATGCGGCGCGGCAGGTCACCGAAATGGCTGGCACCTTGCGCAGCGAAGCTGCCGCCAGCCGCGATATCGAAGCCGCCTTGCAGGCACTGGTGCGTGCGGCGCATGCGGGCGACGAGATCACCCAGCGCACCGCGGAGCTGGCCGGCGACCTCAGCCGCGTCGCCGCCGGGCTGCGCGAGGGCATGGGCCAGTTCAGGGTCTGAATGCCGGCCGTGCAGGGAGGGGCCAAATACGTCATGTACGGCACGCATGACCTGTTGGCGTTTGCCCGGGGTTCCTGAAAACACCGCCCTGCGTTACGCTGATTCAGGACTTTCAGGAGAACGGCATTGGCCCTGGATCAGATTGATGGACTGGTACGCTACAGCTTTGAAGACATCAAGCGTGGCGGTGGTGAAGACTGGCAGCGCGAGCGCGCCTTGCTGGATCGCTTCAACAACGAGCAGATGGACGAAGCCGAGCGCCGTGCCCTGATGCGCGAGCTGTTTGCCGAAGCGGAAGACTGCTGGGTAACGCCGCCGCTGGGGCTGGCGCGCGGCAAGCGCGTCAAGCTGGGCCGCAAGGTGTTCATCAACAGCAACGCCACCATCGGTGGCGGTGCCGACATCACCATCGGCCAGCACACGCTGCTGGGGCCCAATGTGCAATTGATGACGGCCACCCACCCGGTGGACCCGACCGAGCGCCAGCGCTGGGCCTTCTGGGCTGCGCCCATCACCATCGGCGAGAACGTGTGGATCGGTTCGTCCGCCATCATCTGCGCGGGTGTCACCATCGGCGACCATAGCGTGATCGGTGCCGGCAGCGTGGTCACCAAGGACATCCCGCCCTGCGTGCTGGCCGCCGGCAATCCATGCAAGGTCATCCGCGAACTGGAACCACCCGATATGGCAACGCTATATGACCTGAACCAGTAAACCCGGTTTCATGCGCTGAAAAACAACAAACCCGGCCAAGCCGGGTTTGTTGTTTTATGGATTGCGCGGCGGATCAGGCCGGCTCGGGCACCAGTTCCGGCTCAAAGGCCTGCATAACAGCCTCAACCGGCACGTCCACCGGCGCTGCCATGCCATCGGCACGGGTGATGAAGCCCATGGCTTCCAGCTCGCGCAGCTGCGCCCAGGCGGTTTCGCCAAAGACCTCGATCAGTGCCGACAGCGCACGCTGGCCGTCAATCAGCACCAGCAACTGGCGCGCACGGCCGTCCACCAGCTTGTCACGTGCGGTCAGCGCGGCATTGCCGGCGGCAGTCTTGCGATAGCGCCAGCCATCCATCATGCGGTCCCGCATGGCCAGCAGCGAGTCCATCACGCTGCCGGCACCAAAATCGGCACGGCGCATGGAGAGCTTGAGCTTGCCGTTGGCGAGATCGGCCGCCAGATCAACCGCTGCATTCAAGTCCACCCCCACCTCGCGCATCACGGTACGGGTAATGCGCCAGCCGGTGAACAGTGCGATGACTGCCGCTGTTGCGCCGAGCACGACCAGCCACAGGCGGGCAGCACTCACGCTGGCATTGCTGCTCTGCATGGCCTGCTGCAGCTGGGCACCACGTGCCGCCAGCATGTGATCGAGCACGCCAAACAGCGCAGTGCGGCGCTGGCGCAGTTCGATGTTCACCTCGGTATTGGCACCGTAGCGGTCCTCGATATCGAGCATTTCGCGGATCTGGGCAATTTCGCTGTTATAGCCACCCAACGCCAGCTGCAGATCACGCGGGGCGCCACCGGTTTCCAGCTCTGCCAGTTGCCGGCCCAGCTCGGTCACCCGCCGGTGCGCGCCGTCCAGCTGTTCGGTCAGCACGCGCGCCTTGGCGGGCTGGTCGGCCAGCATCAACGCCAGCAGATGCCCTTCTTCGGCCAGGACGGCTTCCTTGAGCTGGTGCACTGTTTCCAGCCTGCGGCTACTGCTGCCCACCGCGTCGTTGAGCTGGGCCTGCAGCGTATTCATGGTGTGCCAGCTATAGGCGCTGACGGCCCCCAGCAACACGATGACCGCAGCAAAACCCGCCGCCAGCCGTTGGCCGAGCGACAGACGCAGCAAGGATTTTTTCATACCAGGCACCCGAATCGTTTAGACGTTCGGAGCTTAATGCGTACGGATGACCGGACAATTGCACTGACATGACAGCGGTTTGCGACAGGCAAAAAAATGCCGGGCGCATGCCCGGCTTGAAGCGAGAAGATGGAAACAAACAACATGTCACCCATAAGGCAACCATGTGCTCATCATGGTCCAAGCCAAAACATTAGTCAATACTAATTTTCTAATTAGCAACGACAACCAAGACCCTGCTGGCACTTTGTGCTCGCCGGCCGCACGGTTTGTACCGCCTGCGCTTTGCCTGCCTTGCGGCCGCCGCACCGGTTTTTGTTGGCGGCTCTCATCGTCAAATTCATCACCTGTTGTCGGTTGGCTTTATGGGCAGGCAATATCTTCGGTAAAATCAACGCTTTTTGGGGTGGTGCGCATGATTCAGGTCGGCGTGGTAATGGGCAGCAACAGTGACTGGGATGTCATGCGGCACGCGGCCGAACAGCTGCAAGCCTACGGCGTTGCGTTTGAATGCAAGGTCGTTTCTGCACACCGCACACCGGATCTGCTGTTCGAATACGCAGAAACAGCGGCCAGCCGTGGCATCCAGGCCATCATCGCCGGTGCCGGCGGCGCAGCCCACCTGCCGGGCATGCTGGCCGCCAAGACCACCGTGCCGGTGCTGGGTGTACCGGTGCCAAGCAAATACCTGCGTGGCGAAGATTCGCTGCTGTCCATCGTGCAAATGCCCAAGGGCGTGCCGGTTGCCACCTTTGCCATCGGCGAAGCTGGTGCGGCCAACGCAGCGCTGTTTGCCATTGCCATGCTGGCCAACAGCAGCAAGGAACTGGCCGACAAGCTGGCTGACTTCCGCGAGCGCCAGAAGCAAACCGTGCTGGCGATGGAACTGCCGCCGGTTTGATGCCCGTCGGGCAATCCTCCATGGATGATCACGATCAGGAACGCTGGCAACGCGTGGTGACAGGTGGCTTCTGGCGCTGCCTGCTGTTGCGCGGCCTGTTGTTCTGGGGGCTGCCGTTCTGCCTGTTGTATGGCGCGCTACCCGTTGTCTTGAATGATCCCGGTCCATACTGGCAGCATGTGCTGTCGGCCTGGCCGCTGGGATTGGTGGCCGGCCTGTTGTACGGATTGGGTTTTTGGGGCTACGCACAACTGCAAGTGGTGCGGGCCCGACAGAGAAAGGAAGACTGATGGCTGTGAAGCCGATTTTGCCGCCCGCCATGCTGGGCATTCTGGGTGGCGGCCAGCTGGGCCGCATGTTTGCCACGGCAGCCAAGACCATGGGCTACCGCGTGACGGTGCTCGACCCGGATCAGAATGCCCCGGCGGCCGATTTTGCCGACGTGCACATCGCCAAGCCGTATACCGACCCGGATGCGCTGGCCGAGCTGGCCCGCACCTGTGCGGCCATCACCACCGAGTTCGAGAACGTCAACGCCGACAGCATGCGCTGGCTGGCGGCGCAAGGCGTGCCGGTCAGCCCGTCGGGCGATTGTGTGGCGATTGCGCAAGACCGTGTGGCCGAGAAGACCTTTATCCGCAATGCAGGCCTCGCCACCGCGCCCTTCCTCGCCATCAACAATGCCGGCGACCTGAACGGCGATCTGTCGGCCTATCTGCCCGGCATCCTCAAGACTGCCCGTCTGGGCTACGACGGCAAGGGCCAGGTGCGCGTAAAGACCGCTGAGGAAGCCCGCCTGGCGCTGTCCGACCTCAAGCACCAGCCCTGCGTGCTGGAAAAAATGATGCCGCTGGTGGCCGAGGTCTCGGCCATCGTCGCGCGCACCAGCAAGACCGAGATCGCCTGCTTCCCGGTGGCGGAGAACCAGCACGTTGGCGGCATCCTCGATGTGTCCATCGTGCCGGCCCGTGTCGAGGCGGCCATCGCCGAGCGTGCGCGCCAGATGGCGATGCAGCTGGCCGAGAAGCTCAACTATGTGGGCGTGCTGGCGGTCGAGTTCTTCGTGCTGGAAGGCGACGAGCTGGTGATCAATGAAATGGCGCCGCGCCCGCACAACAGCGGCCATTACACGCTGGATGCCACGCTGACCAGCCAGTTCGAGCAGCAAGTGCGCACCATGTGCCACCTCTACCCCGGCAAGACCGATCTGCTGCGCCCAGCGGTGATGGTGAACCTGCTGGGCGACGTATGGGGCGAGCACGGCGCCGAGCCGCGCTGGGATGTATTGCTGACCGCACCGAACACCAAGCTGCACCTGTACGGCAAGAAGGACGCACGCGCCGGCCGCAAGATGGGCCACTTCAACGTGCTGGCCGCCAGCGCCGATGCAGCGCTGGAACAGGCCGAGGCCATCAAGGACACCTTGCGCTGAACGGCTGATGCCCTGCGTATCTGCAGTACCAAGAACCCGGCCAGGCCGGGTTCTTTGCATTCAGCCAGCTCAAGCTGTGACGCTCCCGCGCTCGTCAGCGGCCCGGCTCATCGGGCATCATCACCTGATCGTCCCATGGATTGCCCGCCATGACCGCACAGCCGCTCACCCCCGAAGGTTTCGTCGCCAGTTTGCAGCACGGCTTGCTGGCGCAGGCCGACACGGCTAATGCTGCGGCGATGGCGGCCTATATGCGCGATCAGTTTGCCTTTCTGGGCGTAAAGTCGGCTGAGCGCCGCGCCGTCACCACCCCGTTGATCCGCGCTGCGCGCAGCAGCTTTACCGCTACCGATTACCTGCATGCCGCCCGGCAACTGTGGGCACTGCCCGAACGCGAATACCAGATCGCCGCGGTAGACCTGCTGGCAGACCGCCCTGCCCGGCTTGGGAGCGAGGCCCTGCCGGTGCTGGACGAACTGATAGGCAGCAAGGCATGGTGGGACAGCGTGGACGGTCTGGCGGCCAACGTGGTCGGCCCGCTGGTGCAAATCCTTCCGGGACTGCTGCCAGTGATGGACGACTGGGCCGCAGGCGAGCGGCTGTGGCACAAGCGCACCGCCATCCTGCACCAGCTGGGCTACAAGACCGCTACCGATACCGCGCGCTTGTTTGGCTATTGTCGTGACAATGCCGGTCACCCCGATTTCTTCATCCGCAAGGCCATAGGCTGGGCGCTGCGGCAATATGCGCGCACCGACGCGGATGCGGTGGGTGGCTTTCTGGCCCGCGAGGGCGAACGGCTGTCGCCGCTGTCGCTGCGCGAGGCCGCCAAGCATCTGTAACCGCCACCGCCCGGCCGCACTGCCACTGCGCGCAGCCCCACGGCTGATGCACACTGCATGCTGGATACCCGGAGCGCGCCATGCCTCACGACCTGAATGAATACGGCCAGCCCGTTGGCCCGTTGCTGCCCGGCTGGACACCACCAACGCCACCCGAGCGTCGCGTATTGTCCGGCCATGGCTGTCGTCTGGAACCGCTGGATGCGGCCCGCCATGCCGACGACCTCTGGCAAGCGTACAACGTGCCCGGTCAACCCAGCCTGTGGACCTATCTGGCAGCAGGCCCGTTTGCCAGCGCCGCCGAAGTGCACGCCTGGACCGCGGAAATGGCCGCGCCCAGCGACCCGTTGATGTACGCCATCATTGACGACGCCAGCGGCAAGGCGCTGGGCGTGGCCGGCTATCTGCGCATCATGCCCGCCTCGGGCAGCATCGAGGTCGGTCACCTGACCTATTCGCCCGCCCTGCAGCGCAACCGGCTGGCCACCGCAGCCATGGTGCTGATGATGGAATACGCGTTTGCGCTGGGCTATCGCCGCTATGAATGGAAGTGCAATGCGCTGAATGCGCCATCCTGCCGCGCGGCGGAACGGCTGGGCTTTCTGTACGAGGGCACCTTCCGCCAGGCCACCGTGGTGAAAGGCCGCTCACGCGATACCGCGTGGTATTCGATCCTCGACAGCGAATGGCCGGCCCTGCACGCGGCCTTCCAGCAATGGCTGGCCCCGGACAATTTCGATGCCGATGGCCAGCAGCGCGCGGCACTGTCTGCGCTGACGCGGGCGGCACTGGCTGCCCTGCGTTGAGTCCACCCCCACAAATCCCTCCCGGACCACTGACGAGCAATAGCGAGGCTCCCTCGTGGCTGCGAGGGCGGGGGGAGTGGAATCAAACAGGCAAGAGCCGCTGGTTCACCCCACGAGATGAAGCGCACCCGGCTTGGCCGGGTGCTTGATGCCTGCCCTCTTGCAACCGCCGTTTGCAGGTACACGCAGGCTTACGACCAATCTTCGACTTCGTAAAACTCGTCGCTGTCCGGCAGTTTCTCGAACGCGCTGCCGACCGGGGCGTCGAGCAGCGGGATGATGCTGGGGTCGTAATTGGCCAGCGTATTGAGCTTGTACACCCCCAGATACTTGGGGTTGTCCATGTATTCGTCCGACTCGTCGCCGGCCAGCAAGCGCCAGCCGCTGTCGTCCTTGTCTTCCGGCTCTTCGCGGTACATGAAGCCGACCGGTGCGCCGTCGACCACGATACGGTCGGTGGCAAAAGCATCGCCATGACCCTCGATCAGCGGTTTGAGTTCATGCGGGGCGAGTTTGAAATGCTTGGCCATGCCGGTTTCCTCCGTATTTGCGGCCAGCGTGCCGACTCGCGGCGTGCTTGGCAAGCCCAACCGTGGCAGAGCGCGTTGTACAATACCGCCCTGACGCTATTTACCACTTTGCAGGAGCCGCCATGTCCGGCCTGACCACCACCAACCTCACCAGCCTGAAGAAGATCTACTCGGGCAAAGTGCGCGATCTGTACGAAATCGACGATACGCGCATGCTGATGATCGCCACCGACCGATTGTCGGCGTTCGACGTGATCCTGGCCGAGCCGATCCCGGAAAAGGGCAAGATCCTGACCGCCATTTCCAACTTCTGGTTCGACAAGCTGAAAGACGTGGTGCCCAGCCACTTCACCGGCGACCAGCCGGAGGACGTGGTGAGCGAAGCCGACCGCGCGCAGGTGGAAGGCCGCGCCGTGGTGTGCAAGCGCCTGAAGCCGGTACCGGTCGAGGCCATCGTGCGCGGCTATATCGCCGGCTCGGGCTGGAAAGAATACAAGCAGCACGGCACCGTGTGCGGCATTGCACTGCCGACCGGTCTGCGCGAAGCCGACAAGCTGCCGGAACCGATCTTCACCCCCAGCACCAAGGCAGCAGTGGGCGATCACGACGAAAACATCTCGTACGCGCAGTGCGAAGCCATCCTGGGCGCCGAGCTGGCCGCCAAGGTCAGCGCCACTGCCATCGCGCTGTACAAGAAGGCATCCGAGTACGCGGCCACGCGCGGCATCATCATCGGCGATACCAAGTTCGAGTTCGGTCTGGATGAAAACGGCACGCTGTGCCTGATGGACGAAGCGCTGACGCCGGACTCCAGCCGCTTCTGGCCGGCCGACCAGTACCAGCCGGGCAGCAACCCGCCCAGCTACGACAAGCAGTTCGTGCGCGACTGGCTGGAGAGCACCGGCTGGGACAAAACCCCGCCCGCACCGGCATTGCCGCTGGAAGTGGCCGAGAAGACTGCCGCCAAGTATCGTGAAGCACTGGCCAAGCTGACCGGCTGATCAGCCCGGCACGGCACATCAGCCCGCAAGGCTGGCTGCCGGCAAATAAAAAAACCGGCGTTTACGCCGGTTTTTGTTTGCCGAACAGGCTGTCTATGCCATCCCACTGCTCGTCCCAGTCCACCTCGATGCCAGGCAAGGACTGTTCACGCTTTTTCTTGCGCCCTTGGACTACCGGTTCTGCATCGCCGACGGCCAGTGTGGAAATCAGCGCCGCACCCGGCCCCTGCACCTGCACCAGCTGGCGCATGGCCACGCGGTACAGCGATTCGAAATCACCACCGTCGTGCGGGTAGAGCGCCAGGCTGGCGCTGGCCGAGACCGGAATGGTCATTTCACCGCAATCGACACTCCAGGCCCGCATCTGCTCGCGCACGTCCACCAGCCATTGCCGTGCATCGTGGCCGTCTTCGCAGGGATAGAGCACGCCGTAGGAATCCCCGCCGATACGGCCGATCACCGCACGCTCGTTGTTCAGCAGCAGGCGCAGGTATTTCACACCATGCTGGATCACCAGATCGCCAGCGGCATGGCCATAGCGGGCGTTGACAGTGCGGAAACGGTCGTAGTCGATCAGGATCAGCGCGTAGATGCTGCTTTGCTGACGGCTGCGGCGGCGCAGCTCGCGGTGCACGGCCTCTTCAAAACCACGGCGGTTGAGCAAACCGGTCAACGCATCAAAGCGCGCCAGCCGGTTGATGCGGTTGCGCAGCCGCATGGCGTGCAGTTGCGGCCACAGCAGCGCATTGATCAGCAGGATAACCGCCGGGCCGAGCAGCAGCAGGCCCACGCTATAGGCGGCGTTGTCGCTGTACAAAGGCATGGTCATCACCACTGCCCAATACAGCACATAGAGCAATTGCAGGCCGATCAGCGCATGGCGCGGCGTGCTGTCGTCACCGCCGGCGCGCAGCAGGGTCAGCACACGCAGCATGCTCAGCGGGACCGCAGCGGCCCCCAGGCTGATCAGTTGTACGCCGGGGCCGATATGGAAGAACGCCAGCGCGCCGGCCACAGCCGTCGCCAGCACCGCAGGAATGATCACCGGCAGCGCGTTCTGCTTGATCGCATAGTATTCGCGCCCGGCATACAGCAGCATGCCCTCGGTCAACGCCCAGGCGCCGATGGCCAGCCAGAGCGGCGCGAACGCCGACAGACCGGCAGCAAAAACACCGGTTACTGCGGCCATCGTCAGCAAGGTCAGCCCCTGTTCGGGGTGACTGGTACTGAGCATGACGAAGCTGACAAATGCCAGCACGGCCATCAGGCAGGAAAGAAGCGTCGTTATATCAACCATGCGCGCTGTTACATAGATTTACAGAAGTGACAACATTACCCATGTTGTCATTAAACCTTCACTAAAACCGTTCGATCGGTAATTCTGGCCGATCGGCGGCGCAGCGGCTTGCATGAATGTGTGGCAAAAATCACAAAAGCCGGGTAAACAGCGGCTACGCAAAAAATTCAATTACTGCCCGAGACTACTTCATGGCCATCCTGATCTGCGGTTCGCTTGCTTACGACAATATCATGGTCTTTCCTGACCGCTTCAAGAACCACATTCTGCCCGACAAGATCCATATGCTGTCGGTGTCGTTCCTGGTACCGGAAATGCGCCGCGAATTCGGCGGCTGCGCGGGCAACACCGCGTATTCCGTCAAGCTGCTGGGTGATGAACCGCTGATCCTCGCCACCGCCGGCAGTGATTTCACCCCCTATGCCGCCCGCCTTGACCAACTGGGCATCCGTCGCGACGGCATCAAGGTACTGGATGAACACTTCACCGGTCAGTGCTTCATCACCACCGATCTGGATGACAACCAGATCGCCGCCTTCCATCCCGGCGCGATGAACCATGCCCACGAGGTCACCGTAGCCGGTGCGCCAGCCCAAGCCACCCTGGGCATCGTGATGCCGGATGGCAAGCAGGGCATGGTCGATCACACCGAGCAACTGGCTGCTGCCGGCATCCCCTTCATTTTCGACCCGGGCCAGGGCCTGCCGCTATTTGACGGTGCCGAACTGCTGCACCTGATTGGCCTGGCCGACTACCTGACCCTGAACGACTACGAAGCAGAAATGGTGCTGCAGAAAACCGGCCTGACCATGGACGCGCTGGCCGGCATGGTCAAGGCGCTGGTGGTGACACTGGGTGCCGAGGGCGCACACATTTACGCTGACGGCGTACGCCACGACATTCCGGCCGTGCCGGCTGCTGCCGTGGTCGACCCCACCGGCTGCGGCGATGCCTTCCGCGCCGGCCTGCTGTACGGTCTGGCACGCGGCTGGGCCTGGCGGCAGACCGGCCGCCTGGCCAGCCTGCTCGGCTCGCTCAAGATCGCGCAGCGCGGCGCACAGAACCACCAGTTCACGCCCGAGACCATCCGTGCGCAGTATGAGGCCGCGTTTGGCGAGGTATGGCCGGCAGCCTGACTGCTGGGGGTACCTGCGCTGTTATAGCCAACCTGCATCGAGAACCCGGCAAAGCCGGGTTCGTACGGCCACAGGCAGGTGGTACACCGGCCGCCCCTTGTTCGATTCCACACCTCGCCGCCGCGAGGGAGCCTCGTACTCGTGGTAAAGACGGCAGCCGGCATGACGAGTGTGAATTGTATGCCATGCCAATAATTGCCCTTCAGCACGGCGGTCATCGCGGGTAGGCTGGGTCATCACACCTCCATTCCGGTACGCCGCCCATGTACAAAGGCGAACGCCTCAATACCCTCACCCACCTGCTCGGCAGCGTCATGGCGCTGGCCGGGCTGGTGCTGCTGATCGTCTTTGCCAGCCTGCAGGGCGATGCCTGGCGAGTGGTTGCCGTCAGCATCTACGGCACCACGCTGTTCCTGCTTTATCTCACCTCGACGCTGTATCACTGGCTGCGCGGGCGCGGCAAGGTGGTATTCCAGCGGCTGGATCACTGCGCCATCTACCTGCTGATTGCCGGCAGCTATACGCCATTTGCACTGGTGACCTTGCGCGGCCCCTGGGGCTGGACCTTGTTCGGCGTGAACTGGGCGCTGGCCATCATCGGCATCGTGCAGGAAAACCTGATCGGCAAGAAAACGCGCGTGTTCTCGCTGTCCATCTATGTGCTGATGGGCTGGCTGATCCTGATCGCCATGAAGCCATTGGTCGCCGCCCTGCCGGCAGCGGGCTTGTGGTGGCTGGCCACGGGCGGCTTGATCTACACCATCGGCATCATCTTCTTCATCTTCGACGAGAAGATCCCCCACGGGCACGGTATCTGGCATCTGTTCGTGCTGGGGGGCAGCATCGCGCAGTTTGTCAGCATCTTCCGCTATGTTTGAGGGCCTGCCGGGTAGTCTCGGGCACTTGCTGTGAAGTCACCGTCATAAAGAACCCGGCCAAGCCGGGTTCTCACCGCCGTAGGGAAGCGGCAGCGGCTCTCCCCGCGTGATCCCACGCCCTCGCCGTAGCGAGGGAGCCTCACTTGCGCGCGCCAGCGGTGCGACTACCTCAAGCCAGTTGAATAGCGGTTAAATCAAGGCTAGCAGCATCTTGCTGGCCAATACCGCCAGCAAACCGGCAAAGCACTTCTTCAATACCGGTACCGGCAAGCGGTGCGCGGCGGCGGCACCCAGCTTGGCCAGTGGAAAGCTCGCCAGCACGATGCCCGCGAGCGCCGGCAGATAGACAAAACCGAGACTGCCTGACGGCAGCCCGGCCACGCCCCAGCCGCTGAACACATAGCCCACGCCGCCCGCCAGTGCGATCGGCAAGCCGATGGCTGCCGAGGTGCCGATCGCCTCTTTCAGCGGCACGTTATGCCACAGCAGGTACGGCACCGACAGCGAGCCCCCGCCTATGCCCACCCAGCTCGAAATCACGCCGATGAAGCCACCCGCACCGGCCACAGCCACCCTGCCCGGCAACTGCCGCTGCGCCTTGGGCTTGGCATCAAGCAGCATCTGCGCCGCCACGGTGTAGGCAAACACCACAAAGAACCACTGCAGCGCGATGGTGCTGAGCAAGCCGGCCAGCTGCGCACCGGCAAAAGTACCCAGCACGATGCCCGGTGCAATGGTGCGGAATACGGCCCAGCGCACCGCGCCACGATCATGGTGTGCCTTGAGGCTGGACAGCGACGTGAACACGATGGTCGCCAGCGAGGTCCCCAGCGCCAGATGCTGTAAATGCGGCCCGCTCATGCCCAGCAGGTGGAACACGAACAACAGCCCCGGCACGATCACCAGCCCGCCGCCCACCCCGAGCAGCCCGGCCAGAAAACCGGCCACGCAACCCAGCCCCAAGCAGGCCAGCAGTGCCGGCATCATGCTGCACGCTCCGCATAGCGGCGGGCCAGCACCGAGCACACCAGCAATTGCAGCTGGTGATAGAACATCACCGGCAACACGATCAGCCCGAGGCCCGGATGGCCGGCAAACAGCAACTTGGCCATGGGGATGCCGGTGGCCAGGCTTTTCTTGGAGCCGCAGAACACCGCAGCCACTTCATCCGGCAGACTGAAACCCAGGCTGCGGCTGATCCACGTGGTACCCAGCAGCACCACCGCCAGCAAGATGCCCACCAGCACGAACACCACCGCCAGCATCCACCACGCATAGTTGTGCCACAGCCCGGCAGCGGTCGAATCGCAGAACGAAGAATAAACGATCAGTACCACCACACCACGATCCAGCTTGCTGATCACGGGCTTGTTGCGCGCCAGCCAGTCTGCCAGCCACGGCCGCAGCAACTGGCCCAGCACGAAGGGCAGCAACAGCTGCAAGGCGATATCCAGCACCGCCTTGCCCAGCGGCAGGTGGGCGCCGCCGGTGGAGACCATGATGCCGATCAGCAACGGCGTGGCCGCCATGCCGACGATATTGGACAGCGACGCATTGAAAATCGCCCCCGGAACATTGCCCTTGCCCAGGCTGGTCATCGCCACCGATGACGAAATGGTGGACGGCAACGCGCACAGATAGAACACGCCCAGCACCAGATCGGGCGGCAGCGCACCGCGTATTGCCAGCACCAGCACGATGCCGATCAGCGGGAACACGAGATAGGTGGTGGACTGCACGAAAGCATGCAGCCGCCAGTTGGACACCCCTGCTTTCAGACTCTGGCGCGACAGCGCGGCCCCGTGCAGGAAGAACACCAGCGATACGCCCAGATTGGTCACCAGCCCCAGATGCAGCGGCCCGTCACTGGTGCCGATGGCCGGCCACAGCAGTGCCAGCGCCACTGCGCACAGCATGGAAAGCAGAAAACCGTCGATTCTGAATGGCAATTTTTTCATAGCCTGCCAGCATAAAGAATCGCCCCCATAGCGCCAAGCATGGGTTTGTACGCATGGGACAGATACCGCCCGTCCAGACCCCTGCATCAAATTGCAGAAGTCGATTCATGCCACCGACCAGCGAAAGCGAGGCTGCCTCGCAGCGGCGAGGACAAGGGAGTGGAATAACACAGAGAAAAGCCGCAGCATCACTTCACAAACGGTCAGCGCCCGGCTTTGCCGGGTGCTTGCTACCGGTTCACCACCTGTAGGCAGCACTCAGGTCAGCAAGGCCTTGATAAAGGACCACTCGGCCGGCGTCACCGGGGTAATCGACAACCGGTTGCCGCGCTTGAGGATGGTCATCCCGGCCAGCTCGGAATAACGGCGCAGTTCATCCAGTGCCAGCAAGCGCGTCTTGGCGACGAAGCGTACGTCCACCTGCTGCCAGCGTGGCGCTTCTACAGTGGATTTTGGATCAAAATACTTGGATTCCGGGTCGAACTGGGTCGGGTCCGGGTAGGCCAGCTTGCTGACCTCGGCCAGCCCGGCCACGCCCGGCTCGGGGCAGCTCGAATGGTAGAACAGCACGCCGTCACCCAGCTGCATCTGGTCGCGCATGAAATTGCGCGCCTGATAGTTGCGCACGCCATACCAGCCCACGCTGCCCATGCGCTGCAGATCGTCGATGCCGACATCATCGGGTTCGGACTTCATCAACCAGTAGTTCACGTGTCCTCCTTGCGCTGCATCAGGATGGGGATGCGCTGCCGCTGGATCAGGCAATCGTAATCACCCAGTTCGTACTCGCGGCAGATCAGCGGCCGCACCGCGTAGATGGTGCAGCGCATGCTGCGCCGGTCCAGCGCCGCACACCAGCCGTCGTCCAGCCGGCGCATCACTTCGCCCCCCCAGTCATCGCGCTGGATGAACTGCGGCGGTACGTCATCATCGCCGGCCAGCAGCATCACTTCAAGCTGGCAGCAGGCGGCGCGGCAGGTATCGCAACTAAGGGCTGATGGTGTGCTCATGCCGGCATTCTAGGGCCTGTTAACACTTATTTCACGCTTGCGTTCGGGGTAGTTCGGGATGGAGCGCAAGGCGCAGAACGCGCCGCGGTACGGGTACCGCAAGCGGTTTGCAACGCAGCGAACCGCCCGAAATCCCCCGAACCCGCGGGGCTGGGCCGCAAAGAGGTCATCTACGGCGTTACGCGCCTTGGCAATAACCGGTTATTGCCTGCGTTGCGTGCCTTGTAGCTGACCTCTTTGCGGCCCAGCGCAAGCGCGAAATAAGTGTTAACAGGCCCTACCCCATCGCTCACGCACCACTCACCGTCTGCCAGATCAGCCGTGCCAGCAGCACCAGCGCCAGCGCAATGAACAGCCGGCGTATCCACAGATTGCCGCCCTTGAGCGCCAGCCGGCTGCCCACCTGCGCGCCGGCGATATTCACCAGCGCCATCGGGATGGCGTACTGGTAGTACACCATGCCGGCCGGCACGAAGAAGGCCAGCGCGGCCAGATTGGTGGCGAGATTCACCACCTTGGCGGACGCCGATGCGCGCAGGAAGTCGAAATGGAAAAAGCGGATGAACAAAAAAATCAGGAAGGAGCCGGTGCCGGGGCCAAAGAAGCCATCGTAAAAACCGATGGCCGCACCGATGGCCAGCCCCACATACAGATCGCGCCGGGTCAGCGGCCGGCCGGCGTCTTCACTGCCGAAGGCCGGCTTGAACCAGGTATAGGCCAGCATCACCAGCAGTAGCACGATGACCAGCGGCCGCACGGAAGACGCCGGCAGCAGATGGATGACGCGCGCACCGGCGTATGAGCCGACAAAAGCCGCCAGCGCCGATGGCAGCAGGATGTGCCAGTCCAGCTTCACCTGCCGTGCATAGCGCAGAGTGGCCGATGCCGTGCCCATGATGGCGGCGAACTTGTTGGTGCCCATCAGCGCGGCCGGCGTTTCGCGCGGGAAGGTGGCAAACAGGCCCGGCACCATGATCAGCCCGCCACCGCCGACGGCGGCATCGATCAGGCCGGCGGCAAAGGCCAGCGGCAGCAAAAAGAGCAGTTCGTGCGGCATGCAATGGTTCCGGTGGGGATAGCTGCAGCATGCGCGCTCGCCCGCTTGCCGGCCAGTGGGTAAAACCATCACGCGGCGGCCACGGGGCAAGGTGTATGGACTAGGGTGAACTATCCACTTGGCACGGCGCAGGAGGCAGCATGGCCAACGCGCAAACCGGCATCGGCAGTTATCTGATCGAGCGCCTGTATGACGAGGGGGCACGCCATGTGTTCGGCGTGCCCGGTGACTATATCCTGCGCTGGTACCAGCTGCTGAGCCAGAGCGCGCTGACCCAGGTGGGCGCCACGCGCGAGGAAAACGCGGCCTTTGCCGCCGATGCCTACGCGCGCTGCCGTGGCCTCGGTGCGCTGGCCGTCACCTATGGCGTGGGAGCGCTGGCGGCAGTAAACGCGGTGGCCGGCGCCTATGCCGAAAGCTCGCCGGTGGTGGTGATTTCCGGCGCGCCGGGGGTGAACGAGCAACGCGAACGTGCACTGTTGCACCACCGCTTTGGCCCCTTCCACCTGCAGCGCGAAATCTTCGAACGCATTACCGCGTATTCGGCCGTGCTGGACGATCCGCTGCTGGCCGCGCGGCAAATCGACCGCGCACTGCGCGTGGCGCAACAGGCCAGCAAACCGGTGTATCTGGAACTGCCGCGCGATCTGGTCGACCGCAACATCCGCCTGCTGCCGGCCAGCAACGAACCCGAAGCCGCCAGCGATGCCGAGGCACTGGCCGAAGCCGTGCACGAAACCATAGACTTGCTGCAATCCGCGCAGTCGGCCGCCGTACTGGCCGGCGTGGAGCTGCACCGCTCGCGCCTGCAGGACGAGCTGGTGCGCTTTGTCGAGCGTGCGCGTGTGCCGGTGGCCGCGACCTTGACCGGCAAATCGGTGATTGCAGAGCGCCACCCGGCCTATCTGGGTATCTACGAGGGCGCGATGGGCGGCGAACAGACGCGTGAGCGCATCGAGAGTGCCGAGGTATTGCTGCTGCTCGGCGTTACGCTCAACGACGTCGATCTGGGCGTGTTTACCGCGCGCATCGACGCGCGCCACATGATCCAGGCCGTGGATGGCGAAGTACGCATCCGCCACCACCGCTATGCCAACGTGCAGCTGGGCGATTTCCTGCGCGCGCTCACCGCCGCCCTGCAACAATCCGCCCAAGCGTGGCCGGCATCGCCGCCGGTATTGAGCGCCAGCGGCTTTCCGCACGAAGGCACACCGATGAAGGTAGCAAGGCTGATCGGCCGGCTGAACGACACCTTGCCCGAGAACATGATCGTGGTGTGCGATACCGGCGACTGCCTGTTTGCCGCGCTGGAGCTGCGCGTGCACCCGCGCACCGGCTTTCTGGCCTCGGCCTTCTACACCACCATGGGCTTTGCCGTGCCCGCCGCGCTGGGCGCGCAACTGGGCAGCGGCAAGCGCCCGCTGATCCTGGTGGGTGACGGCGCCTTCCAGATGACGGGTATGGAGCTGGCCACCATTGCGTGGAAGGGGCTGAACCCGGTGGTGATCGTGTTCAACAACGCCGGCTACAGCACCGAACGCTACATCCTCGACGGCCCGTTCAACGACATCAGCCCTTGGCGCTTCGACAAGCTGGGCGAGGTCTTCGGCCCCTTGCAGGGCTTCCGGGTCGAGAACGAAGTGGAATTCGACAAGGCCTGGCACTACGCGCTGGCCTCGCCCGACTGCCCGGTGCTGCTGGATGTGCAGCTGGCGCCGGACGATCCATCCCCCGCCATGCGCAGGTTGGCTGAGCATTTGAGCCGCAGGGTGCAGGCCAGCGGTTGAGCCTTCCTGCATCAGGTTACCGTCTTGCAGGTTAACCGGCATCAAGAACCCGGCAGAGCCGGGTTCTCACTTGTATTGGCAAGTGAGGCACCGGCTCATTCTGTTTTATTCCACGCCCCCCGCCCTCGCCGCCGCGAGGGAGCCTCGCTGGCGCTCGTCAGTGGCACGGATCAAGCGTTTACAGCCAGACTCGGGGTAGTTCTCAACGCCCGTAGCGCGCCGTCAGGCTGGCCTTGCCCAGGGTGTTGAAGTGCAGGTTGTAGCCCACCAGCGCCGGTGTGGCGTCGGCAGGCACATCCAGCTTGTCGGTCTTCAGCGCGTATACGGTGAAGATGTAGCGATGTGGCTTGTCACCCTTGGGCGGGCAAGCGCCACCGAAGCCGGCTGCGCCAAAGTCGGTGCGGATCTGCACGGCACCGGCCGGCAAGTCACCCTTGCTACTGCCCGCGCCTTGCGGCAGGCCGGTGGCATCGGCGGGCAGGTTGATCACCACCCAATGCCACCAGCCGCTGCCAGTCGGTGCGTCCGGGTCGTAAACGGTAACGGCAAAGCTCTTGGTGCCGGCCGGGGCGTTCTTCCAGCTCAGCGCAGGCGACACATTGCCGCCGGTGCAGCCAAAGCCGGAAAACACCTGTGCATCGGCCAGCTTCTTGCCGTTGGCAACATCGGGGCTGCTGAGGGTAAAGCCGCCGGCGTGGGCAAGACTGGCACCCAACAGGGTGAGGGCGGCGGTATAACGGGCAACTGCGTGCATGACGTTCTCCTGTGCGATCAACACCGTCATGCTAAGCATTGCGCGCATGGACCATGGCCCCGCAACGCGCAACGACCGCTCCAATCCGCTCAGTGCGTTCAAGTGCACTGAAATTCGGTCCGGTCTTGTTTAATCCCTGCCACTCACGAGCGGCGACGAGGGCGGGGGGTGGAATCAAACAAGGCGGGCCGCGCCATTTCGCCCGCCAAGACGGGTGAGCCCCCGGCTTGGCCGGGGGCTTGATGCCCGCCGCAAGGCGAGGTCGCTTCTCAATGGCCTGCGGCGGCCCGCTGGCTGTCACGCAATGCCGATGGCGTGAGGCCGAAGCGCTCGCGAAAGCGCGCAGCGAACTTGGAGGCGGATTCGTAACCACACAGCGCCGCCACTTCGTTGATGGGCCGCTCGCCCATCTGTAGCAGGCCCAGCCCGTAACCGAGGCGTACTTCATCCAGCAGCTCGCGAAAGCCGCTGCCCTCGGCAGCCAGCTGGCGGCGCAAGGTGGCGGCGCTGCGGTTCAGCCGCTGCGCGACCTCATCACCACTCCAGCCATGCGCGGGGTCGAGTTGCAGCAACAAGCGCACCTGCTCGGCCAGCGGTGCCGCCGCTGGCTGGAACAGCAACTGGCCGCGCCCGGCCAGCAACAACGCCAGCAGCACGCCATGCAGGTGGTGCGACAGCACCGCATCGGGCGCCTGCGTCTGCCAGGCGGCCAGCAGCGGTTGCCAGCTCAGCTCCAGCACCGCGTCGGCCGGCAGCAGCACATCCGGCTGGGTGGGGCTGGGCAGGCTGGCCAGCTGTGCACCGTGCAGCTGGCGGAACTGCCGCAGCAACTCGGAGCCCAGCTCGACGAATACGGCGGCATAGCGGCCGGAACGCGGGTCCGGGTCGTTGATCAGGTCGATCTCTGCGCCAGCGGGCACACCGATCAGGTGCTGCGTGCCGGCGTGTTGCTCGCCCAGCGGGCCGAACACGCGCTTGGCCCCGGCCTGCACACGCATCAGCGTCGGCCGTACAAAGGGCACTCGGCGCAGCGTTTGCGCCTGCACGGCATGCACCGCACCTATGGCGCTGCCATCGGCCAGGCGGCGGGCACTCAGACGCAGATCATGCATGTGTGGCCCCCTGTAAACCGGCTCAGTTGAAACGCCGCGCGGCGTCGATGGCAAGGCCGGTGCCGATGCTGCCGAAACGGTCACCCTCGACATGGCGCGCGTTGGGCAGGCAAGCACCGATGCGGCTGCGCAACAGCGGCACGCCGGATGCCCCGCCGGTAAAGTAAACGGTATCGACCTGATCGGCCGTGATGCCGGCCTGCAGCAGCACGTCGGCCACGGCAGCCTCGATGCGGCTGATCAGCCCGTCGATGGCGGCCTCGAACACGTTGCGCTGTATCGTATGCACCAGCCCTGCGTCGATGCGGTCCAGCGCCAGCCGGTGTTCGGCAGTATCGGACAGTGCGATCTTGGCTGCCTCGGCCTGCGTGGCCAGCCAGTGACCCGAGCGATTGGCGATCAGCTTGAACAGGCGGTCCAGCTTGTCGCGCTCGGTGGCATCGCGGAACAGGTCTTGCAGATCGCTCATCACGCGGCGCGTGTAGACGAAGTTGATGGTGTGCCAGGTGGCCAGGTTGAAGTAATAGCTGGATGGCATTTCGGCACCGCTTTTCAGCAGAGTCTTGTAGCCCAGCAGCGGCATCAGTGCGGCCAGGCTGAGCGCGCGGTCGAAGTCGGTGCCGCCGATGTGCACACCGCCCCAGGCCAGGATGTCGCCATGCCGCTCCGCCGCTTGGGCGCGTTCGGGCGACAGCCGCAGCAGCGAGAAGTCGGACGTACCGCCGCCGATGTCGACAATCAGCGTGAGGGTTTCATGCGTCAGCGTCTGCTCGTAATCGAACGCAGCAGCAATCGGCTCGAACTGGAATTCGATGTGCTTGAAGCCCGCCCCACGCGCGATGGTGGCCAAGGTGTCCTGCGCGAGCTGGTCGGCGGCCTTGTCGTCATCGACGAAATACACCGGCCGCCCCAGCACGGCGGCATCGAAACCGCGCCCGGCGCTCTTTTCGGCACGCGCCTTCAGCTCGTTGATGAAGGTGGAGAGGATGGTCTGGAAGCTTAGCGCCTGCCCGCCCACCTCGGTCTGCGCGCTCATCAGGCCGGTGCCAAGGATGCTCTTGAGCGAACGCATCAGCCGCCCCTCGTAGCCATCCATGTATTCACCCAGCGCAGCGCGGCCAAAGCTGACCGATTCTTCCTCGCTGTTGAAGAACAGCATCGAGGGCAAGGTGGTCTTGCCCTCCTCCAGCGCCAGCAAGGTATCGCTGCCAGGTCGTACCCAGCCTACCGTCGAGTTGGACGTACCGAAATCCACACCGCAAGCCATCGTCCACTCCAGAAAAAAGGGCGCGATTCTATCCGTTCACCTCGCGCCTGTGGGGGTAATCTTGCAAGCAGCCATGATGCCAGCACATCGTGCTTGCGTCTGCGCAAGCTTGCATGCCCCGTTGTGCTTCAATATGTTGGAAGAGCAGTCCACCTCCCTGTCCAGCCGGAGTCGCCATGCGGCCAGCCCTGTTTGCCCTGCCGTACGGATTCACCCTGCTGTGTGCCGGCTGCACACCGGCACCCGGCAACGCGCTGCAAGGCTACATTGAAGGCGATTACGTTTATATGGCCAGCTCGCAACCCGGCCGGCTGAGCAAGCTGCAGGTACAGGCCGGCCAGCAGGTGGCCGCCGGCGCGGCGCTGTTTGCGCTCGACAGCGACAACGAAGCCGCCGCCGCGCGCCAGGCCGAACGCCAGCTCGAAGCCGCCCGCGCGCAACTGGCCGACCTGCAAACCGGCAAACGCCCGCAAGAGCTGGATGTCACACGCGCGCAGCTGGCGCAGGCGCAAATCGAGGCACAACGCAGCGCCACCCAGTTGCGCCGCGACGAACAGCAGGCGCAGGCCGGCGGTATCGCCCCGGCACAACTCGATCAATCGCGCGCGGCAGCCGCAGCCGCCAGTGCGCAGGTAAAGCAATTGCGCAGCAGCCTGGCCGTGGCCGCACTGCCCGGCCGCGAGCAACAATTGAAGGCGCAGGTGGCGCAGATCGCAGCAGCGCAGGCAGCGCTCGATCAGGCCCGCTGGCGGCTGACGCAGAAATCACTGGCCGCCCCCGCTGCAGCCTTGGTCAACGACACGCTGTACCGCGAAGGCGAATGGGTGCCGGCCGGCAGTCCGGTGGTCAAGCTGTTGCCACCCGGCAACATCAAGGTGCGCTTTTTCGTGCCCGAGCCAGAGTTGGGCCGCTGGCAGCCGGGCCAGACCGTGACCTTGCGCTGCGATGGTTGCCAGCCGGTGGCGGCCAAAGTCAGCCGCATCAACAACGAGGCCGAATACACGCCACCGGTGATCTACAGCCAGGAAAACCGCAGCAAGCTGGTGTTCATGCTGGAAGCCCGCCCGGCGCCGGCCGACGCGGCCAGGCTGCACCCGGGCCAGCCGGTCGAGGTGCTGCGCAATGACTGAATACGCCATCGATGTGCACGGGCTGAACAAGCACTTTGGCGACAAGCACGTGGTGAAGGATTTGTCGCTGCGGGTGCGGCGCGGCGAGATTTTCGGCTTTCTCGGCCCCAATGGCAGCGGCAAGACCACGTCGATCCGCATGATGTGCGGGCTGCTGACGCCCGATTCGGGCAGCGGCCAATGCCTGGGCCATGACCTGAGCGACAGCGATGCCATCAAGCGCAAGGTCGGCTACATGACGCAGAAGTTCTCGTACTGGGACGACCTGACGATACGCGAGAACCTCGATTTCGTGGCCCGCATGTACCAGATGCCGCGCCGGCGCGAGGCAGTGGACCGCACGCTGGAAGGGCTGGGGCTGACCTCGCGCGCCAAGCAGCTGACCGGCGCGCTGTCGGGCGGCTGGAAGCAGCGGCTGGCGCTGGCCGCATGCATGTTGCACGAGCCGCAATTGCTGCTGCTGGACGAGCCCACCGCCGGCGTGGACCCGAGCGCGCGGCGCGATTTCTGGGAGGAATTGCACCGGCTGGCGGCGCAAGGCATCTCGGTACTGGTATCGACACACTATATGGACGAGGCCGAGCGCTGCCACAAGCTGGCGTATATCGCCTATGGTCGCTTGCTGGCGCAGGGCACGGCGGATGAGGTGATCGCCAGTCAGTCGCTCGCCACCTGGGCAGTGGCCGGCACGCGGCTGGCCGAATTGTCGCAGCTGCTGCATGGCCAGCCCGGCGTGGCGCAGACGGTGGTATTTGGCGGCGCGCTGCATGTGAGCGGGCCGGATGGCGCACTGCTGGAAGCCACCTTGCGCCGCATTACTGCCGGCCAGCCGGTGACGCTGACGCAAGTGGCCACCGGGCTGGAGGACGTGTTCATCTATCTGATGAACCAGTCGGCCGACAACTACGCGGTGCCGGCATGAGCCGCTGGTTCTCGCTGGCGCGCTGGTGGAGCATGGTGCTCAAGGAGTTTTTGCAGCTGCGGCGCGACCGCATCACCTTCGGCATGATCATCGGCCTGCCCCTCGTGCAGCTCACCTTGTTCGGCTTTGCCATCAATACCGACCCGCGCCACCTGCCCACCGCCGTGGTGGCGGGCGAGCACAGCGAGTTCACCCGCAGCTATCTGGCTGCGCTACAGAATTCGGATTACTTCCAGATCATCGGCACGCTGCCCGATCAGGCCGCCGCCACGCAGGCGCTGGTGCAGGGCAAGGTGCAGTTCGTGGTGCATATCCCGCCCGATTTCTCGCGCCGGCTGGTACGCGGCGAGCATCCATCGCTGCTGGTCGAGGCCGATGCCACCGACCCCGCCGCCACCGGCATGGCACTGGCGGCACTGGGCCAGCTGGCGCAAACGGCGGCGCACAAGGACCTGAACGGCCCGCTGGCCGCACTGCAGCCCGCGCCACCGGCCTTCGACGTCACCGTGCACCGGCTGTACAACCCCGAGGGTAATACGCAGTTCAACGTGGTGCCGGGCTTGATGGGCGTGATCCTGACCATGACCATGGTGATGATGACCGGCCTTGCCATGACGCGTGAACGCGAGCGCGGCACCATGGAAAACCTGCTGGCCACGCCGGTGCGGCCGCTGGAGGTGATGAGTGGCAAGATCATTCCCTATGTGGCCATTGGGCTGGTGCAGTCCACCATCATCCTGCTGGCGGCACGCTACGTGTTCCACGTACCCATCGTCGGCAACGTGGGGACGATCTATCTGGCGGCGCTGCTGTTCGTGGCGGCCAATCTCACCGTGGGCATTACCTTGTCGTCGCTGGCGCAGAACCAGCTGCAGGCCATGCAGCTGACCATGTTCTACTTTCTGCCCAACCTGTTGCTGTCGGGCTTCATGTTCCCGTTTCGCGGCATGCCGGGCTGGGCACAGTTCATCGGCAACCTTCTGCCACTGACGCACTTCAACCGGCTGATACGCGGCATTCTGCTCAAGGGCAGCGGCTTGGTCGAGCTGTGGCCCAGCATCTGGCCGCTGTTGCTGTTTACCACGGTGGTGATGGGAATCGCGGTGAAGTTCTACCGCCGCACGCTGGACTGACCTGCCACCAGCGGCCATGCCGCGAGAGTGAGCTGCATGCCGGTATGCAGCAGCGAGAACGCCAGCATGCTCAGTAGCATGACGCCGACCATGCCGTTGGCCGCCCACGGCAGACCCAACGCCTGCGCCAGACTCTTGAACACTGCCATGCCCAGCGCCATCACCAGCAGCATGGCGGCAAACTCGGCCACCACCCAGCCCAGCGCCGGCAGCGCGAAGCGGCCTGCGGCACGCCCCTGCACCACCACGCCCAGCATCAGCAAGGCGGTAAACGGGAACCAGCGCAGGTGCTCCAGCGGCAGACCCAGCCAGCCGCTGGCCGTGGGCGTGGTGCAGAACGACAGCAGCGCCTCGGGCGCGATGCGGCTGAAATCCAGCCAGGTGCCGATGCCGATCGCCAGCAGGCAAGCCAGCATGGCG
The DNA here is from genome assembly GCF_900176275.1 of Andreprevotia lacus DSM 23236. GTDB lineage: Bacteria > Pseudomonadota > Gammaproteobacteria > Burkholderiales > Chitinibacteraceae > Andreprevotia > Andreprevotia lacus. The sequence goes on along the minus strand of NZ_FWXD01000017.1, from coordinate 18,113 downwards.
CTGCGGCGGCACGGCCGCAGCACGCGCAGCGCAACAGCGGCCTCGACCACCGCGCAGGCCAGCGCGCCCAGCAAGGTCCAGCTCAAGTCGGCTGGCGCACCGTGCAGGCGCACCGGCAGATCGAGCACCAGCGCCCCCAGCACGGCCAGCAGCAGCACGCGCCAGCCGGCAGGCAGGGTCATCAACCAGGCTGAGGGGGAAGGCATGACGCGGTGCCGGCCTCAGGCTGCCGGCTTGTCCAGCACGGCATACCAGGTGCAGACCACGCCGGCCGGCGATACGCCGCCCGCGCCGCTGGCATGCGGAATGGTGCGCACGATGGAGCCGGCCAGCGCCGGGCGCTGGTCGATGCCATTGGGCCACGGCGGGCTGAGGTAGCCGATGTAGTCGTAAATCCACTCCTCACCACCCACCACGCCACGGCCCTGAAAGCGCACGGTGTTGGGGTTGCCATAGCTGATCGAGCCGTTGAGCTGCAGCTCCCAGCCCGGGCCATAGATGCGGCCCTTGAACACGCCTTGCGGCGCGGCTTCGATATCGATGTTGCCGCGACCGAATTCCAGATCGTTGAACGCGGTGTTCACATCCGGGTCGTTCTGCAGGCTGCGGTAAGTCCAGGTGCCCGTCAGCGGGCCGATTTCGGGGACGAAACTCATTGCGGATTCCTTGCAGGCATCAAAAACCGTCTGCGATCCGGCCAGCGGGCCGCAGACGGGGGACAGGCAGTTGCAGCCTGCCCCTGACGGAGCAGGCCGGGCGGGCGCTTAACGCACTTCGACGCGGAATGCCTTCTGCGCCGGCGCAGGCGCAGTGCCAGCCGGCACGGCAGCTGCCTGCAGCAGTTGCGGCGGGCTTTGCTGCAGCTGGCCGTCGCGGGTGTGCACTTCCACCTCGAAGTCAGCCGTCGCCAGCGCCTGCGCGCGCAGGCCGTGCAGCGGGAAGGCCGCCTTCACTTCCAGATGGGTCTGGCAGTTGGCGCAGCCCTGGATCGCCCAGCGGCTCAGCACGGCCTCGGTGCCGAGGTGATAGCGCTTGCCGTCGATGTTGGCAAAGGCCGAGATCAGGAAGGAGCCACGAATGCGGGCGCGGTTCAGTGCCGACACGCGGATCACCTTGCTGCTGTAGCCCTCTTCCACGGTGGCAGCCAGCTTGGGCGCCTGGGCGTGATCGTCCAGCGAGCCCGGCGCATAGGTAAAGCCCAGCTGCTTTTCGATGTTGATGTAGTCGTGCGAGGTGGCGGCGCGCTCGTGACCGTTGTGATGCACCTTGAACGGATCGAGCGGCGAATCCAGCGTCAGCCACGAGTTGGGCACCACGCCCGGTGTCGGGCCCTGGTTGTCGACCGAGTTGGTGCCCGGATAACCCGAGATCAGCTCCAGATGATCGGTGTAGCCGTGCTTTTTCTGCCACTGCCAGAACACGTAGTCGATGAAGCAGTGGTGGAAATAGAAGATCGGGTCGAGGCCGGCGGTGTCGTTCTCGCCCATGTCGCCGTTGGCGCCATCAATCGGCGAGAAATCGCCGGCGTTCGGGCCGGTCGGCACGTCGTAGCCGCCCACGGCCAGGTGGATGCTGTTGTGCGGCGATTCCAGCGGCACCACGGCCTTGGTGCCGGCAGGCAGATTGTCATTCCATTCCGCGGCCGAGGTGGTGTTGGAGAACACCGTGTAGTTGGGCGCGTTCAGGCAGTTTTCGAACTTGTTCTTCACATTGGTCGGGATGATCTGCTTGTCGACCACGATGTGCGAACCCAGCCAGTTGACGATGTTCTGGTTCAACAGCTGCACATTGGTGTTGTAGTCCGGAAACTGGGCGTTGTGCGCCTCGGTGGCGGCGCGGTCATCCGGCGTGCCCACCAGCCCGGACAGCGGATAACGCACGGTTTCATAACCGTTGGCCTTGCTGTAGTTGGGATCGTCGCCGTTGACGTGATCCTTGATGTTGCGGTTGAACACGAAGGAGCGCAGCGGGTTGGGAATGGTCTGGCCATCGAGCACGAAGTCTTTTTGCGTCAGCGCCCAGGGAATACCGTTCTTGACCGAATCTTCGCTGGTTTCATCCCAGTACGGCAGCATCACGTCGTGGCAGCCCGGCACGCTTTGCAGTGCCTGCTCGAGGCGCACCAGATAGGCACGGTGCCAGGTCGGGAACAACACGTTGCCATGGTTGCAATACCCGCCCCAGTACGAAGCATTGCCCCAGCCTGCGCCGCGGAACGGCTCGCCATGGTAACCGCCGATCATGAAGAAGGAGTTCGGATCGCTGGCAGGCAACTCCTTGATGCCCTTCCAGGCCCGCATCAGGTCTTCCAGCGGTTTCTTGTTGCCCTTGCTGTATTCGTTTTGCAGCTCGACGATGGACCTGCGTACCCGCAATGCATGTGTCATGTTTGATACCGCCCAGAATGGTGTGAGGTAGGAAAGGGCTGGATGCCCCGGCTTGCAAAGGCGCCAGCCACCAGCATGCGCTGGCATTGGCGCGGTCTCCGCTGGCTGCAACCGGGCTGGACATGACACGGCGCGGGATTGAACACGGGCCGGATGCAACATGGCGCACAGCGGTCATCGCAATTGCGATATGACTATGGCATATTTAGCCACAATTCTTTCTTGATGTGCATGTTTGATATATGTACAAAAGTCAGAAATAAAGGTCTTTTTGTTTAACATTGTGTTAAACGGTAGACAGCTACATCCTGCAGCACACCATGCCAGCAGCCGGTTTGCCGGCAGCCGCTGCCCCGTCCTACCCCGGATTGCATGGCCGCCGGCGTGTGAAACCGTTCACAGCAGTGACCAAGGAGAACTCATGACGACCCTGCCCGCGCCGCGCTACCTTGCGGCCCGCCTGATGCTGCTTGGCACCCTGGCCGGCGCCTGCGCCGCCCCCGTGCTGGCCGACGAACCCCAGCAAGTCGGCAACCCGCCGCTGCTGCGTGCCGCGCCCCCACTGCTGGCGCATGCCGGCCACGCCAAGCCGCGGCTCAACCTGCTGGCCAAACCGCTCACCACCGAGCTGGCGCCCGGTGTTCCGCGCGAAGTGTATTTCGACCTGGCCATCCGTTATGTGAACGGCTGGATACGCAATCCCTCGGTGGAAAAACCCGGCGAGGTGAAATACGACAAGGTGCAACTGCGCAGCTATGTGCAGGGCGATGGCAGCAAGGCCAAACCGCTGGACCCGCCCACCACGTGGGGCACACCGGGCCAGACCGTGTATGTGGCGCCGCAGATCGAGGCTTACCCGGGCCAGACCGTGCGCATCACGCTCAACAACGACCTGCCGCGCGATCCGAGCTGCCTGCCGCAAGGCGGCAGCGCCAACACGCCGCACTGCTTCAACGGCACCAACCTGCACTCGCACGGCCTGTGGGTGAACCCGGCCGGCAACAGCGATAACGTGCTGCTGTCGATCAATCCCGGCGTGGGTTTCCAGTACGAATACAACATTCCGCCCACGCATCCGGCCGGCACGTTCTGGTATCACACTCACCAGCACGGCTCGACCGCGCTGCAGGTCTCCAGCGGCATGGCCGGCGCGCTGATCGTGCGCGGCACGCGCCCGCCGACCCCGAACGAGAACGGCGACCTCGACACCCTGCTCAAGCCCTATGGCAACACCACCTTCCCCGAGCGGGTGATGGTGTTCCAGCAAATCCAGTATGCATGCCGCTTTGCCAGCGGCCCGCTCGCAGGCCAGATCAAGACCTATGGCAATGACCCGCTGCCGGGCGAAAAACCCAACCCCAAGGATCAGCGCTACAAGTGCGACGATGGCGACGTGGGCGCCATCACCGCCTATGACCAGTTCGGCCCCGGCACCTGGGAATCATCCGGCCGCTACACCAGCATCAACGGGGTGGTGCTGGGCACGCTGGGCAAGGCCAAGGTCGGCACCATCGAGCGCTGGCGCATGATCCACGGTGGCGTGCGCGACACCATTTCGCTGCAGATCCGTCGCCGCACACCGGGCGCACCGCTGCTGACCGCGCTGAGCGCGGCCGCCACCGATGAATACGTGAACCGCTATTGCACCGGCCCGGCGCTGGACCTGCCGCTGGTGGCTGCCGACGGCCTGACCATGGCCAAGGCGCTATACAAGAAAACCGCCGTATTCCAGCCCGGCTACCGCTGGGATGCGCTGGTGAGCTTCCCGCAAGCCGGCGATTACTGCGTGATCAACAACACCGAAGTGACCGCCACCATCGACCGCGCGGCACCGTCGGCCCGCCTGCTGGGCATCGTGCAGGCCGAGGGCGACGGCCCGGCCATCGCCAACCCCAAGCAGTACGTGCTGCAAAAGCTGGCCGAGGCCGCCAAGGTCAACATGCCGGCCGATGTGCGCCAGACCGTGGCCAACGATGTGCTGAACAACCTGACGCTGACCAAGTTCGTGCCGCACCAGACCATTACCGACGATGAAGTGACCGGCACGCAAACACTGGCGTTCAATATCGACACCTCGGTGCCGGGCAGCGCCTTTTTCCAGGTGGATGGCAGGCCGTATGACGGCAGCCGCATCGACCGCGTGCTGCAACTGGGTGCGGTGGATGAATGGACGCTGACCTCGCACTTTGTCAGCCACCCCTTCCACATCCACGTGAACCCGTTCCAGGTGGTGAAGATCATCGACCCGAACGGCAACGACGTCAGCCTGGAAAACGCCGTTGACGGCAAGGACGCGCAATACCCCGGCCTGAAGGGGGTATGGAAGGACACGCTGTGGATCAAGGACCTGTACCCCAGCGAGGAAGCGCCGACCCGAAAGCAGGGCATGTACACCATCGTGGTGCGCACCCGCTACGAACGCTATATCGGTGATTTCGTCCTGCACTGCCACATCCTCGACCACGAGGACCAGGGGATGATGCAGAACATCCGCATCGCGCTGCCCGATGGCCTGGGCGGCACCTCGCAAGGGCACCATTGATCGCGCGTCGCACCGGCTATGGGGCCGGTGCGACCTGTTCCGACCCGAGCAAACCACTTCCGAGGCAAACATGACAGCACCCAACAAGTTCGTGATCGGCATCGCCGCCTATGATGGCGTCGACCTGATGGACATCGCAGCCCCTTATGAGCTGTTCAACTGGATGGCCTCGCTGGAAAGCGAGTACAACCCCGGCGCACCGGTGCGCGAGGTGCGCGTGTATTCGCTGGACGGCAGCCGGGTGATCACGCGCGACAAGCTGACCATCGGTGCCGACCTGCCGGCGCTGACCGCGCCCGGGCCGGACAGTACGGACAAGATCGACCTGCTGTGGATACCGGGCGGCGACCCGATGCGGCTGGAACAACTGATGCTGGACGAAAAGGCAATGGACCTGCTGTATGAGGTCGGCAACGCGGCGCAATACACCGCCTCGGTTTGTGAAGGCGCCATGCTGGCGGCCGCATCCGGCCTGCTGGACGGCCACTGCGCCACCACGCACTGGGCCTTTCTGCCCTGCCTGGGCCTGTTCCCGTCCATCACGGTTGCGCCGGGCTATCCGCGCTATGTGATCGACGGCAACCGCATTACCGGTGGCGGCATTTCGTCGGGCATCGACGAGGTGCTGGCCATCATTGCGCTGCTATCCAATGATAACGTGGCCGGTGCGGTGCAATTGATGGTGCAATACAACCCGCAACCACCGTTCCATCAGGGCGACCCGTCACAAGCCACGCCGCCGGTCTACACCCCGGGTGAAAACTCGACCTGCAGCATTCCGGGCATGGCAGCCACCATCGACAGAGTGATCACCGCGCGGGAAAGCCGCCGGGCCTGAGCGCCTGCCTGGCCCATTGAACCGTAATCCATGAATAACCGGTATCAAGCGCCCGGCAAAGCCGGGGGCTTGCCGGTTGTAGCGGGTGAGGCAACGGCTCTCCCTGTTTTGAGCCCCACGCCCTCGCGAGAGAGCCTCGCTAACGCTCGTCAGTGGCGCCGATCCGGCTGTGGCGATGTCCGTGCGGCCAACGGTTCTGGTGCTGGATGCACCCGCGTCCAAAAAAGATCAGTCCTTGCCTGCACCGCCCGCAATCGCGTAACGGTTCTTGCCGGCACGCTTGGCCACATAGAGCGCCTCATCGGCGCTGCCCAGCAGGGCATCGGCGCTCATGCCGCTGTGCGGCAGATAGAGCGCAATGCCCAGGCTGGTGGTGACCCTGACCGCGCATTCGGGCAGCGCAATCTCGTCGGCCATGCGGGCCACGATCTGCTCGGCCACGCGTGCTGCATCCTGCCTGCCATCGGTCAGTCCTTCCAGCAGTACCACGAACTCGTCGCCGCCCAGGCGGCATACCAGATCGTTCTGCCGCACACTGGCAATGATGCGTGCGGCAAACTGGCGCAGCAGCACGTCGCCGGCCTCATGGCCGTGGGTATCGTTGATGGCCTTGAAACCATCGAGGTCGAGAAACATCACCGCGGCCTCGCGCTGCATGCGGTTGGCGCGGGCCAGCGCCTGCTCCAGCGCCCCGGTCAGCGCGCGGCGATTGGGCAGGCCGGTCAGCACGTCGTGGTCGGCCAGATGGCGCAGCCGTTCTTCCTCGCGCTTGCGCTCGCTGATGTCGCGCAAAAAAGCGCTGAACAAGAATGAATTGCCGCTGCGGATGGCGGTAATCGACATCTCGATCGGAATTTCGCCACGCCCCAAGGTCTGCCCCACCAGCTCCAGCCGTTGCGACAGCGCCTGCCCCTCCACGGCCTGCAGAAACCCGGCCAGCGCGGCTGCATAGTCATCGCGCTTGCCGGCAGGCACCAGCACGTCGTACAGCGGCCGGCCCAGCACTTCGTCACGCCGCCAGCCAAAGGTCTGCTCGGCCTGCTGGTTCCAGTCGGTGATCAGGCCATCGAGGTCCATGGACATGAACGCCTCGCCCGAGCTTTCGATGATGAGCCGCGTACGCTCCTCGCTGGCACGGCGGCGCGCCACTTCGCTCTCCAGCGCGTTGAGCGCGGCCGTGCGTTCTTCCAGCAGCATCTGCTTGGTTTCAAAGCTGAGCTGGTGGCCGATGGCCGAGCCGATCAGGCCGGCCATCAGCTGCAGCGTATGTGTATGCGCTGGGGTAAACGCGTAGGGCCGGTCGGCCAGGATTTTCAGCACCCCCACCGGGATGCCTGCATGAAACAACGGGGTAACGACCATGGACAGCGCATTGATCTTGCGGCAGGCCTCTTGATCGACCCGCGCATCGAGCATGGTATCGGCGCTTTCCAGAATCTCGCCCAGCTGCACGCACAGGCCGGACAGACTGCCCACCCGCGCCAGCCTCAGGCCCAGATACGGGGCGACCACGCCACTGACAGCGCGGTACACCATCTCGTCGCCGTCGGCCAGCTCGACTACCGCTCCGGTGGCTGGCGTCAGTTCGATCATGCGCTGCACGACGATGCGCATGAATTCGTCCAGGTCCAGCTCGGCCTGCGCCAGCTGCGCCTGCGTGGCAATCACCGCGCCCAGGTGGGCGGTGTGCTGCTCGAACTGGGCCAGCGCGGCCTCGCGCTCGCGCAGCGCGTTCACCAGATAGTGATTGACCGCCGCCAGCTCGTGCGCGCGGCTTTCCAGCTCGGCGTCGCGCTGCGGGGTGTCGCCCATCATGGCGGCCTCGTGGGCGATGAAAAACCAGTGCAGCGTTTCACCGCTGCCGCCGCGCACGGGCATCTGCCGGCCATGCAAGCGATACCAGCCGCGGCTGGCAAAATGCCAGCAGCGCACCACCTGTTCGCCGGCTTGGCCCGGCATGCTGTCCGCACCATAGCGCGGGTGATCATCGGGGTGGGTGCTGCGCAGCCAGATCTGGTTGATGTCTTCTTCATGCACGGCGCCGCAGAAATCGAACCAGGCCTGGTTGCAGTACTGCACCGTGCCGTCACTGGCGGCGATCCAGGCAGGCTGCAGCAGGCCATCGGCCATCGAGCAAAGCTCGCTGGCAGGCGGGGTGCGGAAATGCGGGGCGGTGGGCATGGCAATCACTGTCAGACAAATACTTACATTCTGTACTTACACGAAGTATATGTCAGGATCGAATGCCACCAAGGCGGACAGGCAGATCGCATGCAGCCAACCGCCGACGAGCGGATATACAGTCAATCCGCCGTACGGGGGCTGCAACATGCCATGTAGATAATAGGCGTATTTACTTACTTACCAATACAGAAACGACTAAAAATGACCCCAAGCAGATCATCCGCGCTGAACTCGCCGGTGATCTCGTTCAAGGCGTTCTGCGCCAGCCGCAGCTCCTCGGCAAACAACTCGATCTGCCGATAGGCCGCATCGGCCGTCTGCAGATGGGCCTGTGCGCGGCGTATCGCATCCAGATGCCGTTCACGTGCGATGAACACACCGGCATCGCTGCCCTGCCAACCCACGCGCTCCAGCAGCTTCTGCCGCAATGCATCGATACCGATGCCGCCCTTGGCCGATACATGCACCTCATCCGCTGCCACAGCCCCGGCCACTTCGCCGGTCAGGTCTATCTTGTTGAACACGCGCAGCACCGGCAGTGGCGCTGGCAGGCGCGCCAGAATGGCGGCGTCGTGCGCGGTTACGCCTTCACGACTGTCGAGCAGCAGCAGTGCCAGATCGGCTTTTTCCACCGCCGCCCAGGTGCGTTCGATGCCGATTTTCTCTACCACGTCGTCGGTATCGCGCAGGCCGGCGGTATCGATGATATGCACCGGCACGCCGTCGAGCTGGATCAACTCGCGCACCGTGTCGCGCGTGGTGCCGGCAATGTCGGTGACGATGGCGATGTCCTCGCCGGCCAGCGCGTTCATCAGGCTGGATTTGCCCACATTGGGCTGGCCCACCAGCACGATGTGCGCGCCCTCGCGCAGCAGCTTGCCCTGCGTGGCCGTGCCCAGCACCGCCTGCAACTGTTGCTGCACGCCGTGCAACTTGCCGCGTGCGTCGGCGGCCTCCAGGAAGTCGATGTCTTCCTCGGGGAAATCCAGCGTGGCCTCGACCAGCATGCGCAGCGTAACGAGCTGATCGACCAGTGCATGCACCTCGCGCGAGAACGCGCCATCCAGCGACTTGAGCGCCGAGCGCACCGCCGCCTCGGATTGCGCATCGATCAGGTCGGCAATCGCCTCGGCCTGCGCCAGATCAAGCTTGCCGTTGAGGAAGGCACGTTTGCTGAACTCGCCCGGCTCGGCATGGCGCGCACCCAGCGCCACGCAGCGCGACAGCAGCATCTGCAGCACCACCGGGCCGCCGTGGCCCTGCAGCTCCAGCACGTCTTCACCGGTAAACGAGTTGGGGCCGGGGAAATACAGCGCGATGCCCTCGTCGATCACCTCGCCATCGGCAGCGCGAAAGCGCGCAAAGTGTGCGTGGCGCGGTATGAGCGGACGGCCGATCAGCCCGGCAATCAGCGCATCCAGCCCGCGCCCGGACACACGGATCACGCCCACCCCACCCCGCCCGGGGGCAGTGGCAACGGCAGCAATCGTATCGGGGACATAAAGCATGGCAGCACTCGCGGGGTGAATATGCACAGTTTGACCAAATCACCGGCGCGCGCAAAGCCGGTGGCACAAATACAAACGCCGCCCGGAGGCGGCGTTGGCAGAAAATATCTTCGTCAGTAGCACAGACCACTGACGAGCAACAGCGAGGCTCCCTCGCGGCGGCGAGGGCGGGGGGAGTGACATCAAACAGCGAGCGCCGCTGCCACTCCAGCCCTGACCAGACAGGACCCGGCTCGGCCGGGTTCTTGATGCCTGGTTACCTGCCGCAACCGGTATCCGGCATCACAAGGCGATCACGAATTGGCAGCGACCTTGTCGCCCTTCTCGATCTGGCGGGTGATGTACCACTGCTGCAGGATGGACAGCGAGTTGTTCACCACGTAGTACAACACCAGGCCGGCCGGGAAGAAGAAGAACAGCACGCTGAACATCAGCGGCATGATCTTCATCATCTTGGCCTGCATCGGATCCGGCGGCGGCGGCGACAGGCTTTGCTGCACGAACATGGTGATGGTCATCAGCACCGGCAGCACAAAGTACGGGTCTTTGGCCGACAGGTCATGAATCCACAGCGCCCACGGCGCCTGGCGCAGCTCAACCGCAGCAATCAGCGCCCAGTACAGCGCCATGAAGACCGGAATCTGCACCAGCATCGGCAGGCAGCCGCCCAGCGGGTTGACCTTCTCGGTCTTGTACATCTCCATCACGGCCTGCTGGAACTTCATGCGGTCTTCGCCGTGACGTTCCTTCAGCTGCTCCATGCGCGGCGCCAGCTTGCGCATCTTGGCCATCGAACGATAGCTGGTGGAAGCGAGCGGGTAGAACGCCAGCTTGATCATCAAGGTCAGCAGGATGATGGCCCAGCCCCAGTTCGCCACCACGTGGGTGTGGATGAAATCCAGCACCGCAAACAGCGGCTGCGCGAAGATCTTGAAGATGCCGTAGTCCTTGATCAGGTCGAGGTCAGGCGCGACGGCTTCCAGAATGCGGGTCTGCTGCGGGCCGACAAACAGCTCGACGCTGCTTTCGTACTTGGCGCCCGGCGCCACTACCGGCAACTGGGTGGTCAGGCTGGCCGCATACAGGCCATTGTTCTGACGAACCACCTTGTATTCGCATGGTTTGGCGCCACAGACCGACGGCTTGCCCACCGGCGAGGCAATCCACGCACTGGCAAAGTAATGCTGGATCATCGCAACCCAGCCATCGCCTGCCGAGTGCGGATAGCTGCCCTCGCCCTTGTCCAGTTCCTTGAAAGCCACTTTCTTGAACTTGCTTTCTTCGGTATACACCGCCGGGCCGGTATAAGCGTTGGTGCCGCCAATACCGCTGTGCTGGCCAACCGGCTCCTTGCCATCACGCAGCAGCTTGTAATACGCCGATGCCACCAGCGGCTTGGCGCTGCCGTTGGCAACGTCGTACTTCACGTCGACCACGTAGCTGCCGCGATGGAAGGTATAGGTCTTGCCCACCTTGACGCCCTCGGGGCTGGTGGCCTCAAGCCGCACATCCAGCTTGTCCTGCCCCTTGTCCAGCACATAGCTGGTCTTGGCAGCAGTAAACACGGTGTAATGCATAGGCAGGTCTTTGTTCACATCGCTCAAGAGACCGGTCTGCGCCACATAAATATGGTCGCCACTGTCTTGCAGCAGGGTGAACGGCTGATCGTTGCTGGCCACCGGCTTGCCGCCGAACAGCGCCTTGAACTGGTCAAACACGCCAACATCCACCGCTGCGCCGTGCTTGAGCAGCTTGACGCTGCGCAGGTCGGCGCCGTTGACGTCGATTTCGGCATCAAGGAAATCGGTGGTGACGTGCACGCGCTGGCCCTTGGCCAGAGCGCCGCTTTCGGCAGCCGGCGCTGCGCCGGCCGTGCTGCCAGCTGCGGCCGGGCCGCTGGCGACCGCGCCCGGCTTGGGCTGCGGGTAGTGCTTGTCCATCCAGCTGTTCCACAGGAACAGAATGCCGAACGAGAGCACGATGAATGCTATAAGACGCTTGGTGTCCATAAAGGGCTCGGGAAAATCGGGAGTCAGGGCACGGGATCGTGTCCGCAGCCGCCCCAGGGGTGGCAGCGGCAAAGCCGGCGAATTGTAAGCCACCCACCCCGCCCCGCGCCATGTTTCTCTATGGCTTCAACGGCATAGTGCGAGCAGGATGGGGTAAAACGGCAGCGCGGGCCCAGCAGCGGGCTGATCGCCCACTGGTAAACGCGCAACAGGGCAATCAGGACGACGCGCATCGGCGGGCTGCCCGGTGCATCAGGCTGATCAGCAGGGTGCGATTGGCCGCAGCTTGCGCGCGGCCGTAACGCTCGCGCACACGCACGACAAAATCGATGCCGCCGAACTCGGCAGCATGCAGGCGAAATGCTTCACGCGCGCTACGCTTGAGATAGTTGCGCACGACCGCCCGTTTGTCGGTTCGTTTGCCGACCACGAGGCCCAGACGTGCGTGTCCAAGGTCATTCGGGCGCGCCAGCACCTGGAATGGTCCTTGAGTGGCGCCGAGGCGCAAACTAAAAACGGATGAAAAATCATCCGTTTTTAGCAGGCGCGACGCCCGCGGAAATGCATAGCGGAGAGCGCCCATCGCGGGCGTTCGCAGCGTGTAATTACGCGGACAGGCTGGCGCGGCCCTTGGCACGGCGAGCATTCAGCACGCGACGGCCGCCCTTGGTGGCCATACGGGCGCGGAAGCCGTGAGTGCGCTTGCGACGGATAACGGAAGGCTGGAAAGTACGCTTCATGATGGATTCCTGACCAGAACTGTTGCAAAGTAAACCACTGATTACACATGCAAAGAATGCGTGTGTCAATCCATTTCTTGCTTTGCGACCTTCCGTCAGTCGGCGCCAGGGCTGTGGATAAGTCGGCGCGACAAGGGTAGAATCCCCCTCCATCCCACAACAACGTCCGTGTTTTTTTGCACCTGCCGTTTGCCACCCAAACCGCAGGAGGGGATTTCTTTTCCCGCAAAAACACGGCGCATACGCGATCCGACACCTTATGCCGCTACTGGAAAACTGCTGGTCACACTGCCTGGGCGAGCTGGAAAGACGCCTGGGCGCGGACCAATTCCGCATCTGGATCAAGCCCTTGGTCGCGGAAACGGCAGACGACGGCCTGAACCTGATCGTCCCCAACCAGATTTTCCTGCAGTTCATTCGCGACCGCTATCTGGGCCTGATCGAAGAAGCCGCCGCCAGCTTCGGCCACGAGCCGGCGCCGGCCATTGCGCTCAAGGTAGGCAGCGCGCCCAAAAAAGCAGCACCCCCTGCCAGCGCGCACGCGCAAATTGCGCCGACGCAGCCCAGCAGTGCACCGGCCGCCGCACCGGCGCCGCTGATGCCCAATATCGTCAGCAGCGGCGCCAATCACGAAACCACGCGCCTCAACCCGAACTTCACCTTTGAATCGCTGGTCACCGGCAAGGCCAACCAGCTGGCGCGCGCCGCCGCGCAGCAAGTGGCCGAGCACCCGGGCGTGAGCTACAACCCGCTGTTCGTCTACGGTGGCGTGGGCCTTGGTAAAACGCACTTGATTCAAGCCATTGGCAACTATGTGCACCAGCGCAACCCCAAGGCCAAGATCCGCTATATCCACGCCGAAAAATACGTGGCCGACGTGGTGCGCGCCTATCAGCACAAGGCGTTTGACGAATTCAAGCGCTACTACCACTCGCTGGACCTGCTGCTGATCGACGATATTCAGTTCTTTGTCGGCAAGGACAAGACGCAGGAAGAGTTCTTCTATCTGTTCAACACGCTGGTGGAAAGCCACAAGCAGATCGTGCTGACGTCCGACCGCATTCCGCGCGAGATCGACGGCCTGCAAGAACGGCTGACCTCGCGCTTCTCGTGGGGGCTGACGGTGGCCATCGAGCCGCCCGAGCTGGAAATGCGCGTGGCCATCCTGCTGAACAAGGCCGAGCGCGAGAACTTCAAGCTCGATTCCACCGTGGCCTTCTTCATTGCCAAGCACATCCGCTCCAACGTGCGCGAGCTGGAAGGCGCGCTGAAGCGCGTGCTGGCCTACGCCCGCTTCACCAACCAGCCGATCACGCTGGAAGCGGCCAAGGAAGCGCTCAAGGACATCCTCGCCTCGGGTAACCGGCAGATTTCGGTCGAGAACATCCAGAAAACCGTGGCCGACTTCTACAAGATCAAGATTGCCGACATGCACTCGAAAAAGCGCACACGTGACATTGCACGCCCGCGCCAGGTGGCCATGGCGCTGACCAAAGAGCTGACGCAGATGAGCCTGCCGGCCATTGGTGATGCCTTTGGCGGCCGCGACCACACCACGGTGCTGTATGCCTGCCAGACCATCGAGGGCTTTCGCCAGAGCGATGCGGAAATCGCCCACCAGTACGGCGTGCTGCTGCAAATGCTGCGCAGCTGACAAGCATGATCAGCCGGGGCGCTGGCCGCCCCGCTGCCGCCACGCCAACAACAAAGACACGATGCAGCGCCAGCCCGCGCCAACTGTCAGTTTCAAGCTGACAGACAGGCGGCGCAACAGCGCTGTCATCACCCTCGAAAGCCCCTGCCGAATCAGGTAGAATTCAGCCGTTTAACTTCTTTGCGGATAGATCGACATGCAACTGCTGCAAGCCGAACGCGATGCCCTTCTGAAACCGCTGGCGACCGTCACCGGTATCGTCGAGCGCCGCCACACGCTGCCCATCCTCTCCAATGTGCTGATCCAGAGCCAGGGCGGCCAGCTGAGCTTTACCGGCACCGATCTGGAAATCCAGATTGCCAGCCAGCAGAGCGAGGGTTTCTCGGCCAGCGACTTTGCCATTACCGTCTCTGCCAAGAAGTTTTCCGACATCCTGCGCGCCATCCCGGACAAAACCGTGGTGACGCTGGAAGAGGCCGACAGCCGCCTGACCGTGAAGGCCGGCAAGAGCCGCTTCAACCTGCAAACACTGCCGGCCGGTGATTTCCCCACCCTGGCGGTAGACAACAACCTGAAAGCCACCGTGCGCCTGTCGCAGGGCCAGCTCAAGGCGCTGCTGGGCCGTGTGCAATACGCCATGGCGCATCAGGACATCCGCTATTACCTGAACGGCCTGTTCCTCGTGACCGAGGGCAACCACCTGAAGCTGGTGGCTACCGACGGCCACCGCCTGGCGTTTGCCTCGGCCGAGCTGGAAACCAGCTTCGACAAGAACGAAGTGATCCTGCCGCGCAAGACCATCCTCGAGCTGTTCAAGCTCTTGCAGGAAGTCGATGACGAAGTGGCGATCGAAATCGCCGGCAACCAGGTGAAGTTCAGCTTTGGCAACGTGGTGATCCACTCCAAGGTGGTGGACGGCAAGTTCCCCGATTACAACCGCGTGATTCCGCAGAACAACGACAAGCTGCTGCTGATCGAACGCCCGATGCTGCTGGCCGCGCTGCAACGCGCCGCCATTCTGTCGAACGAAAAATTCCGCGGCGTGCGCCTGGTGCTGACCGACGGCGTGCTGAAAATCCTGTGCAACAACAACGAACAGGAAGAAGCGCAGGAAGAAGTCGAAGTGGACTACGCCGGCGCACCGCTGGATATCGGCTTCAACATCCAGTATCTGCTGGACGTGTTGACCAACAGCTCGGTAGAGGCACTGAACTTTGCCTTTGGCGACGTGAATTCTTCGGTACTGGTATCGATTCCGGATAACGAAAACTTCAAATACATCGTGATGCCGATGCGCATTTAAGCAGCGCCATCACGCCAGGCCAGGGCTTACCTGGCCTTTTTGCATTTTCAGAGTACCCAGCAATGAGCGATCAGAACACCCCGCAGCAGCCCGCCAACCCGCAGGAATACGGCGCAGACAGTATCCGCATCCTGAAAGGTCTGGAAGCCGTCCGCAAACGCCCCGGCATGTACATTGGCGACACGCAAGATGGCACCGGCCTGCACCACATGGTGTTCGAAGTACTCGACAACGCCATTGACGAAGCGCTGGCCGGCCATTGCGACACCATCAAGGTCATCATCCACGCCGACAACTCGGTATCGGTGGAAGACAACGGCCGTGGCATTCCTACCGCCATCAAGGAAGACGACGAATTCAAGCGCTCTGCCGCCGAAATCGTCATGACCGAACTGCATGCGGGCGGCAAGTTCGACCAGAACAGCTACAAGGTATCGGGCGGCCTGCACGGCGTGGGCGTATCGGTGGTAAACGCACTGAGCGACTGGCTGCGCCTGACCATCCGCCGTGATGGCCACGTGCACAGCATGGAATTCCGCCGTGGCGAGCGCGTAGAGCCACTCAAGCTGGTCGGCAACACCGACAAGCGCGGTACCGAAGTGCATTTCTTCGCCTCGGTGGAAACCTTTGGCCTGGTCGAATTCCATTTCGACATTCTGGCCAAGCGCATCCGCGAGCTGTCGTTCCTGAACAACGGCGTGAATATTTCGTTGATTGACCGCCGCCAGGGCAAGGAAGAGAACTTCAACTACACCGGCGGCGTCAGCGGTTTTGTTGAATACATGAACCGCAGCAAGAGCGTGCTGCACCCGCATATCTTTCACGCCATCGGCGAAAAAGACGGCATGACCGTGGAAGTAGCCATGCAGTGGAACGATTCCTACCAGGAATCGGTGCAGTGCTTTACCAACAACATCCCGCAGCGCGATGGCGGCAGCCACCTGACCGCACTGCGCCAGGTGATGACACGCACGCTGAACAACTATATCGAAGCCGGCGACCTGGCCAAGAAAGCCAAGGTGGAAACCACCGGCGACGACATGCGTGAAGGCCTGACCTGCGTGCTGAGCGTAAAGCTGCCCGACCCGAAATTCAGCTCGCAAACCAAGGACAAGCTGGTATCGAGCGAAATCGGTCCGGTGGTGAACGAAGTCATCAACAAGGCGCTGGCCGAGTTCCTGCAAGAGCAGCCCAACGACGCCAAGATCATC
This sequence comes from Andreprevotia lacus DSM 23236, assembly GCF_900176275.1. Classification (GTDB taxonomy): domain Bacteria; phylum Pseudomonadota; class Gammaproteobacteria; order Burkholderiales; family Chitinibacteraceae; genus Andreprevotia; species Andreprevotia lacus. The sequence continues at coordinate 1,737 of NZ_FWXD01000017.1, read as the reverse complement.
TGCGGCAAGATCGTGGAAGCCGCGCGCGCGCGCGAAGCCGCCCGCAAAGCGCGCGAAATTACCCGCCGCAAGGGCGTGCTGGACGGCCTGGGTCTGCCCGGCAAACTGGCCGACTGCCAGGAAAAAGACCCGGCGCTGTCCGAACTGTATCTGGTGGAGGGTGACTCTGCCGGCGGATCGGCCAAGCAAGGGCGTGACCGCAAGTTCCAGGCCATTCTGCCGCTGCGCGGCAAGGTGCTGAACGTGGAGCGCGCACGCTTCGACAAACTGATTTCCAGCGAACAGATCACCACCCTGATCACCGCGCTGGGCTGTGGCATCGGCAAGGACGATTTCAATATCGACAAGCTGCGCTACCACCGCATCATCATCATGACCGATGCCGACGTAGACGGCAGCCACATCCGCACCCTGCTGCTCACCTTCTTTTACCGCCAGCTGCCCGAGCTGGTGGAGCGCGGCTACATCTACATTGCCCAGCCGCCGCTGTTCAAGGTCACGCAGCGCAAGCAGGAAACCTATCTGAAAGACGAGCAGGAAATGAAGCAATACCTGCTGAAAAGCGCGCTGAACGGCGCAGCCCTGCTGCCCGGCGCCGGCAAACCGGCCATCGAGGCCGACGCGCTGGACAGTCTGGCCCGCCAGTTCTTCGTGACCGAGGCCGTGATCGAGCGCAACAGCCGCTTTATCGACCCGGCCGTGCTGAACGCACTGATCAAGCTCGACACCCCGCTGGACCTGAGCACCGAGGCCAGCACCCAAGACGGCGCGGCCCGCCTGAACGCCGTGGTGGCAGACCCGATCTACACCTTTGAGGCCAACGGCAGCGGCGAAGGCCATGCGATCAAGATCACCCGCAGCCAGCACGGCGTAACGCACATCCAGCACATCGACGACGCCTTTGTGCGCTCTGGCGACTATGCCCAGCTCACCCACACCGCCAGCCTGCTGGCCGGCCTGATCGAAGCCGACGCGCAAGTAAAACGCGGCGAACAGGCGCAAAGCGTGAAGAGCTTTAAGGAAGCGCTGGACTGGTTGCTGAACGAAGTACGCCGCAGCATCAGCATTCAGCGCTACAAAGGCCTGGGCGAGATGAACGCCGAACAACTGTGGGAAACCACCATGGACGTCACGGTGCGTCGCTTGCTGAAGGTCAACATCGACGACGCCATCGCCGCCGATGAAATCTTCACCACGCTGATGGGCGACCAGGTAGAACCCCGCCGCCATTTCATTGAACAGAATGCGTTGATTGCGCGGAATATTGATGTTTGAGGTTGTTGTAGGATCCGATTGAAGTCTGGATTTTTCCCAAATCTCTAAATTTTTGGGACACACGACCAAAGCCCAAAAAAGCCCCGAAAGGGGCTTTTTTATTAGCTCTGACCCGTCCTGAAATACGTTGACACTTTTCCCCTCACACAAGGACAAGTGTCATGGAATCAAAGATCAAGCGCACACAACGGGACTACACCCTCGCCTTCAAACTGGCTGTCGTCGAACAGGTCGAAAAAGGCCAGCTTACCTATAAACAGGCCCAAGCCTGCTACGGCATCCAAGGCCGCTCCACCGTCCTGACCTGGTTACGCAAGCATGGGCGACAAGACTGGCGAACTGCGGCATCCTTGGCGGTGATGACCATCGACCAAAACCCCAAACCGCTCACGCCGGAGCAACAGATCAAGGCGCTGCAAGTCCAGCTGGCAGAAGCACAAGAGAAAGCCAAGCTATTCGAAG
>NZ_FWXD01000022.1 GCF_900176275.1 Andreprevotia lacus DSM 23236 | reverse complement strand
CTGCCTTCCTTGCGGGCGCCGATATCAGCCATTGAGCAGCTCCGCTTCAGGGATGCCGAGGGTCTGGCTGATGTTTTGCAGTGCAGCCTGATAGGCGGCAACGGCCTCCTTGTCGCTCATGCAGGCTTCCAGTGTGGTGATGGCGGCTTCACCCTTGGTGACGGCAAGCCGCCAGGTGAGCATGAGGCGACGTTGTTCGGTATCAATCAACACGGTGTCGATGTACATCGGCAGGTTTTGAATCTCGTCGTTGTCGTAACGGGCGAAGGCATAGACCTCGTGTCCAGGCAGGGTGAGGCGCAAGCCGCCTTCCGGGGTGAGATGGGTGAGCTGCAGCACTTCGTTGCCTTTGAGCCGGGGGCATTGCTGATCGCTGGCGGCGGCATTCCAGTAGGCGAAGTCAAAGTCCTGCGGCAACGGGGCTTCACTGCGGATGAACGCCTGATCGACCGTGCCGAGCAGGTTGCGGCGTGGCAGCCAGACCTTTTGCACGACGTCGAGGCTGGCGGTCTTGGGAGCCGCTGCATCTGCCACCTGGACTGCGCCTTGGGCGACTTGCCAGAACTGGTCTGCCGTAAAGGGCTGGTTGGGGTATTCGATCAGCGGCGCAGGTAGTTGTCTGGGACGAGTAGCCTTGAGAAACCAGTGGGTGACGAAGCCACGGCCGACGTGGTTGGCATCCCATTGCGCGTGGGCGAGCAGCGGGTTTTCTCCGGTGGCCTGGTGGTGTTCCTTGAGGCGCTGGTACTCGACATTAGGCACGTAGTGCCGCTTGGGTACCTTGCGCGGGCTGGCGTCACCGATATGCACCTTGGCCTGGCCGCCAAAGGCATATTCAGCCGTGAGCGCGATGGGGCTGACGCGTGCAGCTTCAGTCAACCGCCATGGGTTGGGTTTGAGCAGTCCGAATGAGCCAAGGCGTAGCAGGCTTTGCAGGGCCCGCACTGGCCAGAGTTTGCGCTTGAGCCAGCGTTCACCATGAACGCGCAGGGTCTTGTCGAGCAGGACTTCGCTGCGCGGTGGCGTGGCCCTGGCTTGGGCAACCGCACGCTCCCATTGCACCAGCTCGGTGGGCGTGAGGCCAAAGAGTGCATTGGCCGGTTCCGGGCGTGGCGGGATCGGCACGGGCTGTTCTGGCCGTCGAACCACCAGGCGCACATCGAAGTGCGTGCTGCGTATGCCACTGGGTGGGTGGGCGCGGCCGGTTACCAGTACGTCGCAACGTGGTTTGAAGTGGCAGTAGTCGCTTTCTGCGGCAACAGCCGATTCGTTGAGCGGGCCGGTGTATTGATCACGCTCCAGCAAGGGCTGTTGTTCGTCGTCGAAAGACAGCGCGCCATCGGCATCGAAGCGATAGGTCTGTTTCAGCGCGAGCACGTGGAAAGGCTGGCCGTCCGGGGTCAGCCCTTCAAAAGCCACTGCTGGAAATGGCGTGTGATTGAGAAATTCCATCTCACACCGTCCGTCAGGGGTTGATGTCCACGTCCTTGCCGATCAACGTCATCGGCCCGGACCCTTCCACCAGAATCTTGACGCCCTTGAGTGTGATGTTGCCGTCGCTATCCATGATGAAGCTGGACTTGCCCACCTTGAGTTCGAACTTGTCACCGGCAGTGATGGAGAGGGTTTTGCCGACCACGACGGTTTTGTTCAGGCCAACTTCTTCGAACTGCGCCAGGCCGACACCGGTATTCATGGCACCGCCAACGGTGATGGCGTAGCCAGCTCCCACGCTGAGCGCTTTGGCGATGGCCACTGTTTCGGCCTTGTTCTTGCCGACGGTGACGGTCTGGTTGTCGCCCACGGTGAGCGCTTGATTGGCGCCAATCGAGATCGTCTCGTTACTGCCAACGGTTTCAGTCCGGTTGACGCCGATGGTGATGGTTTCGTTGTTGTCGACCGTCTCGGTACGGTCGTGCTTCACGTGCACGGTTTCATCGTGGCCGATGGTCTTGCTGCGGTCGTGGCCGACGCTGTGTGATTCGTCGTTCTCGACTTCGATGCGCTGGTCTTTTTCAGCATGTAACCAGACTTCTTCTGCGCCCTTCTTGTCTTCGAAGCGCAAGATGTTGGCATTGTCCGGGCCACCACCGGGGCTGGAGCGACTATAGAGGCCGCTTTGCGTTTTGCTGCTGGCGTTGCCAAACGGGGTGGGCTGTTCTTCGTTGTAAACCCGGCCAGTGATGATGGGACGGTCCGGATCACCTTCGATGAAGGAGACCAATACCTCCTGGCCAATACGCGGAATTGAGGTGGCACCGTAGCTCTGTCCGGCCCACGCGCTGGAGACACGCACCCAGCAGCCTGATTGTTCGTTGTTGGGGCCGTAGCGATCCCAGTGGAACTGGATCTTCACGCGGCCCTTTTCGTCGCAGTAGATTTCCTCACCGGCCGGGCCGACCACGCGGGCGGTCTGTGTACCCTGCACATAGGGCTTGGGGGTGTTGCGCTCGGGGCGGAATGGGGTCTTGCTGGGAATGACGGTGACCTGGCATTGGCGCTGGGCCATGCCGGTGCCGGTCGATTCGTAAGTGTTTTCTTCCAGCAGCAGGTGTTCGCTGGTGACCAGGTATTGCTGGTTCTGATCCTGGCGCGGGAAGTCGATCAGGCTGAACAGCTGACCGGTGCACAGCCCTTCAATCGGGCCGGAACCACTGGCGGTCTGGTAGCGTGCCTGTGCGGCTTCCACCCGCATATCGGCAAAGTGCTGGCCGCGATCCGGTGCGTAGTATTCGCTGGGCCACAGGTAGATGTCGTGCTGGGCCTGGCCGTGCGGGCGCGATTCGGTGGCGGTTTGCTGCAGCTTGGCCGAGGGGCGGAAGTAGTCGTAGTCGTTGACGATGAACTTGGTGCTTTCCACCTGCTTGCCGCAGCGCCAAGCGGCAAAGTGCTCGTCGTCCACGCGCATGCCGCCGTCGCTGGCACCCACTTCGTAGGGAATCACTTCGTAATCCGGGCGCGGCTTGTGCGCCGGCAGGCCATCGGCCAGCACCAGTACGTGCTGGTCGGCCTTGTGTTCGAAGTAGAAGTAGATGCCCTCCTGCTCCAGCAGACGCATGATGAAGTTGGCATCGGTCTCGCCGGCCTGCACGCAGTAGCGGCGCTGCGGGTAGCTTTGCGTGGTGCGGTCTTCAAAGCGCGCGATGCCGTGATCGCCAAACACCTTCTTCACGATATCCAGCGTGCTGAGCTTCTGGAAAATCTTCCAGTCTGCGGTGCGGGTGAGAAACCAGAACCAGGGGCGCAGTTCAGCTTCGTAGCGGTAGTGCTGCCCTTCCTTGCCCACCAGCGCCATGCTGGCCACGTACTGGTTGACGTAGCGCACGCCGCCCTTGGGCAGATCGATCTCCAGCGTGGCGGGATGGCCAACCAGATCATCCAGCGGCAGATCGGGGCTGGGTGACAAGGCCACCAGCTGATAGCCACCGATGGTGCTGAGGGCTTCACCGCCGCTCAGGCTACGGAAGAACAGGCTGGTATCGGGCAGCGATGTGTGCAGACGCAGGGCGCGTTGATCGAACATGGGATGTGATGGGCTTCTGTTGGGTGTACTGGCTGAAACGGGGTAATTGATCCGGGCCACTTGCTTGCGTTAGCAATGGCTTATTTTTTTATTTCTCGCCTGTTCGAGCAAGATTATAGACAGCTTTTTGGAGGCGCGATTGTCATGTAACTGCGCAGCAACGACCACCCGTAACCGATGAGCGGCAACTTGCCGGGGGTAGTCGGGGGAGGCAGGTGTGAGATATGCCACAGGTAGGCATCGGAACCATCCGATCAAAACCACTCGGCAGGCTTGTTCTTCCGCTACTGAGGGGAAATGCGCATAATCGCCGCATTTCTTTCTTTGCTCGACATCATGGGCAATGTGAATCCATTGGGAAGCGTAAGCAATCCCGGATGGCTGGACAAGGGCACCACCACGCTCACCCGCAGCCGGTCCCCTGATCCGGTTGGCAGTAGCAACTCCACGCTGGATGAAGCCAAGCAGTACGCACAGCGTGCGCTGGACAGTTTGCGCAGGGCGTCCAACTGGGTGGACCGCAACAAGGTGATTGTCGAACTGCTCGGCCCGCAGTCGTTCACTGCCGGCGTCGGCTGCGGCATGCTCAAGGGTGTGGCCGAAGGCGTCTATGAATTGGGCAAGCTGTTCACGATGCTGGCGCTGGCGGAATACTACGAAATGCGCCATTCGCCGGATTTCTGGGTGCGCATGCGTGCCAGGATCACCTTGGCAACCAGCCCACTCGGGACCCTGCCACTGCTGGCGGGGCAGATTTTTGACCTCGATGCGTTGTGCGCTGCAGCCTACCAGGAGCGCCAGCAGTTGTTCGACAGCGTGAAAGCGCTGGTTTCCCAGCCCGAACTGCTGGGCAAGGTGATCAAGCAAGGTACCGCCGACAAGTTCAATGCCTACATGGCCTATATGCAACGCGGTGACTTGTCGGGCAAGTTTCAGGGTGGTGTGTTGTTTGGTGGGGTGCTGCTGGATATCTTGCTGGTCATCGATGGCGTTACGGCGGTGGCCAAGGCCGCTGTAGCGATACCACGCCTGATGCGTGCAGTGAACGATCTGGCTCGCCTGGGGATGCGTGCTGGCCGGGGCGCAGATGAAGCGACTGCAGCAGCTGCGGCCATGGTTGCCACACCGCCCAAGGTACCTCCTGCGCCGAAGATGCCACAAGCCGGCCTCCCGCCCCCCAAAGTGCCGCCTAAAGCGCCTGACCCCGTTCCGGTTGATCGTTCTTTGCTACCGGGCGGAGACAAGTTTATCGGGCCGGTCACTCCGGTCGACAAAGCCAGAATCTGGCAGGGTGAAGGTGCCTATCCAGGCGTCGATGACTACTCGTTGGTGACGTTGCCCAAAGGCACGAAGGTTGTTGGCTCGGTGCCAGGGCAGTCGCCCTACTACACCACGCTGGAGGGCTTTGCTGGTACTGATGGCACTGCGGCCGACTTCTACAAGCAACTTCAGATCGGCCCCAACCTGAGCAACCCGGCCTACCCGCCGTACCGCAGCGGCGTTACCATCTACGAGGTCACTGCCGAATCTGCGCCAGCCGCATCGGGCATTTCCTTGGCGAACCCGCAATTCGGGCCAGGTGGGGCGCCCCAGCTGTTCATCCCGGATTACCAAGGCACGCTGACACCGCTTTACTCCATTCCGTTCAAGGCTCCCTGACATGACACCTTTTTTTGATATTGCACGCGGGGAGATTCACCTCAAGCAAGGCCTGAGCCTTCGTGCGGGACTGACTTCTCAGCAACTGGCCCAAGCAGGCTTGGCATTTATCCGTGAATTCGACATGCAAACCGGTTGGTGCTTCAAGACTGCTTCAGCACATACCCAGTCGGGTCAAGCCATCCAGCTTTCGCTCGGTTTCGAGCACGATCATCTGAAGCGATTGAGCTTCGGATTTGTGAACGACCCTAGTCTGGATGGCAACGCCCTGCACAAAGCCCACGTCGATTTCCTGGTGCACGAACTGGGTACTCCTAATAGCCAGAACGACCGCCAGTCAATTTATCGGTTTGTGTGGGGAGAAATTACGGCAGAACAAGACCCGCGTGGTGGGGGCAGCTATGTGATAGTTAGCTGGGCATAACTTATTAAATTGAAAACCTTTACAAAAATCAAAAACACCAACAAATATGATTATTCTAAAGAAAAGCATTGGCCGTCTGATGATATCCATCGAATGGCCCACAAAAAAAGAAAAAGACAAAACACATCTACACGGAAGACAAAGCCTTCTCTTCATCATTAATGCGTATTATGCAAAACACTGCCTTCAACACATACACCCAACAAAGAACATATACAGTATTTTTATTTTTCTATTTGGAATTCCATTGCTTTACCTACTAAAGTACTTCAATTTCAGCAATCAAGAAATCAAGGACCACATAGTTCTCATTTTGATTTTTGAAGTACTCACTTTACTCAGTTTCTTTGGGCTAATCGCCACCGGAGACAGAATTGACCTAAAAAATCTGAAGAAGAAATATCCTACAGTCACTTCCAAAGCAGAGGCCAAATCCATATTCATTCGTAAGCTATCAACGACATTTGGCTACGAAGCATTGGCAAAAGCTACAGATGATCTTCTGACTCTAGCAGAAAGCAGAAAAGAAAAAACATCCATAAAGAAATACATTATCAACGACTCATCAAAAAATAGAATAAACACACTAATTCTATTTTGCTTTGGTGCCTTCGTAACAATTTACGCAAAGAGCGACATCACGCTCGATGAAATCTTTAGCCGCCTAGAGAAAAACACTTTCAAATTCGAAATAGTTGGATTAGCCGCAATGATATTTGCGTTAGTTCTTTCCTGGATAGCCAGCACACTTCTTTCCGGGGTAGGAAGAATTATTCTCAGGTGCGACCTAAAGAAACGAGCAATATTTGATTTCGTCATTCGAGAATTCAAAACTGATTTGATCGTGTACGGGCAATCCACACAGATGACAAAACAAAACCCCAAAAAACCATCAATTAAAAATAAGTCAACCCGCAACCATCGATCGTCTACCCTAAATCACAAACCGCCCAGAACTGCCTTGACAAAGGCGTTAAGAAAAAGAAAATAATTTCGCTTCACTTAACCAATTAATTAACTTATATAAAAGCGCCTAAATAGGTGCTTTTATATTCAGCTTCAATTCTTGAGCGTATCCAGCTCTCCGCCATTGGCGAGAAAGTCAAGCACCCACTGCGGTTTACGGCCACGACCCGTCCAAGTCTGGCTGGCATCCGCCGGATTCTTGTATTGGGCCGTGCCCACTACTTTAGGCTTGCCGCCCTTTGCTACTGGAGCAGCGCCAAGCAACTCATGCAGATCAAAGCCACGCTCTTGAGCCAACTGACGCAGAGCCACCAAGGTAGCGTGTTTTTCTGTGACCTGCTTGTTTGCGATTCGTGTGCTCACTTCTTTTTGCAGCTCATAGAGTTGCGGCAGCGTGTATTGGGAAAGATCAGCCATATTGGTTTCCTCTTGGGTGGGTATCCGTAGCATGTGGATCATGACCTAAGCAGGATAGCTGATTTTTCCTAGTACAGAAAACAAGGCATCAGAATAGATAGGCTGCATGGCGAATACAGGGAACGGAATACCGCTGGGTAAAGATCAATGCTGCTGATTGGAAAGACCTGCCACAAGTTGTGCACCAAGGGTTGACGTTGGTTTCTTTCCTGCATGCGTCGTGGTTATGAAATCAGCCCATGCCTGCATCATCGGTCTACGCTGTTCCAGCAGGTCTGTACGGTGATAGGCCGCCTCAACCTTGTTTTGTACGGTGTGAGCCAATGCGCGTTCAGCCAAATCGCGCGGATAGTTCTGCTCGCTGCACCAGTCGCGGAAGCTAGAACGGAAGCCGTGGGCTGTGGCGACGCGCCCAGCGGTGTCGCTCCGGGCATTGATCCGACGCAAGAATGCGGTCAATACCATGTCTGATAGCGGCACTTGCTTGCGTGGAGACGGGAACACCAGTTCGTCATGTTGACCCTCTTGTCCGCGCAGAATATCAAGCGCTTGGCACGATAGCGGCACACGATGCTGGATGCCGGCTTTCATGCGTTCAGCCGGCACTGTCCAGATCGCGACCGCGAAATCAACCTCTGCCCAAGTCATGCCACGCACTTCGCCAGATCGACTGGCAGTGAGGATCAGGAACTCCAGCATGACTCTGGTCACGTCGAGGCGGTTGTCCGAACCAAGATGTGCAGCAACAAAATCGGGGATTTCACGCCATGGCATGGCCGGCTGATGCTGGGTGCGAATGGCTTTGCCCGGTTGCTGCGGCAACAGGTGATCAACCACATCGACTGGATTTGCTGTGCAGTAGCGGTGTGCCCACCCCCATGACATGACCGCATGAATGCGCTGCTTTACACGGCCAGCTGTTTCGGGCTTTTCCAGCCAGATGGGGCGCAGCACATCCGCAATGTGGCGCGGTTCAATCTGATCAAGCGGTAGCTCAGCCAATACCGGGAAGGCATATTGCGTCAGCGTATTGATCCACTGCTGGCCGTGCTTGGCATTCTTCCAGCCTGGCAACAACTCTGCATGAAGCCGCTCGGCCGCCTCTTTGAAAGTCGGCATCTGCGGTTTGGCCGCTTCACTGGCTTTGGCCTCCAACGGATCGATGCCGGCGGCTAGCTGCTCACGCATTGCCAGTGCGATCTTGGCCGCTTCGGCAATCCCGACTTCCGGGTAGGCACCCAAGCCTGCATTACGGCGCTTGTGCGTGAGCGGGCTGACGTAGCGCAACACCCACTTGCCGCGCCCTTTGGCGACGGACGGATGAAGTGCCAAACCGGTGATCCCGCCATGCGGTAACACTGGATCATCGGGCTTGATGTTGCGGGCTTTGGCATCAGTCAGGGCAGCCATGGCATACTCCTCTAGTATGCCATTGAGTATGCCATCAACAGCTGAATGCTGCTGAACAGAGCTGGACTACTTCGCACATGCAGCCTACGCCAATCAAGCAATAGAGCCGCTCTAGTGAATTCAGCTAGCATCTATCGGACAATTAAATGGCGGTCCCTCTCTCCGCCAGACACACAAAAAAGCCCTTGATGTTCAAGGGCTTTTTTCTTTTCCGCCATTCATACCCACATTTATACCCACGTTCAGATTCTCGTTTGGTGGGCTCAGCCCACTGCATTCAAGCGAGCAACGTCTTCTTCAAGCTTCAGAGCCACGCTTTTAGTCGAGATTCATCAAGAATCTGCACGTCACCGCCGCATACCCGGATCAATTGCAGATCGACCAGCTGGTGCAGTTGTCTCGACAACGTTTCCGGTGTCAATCCAAGCTTGGAGGCAACGACATGTTTGCTGCAGACCAGGCGCACCCTGCCGTTGTCCATCGGTTGCGCCAGCAGATAGCTGATCACCCGTTGCATGGCGTTCTGCAGATTGATGGCCTCGATATCCCTGAGCATGGCATCAACGTGCATGGACAGGCTTACCAACATGCGGCGGGCAAACGACGGGTCGCTATCTATCGTTCTTTCGATCTCCGCCCTGGCGATCCGGATCAGCAGGCTGTCTTCCAGCGCTTGTGCCTCGACGAGATAAGGCAGGCCCAGAAACATGCCTGCCTCGCCAAAAGACTGGCCGGCTTCGCACAGCTCGACCACCTTGGCCTGCCCCTGCCCGGAAGGAATGGAGAGCTTGATGCGGCCCACGGCAACCACATACAGCCCGCTGGCGCTGTCGCCGCGATGAAAAACGAACTGGTTGCGATCAAACCGGCATTGCTCGCAGCTGTGCGCCAGCTGCTCAAGCTGGCGCTCGGCAAGGTTCTTGAACAGGGGCAGCTGCTGCAGCAAGCCCCGTATATCCAGCGTACGGGCCATGGTACTTTCCATAAAACGGGTAGCATCATGCTATGCGTGGTGCCGCCGCCGCGACATCCGCCTGAGTGCCTAGCTCTTGTGGACAGGCCATGCTCATCGCATGGCAAAACACTGAAACAGCTGGCCAAGCCGGCTTGCAGTCGCTGCGGACAAGGGCATGGCGGCTGGGCCCGAAGGCCCGGCGCGGTGCAGCTGCACCGCATAGTTGCGCACACCCTGCCGGGCCAGCGTGGTGGCCAGCGCCAGTAAATCGACCTCACCCTGCCATTGCGGGCTCCAGGTGGTGCGGCATTCGAATTCGCCGCCGTGTTCAAGCAGGGCCTGCAAGCTTTGCATGGCGGGCACGTGGCTGCCGCTGCGTCCGGTCAAGGCGTCGTATCCGTCCACACCGTGCTTGATGTCCAGTCCCACCCAATCGAGCAATGGCAGCAGAGCACGCAAGCGCTGCGGGTAAATGCCGGCCGTATGCAGCCCCACCTGAAAGCCTGCGCTGCGGGCCTCGTTCACCATCGCGGGCAGTTGCGCCTCGCTCAGCGGCTCGCCACCCGAGAACACCACGCCATCGAGCAAGCCCTGCCGGCTGTGCAACCAGTCCATGACCGCCGGCCAGCTGTACACAGCGTGCCGTTGCTGCAGATGCGGGTTGTGGCAATAGCCGCAGCGCCACGGGCAGCCGGCAATGAAGATCACCGCGGCCAACTTGCCCGGCCAGTCCACGCCGGAAAACGGCACCAGCCCAGCCAGCGCCGGCGCCCCCGGCCCGGCATTGCCGGGCGACGGCAACTGATCGCGCGGAGACTGCAGGTGCTCAGCGCTTCGACCGTTCAACAAAGAAGCAGCGCTCATTGAATTCGCCTTGCTTGCCCTTGTTGAACGACGTAACCGGGCGGTGATAGCCCATCACGCGGGTCCAGACTTCGCAGCGCGTGCGTTGCGCATTGTCGAGCTGGCGGGTTTGCGGTTTTTCGGCTGTGACAGTGTTCATGGTGTGCTCCTTGGTCGGGGTTGGAGAACCCGGCCAGACCGGGTTCGTGATACGGCGTATGGATTGCGGTGGATGGCGGGGTTCATGTGCAGCAGGTATCGGGCTGGGCCAGCAACTCGGCATCGCAGATCGGGCAATACTCGTGCTGCCCGCGCAGATAGCCGTGCCTGGGGCAGATCGAGAAGGTCGGCGTGACCGTCAGATAAGGCAGGCGGAAGCGCGTCAAGGCGCGCCGCACCAGCGTCTTGCACGCGTCGCTGCTCGATATGGCTTCATTCATGTACAGGTGCAGCACCGTGCCGCCGGTGTATTTGCTTTGCAATGCCTCTTGCATGGCCAGCGCGTGAAACGGGTCATCGGTATAGCCCACCGGCAGTTGCGAGCTGTTGGTGTAGTACGGCTGCTCGGGCGTGCCTGCCTGCAGGATGTCCGGCCAGCGCTTGCGGTCCTCGCGTGCAAAGCGGTAGGTGGTGCCCTCGGCCGGCGTGGCCTCCAGGTTGTAGAGGTGGCCGGTTTCCTGCTGGAAGGCGGCAATGCGCGAGCGCACGTGGTCGAGCAAGCGCAAGGCCAGCGCATGACCGGCCTCGGTGGTGATGTCGTCTTCATCCTGGCTGAAGTTGCGGATCATCTCGTTGATGCCGTTCACGCCCAGGGTGCTGAAGTGATTGCGCAGGCTGCCCAGATAGCGTTTGGTATACGGGTACAGCCCTTGGTCGATATAGCGCTGCACTACCTTGCGCTTGGTTTCCAGCACATCGCGCCCCAGCGCCAGCTGGTGATCCAGCGCGGCCAGCAGGCCGGCTTCGTCCTGCCGGTGCAAATAACCCAGGCGCGCGCAGTTCACCGTCACCACACCGATCGAGCCGGTCTGCTCGGCCGAGCCGAACAGGCCATTGCCGCGCTTGAGCAGCTCGCGCAGGTCAAGCTGCAGCCGGCAACACATCGAGCGCACCATGTGCGGCTGCAAGTCGGAATTGATGAAGTTCTGGAAGTACGGCAGGCCGTACTTGGCCGTCATGTCGAACAGCGGCGTGCAGTTGGGGTGATCCCAATCGAAATCCGCCGTGATGTTGTAGGTGGGAATGGGGAAGGTGAAGGCGCGGCCATGCGCATCGCCCTCCATCATCACCTCGATATAGGCGCGGTTGATCAGGTCCATTTCCGCCTGCAGCTCGCCATAGCTGAACGGCATTTCCTCGCCGCCGACATAGGGGATCTGTCCGGCCAGATCGGCCGGGCACACCCAGTCGAAGGTGAGGTTGGTGAACGGCGTTTGCGTGCCCCAGCGGCTGGGTACGTTCAGGTTGTAGATCAGCTCCTGCATGGCCTGCTTGATGGCGGCATAGTCCATGCCATCGCGGCGCACAAAGGGTGCCATATAGGTATCGAAGGAGCTGAAAGCCTGCGCGCCGGCCCATTCGTTCTGCAGGGTGCCAAGGAAATTGACGATCTGGCCGATGGCGGCCGACATGTGGCGTGGCGGCGATGCCTCCACCTTGCCCGGCACGCCGTTGAAGCCCTCATGCAGCAACTGGCGCAGCGACCAGCCGGCGCAATAGCCGGACAGCATGTCCAGATCATGGATGTGCAGGTCGCCATCACGGTGCGCCTGCCCGGCCTCGGGGCTGTAGACGTGCGACAGCCAGTAGTTGGCGGTGACCTTGCCGGCCACGTTGAGGATGAGCCCGCCCAGGCTGTAGCCCTGGTTGGCATTGGCATTGACTCGCCAGTCGCGCTGGTCCAGGTATTCCTCCATCGCGTGCTCGACATCAACCAGCGTGCGGCGCACATCGCGCAGCTTGGCATGCTGTTCGCGGTAGACGATATAGGCACGCGCCGTGGGCCAGTAACCGGCGGCCACCAGCGTGCCCTCAACCCGGTTCTGTATCGCCTCGATGCCGGGGCAAGGCTGGTCTGCCAGCGCGGCGACTACCTGCCCGGCCAGCCGGGCGGCTTCATCCGCGCCGAACTCGCCGCTTGCCCTGCCCGCTGCCGCGATTGCCGCAGCAATCTTGCCGCTGTCGAACACGGCCGTGCCACCATCCCGCTTGATGACCCATCGCCCGTCCATAAACACTCCATATGGTGATTTATAAATAACAAAACCACTATATATTGTGTAAAAGCGCAAAGGACAGCACCATCAGCCCATCTCTTGACGTGGATCAATTCTGCGGCTGCCCCCCGGCCGGATCAGCCTGCTCCCATTCCTGCCAGTCATCACCCCAGAACTCCACTGGATGCTGTGTCCGGCTGGAACCGTTGCCGCAAGCCAGCGAATCGGCCGGGCAATAGCGATCACATCCCCAGCAGATACGCTCTGGATGTTTGGGATGGGCAGGGAATTTTTTGGCCATGTCAGCTCGCCGAGCGTTAGCCGGGCTTGCCGTCACTGCGGGGGCGCCAGTAAACGGGCAGGATGCGCGCTACCCACGCCAGCATGATCAACGCCCATAGCAGCGCCAGCCACTGCAATTGCGTGGCAGCGCCACCCTGTATGGCCAGTGCCAGCCGGAGCAAGGAAATCAGGTGCAGCGACAGGTAAATGGCCCAGTAGCCCTGGTCGGCAAGCAGATTGCGGCCGCTGTGCCCCAACGTCACCCGCGTGACGAAGGCCACCAGTGTGGTCGAAAAGAAACCCAGGCCGAGCGCATGTGCCGGCGCCGCACCGGCAGGAATGGCGCCGGCGCCATGCGCGGCCAGCACGCCCAGCGTCAGTGCCAGCCACAGGAAGCTCAGGTGCAGCATGGCCAGCAGCCGGTTATTCAGTACATCGAGCAGCCCCCAGCGCAGGCTGGTCAGCGCCAGCAGTACCGCCAAGCCCCCTGCCACCCAGGCCAGCAGCCGGCCGTCATCGAAGATCTTGAGCACCACCATGACCATGCAGCAGGCCAGCCACGTGTCGAGCAACCAGTTGGGGTGCCAACGCCCATGCATGGGCACCGCCATCTGCGTGAACACGGGCAGCATGCGGTGCAGCACGATCAGGAACACGGGCAGCAAAAAGCCCCAGAGCGCGACATCCCGGGCCATGGCCCAATATTGCAGGTTGCCACACCACGCCCACCCAGCAAACAGCCCCTGCGCGATCAGGCCAGCCATCATGGCCAGCAGCAACTGCACCGCATGGTGCTTGTCGCTGCTCTGTCCCCGGCGCACACAGCCATACCAGCGCCACCCGGCCAGCAGCCAGCTCGCCTGCATGAGCACACACCCAAGTAATGCAATACGTGGCGCCACGGCAAAGCCGTACAGGCAAAGCCAGATGCCGGCCAGATAAGCCAGCGCAAGCGGCGCATGGCCGGGGCCGGTTTCGGGGGCCAGCAGCCAGCGCGGCCCGGCAGTGAACATGAAACCCAGCATGAACAGCGGAAACACGCCCAGTGGCGTCAGTACGGCATGCACCATCCAGGCCGGCGCCGTTGACGGCAGCGGCACGCTCAGGCCCAGTGCCCACCACAGCACCATGCTGAGCAGTGCCAGCGCGCCACAGGCGAAATAAATACGATGCGGCACCCGGCACAGCCGCTGCCACGATGTCGGCCCGACCGCCTGCGGCATCATGCGGCACCACGGCGCGCTTGCATGCGCTGCCCTATCTGCGCCAGCACCTCGGGGGCAAGCCTGGCCGCGGCCGGGTAAAGCAGCGCCTCCTCATCGGCAGCATGGGCCGGGTAAGCCCGTGCGAACTCGCTCAAGGCATTTGGTGCAGGCAGCACCTGCCCTGCCACAACCGCCAGCAACCAGGACCGTACCGCCTGCCACAGTGCGGCCAGCGCTACGTGTTCGGCTTCGATGCGGGACAGCGCCGCATGCAGCTGCGCATCATCCAGGGCGCGCAAGGCCGGGAACAGGTCTTCCTCCTCGTCGGCGTGGTGCAGCGGCGCAGCGATGTCGAAATAACGCAGTATCTGCTCCGCTGCACCCGCTGCCTGCCCATCTGCGCCGTGTTCGGCCAGATGCGTCTCCAGCTTCAAGCCCAGCGCGGCAAAACGACGCACCTTGTCGTGGCACGCGGTCAGCATGCCTACCGGTTCATCAAAACGGGGAAAGGATGCGTCATCCGATGGCCACATGGCTGGCTCTCCTGCAAGGCAATCGCATCAAACGCCACGCAAAACCCGTCGCTCGATGCCGGAATGCCAGTGTGCCGGCACCCGCGCACGGGCCGCCATAGTTCACACGAACTAATCCCTCTGCCTCGCCCTGCCCCCTCCGCTGGCGAATGGCGACATGCCAGCAGGGTTTTTAAGCTTGTCTACCAGAAGCAATGACAGGAGGAGCAGTCATCATGAGCAAGCAAGCGTCGCATATCCCGCCCGGGGCCATCAGCGTGCTGGTCTCCAGCACCTTCGCCTTCACCATCTGCTTTGCCGTGTGGATGATGTTTGCGGTACTGGGCATTCCGATCAAGACCAGTCTCGGCCTGAGCGAAACAGAGTTCGGCCTGCTGGCCGCCATGCCGGTACTGACCGGCTCACTGGTGCGGGTGCCGCTGGGCATCTGGACCGACCGCTTTGGCGGGCGCATCGTGCTGTTCGTGCTGATGCTGTCCACCGTAGCGCCCATCTGGTTGATGAGCCATGCCACGGCCTACTGGCACTTTCTGGTGCTGGCACTGTTCGTCGGTCTGGCCGGCGGCGCGTTCTCGGTTGGCACCCCCTACGTGGCGCGCTGGTTTCCACGGGAGCGGCAAGGGCTGGCCATGGGCATTTTCGGCGCAGGCAATTCGGGTTCGGCGCTCACCAAGTTCGTCGCCCCCGCGCTGATCGTTGCCGCTGGCGGCAGCTGGACCATCGTACCCAAGGTCTACGCGGTGGCCATGCTGGTGACCGCCATCCTGT
Organism: Andreprevotia lacus DSM 23236; assembly: GCF_900176275.1. Classification (GTDB taxonomy): domain Bacteria; phylum Pseudomonadota; class Gammaproteobacteria; order Burkholderiales; family Chitinibacteraceae; genus Andreprevotia; species Andreprevotia lacus. The sequence goes on along the minus strand of NZ_FWXD01000022.1, from coordinate 52,949 downwards.
TCTGGGTGGGTTCGCGCAGCAAGCCTGAGCATCTGGTCTCGCGCAGCGTCACCCTGCGCGAGCAACTGGCAATGCTGCGTGATCCGCGCGTATGGCGCTACTGCCAGTATTACTCGGTGGTCTTCGGCGGCTATGTCGCGCTGGCACTGTGGATGACCAAGTACTACATCGGCGAATACGGCTTCGACATGAAGACCGCCGCGCTGCTGGCGGCCTGCTTCTCGCTGCCCGGCGGCGTGCTGCGCGCACTGGGCGGCTGGATTTCCGACCGCTACGGCGCCTACAAGACCACCTGGTGGGTGATGTGGGTGTGCTGGGTGGCATTCTTCCTGCTCAGCTACCCGCAAACCCGGTTCAGCATCCTCACCGTCGGCGGCCCGCAGGATTTCCACATCGGGCTGACCGCACTGCCGTTCACCTTGCTGCTGTTCGTCGTCGGCATCGCCATGGCCGTGGGCAAGGCATCGGTTTTCAAATTCATTTCCAACGACTTCCCCGACCACATCGGTGCGGTGTCGGGCATGGTCGGGCTGGCCGGCGGCCTCGGGGGCTTCGTGCTGCCCATCCTGTTCGGCGCACTGCTTGACCTGACGGGTGTGCGTTCCAGCTGCTTCATGCTGCTGTACGGCACCGTCTGCGTATCGCTGGTGTGGATGCACTTCAGTTTCCGTGCGGAAAGCGTTGCGCTGGGCGAACAGGTGCTTGCCCAGCACGCAGCACGCCCCGCCCAACAATGACCCAGTTTTCTCATCTCAGGAGTACATCATGTCTACGCACGTTCTAAAGCGCTGGGAACCGGAAAACACCGAGTTCTGGCAAAGCTATGGCGAGTGGGTTGCCTACCGCAACCTGTGGATCTCCATCCCGGCGCTGATGCTGGCCTTCGGCTTGTGGATGCTCTGGTCGGTGGTTGTGGTCAATCTGGACAAGGCCGGTTTCCAGTTTTCCAAGGATCAGCTGTTCTGGCTGACCGCGCTGCCGGCGCTCTCGGGCGCCACGCTGCGGATTTTCTACTCGTTTCTGGTGCCGATTTTCGGCGGCCGCAAATGGACGGTGATTTCCACTGCCAGCCTGTTGATCCCTACCCTGGGCATGGCCTTTGCGCTACGTGACCCCAGCACCAGCTATCCGACCTTGCTGGTGCTCGCGCTGCTGTGCGGGCTGGGCGGCGGCAATTTCAGCTCGTCGATGGCCAACATCAGCTTCTTTTTTCCCAAGGCCAAGAAGGGACTGGCCACCGGGCTGAATGCCGGCATCGGCAACCTGGGCGTCAGTGCCGTGCAGTTCATCATTCCGCTGGTGATCTCGGCCGGCCTGTTTGGCGCACTGGCTGGCGATGGCCATGTTTACGTCAAGGAAGGCGTGCAAAAAACCGTCTGGCTGCAGAATGCCGGCTGGTTCGGCGTACCGCTGGTGCTGGTTGCCACGCTGGCGGCCTGGTTCGGCATGAACGACATTGCCGGCGCCAAATCGTCGTTCATCGAGCAGGCGGTCATATTCCGCCGCCGCCACAACTGGCTGATGTGCTGGCTCTACCTGGGCACTTTCGGTTCTTTCATCGGTTTTTCCGCCGGCCTGGCATTGCTGACCAAATCGCAGTTCCCCGGCGTCAATCCGACGGCCTATGCCTTCCTCGGCCCGCTGGTTGGTGCGCTGACCCGTCCGGTCGGTGGCTGGATTTCCGACAAGCTTGGCGGTGCCCGTGTCACGCTGCTGACCTTTGCCGCCATGATAGGCGCCGTGTTCGGCGTGATGCATTACCTGCCCGGCAACGGCAACCCCGGCAGCTTTCAGGGCTTTCTGGCCATGTTCATCATGCTGTTCGCGCTGACCGGCATCGGCAACGGCTCGACCTTCCGCATGATCCCGGTGATCTTCATGACCGAGCGCCAGCGCGCAGCCGGCAGCAGCGAGACCGCACAGAAGCAGGCATTGGTGGACGGCAACCGCGAAGCCGCCGCCGTACTGGGCTTTGCCGGGGCCATGGGTGCCTATGGCGGCTTCTTCATTCCCAAGAGCTTTGGCACCTCGCTGGCCTATACCGGCAGCCTGAACGCGGCGCTGTATTGCTTCATCGTGTTCTACCTGAGCTGCCTGGCCGTCACCTGGTGGTTCTATGCCCGCAAGGGTGCGGACATGCCCTGCTGAGCGCCTGCAATGCCTTTCGGCCGCTTATCGGTGGATGACCGGCATCAAACGCCCGGCAAAGCCGGGCGCTGACCGGCTTTTGAAGGTGAAGCAGCGGCGCTCCCTGTTTGATTCCACGCCCCCGCCCTCGCCGCCGCGAGGGGGCCTCGCTGCGCTCGCCAGTGGTGCGATGGAGCTTTGTGGATCAAGCATCCACGCTCATGCCAGCCTCAGCGCGCCTGCCATGCCCTTCAGCCGCTTATCCGTGGATGACCGGCATCAAAAGCCCGGTAATGCCGGGCTTTCTTTCATTCAACACACTCCGCCGGATGAACTACCCCTAGGGCCTGTTAACACTTATTTCACGCTTGCGTTCGGGGTAGTTCGGGATGGAGCGCAAGGCGCAGAACGCGCCGCGGTACGGGTAGCGCAAGCGGTTTGCAACGCAGCGAACCGCCCGAAATACCCCGAACCCGCAGGGCTGGGCCGCAAAGAGGCCATCTACGGCGTTACGCGCCTTGGCAATAACCGGTTATTGCCTGCGTTGCGTGCCTTGTAGCTGACCTCTTTGCGGCCCAGCGCAAGCGCGAAATAAGTGTTAACAGGCCCTAGTCCTTCCGGACTAGTCCCACTGCCTTGCCTACCCCCTCCCTCCGATGAATGGGCCAGCGCTGCGCAAAATCCTAAAGTGGCATCGTCAATGCAGGAGTCCGGCTGCGCACCGCAGCCTTCCAGGAGAAATCAGATGAGCCACTTTTTGGACCGGCTGAAGTTCATGTCCCGCGTGCAGTCCACCTTCGCGGACGGACATGGCGCGGTCGTCGCGGAAGACCGCCAGTGGGAAAACGCCTATCGCAGCCGCTGGCAACACGACAAGATCGTGCGTTCCACCCACGGGGTGAACTGCACCGGGTCCTGTTCGTGGAAGGTGTATGTGAAAAACGGCCTGATCACATGGGAAACCCAGCAGACCGATTACCCGCGTACCCGGCCCGACCTGCCCAACCACGAACCGCGCGGTTGCCCGCGTGGCGCGTCCTACAGCTGGTATGTGTATTCGGCGCAGCGCGTGAAATACCCGATGATCCGTGGCCGGCTGATCGAAATGTGGCGCGAAGCGCGCAAGAGCATGGACCCGATCGCCGCATGGGCGCATATCAGCCAGGACCCGGAGCGGGCCGCGCGCTACAAGAGCGTGCGCGGCCAGGGCGGCTTCGTGCGCGCCGACTGGGAAACCGCCACCGAAATCATCGCGGCTGCCAATGCGCTCACCATCAAGCAATACGGCCCGGACCGCATCGTCGGTTTTTCGCCCATTCCGGCCATGTCCATGGTCAGCTATGCCGCTGGCGCGCGTTATCTGAGCCTGCTGGGCGGTGCCTGCCTGTCGTTCTACGACTGGTATTGCGACCTGCCGCCGGCCAGCCCGCAAATCTGGGGTGAACAGACCGACGTGCCCGAATCGGCCGACTGGTACAACAGCACCTACCTGATGGTGTGGGGCTCCAACGTGCCGATGACCCGCACACCGGATGCCCACTTCTATACCGAAGTGCGCTACAAGGGCACCAAGACCGTCGCGGTTTCGAGCGACTTCGGCGAAATGGCCAAGTTCGGCGACATCTGGCTGGCGCCGCGCCAGGGCACGGATGCCGCGCTGGCCATGGCCATGGGCCATGTGGTGCTCAAGGAATTCCACCTTGCCGGCAAGTCTGCCTACTTCACCGGCTATGTGAAGCAATACACCGACATGCCCATGCTGGTGATGCTCAAGGAACGAAACGGCGTGCTGGTGCCGGATCATTTCCTGCGCGCCTCGCATCTCGACGCCAATCATGGCGAGGCCAACAACCCCGAATGGAAGACGCTGCAGATCGATGCCACCAGCGGCGATCTGGTAGTGCCCAACGGCACTATTGGCTTTCGCTGGGGCGAGGGCAAGGTCAACGATGGTGAAAAGGTCGGCCGCTGGAACCTGGAGCTGAAGGATGGCGGCTCTGGCCGCAGCGTCGACCCACTGCTGTCCTTGATTGACCAGTGCGACGACGTGGCCGGTGTCGGCTTCCCATACTTCGGTGCCGAGCACGACGATCTGCTGGTGCGCAATGTGCCGGTCAAGCGCCTGCGCCTGGCCGATGGCAGCACGGCGCTGGTCAGCACCGTGTATGACCTGCAGATGGCCAACTACGGGATTGATCGCGGGCTGGGCGGCAACAATGTGGCGGCATCCTATTTCGACGATGTGCCCTACACCCCGGCCTGGCAGTTCAAGCATACCGGCGTGAAGCCCGAACTGGTGATCCAGGTGGCGCGCGAGTTTGCGCAGAACGCGCACGATACGAATGGCCGCAGCATGGTCATCGTCGGCGCCGCACTCAATCACTGGTACCACATGGACATGACCTACCGCGGCATCATCAATCTGCTGATGATGTGCGGCTGCATTGGTCAGAGCGGCGGTGGCTGGGCGCACTATGTGGGGCAGGAAAAGCTGCGCCCGCAATTCGGCTGGGCACCGCTGGCTTTCGCCGCCGACTGGCAACGCCCGCCACGCCAGATGAACGGCACCAGCTTCTTCTATGCGCACACCAGCCAGTGGCGGCATGAAAAGCTGGCCGTCGACGAAATCCTCGCGCCGACTGCCGATGCCGGCCGCTATGGCCGCATGAGCATGCTGGACCTGAATGCCAAGTCCGAACGCATGGGCTGGTTGCCGTCCTGCCCGCAGTTGCAGACCAACCCGCTGGAAGTGGTTGCCGCCGCCGAAGCCGCCGGGCAAGACCCGGCCGCCTATGCTGCCGCACAGCTCAAGGCCGGCAAGCTGCACATGAGTTGCGACGACCCGGACAACCCGGCCAATTTCCCGCGCAATATGTTCGTCTGGCGTTCCAACATTCTCGGCTCCAGCGGCAAGGGGCACGAATACTTCCTCAAATACCTGCTGGGCACGCAAAACGCGCTGTTCGCCGACGAAGCCGACGCAATCCGCCCGTCCGAGGTCACCTGGCGCGAAGAAGCCGCCGAAGGCAAGCTCGATCTGCTGACCGTGCTCGATTTCCGCATGAGCACCACCTGCCTGTATGGCGACATCGTGCTGCCGACGGCCACCTGGTATGAAAAGGACGACCTCAACACGTCCGACATGCACCCCTTCATCCACCCGCTGTCCGAAGCCGTGCAGCCGCTGTGGGAAAGCAAGACCGACTGGGAAATCTACAAGCTGCTGGCGAAGAAATTCAGCGAAATCGGCGGCCCCTATCTGGGCACGCGCAAGGACTTGGTACTGACCCCGCTGCTGCACGACACGCCGGGCGAGCTTGGTCAGCCGCTGGAACCCAAGGACTGGAAAAAGGGCGAATGCGAGCTGATTCCGGGCAAGACCGCGCCGAACATGACCGTGGTCGAGCGCAACTACAACGACATCTACAAGAAGTTCACCTCGATCGGCCCCCTGCTCGACAAGCTCGGCAATGGCGGCAAGGGCATCAACTGGGATACCCGGCACGAGGTGCATGAAGTCGCCGGCTTCAACAAGGTCGTTACCGAGCCGGGCGTCAGCCAGGGCCGGCCGCGCCTGGATACCGCGATCGACGCGGCCGAAATGATCCTGACCTTTGCACCGGAAACCAACGGCCACGTTGCGGTCAAGGCCTGGGAGGCATTGTCGAAGATCACCGGGCGCGACCACAGCCACCTTGCCATCGGCCGCGAGCACGACAAGATCCGCTTCCGCGACGTGCAGGCGCAGCCGCGCAAGATCATCAGTGCACCGACCTGGTCGGGGCTGGAATCGGAAGAGGTCAGCTACAACGCCGGCTATACCAATGTGCACGAGCTGATCCCCTGGCGCACGCTGACCGGCCGCCAGCAGTTCTACCAGGATCACCGCTGGATGCTCGATTTCGGCGAAGGCTCGTGCGTCTACAAGCCCGCCATCGACACCAAGACCATCAAGCCCATGCTGGGCAAGCATGGCAACGGCGAGCACGAACTGGTGCTCAACTGGATCACGCCGCACCAGAAATGGGGCATCCACTCCACCTATTCGGACAACCTGCGCATGCTCACGCTGTCGCGCGGCGGCCCGCACGTGTGGATTTCCGAGGCAGAAGCCAAACAAGCCGGCATCAAGGACAACGACTGGGTCGAGGTCTTCAACGTCAACGGCACGCTGACCGCGCGCGTAGTGGTGAGCCAGCGCGTGCCGCAAGGCATGTGCCTGATGTACCACGCACAGGAAAAGATCGTGAACGTGCCCGGCGCCGAAACATCGGGCAAGCGCGGCGGCATCCACAACTCGGTCACGCGTACGGTGCTCAAGCCCACGCACATGATAGGCGGCTATGCGCAGCAGGCCTGGGGCTTCAACTACTACGGCACCGTAGGCAGCAACCGCGACGAGTTCGTCGTACTGCGCAAGATGAAGAAGGTCGAGTGGCTGGACGGGCCGCGTGCCGAAGAAGAACAAGGAGTCGCAAAATGAAGATCCGCGCTCAAGTGGGCATGGTGCTCAACCTCGACAAATGCATTGGCTGTCATACCTGCTCGGTGACGTGCAAGAACGTCTGGACCAGCCGCGATGGGGTCGAATACGCCTGGTTCAACAATGTCGAGACCAAACCCGGCATCGGTTATCCCAAGGAATGGGAAAACCAGGACAAGTGGAACGGCGGCTGGAAGCGCAATGCCAAGGGCAAGCTGGTGCCGCGCCAGGGCGGCAAGCTGCAGATTCTCGCCAACCTGTTTGCCAATCCCAACCTGCCGGCCATCGACGATTACTACGAGCCCTTCACCTACGACTACGAACACCTGCAAAAGGCGCCGCTGTCGCAAACGCCGCCGACCGCACGCCCGGTGTCGGTGATCACCGGCCAGAAAATGGACAAGATCGAATGGGGTCCGAACTGGGAGGACGATCTGGGCGGCGAGTTCAGCGCACGCAGCCGCGATGCACTGTTCGAGGGGGTGCAGAAGGAGATGTATTCCACCTTCGAAAACACCTTCATGATGTATCTGCCCCGCTTGTGCGAGCACTGCCTGAACCCGGCCTGCGTGGCATCGTGTCCGTCCGGCTCGATCTACAAGCGCGAGGACGATGGCATTGTGCTGGTCGACCAGGACAAGTGCCGTGGCTGGCGCATGTGCATCTCGGGCTGCCCGTACAAGAAGATTTACTACAACTGGCAGAGTGGCAAGGCCGAAAAATGTACTTTCTGCTTCCCGCGCATCGAGGCCGGCCAACCCACGGTCTGCTCGGAAACCTGTGTGGGTCGCATCCGCTATCTGGGTGTGCTGCTGTATGACGCCGACCTGATCGAACAGGCCGCCTCGACCGCGGACGAACAGGACCTGTACGAAGAACAGCTCAAGTGCTTCCTCGACCCGCACTCGCCAGCGGTGATCGAAGCGGCACGCGCACAGGGCATACCCGAGAGCTGGCTGGAAGCGGCGCAACGCTCCCCCGTCTACAAGATGGCCTGCCAGTGGAAAGTGGCTTTCCCGCTACACCCGGAATACCGCACCCTGCCCATGGTCTGGTACATCCCGCCGCTGTCGCCGATCCAGTCGGCGGCCGAGGCCGGCCGCATGCCGCACAGCACGGTGGGCGACAGCATCATTCCCGACGTCAAGAGCCTGCGCATCCCCGTGCGCTATCTGGCCAACCTGCTGACCGCCGGCAAGGAGGCGCCCGTGGTCAGCGCGCTGGAGCGGATGATCGCCATGCGCGCCTACAAGCGCAGCGAGGTGGTGCACGGCAAGCCGGATGCCAGCCTGATCACACCGGTCGGGCTGAACGCGGCCACGGTCGAGGACATGTACCAGACCATGGCGATTGCCAACTATGAAGACCGCTTCGTGATCCCGAGCAGCCACAAGGAAATGGTCGAGGACAGCTTCAACGACAAGGGGTCCTGCGGCTTCACCTTCGGCAACGGCTGCTCCGGCGGCACCTCGGAAGGAACGCTGTTTGGCAAGAAGCCGCAAGGCAGCGTGATCTTCGTTGACATGCCCAAGTCGCGCAAAAAGGCGACCTCCTGATCAGCGTGCCGGCGGCCCGCCCGCCGGCACCGGTTTGCACAAGGAAATCCGCACATGAACACGCTCTACCGCATCTTGTCCGCGCTGCTCAGCTATCCAGAACCGGATCTGCTGGATGCACTGGACGAAATCGACACTGCGCTGCATGCCCATCCCGAGGCACGGCAGACACTGGCCCCGTTGACCGCTTTTCTGGGCCGGTACTCCCTGGTTGAACTGCAGGAAAACTACGTTGCAACCTTCGACCGCAACCCCGCGCATTCGCTGCACCTGTTCGAGCACGTGCATGGCGAAAGCCGTGATCGTGGCCAGGCCATGGTCGATCTGCTGCACGAATACCTGCAGCACGGTTATGAGCCGCATGCCGCCGAGCTGCCCGACCACGTGCCGCTGTTTCTTGAATACCTCAGCCTGTGCGACGACACCAAGGCCGAAGCATTGCTGGGCGATGCCATCCACGTACTGGCCGCCATCGGCGCGCGGCTGGCGCGCAATGAAAGCCCCTATGCCACGGTTTTCATGGTGTTGTGCTCGCTGACCGACGTGGTGCCGCAGGAACAGACCGACCCGCCGGTACGCGACATGGACGAAGCACTGGAAACATTCGGCCCCGGCGCCGATGGCGTCGAACCACTGCTCAAACCGGCCATGGATGGCGTACAGCCATTGCATTTCCACCCCCGCAATCCCTCCCGCCAGGCGCACACCCCGCCGGGGTCGCAGTCTTAAGCCCAGGAGACCATCATGGATTACCTGCATCAGTTCATTTTCGGCATCTATCCCTATATCGCGCTGTGCATCTTCCTGCTCGGCAGCCTGATCCGCTTCGAGCGCGAGCAATACACGTGGAAAAGCGACAGCTCGCAGCTGCTGCACCGGGGCAATCTGCGCCTCGGAAACATCCTGTTCCACATCGGCATCATCGGGCTGTTTTTCGGTCATCTGGCCGGCCTGCTGACCCCGGTGGCGGTCTGGGATGCGCTCGGCATCAGCCACACCTTCAAGCAGCTGGTGGCCATGACGGCGGGCGGCATACTCGGCACGCTGTGCCTGGCCGGTCTGCTGCTGCTCCTGCATCGCCGGCTGTCCGACCCGCGCCTGGCGGCGCAGACGCGCACCGGCGACAAGATCCTGCTGCTGTGGATACTCGTCACGCTGCTGCTCGGCCTGTCGACCATCTTCGTCTCGGCCGGTCACCTCGACGGCCACATGATGGTGCTGCTGATGACCTGGGCCCAGCATATCGTCACCTTCAAGGGTGATGCCGCGCTGTTCATCATCGGCGCCGATACCCTGTTCAAGCTGCACCTGTTCATGGGCATGACGCTGTTCGTGATCTTCCCGTTCACCCGGCTGGTACACGTGTGGAGCGGCTTTGCCTCGGTCACCTATCTGGGCCGCGCCTGGCAGCTGGTCCGCCCGCGCTAGAACCGGCAACGCCGGGCCGGCAGCACCGGCCCGGCCAAGGAGCTCATCATGCCCATTACCGTCAATGACCACGAAATCACCGACGACGAAATCGCCGCCGAACTGCCCGGACACGATACGTTGCATCTGGCCACCATGGCCGTCATCCTGCGGCATCTGCTGCGCGACGAAGCACACCGGCTGGGCCTGCCAGCCACCGACGAGGACAGCGCCATCGCCGCACTGTTGGCGCACGAAGTGACCGTGCCCGAAGCCGACGACGCCAGCTGCCGCCGCCACTACGCGCAAAACCCGGCCCGGTTCACCGTCGGTGAACTGGTCGAGGCCGAACATATCCTGTTCCAGGTGACCGAGCGGGTGCCCTTGCCGGCGCTGCGCGGTCTGGCTGAACAAACGCTGGCCGATCTACTGGCCGAACCTGCGCAATTTGGCGAACAGGCACGCAAGCTGTCCAACTGCCCTTCCGCAACGCTGGGCGGCAACCTCGGCCAGCTGGGCCGGGGCGACACGGTACCCGAGTTCGAGCGGGTACTGTTTTCGGCCGACCAGGGCGCCATCGTGCCACGGGTGGTCGAAACGCGTTTCGGCTTGCACATTGTGCGGGTGGTGCACCGCATCGCAGGCCGCTTGCTGCCCTATGAGCAGGTCTGCACGCAGATTGCCGAGGCACTGCAACAGGCCAGCCGCGATGCTGCATGGCGCCAATACCTGCGCGTGCTGGCCAGCCGTGCACGCATCACTGGCATCGACCTCGACATTGCCGACAGCCCCTTGCTGCAATAGCAAACGGCGGGGTCGGGTGGCTGGCAGAGTGACTAGTCCCTCCTGCATATGGTCTAAAGTGGCGCCGGTGCGCAAAATCAAGACAGCTCGTTTCGGTTCCCAGCCATGAATACGGATAGTGCCCCACCCGTCCTGATCGACTCCTTCCAGCGCCGCATCGATTACCTGCGCGTATCGGTGACCGACCGCTGCGACCTGCGCTGTACCTACTGCCTGCCCAAGGGCTTCAAGGGTTTCGAGGAACCGGCCAACTGGATGACCCACGCCGAGATGACCCGCCTGGTGGGCCTCTTTGTCGGGCTGGGTGTACGCAAGGTCAGGCTGACCGGGGGCGAGCCGCTGCTGCGACGCAATCTGCCCGACCTGGCTGCGGCGCTGGCCGCGCTGCCGGGCCTGCACGACCTGTCCTTGTCGAGTAATGGCACACAACTCGCCCACCATGCAGCGGCATTGCGCCGGGCCGGGGTGCAAAGGCTGAACATCAGCCTCGATACACTGGATCACGACTGTTTTGCCCGCATCACCGGCCGCGATTGCCTGGCCGATGTGCTCGCCGGGCTGCGTGTGGCCAAAGAGGCAGGTTTTGCGCCAATCAAGCTCAATATGGTGGTGCAGCCAGCGGTGAACGATGCGGAGGTCGAGCGCATGGTCGGGTTCGCGATCGCCCACGGCTTCATCCTGCGGCTGATCGAGGCCATGCCGATGGGCGATACCGGCAGACAGGCAGGCGCCATCAATCTCAGCCGGCTTGGCATGCAACTGGCTGAGCGCCATGCGCTGCTGCCCGCGATCAAGGGCAGTGGTGCCGGGCCGGCGCGCTACTGGACCACGGCCGACGGCACGATGAGCCTGGGTGTGATCACACCGATGTCACAGCACTTTTGCGCCACCTGCAACCGCGTGCGCCTTACCGTGGACGGCACGCTGCACCTTTGCCTCGGGCAGGAAGACAAGGTTGCGCTGGGCGCGATGCTGCGCGCCGGCGCGGATGATGCGCAACTGCGACAGGCCATCATCGACGCAATCGCCGTCAAGCCGGAACGGCACGACTTCAGCAGCCAGCCAGCCAAAATCGTGCGCTTCATGTCGCAGACCGGCGGTTGAACCCGGACCGCGCCATGCACGACCTCCAACGTTTCATCGACGGTTTTCAGCGCTTCCAGCAGCAATACTTCGGCCATGATCGCGCGCTGTACAGCGATTTGCTGCAAGGGCAGCGCCCCAGCACGCTGCTGATCGGCTGTTGCGATTCGCGCGTCGATCCCGCGCTGCTGCTGGGGTGCGATCCGGGCGATATATTCACCGTGCGCAACGTGGCCAATCTGGTGCCGCCGTTCGACCCGGCCCAGCATATCGCCGGTGTGACATCGGCCGTGCAGTTTGCCGTGGCACAGCTGGGCGTGGCACGCGTCATCGTACTGGGCCATGCCCAATGCGGCGGCATCCGCGCCTTGCTGGAAGAACGGCTGTCGGGCAGCGACGAAACCGACTTCATCACGCGCTGGATGCAGATCGTTGCCCCGGCGCGCGACGAAATCGAGCGACGCATGCCCGAGGCCGATGCAGGCGAGCGTCGCCGCGCGTGCGAAATGGCCGCCATACTGGTGTCGCTGCGCAACCTGGAAACATTTCCCTGGGTGCAGCGCCGGGTAGCCGAAGGCGTATTGACGCTGCACGGCTGGTATTTCGACCTCGAAGCAGGAACGCTGCTGGCCTATTCGCCACGCGCGGACGGTTTTCTGCCGCTGGTCGCATCAAGGGATATGGAGCAGGAATGAAACAGGTATTCGGACTGATCGGCCGTTCGGGCAGTGGCAAGACCACACTGATCGAAACCATGCTGCCGCTGTTTGCCGCGCAAGGGCTGCGGGTGAACGTGATCAAGCACAGCCACCATGACGTGCAGTTCGAACCACCGGGCAAGGACAGTGCCCGCTTTCGCGCGGCCGGCGCGGCGGAGGTGCTGTTGGCCACCCCATACCGCTACGCGATCTTTCACGAGCTGCGGCACGAGGCCGAGCCAGACCTGGCCAAACAATGGGCCAGGCTGGCGCCAGCCGACCTGACCCTGGTCGAGGGGTTCAAGCACTATCCGATACCGCGCCTCGAAGTCTTCCGCCCCGACCTCGGCCAGCCTCCGCTCTACCCTGAGCACCCCGATCTGCTGGCCGTCGCGAGCGACGCGCAGCTCGATTGCCCGCTGCCCGTGCTGGACCTGAACCGACCGGCCGACATCGTACGCTTCATCATCGCCCGTGCCTTGGGAGGCCATCATGCTTGAGCTGCAAGCCATGCGCGACAAACTCGCGCGGATAGCGCTGCCGGCGCCAGCCAGCGAGTGCGTGGCGCTGTCTGCTGCAGTAGGCCGGATTTGCGCACAGACGCTGCGTGCAACAGTCGACCTGCCCGGTTTCGACAACAGCGCGATGGATGGCTATGCCGTCGCAGTAGACGCCGCCCGCCCGCTCGGGCAGTACGAAATCATCGGCTATGCCGCAGCCGGCAGCAGCGCGACAGGCGCGCTGCGTGCCGGCCAGGCACTGCGCGTGCTGACCGGCGCCCCGCTGCCCTTTGGCTGCCAGAGCGTAGTGCCGCAGGAACAGGTGCGTGTGGACGGCAAGCTGCTGCAGCTGGCCGAGGCCCCGGTGTATGGCGCCCACATGCGCGTGCGCGGCAGCGAGCTTGCGGCCGGCACCCGACTACTGGAACAAGGCACAACGCTGCGCCCGCTGCATATCGGCCTGCTGGCTGCACAGGGCATCGCCGAGCTGGATGTCCACCTGCGCCCGCGCGTGGGCGTGCTGTCCACCGGCAGCGAGCTGGTGCCCGCCGGGCAGCCGTTGACGGCAGGCCGCATCCACGATGCCAACCGCCCCCAGTTGCTGGCCTTGCTGACCGCCTGTGGCGCCGATGCAATCGACCTCGGTCAAGTGCCCGATGACCCGGAAGCCACGCGCGAGCGGCTGGCCGATGCAGCAGCATGCTGCGATATCGTCATCAGCTCGGGCGGTGCCTCGGTCGGCGATGCCGACCATGTGCGTCATGCAGCCAGCATGCTGGGCGGGATCGACCACTGGAAAGTCGCCATCAAACCCGGCAAGCCCTTTGCCTTCGGCCATCTGTGCGGCAAGCCGTTTCTGGCGCTGCCCGGCAACCCGGTTGCGGCAGCAGTCACCTTTCTGCTGCTGGCGCGCCCGCTGGTCCGTCGCGCGGCCGGCGGCACGCCGTCAGCCGACACCATGCAGCTGCTGCCGCTGACCGAGGCCGTGCACAACCGCGACATGCGGCCGCACTTCATGCGCGCCCGGCGTGTATACGACAACGGCATGCTGCTGGTGCAACCCTTTGCCCAGCAGGGCTCGGCGGCACTGGCCACCCTGGCCGAGGCCGATGTGCTGATCGAGGTACCGCCACAAACAACCCTGTCGGCCGGCAGCCCGGCACCATGCCATCTGCTTTCGGAGTTGATTGCCCCATGAATGCCGCCGGCATGCAAATCCACCTGCTTTACTTCGCCCGGCTGCGCGACGCGCTGGCGTGCGATGCCGAAACCATCACGCTGCCCGGCAGCAACCATGATGTCGCCACATTGCTGGCCCACCTGCGCCAGCGCGGCGGCATCTGGGCCAGCGAGCTGTCCGGCGACAAACCATTCCGCGTCGCGGTCGACCAGCACATGGCCACGCCGGCAACCCGCATTCCCGACGGCGCCGAGGTAGCCGTGTTTCCACCGGTGACCGGGGGCTAACCATGGCCGACATCCATGTGCGCGTGCAGCACGACGACTTCAGTCTTGATGCCGAGCTGGCCCGGCTGGCCGACCCGCTGCGGCGTTGCGGTGCCATCGCCAGCTTCGTGGGGCAGGTGCGCAACGACCCGGCGGGCAACCATGCGCTGACCGCGCTGACGCTGGAGCACTACCCGGGCATGACGGAACGCAGCCTGCATGCGCTGGCCAGCGACGCCGCCGTGCGTTTTGCACTTGATGCCGTCGTGATCATCCACCGGATCGGCACCCTGCAGCCGGGCGAGCGCATCGTGCTGGCACTGACCGCCGCAGCGCACCGCAAGGCAGCGCTGCATGCGGTCGACTACCTGATGGATCACCTGAAATCGACCGTGCCGTTCTGGAAGCAGGAACACCATGGCGCGCAACACCGCTGGGTGGACGCTAAGCACGCGGACGACGCAGCATTGCAGCAATGGCAGGCCCACGATGCGGCACGATGACGCAACAAGTACGGCACAACGCAGTACAACCATGAACGACGTGCTGAACCACTTCGATGCCGCCGGCAACGCCCATATGGTCGATGTCGGCGGCAAGGCCGCCACGGACAGGCAAGCGGTGGCTACGGGCAGCATCCACATGCAAGCAGACACGTTGGCGCGCATCGAAAGCGGCCAGCACGCCAAAGGCGATGTGCTGGGCGTGGCGCGCATTGCCGCCATCATGGCGGCCAAGCGCACGGCAGAACTGATTCCCCTGTGCCACCCGCTGGCGTTGACCCGCGTTTCCGTCGACTTCCGCTGCGCATACAATAAGGTGGATGTGCTGGTCACCGCAGCAACCACCGGCCAGACCGGTGTGGAAATGGAAGCGCTCACCGCAGCCAGCATCGCGCTGCTCACCATCTACGACATGTGCAAGGCAGCAGACAAAGGCATGCAGATCAACGCCGTGCGCCTGCTGGAAAAATCGGGTGGCCGCTCCGGTTGCTGGACTGCCCAAGAACTGGAGCCACACCCATGAGCGCCGATTCCGACGGTTTGGGCGTCACCCCGCCCTCCCCGCGCGAAAGCCTGTCGGCACGCATCGTGATCAGCTCGCTGGTTGCGCTGCTTGGCGTGCTGGCGATGATAGGCTGGACACTCTGGCTGTCCTGGCAGCTTGAAGGCGCAGGTGCCGCAATCAACGATGCCGGCAGCCTCCGCATGCGCGCCAACCGCATCGGGCTGGAGCTGCTGCGCACCGACAGCGGTCACACGCAACGCATACAGCTCGACCTGTCCGCGCAGACCGACACCCTGGCCCGCCTGCAAACCGGCGTGCCGTCGCGGCCGCTGTTCCTGCCTGATGACCCGGCCATCCTCGCGCAAATGGGCAAAGTGCGCACGCTCTGGACCAGCACGCTGCAACCTGCCGCCAGCCGGGCGCTGGCCGGTACGGATCGCGACAGCTATCTGCAGGCATTGCAGCCTTTCGTTGATCAGGCCAACCAGCTCGTACAGATGATAGAGGCCGACAACGCGGGTAAAACCACGCTGCTGCGCCTGTCGCAGGCCGTGCTTGCCGTGATCGCCTTTCTGGGCACGCTGGCCATGATCTACCTGCTGTATATGTGGATCGTCGCACCGGTGCTGCGCCTGCAGCACGGCTTGCAACGCATGGCCGAGCGGGAATTCAGCGTACGCCTGCCGGTGGAAAGCCGGGATGAATTCGGCGTACTGGCGCAGGGCTTCAACAATATGGCCGACACGCTGGAGGGGCTATACCGCGACTTGGGCGAGCGCGTGCAGGAAAAAACCGCGCAACTGGCGCAACAGAACCGCGAGCTGAGCCTGCTGTATGGCATGACGGCCTTCCTGAACCAGCCACTGGACATCGAAACCCTGTGCCAGGGTTTTCTGCAGCGCGTGATGCAGCAATTCAACGCCGACGGCGGCAGCATACGCGTGCTGGACCCCACCGGCGAAAAGCTGCATCTGGTCGTTTCCGAAGGGCTGACCGAATCGCTGGAAGAAGCCGAGCACTGCATGCGCGTACACGCGTGCTACTGCGGCGAGGCCACGCAGCAAGGCGCGGTGGTTATCCGCGATTTCCGCAAGCTGGCCAACCCGGAGGCGCTGCAATGCGCGAATGCCGGCTTCAGGGGGCTGGCGGTATTTCGCGTTGCAACGCATGACGAGGTGCTGGGTTCGTTCTCGCTGCATTTCCGCAATACGCATGCGGTGCCAGCTGCCGAAGCGCAGTTGCTGGATGCACTGGGCCAGCATCTGGGCGTGGCGCTGGTCAACCGCAGACTTGGCGCCAAGGCGCGGCAACTGGCCGTGGCCGAGGAACGCAATCTGGTCGCGCAAGGGCTGCATGACAGCATTGCGCAGGGGCTGAACTTCCTGAACCTGCAGGTGCAGATGCTGGACAGCGCCGTGCAGCGCGAGCGCTGGGCCGAGGTACGCGAGGTCGTGCCGCTGCTGCGCACCGGCGTTGATGAAAGCTATCAGGACGTGCGCGAGCTGCTGGTCAATTTCCGCAGCAAGCTGGGCCAGGGCGAACTGATTGCCGCCATCGAGGATACGGTGGCGCGCTTCAAACGCCAGTCCGGCGTGGCAGTCAGCCTGCATGTTGAAGACGCCGCCGGGCAACCGCTGCCGTCCGAGGAACAACTGCAGGTGCTGTTCATCCTGCAGGAAGCGCTGTCCAATGTGCGCAAGCACGCCCACGCCAGTGCGGTTGATGTGGAAATCAGCAACCAGCGCGACTTTCGCATGCGGATCAGCGATGATGGCGACGGTTACGACCCTGCCGAAGTCGCTGAGCGAGACACACCGCACGTCGGCCTGCACATCATGCATGAACGCGCCGACCGGCTGAATGCGCAACTGACGATGACATCACGCCCCGGCGGCGGCACACGGGTCGAACTCGTGCTGCCGTCCAGCGAGCGGCGCGCAGCCTGAACCCGATGGATGCCCCATGACCATACGCATACTCCTGATCGATGACCACAGCCTGTTCCGCTCCGGCGTGAAGCAATTATTGCAGCGCGAGCCGGACATGGAGGTGGTTGCCGAGGCAGCCGATGGCGTCGAAGGCATCAAGCGTGCCAAGGAGCACACGCCGGATGTCATCCTGCTCGACCTCAACATGCCCGGGCTGTCGGGGCTGGAAACGCTGCAACTGCTGGTGCAGGACCTGCCCGAGACAGCGGTCATCATCCTCACCGTCTCCGAAGAGGCGGACGAGCTGGGCCAGGCACTGCGCAACGGCGCTTATGGCTATCTGGTCAAGAACATCGATGCTGAGGCGCTGGTCAACGCCATCCGCCGTGCCGACCGGGGCGAGGCGGTAATCGCCGACAGCATGACGGCCAAGCTGGTGGCGCAATTCCGCGTCCAGGGCAGCGGCCCTGCCGCGTCGCCCGCTGGCGAGCGGGACCGTCTGACCCCCCGCGAGCGCGAAATCGTGCAGTGCCTGGCGCGCGGCGAGAGCAACAAGGAAATCGCCCGCAATCTCGATGTGGCCGAGAGCACGGTCAAGATCCACGTGCAGAACATCCTCAAGAAGCTCAATCTGAACAGCCGGGTGCAGGTGGCCGTGTATGCCGTCGAGCACGGCCTGAATGCCGGTGCCGCTGGCGACGGCAACTGACAGACCGATCCGGCTGGATTCATTGCAAACCTTGACCGGGGACAAGGCCGGGGCAGACTGAAAGCCTAGAATCGGCGCATGACCAAGCCTACCCCCAAGATGGAACTGGTGGCGCCGGCAGGCAGTCTGGCTGCGCTGAAGGGCGCGCTGGAAGCCGGTGCCGATGCCGTGTATCTGGGCCTGCGCAATGCAACCAACGCGCGCAACTTTGCCGGGCTCAATTTCAGCAATGACGATCTGAAAACCGGCATCGCGCTGGCGCACCGCATGGGCCGCAAGGTGCTGTTCGCCATCAACACTTTTGCCCAGCCCGGCCGTGATCATGAATGGCAGACCGCCGTCGATACCGCCTGCGGCCTGGGGGCAGATGCCGTCATCCTGGCCGACCCGGGGCTGCTGAGTTATGCGCGCATGCGCTATCCGGCGCTGCGCCTGCATCTGTCAGTGCAGGGTTCGGCCACGCACGCCGATGCCATTGCACTGATGCACCGCGAGTTCGGCATCAGCCGCGTGGTGCTGCCCCGGGTGCTGACACTGGCCGAGATCGAAAAAATCACTCGCGCCAGCCCGGTGGACATCGAGGTATTCGGCTTTGGCAGCCTGTGCGTGATGGCCGAGGGGCGCTGCCTGCTGTCCAGCTATGCCACCGGCGATTCACCCAACAACAAGGGCGTGTGCTCGCCCGCACACGCAGTGCGCTGGCACGACAGCCACGGCCATCTTGAGGCTCGCCTCAATGGTCTGCTGATCGACCGCTATGCCCCGGGCGAGCCGGCCGCCTACCCCACGCTGTGCAAGGGGCGTTTCGAGGTGCAGGACCAGCTGGATCATGCCCTTGAGGAACCCACCAGCCTGAACGCGCTGGGCTTGCTGCCACAGCTGGCCGCCATGGGCGTGCGCGCAATCAAGATCGAGGGGCGCCAGCGCAGCCCGGCCTATGTGCGCGACGTGGTCTCCACGCTGCGCGCCGCCATCGACAGTCTTCAGACAGCCCCGGATCGTTACTCGCAAAAACCGGCGTGGCAAGCCACGCTGGCAAGGCACGCCGAGGGCTCGCAAACCACGCAAGGCGCTTTCGAGCGACCATGGAAATGAACCAATACCGGATTGCCCTCGGCCCGCTGCTGTATTACTGGCCGCGCCAGACCACGCTCGATTTCTACGCCCGCATCGCCGACAGCCCGGTGGACATCGTTTATCTGGGCGAAACCGTGTGCAGCCGCCGCCACGAACTGCGCCTGCCCGACTGGCTGGCACTGGCCGCCGAGCTGCAGGCGGCCGGCAAGCAGGTAGTGCTGTGCACCCCCACGCTGGTCGAATCCGGCGCGGAGACCACGATGATACGGCGCATTACCGAGCAGCAAGACTACATGATCGAAGTCGGCGAGCTGGGGGTGATCCTCAATCTGGACGGGCGCGGCTTTATCGCCGGCCCGCATCTGAATGCCTACAACGGCAACACGCTGCAATGGCTGGCCGGGCTGGGCGCGCAACGCTTTGTCACGCCGCTGGAACTCAACCGCGCCGATCTCAAGACGCTGTTGCGGGAAAAACCCGCATCGTTGCAGAGCGAAGTCATGGTGTGGGGCCGCATGCCGCTGGCCAGCTCGGCACGCTGCTTTACCGCGCGGTACTACAAGCTGCACAAGGACAATTGCGGCTTCCGTTGCATAGAGCACCCGGACGGACTGGACATGCGCACGCGCGAATCAGTCGATTTTCTGGCCATCAACGGCATACAGACCCAATCCGGCCACGTGCTGGACCTGCTGGCACAGGCCGGAGAGCTGGCCGCCATGGGTGTGGATGTGCTGCGCGTCAGCCCGCAATCGCAACGCACGCTGGAAGTGATTGCCTGGCTGGATGCAGCCCGCCATGGCGCTGCGCCACAACCCTCGGTATTGCCCGACGGCATGCCCCGCTGCAATGGCTACTGGTTTGGTCACCCCGGGCTGGACTGGATAGAGAACGAGGCCCATCGACATGCGCACTGAAGACATGAAATGGCTGCACCGCAGCGCGGTGCTGGCACGCCTGGGCAAACGGATTCCTCGCCCCTTGCTGAGCCTGCAGCTTGCTGGCGTGCTTGAAGCTGCGCGCCTCGTCGGCTGGCTGCGCCCGCCGGCCGAGCTGGATGGCCGCAGCTTTGCCATTACGGTGCACGATCTGGGCCTGCGCCACCCGTTCCGCTGCGAGCGGCAACACTTCCTGCCCAGCTGGCAGCAGCAGGTCGATCTTGAACTCTGTGCCGACGCAGCGGATTTCATTGCGCTGCTGCAAGGCAAGGCGGATGCGGACACCCTGTTCTTCATGCGCAAGTTGCGCGTCGAGGGCGATGTCGAGCTGGGTTTGCTGGTCAAGAACTGGCTGGATAGCCTGGAGCGCCCCAGCTGGCGCTAGCCAACGCGCAGCGATGATCCGGCCGCTGCGGTCCCGTGCTTTCCATCTATCAGAGTCGCGAACAAAACCCTGCCAGCGGCGTTACGCTCACTGGCCGTACGCCTTGTACTGTCTTCGCGTGCCTTGCCTGCACCGCTACACCGGGTTTTGTTAGCGGCTCTTATATATGACAGGGCCGGCCCCGCGAGGGAGCCGGCCTTGTCATTCCTGTATCCGGTCAATTGCCCGGTCAACCGCCGCAGGCGCAGGCAGTCGGGCCACATGTGGTCGCGGCAGTGTCGAACATCGGAAACAGCACGTTGTTTTCCAGATGGATGTGGTTGATCAGGTCGTCACGCAGCTGGTTGATGCCGGCATAGAGTGCGCGCCAGGTGGTGCATGCGTCCTCGGGTGGCGTCAGATCACGCGTCAGCTCGGCCAGTCTGTCCAGCGCAAGGCCGTGGTCGACGTGCTCGGCGCGCATCATGCCGATGGGGTGAACGACGAAAGGATTGCCGCCGGCCTTGAGCATGGGGAACAGCACCTGCTCTTCCTTCGCCATGTGCGACAGCAACTCTTCTTCCATATGCGCAAGCAGGGCCGCCAGCCCTGCCGGCACTGCGGGATGATCGCGGTGCACTGCCTCGACACGGCGAGCCATGGCCACCAGTTCGGGCAGCTGCACCCGGTGCACCTCGTGATAGCGGGTGAGGATATGGTCTATCAGCGTGCCGGCATCCTGCGCTGCCGGCTGCGCGTCGCTACGCTGCAGCGCCGCCAGCTCTGCCACGAGGTCATCCAGGTTCAAGCCCTTGTTGGCAGCCGCCTGCCGCAGGCTGATCTGCCCGCCGCAACAGTAATCGAGCTTGAGGCGGCGAAAGACGGCAGTAGCGCCGGGCAAGGCAACGGCAATCTGCCCCAGTGCGGCATCGGCCTGTACGGGGGACACGGTATCTTGACGGGTATTCATGTCTGGAACTCCTTGGAAACGGGTGTCGGCATCAGGCCGCAATACGGAAATCGATGATGATTTCGCCAGGCGTGCGCTGCACGTAGCGGATCTGCACGCGCTGGGCAAAACGCTGCTCGATCTGCGTCAGCAGCGGCAGCGGATCGTGGTCATTGCAAAAGCGCATGGTTTCGCCCGGTTGCAAGACATCGAGCGCGCCGAAAATTGCCGCATGGCGAAAGCGGCGGGCAACCCCGCGCGCATCAAAGCCGTAAACGCCGTCCTGAATGACGGGAATTGAACAATCGTGTGCCATGGGTTTACTCCTGTGTCGGGCAGCGGGCAGCCCCTGCCGCCCGCGCTGTGAAATGAATGGAAAACGCACCAGGACTGATCAGGCAGTCGCCCCTGCATAGCTTGCTGCTTGCCGGCGTGCACGGCCCTGCAGCAGCCGCCAGGCAAACAGCGCCAGGAACAGCACGCCGATCGAGAACACGATGTCACCCGGCACACGCAGCCACACCAGCGTGTGCATGACGCCCGATTGCACCACCTCGGCCGAGCGGGCCAGCCACAGCCCGCTGTTGATGCTGTGATACGCCTGGTAAATGCCGGCCGGCAGCAGCGACATGAACACCATCATGGCCAGCCCGATGTTCATGCACCAGAAGGCCGGCGCCAGCAGCTTGTCCTGCCAGTGTTCGCGCGGATACAGGCCGCGCAGGCAGAACAGCATCAGCCCGATGCCCAGCATGCCGTAGACACCGAACAGTGCCGCGTGGCCATGCGCCGGGGTCATGTTCAGGCCCTGCACGTAATAGAGGGCAATCGGCGGATTGATGGCAAAGCCGAGCAGGCCGGCGCCCACCATGTTCCAGAAACCGACCGCAACAAAGCACAGGATGGACCAACGATAGGCCGCCACCCACGGCGCTGCCTTGCTGCGGCGGTACATGGCCACCGCATCGAAGCCGATCAGGGTCAGCGGCACCACTTCCAGCGCCGAGAACACCGCGCCGATGGCAATCACCGCCGTCGGTGTCCCGGTGAAGTACAGGTGGTGCAGCGTGCCCAGAATGCCGCCGAACAGGAACACGATGGTTTCCAGCACGATGGCTGCATTGGCAACGGCGGCGCGAATCAGGCCCAGCCGGCTGAAAATCAGCGCGATCACTGCCGTGGCGAAGACCTCGAAGAAACCCTCCACCCATAGATGCACCAGCCACCAGCGCCAGTATTCAATCATCGAATAGTGGCTGCGCTGCCCCCACATCAACGACGAGGCGTAGAACAGGCCGATGCACATCGCCGACAGGAACACCATGCAGATCAGGCCACGGCTTTCGCCCGGCTGTTTCAGCGCCGGCCACAGCGCCCGCCCCATCAAGGCCAGCCAGAGCAGCAGGCCGATGAACAGGCCAATCTGCCACACGCGCCCCATGCTGGTGTATTCCAGACCCTGATTGCCCAGCCAGAAGGCAAATTGCGTGCCCAGCCTTTCCTGCGTGCCCACCCAGCCACACAGCAGCGAGCCCAGCGCTACCACGATCAGCGCCCAGAACAACAGATTGACCCCCAGCACCTGCCCCTTGGGCTCGTGCCCCGACAGCGCCGGCGAGATATACAGGCCGGTTGCCAGCCAGGCAGTGGCAATCCACAGCACCCCCAGCTGGGTGTGCATGGTACGGCTGGCCACGAAAGGCAGGATTTCACCCAGCGGCAGGCCGAAGAAGTGCTGCCCTTCCACCGAGTAGTGGGCCGAAACCACACCCATGACCACTTGCAGCAGGATGAGCGCGATCACCACGAAGAAATACTTGCGCGTGGCCCGCATCGACGCGGTCGGCTGCAACCTGAATAGCGGGTCGGCCTCCGGTGCGACAGGGTCACCCGTCTCGCCATGGGCGTTGTGATACCAGATCATTGCAGCAATGCCGGCAATCAACAGGATCACGCTGGCAATCGACCACATGCCGGTGCCGGCAGTCGGCACGTTGCCGATCAGCGGTTCATGCGGCCAGTTGCTGGTGTAGCTCAACCCGCTGGTGCCGGGGCGATCAGTCGCCGCAGCCCACGACGACCAGAAGAAGAATGCCGGCAGTGCCTGCAGGTCAGCCTGATCGCGGATGCTGCCGGGCATCATTGCATACTGGCTGCGCAGCGGGTTGCTGGCGGCATCACTGCCGAAGAGGCCCTGATAATGTGCCGCCAGCGCGGCAATGACCTGCGCGCGCTCGGGGCTGACGGTCAGCGTGCCGGTCGCCTCGTCGTATCTGTTGCTGCGCATGTCTGCCTTCACTCGCGCCATGATCGCAGCCTGATCGGCAGCGTCCAGCGTAGCGAAGCCCTGGCCGAACTGCTTGCGCGCCAGTACATCGCGCAGGCCGGTGATTTCCCGGTGCAACCAGTCGGCCGACCAGTCCGGCGCCACATAGCTGCCATGCCCCCACACCGACCCTACCTGCTGCCCGCCGGCCGCCAGCCAGGCGGACTGCCCCTGCTGCACCTGCTCGCCGCGATACAGCAACACCCCCTCACTACTGACGATGCGCGCCGGTATCGGCGGCTTGGCCAGATAAATCTCGCGCCCGACCCAGCCCAGCACCGCGAACGACAACAAGAAAACAGCCAGCAGCCAGCGCCACCTTCGGCTCAATCCGCTCATGACACGCCCTCCCTCATAAAATGTATTCAACATGCACATTATGCATCGCGCGTCATAATATGCAAATAATTTACATATTTAAGGACCGGGCACGCACTTGCGGCAGCAAGGAAACGTGCATGCCTGTGCCGGCAACAGGCACAAGCCTTTGATTAACAAAGACCCGGCATGCAGCAAGAGGAAGATGGCAAGTGTTGGCGTGTGGATTCACACAGTCTGGCGTTTCATCTGCCGCAACAAGCAGGCCCGGGCTGGCCGGGCAGGTGCAGCCGGATATCGTCCGGGCAGGCGGGGATTGCAGACACGCGCGCCGATCACCGGCTCAGCCGGCGTGCAGCAATCAACATGGGTATATCAGCAGAGAAAATGCAGGGTACGGGTCAGGCAGGCGCTGGCCGTGGCAGCGGAGATCAGCGCGGGCTATCGGCTGCCGGGTCGAAATGGATCACGGCCAGCCGCCCGGCCAGCGCCTGCCGGTTACCGGCCAGATCATTCAGGGTGTAGCGGTCGAGGGCGGCATACATCGCCTCGCGCGCCTCGAACAGCGCACGCTTGAGCACGCACATGCCGTCGATGCGGCAATGGCCCTGCAGCGCTTCGTCAAAGCACTCGACCACCGGCACGTCGGCTTCGCACAGCCGCACCAGCTCGCCGACGCGGATTTCGTTTGCGGGCCGGGCCAGCTTCATTCCGCCGCCCCTGCCGCGCGTGGTGTCAATCAAACCGGCCTTGGCCAGAAAGTGCACCACTTTCATCAGATGGTTGTCCGAGATGTCGTACGCGGCAGCAATTTGCGCCCGCGTGGCCAGCCCTTCCGGCTGCACGGCCAGGTAGATCAATGTTCGCAGACTGTAATCGGTAAAGGCGTTCAGGCGCATGCTGGGGCCCGTGCAGGCATAAAATCATTCATTCAGTATACAACTTTGTGGGTCCTGGCCATGCCTGGCCAGCATTTTTCCCATTTTTGATCAATCAGCCCGTTGCCGTGCTTTCATACCTGCTCTAGCCAGCTAGCATCTCTCCAACTTCGCAACGGGGCTCTTCCGTGCGCGGCCCTTTTCGATAAGGTAATACACGTAGTCTCATTCTCAGGCACTACATTTGTCTGGTATAACTGCAATCCGCATTTGCTGATTACGTTTTAGCAAACAGCTTTCAGCCCTGTCACTCTACAAGTGGTCGTGGCTGCGATTTTTCAAGGCAGCAACTCCAGGAGCCGGTCGTGACCCGTGTATTGGTAGTGGGTAGTATCAATATGGATCTGGTGGTGGAAAGCAACGCCTTTCCACGGCCGGGCGAAACCTTGTTTGGCCAGCATTTTGCCACCCATCCCGGTGGCAAGGGAGCCAATCAGGCGGTTGCTGCGGCACGGCTGGGGGCACAGGTCACCATGCTGGGTTGTGTGGGCAACGATGGTTTTGGCGCAGCCCTGAAAGCCGGCCTGATTGCCGAGGGCATAGATGTGCGCTGGCTCAAGCAAACCGATGAGGCTGCTACCGGCATCGCCCAGATCACCTTGTGTGATGCGCAAAATGCCATCGTGGTGGTGCCGGGTGCCAACGCCTTGCTGCTGCCCGCCGATCTGGATGCCGCCGAGGCGGCATTTGCCGACTGCGATGTGGTGCTGACCCAGCTGGAAGTGCCGCTGGCCACGGTTGAACATGCGGCCCTGCTGGCGGCACGGCATGGCAAGCCATTGATACTCAACCCCGCCCCCGCCACACCGCTGGCCGCTGAGCTGTTGCAGTGCGTTGCATTGCTCACGCCGAATGAATTTGAACTGGGCATCACCCTTAGGGCCGCGGATGCGGATTGGGAAACGCTGGTCGCGCAGATGCCCGCCCGCGTGGTGATGACCAAGGGCGAAGATGGCGCCTGGTTCAGTGATGGCCAAGGGCAACTGCAACATCAGCCTGGCTTCAAGGTAGAAGCAGTCGATACCACCGGCGCTGGCGACACCTTCAACGGTGCACTGGCCGCATTCTGGCCGCTGGGGCTGGCCGAAGCGGTGTGGCGTGCCAGCGCGGCAGGCGCGCTGTCGGTCACCAAGGCTGGTGCTCAGGGTGGCATGCCCGATCTGGCCACGCTGGAGCACTTCCTGCGCACGCATCTGCAACATGCAGTCGGCCTGGCCGCCACGCATTGATCCTCTGCCGGAGCACATTTCATGAAGAAACAGGGCCATCTCAACCGTGATATCAGCCGCGTGCTGGCCGGCATGGGACATACCGACTGCATCGTGATCGCCGACTGCGGGTTGCCCATCCCGCCCGGGGTCGAATGCATAGACTTGGCGGTGCGGCTGGGCGAGCCGGGGTTTGCCACCGTGCTGGCGTCGCTGCTGGACGACTTTATTGCCGAACGCGCCGTATTTGCCAGCGAGGCACTGACTGCCAACAGCGACGTGGCCACCCAGGCCAGCGCGCTGGCCCGCATCGGCATCACCATCGATTACGTGCCGCATGCACAATTCAAGCAGTTGAGCCGCGAGGCCAAAGCCATCATCCGCACCGGCGAGGCCAGCCCTTACGCCAACGTGCTGCTCTATTCGGGCGTCGCTTTCTGACACCCTGCCGCTCGTTCTCCATCCTCAGGACGACCTTGACCGGCGCATGCGCCGGTTTTTTTTGTCATACGCTACACTGCGCAAACCCGCCCCAGCGCACCGGAACCCGTCTTGTCCCAGTTTGAACGCCTTACCATCGACGATATCGCTCGCCTGGCGCAAGTGTCGCGCACCACGGCCAGCATGGTGCTCAACGGCCATGCCGCGCGTTACCGCATTGCCAAAGCCACGGTCGAGCGCGTACTGGCAGTAGCGGCCGAGCATCAGTTCAGCCCGTCGCAACAGGCGCGCGCCCTGCGCAGCAAGCGCAGCGGTACGCTGGGTCTGGTAGTACCGGAACTGACCAACTCGGCCCATGCCAGCCTGGCACAGGCGCTGGAAACACAAAGCCGTGCTGCCGGCTACCAATTGCTGATCGTCACCAGCGATGATGATGCCGAACGTGAACAGGCGGCGATTGCGCAGCTGGTCGCGCGGCAGATCGAGGGGCTGATTGTAGTGCCGTGCACGGCAGATGCTGCGCGCTATGTGACGTGGGCACGGCGTTTGCCGCTGGTCTTCGTCGATCGGCGTGTCGATGGCTGCAATATTCCCTGGTTTGTTACCGATGCCCGCGCATCGACAGCAGCTCTGGTCGCGCAGACCCTGCAGGCCGGTTGCAACGAGATCGTCTATTTCGGCGGGCAATCCGAGCTGTCGCCCAGTCGCGACCGGCTGGCCGGCTATCGCGCTGGCCTGGCCGACGGGCTATGCACCGAACAAACCGGCTGGGTGCTGGAGCGCGACTACCGCCGCAGCGCCGGCCAGGCCATGCTGCAGCAATGGCATGCGCAGCGGCACCGTTATCCGCAGGCGATTTTCACTGGCGCCATCACCTTGCTCGAAGGTGTGCTGGCAGAACTGATCGCCAATCAGGCGCTGGACCATGGCGTACGCTTGCTGACTTTTGATGATCATCCACTCCTGGATTGCTTGCCAGTGCCGGTTGATGCGATCGCACAAGACAGCACCCGCATGGCGGCCTGCAGTTTGGCCGGCGTGCTGGCATTGCTGGCCGGCAACACACCTGATTCCGCGTGGGTTCCAGCTACCCTGCATCGCCGCAGTGCATCGCCAGCTTGAGCATCAATACCCCGCAATACGGATTGCGGCTTTAGCGGTTCTTAATACAGTTTCATTCAATACACGCACGAATTGGCAATTATCGTTACGTATTGAAATACGTCTCAACCCGGCATGTGCTTATTGCCACTTCATTGGCCAATTTTCCGCCGACCGGTAGAAAATTCCGTTAAAAATGCCATTTCCACACCATATGTGAGGAAGATAATAGAGACAGCTGCCAAACCAGCATTGAATGACGCCATGCCTGCCGCTCTGTGCAGCAGCGCACGCCGCTGCGGCCACTGTGGCTGGTCGGTGTGATTCAAATACAGCAAGGAGTCTGTCATGAAAAAGTTTCTGCTTGCCCTCGCAACACTGGGCACACTGGTCACCGCCAATGCTGCAGATGTAGGGGTCTCGGTCAGTATCGGCGATCCGCATTTTTACGGGCAGATCACCATCGGCGACTACCCGCGTCCACAGTTGCTCTATGAACGCCCGGTCGTCATCGTGCAGCAGCCCCGCCCTTATGAGCCCATTTACCTGCGCGTACCCCCGGGCCACGCCAAGAACTGGGCTCGATACTGCGCCGGATATAATGCCTGCGGCCGCCCTGTCTATTTCGTGCGCGACGACTGGTATACCAACGTCTATGCCCCACGCTATCGCCACGATCACGACGACCACCGTTGGGAGCACGACGACAGGCGCTGGAACAACGATGATCGTGGTCATGATCGCGGCCATGGTCATGGGCGTGGCCATGATCACTGGAAAGACCGGGATTGATGCTCGTCGGGCGTAAAAAATGGCAACGCCCGGCAACGCGATCAACAGGGGCTCAATAGTGGTTGCCGCCGGTGCTGCTGTCCGCCGAAGGCGGTGCAGGCTTGTTGCTGCTGTTACCCACGGACGAGACTGCACCGCCCCCGCTTTCATCTAGTTTGGCCGCCGGCACAAACGCACGCTGCGGTATCTTGACCCTGCTGACCGTGCCATTGTCACGCATGGGCAGCTGCTGACCAGTGCAAGGCGAGTCGGAATAGCTGATTGCGCCAGCGGCATCGCGGCACTTGTACAGGCCGCCATGGCATGGCATCGAAGCCAAAGCGACTACCAGCCCAGGCACAACACACAGTGTACGGATCAACATGGTCGGACCTCCGACCCGGATACAACCTCTTTTCAGCATTGCAAGGACGAACTACCGCAACAAGCAGCACAAGACGGCACAGCTGCCGAATGGCAGCGTGCCGCTGCTACCTGGCGCCGTTGTCGGATGAAGGCTCAAGCTTGACTACCGGCAAGGTAGCCGGAACAACCGGTGCGGGAGCATCGTCTGGCGCAGATTTCTGCATCCTTGGCTCTGGCGCTCGGCTGATATTGATAACCGGAACACTGGCACGGGGCGCTGCCTCGCCGGTTGCTTTGGGCACCGGCACTGCCACAGGGGCAGGGGTTGCCGGCGGCGCGGCTGGTAGCGGGGTTGCCGTGGGCGGCGGAGGAGCAGGCTTGCTGGCAGGTGGCGGCTTGGGCGTAGGCGTGCTGCGCACCACGGTCACCGAGCCACGCTCGGTCATTGGTAGTTGCTCACCCTTGCAGGGTTTGTCCGAGTACAGGATGCCGCCACCGCTGTCGCGGCATTTGTAGATGTCGTCCGCCCACGCAGGCTGTAGCGCCAGCAAAGCCAGCGCCAGCAGCATGTGTGCTTTACAGGTGGGCAAGATCGATTTCGCCAACATGATTGAACACATAGTCCGGCTTGTACGGGAAATGCTCGATCAACGATGGCGTGGTCACGCCGGACAGCACCAGCGCGGTCTTCATGCCCGCCTCCATGCCACCGACAATGTCGGTATCCATGCGGTCTCCCACCATCAGCGCTTCTTCCGGATGCACACCCAGCTTGCGCGTGGCCAGCATCATCATCAGCGAATTGGGTTTGCCCACGATATAGGGCTTTTTGCCAGTGGCTGCGGAAATAGCCGCCAATATGGTGCCGGCCGCCGGTTCATTGCCGCCTTCTACCGGGTCTATCATATCCGGATTGGTGCCAATGAATTTGGCGCCACCATCAATCAGGCGTACCGCCTTTTTCAGCATTTCGAAATTGAAATTGGCGGTTTTGCTCACCACCACATAATCGGGATGTGATTCGGACAGCGAAAAGCCAACGTTATACAGCTCATTCATCAAGCCGCCGCCGCCAATCACGAATGCAGTGGCGCGTTCTTTCTGGCTGCGCAAAAACATGGCGGTAGCCATGGCGCTGGTAATGAAGTTTTCTTCTTCAATACCATGAATGCCCAGGTGCTCCAGCTTGAGCTTGAGATCAAGCGGCGTCTGCTCGGCATTGTTGGTCAGAAACAGGAATGGTGTTTTGCTGCTGTGCAGGCGATCGACGAAATCCTGCGCACCCGCGATGATCTGCTTGCCGCGATAGATCACCCCGTCCATGTCCGAAATAATGGCCTTGATCAAAATGCACGCTCCGTATGGGTCGCTGCCGAACCCGGCATGATGTCATCGTAGCCCTTTATTTTGCCCATCGGGCAAATCAGGGCGCTGCGCAGCCGCCCCGGCTGCAATGCCAGGGCGGAACGGAGCGCATCATGCCACAGCGGCGTGCTGCTGCGCAGTGCCCATGCAGCGATCAGTGACGATCCCAGCCGTGCCTGTCGCCGTCGTGGCCCCAGCCGTGGTCCCAATCACGATCGTGCCAGTGATGATGATCCCAGTGATCATGCCAGCGCGGCTCTTCGCGGTATTCGATCACGCGATAGCCCTGCACCGGGCGCCAATAGCCGTCACGCCAGTAGCGATCGCGGCCATACCCTTCCCAGCCCGCCTCGATCCAGACGAAGCCCGGCCGTTGCGGCGGCACATACACAACGCGTGCCGGCGGTGCCACGGGCACCCCCAAGTTGATGCCGATATCAACATGCGCCTGCGCCGCGCTCACCTGTGCCATTGCCGTCAGTGCGAGCACGCCAGCGCCCAGCAGCGAGATGAACTTGTTCATGTCTAGTCTCCACCAGGTCGTCGAAGGACGCCCCTGCGCAAATAACGTGCAGGCACAGCCCGGCGATGACGGTTTTCAAGCAATGTCACCACCGGTTACACGGGCAGACAATGCACGGATCAGGCACGGGGGGCTGCCACGTCCTATGCTGCTAGCAAGATGCCGCCAGTCACGGACCCTCAGAGCCTACATGAGCACACCACCGTCCTTTCGCAGCCTGGAAGACCTGCAGGAGTTTCGCGAAGCACTCTACGACTACGCCCCCAATATCGAGCGACTGGTGGCCGAGCTGGTACGCCAGCCCGACGATGCCACGCTGATTGCCGATCTGTTCCGGGCCTTTCACAACATCAAGGGTGATGCCTCGCTGTGCGGGGTGATGTTTGTCGTACCCTTTGCGCACGGCGTGGAAAACCTGCTGGCGAGGCTGCGCGCCGGTACACTGGCCTTCCACGCCAGCCTGGCCGAGCTGATCCTGCTGACGCTGGACCGGCTTGAACTTGCTGTCGATGCCATGGCAGAGCGTCAGGACATCGCGCACCTGCAGCTCGACCTGCTCGAACAGGCCATTGCCGAGCTGGCCGAGCTGGACCAGGAAACCCTGGACGAACATTGCCGGCAATGGCTGGAAACGCTGACGGGCTTTGCCGGCGCCGAAGCCCCTGCACTGGCAGAGGACACGCCGGGCGATGTGCTCAGCGATGACGAGCGTGCCGACGACCTGCGCTTTTTCCGCCATCTGGCCCTGCAGATGGAGCGCCGCCAGCCGCAATTCGAGGGCCGCATCAGCCGCAACCTGAAACTTGCACTGGATACCAACCAGCGTGCCGGCAGCCCGGTTGACCCGGTGCAGCTTGAAGCCGCCGTCTATATGCACGATCTGGGCATGATGCTGCTGCCCGAGGCCATCTGGCTGCAGGGCGAGCGACTGTCCGAACTGCAGCGGCGCCAGCTCAGCCTGCACCCCAGTTGGGGTAGCGGTTTGCTCGAGCGTATGGCGGGCTGGCAGGATGCAGCCGCCATGGTGCTGCAGCACCACGAAAAACCCGACGGCAGCGGCTATCCGCAAGGGCTGAAGGGAGACGGGATACTGCCTGGCGCCAAGATACTGGCACTGGTCGATGCCTTCGAGGCCGTCATGCTCAAGCACCACCAGCGCGGCCAGCACCGCTCGGTGTTGCGCGCGATTGCAGAGATCAACGCATCCGACCGCCAGTTCGACCCGGCCTGGATTGCGCCCTTCAACGCCGTGGTGCGAGACATGCTGGGCCAGCGGTGAATCGACGAACGGCAACAGCGCAACACCTATAGTCTGGAAATACCCTTACCGTCCACCAGACCCGGAGTCTGCCATGCGCCGCCTGATCCTGTTGTCCTGTACGCTGCTCACCGCCGCCGCCCAAGCTGGCAGCATGCCTTCGCTGATGCCCAGTGAGGGTAAATGGGCCATAACCACCGAAATGCCGCCGGAACAAAAAGCTGCCATGGGCAAGATGGATCCGAAGGCGCAGGAAATGATGAAGCAGCGTGGCATGGACATGGACCTCAAGGCCGGCACGATGACGATGACCATGTGCCTGAACAAGCAGAACATCAATCGCTGGCACGAGGCCGGAGAAGCTCAGCATGCCAAGGCCAAGAACGACCGTCAGTGCGACGAGCCGAAGTACGATGTATCAGGCAACACCATGACCATGGACATGAAATGCAGCAAGCCCGAAGAAATGACCATGCACAGCGTGTTCCAGTTCAACGCCGCGCATGATGGCTACACCTTCGAGCACACCATGACATCGCCCAAGCGCCAGATGCACATGAAGGGCAGTGCGAAGAAAGTCGGTAGCTGTTGAGGGCTTGTACGTTTCGGCAAAAGAACCCACGGCGTCTCCGGATTGACTCCGCCCCCGCATGTGCGACCTCAAAACAAAAATGGCCCGCTCAAGCGGGCCATTTTCTTGCGCTACACACTGAATCAGAGCGGACGGGTATGGGGACCATCTGCGGCGGCCGCATCGCGGGTGTTCTTTTGCACCGCAACCGCGCCAAACAGCGACAGCAGGAAAGCCATGGCGTAAAAGCCCTTCTCGCTCTGTTGCAAGGTGGCGTTCCACAGGCCGATACCCAGCAGCGAAATCGCAATCACCACCGAAAACCAGCAGATCGAATAGTAGATGCGGGTAACCGGTATCCCTTCGAGCTGGTCACGCACGCTCTTCTGCAGCGACACCGCCGAAAAAAGCCCGTACAGCAGCACGGTGAAGTAATAACCCTTTTCGTTCAACTGCATATTGGCATTGAACAGGCCCGTCAGATAAGCCACCGCACCAGCCAGCAGCGCCACCCACGAAGCCGCAATGAACGCACCGGAGGTTTTAGGCTGAATTGCCGCCATTTCCATATCCTCTTGTTGTTAGACAACGGCCGTTGCTACATCAGCAATCATGGCCGTGCCTACAGTATGCCCAAGTCATTTCGATGACAGAAGCCTTCGTGTAACTTTTATTTAAATTACAGCGCAGCTGCTATTCGGCTGCACCAAAGGTGTTGCACGCCTGTACCTGCCCCTGCTCGAAGCCAACGCGGAACCAGTGCATGCGCTGCTCGGACGTGCCATGGGTGAACGCGTCCGGCGTCACCTGCCGGCCCGCATTGCGCTGCAGTGTGTCGTCACCAATCGAGTTGGCAGCCTTGAGCGCCTCATCGAGCGAGTTGGGGTCCAGCAAGCCGCGTTGCTGGGCGTAATGGCCCCACACGCCGGCAAAGCAGTCGGCCTGCAGCTCCATCTTGACCGACAGCGCATTGGCACCAGCCTTGCTCTGCTGGCGCTCGGCCTTGCTGACCTTGGCCGAGATGCCCAGCACGTTCTGCACATGGTGGCCGACCTCGTGCGCCACCACATAGGCAGCGGCAAACTCGCCCGGCGCACCAAAGCGGCGGTGCAATTCGTCAAAAAAGCTCAGATCCAGATACACTTTGGCATCTGCCGGGCAATAGAAGGGGCCGACCGCCGCACTGGTAAAACCGCAACCCGAGTTGACGCCATTGCGGAACAGCACCAGCCGTGGCGGCTGATATTGCTTGCCGGACTGCTGGAAAATCTTCTGCCAGGTATCCTCGGTATCGCCCAGTATGTGCGCAACAAACTGCTTGCTGCGGTCGTTGTCGGTTGCCGCCGGCTGGCTGCGTGCCGGCGCCTGAGCTTGATGCTGCCCCGCAAGCTGCATCACGAAACCGAGTATCTGCATCGGGCTTTTGCCCATCAGCAGCCCGACCACCACGGCAATCACGATGCCGCCCACGCCCAGCCGCAAACCGCCGCCGATCAGGCCACCGCCACCGCTACTATTGCCGCGCTCGTCATCGACGTTGCTGCTCTCACGCATTTCATCCCAACGCATGGCCTGCTCCTGCTGTATCCAGTCAGCAGCAGTGTAGCCATATAGGCGCAGCTCGGCAGCTCCTTACTGGTTCAGCGAGTGCCGCATCATGAGAAAACCCGGCGCAGCGGCGCTCAATCCTGCTCGAACGCCAGCGCCGCCTGCACACTGGGCCGCGCGCGATATGCCTCGCGATAGCCGTTGAGCACCGCGCTATCGGCAAACTCCGGCCCCAGCCTGGCCAGCCAGCCGATGAACACGCCCAGATAGGCATCGGCAATGGTGAACCGCTCGCCCACCAGCCACTGCCGGCCGGTCAGGTGTTTTTCGATATGGCTGAGGCCGGCCTTGAGCTGCACCGCGCCACGCTCGCGCACCAAGGTGTGTTCGGCCGGATCAGGGTGATAGCGCTCCGGCCGGTTGATGGCGCGGAACGAACCGACATGGATCTCGGTGCCGATATAGCTGAGCCATGATTGAATCTGCCCCCGCTCGATGCTGCCCGCCGGCGCAAACAAGGGCGTGCCCGGCACCTGATCGGCCAGATATTGCAGGATGGCCGTGCTCTCGGTGATGAGTGCGCCGTCGTCCAGCTGCAGCGCCGGCACACGGCCCAGCGGGTTGACCTGATAGATCAGCGAGCCGGGTTCGCGCAGCTTGACCTTGACCAGTTCGACCGGCAGGCCCAGCTCGCGTACAGCCACGTGGGTACCGAACGAACACGCACCGCGTGCGATATAAAGTTTGCTCATATGTAGTTCCGGTAATGAATGTTCAGCGTGTGGCCGGCTTGTGCGCAACGGCAAACAGCAGATTGCGGTGCAGCAAAATGCCGCGCTCGTCGCGATGTGCCTGCAAGCGCTCGTTGAAGCGCGCGATCAGTTGCTGGCGCACCTGCGGCAGAAATTCGCCGAGGAAATTGCCGAACGAGCTGGACTGATTGAACGCCAGCACGCTGTCGGCATCGGCAAAGCGGTCGGCAAAGCGGCGCAGGCGGATTTCATCAACATGGAAACCGGCCGATTCAAGCTGGAAGGCCAGCTCGCCAAACGACACCTTGTGCGGCGTGCTGCCGCTGCCCTGCCCGCGCCCCAGGCCGGCCTCGGCCAGTACCTCGGACACCAGCCGCTGTACGTCATGCGGCCGTTCGCGGCTGGCGCTGCTGATGGCAATGCGGCCACCCGGCTTGAGCACGCGGATCGCCTCGGCCAGCGCCGGTGCCTTGTCCGGCAGCCAGTGGTAAACGCTGTTAAGCACCACCGCATCGGCGCTCGCATCAGCAACTGCGTGCAGTGCTTCGGCCTGCCCCACATTGAAGGACAGTTGTGCCAGACCCAGCTCCTCAGCGCGACGGCGACCGATGTCGATGCGCAGCGGCAAAGGGTCGATGCCAAGCACGCGGCCGGTGGGGCCGATGAAATGGCGCGCAGCAAATGCGGTCAGCCGGCCAGTGCCGCAGCCGACATCCAGCAACGTTTCACCGGGTTTGAGTTGCAGCGCATTGAGTAAATGCTGGCCGTGTTCGTATTGCAGATCACTGACGCGATCATATTGTTCGGCAAGCTCGGGGGTATCCAGGGTAAGGCTGGGCATGATGTTGATCCGGGGTGTTCAGTTGAGCGTAAAACCGAGATTGCTGATCGCTTCAAGCAAGCGATCACGGCCGTTCAGTGCCTCCGGCCCGCGCAAGCGACTGACCACCTGCTGCGACCACGGTTGCTGCGGCAACCCCTGGCTGCGCTGAAAGGCAGTAATGACGGCGTCGTAATCGGCCACGGCGGCATCCTGCTGCTCGACCGAATACTGCTCGCGGTGCAGCACCGCGCGCTGCGACAGCCGCGGCTTGACCGACGCCGGGCGCAGCGGGTCCGGCTGGCCGATCACCAGACCGAATACCGGGAATACCTTGGGCGGCAGGCCCAGCTCGGCAGCAACCTCTTCGGGCTTGTTGCGCAGCGCGCCGATATACACGCTACCCAGGCCCAGCGATTCGGCTGCGGTGACCACGTTCTGCGCGGCCAGCGCGGCGTCGATCACCGCCATCAGATAGGTATCGAGATAATCCGGGCCGCTGATCGTTTCGCCCTGCTGTTGCGCCAGCGTGGACACACGGGCCAGATCGGCCAGGAACACCAGCACCAGCGGTGCCTGCGCCACGTGCACCTGGTTGCCGGCCAGTTGCGACAGCCGGGCACGGCGCAGCGGGTCTTCCACCGCCAGCACGCTCCACACTTGCAGGTTGGACGAGCTGGGCGCCGACTGGCCAGCGGCGATCAGCAGTTCCAGCGTACCCTCGGCCAGCCGTTCCGGCACGAAAGCGCGCACCGAACGATGCCCCAGCAGCACTTCCAGCGTGCTGTTGAAGTCAGGCACCTCGGTGAGTTCATTGCGACCATAACGGCCATTGGCGAGGTCGAGCGGCGAAAAATCCTGCGGTTTGCCCATGATGCAAGGTCCACGTTGTCGTTGAAGTCAACGAAGACAGAGCAAATGGCATACCAGCCTGCGTGCCGGGCGCTACACCGCAACAAACGGCGTCAGCAAGCGCGTACTTGCTGGAACGTGGCCGTAGCGGCTGCGCGAATCTGTGCAAATTCAAACAGCAAATTGCGCAGATCGGCGCAGCTCAGGCATAGGTATCGACCAGCGCATACGGATTGCGCTGCCGCCCGGCGGCAGTCCCAGCACTATCGCTGTTGCCAGCCGGCTGCTGCACCGTCGTGGCCTGCGTCTGCTGCGTACGCAAGGACTGTATCTGCTGATCCAGCGCGGATTCCTGCTTGATCTTTTCGTTCTGTGGCGTGGTCGCACAGCCAGCGATGTCGGCATATTTGCGCTGTAACACATCCAGCTGTTGCGCGATGCCGGCACTACCGCCAGCCAGTGTGGTGGCCGAAGCCGGGGAACAGATTGCACCGATGCTCATCTCGTTTTCCTTTTCTGGACCAGGCACCGGCAAACGGAACTTGCACGGTCTCTGTGATGGCTTGGTCGTGGGAGGGAGATGGATATGACAACACGGCTGCAGATTTTTTTTGTTTGCCGTGCAGTGCTTGCGGATTGACCCGGCTGTCAGCGTTGATAGCTACGGTTCAAGCGCGCCTCCAGCCGCTTCTGCACCAGCTCGAACGAGGCACTCAGCGCCCAATAGATGCCGGCCGCCGCCAGATAAAGCGGAAATGGCTGGAAGGTGGTGGCAATCACCTCCTTGGTGGCCAGCATCAGCTCGCCCACGGCCACCACCGATACCAGCGAGGTGTCCTTGATCAGGCTGATCAGGCTGTTGGACAGACTGGGCACTGCCAGCCGCAGCGCTTGCGGGCCGATCACGTAGCGCAACACCTGCGCCTGCGTCAGGCCCAGGCTTTTACCGGCCTCCCACTGACCATGCGCTACACCGATGATTGCACCGCGCAGGGTTTCGGACAGATACGCGCCCACATTCAGGCTCAGCCCCAGAATACCGGCAGT
Source organism: Andreprevotia lacus DSM 23236 (assembly GCF_900176275.1). GTDB lineage: Bacteria > Pseudomonadota > Gammaproteobacteria > Burkholderiales > Chitinibacteraceae > Andreprevotia > Andreprevotia lacus. The sequence continues at coordinate 15,667 of NZ_FWXD01000022.1, read as the reverse complement.
GATCGGTTCAAACTGGATACCGATGCTGGGCAGACCGAAATAAATGACAAAGAGCTGCACCAACAGCGGCGTACCGCGCATGCAGCTCACATACAGCGCAGCCAGCTGGCTCAACAGCGGCAATCTGGCCAGCCGCACCCCGGCCACCGTCGCCCCCACCAGGAAACCACCCAGCATCGATGCCACGGCCAGCAACAGGGTATACAGCGTGCCCTTGAGCATCAGCGGCAGCGCATCGCGCAGCAGTTCGATCAGGCCATGGACATCCATTGCATTACTCCGGCAAAAACAAAACCCCCGGCCTGCGCCGGGGGTGAGCGTTGGGTATGACCACTATTTTACTGCGCAACCGGCGGCTTGCTCACGTCCCGGTCAAACCACTTGGTGGAAATCTTGGCAAACGTGCCATCGGCCTGCAGATCAGCCAGTGCCTTGTTCAGCGCAGCCTTGAACTTGGGGTTGTTCTTGGCAAACGGGATACCGGATTTTTCCAGCTCGCCCACCGGCGCACCCGGCTTGAGTGGCAGCTTGGTCTGCTTGACGATATAGGGAATCAGCAGGCTGTCGTTCAGCGCTGCATCGATGCGGCCCAGCGCCAGGTCCTGCAGGTATTCCTGCGCGCCCGGATAGGTTTTCACATCGATGCCACCCACCGCCTTGGCAATATCGGCATAGTTGGTGCCCTGCCCCAAGCCCAGCTTTTTGCCCTTCAGGTCATCCAGCGACTTGAACACGCGCTTTTCATCTTTGCGCACGATGAGCTGCGGCGCCGAGATGGTATACGGCTCGGAGAAATCGAAGGTCTGCTTGCGCTTGTCGGTAATGCCAACCTGGTTTATCACCACGTCATACTTGCCCGCTTGCAGACCAGCGAGGATGGCGCTCCACTCACTGGTGGTGAATTCCGCCTTCACGCCCAGCTTCTGCGCCAATGCCTTGGCCAGCTCGACCTCGAAACCGGCCAGCTCGTTGTTTTCCTTGTAGTTGAACGGCGGATAGGTGCCTTCCAGTGCCACCTTGAGCGTGCCGCGCTGTTTGACGGTATCGAGCAGATCGGCCGCAGCCGCATGCAGACTCAATCCAAGCAGGCTGGCAGCCACCAGCCAATGGCGCATTTTCATATTCCAATTCCTTATTTCAAATAAAATTTGATATCGAATGGAAATATTAATCAGCGTCGCCACCCCAGGTCAACGCTACAGACCGCAAATACAGGATAGCCCTGATCCCGCCCACGCCAGCGAAAACTGCCACTGGTCAGTCCGGCCAAAAGCATGTAAGTTTTTGGCAAGCATTGCCAACTGGAGCCACGATGCACCGCCTTGCCACCCTGCTCGCCCAAGCGGGCAACCGGCGCGACCCCGCCACCGGCGCCATCAGCACGCCGATCTATCAGACCGCCACCTTTGCCCACCCGGCCCTCGGCGCCAGCACAGGCTACGATTACACGCGCAGCGGCAACCCCACCCGGCAGGCACTGGAAGACGCGATGACGCAGATCGAAGGTGCCGCCGGCAGCTTCGCCTTCGGCAGTGGGCTGGCGGCACTGTCCACGCTGTTCTGTCTGTTCAACAGCGGTGATCATCTGGTGGTGGCCGAGGGTGCCTACGGCGGCACCACGCGCCTGCTGGAGCAGGTCTTTGCCCGGCTGGGCCTGACTGCGAGCTATGTCGCGGTGACCGACACCGCCGCATATCAAGCCGCCATCAGCCCCAACACCCGCGCCATTCTGGTCGAATCGCTGTCCAACCCCTGTTTGCTGGTGGCCGACCTGCCCGCACTGGCGCAGCTGGCACGCGAACGCGAGCTGTTGCTCATCGTCGACAACACCTTCCTTACCCCCTACTGGCTGCGCCCGCTTGATCTGGGCGACGGGCTGGGGGCGGATATCGTGGTGCATTCGGCCTCCAAATATCTGGCCGGCCACAACGACACCATTGCCGGCATCGTCAGCGCGCGCACGCCCGAACTGGCCCAGCGCATCGGCTATCTGCAGAATGCCGTCGGCGCAGTGCTGGCGCCACAGGATGCGTGGCTGACCCTGCGCGGGCTGAAAACGCTGGCACTGCGGCTGGAAGCCCAACAACGCAACGCGCTCACCATTGCGCAATGGCTCTGCCAGCAGCCACAGATCAGCCGGGTGTACTATCCGGGCCTGTCCGATGACGCCGGCCACCAGCCACTCAGGCTGTTTGCCACCGGTTATGGTGCGGTGCTGTCCTTTGAACTGACCTCGACTGATGCTGTTGCCACGCTCATTGAAGGTGTGAAACTGATTGCCTACGCCGAGAGTCTGGGCGGCGTGGAGAGCCTGATCACCGTGCCGGCCATCCAGACCCATGCCAACCTGCCACCGGCAGAGCGCGCACGGCTGGGCGTCACCGATACCCTGGTGCGGCTGTCGGTCGGCATTGAAGATCCGGCCGACCTGATTGCCGACCTCGCCGCCGCCCTGGCCCGCTGATTCAAACCATTTCGAGTATTGCCATGCCGTTTCGCCAGCAGATAGACCGCACCCCCACCGCCAGCCAGAAATGGGCCAAGTACGCCGGCACCGACATCCTGCCGATGTGGGTGGCCGATATGGACTTCCAGAGCCCGCCGTCGGTGATTGCCGCGCTGCACGAGCGCGTGGCGCACGGTGTGTTCGGCTACACCGATCCGCCCGCCAGCCTGATTGAAGCCTTCATCGACTACGCCAGCCGCGTCTATCGCTGGCAGGTCGACCCCGCATGGATCGTCTGGCTGCCAGGGCTGGTACAGGGGCTGAACATTGCCTGCCGCGCCATTGGCGAGCCGGGCGATGCCGTGCTTACCTTCACCCCGGTCTACCCCAAATTCCTGCACGCGCCGCCACTGGGCGAGCGCGAGCTGATCACCGTGCCGCTGCACCAGCACGCCGACGGGCAATGGCGCTGGGATGTGGCCGAGCTGGAAGCCGCCATCACGCCGCGCACCCGCCTGCTGATGCTGTGCCATCCGCACAACCCGGTTGGCCGCATCTGGAGCGACGACGAGCTGCGCCAGTTGATCGATGTAGCGCGCCGGCACGACCTCATCATCTGCTCGGACGAAATCCATTGCGACCTGCTGCTGGATGAAGGCACCCAACACACGCCGCTGGCCAGCCTGGACCCGGACTTTGCCAGCCGCACCATCACGCTGCTGGCGCCATCAAAAACCTGGAACATCGCCGGACTGGGCTGCGCGCTGGCCGTGGTACCGGATGCCGCGCTGCGCAACCGCCTGCGCCGCAGCACGCTGGGTCTCACACCGGCCGTCAATCTGCTGGGCTATACCGCTGCCGAAGCAGCCTACCGTGACGACGGCATCTGGCATGCCGGCTTGATCGCCACCCTGCGCGAGAACCGCGCACTGCTGCGCGACTGGTTTGCGCAGTCGAGCCGGCTGAAAATCACCATTCCGCAGGCCACCTATCTGGCGTGGATCGATGCCCGCGCCATCGATGCTGAGAACCCGCTACCGGTGTTCGAAGCGCACGGCGTCGGCCTGTCGGACGGGCGCGACTTCGGCACGCCGGGCTTTCTGCGCCTCAACTTCGGTTGCCCCACCAATTTGTTGCAGGAGGCCTTGAACCGGCTGGAACCGTTGCGCTGATCACAGCCAGGTGCGACACCGGCGATGAGGCTTGCACCCGCCGGGCCGGCTTGGCACCATGTCTGAAAATGCGCAGCAACCCGCCCAGCCTGCCCGGTTCACCATGAATGCCGTTTCCCCCTCCCCGTCCATACGCACCCTGCTGCCCGCGCAGGCCGACCTGCTTGTGCAGGCGCGCGCGCTGGTGAAGCGCGAGCTGCCGGCGTCACTGCTGCTCACCCAAGCGCTGCGTCACGGCCAGTGGAATACTGCGGAACAGGCCGAAATTGCCCTGCTGCTGGGGCAAAGCCAGCTGCTGGAAGGCCATGGCGGCAAGGCCGTCAGCACTTGGCTGGCAGGACTGGAGCGCGCCCAAGGCACTGGCGACCGTGCGCTGATCGCCCGGCTGTGGCTGGCCGTGGGCGACACCCACGCCCGCAGCGGCGACTGCGAAACCGCACTGCGCCTGCACGAACACGCCATCGATCTGGTACCGGGCGCCGAGCAGACATTGCGCTCGGCTTGCCGGCTGGCGCTGGCAACAGATCTGCTGGCCTTGCAAGACACCGCAACTTCGGCCGCGCTGCTGTGGCAGATCGAGCAGGACGGCACTACCAACTGGCCCGCCAGCCAGTTTGAAACACTGGCCGAACTCTATCGACTGCACGGCCGGCTGACCGATGCCCTGGTTTATCACGACCGCGCGCACCAGCTGCACGCGCAGGCCGACTGTGCTGCCGGCAGCCTGCGCTGCCTGCTGCGCATCGGCCAGCTGCAACAGCAATTGGGGCAGGATGGCGAGGCAGCGCTGCACGCGGCACTGGCACAGGCCGATGCTTTGGCCACCCATGTGCTGCAGGCCGATGTTCACCATGAACTGGCGGCACTCTATGAGGCTCGCGGCGACCACGAACGCGCGCTGGAGCACTTCGACGCGTTTCTGGCACGCCAGCCCCAGGCCGCCGCCACCCGGCATGCCAGCAGCAAACGGCTTGCCGCCATCGAAATGCGGCTCAAGTTGCTGACCTCGGAAATCGAGTTATCACAGCTGCGCGAGGAAACGCTGGCCGGCAGACAGCAACTGCAAAAGCTGGAAAACGCCGCCTATCGCGACAGCCTGACCCAGTTACCCAACCGCCGTGCGCTGAACGAGCGCCTGCCGGATTTGCTGGCTGCAGCCGAAGCGGGCCAGCCGCTCAGTCTGCTGTTGCTCGATCTGGACCATTTCAAATCAGTCAACGACGAATACAGCCATGCCGTTGGCGATGATGTACTGGTATCTGCTGGTGAGCTGCTGCGCCAGGAATGCCGCGACAGCGATCTGCCGGCCCGCTTTGGCGGCGAGGAATTCGTGCTGGTGCTGCCGGGCGTGCGCCTGAACGACGCCATGCACACTGCCGAGCGCATCCGCCTGCGTGTGCGTTCGCAGCGCTGGCCCGCGCAACCCGAACTTGCGCTGACGGTGAGCATAGGCTGTGCAGAGTTCCTGCCCGGCGACAACGCCGAGATCCTCCTGTCACGGGCCGATCTGGCGCTCTACCTGGCCAAGCGCACCGGGCGTGATCGCGTCTGTACCGCGCCGGAGCACTGAGATGCACCCCAGCGACGACAACTTGTTGCACGAACTGGAACCCATCGCGACAGCTGCCGCCAATGGCTCGCCGCCAGAGCCGGCCGATGGTGAAGCACTGCTGCGGCGCGCGCGTGCCAGCGGCAGCCCGCAACTGGTGGGGCTGGCGCAACTCATCATGGGCCACGCCTGGCAGCACGTCGGCGCGCTCCTGATGGCACAACGATTGTTCCGCCGCGCCGCACTGACCTTCCAGCAAGCCGGCCTCAGCCGCCAGCATGTCGAGGCCATGATCGAAGTCGGCCGCGCCTGCAATGTGGCCGGCGATGTCACCCAGGCGCTGGCAGCGTGGACCGCCAGCCTGGCCCATGCGCGCGACAGCCACGACATGTACAACTGCGCGCGTGTCTATCTGGGGGTAGGCCAGGTTTACGTCGGCTTTGGAGATCACGCCACCGCGCTGCAATACCACGAGTTGGCGCTGAAGCTGGCACTACCGCTGGCGCAGGACAGGCTGTGCTGCGAGGCGCTGATCAATGTAGCGGGCGATGCTTACCGCGCCGGCCTGCATGCGCGCGCGATCGAGGCACTGGACGAGGCCGAACGCCTGCTGGCCGGTCCGGTGCACAACCGCGTGTGGTCGGCCGAAGTCTGCAACTATCGCGGCCTGATCGAATACGCACTGGGCAACGATGCCGCAGCATTGCCGCTGCTGGAAACCGCCTTTGCCCTGCACAACGAGAACGACAATCTGTGGGGTAAGGCCCATGCATTGCTGGCACTGGGTCGCGCCTGGGCCAGACAGGGCGACGTGGCCAGCGCCGAACGCAACCTGCTGGGCGCGCGCGAACTGGCCCGCCATGCCGGCATGCTGGCGCTGCAGCAGGATTGCGCCGAATTGCTGGCCGAACTCGCCCGTGACCGCAACGACGCCGCCACCGCACTGCGCCGCCTGCGCGAACTGCATGCGCTGCGCAGCGAGCCGGCCAAGTCCCCCCAGTTGCGCTTGCGCCCGCAAGCCATCAACCAGCTCAAGACGCTGGAAGCGCGCAGCCTGCAGCTGCGTGCGCGCCTGCGCTACAGCTTGCCGGACGCACCCACAGTCTGAAGTGCTTTGCCACCGGCCTGCCTCAGTAGAGTCTGCAACTGACGCAGAAACACACACCTCGCGATTACCCCGCCAAACCTGTCAACGCTTCAGCATCCGGGTTCTGAATGCCGGTGGGCACCCGGCGTTGCCTCGTTCACTGCATCCGCCCCCGTCAAGCCAATCGCAGATAGACAACATCTTGCTGCATCGGGCAGCTCCGATTCTTTCATCCACAAGATCGGCTCGCCGTATGGCGCACTCTGTTTTCTTACAGAATCAGCCCAAAATACTGCCGAACACAACCTGTTGCATACTTGACAAGTAATTTTTCAAATACGTGCAAACGAAATATTTTTCCCATACATTACACAAACCAAACGCCATTTTTTAAAAATAGCGACATTGCCCGTCAAGGAGTTCAGATGCGTCATTTTCGTTTGTCGATATTCGTTGCGATACTTTGCCTGGGACTTGCTTTTTTCTGGGGGCAAAAATCTGCAGGCGGGGGCGTAGCGGCAGTCACACTCGCCCTGTTGCTGGGCATCATGGAAGTCAGCCTGTCGTTTGACAATGCAGTGGTAAACGCCGCCATCCTCAAGGAAATGGATCACAGGTGGCGGCAGATTTTCCTGACGGTTGGCATTTTGATCGCCGTCTTCGGGATGCGCTTGCTGTTTCCCATCGTGGTTGTGGCAGCAGCAACCGGGGAGCAGCTCATTGCAGTAGCGCAACTGGCATTGAACAAGCCCGAAGAATATGCACGCCACCTGACTGATGCGCATGCAGGCATCGCATCCTTTGGCGGCATGTTCCTGCTGCTGGTTTTCTTCTCGTTTCTGTTTGATGAAGGCAAGGAGCTGCACTGGCTTGGCAAAGTTGAGGAATACCTTGCCAAACTGGGGAAACTTGATTCGGTACGCATCATCTGTGCCTTGGGCGCACTGCTGATCGCGCAGGCATTTCTGCCAATTGATGCCACAACACGTCTGGCCATCGTCGTTGCCGGCATGGGCGGTATCTTTCTCTACGTCGTCGTCGATAGCGTTGGCAGCCTGTTCGGAGATGGCGAAGCATCGGATGCCGCAGGAAAGGCAGCAAAACGTGCGGGGGTGATGGGCTTTCTTTACCTCGAGGTACTGGACGCATCGTTCTCTTTCGATGGCGTGATCGGTGCCTTTGCCGTTACACGGGATGTCGTGATCATCATGCTCGGCCTTGCAATCGGTGCCATGTTCGTACGATCGCTGACTGTGTACCTGGTGGAAAAGGGAACACTCGACGAATACGTTTTCCTTGAGCATGGTGCCCACTACGCCATCGGCGCACTGGCCATCATCATGTTTGGCAGCATCGTCTGGCACATCAGTGAAGTCGTCACGGGCTTGATCGGTGTCGCTTTCATCGCGGCAGCACTCGCATCGTCGCTGATTTACAAAAAGAACAATCCGGAGCTTGCAGGCGAAACGGAAGCAGCCCGGTAATCAAATCAATCCCGTTTTTGAAAGGATCAGACCATGGCGGTTTCTTTGTCCAAAGGTAGCAACGTTTCGTTGTCGAAAAGCGCCCCTGCACTCAAGCGCATTCTTGTCGGACTGGGCTGGGAGGCCCGGGTAACCACCGGCGCAGCCTATGACCTTGATGCCAGTGCTTTCCTGCTTGGGGAAAGCGGCAAGGTGCGCAACGATGAAGACTTCATTTTCTACAACCAGCTCTCGTCCAGGTGTGGTTCGGTTGCACACACCGGTGACAACCGGACAGGCGCGGGTGGTGGCGATGACGAAGCATTGCAGGTCGAACTCGAAAAAGTGCCTGATGCCGTCAAACGCATCGTCGTCTGCGTCACCATCGATGAGGCTACTGCCCGCAAACAAAGTTTCGGCCAAGTTTCCGATGCGTTCATGCGCATCGTGAATCTCGATAACGATGTCGAGATCGCCCGTTTTGACCTGTCCGAAGACTACAGCACGGAAACCGCAATGATCTTTGGCGAGATATATCGCCACAACGATGAATGGAAGTTCCGTGCCGTGGGCCAGGGCTTTGCTGGTGGCCTGGAAGCGATGTGCAATCAGTTTGGCGTAACGGTTGCTTGAGGCCGCTCCGGCAAACCACAAGAAGGAAACAACAATGAGAAGGCTACCTGTCTATTTGCTCCTCGACGCTTCCGGCTCCATGAGTGGCGAGCCCATTGAGGCCGTCAAAACCGGCGTTCAAACGCTGATATCGACATTGCGCCAGGATCCGTACGCGCTTGAAACCGCCTACCTGTCCGTGATCACCTTTGATAGCAGTGCCCGGCAAGTTGCACCGCTTACCGAACTGTCGACCTTTCAGTCCCCCAAGATCAGCGCCAGTGGCACCACGGCACTCGGCGAGGCGCTTGCCCTGCTGGCAGACCGACTGGAAGGCGAAGTGATCAAAAGCACCGCTGAAGTAAAAGGCGACTGGAAACCGCTCGTGTTCATCATGACCGACGGGGTTCCGACAGACGACTGGCAACGCGGTCTTGAAAAACTGAAGAAAGTTCGTACCGGCATCATCGTGGCCTGTGCCGCCGGCCAGGATGCAGATACATCCGTGCTCAAGCAGATCACCGAAGCGGTCGTACGGCTTGATACCGCTGATGGCAGCACTATCAAGGCCTTCTTCAAATGGGTTTCCGCCTCTGTGTCCACGGGTAGCCAGAAAGTGGATCAGGCCCAAAAAGAAGTGGCTGGTCTGGATGATTTGCCGCCACCGCCCCCCGAAGTCAACGTCGTCCTTTAATCACACACAGGGAAGCACAACGACAAATGGCCATCTCGCTCAAAAAAGGTCAGGGTATCAGCCTCAAGAAATCCGATTTTGACCTGTCCATGGTTACCATCGGCCTTGGCTGGGACATCAACGACGGCAAGAAAGGTTTTCTGAGCAATCTGCTTGGCAAAAAGGAAGATGAATATGACCTGGATGTGATTGCCTTTCTTTGCGACGCCAACAGCAAGGTTAAAGACCTTGGCAGCGTTGGTGCCAACAACCGGGTGACTTTGGTTGGTGGTGACGTTGTTTTTTTCAACAGCATGCGCCATGGTTCAGGCTGCGTATGGCTCACAGGCGACAATCGAACCGGTTCTGGAGATGGCGACGACGAGCAAATCATCGTCAAGCTGAATGACCTCCCGGATGCCTATCAAAAAATTGCCTTTGTTGTGCAGATTTACGGTGGCAAGGAAAAGCGGCAGAACTTTGGCAAAGTCCGGAATGCATTCATTCGTGCCGTTGACAATCAGGGCAAGGAAATGACACGTTTTGACCTGTCGGGCGGTGCGGGCTTTGACCAGTATTGCTCGATGCTGTTCGCAGAACTGGTGCGTGAATCAGGTGGCTGGAAGTTCAACGCGATAGGTTCTCCTGACCCCTCGGACACCTTTGTAACCTGGTTAAAGCAATACAGCCATTGAGCGGGTGGTCATCATGAGCGTCAGAAGGCTGCCTGTCTATATCCTGCTAGATACGTCCGGGTCGATGCGCGGTGAGCCGATCCATTCCGTGAATGTCGGTCTCCAGTCCATGCTTAGCGCGCTTCGACAAGACCCGTATGCGCTCGAAAGCGTGCATCTTTCCATCATTACTTTTGACATTGAAGCCAGGGTGTATCTTCCCCTGACACCACTGGACGAGGTAAAGCTTGCAGGAATCATTGCACCGGATGCCGGCGCCACCTTCTTTGGCGCCGCGCTTGAGTTATTGCTGCAATGCATGGCGCGGGACATCAAAAAAAATACCGGTGATGCCAAGGGAGACTGGCGGCCGCTGCTGTTTGTTATGACGGACGGTAGTCCTTCCGACCTGCATGCTTACCGGGAAGCGATTCCTGAAATCAGGAAATGCAACTTCGCTTCGATCCTGGCCTGCGCTGCCGGCCCCAAAGCCCGGCAAGACTTGCTCCTGGAGCTCACCGACCGGGTGGTGACACTCGATACCATGGATGCAGCTGCTTTTTCCGGCTTCTTCAAGTGGGTATCCGCGTCGGTCGCAGCCGGATCGAGCAGCGCGGGCATAGCCGATTCGATTTCCCTGCCGCCACCGCCTCCGGAAGTGCAGCTCGTTCTCTAAACGGCCGAGCGATACGCAAATGACATGCCACCGGCCTTGTCGGGAACAGATGCACCTGTTCCCTGACCATCTCTGCACCGGGCAACCGACCTGTCAACCCGGATTGCTTGCCCGGTGCGGAATCATGGCACCAGCCCGCTGCTTGATGCCCGGCCCCATCGTGCCCCCAGGAGTCCCCGATGCGTAGATTGCCCGTATTTTTCGTACTCGATTGTTCCGAATCAATGGTGGGCGAAGCACTCAGCAAAATGGAAGACGGGCTGCAGTCCATCATGCGCACGCTTCGTACAGACCCGCATGCACTGGAAACAGTGCATGTTTCAGTCATTGCATTCGCTGGTATCGCAAAAAAAATTGCACCGCTGATCGAGGTTGCGTCGTTCTACCCGCCCAAGCTGCCGCTCGGCAGCGGCACCAGTCTCGGCGCAGCCCTTGAAACATTGATGGCCGAAATTGACACGTCCGTGATCAAGACGACGCCCGATCTCAAGGGAGATTGGCGACCCATCGTCTACCTCTTTACCGATGGCAGACCGACCGATAACCCAATACCCGCAATAGAACGCTGGAAAGCCCGATATGCCAGCCAGGCCACCCTGATCGCAGTCGGATTGGGCAAAGATGCCGACTTTACTACTTTAAAGAAGCTCACTGACCACACCATCGTCTTCGAAGATACCAAGGAAGGCAACTTCAAGAAGTTTGTGGCCTGGGTTACTGCCTCCTTGCTTGTACAAAGCAAAAGCACGGGCGAACGCCAGCAGCATGCCCAGCTCCCAGTCTTCGATGAACAAGTCATGCGCATCGTCAAAGAGCCACAACCGGTCGCCGACGAAGCATGCGTGACCCTGGTTGGCCGCTGTCAGAAAACTCGCCGGCCCTACATCATCAGATACGGTCGCAGGCTAAGGTCAGTGGGAACGCGTGACTTCTCGGTGGATGTCGCAAGCTACCATCTGGATGGATGCCATCCCCTTGATGAAGACTATTTCGCCTGGTCGGACCAACGTGCAGCAGACCTCAAGGTCAATACCTCATCGCTGGTGGGCTCCCCTGGTTGCCCGCATTGCGGCAACTTCACCGCCTTCGCGGTCTGCGGCTGCGGCAAGCTGCTGTGCGTGAACGGCCCGGGCAAGGTTGTCTGCCCATGGTGCGAAGAGTCGGTTTCATTTGGCCCCGCACCTGAAGAGGCGGGGGGATTCGACGTCGGCAGGGGTCGCGGCTGATCATGACAACAGAAAATACCCGGCAAACGACCGTACCGCCTCAACTCCAGGCGCATGCCGAAGAACTGGTCCTGGGCTTGTTCAAGGAAAGCCAGACCCCTTTCTTTGACCGAGGCAAGGTCGCAGGCCCCTTGATTGATGAATTCGCCAAGGATGGAGAAGTACAGCGGCTTGCATATGAATTTGCCAGCAAGCTGAAAAAAATCTGGGCAGCCCGCTACCCCGGCAAGCCGGGATTGTTTCCCAAAGCACGCCTCAATAGTACCCCGCAGATAAAACCAATGGCGTTTGCCCAGCTGGATGCCCCCTCTGCCACACCAGGCAACAGCGAGGTTGCACCAGCAATGGTCGCCCCCCCCCCTATTGCCGAAGCTGCGACGCAGATGCCGGATCAAGCCGCAAAGACCGAAGACACCGCGCCGCCGGCGCGGCCTGTGCCCCACCCCGCCCCAGCAACCATGCATGACGCATCAACACCCTCCCAAGTGCTCAGACCCGGGCAAGTGCCTATTGCTCCTGTGGTCACTGCGACGATACCCGAAGGCCAGCCGGTATTCCATCTGCCCAACTGCAAGGCTGGCAGCCCTTACTCGGCCAGAATGGAAGGGCTGGACAAAACGGGTCGGCAAATCAGAGTTGCCCATGTGAAGTTTCCTGATGGATTCGGGCTGACATTTGACCCCGCAACCCAGATGGTGAGCGGGCACCCGCTGCTGGACGGCGAGTTTGACCTTGATCTGCAATGGTCCTATGCCGAGGCACTCAATGAAGGGAAAACCAGCGGCACATGCCAACTCATCGTCAACCCGGATCCACGCTCCCTGTGGAAAGTGCTGGAACCGGCCGGTGACCTTCCATACCGCAAGGCACATCTCGACCAGAAGCTGCTTCGCGGGACGTCATTCAACATCGCCGCAGCCAGTCGCCGTGGCCGCTCTCACGAGCACGGAGGCAGTTTTCGTGACGACGACTTCTTCATTGCCGACGACACGACCAGTGGCTGGAGCGTGCTGATCGTTGCAGATGGTGCAGGCAGTGCGAAATCTTCCCGCGAAGGGTCAAGAATTGCAGTCCAGACCGCCGGAGTGCAACTGACCGAAAGCCTGGCCGGGGTATTTGGCCAGACAATTTCAAATCACCTTGCAAGCTGGGATACCGACCCTGCATCGCAAAATGCCATCGGGACCGAGTTCCATTACTTTTTCCACAAGATGGCACACACCACCGTGCAGGCTATCGAGCAAGAAGCACAAGTGCAAAATGCCCAAGCCAGGGACTATGCAACGACACTGCTGGTCGCCGCAGTAAAGAAAGAGGGGCCGAGCACCTTTCTGGCCACCTTCTGGATGGGTGACGGTGCAATTGCCGCCTATGGCCCCAAAGGCACCGTCAAGCTCATGGGAACTCCCGATGGTGGTGAATTTGCAGGCCAGACACGCTTTCTGGACCGCAATGCACTGGCCGACCAAGGGTTCGGCAAACGCGTCAGGGTAGGCCGATTACCAAATATTTCAGCCATCATCCTGATGACCGACGGCGTCTCCGACCCCTATTTCGAAACCGACAACGGTTTGGCAGACGAAACAAAGTGGGATGCGTTGTGGAATGAAATCCAGCCCCATTTGGAGCAAGAGACATCGTCAGCGCTGAATTTGCTCGAATGGCTACATTTTTTCAAGCAAGGCCACCATGATGACCGGACTATCGCCCTGCTCTGGTAATGGCCAATGACCCGCAGCAATGCGGCTCGTACCAACATGTCTGGCAGCGGAATGAGAAAGCGATGCCGCGCCGGCAGTGGCAAATCACTGCCCATATTAATTCAGGAGCATCGGCATGGCCAAAGTGGTCAAGTGCAAGACGTTAGACGGGCAGGATATCGAGTTTGTCGATGACATCATCGGATCGGGGGCGATGAAAGACGTCTATTTCTCGCCGGACAAGTCATATGTCGTCGGTTTTTACAAGACCGGGCAGGATGCTCAAGCCAAAGAACGTCTGCAGATGATTACCGGCAAATACCGCGAAAACATCTTCAATCAGGTTGGCGGCGACTATTGGAAGCACCTGTTCTGCTGGCCAACAGCCATGCTCGAACACAACGGCAAACTTGGGATGGTTGCCCCGGCATATGCCAGGCATTTCTTCTTCGAACACGGTTCTAAGAACAATGACATGCTCCAGATCAAGGGCAAGGAAAAGGAGGGCAAATGGTTTGCCGCCCCCAATCTGCGCAATCGTTTTGTCGATACCAGAGAGCTTGGCGACTGGCTGAATCACATCAAGGTCTGCCTGCTGCTGGCGCGCGCCGTTCGCCGCATGCACTTCGCCGGCCTCGCACACTCGGACCTGAGCTACAAGAATGTGTTGGTCGACCCCTCGCGGGGGATGGCATGTGTCATCGACGTTGATGGACTGGTCGTCCCCGGCAAATTCCCGCCCGACGTCGTTGGCACGCCTGATTTCATTGCCCCGGAGGTCATCCAGACCGGCCATCTGGCCAAAGACGACCCCGCACGTTGCCTGCCCAAGCGCGAGACTGACCAGCATGCTTTGGCCGTCCTCATCTACATGTATCTGCTGTACAGGCACCCGCTGCGTGGCGGAAAGGTGCACGACCTGAACGATGAACAGCGTGACGAGACGCTGACCATGGGCGAACGCGCCCTGTTTGTTGAGCACCCGGTAGACAAATCCAATCGCATCAAAATCAAGAACGTAAAGCCTTCCGAACTGCCTTGGGCAGATACGGACAAAATTCCGTTCACGGTAACCGGGCCATATCTGAAAGCGCTGTTCCTGCAAGCCTTCGTCAACGGCCTGCACGATCCCGCAGTGCGACCATCAGCCAACGACTGGGAAACAGCCCTGGTCAAGACGGTCGACCTGGTTCAACCATGCCAGAGTCCTGCATGCGAACAGAAATGGTATGTCTTCGACAACTCCACGCAGCCACAATGCCCATTTTGCGGCACCCCCTTCAAGGGCAAGCTGCCCGTGCTGAATCTGTACTCGTCACGCAAGGAAGGGTCATACCGGCCCGACAATCATCGTTTGATGGTTTACACCAATCAGTCCATGTTCCCATGGCATGCAAACAACCTGATCGTGCCGAATGAAAAACTGGCTGATGAGCAAAAGAAACGCATCGGCTACTTCGTACTTCACAACGACCGCTGGTGGCTTGTGAACGAGCGCATGCCAGACTTGACGGATGTTACTGACGAAGCAAAGCGGCCGGTTGCGATCGGAGAAAAACTGGAACTCAAGGACGGTCAGAAAATACTGTTTGGCAAGGGGGACGGCGGTCGGCTTGCCGTCGTCCAGATGGTGGAGGCCTAGCACGATTTGAGCACACCGCCACTCCTCCGGGCCAGACCGGTCATTGCAGCATTTGACTTTGACGGCACCATCACGACCAAAGATACATTTCTGCCTTTTCTATGCCGTGCTTTTGGCAGGCGAAGCGTCGCAATGTCTTTGGCCAGGCTTGCCTGGCCAGCCCTGAAGGTCTGGCTCGGCCTGACCTCGCGAGACCATTTTAAAGCCCTGTTGATTGCCAGGTTGTTCCCCGACGCGCCGGTCGCCAGACTAAAGCAGCTGGGCCGCGAGCATGCAAGCCATATTGCCTCACTGTGCAGGCCTGCAGCACTGAACCAGATCAAATGGCACCAGGATCAGGGGCACCACCTCATCATGGTCAGTGCCTCGCTCGATTTTTACCTTGAGCCTCTGGCAAGGCAGCTGGGATTCAAGAACCTGCTCTGCACCGAGGTGGCATCTTGCAACGGGGTCTGCACCGGACAGATAAGGGGAGAGAATTGCCGGGCATCCGCCAAGGTTAGGCGCCTGGAGGAGCTACTGGGTCCGCTGCATCAATATGAAATCCACGCCTATGGCGACTCGGACGGCGATGCCGAAATGCTCGCAATATCGGATCATCCCGCGTTCAAGCCATTTCGCAAGGCCAGATGAACGAGGCAGCAAACCAGATCAAAGAACCAGCCGTGACAGCTGCGACAACCTAGGGCCTGTTAACACTTATTTCACGCTTGCGTTCGGGGTAGTTCGGGATGGAGCGCAAGGCGC
>NZ_FWXD01000015.1 GCF_900176275.1 Andreprevotia lacus DSM 23236 | reverse complement strand
CCCCAGACCGGATGATCATCCCGTAGCGACAAGATCCGCTGCTCCAGGTCGGGCTCGGTGCGCCGTGGGCTGGAATGCGGGCGTCGGCTTTGATCGTGCAGGCCTGCCTCGCCTTGCGCGGTATAGCGGGCCAGCCACTTGTAGAGGGTCTTGGGCGAGAGGCCCATGCGGCGGGCCAGTTCGCGGCGGTTGGTGCCTTCCTGCAGGGCCAGCAGCACCAGTTCCTTGCGTTGATTCATGAGTGACACATCCTTCCATGGCACGGCAATGCTCCTGAGGCGGCTACCGTGTTAGTTAAGTCAATGTGTTACCCATGTCTTCGAACAGGTGTTACCTATGTCTCCGGTCTATACACCTCGCCGCCGCGAGGGAGCCTCGCTACGCTCGTCAGCGGTACGAATCGGGTCTTTGAAAATCAAACATTTAGGGGCATAACGGGTTCTTATAGCCAACCCTTCTTCTTGAAGAAGACATAGGGCGCAATGCCCGACAGCAGCATCAGCAAGATGGCAAACGGATAGCCCAGCTCCCATTTCAGTTCCGGCATCACGCCGAAGTTCATGCCGTAAACGCTGGCAATCATGGTCGGCGGCAGGAATACCACGCTGGCAATGGAGAAAATCTTGATGATCTTGTTCTGCGACAGGTTGATCAGGCCCATCACCGCGTCCATCAGGAAGTTGATCTTGTCGAACAGAAAACCGGTGTGGTTGTTCAAGGATTCGAGATCACGCAGGATCTCGCGCAGATTGCCCTCCTGCTCGCGGCCGATCACGCGCGAGCGCAGCAAAAACGACAGTGCGCGGCGCGTATCCATCAAATCCAGCCGCACCTTGCCGTTGACGTCCTCTTGCTGCGCGATGTCGGCAACGGTCTCAGCCATGGCTGCATCGTTCATTTCGGTTTCGCGGTTCAGCACGCGGCTGCTGACTTTTTCCAGCGCGCTGTAGACGCCTTCGAGCACGTCGGCGTCGTATTCCACCGCCACTTCATAGATGGACAGCAGAATGTCTTCGGCACTGCCGACAAAACCCGGCTGTACTCGTGCGCGCAGGCGGAACAGCCGGAACACGGCCAGTTCTTCCTGGCGCATGGTCAATAGCCGGCCTTCATTGAGCAGGAAGGACACGGTGACGTTGTCCGCGCCCTCGCTGTTCTGGTGCAGGAAGTAGGAGTTGATGTGCAGGCCGGCATCATCCACATAGCAGCGGGCAGACTCTTCGATGTCCTCCAGCTCTTCGTCCTCGGGCAACTCCAGCCGGAACACGCTTTGCACCAGCGCGCGCTCGTCGTCGCTGGGGTCTACGAGATCGACCCACATCACCTCGGGCCGGGCCAGATCGGCGGCCGTTTGCACCGGCAAATGAACAAGACGGCCGTGGGCCAATGCAAACGCTGCAAGCATGTAAAACTCCGCTGAAACCATGCCGTGCCGGCAAGTCGCGCGATTATACAAGCGCTGGCTGTTGCCGGCAGTGCCTGTCGCCGCACGCCGGGCGACGTGCATGCAACACCGCAGGCGCTGCCGCTTGCCGCCGGCGCAGGCGGGCGTCAGCATGGGCAGTGCAGGATTGCGCTGGCAACGGTATTTCTGCGCTGCGGGCCGGGGTGCTTCCGTGTCAGTATGCGCGCCCGCCAGTGCTGCCGTCGCAGCGGCACTAGGTGCTTACCCGCATGCCGTCATTGCTGACGCATCGGTTAGCATCGCCCGACAATAAAAACCGGCATCGTAGCCAACCCATAACAGATGCTCTCGCCCGCCATCCTGATCGAATTGCTGCACAGTCGCCGTTTCGGCGTCGAGTATCAGCCCATCGTCGAAGTCAAAAGCGGCGAGGCATTCGGCCACGAGGCGCTGGCGCGCTTCTATACTGCCAGCGGTGAGGCAGTACCGCCGCAGGCCGTGTTCGATGCGCTGGAGGCGCATCCGCTGGCGCTGTATCAAGTCGAGCACACGCTCAAGCGCTTGCAGATCGACGAAGCTCCGGCCGGCGAACTGTTCATCAATCTCGATCCCGACACTTTTCATATCGCCAGCAAGGACAAGGGGCCGCACCCGCTGGTCGATCTGGTTGGCCGACGCCACGGGCTGACGGTGGAAATCATCGAGAACAGCTCGGTATCCGATGCCGACAAAAGCCTGGCCATGGCCGATGCGTTTGCCGCGCGCAATGTGCGGCTGGCGCTGGATGATATCGGCGCGCCGGCCTCGGTGCTGTCGCTGCCGGTGTTGTTGCAGATGGATTTCCTCAAGTTCGATCGCCATTGGTGGGAGCGCTGGCACAGCCCCGGCTACCGCAAGCTGCTGCAAACGCTGGTGCGCTTTGCGCGCGAGCACGGCCAGGCCACCATCCTGGAGGGGGTCGAAACTCCGGCACACTGGCAGGCGGCGATGGAGCTGGGCGTCGATTATGTGCAGGGCTTCTTCTTCCGCGATTGTTTTCATAGCGTGCACCCTTAAGTCCGGATCGCAGCCTGAAACTGCAACCCGGCGCTGGTACACTGCGCCCCATGCCTGATTACCAAACCCTGCTTGCGCAGTCCGGCCTTGAGCGCATCGATGCCCAGGTGCTGTTCAGCCATGTGTCCGGCCGTAACCGTGCCTGGCTGATTGCGCATGGTCAGGACGAGGCCGATGCCGCCATCGCCGCCGCGTTCGATACGCTGGCAGCACGCCGCCGCGCTGGCGAGCCGGTGGCTTATCTCGTGGGGCAGCGCGAGTTCTTCGGGCGTGATTTCAAGGTCAGCCCGGCCGTGCTGATTCCGCGCCCGGACACCGAACTGCTGGTCGAGCTGGCGCTGGCGCGTGCCGGGCAGGGCGCGCAGCTGGTTGATCTGGGGACAGGATCAGGCTGCATTCCGGTCACCATCAAGCTGGAGCGACCCGATCTGCAGGTGAGCGCGGTCGATATCTCGCCCACCGCACTGGTGGTGGCCACCGCCAATGCCGCAGTGCTGGGCGCCGAGGTGCGTTTTCGCCAATCGGACTGGTTTGCCGCGCTGGCCGGCCAGCGTTTTGACGTGATCGTGTCCAACCCGCCGTATATCGAGCAGCACGATGCGCATCTGGCGCAGGGTGATCTGCGTTTCGAGCCGCGCAATGCACTGACCGACGAGGGCGACGGGCTGGTGCATATCCGCAGCATCGTCGCCGGCGCACCGGCGTACCTGCTGCCGCAGGGCTGGCTGCTGTTCGAGCATGGTTATGATCAGGGGGAGGCCAGCCGTGCACTGCTGGCGGCCGCAGGCTTTGCGCAAGTGCAGACCTGGGCCGATCTGGCCGGGCTGGACCGGGTCAGCGGCGGGCAATGGCAGGGTTGAGCGGCATTACCGTGCGTAAGCATGGCTTGTCGGGCGGGCGCAGTCGCCGCTACAATATCCGACTGAATTAATCGGTTATTGAGGCATTACTCCCATGAGCGAACGCGACGTCCAGCAGGAAATCCACCAGATCGTGACCGAAAACCCGGTCGCCCTCTTCATGAAAGGTACTCCGACCTTTCCGCAGTGCGGTTTTTCCGCCGGTGCGGTGCAGCTCTTGAAGAATGTCGGCGTGCCGTTTGCCGCCGTCAACGTGCTGGCCGATCCGGATATCCGCCAAGGCATCAAGGACTATGCCAACTGGCCGACCATTCCGCAGCTCTACATCAAGGGCGAGTTCGTCGGCGGTTCGGACATCATGAAAGAACTGTATGCCAGTGGCGAGCTGCAAAAGCTGCTGGAAGCCTACAAGGCAGCCTGATTCCGGCTTGCCTGTGCCAAAGCCCCTGCACCGCAGGGGCTTTTTTGTGCCTGCGCTTCAGGCAGCGTTGCCAAACGCCTCGTGGGCCAGTAGCTCTGCATGGGCCCGCTCGATATGCGTGCGCTCACGGCGCAGATATTCGGCTACCGCACGCGCAAAGCCCGGGTGGGCCAGCCAGTGGGCCGAATACGTCATCACCGGTGAAAAGCCGCGTGCCTGCTTGTGCTCGCCCTGTGCGCCGCCCTCGAACACGGCGATGCCGCGCTCCAGCGCAAATTCGATCCCCTGGTAGTAACACAGCTCGAAATGCAGATTGGGCTCGAAACCACCGCCACCTGCTTCCCAATCCGCCCCCCAGTAGCGGCCATACAGCCGGCCCGGCCCGATCAGGTTGAGCGCACACGCCAGCGGCTCGTCGTTGCGGTAGGCCATGATCAGCAGGCAAGCCTCGGGCAGCGTCTGGCCGATCTGGCGGAAAAAGCCCTCGTTCAGATAGGGGCTGGAACGGTGTTCGTGATAGGTGTTGCTGTAGCAGCGGGCAAAGAAGGCCCAGTCTTCCGCCGTGATGGCATGGCCCACCTTGCGTTCGATGCGGATGCCGGCGGCGGTCACCTTGTTGCGCTCCTGGCGGATTTTCTTGCGCTTGTCGCGCTTGAGCGCCGCGAGGAAGGCATCGAAATCGGCCCAGCCCTGGTTGCGCCAGTGAAACTGGATTTGGGTGCGCAGCTGCAGGCCCAGGTCCTGTAGCAGTGCAATGTCGCGCTGGGGATGGAACAGCAGGTGCAGGCTGCTGGCCTCGACATCGCGCGCCAGTGCCAGTGCGCCCTGAATCAGCTGGCTGCGATCGGCATCGCTATCCGCCAGCAGGCGCTCGCCCGGCACAGGCGTAAACGGAATCGCGCCCAAGAGTTTGGGGTAATAGTCGAGGCCGTGTTCGTGATAGGCCTGTGCCCACGACCAGTCGAACACGTATTCGCCGTAGGAGTGCTGCTTGAGGTACAGCGGCAGCGCGCCGCGCAGCGGGCCATCTTCGGCGCCGTCGTGCAGCGCGATGTGGCAGGGTTGCCAGCCGCTGTCACGGCCTACGCAGCCGTGGGCCTCCATCGCCGCCAGAAAAGCGTGGTTGAGTACCGGCGATGCGCCGGCCAGCGCATTCCATTGCGCGGGTGGCAGGGTGCTCAGATCGGTGTGGACGCGCAGCATGGCGGCAGGATAGCGCCTTTTTGTGCCGCCTTGGTGTCGTGACGGGCGCTGCTGTGGGCGCGGGCCGCTGACGCAATGTTGCTACGCCACGTTTTGGCGTCTGCAGCGCGGGGATTGGGCATCGGCTCCACCCGGCGGGCAGGTCAAGAGGGCGTGTTGTTGCCCGTCGTGGCAGGGGCGTCGCCACCAACTCATGGCGCAGCGTTTCGCCTGCTCAAAATGGGCAAAAACCCGGCAACCCCGGGTTCTTTGACGCCGCTTACCCCCAGGGGCATCGCGTTACAGGCGGGCTCACAACAGGCGGAATGCCAGCGTCTTCATGGCGGCTTTGGCCGGATTCCAGCAATCGTCGCCCTGGCGATACTGGCCGGCGCCGCTGCCCACCTCGGCGCTGCTGCGGATATTGCCGGTGGCGGGGTTGCCGTCGTCGTACAGGTTGTCCAGCTCGCAGGCGTAGCGCACGTCGATGACGCCACTGGTGCCGTCCGGGCCGGCCACGATCCAGTTGGCCGGTGTGTTGCTGCCCAGGTTGGTGCCGGCCGAGACCAGATGCCATTGCTGGCCCAGCGGCATGTTGCGGTCGCTGGCCGACAGCAGCGCCGGTTGTTGCTGCAGTTCGTACCAGAACGCGGCCTGTTCGGCGGCGGTGTTCAGCAGGCCATCGTGCAGGCCGTTGCATGCGCTTGCCGTTGCGGGTGACGCTGCATTGCAACCGTCGCCGGGCAAACGCCCCTGTCGTTCATGAAACGACACGATGGCCGCCTGGATCTTGCTGGCACCGGCATAGGTGTTCTTGACCCGCGCGCCGGCGATCAGATCGCGCCCCTTGAAGGCCAAGCCCAGGATCAGGCCGATGATGACGAAAACGATGGCCACCTCGATCATGGTGAAGCCGTTGTTGCGGGTATTGCTCATCTCTGTATTCCTTGCGCGGCTGCGGGGCAGGCCGCTGGCATGTTTTTTTATGAGATTAACATTAATTTCTAATGTTTGACTGGCAGTCGCCGTGCGGCCGACAAACGTAGTAGCAGGATTGGGCGGGGTGTTGCGTATTTGGGGCAGGCCAGATGCTTCGGACGTTTTGTTACCTGCCGATGGCATGGTTTGAAATTAGCCAGTCTGGCGTGTCGGGGCTGCGGGCTGCGGTTTGCGGGTACGGACTGCAGACCGCGCCATTGCTGAATTTTCAGCAACCGGCCTTCATTGGTACACGCTGTGTAATCAACCCCCAAGCGCCAGTCGTCTGCATGACATGGGAATGTGAAAATGTCATAGCGTGAGATACCGCGCTGTTCGTAATGGAGGCGCAAGCTTAGAATGCAACCTTGAACTTGTACTCACCAGTCTAACTGCCGGCCACCCATGTCCGATCACGCTGTCGTAGAACTCGATCGTGTCCGCTTTGCCTATGGCGAAGCCGACGTGCTGCGCGACGTTTCCTTTACGGTACGGCGCGGCCAGATCACGGCCATCATGGGCGGTTCGGGCTCGGGCAAGACCACCTTGCTGCGCCTGATCGGCGGCCAGTTGCAGGCCAGCGCCGGCCATGTGCGCGTCGATGGCGAAGATGTCGGCAGCCTGGGCGAAACCGCGCTCTACCGGCTGCGTCGCAAGCTGGGGATGCTGTTCCAGTTTGGCGCGCTGTTTACCGATCTGTCGGTGTTCGAGAATGTGGCGTTCCCGTTGCGCGAGCGCACCGGCCTGCCTGAATCCATTATTCGCGATCTGGTACTGATGAAGCTGCAGGCCGTGGGCCTGCGCGGTGCGGCGCAACTGATGCCCAGCGAGCTGTCCGGTGGCATGGCGCGCCGCGTGGCGCTGGCGCGTGCCATTGCGCTTGATCCGTTGCTGATGCTGTACGACGAGCCGTTTACCGGCCTCGACCCGATATCGCTGTCGGTCACCGGCAAGCTAATCCGAGAGCTGAATGATGCGCTCGGTGGTGCCTCCATCATCGTCACGCACGACGTGGCCGAATCGCTGGCCATTGTCGACCAGGTGGTGTTCCTCGCGGATGGCGTGATCGTGGCGCAAGGCAGTCCGGACGAAGTTCGCGCGTCGGATCACCCCTTCGTGCGGCAATTCATCAATGGCGAAACGGACGGTCCGGTGCCGTTCCACAAGCCTGCCGTACCGTTCGGCGTCGAACTTGGCCTGGAGGGTGCACGTGGCTAATCCTGTCGTGAAGCTCATCAGCCGTATTGGCGCGCCGTTTACCGATGCGCTGCTCAAGCTGGGCTTTGCCGCGCGCTTCTTCGTGGCCGTGCTGCGCCATTCGCCGATTGCGCTGCTGCGTTTCTCGCTCACCATGCGCGAGATCTGGTTTGCCGGCGTGTTGTCGGTGCTGATCATCGGCGTATCCGGCCTGTTTGTCGGCATGGTGCTGGCGTTGCAGGGCTACGACACGCTGGTGCGCTTTGGTGCATCGTCGTCGCTGGGCATTCTGGTGGCGCTCTCCCTGGTGCGCGAGCTGGGCCCGGTGGTGGGGGCGCTGCTGTTTGCCAGCCGTGCCGGCTCGGCCATTACGGCTGAAATTGGCCTGATGAAGGCTACCGAGCAACTGTCGGCGATGGAAATGATGGCGGTCAACCCGATCGCCCGCGTCGTGGCGCCGCGCTTCTGGGGCGGCGTGATCTCGATGCCGCTCTTGGCGGCCATGTTCAGCGCCATGGGCATCATCGGTGGCTATCTGGTCGGCGTGCAGTTGCTGGGGCTGGATTCAGGCAGTTTCTGGTCGCAAATGCAGGCCTCGGTCGATTTGCGCTTTGACGTCATCAACGGCGTGATCAAGAGCGTGTTTTTCGGCATCGCGGTATCGCTGATTGCCGTATTTGAAGGTTATGACGCCCCGCCGACGGCGGAAGGCGTATCCGGCGCCACCACCCGCACGGTGGTGACGTCGGCACTGGTCATTCTCGGTCTGGACGTGCTCCTGACCGCATTCATGTTTAGGGGTGTTTGATGAAACGCGGCTTGATCGATTTCTGGGTGGGGCTGTTCGTGATGGCGGGCGTTGCCGCGCTGCTGTTCCTGGCGTTCAAGGTCAGCAGCAGCAGCACGCTGGTCGCATCCGATACCTATACGCTGAGCGCCAATTTCGAAAATATCGGCGGGCTGAAGGCACGTGCGCCGATCAAGAGTTCGGGCGTGGTGATCGGCCGTGTGACCGGCATTACCTTTGACCCGAAAACCTATATGGCCAAGGTATCGTTTGCCATCGACAAACGCTATCAGTTCAGCCGCGACACCAGCGCATCCATCCTCACCTCCGGCCTGCTGGGCGAGCAGTACATCGGGCTGGAGCCGGGGGCGGATGACCGCATGCTGGAAGATGGCGGCCGCATCACCATTACATCGTCGGCCGTGGTGCTTGAACAGCTGATCAGCCGCTTCCTGTTCTCCAAGGCGCAGGAAGGTGGCAGCAGCGGCGCATCCGAGCCGGCATCGAATCACGCACTGGAGAAATAAACATGAAAAAATGGCTCATGATGCTGTTGCTGGCGGTGTTGCCGGCGCTGGCGCTGGCAGGCGCCGAAACCCCGGAAATGATCGTCAAGAACGTCAGCCGAGACGTGCTGGAAGCGATCAAGAAGAACGACAAGGACGTGATCAAGCTGCGCGAGCAGGTCTCGCAAAAGGTCGAGCCGCTCGCCGACTACACGCGCATGACCGCGCTGGCCGTCGGCCGCTACTGGAAGAGCGCCACGCCGGAGCAGCAACAGCAACTGACCGGCGAATTCCGCCAGATGCTGGTACGCACCTATCTGTCCGCGCTCACCATTTACAAGAATGCGCAGGTGAACGTGATCGGCGCCCGCCCGGGTGAAAGTGTGGATGAACAGAGCGTGCGCACCGAGGTGAGCATTCCGGGCCAGAAGGTGATCCCGCTCGAGTTCTACTTCGAGAGGCTGAACGGCAGCTGGAAGGTGTATGACATCGCGGTGGACGGCATCAGCTTTACCGTCAACAACCGCAACCAGTTCGGTTCGGCCATTCGCCAGAAGGGCATCGACGGTCTGATCAAGCAGTTGTCCGACCTGAATGCGCAGGCCAATGTCAGTGGCAAGGCTGCCAACAAGTGAGCACGTTGCAGATCGGTGGCCGGCTGACCTTCGATACCGCCGCTGCGCGGCTGGGTGAGCTTGCCTGGCCGGCCGAAGGCGAGGCCTTGCTGCTTGATCTGGCCGCGCTGGACGCGGTTGATTCGGCCGGGGTGTCGGTCTTGCTGCACTGGCAGCGCGCCGCGCGCGAGCGCGGCGTTTTGCTGCGCTGGCAGGGCGCGCCGACCGGCTTGCGCCAGTTGCTGGAGGTTTACGGGCTGACCGAGCTGTTTGCGGCGGCCTGATCCGTCCAAGAGGCTGCCCACGCGCCCCCGGCTTCTCCTACAATAACGGCTTTACGGCCTCCTTCCTCCCTACGCCATGCGCCCGACCCTATTTGCTGCCGTCGCCGTATCCATCCTGCTGGTGGGCTGTGCCACGCCGCAGAACAATTACGACCCGCTCGAGCCGGTCAACCGGGGCATCTTTGCCTTCAATACCGTGGTTGACCGCATTGCCGTCAAGCCGGTGGCCAAGGTCTACCGTAACTATGCGCCCGGCCCGGTGAAGGATGGCACGCATAACTTCTTTGCCAATTTCGACGACTTTTTCTCGGTCTTCGGCAATCTGCTGCAGGGCAAGGTTGGCGATGCCGGACACAGCGCGGGCCGTGTGCTGGTGAATACCAGTGTGGGCATGTTCGGCCTGGTGGACTGGGCCAGTGGCATGGGGCTGAAGAAAACCGACGAAGACCTGGGGCAGGCCATTGGCCATCTCGGCGTGGGCAGCGGGCCTTACCTGATGTTGCCGCTGCTTGGCCCGACGTCGGCGCGCGATGTGGTCGACCCGGTTTCGCGTGCGCTGCTCGATCCGGTTGACCTGACCTATGACGTATCGACCGGGGTCAGCATCGGTCGTGCCGCCATCGGCGCACTGGATGCACGCGCCGCCGTGCTGCCGCTGGATCCGCTGATCGAATCGCAGATCGACCCCTATGCCTATCTGCGCGATGCCTGGCTGCAAAAGCGTTACAACGATGTGTGGGACGGCAACCCGCCCGCACCGCTGCAACTGGGGCCGGGTCTGGATGAGGGCGACGAGCCGGATGCCGCCACCGAACAGAAAACCGGCACAACGGCGACGGACGCCAGCAAGTGAGCGCCATCGTTTTTGATCACGTAATCAAGCGCTTCGGTGATTTCGAGGCGCTGGGCGGGGTCAGCTTTACCGTCGAGCAGGGGGATTTCTTTGCGCTGCTCGGCCCCAATGGCGCTGGCAAGACCACGCTGATTTCCATTCTGGGCGGGCTTACGCAGGCCAGCAGCGGCGCCGTCAAGGTGATGGGGCACGATGTGGCCGGTGATTACCGCGCTGCGCGCCGCGCCGTCGGCATCGTGCCGCAGGAGCTGGTGTTCGACCCCTTCTTTACCGTGCGCGAAACGCTGCAGTTCCAGTCCGGCTATTTCGGCCTCAAGGACAACGGCGCATGGATAGACGAAATCCTTGAGAACCTGGGCCTGACCGCCAAGGCCAATACCAATATGCGCGCGCTCTCGGGCGGCATGAAGCGCCGTGTGATGGTGGCACAGGCGCTGGTGCACCGCCCGCCGGTCATCGTGCTGGATGAGCCGACTGCCGGCGTCGATGTCGAACTGCGCCAGACCTTGTGGGCCTTCATCCAGCGGCTGAACAAGGATGGTCACACCATCGTGCTGACCACGCACTATCTGGAAGAGGCCGAGGCCCTGTGCAACCGCATTGCCATGCTCAAGCAGGGCAGACTGATCGCGCTGGAAGAGAAAAACGCGCTAATGAACCGAGGCAAGGCGCGTTCGCTGACCTTGCGGCTGCGCCCGGCCGAGCTGCCGGCCGCGCTGCAGCCCTTGCTGGTGGCCGAGCGCGATGGCCACTTCGAGCTCAAGCTGTCCGAGCCCGATGCGCTGACCGATATTCTGCTGGCCTTGCGTGCAGCCGGCATCAGCGTGCGCGATATCGAAGTGGCCAAGCCTGATCTGGAAGACATCTTCGTCAGCATGATGCGCGACGCGCCGCAGGGGGCGTGATGCAGATCCGCGCCGTGCGCGACGGTGATGCGGCGGCCATCTGCCCGCTGCTGGCCGATCTGGGCTACCCCAGCGACGAAGCCGCCGTGCGTGTGCGCCTGGCGAATCTCGATCGGGCCGGTGGCTATGCCTGTCTGGTGGCCGAAGAGGGTGAGCGGCTGCTGGGGCTGGTCCTGCTGGCACAGGCATGGATGATAGAAATGGACGGCATGCAGGTGCGCATCGTCGCGCTGGTCGTCGATGAAAACGCGCGCGGGCGCGGCATCGGCGTGGCGCTGATGGACGAAGCCGAGCGCTGGGCGCGCGCGCAGGGCGCCACCGCGCTGCAGCTCAACAGCGGCACCCACCGCCCCGAGGCACACGCCTTTTACCGCCAGCGCGGCTACAGCAACAATGGCCTGCGCTTTTACAAAAAGATCGGTGACGGCAAATGACCGGATTTTCCACCCTGTTTTACAAAGAGCTGCTGCGCTTCTGGAAGGTATCGTTCCAGACCGTGCTGGCGCCGGTGCTGACCGCGCTGCTCTACCTGCTGATTTTTGCCCACGTGCTTGATGCGCATGTGCAGCCCTATCCAGGCGTGCGCTATGTGGCCTTCCTGATTCCGGGTCTGGCGATGATGAGCATGCTGCAGAATGCCTTCGCCAATACCTCGTCCAGCCTGATCCAGTCCAAGATCACCGGTAATCTGGTGTTCATCCTGCTGCCGCCGCTGTCGCACTTCGAGTTCTTTGCCGCCTATGTGCTGGCAGCCATCGTGCGCGGCGTGATTGTCGGCGCCGGCGTGCTGTTGCTGACCTTGTTCTTTGCCGTGCCGCCGATGGGCAACCCGCTGTGGGTGCTGGCGTTTGCGCTGCTGGGCAGCGGCCTGATGGCGGTGCTGGGGCTGATTGCCGGTATCTGGGCCGAGAAATTCGACCAGCTTGCGGCGTTCCAGAACTTCCTCATCATGCCGCTGACGTTCCTGTCCGGCGTGTTCTACTCGATCCACTCGCTGCCGCCTTTCTGGTACGGTGTGTCGCAATGGAACCCGGTGTTCTACGCGATTGACGGTTTCCGCCACGGATTCTTCGGTGTTTCCGACGTTTCGCCGTGGCTCAGCCTTGCGGTCGTCGGCGCAACCTTCATTGCGCTGTCCGGCTATAGCTACTCGCTGATAAAATCCGGCTACAAAATCCGCCGCTGAGCGGCCGCCCATGAAACGCCCCTGGCGGCGTTGCGCTCGCTTGCCGTACTCACGTACTGTTTGCGCTTCGCGCGCTTTGCCTGCGACGTTTTCTGCGCGGCCTCATTCGACAGGCCGATTTTTTGTTGAACCTACACAAAGTACGCAATGGCCCCCGAATTCGTAGCCCAGTTGTTGACCGACCGTCTTGATGCCACGCACACCGATGTGCGCGGCGACGGCCACCATTTCTATGCCAAGCTGGCCAGCCCGCGCTTTGAGGGCCTCGGCCTGCTGGCGCGCCACCGTCTGGTCAAGGACGCGCTGAAAGACGTGATCGACTCGGGCGAGCTGCACGCGCTCAGCCTGGAAAAAACGCTGACCCCGGCAGAGTGGGCGGCGCAGTGAGCGAAGACCGCTTCAAGCTCGACGCCATCGACAAGCAGCGCGCCAGCATCGAGCGCGCCAAGCAGCAGGCGCAAGAGCAAAAGCACGATCCCAGTACCGGCCGGCTGATGGCGCTGACCAATCTGCCGTGGCTGATTGCGCTGCTGGGCTTCCTCTGGTGGAAATACCACTGAAGACCGGCCAATATCGCGCGATAATGCGCGCAGTTGACTTCACCCGCCCTGTGGCGGGCATTTTTGTTTAGAGACTATGGACAAGCTCAAGATCACCGGCGGCCTGCCACTGAACGGCGAAATCACCATTTCCGGCGCCAAGAATGCCGCGCTGCCCATCCTGTGCGCCAGCCTCCTGACGGCGGACACGCTGCGCCTGACCAATGTGCCGCAGCTGGCCGACGTGAAGACCACGCAAAAACTGCTGCAGGGCATGGGCGTGCGGGTGATGACCGACAATGTCCATGAATACGAAATCACTGCCAACCACGTCACCAGCCTGATCGCCCCGTACGATCTGGTGAAGACCATGCGTGCGTCCATCCTGGTGCTCGGCCCGACCCTGGCGCGTTTTGGCGAAGCGCAGGTATCGCTGCCCGGCGGTTGCGCCATTGGCGCGCGCCCGGTCGACCAGCACATCAAGGGCCTGCAGGCCATGGGCGCCGAGATCGTCATCGAGCATGGCTATGTAAAGGCAAGCGGCAAGCTCAAGGGCGCGCGCATTGTCTGTGACATGGTCACCGTCACCGGCACCGAAAACCTGCTGATGGCAGCTACGCTGGCCGTAGGCACCACGGTGATCGAAAACGCCGCGCGCGAGCCGGAAGTCGTCGATCTGGCCGAATGCCTGATCAAGATGGGCGCGAAGATCAGCGGCCACGGCACCGACCGCATCACCATCGAGGGTGTGGAAAAGCTGCACGGCGCCGAGCACGCCATCATTGCCGACCGCATCGAGACCGGCACCTTCCTGGTGGCTGCTGCCGTCGCGCAAGGCCATATCGTGCTGCGCAACACCCGTGCCGACATCCTCGATGCGGTGCTGGAAAAACTGCGCGAGTCCGGTGCCTATATCGAAGCCGGCGACGACTGGATTTCGCTGGACATGAAGCAGCGCCCCAAGGCCGTCAACGTGCGCACCTTGCCTTACCCGGCCTTCCCGACCGACATGCAGGCGCAGTTCATGCTGCTCAACTGCATTGCCGAGGGCACCGGCGTGATTACCGAAACCATTTTCGAAAACCGCTTCATGCATGCGCCCGAGCTGGTGCGCATGGGCGCCAGCATCAATACCGAAGGCAACACCGCCATCGTGACCGGCGTACCGGCACTGTCTGGCGCCACCGTGATGGCCACCGACCTGCGCGCCTCGGCCTCGCTGGTGATGGCCGGGCTGATCGCTAGCGGTGAAACCATTGTTGACCGCATTTACCACCTTGATCGTGGCTACGAGCACATCGAGCGCAAGCTGTCGGGCGTGGGTGCGCAAATCGAGCGGATTTCCTGAGCATGCTGACCCTCAACCCCAAGCCCGCGTCCGAGGACGATGACGGCAAGCCCAAGCCGCCCACGCAGATCGAAAAGTTCTTTGCCGTGGCCGCGCATCTGGCCGGCGTGCTGTGGCTGCCCATCATCCCGATCACCGGACTGGCGCTGGTGGTGCCGTTCATCGTGCTGCAGTTCTCGCGCGTGCATTCCGAGTTCACCGAGCAGCACGCGGTGCAGGCCAGCAACTTCCAGTTGCTGATGGGCTGCTTTTATCTGGTCGCACTGGCACTGGGCATGGTGACCAATTCCATGGCCATTACCCATTTGCTGGAACTGTGGGTGGCCATCGTGTCGTCCGCGCTGGGCCTGTGGGAAGGCGCCAAGGCCATCAATGGCTGGAAGTCCAAATACCCGCTGACTCTCAAACTATTCAAGTAAAACCGATGATTACCATTGCGCTGTCCAAAGGCCGTATTTTCGAAGAAACCCTGCCGCTGCTGGCCGCTGCCGGCGTCGTGCCGAGCGAAGACCCGGAATCGAGCCGCAAGCTCATCATCGGCACCAACCGCGATGACGTGCGCCTGATCATCGTGCGCGCTACCGACGTGCCGACCTATGTGCAATACGGTGCGGCCGATCTGGGCATTGCCGGCAAGGACGTGCTGCTCGAGCACGGCGGCGCGGGCCTGTATCAGCCGCTGGACCTGGAAATCGCCAAGTGCAAGCTGATGGTGGCCGTGCGCGAGGGTTATGACTACGAAGGCGCGGTCAAGCAGGGCGCACGCCTGCGCGTGGCCACCAAGTACACGCACAGCGCGCAGGAGCACTTTGCCGCCAAGGGTGTGCACGTGGACCTGATCAAGCTGTATGGCTCGATGGAGCTGGCGCCGCTGGTGGGCCTGGCGGATGCCATCGTCGATCTGGTCTCGACCGGTGGCACGCTCAAGGCCAACAAGCTGGTGGCAGTCGAGCATATCCGCGACATTTCCAGCCGTCTGGTGGTGAATCAGGCTGCGCTCAAGCTCAAGCACGACCGCATCCAGCCCATGCTCGATGCATTCGCCGCTACAGTGGCTGCCAACGCTGGTTGAATGAAGATGCCTCAATGAAAAACGCCCCGTGAATCGGGGCGTTTTTTATTGTCCTCGGCACTTCAAGTTGTTGTGCCCTCAGCCTGTTGCGCGGACTTCAGCTGTATCAGCAAGGCATGCAGCATCTCGGTGGACAGCCCGTGCAGCACCAGCCGGTAGCCGGCGCGCAGTGTGCTCAGCGGCACCAGCGGGTGTTTGTTGTTGAGCAGCAGCAGGTGCTGCGGGGCATTCAGGATGGTGGCGGCGTAAACGGCAATGGTTTCGTCCAGCTGCAGCGAGTTGGATGCACGCCAGAAGTCGTTGTCGGTCAGGAACAGCTGGTAGACCGGCGTGAAGCACTCGATGGCAGTCTGCAGATCGATCACGTTGAGCCAGCCATCGGGCATGGCGGCAATATCGAGCGGCGGTTCGCTGATCATGCTGAAATCCGGCCTTGCCACCGGCCCCAG
Organism: Andreprevotia lacus DSM 23236; assembly: GCF_900176275.1. Taxonomy (GTDB): domain Bacteria; phylum Pseudomonadota; class Gammaproteobacteria; order Burkholderiales; family Chitinibacteraceae; genus Andreprevotia; species Andreprevotia lacus. The sequence continues at coordinate 110,814 of NZ_FWXD01000015.1, read as the reverse complement.
CGATTGATCGGCAAAGCGCAGCGCCTGATTGAGCCGGATCACGAAATTGAACAGGTTCAGGTCGTGCTTGAGGAAGGTGTCGTCCTTCAGGTCGTCCAGCACCAGCGGGTGCAGCGGCGAGGTCTCGGCCGGCACCGGCGCATTGGCGGCGATGAAGGCGAGAATCTGGCTGCCGAGGTGAAAATGGCGCATCACCAGCCAGTTGGCCTCGGGCGATACCATGCGCTTCAACCCCTCGGCCAGTATCCAGTGCAGGAAACGCGAGGCGGCCCAGCGGCGCGGTACGAACACCTTGATGATCTGGATCAGGATGATGCCGGCGCGCGCCAGCGGGCGGATGAAGGGCAGCAGGAACTGCCGCGCCACCGAGCTGGAGTCGGTCAGCCAGGCGCGCTTCACATGATCGGGCAGCGGCGTGCTCTGGTCCAGATAGAGCGCTAGCCACGGGTTGGGGTCGCGCGGGTCGTGCTCCTGTTGCAGAAAATCCGGCGACCTCTTCATTGCATTGTGCTCCTGTATGACTGTTGCTGATGGATCGCGGTTATCAAGCGCCCGGCACAGCCGGCCGCTCCGCGACTGTTGAGGGCGAAACTGCGCCACTCCCTGTTTGTTTCCGCTCCCCCCGCCCTCGCCGCCGCGAGGGAGCCTCGCTGTTGCTCGCCGCTGCGTCTGCCTGGATGCTCGGCCGCTTTCAACCGTCGATGATGTGCTCGAACTGCATCAGGTAAAGCTGCGCGGTGCGGCGTGCGGTGGCGAGGATCGCATCGCCTGCTGCCGGTTCCAGCGCCAGCGTGATTTCCACCGCAGCCAGCCAGCGTGCCAGATGATGCTCATCGTTGGCGCCATGATATTCCAGAAAACGGAAGGCGCTGGCGGGCAGGTCCACCTGCTTGCGCAGCAAGGGTAGCAGCGCCGGCACGATGCGCTGGCCGGTGCCCTCGATGATGTAGATCGCGCCCAGCAGGCCCAGCGGGTTCTCGGTGGCAGCCAGTGCGTGCAGATAGGCATTGAGCGCCTCGCCACCCGGATTGCGCCGCAGTGCGTCTATCGGCTGGCTGCCGCCGGCAGCCTGATAATCTTGGTACAGGATCATGAAGTCGTTCTGCTCGTCGGTGGCGTGCAGCTCGATCAGATCGCCCAGCGCGGCATACGGGCCGGTGAGCGAGGCCACGGCCTCGCGCATCCACTTGCTGCCTTCGCGTACCTGCGGCACCCATTGCGCGGTCCAGCACTGGTAATCGGCCTGGGTAAAGCGGCCTGCCACCAGCTTGTGGATGACCGGGCTGCGCCACACGCTGGAGCGGTAGTCGTGCCAGATGCCGGCCAGCGTGGTCAGCAAGGGTTGTAGTGCATCCGGTGCGCTGGCCGGGTCATGCGGTGCGCTGATCGTGGCAGGCTGCAGTGCTGCCGTACTGGGGGCCGCACGCAGCAGTGCCGGCTGTTGTGGTGCGTTGGCGGCTTCCACTTCCAGCAGCATGTAGGCGGCGCTGATGCGGCCTGACTCGGGGATGAAACAGAAAATTTTCTCGCCCGGCTTCACCGTATGCGTATCCAGGAACTCGGCCAGCATGATGAAGATGGACGCCGCGCCGGTATTGCCGCGCGTGGCGAGGTTGCTGTACCAGCGCGCCTGCGGGATGCTCAGCCCGGCCTTGTCCAGCAGGTCGGCCACCACCGGGATGAACTTGGCCGATGAGTAATGGCACAGGAAGTGGTCAATCTCGTCCGACTTGATCCAGCCGCCCTCGACCAGTTTCACGTATTCGTGGATGGATACGTCGAACAGATGCGGCAGCAGGCGGATGTCCTGCCGCAGCGACAGCGCGCCCGCCGCTTCGGCCTCGCTGCTGGACGGATAGTCGAGGAAGGAGGTGTTGCGATCCTCGCTCAGCCCCAGCTGCATGCATACCGGGTAGTCGCCGGCAAAGCTTTGCTGGTGCACCCAGCTCAGCTTCAGGCGCACGCCATTGCGGCCGCTGGGCGTGTCGGTCAGCAGCAGCGCGCCGGCGCCGTCGGACAGCATCCAGCGCAGGAAGTGGGCGTCGAAGTCGCTGTCGTAGCCGCGCGGTGCAAAGCGGCTGCGCTTGAACATGCGCGACGGCATTTCGGCCGCCACCACCAGCGCCTGCCGGTGCGCGCCCAGTTCTATGCCCTGCGCGGCATGCGCCAGTGCGGTCACGCCAGCCGCGCAGATGCCCTGGCTGGACAGCGTACTCATCGGTGGTGCGCCCAGCTCGCCCTGGATCATGGCGGCAAAGCCCGGCATCAGTGCATCGCCGCCGGATGAGCCAACGGCCAGCAGCGAGACATCGGCCGCAGTTGCCTGCGCACGCTGCAGGCAATCTTCGACCGCATTGGCGGCCAGCCGCGCGTGCGACAGCACGGTATTGCCGTCGGCATCAATCGCGTAGTGGCGGCTGGCAATGCCATTCTCGGCCAGGATGCGTGCCTTGATGCGGCCGGAAATACGGTTGATGGGCGCGATATAGGCATCCATGCCGTCGTTGTCGACCGGCGGGCCGGGCAGGTGGTAGCCGGCGGCCTCGATATACACATGCTCGAAACGGGTGGGCATCAGCGGGTCTCCGGGGGCGTCATCAAGCTGTGGCTGCGGTGGCGCGGCAATAGCGGGCCAAGCAGAAAGGTACGGAACATATAGGGCAGCAGGCCGCCGGCCTGCAGGCGCGGGTCGATCCGGTGGCGCAGCTGCGCGTGCAGGGTCGGCAGGGTGGACCAGTGCGCGTGCGGGTGTTCGTGGTGGGCAGTGTGCAGGCCGATATTGAACAGCAGCGGGTTGACCCAGCCGGCAAAATTGCGCGCGTAGTCGTAGCGTGAATGGCCGTCGGCATGCGCATGCTGCAGGTAGTTGGTGGCCAGCAGCCAGTGCAGGCCATGCAGTTGCGGCAGTAACACCAAGAGCAGCCAGTTTTGCCAGTCCAGCCACGCCAGCGCGCCCCAAGGCAGCAGTACGGCTGCATATTGCAGCAGGCAGCGGCGGTATGCCGCCGGGCTGCGCCGGCGCAGTCTTGCCAGCCATGCGGCGAAATGCGGATAGAGTACCGGCAGCACTTGCAATGGGTGCAGCAGGTAGCCAGCCAAGTGGTTGTGATCGCCAAAGCGCCAGGTGCGCGTCATGTCCTGCGGGCCTTGCCGGTAGCGGTGGTGATTGGCCATGTGGCTGCAGTGAAAGACAAAGCCGGGGTGGCCCTGCAGCAGGCTCAAGTACAGGTCGGTCAGCCGGTTCAGCCAGCGGCTGCGCCACATCGGCAAGTGGGCATGGTTATGGTGGATGACGCCCACGCCCAGGGTGAGGAACAGCACCACGCCATACGCCAGCCAGCTGAAACCGCGCCGCCATTGCCAGGCTACCAGTAGCGGCAGCGCAAGCAGGTAGATGAGCGATTGCAGATCGCGCCAGCTACGCAGCATGGTCGGTGTGCCTCGCCCGCCAGCCGTCCAGCTGCTTGTGTGCGGCATCGGGCGGCAGCGCGGTGCCGAACAGCCGGTCCATGAAGGGGAACATGAAGCCGAAGTTGCCGCGAAAGCAGGCATGGTGCAGATGGTGGCGACGCGCGCCGTTCAGCCACCAGCGGTCGGCATGCGCATCGGGCAGGAAGTCGTAGTTGGAGTGGCCGATGTTGTTGAACAACAGACTGAACACCGGTAGCGCCAGCAGCGCCCCCACGCTGAAATCATGCACCACCATGGGCAGCATGATCACATTGCCCAGCAGGATGGCCTCGACCGGGTGAAAGCTGTAGGTCGCCCACGGCGTCACCACCACCGAGCGGTGATGCGGGGTGTGAAAGCGCCGCAGCCAGCGCGTGTGCAGCAGCCAGTGGTTGGCGTAAAAGTGCACCTCGTTCCAGGCGATGAGGACGATGATTTCCAGCGTGGTCTGCCACCACGGCGGGTCAAGCGCGATGCCGGCCCAGCCCCATTGCAGCAGCCCCCACGGAAAAATCACGCCGGTGCCGAACAGGAAAATCGAGCAGGCCGATTGCAGCAGCTCGCGCCTGATCTGGCCGGGCAGCAGCGGGCGCGGATCGAGCACGCCGCCGTAGCCGATGGCCGGCAGCAGATGGCGGGTCAGCAGCGTGTTGATCGTGCCCAGCAGCAGATACAGCCCGGCAAAGAAAGCGAGGCCGGCCAGCATGATCTCGTACCAGCGGCTGTGAAGGATGAATTCGCGCATGGCAAACACCGTGAATCAGGGGGCCGCCGCCGTGGTTTGGACGCGGACCCGGTTCCGGCAGGATCTCCGTGAACGTCGCGGCGGCCGGCATGCTTGCGCCGGCTGCGGATTAAGGGGCTGCAACCGAACCGGCTCGCGACAGCTTGACGACATTGTGACTCAATATGCTTGTACATGACGAGTTGCGCCGCGTGGCGGTGGCATCCCGCTACCCAAAGCCGCACCAACCCGCCAGCCATGTTGCCGCCGCTGGTCATGCGTCTTGCCGCGCTTGTCGGTGGCCGGCATGAGGTCGTTAGCTCGAACGCTCGGGCGCATGAGCATTTCGTTCCATGCGAGGGCATGCGGGCAGCCACAGGGCATATGACGAACGGTAGCTGCGCTGGCTTGTGGGCCGCCATCGCTTCCAAATACCATCTGCTTCGGCTGGAAGATCCGGAAAAACGGTATTCCCCTTCGTAAGAAAGTTACTGAATTTTTACTTGCGCAGAGTGAGACAGTTTTTTCGTATTGCTTGCCGCTTACGAGCGCTGTCGTTATCTTCCCCGCATCAACCTTGTTACTTAGTCGTGCAATGAGCGATACCGTACAACTCATCCTGACGGGGCACTTGCTGCCTGGCTTTAGCGAAGATACCGCAGCCGAGAACCTGGCCCGATTGATGCGGCTGGATCTGGCACGTGCACGCCAGCTACTGCAGAACGCGCCCACGGTAATCAAGCAGCACCTGCCGCACAAGGATGTTGAATCCTATACCGCTGGCCTCAATCGGGCCGGCGTGGTGGTACAGACGCGGCCGCATGCCGCTGCCCCCGCCAACCGCAGTGCTGCCCCCGCTCCCCAGCCCGTGACGGCAGCAGCCGCACCGCAGGCCAAGCCCGCCAGCTCGCCGGCCCGCGAGGGATCGTCCATCATTTCGCTGGTGCCCGAGCAGCCTGTTGCCCCTTCGCTGCCCGCACTGGCGCCGCTGATTGCTGCTGCACCGGCAGTCAGTGTAAGGCCGGCGGCTGCGGTGACCAACGCACCCACGCCTTTTCCTGCGCTGGAACCGTTGTTGGCCGCGGAGGCCACGGCAACGGTGCTTGCCCCTGCCCCGCTTGCTGCTCCGGCCCCCGCCGCCCGTCCGGCCCTGGCGCTGGTGGATGACGAGCCGTCAGTTGCAAACACCATATGCTGCCCAGCCTGCGGGCGCGAGCAAGCCAAGCGCACCTTGTGCCTGGGTTGCGGTGCCGACATGCCACGCATGATTGCCGCGCGTGAAACGGCGGAGCAGGAGGCAAAGCAGCGTGCACAGACGCCGCAGCCGACAACAGCCAATCCGTATGCGCGCAACGCCGCTGCCAGCAACAGCACCGAGCTTGATGACGAAGAGGCATACGAGACCCCGTCGATCTTCAGCTTGAGTCGTCAGGGCCGCTTGGGGCGCATGCGCTATCTGGCCTATACCATGGTGGTAGTTGGCGCGGCCATTCCGGCACTGCTGATCGTGATACTGCTGTTGCACTCGGTCATGCTGACGCTGGCCGTCTGCGCTGTGGGATGGTGGCTGTACGTGCGGCAAACCATTTTGCGTTTGCATGATCTGGGCTTGTCCGGCTACTGGATCATCGGTTCATCCTTTGCCGCCGGGGCTTCCTATCAGGCAAGCCCGACCCTGGGTACCATCATTGCGGCGCTGGTTACGCTGGGTTCGTTCGCCCTGTGCGTGATGCCGGGCAGCAAGGGCGAGAACGATTACGGCTTGCCTGCAGAGCCACCGACAACCTGGGTGTCGGTGCTGGGTGGTATTGGCTTGGTGATTTCGTTGATCTCGCTGCCGTTCATGCTCAAGAAGGAAAACCTGCGCGGACGTTATGACCGTCATCATCAGTACGAGCAACCTGCCGGCGTGGCCGGTGGCACGGGGCAGGATGACAAAGGCGAGAGCGATTCTGATTCGTCGTCCGAGCATGGGCAGGACAGCAACGACAAATCCAGCAACTAGGGCCTGTTAACACTTATTTCGCGCTTGCGCTGGGCCGCAAAGAGGTCAGCTACAAGGCACGCAACGCAGGCAATAACCGGTTATTGCCAAGGCGCGTAACGCCGTAGATGGCCTCTTTGCGGCCCAGCCCTGCGGGTTCGGGGTATTTCGGGCGGTTCGCTGCGTTGCAAACCGCTTGCGGTACCCGTACCGCGGCGCGTTCTGCGCCTTGCGCTCCATCCCGAACTACCCCGAACGCAAGCGTGAAATAAGTGTTAACAGGCCCTAAGGCATCGCGTAAACCCCGCATGGCGTGCAGCCGTGCGGGCTGGCACGCTGGTGGCATGATTGCCATGTGAGCCCGCCATGCTGGAAACCTCGCTGCTCGTTGCCACCATCGCCACCCTGGGCATGCTGTCGCCGGGGCCGGATTTCTTTCTCATCGTCAAGAATGCCGCGCGCTACCGCAAGGGGGCGGCGCTGGCGACCGCTGCCGGCGTCAACACCGCCATTCTGGTGCACATGGCCTATTGCGTGGCCGGGCTGGCGGTGGTGATTACCACCACGCCATGGCTGTTCAACATCCTCAAATATGCCGGCGCCGCGTACCTGATCTGGATTGGCATCCAGGCGCTGCGCTCGCGCGGCGGCGCCAGCGTGGCGCTCGATGCGCGGCGTGAGGAGATCGGCTTGCGTGCCGCCTTCATGCAGGGCTTGCTGTGCAATCTGCTCAACCCCAAGGCCACGCTGTTTTTCCTCGCCATGTTCACCCAGGTGCTGAACGTGCACAGCAGCGTGTTCGAAAAGCTCTGGTACGCCTTCATCATCTGGGCGCTGGCGGTGGTCTGGTGGCCCTTGCTGGTGTTCCTGATCCAGAGTGCGCCGGTGCGCAGTGCACTGGCACGCGGCCAGAAGTGGATAGACCGCCTGTTGGGCGGCGTGCTGGTGGCGCTGGGGCTGAAAGTGGCGCTGTCTTGATCCAGATCAGCACGTAACAAGTTGCACGGCGCGGGCGTGGCGGGGTGGCTTGGGTATAATCGGCTATCCCCAAGCAATATGTGCTGCCTATCATGATCCGCCGACTCGATTCCCGCTCGCCCGATTTCCAGTCCCAGCTCTCTGCGCTGCTGGCGTTTGAAACCTCGCAAGACCCGCAAGTGGACCTGCGCGTTGCCGCCATTCTGGCCGACGTGAAAACGCGCGGCGATGCTGCCGTGATCGAGTACACCAACCGCTTCGACGGCACCAGCGCCGAGTCGATGGCCGATCTGGAGCTGACGCAGGAAGAATTGAAAGCCGCCTACGAGCGCCTGCCGGCCGAGCAGCGCGATGCACTGACCGCCGCGGCCGAGCGTGTGCGCCGCTACCACGAGCGGCAGAAAATGAGCTCGTGGACCTACGAGGACGAAGACGGCACCCTCTTGGGCCAGCAGATTACCGCGCTGGATCGCGTCGGCATCTATGTGCCGGGCGGCAAGGCGGCGTATCCCTCGTCGGTGCTGATGAACGCCATCCCGGCCCATGTGGCTGGCGTGCCGGAAATCATCATGGTCGTGCCCACCCCCAGGGGCGAGCGCAATGATCTGGTACTGGCTGCTGCCTATGTGGCTGGCGTGTCGCGCGCGTTCACCATTGGGGGCGCGCAAGCGGTCGGTGCATTGGCCTATGGCACGCAAACCGTGCCAGCGGTCGACAAGGTGACCGGCCCCGGTAACGCCTATGTGGCAGCCGCCAAGCGTGCGGTGTTCGGCATCGTCGGCATCGACATGGTGGCCGGCCCGTCGGAAATCCTCGTGCTGTGCGATGGCGCGACCGACCCGGACTGGGTGGCCATCGACCTGTTCAGCCAGGCCGAGCACGACGAAATCGCCCAGGCCATCCTGCTGTGCCCGGATGCCGACTATATCGCCCAGGTTGAAGCCAGCATCGCCAAGCTGCTGCCCACGCAGCCGCGTCGCGCCATCATCGAAGCATCCCTGTCCAACCGTGGTGCGCTGATCCTGGTGCGCGATCTGGACGAAGCCTGCGCCATCTCCAACCAGATCGCGCCGGAACACCTTGAGCTGCAGGTGGCCGAGCCGCGCGAATGGGTGCAAAAGCTGCGCCACGCCGGCGCCATCTTCATGGGCAAGTTCACCAGCGAATCGCTGGGCGACTACTGTGCCGGCCCCAACCACGTGCTGCCCACCGCGCGCACCGCGCGCTTTGCCAGCCCGCTGGGCGTGTACGACTTCCAGAAGCGCTCCAGCCTGATCCAGGTATCCGAAGCCGGCGCGCAAAAACTGGGCAGGATCGCCGCCGTGCTGGCGCATGGTGAAGGGCTGACCGCGCACGCCAATGCCGCAGAATTCCGCCTGAAGTAAGCCACGCTGCAACCTCCATGCAAAAAATGCCCCGCTGATGCGGGGTATTTTTTTTATTCACTGCTAGAATGGCCGCTGCTGTCTGTTTCAGACAGGAATGTGGAGCGTGCAACAAGTGACTCGGCCGGATTTTTTTGACAACCCTTATGCAGCATCTCAAGCGAGTATGGACGAGTCCACCGTCGCGGGAGCGGGTCAGGAAATGGCCGGTCGAGGCATGCGTTGGCTGGCAACGATAATCGATACCGTCCTCATGTATGGGGGTCTGGCCATCATTTTTTATCCCTGGCTCAGCAAGGAAGCTTCGCTTGAATCAGATGCGGTCAAATTCGGCCTGCTTAGCTTTGCCTGGCTGATACTCTGGTGGGGGGGCAACTGCTGGTTGATTTACCGCAATGGCCAGACCGTGGGCAAGAAAATCTGCCGGATTCGGGTAGTGCGGGAAGATGGCTCACGCTGTTCCCTGGCGCGTTATGTATTCATGCGCGCGCTGCCGATCGGTGTGGTGAGGTGGATTCCCTATCTTGGTGGCCTGGCTGCTTTCATTGATGCCGTGATGATTTTTCGGGGCAATTACCGTTGTGCGCACGACGACATGGCCGGCACGATCGTAGTCAAAGCCTGACGCGAAATTGGCATGATTGACGGCAAGCTGCATATCTTCACCCCTGAGGGCGTCACGCTGGCTGTGGTACCGGCTGGTGCCGCACGGCGCGGTTACGCGTGGTTTATCGATCTGATCGCACGTGCGGTGATCGGTTTTCTGTGCATGTTCCTGTTGCAGCTTGCCATGCCGGGCGGCGCAGGCACCGGCATGATGATGGTCGTGTTCTTCCTGATCGAATGGGCCTATTTCATCGTGCTGGAAGTGTTTTTCAACGGCACTTCGCTGGGCAAGCGGCTGACCGGCTTGCAGGTTTTGCGCGAAGATGGCCTGCCGGTGGGCTGGCGCGAATCCGTGCTGCGCAACCTGCTGCGCGAGATTGATTTCCTGCCGTTCTCCTACGGCATAGGCCTCGGCTTCATCTTGCTGGACAAACATGCGCGCCGTCTGGGCGATATCGTGGCCGGCACCGTGGTTGTTTACCGCGACAAGGCCACCGTGCGCCCGGCGCTGCCTGTGGTTACGCCGCTGCCGCTGCCTTATGCGTTGACGCCGGACGAGCAACGCGCCTTGCTCGATCTGGTCGAGCGTGTACGCACCGTACCTGCGCAACGCCAGACCGAACTGGGCGATCTGGCCGAGCCGTTGACTGGTCTCAAGGGCGAAGCGTCGCTGCAGCGCCTGTTTCAGTATGCGGCAGGGTTGACCGGGGGCAAGCAGGCATGAGGCAACACCAGTTTGAGAGCCGCCATGCCGCGCTCTGGCAGGATATCGAGCAGGAGCTGGCCAGCAAGCAGCCATCGGCCGATCTGCCGGTGAAGTACCGCGCGCTGTGCAATACGCTGGCCGTGGCGCGCCAGCGTGGCTATTCGCCCTCGCTGGTGCAGCGGCTGGATCTGCTGGCCATCAATACCCACAGGCTGATTTACTCGGCAGTCGGCACGCAGGAGCACGCGTTCATGCGCTGGGTGCTGCGCGATTTTCCGCGTCTGGTACGCGCCGAATGGCGGGTGGTGGCCTTGTCGCTGCTGGTGTTTTACGGCCTGACATTGCTGGTGGGCCTGGCCGTCGCCTGGGATCACGAGCTGGCCTACAGCTTCATGTCGCCGGGGCAACTGGCCAATTTCGAGGAAATGTATCGCGGCGGCGCCCACAAGCTGGCACGGCGCGGCAGTGACGACGACGTGATGATGTTCGGCTTCTACATCATGAACAACGTTTCGATCGGGCTGCGCTCCTTTGTCGGCGGGTTGGCGTTTGGCGTGGGGGCGCTGTTTTTCACCGCCTACAACGGCGCGTATTTCGGCGTGGTGGCCGCGTGGCTGTCGCGCGATCCGGCCACGGCACTCAATTTCTGGTCTTTCGTGATTACCCACAGCGCGCTGGAGATCACCGGCCTGCTGCTGGCATCGGCGTCGGGCTTCAAGCTGGGGTCTGCGCTGCTGCTGCCGGGCCGGCGCGGCCGCGTGGCGGCCTTGCGCGAGAGCGCTGCCAGCATCCTGCCCATGTTGCTCGGCGCCGCGATGATGATTTTCCTTGCCGCGTTTTTCGAGGGCTTCTGGTCGGCGCGTACCGATATCCCGGCCACCGCCAAGTTCATCGTGGGCGGCATGTTGTGGCTGGCGGTGATTGCCTATTTCTGTCTGGCGGGGCGCAAACGTGCAACTTGAAGCGCTGCAAATCGACATCCGGCCCGGCTCGCACGCTGCCGCCATCGATCTGGGCCAGCCCTTGCTGCGCCGCTACTGGCGCAGTGTCTATCTGGCCTGGTGGCTGCCCTGGCTGGCGCTGGCGCTGTTGTTGTGGGCCATCTTGCCGCGCGACGATCTGGCCTGGGGTACCCTGGCCATGTGGTGGTTGCGCCCGCTGTTTGACCGGCTGCCGCTGTATATCCTGTCGCGCGAGGTATTCGGCGAGCATGTGACGGCCTGGCAGGCGCTGCGCGCATGGCCGCGCCAGTTGGGCGGCTGGCTGCGCTTCCTGACCATCTGGCGGCCCTTTATGGTCGGGCGCGGCCTGTATGCGCCGATCTGGATGCTGGAAGGCGCGCGCGGCAAGTTCGCCTTGCAACGCCGCCGGGCGCTGGGTGCGCGCGGCGCTTATGGCGCGGCATCGTGGTTTGGTGTGGCCTGCCTGCATTTCACCCTGGTGTTCGAGCTGGCGGCCTACGGTCTGGTGGCCATGTTCGCGATCACGCCCGATGACATGTCGGCGCTTGAGGCGCTGGGCAAGTATCTGGTGCAGCCCGAGGTGGTCGCGCTGGCGGGCCATATCAGCTATGTGCTGGCCGATGGCCTGATCGGCCCGGTGTACTCGGCCGGCTGCTTCACGCTCTACCTGCGCCGCCGTGCCGAGCTGGAGGGCTGGGATATCGAGCTGGCCCTGCGGCGCATGGCGCAGCGGCGGGCCAGGCTGCTCAAGCCGCTGGGCAGCGCTGTTGCTGCCTTGTTGTGTGCTGCGGTGTTCATGCTGCCGCAACCGCGTGCCCATGCGGCAGAACCGGTGTTGAGCGCATCCCGCCCGGCTGTTGTACCGGCAGCGCACGCGGCGTCTGGCGCTGCCGACGGCCAATGCGAGCTGCCCAGCTATGTAACTGCACAGCAAAAAGAGCGTGGCACTGCCCACGATGCCGAGCAGGATGCCGTACGGCGCGATCTGGAAACCGTGCGTGCCAGCGAGGATTTCCGCACCTGGAAGTGCGAGCTGCGCTGGGTGGAAAAAAAGCGGGACATCAAGGCAGGCAAGGACAGCGAATCATGGCTGTACCGTTTCTTGCGCTGGCTGTTTGACCGGGATGGCCCCAGCCGCTCGCGTGACAGCAACAGCGGCATTGGCCTTGGTTCGGCGGATATGCTCAAGCTGGTGCTGGTTGCCGGCCTGGTGGGCTTGCTGGCCTGGTTGCTGTGGCGCAATCGCGAGCGCTTGTCGGTGCTGCTTGCGTCGGTAAAGGTCCGTCCGCCGCTGCCCGACGAAATCTGTGGCCTGGATATCCGGCCGGAAAGCCTGCCCGACGATGTGCCGGCCGGCGTGCGCAGGCTATGGGGCGAAGGGCGGCAGCGCGATGCACTGGCGCTGCTGTATCGCGCCACGGTATCGCGGCTGGCGCACGACCATGCGCTTGAGCTGCATGCTGGCGACACCGAAGGCGATGTGCTCAGGGCTGGCCGGCGCGCTGCCGAAGCGCAGCGGCTGCCGGCGCAGGCGCTGGATGCCTGCCGCGACGTCACCGAGATCTGGAGTGCTGCCGCCTATGCCGATCAATGGCCGGTGGCCGAGCGGCTGGAGCAGGTGTTGCAGCGCTGGCGCAGCGCGCTGGCGGAGGTGCGGGCATGAAAAAGATCGCGCTCTGGCTGTTGATCGCCGTGATCGCTGGCGCCGTGCTGTACGAGGTGATCGAGTGGTTGCAGTACCGGGAAAGGCAGAATGTCTCGGTGTCCCGCTCGCCGTCGGCTGCAAGCCTGGAAAACCCCTTGCTGATGGCCAGCCGCTTTCTGGCGCGGCGTGGTTTGACCACGCGCGACGAACCGTCATTGCATGGCGTGGCAGGGCGTCTGGGGCCGCACGACACCCTGGTGGCGATGCGTGCTGATGCCTCGCTGCCGGCACGTGAGCAGCGTGCGCTGCTGCACTGGGTGGATGCCGGTGGTGTATTGATCACGTCGTTCTCAACGCAAAAGTCTGGTCATCGGCCTTCTCCCGATGACGATGGTGAAGAGGACAGCGGCAATCCGCTGCTTGCATCGCTGCAGATTTCTGCCGTTGAGGACAGCAAGCAGGAAGGGCCTTACCTGATCAGGCCGCCGGCGCTGGGCTATCAACTGACCGTGACCACATGGCAGGAGCAGGCGCTGCAGCCGTCCACGAGCGTAAAACCGGACTGGACGGATGCCGGTGGACATTTCCTCTTGGCCTACAAGCGCGGCAGCGGCTGGATCGTCGTGCTGGGCAGCTCGCGCCTGTTCGACCAGCATGCGCTGCTGCAGCGTGACAACGCGCAACTGCTGTGGGAGCTGGCGCGCATCAACCCGGGCAAGGCCTGGCTGGTGCGGCCGGGTGCGCCCGATCAATGGTACGCACGGCTGTGGGCCACCTGGCCACAGGCGCTGATCACGCTGGCCGTGCTCATCCTGCTGTGGGTATGGCACTGCGGCGTGCGCTTTGGCCCGCTGTTGCCGGTGCATGGCAGCCAGCGCCGTGCATTGCTGGAACATATCCGCGCCAGCGCCCGCTGGACCTGGCGACGCAATGGCGAGGCTCAATTGTTGCAAGCAGCCCGCCGAGCCACGCGCGCGCTGCTGGAGCGGCGCATGCCCGAGTGGACGCAATTGCCGCCAGACGAGCTGACGCGCCGGCTGGCCAAACGTTATGACATGCCGCAGACCGAGCTGGATGCGGCGCTCAATCGCCCCGTTACCCGTCACCCGGGTGCGTTTGCCGCTGCGGTGGCTACCTTGCAAACCTTGAGGAACAAGTTATGAGCACGGAACGTTTCACCCAGGCCGTCGAGGTCGTTCGCCGCCTGCGCGAGGAAATCGGCCGCGCCGTCGTCGGCCAGACCGATACGGTGAACACGGTGCTGGCCAGCCTGCTGGCCGGCGGCCACGTGCTGCTGGAAGGCGTGCCGGGTCTGGGCAAGACCTTGCTGGTGCGCGCGCTGGCCAAGACCTTTGCCGGCCAGTTCTCGCGCATCCAGTTCACGCCCGACCTGATGCCGGCCGACGTAACCGGTCACGCCTTCCTCGACATGAAGGAACACCGCTTCACCATCCGCCGTGGCCCGGTATTTGCCAACCTCTTGCTGGCTGACGAAATCAACCGCGCGCCGGCCAAGACCCAGGCGGCGCTGCTGGAAGCCATGCAGGAGCGCCAGGTCACCATCGAGGGCGAGGCCATTCCGCTGCCCAGCCCTTTCATGGTGCTGGCCACGCAAAACCCCATCGATCAGGAGGGCACCTATCCGCTGCCCGAAGCGCAGCTCGACCGTTTTCTGGTCAAGGTGCTGATCGACTATCCGACCGCAGGCGAAGAGCTGGCGCTGGTCAAACAGGTGACTGGTGCCGCATCGAGCGACGGGCTGGATGTGAACGCAGTGAACACGCTGATCAAGCCCGACACCGTGCTGGCGCTGCAGCAGGTGACCGCCGCCATCCGCGTGGACGAGCAGGTGCTGGATTACGCGGTGCGCATCGTGCGCGCCACGCGTGACTGGCCGGGCCTGTCCATCGGCGCCAGCCCGCGCGGCGCGATCTCGCTGGTGCGCGTGGCCCGTGCGCTGGCCTTGATCGACGGCAATGACTATGTGACGCCGGATGAGGTCAAGCGTGCCGCATTGCCGGTGCTGCGCCACCGAGTGGCGCTCGCGCCCGAGGCCGAGCTGGATGGCCTGACGGCAGACCGCGCGCTGGCCGGCCTGCTGGAACAGATCGCCGCGCCGCGCGCATGACGCCCACCCGCAAGCTGCTCTGGCTGTTTGCCGCGCTGCTCGCATTCGCGCTGGCCTTGCCCTGGTTGCCGCTGCTGGCCTGGTGGCTGGTGCTGGCTGCCGTATTGCTTGCCGTGCTGGCTGACGCCGTGCTGGGCTGGCGTGTGCCGGTGTTGCGCGCAGAGCGCAGCGTGGCCGGGGTGTGGCCCATTGGTCGTTGGGGTGACGTTGCGCTTGTCGTGCGCCACACCGGGGGGCGTACCCTGCGCCTGGCGCTGTTTGATCACTATCCGTCCGGTTGGGGGCAGGAGGGCTTGCCCCACCCCAGCACGCTCTCTGCCGGGCAGTTCGTGCGCTTTGTCTATCGCGTGCAGCCGCAGGCGCGCGGCGATCACCGCTTTGGCCGGCTTGAGGCACGCGTGGCATCGCCGCTGGGCCTGTGGTGGCGGCGTGCGTGGCTGGGCGCGGAAACGCCGGTCAAGGTCTTCCCCGATTTTGCACCGGTGCTCAAGCGCTCGCTGCTGGCTGCCGACCGCCTGGTGCCGCAGGCCGGCGTGATCCGCCGCCGTCGCCGTGGCGAAGGCACCGATTTTCATCAGCTGCGCGATTACCGTGAGGGCGATGCGCTGCGTGCCATCGACTGGAAGGCAACAGCGCGGCTGCGCAAGCCGATCAGCCGTGAATATCAGGAAGAGCGCGACCAGCAGATCATCTTTTTGCTCGATTGCGGTCGCCGCATGCAGGCGCAGGATGGCGATACCTCGCACTTCGATCACGCGCTCAATGCGATGCTGGTGCTGGCCTGGCTGGCGCAAAAGCAGGGTGATGCCATCGGCCTGTATACCTTTGGCGGGGAGGAGCGTTGGCTGCCGCCCTTGAAGGGGCGAGCCTCGTTCGACCGCCTGCTGTCCAGCCTGTACGACCTGGAGGCCAGCGAAACGCACCCGGATTACCTTGCCGCTGCCGAAGCGCTGGCCGAGCGCGCCAAAAAGCGCGCACTGGTGGTGTTGCTGACCAATCTGCGCGACGAAGACAGTGATAGCCTGGCCGATGCGATGACCCTGCTGGTCAACCCGCACCGCGTGCTGTGCGCCAGCCTGCGCGAGACGGTGCTCGACAGCGAATTGCTGCGCCCGGTGGCTGATTTTGAAGCTGCACTCACCCATTGCGGCACGCTGGAGTATCTGGAAGCGCGCCGCAAGGCATTCAACGCGCTGAGCGGCCACGGCCGCGAGCTGATCGATGTCACCCCTCAGGCCCTGCCGCTGGCGCTGGTCAACCGCTATCGCGAGATGAAGGAAGGCGGGGTGCTTTGATGAACCGCCGCCGTGGTCGCATGTTGTTGGTGCTGCTGGGCATTGCACTGGCGGTGGCGCTGCTGCACCACGCCCGGCTGTGGAGCTGGTTGCTGGGTGTGCTGGTGGTGTTGGGCCTGTTTTTTGACTGGGTGTACAGCCCCTATCGGCCTGGTGACGGCCCCTTGTATCTGGCAAAACGCGACGAAGCAGAAGAGCGGCGGCGTGCAGTGGCGCTCAGCAGCGAAGTGAATTCGCTGCATGCCAGCAACGATTATTCCAGCCTGGTCGATACATCCTACAGCGTGGGCAGCCTGTACGAGCGCAGCGATGACTGGTCATCGTCCTCGTCGGACAACGACAGTTCGTGCAGTGATTCTGGCAGCTACGATGCCGGCTGCAGCGACGGCGGCGGCAGCTTTGACTGAAACATCGCTACTGGCTGCTTGCCCGGGCCGGTCAAGGCAGGCTGGCGTTGTCTTGTCACCGGCCCGGGGGCATTGCCCATGATGTCGCGCTTGGGTGTCTGGCTGGCAGGTGGCACCATTGCGCTGCTGATGACCGTATGGGGGATGGAAAGCGGTTCCTTCGGCTTGTTTGGCACGGGGGCTTTGGGCCTGTTGCTGGTTTTCTGGGGGGCGGCTTCGGCAATCATCCGCTCCGCCGGGCAAGGTAATCAGCCGACCCAGCAAGGCCAAGAGCCGCAACCGCACCGCGCCGAGCTCCTGCCTGCCACGGAATACCCCCGCCCATCGCGCGCCAACAAAAGTTCGCCACGGACGATCGACCAGTTGTTGCGGATCTGGGCAGTCGGCTCGTTGATCGGGCTGGCCGTGATCGTCTTTGGGCTGAAGATCGTATCGCTGCCCGCATTCGGGGTTGGCGCCGTGATCATGGTGCTGCAGCTCATGACGACGGCCACCTCCATCGTCAGGGAGATCTACCCACGCCGTGGCTTGCTCTGGGCGGGTGGTCACCATCAACTGCTTGATGACGAGCGCGCGCTCGACGTGTTTGATGACTGGGGTGATGACCTGGATTGGGATTGGGGTGACGGCGGAGATGGTGACGGAGGGGACGGTAGCGACGGCGGTGATGGTGGGGGCGATGGCGGCGGTCACTGAGTGTTGTCATCATCGGCGTGCCGTCTAAGGGCTCGCCTGCCTGCTGGAGGTCGTGAATATGGATAGACTCAAATTGCTGCGGATTGTCGTTTTTCTCGCCGCCTGGGCCTGCGCATACTTTGCATACACAATGCGCAGTGCCGGGCTCGCCGGCGGGGCTTGCGTGCTGGGGGTGATCTGGTGGCGTTTGCTGGGTGACGACCAGGCTCACGAGGCTGATTTGCTTGATATTGACGTTGGCGGGCCGGATGGCGGTTTCGGCGATGGCGATTGAAGCCCCGCTGTTTTCGCCGCCGCGCCGCTGCGGATGACGGTGTGGCTGCCCACGTGCTACGGTGGCGCATGGCAGCTAAAAACGAATACCTCTCCTGGCTGATCGAGCAGCTTGCCCCGCTGGGTGCAATCCGCAGCAAGGCCATGTTTGGTGGCTATGGCATCTATTGCGACGAGCTGTTCTTTGCCATCGTCGTCGATGACGTGCTCTATTTCAAAGCCGACGACGAGAGCATTCCTGATTACACCGCGTACGGTTTGCTGCCCTTCCGTTACCACATGAAGGATGGCAGCCCGCAGACAATGAAGTACTATCCGCCGCCTGAAGCCGCGCTTGAAGAGCAGCCCGAGCTACTGCAATGGGCCCGCAAGGGCCTTGCCGCCGCACTGCGCGCACCCCAACGCAAAAAGAAATCCGCATGACCTCGCATACCGACATCCTGCGTGCCGAGATTTCGGCGCTGCACGCCTACCACGTCCCGCCCGCACAAGGCTTCCTCAAGCTCGACGCGATGGAGAACCCCTACGATCTGCCGCCCGAGCTGCAGGCCGAGCTGGGCCGCCGGCTGGCGCAAGCGCCGATCAACCGCTACCCGGACCCGCAGGGCAGCGGCATCAAGGCCGGCCTGAAAACCGCCATGGGCATCCCGGACGGTTTCGACGTGCTGCTGGGCAATGGGTCGGACGAAATCATCCAGCTCCTGGCCATGCTGGTCATGAAGCCGGGCGCCACCTTGCTGTCGGTCGAGCCCAGCTTCGTCATGTACAAGATGATCGCCACCTTCTGTGGCATCAATTACGTGGGCGTGCCGCTGAACCCGGCCGATTTCTCGCTTGATCTCGATGCCATGCTGGCGGCTGTGCGCGAACACCAGCCGGCGCTGGTGTTCCTCGCCTATCCGAACAACCCGACCGGTAATGCCTTCGATGCGGCAGCGATCGAGGCCATCATCGAGGCTGCACCGGGGCTGGTGGTGGTGGACGAGGCGTATCACGCTTTTGCTGAAGACTCGTTCTTCTCGCGCCTGCAGCGCTATCCCAACCTGCTGGTGATGCGCACCCTGTCCAAGCTCGGCGTGGCCGGCCTGCGACTGGGCTTCATTGTGGGTGCGCCGGGCTGGATCACCGAGCTTGATAAACTGCGCCTGCCCTACAACATCAATGTATTGACGCAGATTGCTACCGAGCTGGCGCTGGAGCACGTGGACGTGCTCAACGGCCAGGCCGCAGTGTTGAAGCAGGAGCGCACCAATCTGCTTGCGGCATTGAACGCGCTGCCGGGGGTTACGGCGTTCCCTAGCCAGGCCAATTTCATCCTGGCGCGAGTGCCGGATGCCCTTGCGGTGTTCAATGCACTGAAAGAGAAGAAGATTCTCATCAAGAATCTGCACGGCGGGCCGAAAGTCTTGGATAATTGCTTACGTTTCACCGTTGGCCGCCCGGAAGACAACGCCGTTGTCGTCGCGGCACTGAAAGAGATCATCAAGTAATGACCGACCGTATTGTCACCGTCACCCGCAACACGCTGGAAACCCAGATCACCATCACGCTGAATCTGGATGGCACCGGCGTCTCCAAGTTCGATACCGGCGTACCCTTCTTCGAGCACATGCTCGACCAGGTGGCGCGCCATGGCCTGTTCGATATCGAGATCAAGGCGGTGGGTGACCTGCATATCGACGCGCACCACACGGTGGAAGACGTGGGCATCACCCTGGGCCAGGCTTTTGCCAAGGCCGTGGGCGACAAGAAGGGCATCGTGCGTTACGGCCACAGCTATGTGCCGCTGGACGAGGCGCTGTCGCGTGTAGTGGTCGATCTGTCCGGCCGCCCCTGTCTGGAATACGATTGCGAATACACGCGTGCCATGATCGGCGGTTTTGACGTGGATCTGTTCGGCGAATTCTTCCGTGGTTTTGTGAACCATGCCGCCATCAGCCTGCACATCGACAATCTGAAGGGCAAGAACGCCCACCATCAGGCCGAAACCATATTCAAGGCGCTGGGCCGTGCGTTGCGCATGGCCGTGGCGTACGACGAACGCATGGCCGGCATCACGCCGTCCACCAAGGGCACACTGGTAGGCTAAGCCGATGCAAAAAATTGCGATCGTCGACTATGGCATGGGCAACCTGCACTCGGTCACCAAGGCCTTCGAGCTGGTGGCCGATGGCCGCGCACAGGTCGAGCTGACTGCCGACCCGGCCGTGGTGGCTGCTGCCGACAAGGTGGTGTTCCCCGGCCAGGGCGCCATGCCGGACTGCATGCGCCACCTGGAGGAATCCGGCCTCAAGGCCGAGGTGCTCAAGGCGGCCGGAGAAAAGCCGTTCTTCGGCATCTGCGTGGGCGCGCAGCTCTTGTTCGAGCGCAGCGAGGAAGGTCCGACCGACAGCCTGGGTGTGTTCAAGGGCCAGGTGGTGCGCTTTCCGCCCGACCGCATGATCGATGCCGACGGCAACAAGCTGAAAGTGCCGCACATGGGCTGGAACGAAATGTTCATCAAGCATGCCCACCCGCTATGGGCCGGCATACCGGATGGCGAGCGCTTTTACTTTGTGCACAGCTACCATTTCGCGCCGGCAGACGATGTGGCCGTGATCGAATCGGCCTATCCTTACCGTTTCGCTGCTGCCGTAGCGCGCGACAACATTTTTGCCATTCAGTGCCACCCGGAGAAATCGCACCGGGCGGGGCTGCAATTGTTGCAAAATTTCGTAAACTGGGACGGCAAGGCCTAAGTCCCTCTTATCAAAACGCTTTATCGCTTTTTATCATGCTGATCATCCCTGCTATCGACCTCAAAGACGGCCAGTGCGTACGCCTGCGCCAGGGCGAAATGACCGACGCCACCGTGTTCTCCGACGATCCCGCCAGCTTCGTCAGCCATTGGCTGGGGCAGGGCGCGCGCCGCATGCACCTCGTCGACCTGAACGGCGCTTTTGCCGGCAAGCCCAAGAACCTCGATGCTGTCAAAAGCATCCTCAAGGCCATCGACGGCGCCGTACCGGTGCAACTGGGCGGCGGCATCCGCACCCTGGAAACCATCGAGATGTATCTCGATGCCGGCATCGACTACGTGATCATCGGCACCGCCGCGATCAAGCAGCCGGGTTTCCTGCACGAAGCGTGCGACGCTTTCCCGGGCCACATCATCGTCGGCCTTGATGCCAAGGATGGCAAAGTGGCAACCGATGGCTGGGCCAAGGTTACCGACCACGACGTGATCGACCTCGCCAAGCGTTTCGAGGGCTACGGCGTCGAGAGCGTGATCTACACCGACATCGGCCGTGACGGCATGCTGTCCGGCGTGAACATCGAAGCCACCGTCAAGCTGGCGCAGGCGCTGACCATTCCGGTGATTGCCTCGGGCGGCCTGACCAATCTGGACGACGTGCGCCGTCTGGCCGAAGTCGAAGCGGAAGGCATCGAAGGCGTGATCACCGGCCGTGCCATCTATGAAGGCACCATCGACTTCAAAGCCGCGCAGGAACTGGCCGACCAACTGGTCGCAGCCTGATCCGGCATGCAGCACGGCAGCGATCCCACCAAACGCTTTTCCGAACACGCTGGCGCCTATGTGCGCGGCCGGCCGGGCTACCCGGCCGGTGTGATCGAGACCTTGCGTGGCTGGGGGGCGTTGCCTGACGGTGCCGTTGTGGCCGATATCGGTGCTGGCACCGGCATATCCACCGCACTCTATCTGCAGGCCGGTTATACCGTGTGTGCGGTCGAACCCAACCGCGCAATGCGCGAGGCGGCTGAACTGCGCTTTGCCGGCACGCCGCTGTTTGCCAGCATCGAAGGTGGGGCCGAGGCCACCACGCTGGCCGACGACAGCGTGGACCTGATCTCGGCCAGCCAGGCGTTTCATTGGTTCGACCCGCTGCCGACGCGCGCCGAATGGCAGCGCATCCTCAAGCCGGGCGGACAGGTGGCGCTGATCTGGAACGACCGCGAGCTGGATGCCACCCCGTTTCTGGTCGATTACGAGGCGCTGCTGCAGCGTTTCGGCACCGACTACAACGAAGTGAAGCACACGCGCATTGATCCGGATGCCATAGGTGCCTTTTTCGGCGCCGAGCCACGCAGCGTGGCCCTGCCCTATGTGCACCGCTGCGACCGCGCCATGTTGCGCGACCGCGTGCTGTCGGTCTCCTATGTGCCCAAGGCCGGCCAGCCCGGTTTTGATGACATGATGGCCTTGGCCGATACCCTGTTTGATCGCCACCAGCAGCATGGTGTGATCGAATTCCTTTACCAAACCCGTATCTACTGCGCCCCGCTGGCGCCCTGAAGCTTGCCATGCCCCTCGCCAAACGCATCATTCCCTGCCTCGACGTGACCGATGGTCGCGTGGTCAAAGGCGTCAACTTCGTCGGCCTGCGCGATGCCGGCGATCCGGTGGAAATTGCGAAAAAATACGATGACCAGGGCGCGGACGAGCTGACCTTTCTGGACATCACCGCATCGAGCGACAACCGTGACCTCATCCTGCACGTGATCGAGGCGGTGGCGTCGCAGGTGTTCATTCCATTGACTGTTGGCGGTGGTGTGCGCAAGGTCGAGGACGTGCGCCGCTTGCTCAATGCCGGCGCGGACAAGGTCAGCATCAACACCACGGCGGTGACCAATCCGGAAATCGTCGAGGCTGCCGCTGCCAAGTTCGGCAGCCAGGCCATCGTGGTGGCCATTGATGCCAAGGCGGTCGATGCCGACAACTCGCGCTGGGAAATCTTCACCCACGGCGGCCGCAAGCCGACCGGGCTTGACGCGGTGGAATGGGCACGCAAGATGCAGCAACTGGGTGCGGGCGAAATCCTGCTCACCAGCATGGATCGCGACGGCACCAAGATCGGCTTCAACCTGCCGCTGACCCGTGCGGTGAGCGATGCGGTGGATATCCCGGTGATCGCCTCGGGCGGCGTCGGCAATCTGCAGCATCTGGTCGATGGCGTGACACAAGGCCACGCCAGTGCGGTACTGGCGGCCAGCATTTTCCACTTCGGCGAATACACGGTGCGCCAGGCCAAGGAAGCCATGCGCGCCGCCGGCATCGAGGTTCGTTTATGAAAGCACTGAAGCTGTTCGCGCTGCTGGCACTGCTGCCGGCCATGGTCTGGGCCTGCGAGCTGGAGGTGGATACCGCCGGCAAACCGCTGAAGATCGAAGTGAACAATATGCGCCACGGCACGCACAACGAGCTGACCCTGTTTCTTACCCTGAAGAACGAGGGCAAGGCCGTTTACGCCTTCAATGGCGCGGAAAGCCTGTACGTGGTCGATGAGCAGGGCCGCCGCGAGAAGCCGGCCAGTGTCGATGCCGCGCCGCAAAGCATTGCGCCTGGCGGCGCGATTGCCATCCGCGCGCACTACACGCCCAGCCCGGATTACACCGCCGCCACGCTGAAGGTGGACTGATGAGCTGGCTCGACGACATTCTGTGGGACGACAAGGGGCTGGTGCCGGTGATCGCGCAGGACAAGGACAGCGGCCGCGTGCTGATGTTTGCCTATGCCAACCGCGATGCAGTGGCGCTGACTGCCGAAAAAGGCACGGCGCACTACTGGACGCGCTCGCGCCAGAAGCTGTGGCACAAGGGCGAGGAAAGTGGTCACTACCAGCGCGTGCAGGAAATCCGCCTCGATTGCGATGGCGACGTGCTGATCTACCTGATCGAGCAGGAAGGCGGCATCGCCTGCCATACCGGCCGGCAGAGCTGCTTCTTCCGCGTACTCAAGGATGGCGAGTGGGAAACGGTGGACCCGGTGCTCAAGGACCCGAGCGCCATCTACCACAAGCACTGATCGTGCCCCACTGCAGGCATGCCAAGGCTGACCGCGAGTCAGCCTTTTTCAATCTGTCACGTTGAACTGCAACGTGCGTGCAACATTCAGCCATATAATTGCGCCTGACTTCTTCCATTTCAGACCGGACAACGCCCCATGGTTTCCGCCGATATCCTCGAACGCCTCTCCGCCACGCTGGCCAGCCGCCGCGAGGCCGACCCGTCCACCTCCTATGTGGCCAAGCTGTTCCACAAGGGCACCGAAGCCATCCTGAAAAAAGTGGGTGAGGAAGCCGTCGAGGTCGTGATGGCAGCCAAGGACGGCGACAAGCTGCACGTGGTGCGCGAAGTGGCCGACCTGTGGTTCCACACGCTGGTGCTGCTGGCCCACGAGGGGCTGAGCCACGAAGACGTGCTGGCCGAGCTGGCGCGCCGCGAGGGTATCTCCGGCATCGAAGAAAAAGCTTCCCGCCCCAAGGAGTAAGACCGTGTCCGACTGCATTTTCTGCAAGATCGCCACCGGCGCGATCCCGTCCAACAAGGTGTACGAGGATGAGGACGTCATCGTATTCCACGACCTGCATCCGGTTGCGCCGGTGCACGTGCTGGTGGTGCCCAAGACGCATATTGAATCCCTGGCGCATGCCGAGGTCGAACATCAGGCGTTGCTGGGCAAGTTGATGCTGGTGGGCGCCAGGGTGGCCGATCAGCTGGGGCTGCAGAAGGGCTTCCGTACCGTGATCAATACCGGTGCGGGTGGTGGACAGACGGTGTTCCACCTGCACCTGCACGTGATCGGTGGCCCGGGGCTGCCGTCGGGGATTCTGGGCGTGACGACCCACTGATACACCTGTTGCCGGTCATCTACACCAGTAGATCGGTAACAATAGTCAGGCATCGTTGGCGGCCGGCGCATAATTCGCCGCCGTCTGATCAATTTTTTTTGCGTGGAGCAAACACATGGGTTCGTTGAGCATTTGGCACTGGGTAATCGTGCTGGCCATCGTCGTGGTCGTTTTCGGTACCAAGAAGTTGGGCAATGCCGGCAAGGACCTGGGCGATGCCGTTCGTGGTTTCAAGGATGGCCTGAAGGGTGATGAGGCTGCCAAAGCCAGGAACGACGGTGCACCTGGCAGCGCCGAAGTTGCCGACAAGGACAAGCGCTAAGCCGTGTTCGATGTCAGCTTTGCCGAATTGGCCGTGATTGGCGCCGTGGCGCTGGTGGTGCTCGGGCCCGAACGCCTGCCTGCGGTGGCGCGCACCATCGGTGCGCTGATCGGCCGTGCGCAACGTTTTGTCGCTAGCGTAAAGGCCGATCTGAACCGCGAGGTGCAGCAGACCGAGCTGGCGAAAATCGAGGCCGAGCTGCGCGCTGAGGGCGACGGCCTGCGCAACACCATCCACCAGAGCCTGGTAGAGCCCGTGCAGCAGGCGCGCGAGGAGCTGAGCACGCTGGCGGCCCCGCTGCAGCAACCGCTATCGAGCGCGTTGGACGATATGGCTGCGGATGCTGCTGGTACGCCAGACCTGTCTGTGCCGGAAATCAGTACGGCAGACATGCCTGCTGTTTATGCCGCACAAGTCGAGCCTGTTGAAACGGCAGCCCCGTCTGACTTGTCCGAAACGCCGCCTGTCGAGGTGGAAGTTGCGCCATCGGCGTCTGCCGCTGTGCGTGTAGCCGAAGCTGTTGCGCCGCTTGAAGATGCGTCGGCGGTCGAGGCCGTGCATCATCTTGACGCCGCAGCACGCACAGTGTTCGACGAGCGCCAGCTTGATCTCTTTGATGCTCCCCCGGCGGTGGTTGCTGCCGGCAACGACAGGCGCTGATCATGCAAAACGATATGCAGCCCCTGTTGGTGCACTTGCTTGAACTGCGTACGCGTTTGGTACGCATTGCACTTGTTTTCATCGTGCTTTTTCTGGTGTGCTTTGCGTTTTCGCAGCGCCTGTACGATTTCGTCGTTGCACCGCTCACGCATGTATTGCCCAACCAGAAGCTGATTACCATCGGCATCGCGTCACCCTTCATGGTGCAGGTGAAAATCGTCGCCGTGGTGGCGCTACTGCTGTCGCTGCCGCATACGCTGTACCAGATCTGGGCCTTTGTGGCGCCGGGTCTGTATGCGCATGAAAAGAAGCTGATTTTGCCGCTGGTGGTGTCGTCCACGCTGTTGTTCATCACCGGCATGGCGTTTGCCTATTTCTTTGTATTCGGCGTGGTGTTTCATTTTCTTGCCTCGGTCATTCCCAGCTCGATGCAGTGGATGCCTGATTCGGCCGAGTATCTCGATTTCGTGCTGGGCATGTTCATGGCCTTCGGCGTGACCTTCGAAGTACCGGTGCTGGTGGTGCTGGCTGTGCGCATGGGCTTTGTGTCGGTAGCCAAGCTGCGCGAATGGCGGCCCTATATCATCGTTGGTGCTTTTGTGATTGCTGCCGTCGTGACCCCGCCCGATGTCACCAGCCAGTGCCTGCTGGCCATTCCGCTGTGGCTGCTGTTCGAAGTTGGCTGCCTGGTGGCCGGCTGGACGGTCAAGCCTGTGCAGACTCTCAACCCGGATTCGTGATGCTCTACGTCTTCCAAGCCCTGTTGTTCCTGCTGGCTGCGGTGCCCTGCGGCATTCCTTATCGCTACAATCCCAATCCGGTGTTCCCGGCCGAGCTGATGGCATTCGGTTTTTCGGTGCTGCTGGTGGCGGCGGCGAGCTGCATCCCGGCAAGGCAGCGCATCGATGGCGCGCAGGCGCGCACCGCGGTGCCGTGGGCCGCGTGGTTCTGGCTGGCACTGGCTGCAGTGATCGGTTTGCAGTGCGTGCTCATGCCGGTGCCGTACTGGTCGGAGCGCACCGTGCCGGCGCTGTACATGATTGCCGCCGGGCTATCGATCTGGGGGCTGGCGCGTGCGCGCGAGGCATTTGGCATCGAACCTTTGGTGACGGCCTTTGCCTGGGGCTTGCTGGCCGGTGCGCTGTTCAACTCGGCCATCGGCGCAGGCCAGATGGTGTCGCTGCTCAAGTTCGGCGATGGCCGGCTGATCTTCGGCAATATCGGTCAGAAGAACATGTATGGCCACTACCTCACCTGGGGGATGGCTGCCGCGTGCTGGCTGCTGGCCGAACGCAAGCGTACCAATGTCAATATCGTGGTCACCGGTGCGCTGGTGACCGGCATTACCGGCCTGCTGTGCGTGCTGCTGGGGCGTTTCGTCTGGCCGGGCCAATTGTTCGATGCCGGCATTACCCTGAGCGGTGTTGCGGCTGCCGTGGTATTCGGTGGCTTCCTTGCCAACTTGCTGCCGCGTACCGCGCTGATCATCGCGCTCACCTGGCTTGCGCTGGGCGTGGCTTGGTCGGGCTCGCGCTCGCCGCTCATGTATGCCGGGGCATGGCTGGCGCTGGCGTTCGTACTGCTGGCTTTCAGTCGCGACCGCACGCGCCATTTCGCTGCCTGGCTGGCCGGTGCTGCCGTGCTGATCCTGGCCATGCAATACATCGCACCGCTGATCAACGACGTATTCCAGCACTTCATGCACGTGCAGACCGAGGTGCCAACCGGCCTGACGCGGCTTGAATCCAACGGTTCGCGCCGCCTGGTGGAGTGGCACAAGGCGTGGCTGGCCTTCCAGGCGCATCCGCTGCTGGGGGTGGGCTGGTCGGCTTATGGTGCGCAGAGCGTGCTGTATCAGGTGCGGCCGGAATTTGCCGTGGTCAGCGAGAGCGTGCTGTTCACCCATGCGCACAATTCGCTGCTCAACCTGATGGCAGAGACCGGCGTGCTCGGTACCGGCGTGGCGCTGCTGGCGCTGGGCTGGGCGGCACTGGGCCTGTGGCGCCGGCGTGCCGATAGCACCGCCATGCTGGCTACCGCGCTGGTGTTGGTGTCGTTGCTGCACAGCCTGGTCGAGTACCCGCTGTGGTATGCCCACTTTGCGCTGCCGTTTGCCCTGATGCTGTATCTGGTGCGCGACGACGTACCGCAGTGGCGATGGCCGGGCGAGGCGGTGCAGGTGGCGCAGGGTGCTGCGGCCATCGTACTGCTGGTGATTACCGTGCTGGGTGGCAGCTACTATGTCACCATTTACCCCATTCTGGAGTCGACCAAGGATGCCAAGCAGAACGGGCTGAACATCGCCACGCTGCAGCGCCTGCGCAGCAACCCCTTTGTTGATTACTACGCTGATTTCGCGCTGTCCAACTACATCATGCCCAGCCATGCAGATATCCCGTGGAAACTGGGCATATTGGACAACCTCAACAGCGTGCGGCCGTATCCGGGCCAGCTGGCCGATGCGGCGGTCATGCACGCCTTCAAGGGCGAGGCGGATCTGGCGCACAAGCTGATGCGGCAGGCCGCGTTTGCCTACCCGGAAAGCCTGGATTACTTCTACGAAGTGATCGGCAACAACAAGGACAATGCCATCGTCGCCAGCCTCAAGCCGGATGTCGACGAGGCATACCAGCTGTTCTGCAAGGCGCACATTATTTGTAAATGACCGTGCCTATACTGGGTGCTCTTCCGGTTAGCGTCTGGAGCAAGCCCATGCAGGTTCAATCATATTTGTTCTTCAGCAACGGCCAGTGCGAAGAAGCACTGGCCTTCTATGGCAAGGTGCTCGGCGCCAAAACCACCTTCCTGACCCGTTACGGCGATGTGCCACCCGGCACACCGGTCGAGCCGGGCCAGGAAAACAAGGTGATGCACTGCAATTTCACCATTGGCGACACGCAGATCATGGCGTCGGACAACTGTGCCGCACCCGGGGCGGGCATGAACGGCTTTGCGCTGTCGCTGGCGCCGGCCACGGTGGAAGAGGGCAAGGTCATTTTCGATGCGCTGGCCGACGGCGGCCAGGTCAACATGCCTTATCAGCCCACCTTCTGGGCCGATGGCTTCGGCATGCTGGTGGACCGCTTTGGCGTGCACTGGATGATCAACGTCGCCAAGCCGATGTGAGGCGCCTTTTGGCTACGCTCAGGCCATGATTCATGGATAAGCTACAAAAAACCCGGCCAAGCCGGGTTTTTTGTTCGCAGCGGATCAGCTTTTTGCCGCGTTGTTCATTGCCGGTTGGCGTAAATGAAAAACTCGCGGTTGCCGTCACCGCCAGCGATCGGGCTGTCGAAGTAGGCCAGTACCGCAAAGCCGGCTGCCTCGGTCGCTGCGCGGATTTTCTGTTCCACCTGCGGATACAGGCTGGCATCGCGCACGATGCCGCCCTTGCCCAGCCCCTGCGGCCCTACCTCGAATTGGGGTTTCACCAGGAACAGCAGCTTGCCGCCACTCGGCAACAAGGAGGCCAGTGCGGGCAGGATCAGGGTCAGTGAAATGAACGACACATCGCCGACAATGGCACCGGCCGGGCCGTCGAGCTGATCGGCCAGGTCGGCCGGGGTGACGTGGCGGGCGTTGATGCCTTCCAGCGTGACTACGCGTGCATCGCCCTGCAGGCGCGGGTGCAGCTGGCTGTGGCCCACCTCCAGCCCCAGCACGCGGCGCGCACCGGCCTGCAGCAGGCAATCGCTGAAGCCGCCGGTACTCTGGCCCACGTCGATCACCTGCATGCCGGTTACGTCCAGCCCGGACTGCGCCAGCGCGCCGGCCAGCTTCAGCCCGCCGCGCGATACAAAGCGGTCGGCCTCGTCCGGCGTCACGCTGATGACCGCCTGCACGTCGAATTTGCTGCTGGACTTGCTCACCGGCTTGCCATCCACCTGCACGCGGCCGGCGTCGATCAAGCCCTGCGCGGCGGTGCGCGATGCGGCCAGCCCTTGTTCGACCAGCAGCAGATCAATCCGCTGCATGTCAGATGAAGCTTTCGTCGGCGGCGAGGTAGCGCCACTGGCCGGTGGGCAGATCGTCCAGATAGACGTTGCCGATGCGGATGCGCTTGAGGCCGACCACGCGCAGCCCCACCAGTTCACACATGCGGCGGATCTGGCGCTTCTTGCCCTGCTTGAGCACGAAGCGCAGCTGGTCGTCGTTCTGCCATTTCACCTGTGCCGGGCGCAGTGGCTCGCCGTCGAGCGACAGGCCGTAATTCAAGAGCTTGAGACCACCCGGGGACAGATCACCCTCGACGCGCACCAGATATTCCTTCTCCACCTGCGAGTTCTCGCCGATCAGCGTTTTGGCCACGCGGCCGTCCTGCGTCAGCACCAGGAGGCCCACCGAATCGATGTCCAGCCGGCCTGCCGGCACCAGGCTTTGCAGATGTTCGCGCTGGAACGCCACGCCGGTGGTGTCGCCGTCCCACTGGTTTTCCGGCTTCACCAGCACCACGGCCGGCTGATAGCCGTCCTCAGCCTGGCCGGAGACATAACCGATGGGTTTGTTGATCAGCACCGTCACGCGGTTGGCCTGCGCGGTCTGCGCGGCCTTTTTCAGCGTGATGGTCTGCGTGGGCAATACCTTGGTGCCGAGTACGTCGACGACCACGCCATCGACGTACACCCAGCCGCGCGCGATGTATTCATCGGCCTCGCGGCGCGAGCACAAGCCCAGCTCGGCCATGCGTTTGGAGAGTCGCAGCGGTTCCATCGCGGTATCCGGTTAAAAAGTTGAAGGGGCGCAGGATAGCGGATCGTGCGCCGGGCGTTAAGGCAAATCCGACGCGCAGTCCTCAGATCGTGAACGGATTCTCTGCCAGCCAGTGGCCGGATTTGCCGCCGCGCTTTTCCAGCAGCCGCACGTCGCCGATGGTCATGCCGCGATCAACTGCCTTGCACATATCGTAGATGGTCAGCAGCGCAATGTTCACCGCCGTGAGCGCTTCCATCTCCACGCCGGTACGGCCCACGGTCTCGGCCACCGCCGCACAGCGCACCGCGCCGGTTTCGATGGCGAAGTCGACCGCCACATGGGTGAGCGGAATCGGATGGCACAGCGGGATCAGCTCGCCGGTTTTCTTGGCGGCCATGATGCCGGCCAGCCGGGCGATGCCGAGCACGTCACCCTTCTGGTGCCCACCGCTGACAATGAGCTGCAAGGTGGCGTCCTGCATGCGGATCACGCCTTCGGCGCGCGCCAGCCGGGCGGTTTCCGTCTTGGCGCCGACGTCGACCATCACGGCCTCGCCTTGCGCGTTGAAGTGGGTAAGGGGCGTCGTGCTCATGCTGTATCCGTCGTGTCGATTTATGCCATGATAACGCGCGGCGCGGCACACGGGCCTATAGTGAAAGCCCAGTCAATGCCAGCAGCGGGTATTCCGTTGCCGCTGGAGATCGCCGTGAAAAACCTGATCCTGCTGTCGCACCCGCATCTGGCCACCTCGCATGCACACACCTTGATCGTTGATCAGATCAAGGATTTGCCCGATACGGTGATCCATCATCTGGAGGGGCTGTACCCGGATGGGCAGATCGACGCTGAATCCGAGCAGGCCGCCTGCACACGGGCCGAGCGCATCGTGATGGCATTTCCGTTCTGGTGGCATTCCACGCCGCCCATGCTCAAGCACTGGCAGGATGAGGTGCTGACCGAGGGCTGGGCCTATGGTAGCGACGGGGGCAGGGCGCTGTCGGGCAAGCTGCTGCAACTGGTGCTGACTACCGGAGGGGCGCAGTATCGGCCGGGTGACGACCCGCATTTCCAGCCGGCGGCCTTGTTGCGGCCGCTGCAGGCTACGGCGTTGCTGTGTGGCATGAACTATGCCGAGCCGCTCATCCTGCCCAATATCGTGCACCCGCGTGATCACGCGCTGCATGAGGATGAAGAAAACCGCATCCTCGCGTTTGCCGAGCAGTTGCAGGCGCTGCTTGAGGCGCCCTGAGCGGGTCGTTGTCAAAGAAAAAAACGCCCGGTTCTCCGGGCGTTTTTCATGGCGTGCAGCGCAGGATCAAGCTGCTTTCAAACGACCGATTTCGCGGTTGAGCAAGCCATAGACGGCACGCAGCCGCTCGTCCAGGTCGCCCTGTTGTGAGGCAAGCTGGCGATCGACGTCTTCCAGCTCTTCCAGGCGTTCTTCCAGCGTATCGGTGGCCTTGTGGATGCGCTTGATGCTTTCCAGCCGGCGGCGCAGTTGCAGCTGGTGCTCGCGCACCTGTGTTTCCATTGGCGCCATCACGGCCTTGAGCCAGTTTTCCACGTCGCGGTTGGCTACTTCAAATACGTACACCACGCGGCTGGCCACGGTTTCGAAGAACTTGTTGGTCAGCTTGCTCTGGCTGTTGGTCAGCACCTTGCCCCAGGTGTTGAAATGCTCGCGGAACGATTTTTCCAG
Source organism: Andreprevotia lacus DSM 23236 (assembly GCF_900176275.1). Classification (GTDB taxonomy): domain Bacteria; phylum Pseudomonadota; class Gammaproteobacteria; order Burkholderiales; family Chitinibacteraceae; genus Andreprevotia; species Andreprevotia lacus. The sequence continues at coordinate 79,573 of NZ_FWXD01000015.1, read as the reverse complement.
TCGCGCCATTTCCTTGTGGTACTTCAAGGTCGAGAACGGCGGCGGGGTAACCGAACCCAGACCGTGTTCCTCGCTGAACTTTTTGTACATTGCCGCCATCATGGCCTGGATTTCGGCCACCTGTTCGGCCGATTTGGCGATATTGGCGTTGGTGTCCTTGAAGAAGCGCTCCATCAGCGAGCGCAGGCCGCCTTCGCCCACCGAGAACAGGCTCTTGTCCATTTCGCCACGGATGCGCGAAATTTCAGCCTTCAGCGCGTCCATGCCCAGCAATGACAGCAGCTGGTTGGTTTGCTGGCTGAACACGCTGCGCAGCGCCTGGAAGCGCACCAGCCCTTGTTCGAAATGCTTCTTGTCGGCAATCACCTTGTCCATCATCTGCGTGACGACGTCCTGGTTCTTGCCCTTGAGTGCCGACAATTCGTGCAACTGTTCCTGCACGCCCTTGCGGCGCGCATTGATGACGTTGCGCGTGGCCGACACGATGTCTTCCACTTCAGTCATGGTGCTGTCGCGCACGATGTCCTGCTTGGCGGGCAGCAGTTCGTACGACAGTGCGTTTTCCAGATCGGTCAGGCGGGCGCGTTCCAGCAGCGCATCGTCGTCCTGCACCTTGGCCACCAGCGCCTTTTGCGCCGAGATCGGGTACACCTGCCGGGTCGGTACGCCCAGCAACTGCGCGGTGGTGTCGACCTGCTTGACGATTTCGGCCTCGATTTCGCCGGCCGATTTCAGCGGGTCCCACAGGCCGTCAATCTTGTTCAGTACCACCAGCCGGCCACGCGTGCCGGTCTGCGCCTTGCCGATATGGTTGCGCCAGACATCGATGTCGCTCTTGGTCACACCGGTATCGGCCGCCAGGATGAACAGGATGGCGTGCGCGTTCGGCAGCAGGTTCAGCGTCAGTTCGGGTTCGGTACCGATGGCGTTCAGCCCCGGGGTGTCCAGAATGACCAGACCCTGTTCCAGCAGCGGGTGCGGGAAGTTGATGATGGCATGGCGCCAGCACGGAATCTCGATCTGGCCGGCGGCATCGACGGTCATTTTCTGATCGGGGTCGTTTTCGTCGTACAGGCTGTATTTCTTCGCCTCTTCGGTGCTCACCTTCTTGGTGTCACCCACCTTGCGGAAGGCGGCCAGCATGGCATCGGCATTGTCGAGGTCGAGTGCGATGGAGGTCCACTCTTCCGGGTAGCGGCGATACTCGCTGGTGGTAGCGTTGGCGGCACGCGTTTCGATGGGCAGCAGCTGGATAGATGCGGGTTTGCTGGCGTCGTACAGCAGCTCGGTCGGGCACATGGTGGTGCGGCCGGCGCTGGAGGGCAGTACGCGTTGCTTGTAGTGCGCGAAGAAGATAGCGTTGATCAGCTCGGACTTGCCGCGCGAGAACTCGGCGACAAAGGCAATGTTGAGCTTGTCATCCTTGAGTTTGTCCAGCAGGCGGTTGATGCGCAGCTGGGTCTGGCTGTCGTCCAGATCCTGCTCGTTCAGCCAGCGCGACAACTGGGTGATCGATTGCGACAATTCGGCACGCCAGGTGCTGTAGGCCTGGAAGTTGCCCACCAGCCTGTCACTGGCCACGACTTCGATATTGGCCGGGTCGTTGACCGCAATGCTGTCCTGATGCAGGTATTCGGTGCTCATCTGGTTCTCCTCCACCTGAACAGTGGATGGCTATTTTTCGTGCCTAATGAAAGCTTTATCACCCGCGACGAGGGGCTTTGTCAATGCTGGCACGTCGGGCAATGAAAGGTTGAGCGCTGGCCCTGCCGCATCTGCTGGATGGGCGTGCCGCAAACCCGGCACGGCTCACCCGCCCGGCCGTAGACGAAACTCTGCAGCATGAAGTAGCCGGCCTTGCCGTCGCTATCGACATAATCACGCAGGGTGCTGCCCCCGGCGGCCAGTGCTGCCTCCAGTGTTTCCTTGGCGGCGGCCACCAGCCGCGTACATTCGGCCTCGTTCAGCGATTGCGCCGGGCGCAGCGGTGAAACCCCTGCGCGGAACAGCGATTCTGAGGCATAAATGTTACCAATCCCGACAACCAGATGATTGTCCATCAGCGCCAGCTTGATGGCGATGCGCTTGCTTGCCAGCGCGGCGTGCAGATAAGCCGCATTGAAGGCGAGCGACAAAGGCTCCGGCCCCAGTTCTGCAATCAGCGGGTGCTGCGCGATATCGCCCGCGTGCCACAGCACGGCGCCAAAGCGGCGCGGGTCGCGATAGCGCAGCCGCTGGCCGTTGTCGAACACAATGTCGATATGATCGTGTTTCTCGGGCGGGAACGCCTCGGTCAGCACGCGCAGATTGCCGCTCATGCCCAGGTGGATGATCAGCGTACCGTGCGCAAAGCGCAGCAGCAGGTATTTGGCGCGGCGCTCCACGGCCTCGATGCGCCGGCCGCGCAAAGTGGCCGCCAGATCGGCCGGCACCGGCCAGCGCAGGCGCGCTTCGCGCACGATCACATCGCCGATGCAGGCACCCTGCAAATGCGGCGAGATGCCGCGACGCGTCGTTTCTACTTCTGGAAGTTCCGGCATTGCTTATACCTAAATCATGAGGGACACGGACGGCCCGGCGGCGTGGCAAATTGCCACCCGGAAAGCTTGAAATATACAGGCCAGCCTACAGTGTTTGTGCTGGAATTCCCGTAAGATTGGCAGTCTGTCGTCTTGTGCCTTGTCTATTTACTTCTTCATTACTGGAAAGTCGCCATGCCCAGCATGCCTGTATTCAAGCCGATCCCTTCCTCATTGCGTCTGGCCGGTAGCGGTTTGGCGCTGGCTTGGTTGCTGGCCGCATGCAGCAGCGTGCCCCCGGCGCAGAACGATGTGCAGCCGGCTGCGGCATCCGGTGTCGCCGCGGCATCCAGCCCGGCAGCCGCACAGAATGACGAGGCTGACAGCGACGCGCCCAATGCCGATCTGCCGCGCATGGCGCTGACCGACGATCTGTTGCTGCGCTTCCTGGTGGGCGAAGTGGCGCTGCAGCGCGGCAAGGGCCAGCTGGCGGCGCAAACCTGGAGCGATCTGGCCCGCCGCACGCAGGACCCGCGCGTGGCCAAGCGTGCCACCGAGGTGGCCATGGGCACCGGTCAGCTTGCGCTGGCGCGCGAAGATGCACAAATCTGGATCGATAGTGCACCCAGCTCGCGCCCGGCCAAGCAGGTGATGTTGGGCTTGCTGCTGCGCGCCAACCGCCTGGACGAAGCCCAGCCTTATCTGGAAGGCATACTGCGTGATCAGCCCAAGGAAGTGGCGCCCTTCTTTGCCCAGTTGCATCAGCTGTGGGACAAGAGCACTGATCGGGCTGGCGCGCTCAAGCTGACCGAAGCGCTGATCCAGCCCTATCCCAAGCTGGCCGAGGCGCATTTCGCGCATGCGGTAGCACTGGCCAATGCCGGCAAGGTCGATGAAGCGATTGCCGAACTGGACGCTGCCGAGCAACTCAAGCCCGATTGGGAAACGCCGCTGGTCTACCATGCCCAGCTGTTGCCGGCCGAGCAACGCTTGGCCTATCTGCAAGCCGCGCAAAAACGCCATCCCAAGCAATTGAACGTGCAGTTGTCGGTCGCCAAGGAGCTGGTGCTGGCCAAGCGCTATGACGAAGCACTCAAATATTACGATGCCGCGCTGACGGTGCAGCCGGACAATCTGGAAGCCAAGGTGGGCAGCGGTCTGGTGGCGCTGCAGCAGCACAATCTCGCGCTGGCCGAGCAACGACTGGGCGCCGCCATCAAGCAGGCGCCGCAGCAAACCCCCAATCTGCGCTATTACATGGGCCAGATTGCCGAAGAGCAGCGCCGCACCGACGAGGCGCTGCAATGGTATGAAAGTGTCGAGGGCGATCTGAAGGGCAATGCCGATCAGCGTCGCATCCGCCTGCTGGCGCGCAGCGGCCACATGGAAGACGCGCTGGCCATGCTGCAGACCATGCAGGCCGACAGCAACGATGCGCGCGTCGAGCGCCTGCAGCTGGAGGCGCAACTGTGGCGCGAGGCCAAGCAATACGATCAGGCCTTGCAGGTGCTCAGCAACGGCCTCAAGACCTATCCGGATAATGCCGACCTGCTGTATGACCGCTCGCTGATTGCCGATTTGCTGGGCAAGGATGCCGACGCCGAACGCGATCTGCGCCGCTATCTGGCGCTCAAGCCCGACAGCGTGCAGGGACAGAATGCGCTGGGTTATACACTGGCCAACCGCAATCGCTCGCTGGACGAAGCCGAAACGCTGCTGACTGCCGCGCTGGCCAAGGAGCCGGACAGCGCTATCATCATCGACAGCATGGGCTGGTTGCGCTTCCGCCAGGGCAAGCTGCAGGAGGCGCGCGAGTTGCTGGCGCGTGCCTACGGCCTGATGAGTGACCCGGAAATCGGCGCGCATTACGCCGAGGTACTGTGGCAGTCGGGTGACAAGGCTGAGGCGCGCAAGGTGTATGACGCGATGCTGCTGGCCGACCCGGCCAACGCCACCCTGCTGGAAGTGAACAAGCGGCTGGGCATCCGCTGATGCGCAGGCTGTTGCTTGCGGCTGCGGCGCTGCTGCTGGCCGGCTGTGCCACGCCGCCACCGGCGACGCATATTGATTTTGCCGCCGATGGCCGTCTGGCACTGCGTGGCGAGCTGGACGGGCAGAAGGTGGCCGAGACGGCCAGCTTCCGCTGGCGGCGCAGCGGTGAGCATGCCGAGATCGAGCTGGGCAGCGCGCTGGGCGAGACACAAGCGCGGCTGGCCTTCGATCCACAGGGGGCAGAGTTCACCGACAGCAAGGGCAACAAGCTGCAGGCATCCGATGCCGAATCGCTGCTGCAGGGTGCCACCGGCTACACCATTCCGGTCACCCCGCTGCGCTGGTGGATAGAAGGGCGCACCGCCCCTGATTTGCCGGTGAGCGATGACCAGACCGCCAGCGACGGCAGCCGACGCTTTGCGCAGGCCGGCTGGCAGGTGTCCTTCGGCGTGCCGGCACCGCAATATCCCAAGTTGATACAACTGAAGCGCGATGCGCTCGACGTGCGCATCGCCATCACCGAATGGCCATGATGTTTTCACCGCAAGACGGCTGGCAGGCCTTTGCCGCGCCGGCCAAGCTCAACCTCTTCCTGCACATCGTTGGTCGCCGAGCCGACGGTTATCACTTGCTGCAGTCCGTATTCCAGTTGATCGATCTGGCCGACACGCTCTACCTGCGTGTGCGGGCCGATGGCGACGTGGTGCACCACAACCCGCTGCCGGATGTGCCGGCCTCGCAAGACCTGATCGTGCGTGCGGCGCGCCTGCTGCAGCAGGAGACTGGCTGCACGGCAGGTGTCGATCTGGGGATAGAGAAGCGCATTCCCATGGGCGGCGGGCTGGGGGGCGGGAGTTCTGACGCCGCCACGGTGCTGCTGGCGCTCAACCGGCTGTGGAATTTGCAGCTCAGCCGCGAAAAGTTGATGCAGATCGGTCTGCAGCTCGGCGCCGACGTGCCGTTTTTCATCTACGGCCAGAACGCATTCGTTGAAGGCATCGGCGAAATCATGACGCCGCTGACCACGCCGGACGGATTTTTTCTGGTGCTGCATCCGCAGGTGCATGTGCCTACGCCGGCGATCTTCAAGGCGGATGACCTGGTGCGCGATACGCTACCCATCACCGCACAAGCCATTGATTATCAACAGACAAGAAATGATCTCGAGGCAGTAGCGTGTAGATTGTTTCCTGCCTTGTTGCCGGCGCGCGCTGCGCTGGCGCAGCACCTGCCCACCCGCATGACCGGGTCCGGCGCATGTTTTTTTGCATTTAGTGCTTCACAAAACGAAATTGCGAGGGTAATATCTCGGCTTCCTAACGGAGCGACGGTTTTTGAAGCGAAATCGCTGAGTCGCCACCCGTTATACGAATACGCTGTATAGCAGTTGCAGCAAGGTTCGATAGGGGAGTCGCCAAGTTGGTTAAGGCATCGGATTTTGATTCCGACATGCGAAGGTTCGAATCCTTCTTCCCCTGCCAATTCGAAAGTAGAAAAGCGTGTAACCCGTTACACGCTTTTCGTTTTTTCAGGGTTCGGAAATGGCTTACGACAGCCTCATGGTGTTTACCGGCAATGCTAACCCCAAGCTTGCCGAAGATGTGGTCAACCACCTCGACATCTCCCTCGGGCGCGCCACTGTAGGCCGCTTCTCCGATGGTGAAGTCACCGTCGAACTGCTGGAGAACGTGCGCGGTCGCGACGTTTTCGTGCTGCAGTCGACCTGTGTGCCCACCAACGACAACATCATGGAAATGATGCTGATGGTCGATGCACTCAAGCGTGCATCCGCAGGCCGCATCACTGCCGCCATCCCCTACTTTGGCTATGCCCGCCAGGATAGACGCCCGCGCTCTGCGCGTGTGCCGATCTCGGCCAAGATCGTCGCCAACATGCTGACGATTGCCGGCGTGGACCGCGTGCTGACCGTGGATGTGCACGCCGACCAGATCCAGGGCTTCTTTGATATTCCGGTCGACAATATTTATTCGACCCCGGTGCTGCTGGCGGACATCCGCGCGCAGAACCACGACAACCTGATGGTGGTCAGCCCCGACGTTGGCGGCGTGCTGCGTGCACGTGCCATGGCCAAGCAGCTTGGCGTCGACATGGCCATCATCGACAAGCGCCGCCCCAAGGCCAATGTGGCCGAGGTGATGCACATCATTGGTGATGTAAAGGATCGCACCTGTGTGATCATCGACGACATGATCGACACCGCCAATACGCTGTGCAAGGCCGCGCAGGCACTCAAGGCGCACGGCGCTACCAAGGTGATGGCCTACGCCACCCACCCGGTGCTGTCCGGTGCTGCCGTCGAGCGCATCCTGCATTCCGATCTGGATGAAGTGGTCGTCACCGACACCATTCCGCTGCCGGAAGCCGGCCGTGGCTCGGATCGTATCCGCGTAGTGTCGATTGCCGGCTTGCTGGCCGAAACGATGCGCCGCATCAACAACGAAGAGTCGGTTTCGACCCTCTTCGTTGATTAAGGAATTCACGGGCAATTGTGCCCGGAATCGCAAGCCGTTCTGGTCGCGGGCGGCTGGCGTTTTTTGAAGTAACGGAGTTACATCATGACTTACACTATCGAAGCCCAGGCACGTCCGCAGCAGGGTACCGGTGCGAGCCGCCGCCTGCGTAATGCTGGCAAGCTCCCGGCTATCGTTTACGGTGGTTCCAAGGAACCGCAAGCCATCGTTCTCGAACACAACAGCATGTACTACACGCTGCAAGAAGAAGCTTTCCACACTTCGCTGATCCAGCTGTCGATCGACGGCAAGGCTGAGCAAGTGCTGGTTCGCTCGGTCAACTACCACCCGTTCAAGCAACTGGTGCTGCACGTTGACTTCCAGCGCGTGGACAACAACACCGAAGTTGAAATCCGCGTTCCGCTGCACTTCGTCGGCGCTGATACTTCGGAAGGCGTGAAGCTGCAAGGCGGTTCGGTCAGCCACATCCTGAACGAAGCGCTGGTGCGTTGCGTTGCCACCAAGATCCCGGAATTCCTGACCGTTGATCTGTCCGGCCTGAACGCTGGCCATGCCATCGCTCACTTGTCCGACATCAAGCTGCCGGAAGGCGTCTCGCTGTCGTCGCTGGCTCGCGGTGATGACCTGGCTGTTGCCAGCCTGAACGGCGCCAAGGCTGGTTAATCCGGTCTTGTTTGGCATGAAACCCGCCCGGCGCAAGCCCGGCGGGTTTTTTCTTGTCCGTGCGATAATGGCGGCTGTTTTTCGTTGATTGAATCGATACATGTCCCAGATCAAGCTCATCGTCGGCCTTGGCAACCCCGGCCCTGAATATGTCGATACCCGCCACAACGCCGGTTTCTGGTGGGTGGACCAGCTGGCCGATGACGGTAAGGTGCCTTTGCGCCACGATGTGAAATTCCATGGTCTGGTGGGCAAGGTGCGCCTGCACGGGCAGGACGTCTGGCTGCTGGAGCCGCAAACCTATATGAACAAGAGCGGCATCGCCGTACTGGCGCTGGCGCAGTTTTACAAGATATTGCCGGACCAGATCCTGGTCGCGCACGACGAGCTGGACGTGCCGCCGGGCCAGGTCAAGCTCAAGCAGGGTGGTGGTCATGGTGGCCACAACGGCTTGCGCGATATCCAGGCGCATCTGGGTACGCCCAATTTCTGGCGCCTGCGCATCGGCGTCGGCCACCCCGGTGATCGCAACGAGGTGGTCAATTTCGTGCTCAAACCGCCGCGCAAGGAAGAGTTCGACGCCATCGGCGATGCCATGACGCGCGCGCACCACGTGCTGCCCAAGCTGCTGGCCGGTGAAACCGGCGCGGCGATGCAGTTGCTGCACACCGACGAGACCAAAAAGCGCCCGCACAAGCCGGCGCCGGACGCATGAGCGAGGCTGCCGTGAGCACCGAACACCCGTTGGCGCCACTACGCAGCCAGATCGACGAAATTGATGCGCAGCTGCTGCAGTTGCTGGCACGTCGTTTTGTGCTGACCGACGAGGTGGGGCATTACAAGGCGCAGCAGGGCTTGCCGCCGGTGGATGCCGAGCGCGAGGCCGCGCAGATGGTACGCATCGCCGAGCGTGCGACGGCATTGCAGGTCGATCCGCAACTGGCACAGCAATGGTTCCGGCTGGTGATCGACCGCGTGGTGCAGCGCCACCGCGAAATCGCCGATCAGCAACACCCGGTGGCCTGAATGAAAACAGTGCTGGTGGCCAATCCCAAGGGTGGCAGCGGCAAATCGACGCTGGCGGCCAATCTGGCCGGTTACTGGGCCTGGCAGGGCGAGCAGGTGATGCTGGGTGATCTGGACCGCCAGCACTCCGCGCGGCGCTGGCTGGCCTTGCGGCCGCAGCGCTACCCGGCCATTCACGGCTGGGACATCGCCGATGGCGAGCCGTTGCGGCCACCCAAGGGCACGACAGCGGCAGTGCTGGACAGCCCGGCCGGCTTGCATGGCAAGAAGCTCGAAGCAGCGCTCAAGGTGTGCCGGCGCGTGCTGGTGCCAGTGCAGGCGGCCGCGTTCGACATGTGGGCCAGTGAGGACTTCTTCCGCCAGCTGGCCGAGGAAAAAGTCGTGCGCAAGGGCGAGGTGCAGATCGGCATCGTCGCCATGCGCTTCAATCCGCGTACGCAGTCTGCGCGCCAGCTCGACAGTTTTCTGGCCGGCTTCGGCCTGCCGGTGCTGACCCATATCCGCGAAACGCAGCTCTACGTGCAGCTGCAGCCGCGCGGCCTCACGCTGTTCGATCTGCCCAAGCCGCGCTACGAGCGCGATCACGCCCAATGGGCCCCCATACTGAGCTGGTTGAAATAACACCGGCCGCAATCATTTGTGCCTCATGAACGAAAAAATCCCCGTCAACCTGATTACCGGGTTTCTTGGTGTCGGCAAGACCACTGCCCTGCTCAAGCTGCTGGCCGATAAGCCGGCTGATGAATACTGGGCCGTCATCGTCAACGAATTCGGTGAGGTCGGCATTGACGGTGCCACCCTGAGCGGTGACGGCGGCGACGACGTGCGCGTGGCCGAAGTGCCGGGCGGCTGCATCTGTTGCACCACCAGCCCCATGCTGCGCGTGGCGCTGGGCAAGATCGCCCGCCCCGGCAAGGAAGGGCAGCGGCCGGACCGGCTGTTGATCGAGCCCTCCGGACTGGGTCACCCGGCCGGCATTGTCGACCTGCTGCGTGACCCCATGGTGGCCGGTGCCTATGCGCTGCGCGCGGTGGTGACGCTGCTTGACCCGCGCCATCTCGACGATGCGCGCTACAACAGCCACCAGACCTGGCGCGACCAGATCGAGCTGGCCGACGTGCTGGTCATCAACAAGGGTGATCTGGCCGACGCCGAGCAGGTGGATCGCGCGCACGCGTTGGCCGATGCGCTATTCCCGCCCAAGCTGGCGGTGGTCGATGCCTACAAGGGTGCGTTTGACCCGGCCCTGCTTGACCTGACGCTGGACGAGGCTCGCTGGCCGCAGCAGCCGCAAGCGCATGTGCACAGCGGCAATGCCGTGCTGCAGCCACGCCGGCGCACGACGGAGGCAGTCGCGGAGGCATCGACGCAATGGCCGCTGCGCAAGACGCAATCCAGCCTGGGCTCGCACAGCTGCGGCTGGATCTTGCCGCCGGAAACACTATTCCATAGTGCGAAACTGGCCGATCTGTTCGAGCGGCTGGGCGATCCTGCCGCTTATGGTCTGGCGGGGTTGAGCCGCGCCAAGGGGGTGTTCCAGACCGAGCGCGACTGGTATCGCTTCGACTGGGTAGATGGCATGGCCGGCGCCGCCGTGTCGGCCTATCGGCGCGACAACCGCTTCGAGGTCATCGTGGAAGCAGCAACGCCGCCCGATTGGGCGGCGCTGGAGCAAGCCTTGCTGGCTGCAGCGATCAATTTTTCTGCAGGATCGCCGTAATCTGTTGCATATAGGTGCGTGCATTCGCGGCCTGGCCGCGTTCCTGCATGCGCATGTTCCAGAAGTCCAGACAGCTGTTGAGCGCCAGCTCGGTGTTGGCGCGCGGCAGTGTGGTGTCCAGCCAGTCATCCAGCTCGCCTTGCAGATGGGCGCGATTGCACATCTGTAATACCTGACGGATACGCTCGATCTGCGAACTGCTGATCAGGCCACTGTCCGCCCCTGTCGCACCGTTTGCCGCGGCATGCTCGCTTGCCTTGCCGGTGGCGGGTGCGACCGGCACGGTGCCGATCTTTTCGATCAGGCCATCCCATTCCAGCGACATCAAACCCTGCACCAGCTCCCGGCCGGACAGCGGGGTGACCAGTGCGCTCACAGGCTTGAGGCCATCGATCTGTATCAACAGCTGGCGCAGTTTTACGCTCAAGCCGTTGGCGCGGGTGATCATCTCATCCAGGCCGCTCTGGGTTTTGCGGTAAATCACCCCTTCCATTGCTTTCCTCGCGTGCTGGGCACACTGCTAATTTAAGTCCGAGCTTATAAGTTTATGCCAGTTCGCCCCACGGCAGGGCGCAATCATGAATCCGTGCTGACGAATCGACGGCAATGTACGCAAGAACCGCGCTGCTGCACCGTGGCAAACAAACACCGATGTCTTATTTTGGCAACAGAGCCTGTGGCTCAGAAGCTTGTTTGCGCTTTGGCCGGAGGCGGCTCGGCGGCCTGAGGTATGGCGCAAAAACCGGAATGTACTGTCGTACATCGGGCTTGAGCGGCGCATGAATCCCGATCAGCCCTTTGCAGCCAGACTGCAGACGGGTTCTCAGGCGGTCAGCGCACTGGCAACCTCGCGCTGGCAGGTATCGGCCGCGCCGCGGTGGCCGGAACGGCGCAACGCGGTCAGGCAATCGTCGATCACCGTTTGCAGTTGTTGTGGCGTGCGCGCGGCGCGTATGGCCGATTCCAGCTTGTCGGCCCATTGCTGGCCCAGATACTGGTGGCTGCAGGCGTGTACGGCGCGCAGTACCGCAGCTACCCGTTCCGGCGTCAGGCCACCTTGCTGGCTCGTCATGGGTTCGGCCTTGGGCTTGAGCAGCGGATTGCCGGACAGGACTTCGATCAGGTGGGCGTCGAGCAAGCGATTGAGTGGCTCGGTCAGGTCGGCGCCAGCCGACATCTGCTGCAGGTCGCCCAGATTGCGCTTGCCGTCGATCAGGATCAGCAACTGCCGCAGCCGTGGCGAAAGCGCGAGCGTGCGCTCGGTCAGTTCGCGTTGGCCTTTTTCGGTTTTGTGGTAGATCACGCCATCCATCGGTGTCCCCCTCCATGACTGCATGCAGTTACAGATTAAGACAGTATCAGGGTCGACCGCACTACAAGTAAACCCTGATGTAAACCGTTTATCGGCGCGGTCTGGCGGCGCGAATGCCTGTATTGCTGGTTACAGCTTGCCGTAAGCGTGCAGGCCGGACAGAAACATGTTGACGCCGAGGAAGGCGAACGTGGTTACAAGCAGGCCGGCGACCGCCCACCAGGCCAGTACCGCACCGCGCCAGCCCTTCACCAGGCGGATATGCAACCAGGCCGCATAATTGAGCCACACGATGAGCGCCCAGGTCTCCTTCGGGTCCCAGCTCCAGTAGCCGCCCCAGGCTTCTGCTGCCCAAGCTGCGCCCAGGATGGTGGCGATGGTGAAGAACAGGAAACCGACCGAAATCGCCTTGTACATGATCTCGCCCAGCGTATCCGGCGCGGGCAACAGGCCGGACAGCAGACCGCGCTGCAGGTGCACGATGACGCAAGCGGCCACGCACAGGGCGGCACCGGTGATGAAACCGGCGCCCGAGCCCAGCTCGGGGAACCAGGCATCGGCCTGCATGTAGAGCACGATGCCAGCCAGTGCGATGCCGGCTGCTGCTGCATACAACGCGTTGCGGATCTGCGTGTTCTGGCGCTCGGCCGGTACTGCCAGCAGCCAGGCCACGCCCAGCATGGCCGACAGGCCGAACGCGCCATAGCCGATGAAGTTGGCCGGGACGTGGATCTTCATCCACCACGATTGCAACGCCGGGATCAGCGGCTGGATTTCATGCGCCTGCCGGTCAAAGGTGTACCAGAGAATGAAGCCGACTGCGGCTGCAATCACCAGCAGGATGAAAGCGCCGGTGCTGCGTGCCTTGAAGCGGGCCTGGTAATACAGATACATCAATGCGGTGATCAGGCAGAACAGCACGAACACTTCATACAGGTTTGAGACGGGGATGTGGCCCACGTCGGCGCCGATCAGATAACTTTCGTACCAGCGCACCAGCGCCGACGACAGCGCTGCGGTCGTGGCTGCCCAGGTCAGCCCCACGCCGATGGACAGCGCGGTTTCCGAGCGGCGCAGCAAGCCGAGCCAGAACATGCCGGTAGCGAGGAAAAAGCACACGCACATCCACATCACCAGCGACTGGCTGGCCAACATGTACTTGAGCCAGAATGCCGTCTGGCCGCGTGCCAGATCGCCCTGGTAGAGCCCGATGGCGCACAGCGCAATCACGGCGGAGACGGGCAGGAACACGCGCATGGCCGGCCAGAACCAGCCAAAGCCGATCAGCGTCAGCGTGGCGCCAAGCAGGATGCCCTGCTCGTAGTAGTCCATGTAGTGGCCATAGCGCGAGAAGGCGAAGCCGCCGGCCAGCAGTGCCAGCAGTGCAAAGACAAAATCGAGGGGGCTGCGCTGGCGCAGGCTCAAGGCGGCAGTCATGCGGCTTCTCCATTGGCGGCGGGCAGCAGCGCAGCGCGCTGGCGCTCGAACTCGCGATCAAAGTCACTGGTGCGGCGGTTGCTGCTCATGGCCAGCAGCGTACGCCCGTTGGCAAGGTGCAGCCACAGGCGCTCCTCGCGGATATAGAACATGCAGAAAATGCCCAGCACCAGCAGGATGGAGCCGAGGAAAACGATCTTCATGCCCGGCGCGCGCGTTAGTTGCAGGCCGCTGGATTTGATCTCGGTAAAGCCGGTGGGCTGCAGATAGATGCTGCTGCCGTAATCAAACAGTGCGCTGGTGGCCACCAGGCTGTCCACCACGAAGCGGTAGTGGCGCTCATCCATGGCGGGCACCGGCTGGCCGGCCTGCTGCTGTGCCAGTGTCAGTGCATCGACAGCGGCGCCCTGCAGGATTTTCAGATAGGTCTGCGCCACGGCCGGGCGCTCGGCCTTGGGCACCTTGGCGGCGAGAAAACGCTCAATGGCGGGGAAACCACCCTGGGCAAACTGCTGCAGGATGGTCTGGGTGACCGCCTCGAAATCGGCGCGCTTGGTGGCAGAGAAGGCGCCGTCCTTGAAGGCCTGCTCGGACGTGCGGCGCGCAATCGCCGGCCACTGCTGTGGGTCGAGCAGCGTGTGACGCAGGCGCAAGAAGGTATCGGGTTTGACGTCGTCATCCAGCGGCAGCTGCACGAAGGCAAACGGCTCGCTCACCGCGCGGCGCATGCCGCTGACCAGATAGAGCGCACCGTTGTCGCTGAACGGCGCCAGATAATTCAGGTATTCGCTGGCCTGGCCGGCCGAATCACGCAGCTTGAACTGGATGGACGGGCCGACGTTGCGCAGATTGTGTTCACCCTTGACCGAGCGCGCTGCCTGCAGCGCCTGCTCGAACTGGTTGACCGACACGGCCGAGGTCTGCGCGCCGGTCTTGCCCATGTTTTCGATATTGAACACGCGCAGGTCGCCGGTTTCCAGCGTGTAGGCATCCTTGCCGATGGTCAGCGGCTGGCTCGATTTGGAGCGGCCCTGCAGTGTCGACGTAGCGCCGCCCTGCAGATCGCGGCGGGCAAAGGTCAGGTCCGAGCCGCCGTCGCCAAAGCTGGACTGATAGATGGCGATGCCATTGACGATCAGCGGCTTGTTCACTTCCACCGTGCCGGCCTTGATCAGCTTGCCGGTGTTGCGATCCAGCACCTCGATGTCCGAGGCGAACTTCTTGGGCTGGCCGGTGCTGTAGTGCTCGATGTGGAACTGCTTGAGCCGCACGATGAAGGGCAGCTCCTGCACGTAATAACCGTTGCCGGAGTTGATGAACACCACGTCGGCGCCGCCACCGCCTTCGTTCAGCTCGACATTGCCACGGAAAGCGCCATTGTCTGCACCAAGCCGGCTGCGCTGCGGCACGGCGCTGGCAGGGATTTCGCGTGTTTCAGCCGTCTTGCTGCCGAGAAGCTCGCTGATCTTGAGGCCCACGTTGCCGTCGAGCAGGCCGCCGATGCAGATCACCACGATGGCGGCGTGGGCAAAGAAATAGCCCAGTTTTTGCCAGCTGCCGCGTTTGGCGGCCAGCAGTGTTGCACCATTTTCCTCGCGGATTTTCCAGCGATAGCCGGCGCGGCCCAGCTGGGCCTGGGCGGCTGCCAGATCAATGCTGCCGTCCTGTTCGGCCACGTGGTGCATGAGCTTGAGCGAGGTGAGGCTGGCGTGCTCGCGGTAGCCCTTGATGTCGCGCAGCATGCCCGGCAGGTGGCGATAGATGCACAGCGCGAGCGAGAGCAGCAAGAAGGCGAGGATGCCCAGAAACCAGCCCGCGTGATACACGTCGAACAGGCCGATGGGCTCGAAGATGCCGAACCAGAAGTCACCGAACTCGAAGTGATAGTTGGTATAGGGCTCGTTCTGCTTGAGGACGGTGCCGACCACCGCAGCGACGGCAAGCACCGTCAGCAGGCTGATGGCAAAGCGCATGGACGACAGGAGTTCGTACAGTGCGCGCAGAAAGGGGGTGGGGCGTCGGGTCGTCATTCAAGCAAAAAGGGGCGTTGGCCGCCCCTTTGGAGTGGTGCGGCCGGATTCGGTTCCGGCCGCGGTGTTGCAATGATGCAGATCAGTGCAGCGCCTGCATGAACTGGGCCACGGCCTTGATGTCGTTGTCCGACATCTTGGCGGCGATTTGTTGCATCGGCACGTTGTTGGTGCGCTCGCCGCTGCGGAAGGCCTTCAGCTGGGCTTCGATGTAGCCGGCGTGCTGGCCGCCTACGCGCGGATACTGCACCGGGATGCCGGCGCCGGACGGGCCGTGGCAGGCCATACAGGCCGGCAGGCCCTTGTTGGCGATGCCGCCGCGGTAAATCTTCTTGCCCGCCTCGATCAGCGCCTTGTCCGACGCGCCGCGTTCCTTGGGCTGTTGCGCGCCGAAGTAGGCGGCAACGTTGTGCATGTCGGCATCCGACAGCGGGGTGGCCATGCCCAGCATCACCGGGTTCTTGCGCACCTGCTTCTTGAACTCGGTCAGTTGCTTGACGATGTATTCCGGATGCTGGCCGGCGAGGCTCGGATTGGCTGCCGCGGCGCTGTTGCCGTCGACGCCGTGACAGGCAGCACAGACCTTGTCGACGATTTCCTTGCCCTTGACCGGGTCACCCTTGGCGCTTGCCGCCTCGGCAGCGAAAACGCTCGACGCCAGTGTCATCAACAGTGCTGCTGCCAGTGCGGTCACGCGCTGCATATGAATGCTCTCCCCAAGCAAAAGCGCCGGTTTCACCGACGGCTAACGAATATAATCCTGCTATTCTATAGCAAGAAAGAATGCCGAACCACACAGGCCGCGTGCCACTTGTTTTCCCGCCACTGCCGGTGCCTGCCGGCGCGCGCTGCCCATAGAGATCCCCGCCCATGTCGCTGTTTCGCGGACTGAAATTCCTGATTACCGTCAATGACCTGCACAGCCTGCCCGATGCAGGGCTGGAGGTTGCCTTTGCCGGCCGTTCCAACGCCGGAAAATCCAGTGCAATCAACACGCTGGCCAATCATACCCGGCTGGCCTTCGTCTCGAAAACGCCGGGACGCACGCAGCATATCAATTACTTCGAATTCGGTGCAGGTCGCCATCTGGTTGACCTGCCCGGCTACGGCTATGCCGAAGTGCCGGCCAGTGTGCGCGCACACTGGGAAAAACTGCTGGGCCAGTATCTGATCGGCCGCGAGCGCCTGATCGGCCTGGTGCTGATCATGGATGCGCGCCGCCCGCTGACCGAGCGCGACTGGCGCATGCTGGAGTGGTTCCGTCCCACCGGCAAGCCGGTGCACTGCCTGCTGACCAAGGCCGACAAGCTCACCAACCAGGAAAAGGTCAAGACGCTGCGTGCGGTGCAGGCCGAGTTCGCCGGTGACCCGCTGATCACCGTGCAATTGTTCTCCAGCCTGAAAAAACAGGGTGTGGAAGAGACAGAGAAAGTCGTGGGGGCCTGGTTTGATGCAGCGGTCCCGCCGTCCAGTCAGCCGGATGAGGCGACAGACGGTGAGTGATTCGCATTGAACTTTGCGTGGGGCTTTCTATCCTAGGAGCTGGGTGCGCCCCCGCACCTCCCGCTTTTCCTCCCTGAGCGGGTGCCCCGGCCATATTGCCGGGGCCTATTACACCCCGGTCGTTTTCCCCTTGGACCGGGGTTTCTTTTTTGTCTGGCCGAATCCCCCTCTCTCGATTGCTGAACGATCAAGGTACTGCTCGCGCCGCTTATGGCGGTAAAGTCGCTTGTGCAGAATCGGGGGGGGCGCAGCGCGTCGCAGTCTCTGGCAAAACAGGCAAGACCTGGGCTGCGCCGGGTTCTATGATGCAGGTTTGGCCATGGCAACAGCCCGCTGCCACAAGCAGGCCGCCGGGCCAAATCGCGCATCAGCCTTGTCTTATTGAAAAAGCAGTCGGTATGATCGCATCAACAAGGGGTTTGCTTTGGCTGCGTGATCATGCGCGCCGGGTGAGCCGTAAAAGGAGGAGGTCCATGTCGAATCTCGCCGGCGTCAAGGTCATGGTGATCGACGACAGCAACACCATCCGCCGCAGCGCCGAGATTTTTCTCGGTCAGGCCGGCTGTGAAGTCATACTGGCCGAAGACGGCTTCGATGCGCTGGCCAAGATCAGCGATCATCAGCCGGATGTGATTTTCGTCGATGTGATGATGCCGCGGCTCGATGGCTATCAGACGTGTTCGCTGATCAAGAAAAATGCCCGCTACAAGGCAACTCCCGTCATCATGCTGTCCTCCAAGGACGGCCTGTTCGACCGTGCGCGCGGGCGCATGGTCGGTTCCGACGAATACCTCACCAAACCGTTTACCAAAGACAGCCTGCTGACCGCCGTGAGCGCGCACGTGCGCCACGAATGAACGGCCCAGGCCAGATGATCCAGTTTTAGGAAGGCACCATGTCCATCAAGAAAATCCTCATCGTCGATGACTCCCCGACCGAACGTCATTTCCTCGGCGAGTTGCTGACCAAGAACGGCTTTCAGATCCTGACCGTCGAGTCGGGCGAAGAGGCCGTGGCCAAGGCCAAGGAAATCATGCCCGACCTGATCCTGATGGACGTGGTCATGCCCGGCATGAACGGCTTCCAGGCCACGCGCACCATCAGCCGCGATGACGCGACCAAGCACATCCCCATCATCATGTGCACCTCCAAGAACCAGGAAACCGACAAGGTCTGGGGCAAGCGCCAGGGCGCAGTGGAGTACGTGGTCAAGCCGGTCGATCCGCAAGAGCTGCTGGCCAAGATCGCCGCACTCTGATCGTCCGAGTTCAACAGCCGGGAGTCGCACATGGCCAAGCGCATCAGCTTGCGGGAGTATCAGGAAGGGGTGGTGGCACGTCTCAAGACGGCCACGGCAACGGCGCAGGTCGATGCCCGCCTCGGCGTGAGCATCGGCGGCGAGAACTGGCTGGTTGATCTGGCCGACGTGGCCGAAGTGATGCCGGTGCCCACCGTATCCTCGGTGCCGCTGGCGCAATCGTGGTTTCGCGGCGTGGCCAATGTACGCGGCAATCTGGTCAGCGTATCGGATGTCGGCGCCTATTTTGGCGGCGCCGAGCTGCTGGCCTCGCCCGCTGCACGGCTGATGCTGTTGCACCCGCGCCACATCCTGCATTCGGCGATCCTGGTTGAACGCATGCTGGGCCTCAAGCACCTTGCCGACATGCAAGCCGAGGAGACGCAGCATCCGCGCGCCTCGGGCTGCTGGCGCGATGCCGCCGGCCAGCAATGGCGTGCACTGGATGTGCCCGCGCTGGTGGCCGATCCGGTCTTCCTGCAGGCCGGACTGGCCTGAACCCAGACATAATCAGATAAAAACGCATCGGGAGACAGACGCAAATGGCACTGAAACTGGACGGCCTCAAGCTGTTTGGCCGCAAAGCGCCCAAGGCAGACGGCAAAAAGGCTTACGAGCCGACCAAAACCACGTGGATTCTGGAAAAGATCCGCATGCCGACGGACGCGGACGACGTTGCCGCGCTCAAACCGCTGCCCGTGGTGGGCCACATGCCGGCGCGTCAGCAGATGGCGCTGTTCATTCTCGTCGCCGCCGGTGCGCTGCTGGTGCTGGCGCTGACCGCGTTTTACTCCTATCGCGCCTCGACCAGCAATGCCGAGCGCCGCTCGATTGCGACCGAAATGCAGATGCTGTCGCAGCGTATGGCGCGGGCGTCCACGCAGGCGATTCAAGGCCAGCCCGACGCGTTTGACATTCTGGAAAAGGCGTACCAGAAATTCGACGCCAACCTGGCGCAGCTCAAGTCCAGCGGTGGCTTCCTTGGCTGGTTCCATGGCAGCAATGCGCAGCTCGAGTCGATCGAGCAAACTTGGAACGCGTCCTATCGTCCCAACCCCAGCCGCCCCACCGTTGATGCCATCCTCAAGCAGAAGGCTGCGCTGGTTGTCGTGGGCAAGAGCGTGGCAGGCATCAACGCCAACGACGCAAAGCTGCTGGAGCAAACCCAGCAATTTGCCTCGCTGCTCTCCGAGAGCGGCGGCAATGTGCACGAACTTGATAGTGCCAACCAGCTGGCGATGCTGAGCCAGCGTATGGCCAAGAACGCCAACGCCATGCTGGCCGGCGAGCTGATCAACCCCGAAGTGGTGTTCCTGCTGGGCAAGGACGTGTCGACCTTCAACGATATCGTCAAGGCGTTCGTGGGTGACGATCCGCAGGTAAGCGAGCAGATGCAAATCCGCCCGGTGTCCAGTTCGGCACTGGCAGAGCGCCTCAGCAACATCAAGACCACCTTCCATGACTTTGAACAGGTCGTGGCCTCGTTCTCCAAGAACATGCAGCCGCTGGTCGACACCCGTCTGGCCAACCAGAGCATCGTGCGGGACTCGGACAAGTTGCTGAACGATGCACAGACACTGGCGGGCAGCTATGAAAGCGGCGTGAGCAGCTTCGTGACCAACCTGGTCGAAGCGCTCTGCGCCGTGACCATGATCATTTCGCTTTACCTGTTGTCGCGCGTTTACAACCAGGAAGCGGTACGTCGTCGTGTCGAGTCGGAAAACGAGAACAAGAAAAACCAGGACGCGATTCTGCGTCTGCTGAACGAAATGTCCGACCTCGCCGACGGTGACCTGACCGTCCGCGCGCTGGTGACCGAAGACCTGACCGGCGCGATTGCCGACTCGATCAACTTCACCATTGAAGAGCTGCGTAACCTGATTGGCGGTATCAACCGCGCCACCGAGCAGGTAAACCGCGCCACGGCGCAGGCGCAATCGGTGTCGAACGAACTGCTGATGGCTGCAGAACGCCAGTCGCAGGAAATCAACGGCACCACCAATACCGTTGAGCAGATGGTGCGCTCGATCCAGGGTGTGTCGCACAACGCGGCCGAATCGGCCAACGTGGCGCAGGCATCGCTGACCGCGGCCGAGAAGGGCGCCGATGCGGTACAGAACCAGATCAAGGGCATGGGCGAAATCCGCGAACAAATCCAGGAAACTGCGAAACGAATCAAGCGTCTGGGTGAATCGTCGCAGGAGATTGGTGAAATCGTGGAACTGATCTCGGACATTACCGAGCAGACCAACGTGCTGGCGCTGAACGCGGCCATCCAGGCCGCTGCGGCGGGCGAAGCCGGCCGTGGCTTCTCGGTCGTGGCCGAGGAAGTACAGCGACTGGCCGAACGTTCCGGCGAAGCCACCAAGCAGATCGGCGCGATCGTGAAGACCATTCAGACCGATACCCACGACGCCGTGGCGGCCATGGAACTCTCCACCCAGGGTGTGGTGGAAGGGGCCAAGCTGTCCGACGCCGCCGGCAAGGCGCTGACCGAGATCGGCCAGGTATCGCGCGACCTCGCCAAGCTGATCGGCTCGATCGCGAACGAGACCGAAGACCAGACACAGCTGGCAGGCCGGGTGAACCACTCGATGCGCGACATTCTGTCGATTACCGAGCAAACCACCGAAGGTACCAAGCAGTCGGCCGAGATCATCGGTCAGCTGACCGGCCTCGCGCAGGAGCTGAAGGACTCGGTCTCGGGCTTCAAGCTCTCCTAATCTCATTCCGGGGTGCCGCCGCAGCATGATGCGGCCCCCGCACTCTCGCGAGACCCGCCATGAGCGTTCATACCGAATTTGACCAAGGCTCGCTGATCTGGGTGAAAGGCGAGCTGGAGCAGACGCTGGCGCGTGCCGGCGATGCCCTCGTTGCCTATCGCGAAAAGACCGATGCCGCGCTGCTCAAGCATGCGCAAACCCATTTGCACCAGGCCGCCGGCGCGCTGCAGATGGTCGGCCTTGATGGTCTGGCCCGCTTTGGCGAAGAAATCGAGCAACTGGTCGCCTGCATTGCGCGCGACGAGGTATCGCACGAACTTGTCACGCTGGCCGAATCAGCCATCGACGACGTCAAGCACTACCTCGACGACCTGATGGCCGGCCGTGCCAATCAGCCGCTGACCATGCTGCCGCGTTTTGCCGAGATGGCGCGCGCGCGCAAGGCCAGCAGTGGTGGCGCCGAGCTGTTCTATCCGCTGCTCACCGAGCTCAATCTGCCGCGCACCTTGCCGGCCCGCCCGCTTGGCCCGTCCGAGTGGGGCGTTTACCTGCGCGAGCAGCGACGCCGTTTCGAGGCCGCGCTGCTGCGCTGGATCCGTGACCACGACCCGGCTGCGGCCGCCGTGCTGGGCCGCGCTCTGGCCGATATTGCCGCCGTGCAGCCGCAGGGCTTGGCACGCGCGTTCTGGTGGACTGCATCCGCCGTGTCGGAAACGCTGCCCAGCCGTGCGCCACTGGATATCGACCTCAAGCAGCTGCTGCTGCGCCTCAACCTGCAGATTCGTCGCCTGTCCGACGGCTCGAGCAAGGTGGCCGAGCGGCTGTTCCGCGATCTGCTCTATGCACTGGCGCATGACCAGCGCGGCAGCGCGCTGGCTGCGCAGCTGCACGCAGCGTTTGATCTGGCCGGCCTGCTGGTCGATGCCGATGCACTGGCTGCCCCGGCCGAGGCCGAGGCAGGCCGCATGCAGGCGCGTGCGCTGCGCGATGAAGTTGCCGCCGCCAAGGAAATCTGGACCCGTGTTGCCACTGGCCAGCGTGACCGGCTGCCGACCTTGCAGACCGAAATCGGCAAGCTGGCCGAGCGCAGCGATGCACTCGCCATCGACGGGCTGAACGTGTTGTGGCAGGCCGTAGCCTCCGCATGCCAACGGTATGCCACGGCCGGTGTGACCGAAGGCGACGCGCTGGAAATGGCCACTGCGCTGTTGCTGGCTGATAACGCACTCGCCATCTACCCGACCCGCGCGCCGGACTTCGCCGCACAGGCTGCAGCCATGGCGCAGCGCCTGGCCGACCCGAGCGCCGATACCGGCGCCATACCGCAGCTCGACGAAGTCAGCCGTGAAGCGCAGGAGCGCCTGTTGCAGGCGCAACTGGCGCAGGAAATGCGCAGCAACCTGCAGCAGATTGAAGAAACGCTGGACAGCTATTTCCGCGATCCGGGCACGCAAGCTGCGCTCAAGCAGCTTGATCCTGGCCTGCGCCAGATCCAGGGCGCGCTGATGATGCTGGAAAAGCACGATGCCGTTGCGCTGCTGCAAGCCAGCCAGCAACGCATCCAGCGCTATGCCGAGCAGGAAACACCGCCGGAATCGGTCGAGCTGGAAGAACTGGCCGAGGCACTGTCCAGCCTGGGTTTCTATATCGACGCCATGGCGCAGGGCCGCGACGAAGGCAGCGAGCTGCTCGCGCCCAGCCTGGCCAAGTTGCTGGGCGCCGGGCCGGAAGAAGAAGCCGCACCGGTGCTGGCCGAACTGGAAAAAGAACCCGAGCTGGCCCCTGCGCCGGCTGCCGCCGCCCCTGTGCCGGAGCCCGAGCCACAGCGCGCGCTGCCGCAGTCGGACGAAGCGGTCGATGCCGAGCTGCTGGAGGTTTATCTCGAAGAAGCGGTCGAAGTGCTGGCCACCATCGAGCAGCACCTGGCGCAAGTGCGCGCCAACCCGGCCGACCGCGAAGCCGCTACCGTGCTGCGCCGTGGCTTCCACACCCTCAAGGGCAGCGGCCGCATGGTGGGCCTCAACCATCTGGGCGAGGTTGCCTGGGCGGTCGAGCAGACATTGAACAAATGGCTGCAGGCCGAGCAACCGGTATCGGCCGGCCTGCTGGACCTGATCGGCGATACGCACGGCGCCTTTGTCGGCTGGGTGGCCGAACTGGCCAACAGCGGCAGCGCGCAGGTGGATGAATCCCCCTGGAGCGAGCGCGCCGAAAAACTGCGCCACCAGCTTGACCACGCCGCGGCCGAAGCGCTGCCCGAAGTGGCGCTGGAAACCGCCGAGGCTGACGCTGCCGACAACGCCGCCGGCCCGGAAAGCGATGAAGTGCATGTCGGCGATGTGGTTGTATCGTCCACGCTGTTTGCCATTTTCCGTGACGAAGCCGCCAAGCACATGGCCGTGCTGCGCAGCGGCAGTGCACAGCTGAGCGCGGGTGATGCCCTGCCGGGTAATTTCCTGCTGGCAGCGCACACGCTGGGCGGCATCGCGTCGACCGCCGGCTTCCGTCCGCTGGGCGAGCTGGCCTACGGGCTGGAGCACGCGCTGCAACAGGCGATGAAGGGGCCGGGCGATCTGGCCCGCCACGCCATCCCGGTTGCGGCGGCGGTCGACAAGATGGGCACCATGCTGGATGCCATCATCGCCCTGCAAGCACCGCCCGATGCCGAACCGGAATTGTCCGCGCTGGTCGTCATTGTTGACGACGAGCCGATGGATCTGTCATTGGACGACATGCTGCTGGATGCAGATGGTGCTGCTCCGCATGCCGCTGGCGAAGCGCTTGTTGCCGAACCGCAGGCCCACGAAGCGCTGAGCATTGAATTGCAAGATGACGCGGCCGAGACCGATCCCGAATTACGCTTCCCGCAACTGGACGACGCGGCCGCGCCGGCCGCCGAAGCCGCAGAACTGGACGAGCTGATCTCGCTGGACCTTGATGCTGCCGACGAGGCCCCGCATGCCGCCACAGCGCATGCCGAGCCGCTGGTTGCCGAGGCGCCGGCGCTGGAGGCCATCGAACTCACGCTGGACGACGCACCGCTGCAGGTCGAGCTGGTTGAGGACGCAGCGGTTCATCCCGCCGTCGAGCCGCTGGCCGCGCCGCAAACCGTCGCAGAGGACGATAGCTTCGACCTGTCGCTCGATGCACTGGATATCAAGCTGGACGACGAGCCACCGGCACTCGTAGCCGTGCCGGCGTCAGACGCCGATGTACTGCCTGAATTGATCGTTGCCGCTGCTGAACCTGCGCTGGATATCGCGCAAGGCGAGCTTGACGAAGACGTGCCGACACTGACCCTGGACGAGCCTGCAGACGAAGAATTGGCTGCTGTCGACTTGCCGCTGGTGGTCGAGCCGACTGCCCACGCGGTTGCGGAAACCGTCGTCGACGCCGAACCGCAAGTACATACGCCTGAGCCGGTGGCTGATGTGCTGCCGGTTATTGCCGAGGATATCGAGCTGGTGCTGGGCGAGGCTCCGCTTGACGAGGCTGTGGCGGAAAGCGACAGCCTGGCCGCTGCGGCCGCAGAGCCGCTGCTGCCGGTACACGATGCCGCCTCGCCGCTGTCCGATCTGCTGGTGCTTGCCGGCACGGCATCGCTGGCCGAGCGCAAGGCCGAGCTGGAAGCGACCATTGTCGACGAAGTCGACGAGCAACTGCTGCCGGTCTTTGTCGAAGAAGCGGACGAACTGCTGCCGCAGATCGGCGACGCGCTGCGTACCTTGCGCGAGGGGGCTGACCCCGCTGCGGTGGCCACGCTCAAGCGCACGCTGCACACCCTCAAGGGCAGCGCGCGCATGTCGGGTGCCATGCGCATCGGCCAGGCCACGCACGAAATGGAATCGCGCCTGCTGGCCAGTGCCGCGGAAACCCCGGGCGTGGCGCTGTTGGACGAGCTGGAAGCCGACTATGACCTCATCATCGCCATTTATGACCAGCTGACCGGCCGCAAGGCGCCGCCGGCACCGGTGGCTGCTGATGGCACCGCCCCGGCTGCCGCTGCGCCGACGCAGGTGGCCGGCATTGCGCAGCCGCTGTTTGGCGGCGCGACCGATGCCGAAGGCAAGACCACCATCCGCGTACGCTCCGAACTGGTGGACGAGCTGGTCAACCAGGCCGGCGAAGTGGCCATTGCCCGTTCGCGTATCGAAGCAGAAATGCTCACGGTGAAGACCTCGCTGCTGGACCTGACCGAAAACGTCACGCGCTTGCGCGGTCAGTTGCGCGAGCTGGAAATCCAGGCCGAAAGCCAGATGCAGGCGCGCGTGAAGGAAATCGAGGACGATCACAAGAACTTCGACCCGCTCGAATTCGACCGCTTTACCCGCCTGCAGGAAATCACCCGCTTCATTGCCGAAAGCGTGAACGACGTGGCGACGGTGCAGCACAACATGCTCAAGAGCCTGGATGACTCCAGTGCCGCGCTCACCGCGCAAAACCGCATGACCAAGGAACTGCAGCAGAGCCTGATGCGCGTGCGCATGGTGCCGTTCTCCAGCGTGTCCGACCGTCTGTACCGTCTGGTGCGCCAGACCGGCAAGGAAGTGGCCAAGAAGGTCAACCTGGAACTGCGCGGCGGCCGCGTCGAAATCGACCGTGGCGTGCTGGAAAAAATGATTTCGCCGTTCGAGCACATGCTGCGCAACGCCATCGACCACGGCCTGGAGACGGCCGAGGAACGCGCGGCCAGCGGCAAGTCGGAATTCGGTGAAGTCGTGGTGGAAGTGCGCCAGGAAGGCAACGAGCTGGTGGTGGTGCTCAAGGACGACGGCCGTGGCATGAACTTGCCGCGCATCCGCGCCAAGGGCGAAGCACTGGGCCTGATCAAGCCGGGCACCGAGCCGACCGAGCGCGACCTGATGCACCTGATCTTTGAACCCGGCTTCTCCACCGCATCGAGCGTTACGCAGATTTCCGGCCGTGGCATCGGCATGGACGTGGTGAAGAACGAAATCGGTAACCTGGGCGGCCGCGTTGATGTGAACTCGGAAACCGGCAAGGGCACCACGTTTACCATCCATCTGCCGCTGACGCTGGCGGTCACGCAAGTGTTGCTGGTCAAGGCCGGCCCGCAGCTGCTGGCCATCCCGTCGGTGATGATCGAGCAGGTGCAGGAACTCAAGCAGGATGCGCTGGCGCGCCTGTATACCGATCGTTCGATGGAGTGGATGGGCTCGCGTTATCCGTTTGCCTACTTCCCGCGCCTGATCGGCGACGGCCAGTCGGTGCCGGAACAGAAGCGTTTCTCCACCGTGCTGCTGCTGCGCAGCGGCGCGGCACGCATGGCTTTGCACATCGACGAACTGGTGAAAAACCTCGAAGTCGTGGTCAAGACCATCGGCCCGCAGCTGGCGCGCATTCCGGGCGTGGCCGGCGCCACCGTGCTGGGTAACGGCGACATCGTGCTCATCGTCAACCCGCTGGCACTGCTGGAACGGGGCGAAGTGGCGCCGACGCAGAAAAAGGCCGCCGCGGCACCAGAGGCCCTGCATCAGGCGCCGCTGGTGATGGTGGTGGACGATTCGCTCACCGTGCGCAAGATCACCTCGCGCCTGCTGGTGCGCGAAGGCTTCCAGGTGGTATTGGCCAAGGACGGTGTGGATGCGCTGCAGCAGTTGCAGGACGTGACACCGGCGGTGATGCTGGTCGACATCGAAATGCCGCGCATGGACGGCTTCGAATTGACGCGCAACATTCGCAACGACGATGTGACCAAGACCATCCCCATCATCATGATCACCTCGCGCACGGCCGAAAAGCACAAGAACTATGCGATGGAGCTGGGCGTGAACGCCTTCCTCGGCAAGCCGTATCAGGAAGACGAGCTGCTGGCCCACATCCGCGGCTTCACCGGGGAATAGGCCCATGAGCACCGCCATTACGCTGGAAATCTGTGCCGGCTCGCTGGCCAGCTGTCTGGCAGCGCAGGAAGGCGGCGCAGTCCGGGTCGAGCTGTGCGACAACCTGCTGGAGGGCGGTACCACGCCGTCCTTCGGCACCATTGCCGCCGCGCGGGATCGACTGTGGATCACGCTCAACGTCATCATCCGCCCGCGCGGTGGCGATTTCCTCTATTCGGATGACGAGTTCGAAGTGATGCGCCGCGACATCCTCGCCTGCAAGAAGATCGGTGTGGATGGCGTGGTGATCGGCCTGCTGACCGCAGATGGCGATATCGACGTAGCGCGCACGCGCGAGCTGGTGCAGCTGGCCACACCGATGCAGGTCACCTTCCATCGTGCTTTTGATGTGGCACGCAACCCGCAACAGGCGCTGGAAGACGTCATCGCCTGCGGCTGCAACCGCCTGCTGTCATCCGGGCAGGAACCCAGCGCGCTGGAAGGCGCTACGCTGCTGGCGCAACTGCGCGAGCAGGCCGGCGACCGGCTGAACGTGATGCCCGGTGCAGGCGTACGCGCCAACAATATCGCCGAGCTGGTGCGCCAGACCGGCTGCAATGAGTTCCATACCTCTGCCCGCGCACCGCTGCCCAGCGGCATGCGCTACCGCAACGAGCGGGTGAAAATGGGCGGGCCGGGGCTGGATGAATACAGTGTGCTGGAAACCTCGGCCGCCTTGACGCGCGAGATCATTGCGCTGGCCAATCAGGCCTTGCAGGCAGACTGAGTCAGACTGCTTGTGGCTGGTCGGGGGGATGCCAATCAACCAAGGAAGCCCGTGATGACCAAGCCTGCCGACGCGCAAGCGCATATCGAAAGCCAAACCGAAACGGGGTCGGGGCTTCAATCCGCGCCACTCAGCCAACGGCTAGTGTTCAGCATGCAACAGCAGCAGCAACGCAATTGGGCCTGGGCTGCGGTGGCGGCCAGCGTGGCTGCCTATTACGATCAGACGTCGCGGACTACACAGTGCATGCTGGCTAACTGGGCGTTTGGGCAAACCATGTGCTGCCAGGCTGTTGCTGCGTCCAGCGTCGCTTGCGATCAACCCTATTCGGTTGGAAACGCGCTGGCCCACCACGACAATCTTCACGAGCAGCATGCAGGTGGCATGGCGTTGGCCCAGATCGTGGCGGAAATCAATGCAGGTCGTCCGGTTGTAACCAGCATCGCCTGGCAGGCTGTGCAAGTGAGCCACCCCGTGGTCATCGTCGGTTACGACATGAGCGATAGCGCCCGGCCCCTTATCGAGCTTGCAGACTCTGCGTATGGTAAGGCCGTGCTGCCGTTTGACGGCTTCCCGCGCAACTATCACGGTGCGCAAGCGATCAGGCAGACCTGCCTGACGCAGCCCTCGCGCTAGCCCGACTGGTCCGCCCACTTGGGCGCGCATCGCGCCTTGCGCTGCAGCATTTTTATACCATTTTTACTGGCCTGTTCGGGCCAGCCTTCTATGCTTTGATTTCCTTCATCACGTGGAAATCATATGCACCCGCTTGCCAAGTACGCCATCGGTTTTGTCGTTCTGTGTTTCTTGCTGTTTCTGCTCGCACCGTTTGCCATCGTGCCGTCCGGCATGCGTGGCGTGGTGACCACCTTCGGCAAGGTAGACCCGGTACCGCTGGGCGAGGGCATCCACCTGATCATGCCGCTGGCCAATCGCGTGGTGCGTATCGACGTGCGCGTGCAGAAGGCCGAAACCGAGGGCGACGCTGCCTCGCGTGACTTGCAGCAGGTCGTCACCAAGATCGCGCTCAACTATCACCTTGACCCGGCGCATGTCAGTACCGTTTACCAGCGTATTGGCGAAGATGTGGAAAACCGCCTGATCGATCCGGCTGTCAGCGAAGTATTCAAGTCGGTGACGGCGCGCTATACCGCCGAGGAGCTGATCACCAAGCGTGAAGAGGTGCGCGAGCAGATTTCCCGTGCATTGGTGGCTCGGCTGACGCCGTACGGCATTCTGGTCGACCAGTTCAGCATCACCAACTTCCGCTTCTCGGCCGCCTTCAATCAGGCGATTGAAGCCAAGGTGACTGCCGAGCAGAACAAGCTCAAGGCCGAGCGTGACCTGCAGCGCATCCAGGTGGAAGCCGAGCAGAAAATCGCCTCGGCCAAGGCCGAAGCTGAATCGCTGCGCCTGCAAAAGCAGGAAGTGACGGCGGAGTTGCTCAAGCTGCGCGCGGTGGAAAACCAGCGCCTGGCGATCGAGAAGTGGGATGGCCGCTTGCCGACCGTATCGGGCGGCGCCACACCGCTGATCTCGATCAATCCCCAGCAGTGATGCCGGTCAATGGCCGCTGCAGGCCAACCGAAAACAAAACCCGGCAAAGCCGGGTTTTTGTTTGCTGCCTACGCTGCCGGCGGGTGCAGCACCTCGCGCACCAGCGCGATGGTCACCTGGCGTTTGAGTGACAGTGCCCTTTCGTTGGCGAGCTCCAGCAATGCAGACAGGCTGCCCAGATCGCGCGCCGCGTGGCGCAACAGG
Organism: Andreprevotia lacus DSM 23236; assembly: GCF_900176275.1. Lineage (GTDB taxonomy): Bacteria > Pseudomonadota > Gammaproteobacteria > Burkholderiales > Chitinibacteraceae > Andreprevotia > Andreprevotia lacus. The sequence continues at coordinate 50,468 of NZ_FWXD01000015.1, read as the reverse complement.
TAGTCTGCTGCGTCGTCGCCCAGCTCGAAGCCAAGCTTGCGTGCGTGGCGCTTCAGCGCGGCGATGCGGTCAGGTTCGGACAGTGCCTTGAGCTGATACACCAGCCCCCAGCCCAGCCGGGTGGTCAGGTCGTCGCGCAATTGCAGCTGCTGTTGCAGCAGCATGGGGGGCAGCGGGCCGGCGGCCAGCAGGCGGCCGCTGCCTTCCCTGAGCGTGTTGTAGTGGTCGAACAGGCGGATTTGCTGCTCGGCATCGAGCGCGCCCACGTTGTCGACGATCAGGCTGGCATCTGCAGCCAGCGGCCAGGGCAGCGCGGTAGTGGCTGCATCGACATGGACGGCATCACCCAGCCGGCCGGCGGCAGCCTGCAGCAGGTGGGATTTACCAGCGCCCGATTCACCCCACAGATAGATGAAGCGCGTGTGCTCGCTGCGCGCGGCCCACTCGCTCAGCATGAACAGCAGCTCGGCGTTGTCGCCGCGCACGAAATCATCAAAGCCCGGCGGCGTGGCCAGGCGCAGATCCAGCACCAGTTGTTTCATTGGCGGGATTCTACCGCACTCGCATCAGCGCACCGCACGGCGTTGGGCGCGCCGGTAGGTGGGGCTGGCCAGATACATGCGCTTGAGGTGGCGCAAACCCACCTGCAGCACCGCCGCCATCGGCAGCGCCAGCAGCACGCCGACAAAGCCGAACAGCTGACCAAAGGCCAGCAGCGCAAAGATCACCGCGACCGGGTGCAGGCCGATACGGTCACCCACCAGCTTGGGTGTGATCAGGTTGCCTTCCAGCGTCTGGCCGATGCCGAATACCAGCCAGGCCGGCCACAGCCCGGCAAAGCTGCCGTACTGGCTGGCGGCAGCCAGCGTAGCCAGCAACAGGCCGGTGAACGAGCCGAGATAGGGAATGAAGGTGAGCATGCCCGACACGATGCCCACCGGCAGCGCGCCCTCCAGCCCGATGGCCCACAGGCCGCCGGCATAAATCACGCTCATGGCCAGCATCACTGTGAGCTGGCCGCGCAGGAACTCGGACAGCACGTCGTCGAACTCGCGGAACAGCCGGTTGACGCGCCCCACCAGCCGGCGCGGCACCCAGCTTTGCAGCATGGGGAACAGGCGGTTGCCATCGCGCAGCGCATAGAACAGCACCACCGGCACCAGTGCCAGGTTCACCAACAGGTTGACCAGCGCCATGCCCTTGCTGCCCAGTTGCTGTGCCAGGCTGGGCAGAATGCTTTTCAGTTCGGCGCTGTGGCTGCTCACCCAGGTGCTCAGTGTTTGCGTATCGATACCCAGTTGCAGGCCGAAGCGTGCGTTCAGCGCTGGCAGCCAGTGTGTAGAGGCGCGCTCGGCCAGCTTGGGAACGGCGGCGTAGAGAATCTGGAACTGGTCGATCAGCAAAGGCGCGACGATCACCAGCAGCAGCAGGCACAGCAACAGCACGCTGGTCATCACCAGCAGTGCGGCTATATTGGGATTGACCCCCCGGGTCACCAGCTTGTGCTGGGCCGGATGCAGTATGTAGGCGAGTATCGCTGCCGCCGCAAACGGCATCAGCACTGGCAGCAAACGGTAGCAAACGATGGCCAGAACCCCGATCAGCAGATAGGGCCAGAGCGGGTGGAAAGCGTGCGTGTGGCGGGCGGGCAGGCGTTTCATCGCGGGATGCGGTAAACTACCGCGTTTTCAGTGGGTTGGGCGCCATTCTAACCGAGAAAGCGCCCGTTTCACCGCAAACCCCAGATTTCACCACGAGGCCGTGCATGAGTTCCCAAAGCCTGAGCTACCGCGATGCGGGTGTCGATATCGACGCCGGCGACCAGCTTGTCGAAAATATCAAACCGTTTGCCAAGCGCACGATGCGCCCGGAAGTGCTGTCCGGCATCGGCGGTTTTGGCGGCCTGATCGAGATCAGCAAGAAGTTCAAGGAGCCGGTGCTGGTGTCCGGCACCGACGGCGTGGGCACCAAGCTCAAGCTGGCGTTCGAGCTGAACCGCCACGACACCGTGGGCCAGGATCTGGTGGCCATGAGCGTCAACGATATCCTGGTGCAGGGTGCCGAGCCGCTGTTCTTCCTCGACTACTTTGCCTGCGGCAAGCTGGACGTGGATACCGCGACCGAAGTGATCCGTGGCATCGCGCTGGGCTGTGAGCTGTCGGGCAGCGCGCTGATCGGCGGCGAAACCGCTGAAATGCCGGGTATGTACCCGGTGGGCGAATACGATCTGGCCGGCTTTGCCGTCGGCGTGGTCGAAAAGAGCAAGATCATCACCGGCAACGACATCAAGGTGGGCGACGTGGTGCTGGGCCTGGCGTCCAATGGCGCGCATTCCAATGGCTATTCGCTGGTGCGCAAGATCCTGCATCTCACCGATGCGGATTACGCCGCCGAATTTGAAAACGGCAAGAGCCTGGCCGACGTGGTCATCGCGCCGACACGCATTTATGTGAAGCCCATCCTCAAGCTGATCGAACAGCTTACCGTCAAGGGCATGGCGCATATCACCGGCGGTGGTATTACCGAGAACGTGCCGCGCGTGCTGCCGTCCAACGTCGTGGCGCAGATCGATGCCAAGAGCTGGACCTTCCCCAAGCTGTTCCAGTGGCTGCAGAAGGAAGGCAATGTTGCCACCGACGAAATGCACCGCACCTTCAATTGCGGCGTGGGCATGGTGGTGATCGTGGCTGCCGAAGACGCAGCCGCAGCCAAGGCGCTGCTGGAAGCCGAGGGCGAAACCGTCTACACGCTGGGTGTGATCCGTGCCCGCAATGGCGACGAACACCAGACGCAAATCGCCTAAGGTGATATTTGCAGCGAGAAGCGCCGCGTGCGGCGCTTCGTTCGGGGCGCGCGAGCGCCCCATCGCTTTTCTATGCGCGAGCGCGCAACGTTTGTTCAGGTTTTCATGAAAAACATCGTCATCCTGATTTCCGGCCGTGGCTCCAATATGCAGGCCATCGTCGATGCCCAGGTTCCGGGCGGCCGCATTGCGGCAGTCATCGCCAACCGCGCCGATGCGGGTGGTCTGGCCTGGGCGGCCGAGCGCGGTATCGCCACCGCCGTGCTGGATCACAAGCAGTTTGCGGGCCGCGAGGCATTTGATGCCGCGCTGGTGGCGCTGATCGACGGCTATGCGCCCGATCTGGTGGTGCTGGCCGGCTTCATGCGCATCCTGACGGCCGGTTTCGTCAACCACTATGCCAACCGGCTGATCAATATCCACCCGTCGCTGCTGCCGTCATTTACCGGCCTGCACACGCACGAGCGCGCGCTGGCCGAGGGTGTGAAGTTTGCCGGCTGTACCGTGCACTTCGTCACCGCCGAGCTGGATCACGGCCCCATCATCGCGCAGGCCGCTGTGCCGGTGCTGGACGACGATACGCCCGATGCGCTGGCAGCACGCGTGCTCAAGGAAGAGCACCGGCTGTATCCGCAGGCGGTGGCTGACTTTGTCGCTGGTCGCTTGCTGATCGACGGCAATCGCGTCAAGCGCAGCGGTTGAATGCAGACGCGCAGCCGACGCTGGATGATGTGGGCGCTGATGGCGTCCCTGCTGCTGCACATCCTCAGCATCGGCGGCGATACCCTGCTGCGCTTTGCCGACGCGTGGGAGCGCGATGAGCCGCTGACACTGCGCAAGCCGACCAAGTCGCTGACGAGCATGGATATCCCCGAGGATGAACCGGCGCATACGCTGGCCGGCGTGAAGCCGGCCGAGCAACTGAGCGTGCAGTTCGGCCCGGCACCGGCCAAGGCCAAGGCGGCCAGGCGGGTGGTGGCGGCAGCCAAAGCGGGCAAGACCAAGGTGGTTGCCAGCGCCGTGGCTGCTGCTACTGCCAGCAGTGCCAGTGCGGTGGCCTCTGCAGGCACCGCCAGTGGTGTTGCCGTGGTCGCCAGTGCCCCCCAGCCAGTCACACCGGCGGCAAGCATGGTGGCTGCAGCGCCGACGGTTGTTCCGTCTGCACCGGAAACCCTGCCGACGCCGCAACCGGAGATTCCGCGCGAGAAGCAGTTCCCGCGCAAGGTCGAGATCACCTATCTGTGGACTGCGGTGCCGGTGAAGATGCTGTGGGAGGTTGACCACGGCCAGTACAAGCTCAGCCTGCACGGCGGGCTGTTCGGACGCACGCGCGACATCGTCAGCGAGGGCAAGGTGGGCAAGACTGGCGTGATCCCGCAGCGTTTTTCCGATACCAAGGACGGCAAGCTGCTGAACGAGGCCACCTTCGATTGGGATGCGCAGAACGTGCAGCTTAACGACGATGGCAAGACCAGCCTCGAGGCGCTCAAGCTCGGCGATCAGGATTTGTTCTCGGCTGCGTTCCAGTTTGCGCTGCAGGGCTCGAAAATGAAGAACTTCACCTTCTCGATGGTGAGCGGCCGCAAGCTGTACCGCGACGTGAAATTCGAGCTGCGCGGCGAGGGCACGCTGACCCTGGGTGACAAGCGCATCGACGCCATCCTGCTGCGCGGCGAGTTTGAAGACCGGGTGTTCGAGTTCTGGCTGGCGCCGGAATGGAACAATATGCCGGTGCGCATCCACCTGACCCTGGGCAAGGAAAACACCTTCAACATCTGGGCCAGCCAGATCACCATCAACGGCGAAACCGTGCTGTATTCGCCCAATCAACAAAGACAGAATGGCGGGTTGCGCCGCTAGTGCAACTGCCGAGAGAGAACCATGCTGAACCGTACCCAATTCGACGCCACGCTGGACGTGTTGCACCAGGTGCTGCCGTTTACTGCCCCGGCCGACGTGATCCTGTCGCGTTATTTCCGCGATGAACGCCAGCTGGGCGCGCGCGATCGCGCCGCCATTGCCGAGACCGTATTCGGCCTGCTGCGCCACCTGCCACGCATCCAGTGGCTGACCGGCGAAAAGGCCGGCGTGATCGAATGGTTGATTGCCTATTTCGCCGCCATCGAGAAGCGCAATATGCGCGAGATGGAAAGCATCTTCGACGAAAAGCGCCTGGCGCAGGCCAAGGACTGGAAGGCCGTGGACTGGTCGAGCGCGCCGCTGCACGTGCAAGCCAGCCTGCCCGAGTGGGCGGTGGCCGCGCTGCAGGCGGACGGCATGGCCGAGGCGGATATCCTGGAAACCGGCCGTGCGCTGATGCAGGCTGCACCGCTCGACCTGCGCGTGAATATCCTGAAAATGAAGCGCGATGCCGTCGCCACCGAGCTGGCTGCTGCCGGCATCGATGCCAAGCCAACGCCGTATTCGCCGTGGGGCCTGCGCATTTTCGGCAAGCCGGCGCTGAACAAGCACACGCTGTTCCTGAACGGTGGCTTCGAGGTGCAGGACGAGGGCAGCCAGCTGCTGGCGTTGCTGACCGGCGCGCGGCGTGGCCAGATGGTGGCGGATTTCTGTGCCGGTGCCGGCGGCAAGACACTGGCCATCGGTGCGATGATGCAATCGACCGGTCGCTTGTATGCCTTTGATATCTCGGAAAAGCGTTTGGCCAACCTCAAGCCGCGCATGGCGCGTTCGGGGCTGTCCAATGTGCAGCCGCAACTGATTGCCAGCGAAAACGACCAGAAAATCAAGCGCCTGGCTGGCAAGATGGATGCGGTGCTGGTGGATGCACCGTGTTCGGGCCTTGGCACCCTGCGTCGCAACCCGGACCTGAAATTCCGCCAGAGCGAACAAAGCGTGCGTGAGCTGAATGCCAAGCAGGCCAGCATTCTGGCCTCTGCCGCGCGGCTGGTGAAAACCGGTGGCCGGCTGGTGTATGCCACCTGCAGCATCCTGCCGAGCGAGAACAAGGATGTGGTCGATGCCTTCCTGGCGGCACACCCGGACTTTGAACTGCTGGACGTGCGTGAGCTGCTGGCCAAGGAAAAGATCGATATCGCGCTGGCTGGCCCCGTGCTGCAACTGTGGCCGCAACAACATGCGGCAGACGGTTTCTTTGCTGCCGTGATGGTCAAGCGTGCTGCCGCAGCCTGATTGGCTGTTGATGCCCGCAATAAAAAACCCGCCGGTTGGCGGGTTTTTTATTGGCGGTGCGCTTACTTCACGATGCGCAGCGCCGGCTTGCCGCCGGGGCGGCCACCGGGGGGGGGCTCGTTGCTGTCGTCGTCCGGCTTGCTCTCCGGTGCGGTTTCCAGTGCGCTGGCGTCGGCCGGGCTTTCTTCATACTCAAAGCCCATGCCCTCGCCGTTCTCGCGCGAGAAGATCGACACCACGGCACCCACCGGAATGCTGATGTCGCGCGATACGCCGTTGAAGCGGGCCGAGAAGCTGATGTAATCGTTACCCAGGCTCAGGTTGCGCGTGGCGTTGTAGCTGATGTTGAGCACGATTTCGCCGTTTTTCACGTACTCCATCGGCACTTGCATCTTGCCACGCACCGATACGACCAGATACGGGGTGAAGCCATGGTCGGAGCACCATTCGTGCAAGGCACGGATCAGATAAGGCTTGGTCGAAACGGATTGCATGTTGGCTCCGTAAAAAATGAGTGCAGCAGCACCCTCGGGTGGAGGGTGCCACACTACTCACTCTAGATCACTTGCGCATGGCCTTTTCGTTGGCGGTCAGCGACTCGATGAATGCTTCGCGGCTGAACAGGCGCTCGGCGTACTTCATCAGCGGCGCCATGGCCTTGGTGACTTCAATGCCATAGTGGTCAAAGCGCCACAGCAGCGGGGCAATGGCGACATCCAGCATCGAGAATTCTTCGCCCAGCATGTACTTCTGCTTGGCGAATACCGGGGCGATCTGGGTCAGGCTGTCGCGGATGGCGACACGGGCGGCTTCCAGTGCCTTCTTGGTGCTGCTGCCGTCTTCCAGTGTCTTCACGTGGATGAACAGCTCGCGCTCGAAGTTGAACAGCATCAGACGGGTGCGCGCACGCATCACCGGGTCGGCCGGCATCAGTTGCGGATGCGGGAAGCGTTCGTCGATGTATTCATTGATGATGCCCGATTCGTACAGGGTCAGGTCACGTTCGACCAGTACCGGCACTTCGTTGTACGGGTTCATCACGGCCAGGTCTTCCGGCTTGCTGTGGATGTCCACGTCGATGATTTCGAAGTCCATGCCCTTTTCAAACAACACGATACGGCAGCGGTGGCTGAAGGGGCAGGCGGTGCCGGAATACAGCTTCATCATGGCGCGGATTTTCCTGTGGACAATTGCAAAACAGCGATTCTACCGAAAAGTGCTGTGGATAAGCCAGCTTGTGTTGCTTAGTTCCTTGAATGATAAGGGGTTTTCCGAATTTTTCGCTGCGGCGAAAAAGCAGATTTCCACAGCCTGCTGCGCCGGCATGCCATAAAAAAAGGCGCCCCGCAGGGCGCCTTTTTCATACTGCTCGCGTCGTCTTAGTGCACGTCGCGCCAGTATTCCTTCTTCAGCACATACGTCAGCGGTACCAGCACGAAGAGCAGGAACAGCAGCACGGTATAGCCGATCTGTTCGCGCTTGGTCTGGGCCGGCTCCGACATGAACACCAGATAGTTCACCAGATCGCCTACGCGTTTGTCGAATTCGGACTGGTCATACTTGCCGTCTTCGGAGATGCGCGTCATCAGGCCCGGCTTCACCAGCTTCAGCCCTTCCAGATGCTTCTCTTCCTTGCCTTCGGCGTTCTTCTCTACCTTGTACTCGGCTTCCTGCACGCCTTGCAGCTCCCACAGCACGTGCGGCATGCCGACCTTGTCGAAGGTCGAGTTGTTCCAGCCGGTCGGGCGGCTTTCGTCGCGGTAGAAGGTGCGCAGATAGGTGTAGAGCCAGTCTGCACCACGCGAACGCGCGATCACCGACAGATCGGGCGGGGTAGCGCCGAACCACGACTTGGCATCGGCAGCCTGCATGGCCACCTTCATCTGGTCGCCGACCTTGTCGCTGGCGAACATCAGGTTGGCCTTGATCTGCGCTTCGGTCAGGCCGATGTCCTGCAGGCGGTTGTAGCGCATGTTCAGCGCGCCGTGGCACGACAGGCAGTAGTTGGCGAACACGGTGGCGCCGGCTTGCAGGCTTTCGGCATCACGCAGGTTGAGCGGTGCCTTGTCCAGATGCGGGCCGCCTTCGTTGGCGAATGCAGCCGGTGCAGCGATCAGTGCGGCAGCCAGCAGGAAACGACGGAAATGTTTGATCATGGTCGTCTCCTTAAACCAGTTTGGCAAACACGGCAGCGCCGAGCAGGGTTACGGCACACCAGAACAGGAACCAGACCTGGCGGCTGGTGTTGGTGTCGGTAACACGCTCCGGCACCGGCTTGGTCTGGCCCAGCTTGGTGTAGAACGGCATGCCGAGGAAGAAGCCGAAATACATCACCGAGAACACGCGCGACAGGAAGGTGCGGGTGCCCGTCGGCGGCAGTGCGCCGAGGATGCCCAGACCGATGAAGGCAACGAGGAACAGGCCGAGGATCACCTTGTAGATGGTCGGGCGATAGCGGATCGACTTCACCGGGCTGCGGTCCAGCCACGGCAGGAAGGCAATCACCACCACGCCGGCGCCCATGCCGAGCACGCCCCATACCTGTGTGCCCAGGAAGGACGGAATCGCGCGCAGGATGGCGTAGAACGGCGTGAAATACCAGACCGGCGCAATGTGCGGCGGGGTCTTCAGCGGGTCGGCCGGGATGAAGTTGTTGTCTTCCAGAAAGTAACCGAACACGTTCGGCAGGAAGAACACGATGGCGGTGAATACAGCCAGGAAGACGGCAACGCCGAAGATGTCCTTGACGGTGTAGTACGGGTGGAACGGGATGCCATCGAGCGGGATGCCGGTCTTCGGGTCCTTGTTCTTCTTGATCTCGACGCCGTCCGGGTTGTTCGAGCCGACTTCGTGCAGCGCGATCAGGTGGGCCACCACCAGTGCCAGCAGGATCAGCGGCACGGCAATCACGTGCAGCGCAAAGAAGCGGTTCAGTGTGGCGTCGGAGACGACGAAGTCGCCACGGATGAAGGTGGACAGGTCCGGGCCGATCACCGGGATCGACGCAAACAGGTTCACGATCACCTGCGCACCCCAGAACGACATCTGGCCCCACGGCAGCAGGTAGCCGAGGAAGGCTTCGGCCATCAGGCACAGGAAGATCAGCATGCCGAAGATCCACACCAGCTCGCGCGGCTTCTGGTACGAGCCGTAGATCAGGCCGCGGAACATGTGCAGGTAAACCACGACGAAGAACATCGAGGCGCCGGTGGAGTGCATGTAGCGGATGATCCAGCCACCGCCCACGTCACGCATGATGTATTCAACCGATGCGAACGCCACAGACACATTGGTGCCCGGAATCAGCGTACCGTCCGGCTTGTAGTTCATGGTCAGGAAGATGCCGGTCAAAATCTGGATCACCAGCACCAAGAGGGCCAGCGAACCGAAGAAGTACCAGAAATTGAAGTTCTTCGGCGCGTAGTATTCAGAGACGTGCTCTTTCCACAACGCCGTCAGCGGGAAACGGTCGTCCACCCACTGCAGGGTGTCCTTGCCGATTTGTTCTAGTTTGCTCATGGGGCTCTCCGGACCTTATTTGTCTTCGCCGATCAGCAGGCGGGTGTCGGACAGGAACTTGTACGCCGGGATCGGCAGGTTCAGCGGCGCGGGCATGCTGGAATAGACGCGGCCGGCCAGGTCGTACTTGGAGCCATGACAGGGGCAGAAGAAGCCGCCCAGCCAGTCCGCACCGAGGTCGGCCGGGGCCAGATCGGGGCGGAAGGTCGGCGAACAGCCCAAGTGGGTACACACACCGGTAGCTACCCAGATTTCCGGCTTGAGCGAGCGATGCTCGTTCTTGGCGTATTCAGGCTGGTCGCTGCCGTCCGACTTCGGGTCGGCCAGCTTGCCGTCCAGCTTGGGCAGGCTTTCCAGCATGGCCGGGGTGCGCTTGACCACCCACACCGGCTTGCCACGGTATTCGACGTCGATCTTCTGACCGGGTTCGAGCTTGCTGATGTCGGCCTCGACCGGTGCGCCGGCGGCTTTTGCGCGCTCCGACGGGAAGAAGCTGGCGATGAACGGGGTTGCCACGCCGGCCACAGCCACGGCGCCAGCGCCGCTGGTGGCAAGCAGCAGGAACCGCCGCTTGCTGTTGTCTACTTGTTGATCACTCATACCTTATCCCTGATGAAAGCAATCCGCTCGCCGCTGTATCAATTGTTAGGCGCGACAATCCGGACGCACGGCTTCCGAGGCTAAACGGCCGAATTCTACCCGAGCAGCAAGGGAACTCAAAGCCGGTGTTACGGTCAGTGTCGCTCGCTTTGCGCATAGCCCGACAGCTCGTGTTCAAGCTGGCCGGCAACGTCATTAGTGATTTCGTTGATCTGTTCGCGGCTGGTGCCCGGATTGAGCACCTGGAACACGCGGGCCGATAGTTGCAGCGCGCCGTTCACCGTGGTCAGCTGGTAGCGCATGCGTGCCTCGGTGGGCACCTTGACCTTCTGCACCTGCATGCTGAATTCCACCCGGTTGCCGGTGCGCACTTTCAGCGTCATGCCACGGCCGGTGCGATAGCGCACGATGTCGTCCAGCACGGCATTGGCGCTGCGGCCGTTGATGGTGGCCGACGGCGGTTGTGCCTCGGGCGACGGGCGCGGCACCGGCGTCGGGCCGCTGGGCACCGGCGTGGGTGTGGCGATGATCACTGCCGGCTTGCCGGTGGGCGCAGGTGTGCCGCAGGCAGCCAGTGCGCCGATCAGGGCCAGCAGGGCCGTGCGTTTGAACAGGGGGCGAAAGAAAATCAGCGTCATGCGTGGTTATACCGGATTGGGAAGGTCAAGATGGTGCACGGCCAGGCCGAGCGACTGCGCCAGATGGTTACCCAGCGCGCGCACGCCGCCACGTTCGGTGGCGTGGTGGCCCGCACCAAGATAGGCCACGCCGGTCTCGGCCGCCAGATGGGTGACGAATTCGGATGCTTCGCCGGTGATGAAGCAATCAATGCCCAGCGTGGCGGCTTCGTGGAAATAGCTTTGCGCGCCACCGGTGCACCAGCCCACGCGATGGATGGGCTTGTCGGGCTCGCCCAGCACCAGCGGCGCGCGGCCGAGCTGTTGCTCCACGCGGGCGGCAAACGCCGCCAGCGGCAGCGGCTGATCCAGCGTGCCCAGCCAGGCCAGGTCCTGCTCGCCGAAACGGCCGGTGGGGGTCAGCCCCAACAGTGCGCCCAGTGTCGCGTTGTTGCCCAGCTCCGCATGCGCATCAAGCGGCAGGTGATAGCCGAACAGGTTAATATCGTGGGCGAGCAGCTTTGCGATGCGCGCTTTCTTGCTGCCGCGTATTGCCGGGGCTTCGTTTTTCCAGAAGTAGCCGTGATGTACCAGCAGTGCGTCGGCGCCAACGGCGATGGCGGCATCGATGGCGGCGAGACTTGCAGTGACGGCTGTCGCCACCACATTGATCTCATCGCGGCCCTCGATCTGCAGACCGTTGGGCGCGTAATCACGAAAGCGGTCAACGGATAAAAGTTGTCCGATATAATTTTCCAAGCTATTCCGTGTCAGCACTGGCGCAAACCCATTGATTGAAACGATGAAAAAACTCTGGCTGATTTTCGCACAAACCACCACCGTGGGGCTGGCCGTCTGGTTCGCGCTCACCACGCTCTACCCGCAATGGCGCCCGGGCAGCGCGCTGCTGCCCCCGCCGCACAAGGAAAGCACGGTGCCGGCGGTGCCGCCAGCTGTGCCGGTGCAGGGCGGTGTGGCCAGCTATCATGGCGCGGTTGCACGCGCGATGCCTGCCGTCGTGAACATTTACACCGCCAAGGCGGTGAAGTCGCGCAAGCATCCGCTGCTGAACGACCCGTTCTTCAAACGCTATTTCGGTGATCGCTTCGGTGGGGATGACGCCCCGCGCGCATCCAGCCTGGGTTCGGGCGTGATCGTGTCGGACAAGGGCTATATCGTCACCAACAATCACGTGGTCGAATCCGCCGACGAGATCGAGGTGGCGCTGGCCGACGGTCGTACCGCCGAGGCCACGGTGATCGGCACCGACCCGGATACCGATATCGCGGTGATCAAGATCGAGCTGGACAAGCTGCCGGTGATCGAATTTGCCGACGTCAGCAAGGTGCAGGTGGGCGATGCCGTGCTGGCCATCGGCAACCCGTTCGGCGTGGGGCAGACCGTGACCATGGGCATCGTGTCGGCCATGGGGCGCTCGCAGCTGGGCATCAATACCTTCGAGAACTTCATCCAGACCGATGCAGCCATCAACCCCGGCAACTCGGGCGGTGCGCTGGTCGATGTGAAGGGCAGCCTGGTGGGCATCAACAGTGCCATCTATTCCAACAGCGGCGGCTCGCTCGGCATCGGCTTTGCCATTCCGGCATCGACCGTCAAGCAGGTGATGGAGGCCATCATCAAGGATGGCGCGGTGACGCGCGGCTGGCTGGGTGTAGAGGCGCAGGACGTCACGCCCGATCTGGCGACATCGTTCAAGCTCAAGGATGTGCAGGGGGCGCTGATTGCCCGCGTGGTGGGCGGCAGCCCGGCTGACCGCGCCGGCCTGCGCGCAGGCGACATCCTGCAATCGATTGCAGGCCAGCCGGTGGCTGATTCGTCGGCCATGCTCAACCTGATTGCCGCGCTCAAGCCCGACGAGGAAGTGGATATGCAGGCCTATCGCAGCGGCCAGTTGCAGACTTTCAAGGTGCATATCGGCAAACGCCCGAAACTGAACCCATGACGCCTCGCTGGCGAGGATGAAAAAGCGGGCTGCAGCCCGCTTTTTTGTATCTGGCCCGTGCGTGCCCCGTCGCAGCCCTGCCCGGAAATGGTGCTGTTGCTGCACTGGAATGGGTACGTGGCGCGATGCCGGTGCGTGTGTGGCATGGCATCCCGCACGCGGTGTTTACATACAGTAAGCGCTAATTGTCTGACTACAAACAATTATGTCTTTGCCCGCATGTGCAGCTCGTGGTCGTGAGGCCGCAGGCATGGCATGTGCTTGCTCCGGCAACGGGCCGCCATCATGGATGGCCGGCCAGATGATCTCTCCGGAGCCGGGCATGACGAGCTACAAAGGCATTTCCCTCGACAGCCGTTTGCTGCCGCTGATCCGCCATATGGACAGCGTCAACGAGTATCGAGAATCGCTGCAGCGCCTGCAGGCGGTGTGGGACAACCTTGCCCTGCTGGGGCAGTTGTCCGGCATGGCCAATGACATGGGCGCCACGCGCCATGCCTTTGCCGAGCTGACCTCGGTACTGCTCAACAGCATGGGGCAGGAAATGCGCCGCAAGCTGGTGCAGGACATGCAGGCGCGGGCGCAGGTCGCCATCGACATCCTCACGCGCAATCTGTTCGAGCGTACCGCCGATATCGGTTTTCTGGCGCTGGACGACGAGGTTCGCCGCTTCCTGCAGCTGGATAACCCGGGTGCTGTGGCTGGCGAGCGCGCCGCGCTGGTTGGCCGCTTTCACGACTACGTGCGCAAATATTCGGTGTATGACGACGTGGTGTTGCTGGCGCCCGATGGCCGTGTGCTGGCGCGGCTGGACGAGGGCGTTGCAGTGGTTGCCACGTCGGCCGGGCTGCTGGCAGAGACGCTGCAGACGCGCCAGCCCTATGTCGAGTATCACGGTGCGCTGGATCTGTTTCCATCCCGCACCAGTGTATTGTGCTATGCCTACCGCATTTGCGACGAGCAGGGCCGGGTGCTGGGTGTGTTGTGCCTGAGCTTCCGGCTCGACAACGAGTGCGCGCGCATCTTTGCCAACCTGCGCCAGCACGATGACTGGTATGTGGTGGCGCTGATTACTCCGGATGGCGCGGTAGTCGCTGCATCCGATGCCCTGCAGTTGCCTGCGGGCACGCGCGTTGCCCCGGTGTGTGACGAAGACTGCCGCGTAACCCGGCTGGGTGGGCGTGAATATCTGGCGGTGACGCGCGCCAGCACGGGCTATCAGGGCTATGGCGGCCCTGGCTGGCTGGGCCACGTGATGGTACCGCTGGAACATGCGTTTGCCGATGCCGGTCATGGCCGGCTGGCCGGGCAGGCCAGCGAGCTGCTCGCGGCAGTGATGCACAGCCCGGCTCTGTTCTCTGCCTCGCTGCGCGAAATTCCGCAGCAGGCCGAGCAAATCCAGCGCGAGCTGAACCGCTCGGTATGGAATGGCCGCGTGCGGCAAAGCCGCGACGAGCAGAGCGGCAACCCGACTTTCTCCAAAGTGCTGCTGGGCGAAATTGGCCGTACCGGCCTGCAAACCAGCGATGTATTCGCGCAATCCATCGCCAATCTGCACGAAACGGTAATCGCTGCCGTGCTGAGCGAGAGCGAATTCTGCGCTGCACTGGCCATCGACATCATGGACCGCAATCTGTACGAACGCGCCAACGATTGCCGCTGGTGGGCGCAGACACACAGCTTTGCCGAGCTGCTGTCCGCTGCGCCGCGCAGCGATGCCACGCGGCAGGCCATCACCGCCACGCTCAAGCACATCAATAGTCTGTATACCGTGTACGACAACCTGCTGGTGTTCGACCGGCAAGGCGTGGTGGTGGCGGTTTCCAACCCCACTTTTGCCGGCCGCGTCGGCCAGCCGGTGGGCGAGGAGTGGGTGGCGCGCACCCTGCTGCTGGCGCAGCCGCAGCAATACGCGGTGTCGGCGTTTGCTGCCACGCCGCTGTATGGCGGCAGGCACACCTATATCTATGCGGCCGCCATTTTCGCGTCGGACAGCGACGAGGTAGTGGGCGGCATCGGCATCGTATTCGATAGCGCGCCGCAGTTTGCCGCCATGCTGCACGACGCCGTACCGGCCCAGCATGCCGAGGCCGGCGGCGCAGCGCTGTTCATCGGCCGCAATGGCGAGGTGCTGGCCGGCTCCGATGCGCACTATCAACCAGGCAGCCGGCTGGCGCTCGATGCCGCATGGCTGCAGCGTGCCGCTACGCAGCGCAGCGCCGGGATCATCGTGCTGGACCGCCAGTATTACGCCGCCGGTGCTTGCCCGTCGGCCGGGTATCGTGAATACAAGGGCGGCGATGATGGCTATCGCAACGAAGTGACGGCGCTGGTGCTGATTCCGCTCGGCAGCGTGCAGCAGGCCGTAGCACCGGCGCAGCATGACCGTATCCGCAATGCCCACGCCCGCGCGCCCGAGCGCAACGAGCCGGTGGCGCAAGTAGCCACCTTCCACATCGGTGGCGAATGGCTGGGCATTCCCTGTCAGCAGGTCATCGAAGCCGTTGACGCCACCCATATCACCGGGCTGCCCGGATTGCCGGAAAGTGCGCGCGGTGTGCTGATGCGTGAGGGGCGGCCGGTGCCGGTGTTCGACCTGAAGAACGAGCTGCGCTATGGCCGCAGCGCCGCCGAGCGCGAATACCGCCAGGTGGTGATCGTGCAGGGCGAGGATGGTGCGCAGTTCGGCCTGCTGGCGCATGCGCTGGCCGAAACGCTGGAAATTCCGCTGCGGCAGATCGACGCCATCGGCGGTCTCTTTCCCGGCCAGATGCCACTGGCCGAAAGCGCCGTCCGCCCCGACCCGGCGCTGGGGCGCGAGGGCATCCTGGTGGTGCTGTCGGTAGAGCGCATCCGCGACCGCGTGCTGGGCCGGCCAAATGTGCCGGGTTGGTCAGCCCCGATGCTGGAGGAGCGGCGGGGGGCAAACCCGTTGATGCTGAGTTAGTTTGTTTTCTTGAGACGGCGTTGTGATGCGGGCACGATGGATTGCTAATTGATTACCAAGCAGAAGATTTGCGCCATGACTTTGCCGCCACCGATCCGGATTTGCCCGCGTTTTGTCCCTGATGCCGATGTACTTTTCCGGCAATTTCTGGATGGCACGGTCTGGGATGAGCGCATGCGGGCGCGCAAAACAGCCAGTTTTGGTGTGGCCTACAATTATTCGCAAATCAGTTATCCGGCAGCGCCCATGCCGGATGCGCTGCAGCAAGTCTGCCAGGCACTGAAACTGGAGCTTGGCTTCATGCCTAATAACTGCCTGATGAACTTCTATCCGGACGGCAGTGCCTCGATGGGCTTTCATTCAGATTCAAGCGCGGAATTGGCGCCGACCACAGGGATTGCCATTGTTTCCCTAGGGGCGGAGCGCGATCTGGTTTTCCGGAGCAAGCACGACAGAAGCAGCGAGTTCGTATTTCCGCTGGAAAACGGTTCCCTGCTCTATATGTCCCAAGAGATGCAGCAAGACTGGTTGCATGCCGTACCCAAGGCTGAAGGCGCCGGTGCCCGCATCAGCCTGACTTTTCGTGCAATTTGCCCCTCGGATTACGATCAGGGTACTACTGCCTAGCTACCCTGCAGCAGCAGCATTTCCGCCGCCGCCAGATTTTCCGCCTCACCCAGCAGCACCAGCACGTCGCCGTCGGCCAGTTGCAGCGTGCCGTCGGGCTGGGCGGCGTGCATGTGGCGGCGGCGCACGCTTTTCACCTCGACATGCATGGCGGCCAGGTCGAATTCTCCCAGCTGGCGGCCGACCGAGGCCGCGCCTGCGGTCAGGTGCACCGTGTGCAGCCGTTGTTGCGGTCGGTCGGTGTCGTCCAGATGCTCGTTCAGGCCCCGGAAGAAGCCACGGAACATCTCGTAGCGCGCTTCACGCACCTCGCGGATGGTCTTGAGCACGCGGTTGAGCGGCGTGCCCAGCATCATCAGCGTGTGCGAGGCCAGCATCAGGCTGCCTTCCATGATTTCGGCCACCACTTCAGCGGCGCCGGCTTCCTTGAGCTTGTCGATGTCGCTTTCATCGCTGGTGCGCACGATCACTGGCAGCTCGGGGCGGATCTGGTGCACCACTTCAAGGATTTTCAGCGCCGAGTGCGTGTCGGCATAGGTGACCACCAGCGCACGTGCGCGTTGCAGGCCGGCGGTAATCAGCACTTCGCGCTTGGCGGCGTCGCCATACACCACCGATTCGCCGGCGGCGCCGGCTTCGCGCACCATTTCCGGGTCCAGATCGAGCGCAAAGAAGGGAATGTCCTGCTGGGTAAGGATGCGCGCCAGCGACTGGCCGCTGCGGCCATAGCCGCACACGATGACATGGCCGCTGGTACCCATCGAACGCACGGCGATCTGGTGCAGGTTGGCGGCCATGCTCATCCATTCCGAGCTGACCAGCTTGAGCACCAGCTTGTCGCTGTGCATCACGATGAAGGGCGTGATCAGCATCGACAGCACGATGCCGGCGATGGTGGCCTGCAGCACCGGGTCGGGTACCAGCTTGCCCGAGGTGGTGGCCAGCGCCAGCAGCACGAAGGCGAACTCGCCACCCTGGCCCAGTGCAAAGCCGGTGCGCCAGCCGGCGCCGGCGCCGCTGCCAAACAGCCGCGACAGCCCGGCAATCAGCGCGATCTTGACCGGCCCAAGCAGAATGACCACCAGCAGCACCAGATACCAGTTGGCAAATACCTCGCCGAAATCCAGCGTCATGCCCACGGTGACGAAGAACAGCCCCAGCAGCAGATCGCGGAAGGGGCGGATATCGTCTTCCACCTGATAGCGGTATTCGGTCTCGGCAATCAGCATGCCGGCGAGGAAAGCGCCCAGTGCCAGCGAGAGGCCGGTCTGCTCGGTCAGCCATGCAATACCCAGCGTGACGAGGAAGAGGTTGAGCATGAACAGCTCGCTCGAATGCTGCTTGGCCACCAGGTTGAACCACGGTCGCATCAGCTTCTGGCCGACGTAGAGCAGCAACACCAGCACGGCAACGATCTTGGCGGCAGCAATGGCCAGCGCGGTCAGCAATTGCTCGCCCGGCTGGCTCAACGCCGGGATCATGATCAGCTGCGGCACCACGGCCAGATCCTGGAACAACAGGATGCCGATGGCGTTGCGACCGTGCGGCGAATTGAGTTCATTGCGGTCTGCCAGCAGCTTGGACACCATGGCGGTCGACGACATCGCCATGGCGCCGCCCAGGATCAGCCCGGCCTTCCAGTCCAGCCGCATCAACAGCGAAAGGCCCAGGATCAGTACGGCGGTGGTCGCTACCTGTGCAAAGCCCAGCCCGAACACCACGCGACGCATGGCGTTGAGTTTGGCGATATTGAATTCCAGCCCCAGCGTGAACATCAGGAAGACCACGCCGTATTCGGCCAGGTGCGTGGCCTCGGACGACGACGCCACCAGACCCAGCGCATGCGGCCCCACCAGCAGGCCGACAAACAGATAGCCCAGCATGGCGGGCAGCTTGAAGAAACGGCACAGCACCACGCTGAAAACGGCGGCAGCAAGCAGAAGCAGCAGGGAGGACAGGTGTACGGGCATGAAGTCGGTCGTGTCTGCGCGGACTGTGCCGATTTGCGCAGCACGGTCAGCAGTATGTTGTTCTGTGCACGGACTGTGCGCCATGCAGCAAGGCGTGCACAGTCTTGAATCGAGTATAACCGACCGCGCCACAAAACCCGCTGGCGGCAGAATTTACCTGTAGCTTGCTGGCGAGGCGCAGCCCGGCTCTTTTATACTCTCGGGATGACGCCCCCCCCGATCCAGACGCTGGAGCACGCCCGCCGCGTGTTGCACATAGAAGCCGAAGCCATTGCGGCGCTGGCAAGCCGTCTTGACGCGCGCTTCGAACAAGCCTGCCAACTGGTGCTGGGCTGCCGTGGCCGGCTGGTGGTCACCGGTATCGGCAAGTCCGGCCACATCGCACGCAAGATCGCTGCGACCCTTGCCAGCACCGGTACACCGTCGTTTTTCATGCACCCGGCCGAGGCCGCGCATGGCGACCTGGGCATGATCACGCCGGATGACATGGTGCTGGCGCTGTCGTATTCAGGCGAGAGCGACGAACTGATTACCCTGCTGCCCAGCCTGAAACGGCTGGGTGTGCCTTTGATTGCCATGACGGGCAATGCCGATTCGACCCTGGCGCGTGAAGCACAAGTGTGGCTGGATGCCGGCGTTGCGCAAGAGGCCTGCTCGCTCAATCTCGCGCCGACGGCCAGCACCACCGCGGCGCTGGCGCTGGGCGATGCGCTGGCCGTGACCTTGCTGGACGCACGCGGCCTGAATGCCGAGGATTTTGCCCGTTCGCACCCCGGTGGCAGTCTGGGCCGCAAGCTGCTGGTGCGCGTGCGCGACGTGATGCATGGCGGCGAGGCGCTGCCGGTGGTGAGCGAGCACGCCATGCTGCGCGATGCGCTGGTGGAAATCAGCAAGAAGGGCCTGGGCCTGACTGCGGTGACCGATGCCGCCGGCAAGCTGATCGGCGTGTTTACCGATGGCGATTTGCGCCGCGCGCTGGATCGCGGCATCGATGTGATGACCACGCCAGTGGGGCAGGTGATGGGGCGCTCGCCGGTGGCGATTGGCGCCGATCATCTCGCGGCCGAGGCAGTGGCGCTGATGGAAAAACGCCGTATTTTTGCCCTGCTGGTGACCGATAACGGCACACTGGTGGGTGCGCTGAACATGCATGATCTGCTGCGTGCCCGCGTGGTATGACAAGGAAAGGCAATGACTGAACTGGCCCGCAACGTGCGGCTGATGATTTTCGATGTCGACGGCGTGATGACCGACGGCGCGTTGTATTACAACGACGCTGGCGAGGAATTGAAGGCGTTCAACTCGCTGGATGGCCACGGCCTGCGCATGCTGGCCGGAACCGGCGTCAAGCTGGCCATCATCACCGGCCGCCAGTCGCGGCTGGTGCAGCACCGTGCCGACAACCTGAAGATTGATTACGTCTATCAGGGCGCGCACGACAAGCGGCTGGCGTTTGAATCGCTGCTGGCCGCTGCCGGCGTGACGGCAGCAGAGTGCGGTTATATGGGCGACGACGTGATCGACCTGCCGGTGATGACGCGCGTGCCGTTTGCCGTCGCTGTACCGCAGTCGCCCGACATCGTGCGCAAGCACGCGCACTATGTGACCGTGCATCACGGCGGCAACGGTGCGGTGCGCGAGGTGTGCGAATACATCATGCAGGCGCAAGGCACGCTGGACGGCGTGCTGGCGCAATACCTGCGCTGAGCCGGCGATGCTTGGAACCACGCGTATCCTGCCGGTTGCCCTGCTCATCATGCTGGGCGGGCTGGTCTGGGTGCTGAACGACGCGGCCAACCTGCCGGCCCTGGCGCGGCAGGCCAAGCCCTACGAGGCCGACCTGATCGCCAGCCGTGCGGTCAGCGTGCGCTTTGGCGTAGATGGCCAGCCGCTGGCACGATTGACCGCCGACCGTATGCGCCACCTGCCCGAGGGCGATACCATCTGGCTCGACCAGCCACATCTGCGCTATACCGCGCCGGGCCAGCCTGAATTGATTGTCGTCAGCCCGCAGGCGCGCTCCGAGCAGAAAGGCTCACGCATCTGGTTTCCCGGCACCGTGGCGCTGCAGCGCGCGGCACCGCCGGGCGGCGAGTCCCTGACGGTGAATGGCAGTGCAGTCTGGCTCGATACCAACAAGGATTTCGCCTGGTCCGCCGACCCGGTGCGGGCGGATTCGAAAAGTTATCACGTGTCGGGTGTAGGATTCGAAGCCGACATGAAGCAGCAAACCCTTTTCCTCAAATCGAATGTGGTTGGTGTGTATGAAGCAAAACGGCGTTAAATGGCCGCTGCTGGTGGTATTGGCCCTGGCTGCGACGGTCCATGCCGAAACCGGCGACCGCGAGAAGCCGGTCAACCTCAAGAGCGACCAGTTCAAGGCGGACCAGAAAACCCAGGTGCGCGTGGCCAGCGGCAACGTCATTGTGACCCAGGGTACGATGACATTGCGCTCGGAACGGCTGACCAGCCGCGAAGATGCGCAGGGTAGTCAGTTCATGAGCGGCAATGGGGCGCCGGTGCATTTCAGGCAGAAGCTCGACAGCGGTGAATGGGTGGATGCCGAAGCGCTGCGCTTCGAGTATTACGGCGATACCGGCACGCTCAAGCTGTTCGACAAGGCCTGGGTCAAGCGCGGCAAGGACGAAGTGTATGGTGACGTGATCACCTACAACACCACCACCGAAATTTACGAGGCGCAAGGCGGCAAGAGCGGCGATGGCCGCGTCAACATCACCTTCCAGCCCAAGACCAAGAGCGCCAGCCAGCCCGCTGCCGCGAGCAAGCCGGAGGCAAAATGAGCCAGGCTGCCGGCGAGTTCCCCAGTCGCCTGTCGGCGCGTGGCCTGATGAAAAGCTACAAGAAGCGCACCGTGGTGCGCGATGTGTCGCTGGACGTGCACGCCGGCGAAGTGGTCGGCCTGCTCGGCCCCAATGGCGCGGGCAAGACTACCAGCTTTTACATGATCGTTGGCCTCGTGGCCAAGGGTGGCGGCGAGATCACGCTCGACGGCGAAGATATCGGCCGCCTGCCCATGCACGAACGCGCACGGCTGGGCATCGGCTATCTGCCGCAGGAAGCGTCGATCTTCCGCAAGATGACCGTGGCGCAGAACGTGCGCGCGGTGCTGGAGCTGCATGAAACGTCGCAGCAGACCATCGACGAGCGCCTGGATGCCTTGCTGCATGATCTGCACATCGGTCACCTCAAGGACAGCGGTGCCATGAGCCTGTCGGGCGGCGAGCGCCGCCGCGCCGAGATCGCCCGTGCACTGGCCGCCAAGCCGCGCTTCATCCTGTTGGACGAGCCGTTTGCCGGGGTGGACCCGATTGCCGTGATGGATATCCAGCGCATCATCGCCTTTTTGCGCGAACGCGGCATCGGCGTGCTGATTACCGACCACAATGTGCGCGAAACGCTGGGTATTTGTGACCGTGCCTACATCATTTCGGAAGGTGCGGTGATGGCTTCGGGGCACCCGGACGAGATCGTGCAGAACGAGCAGGTGCGCAAGGTGTACCTGGGCGAGCATTTCCGGATGTGATTCCGGATCGCCGGATGTCGGAAAAAAGCCAGCCTGCGTGCTGGCTTTTTTCTTTTTTCCGCCAAGGTTTTGTGGACTTGGGCTGAGCTGGATCAATTTTTGCTGGCAACAGCGGCTCCGGCTTCGGTTATGATCAAATCAATGAAACAGTCGCTGCAGCTGCGCATGTCGCAGCAACTCAACCTGACTCCGCAACTTCAGCAGTCGATCAAGCTGCTGCAGTTGTCCACGCTCGACTTCCAGCAGGAGATAGACCGCTTCCTGGCCGAGAACCCGCTGCTGGAAGTCAACGCCGAGCATGGCAGTGATGCCCCTGGCGAGGGCGAGGCGGGCGGTGCCGACGAGGTCAACCCGGCCGAGTCCAGCGCCGATGGCCCCGAGCCAGAGTACGGCGGCAACGAGGAATGGTCGTGGGAAGGCCGCAGTGGCGAGCGCAGCGGTGATGACGACGATGCCTTCGACCCGGCCACCAATGTGGCGCGCGAGCTGAGCCTGCGCGAACACCTGCTGGCCCAGGTCGGGTTGCTGACGCTACCCACGCGCGACCGCGCAGTGCTTACCGCTTTGATCGAGCTGCTCGACGACGACGGTTTCCTGCCCTACACGGCAGAGGAACTGTTTGCCCTGTTTCCGGACGAACTGGTAGATGCGGCCGAACTGGAAGTCGATGACCTCTCGATTGCGCTGGTGCGCTTGCAGCAACTTGACCCGCTGGGTGTGGGTGCGCGCGACATGGCACATACCCTGGAACTGCAATTGCGGGCACAGCCCGCTGGTCAGGTGCGTGATCTGGCGCTCGTTTTGGTAAAAAACTGCCTCGATTTATTGGCCGCACGGGACTACAGTAAGCTTAAAAGGCAGCTGAAATGCGACGACGCCGAACTCAAGGCGGCCCAGTCGCTGATTGTGAGCCTCAACCCCAGACCGGGGGCGCAGTGGTCCAGTGAAGCGGCGCGGTATGTGGTCGCTGATGTGCTGGTCTACAAGCAGCGCAACCGCTGGCGGGTACGGCTCAATATGGCTGCGATACCAAAGCTCAGGGTCAACCGGATGTACGCGGAAATTCTGCAACGCAACGAGGGCGGCTCGCTCGCCCGGGAACTGCAAGAAGCCAAGTGGCTGGTGAAAAGCGTGCAGCAACGCTTTGAAACCATCCTGCGCGTGGCCGAAGCCATCGTGGAGCGCCAGCGCGCCTTCTTCGAGCATGGCGAGATTGCCATGCGCCCGCTCGTGCTGCGCGACATTGCCACCGAGCTTGATCTGCACGAATCCACCATCTCGCGCGTGACCACGCAGAAATACATGCTCACGCCGCGTGGCATCTTTGAATTCAAGTACTTTTTCGGCAGTCACGTCGAAACCGAAGCGGGCGGCGAGGCATCCGCCACGGCCATCAAAGCCCAGATTCGCCAGCTTATTGCACAGGAGGACACCACCAAGCCGTTATCGGACAGTGCCATCGCGGAAGCGCTGGCCGGGCAAGGGGTCGCGGTTGCGCGGCGAACCGTTGCCAAATACAGGGAGGCGATGAACATCCCTCCGGTCAATCTGCGCAAGACTTTGTAGTGCTTCACACGCAAGGAGTAAGGCTATGAACCTCAACATCAGCGGCCATCACCTCGAAGTGACCCCGGCAATCCGTGAATACATCATCGGCAAGCTGGATCGTGTTACGCGCCACTTTGACTCCGTCATCGACGTCGGTGTCATCTTGTCGGTGGAGAAGCTGGAACAGAAGATTGAGGTAACCGTGCACGTGCGCGGCAAGGATATCCACGTTGAGGCGGGGGAGGAAAATCTGTACGCCGCCATTGATCTGGTCACCGACAAGCTGGATCGCCAGATCGTGAAGTACAAGGAAAAGTTGATGGATCACCGCGGTGAGGCCCTCAAGCACCAGCCGGTGCCGGCTTCCGAGTAAATCCTTGTTTTGACGCCCGAAAGCGTCGCACCCAACCAACGGGAATCCATACAAAACGGGTTCCCGTTTTTGTTTGCCGGGTGTGGCGCTACAATGGCGCTTCTTTTCATGTCTAACCCCGTCGCGCAGCGGCGGGGCGGGTTGTTCCGGATGAGCCTCCTTTCCAAAATCCTGCCCAGCGGCAATGTGTTCCTCGACTTCGAGGCCAGCAGCAAGAAACGTGTTTTCGAGCAGGTGGGTATCCTGTTTGAAAACAGCCATGGCATTGCGCGCAGCGTGATTTTCGAAAGCCTGTTCGCGCGCGAAAAGCTCGGCTCTACCGGCCTCGGGCAGGGCGTGGCCATTCCGCACGGCCGCATCAAGGGGCTGAAGGAAGCCACCGGTGCTTTTTTGCGCCTGCAGACGCCGATCCCGTTCGATGCGCCCGATGGCAAGTCGGTCTCGCTGATCTTCGTGCTACTGGTGCCTGCCGCCGCCACCGACCTGCACCTGCAAATCCTGTCCGAGCTGGCGCAGCTTTTCTCCGACAGGTCGGTGCGCGATCAGCTGGCGGTCTTGACCGAGCCGGGCGAGGCGTACAAGCTGATCAGTACCTGGGAGCCGTACGCCGGCTTCTGACCCGCAGCGAGACACCATGCCGCAGATTACCGTTCGCCAGCTTTTCATCGATAACGCCGAAAAGCTGCGGCTGACCTGGGTGGCCGGCCAGTCCGGCGCCAACAACCTGTTGTCCAACGACGCCAGCGAGCAAAAGCCGATCCTGGCGCTGGTGGGGCACCTGAATTTCATCCATCCCAACCGCATCCAGGTGCTCGGCATTGCCGAGACCAAGTACTTCCTCGGCCTGTCGCCCGAGGCGCAGAAGGAATCGGTGGGCCGGCTGTTTGCCAGCGAAATGGCGGCCATGATCGTTGCCAACGGGTTGACCGTGCCCGATGCGCTGCGCGAAGGCGCTGAGCGCCACCATGTACCGCTGCTGACCAGCCCGGAGCAGTCGCCCTATCTGATGGACGTGCTGCGCTACTATCTGGCCAAGGCGCTGGCGGTATCCACCCATCTGCACGGTGTATTCCTCGACGTGCTCGAAGTCGGCGTGCTGCTGACCGGCGAATCGTCGATGGGTAAGAGCGAGCTGGCACTGGAACTGATCTCACGTGGCCATGGCCTTGTTGCCGACGATGTGGTCGAGGTCTACCGCACCAACCCGGAAACGCTGGAAGGTCGTTGCCCGCCCATGCTGCGCGATTTCCTCGAAGTGCGCGGGATTGGTGTGCTGAATATCCGCACCATTTTCGGCGAAACCGCAGTACGGCCCAAGAAAACCCTCAAGCTCATCGTGCATCTGGCCAAGGCCGGTGGCGATGCACTGGCGCCGATCGACCGATTGCAGATGCAGGCGGCGACACAAGACATTCTGGGGGTGCCGGTGCGCAAGCTGGTGCTGCCGGTGGCGGCCGGCCGCAACCTGGCGGTACTGGTCGAGGCAGCCGTGCGTAACTACATCCTGCAACTGCGTGGCATTGATTCGACGCGCGAGTTCATCGAGCGCCACCAGCGCTTTATGGAAATGGGCGAATGAGCGCGCCCAAGCAGCAGCTCATTCTGTTGTCGGGGCTGTCTGGTGCAGGCAAAAGCGTGGTGCTGCGTGCGCTCGAAGACCTTGGCTATTTCTGCATCGACAACCTGCCGGTGCCGTTGCTGGCGCAAACCGTGGCACTGCTCGACGAGGACGGTTACCCGCGCGTGGCCATCGGCATCGATGTGCGCAGTTCGCACAATTTTTCCAGCTTTCCTGATCACTACGCGGCGCTGGCCGAGCTGGATCTCGATATCCGCTTGTTATTTCTCGAAGCCAACGATGAAACGCTGATCAAGCGCTTTTCGGAGACGCGCCGCAGCCATCCGCTGGCCGGCGACAAACTCACCGTGGCCGAGAGTGTGGCGCTGGAGCGCGAACTGCTGGCTGATTTTGCCGGGCTGGCGCATCGCATCGACAGCAGTGAGCTGTCGGCCAATCAGCTGCGCTCGTGGGTGCGTGATTTCATTGCGCTGGACCGTTCGCGCTTGACGCTGATTTTTGCCTCGTTCGGCTTCAAACATGGCTTGCCACTGGATGCGGATTTCGTCTTTGACGTGCGCTGCCTGCCCAATCCGCACTACGATCCCTTATTGCGGCCGCTGACGGGCAAGGATCAGCCGGTGATCGACTTTCTGGAGCGCGAGCCAAAAGTGGGTCAGTATCTCACTCACATACTGGGCTTTCTGGAGCGCTGGTTGCCCGAGTTCGAGCGTGATCATCGCAGCTATGTGACCGTGGCCATCGGCTGCACCGGCGGCCAGCATCGCTCGGTCTATCTGGCCGAGCAACTGGGCAAACACTTTGGTGCAGCCCGGCAAGTGCTGGTGCGCCACCGCGAGCAGTTTCACGCCTGAACACCACCAGCTGGCGGCTGGCTGGCATAGGATGTCCCCATGAAGACCATTACCATTGCCTTTACTGGTGCCTCCGGCCTGCCGTACGGCTTGCGCACGCTCGAATGCTTGCTGGCTGCTGGTTGCAAGGTCCACGTGCTGTATACGCAGGCCGCGCAGATTGTAGCCAAGCAGGAGCTGGGGCTGACCTGGCCCGGCCGCGCCGAGGAGCTGGGCAAGTTGCTGCGCGCGCAGTATCAGGTGGCAGATGAAAAGCAGCTTACCGTGTGGGGCCAGCAGGAATGGTTTGCGCCGATGGCATCCGGGTCCAACCCCGGTGATGGCATGGTGGTGGTGCCCTGCACCATGGGGGCGCTGGCGGCCATCGCCAACGGCAACAGCGACAACCTGCTGGAGCGGGCAGGGGACGTGATGATCAAGGAGCGCAAGACACTGGTGCTGGTGCCGCGCGAGGCGCCGTTCTCGGCACTGCATCTGGAGAACATGCTCAAGCTGGCACGGCTGGGCGTGGTCATCCTGCCGCCCAATCCGGGCTTTTATCACCACCCGCAGACCATTGGTGATCTGGTCGATTTCGTCGTGGCGCGCATCCTCGACCAGCTTGGCGTGCCGCACCAGCTGATGCAGCGCTGGGGCGACGACGCCAGCGCGTAATCAGCCGGCCAGCGCAGCCTTGCTGCGTTTGTGGAACAACCACACCAGCGCCCCGGCGGCAAAGGCCAGCGCCAGCACCAGTGCAATCCAGAACCCTGCCGCACCCAGCCCGGCATTGAAGGCCAGCAGGTAGCCGCCGGGTATGCCGATGACCCAGAACGCAGCCAGATGGATTTGCATCGGCCGGCGCGTGACCTTGTAGCCGCGCAGCACGCCGGCGGCGATCACCTGCGTTGCATCTGCCAGCTGGAAAATACCGGCCAGCAGTACCAGCGTGCCGGCAGCGGCCAGCACGGCGCCATCCTGCGTATACCAGCTGGCGATCCAGTGCCTGCCCAACACCATGAACAGCATGGTAGAGGCGGCCACCACCAGGCCGATGCGGATGCCGGTCCAGCCAATGAAGCGCGCATAGGCGGTTTCACCCGCGCCCAGTGCTTGCCCCACGCGCACCGTCATTGCGGTGCCGAGGCCGGACGGAATCATGAACATCAGCGACGCCATATTCAGTGCGATCTGGTGTGCCGCCACTGCCACCGTGCCCAGTTTGGCAATCAGCAGTGACAGCCCGGAAAACGCGCTGACCTCCACGAAGAACATTGCCCCCATGGGCAGGCCGAGCTTGAGCAACTGCCATTGCTGCTGCCAGTCGATACGCTGCCAGTGACGCAGCGGGAAGGTGTCGCGATAGGCCGGCGAGACGTGCAGCCATGCCAGCATCAACAGCAAGGTCAACCAGATGCCGAAGGCGCTGGCCCAGCCGCAGCCGATCGCACCCATGGCGGGAAAGCCCAGATGACCGTAAATCAGCACGTAGTTGGCCGGCACGTTGACCGCGAGGCCGATCAGCGCGATCACCATCATCGGCTTGGTGGCGTTCAGGCTGGCGCTGTAGCCATACAGCACACGGAACAGTGCAAAGGCGGGTAGCGCCCACGCAATGGCCTTGAGGAATTCGCGCGCCTTGTGCGCCACATCGGGCGCCAGGTTGAGCAGATCGAATACCGGCAGCGCAAGCCGCGCAGCCAGCAAGGCCAGCACGCCCCACAGCAGGCCCTGATACAGCGCCTGCTGCGCAATGCCGGGAATGCGCTGCCGTTCGTTCGCGCCGACCGCGTGTGCGATCAGCGGGCTGGCCGCCAAGGTGAGGCCGATCAGCGTGACCAGCAGCATCACCCACACCGAAGCGCCGATGGACACAGCGGCCAGATCGTCGGCCGATACATGGCCGGCCATCACCGCGTCGACAAATGCCGTGCCGGTGCTTGCCAGCTGGCCCACCATGATGGGCCAGCCCAGCTGCCAGATTGCTTTCAGTTCATCTTTGAAGCGGTGGTGTTCAGACATCGTAGCGGGGTTTCGTAGTGGCCGATCAGTTGCGGCCATTCCTGTTGCAGCGCCAGCGCGGTATGCACCGACAGATCGTAGACCAGCAGGCTGCCGTCAGACAGCCGCTCGTGCGCAAAGCCCAGTGCGGCAAAGTGGCGTGCTGCCTGGCTGACCAGATCGCACTGGCCCGACAAGCGCAGCCAGCGGCGGTGGCGCGGTGCGTGGGCGGGGCCGTGCAGGCGCGGGGTGGATTCTTCGTGATGCAGACAATCGTACATGGCAGCCTCCGTAACGGTTCGACGGCCGCCCATGCGGCCGACGCTTTAGCGGTACTTTCCCGGGTCAACGGGCGCGCCCCGCAAGTTGTCGCTTAAATCAGGCGCGGCGGATGAGTCGGCATCCGCACCGTAATCGTGGTTTGCTACCGCAAGATGGCGGCGCAAACGAAAAAACCCGCGTGCAAGACGCGGGTTTCGCTCGCACGCTTTAGCAGGATTTATTGGCAGCGCCCCGCAAGCTGGGACATCAAATCGGCGCTGTGTTGAAACGATTCTGCTACCGCGCGTGCGGCATCGCAAGTGCGGGATTTCCCTTGTGCAAGCCTGGTCAGCCCGACAGAAGGGAAAACCGCGCTTATTCCGGGTTTTTCGAGTCCAGCAGCAGGGTGGCCGGCCCGTCGTTCACCAGCGCCACCTGCATATAGGCGCCAAAGACCCCGGTGGGTATGGGCTTGCCCAGCTGCGCTTCCAGCAACTGCACAAAGCGCTCGAACATGGGCTGCGAGATTTCACCCGGCGCCGCACTGCCCCACGATGGCCGGTTGCCCTTGCTGTAGGCGCCGAACAGCGTGAACTGCGACACCGCCAGGATCTCGCCGCCGCTATCGAGGATGGAGCGGTTCATCACCCCGTTGTCGTCGTCAAAGATGCGCAGCTTGCTGACCTTGCCGGCCATCCAGACCAGGTCGGCCTCGGTATCGCTGTGGCCCACGCCGCACAGCAGCAACAGGCCACGCTCGATCTTGCCGACCACCTCGCTGTCCACCATCACCGATGCCTGCTGCACCCGTTGTAACAGTACCCGCATTACACTGTCTCTCATCAAGGAGCTGCATAGCATAGCGCAAGCCGCCGACACCGTGCAGGGTGGGTTCGACGGCCGGTGCTGGTCAGCAATCGGGAATTTCACTAAGATATCCGGTTCAGGATTTTCTATTGATTTCAAAGGAATTGATGATGAAGCGCGTGGGTCTTGTCGGTTGGCGCGGCATGGTGGGTTCGGTCCTCATGCAGCGCATGCAGGAAGAAAAGGATTTCGATCTGATCGAGCCGGTGTTCTTCACTACCTCGCAGGCGGGTGCTGCTGCGCCGAACTTCGGCAAGGCTGCCGGCACGCTGCGCGACGCGACCTCGATCGACGAGCTCAAGGCGATGGACGTCATCATTTCCTGCCAGGGTGGCGACTACACCACCGAGGTGTTCCCCAAGCTGCGTGCTGCTGGCTGGACTGGCTACTGGATCGACGCCGCGTCCACGCTGCGCATGGAAGACGATGCGGTCATCATCCTTGATCCGGTGAATGACGACGTGATCCAGAACGCGCTCACCAAGGGTGTGAAGAACTACATCGGCGGCAACTGTACCAACTCCATCCTGCTGATGGGCGTGGGCGGTCTGTTCAAGCAAGGTCTGGTCGAGTGGGTGTCGTCGATGACCTATCAGGCGGCGTCGGGCGGTGGTGCCAACCACATGCGCGAACTGCTGAAGGGCATGGGCGTGGTGTACGGTGCCGTGGCTGATGAGCTGGCCACCCCGTCGTCGGCCATTCTGGATATCGATCGCAAGGTGGCGCAAACCATCCGCAGCGATGTGCCGACCGAATACTTCGGCGCCCCGCTGGCTGGCGGTTTGATCCCGTGGATCGACAAGCAGCTCGACAACGGCCAGTCCAAGGAAGAATGGAAGGGTCAGGCCGAAGTGAACAAGATTCTCGGCACCGAGCAGACCATCCCGGTTGATGGCCTGTGCGTGCGCATCGGTGCCATGCGCTGCCACAGCCTGGCGCTGACGCTGAAACTGAAGAAAGACCTGCCGCTGGCCGAGATCGAAGCCATCATCAAGTCGGGCAATCCGTGGGTGAAGTGGGTGCCGAACGACCGTGAAATCTCGGTCAAGGAACTGACGCCGGCAGCCATCACCGGCGGCCTGGAAGTGGGCGTGGGCCGCGTGCGCAAGCTCAACATGGGCCCAGAATACATCTCGGCCTTCGTGATCGGTGACCAACTGCTGTGGGGTGCTGCCGAGCCGCTGCGCCGCATGTTGCGCATCCTGCTCGACAAGTAAGTCGGCACATTTGAAAAAAACCGGGCAATGCCCGGTTTTTTCGTTGCAAGGAATCCCCCATGTCTGCTTCCTCCCGTTGGCGCGGCTTTTTGCCCGTGCTCCCCAAAATGCCGCCGCGCGAATGGCTGTATGCCGCGCTGGGTGGTGCCATTGCACTGGCGTTGATTGCTGCCGTCACGCTCTGCTTTGTGCCGGGTACCGCGGCCGCCATCATCGTGGCATCGATGGGGGCGAGTGCCGTCATCGTGTTCGGCCTGCCCACCAGTCCACTGGGGCAGCCGTGGTCGCTGCTCATGGGGCATCTGGTCTCGGCGTTGGCTGGTGTCGCTGCGCAGTGGCTGTTTGCCGGGCACTGGTTTGCCCCTGCCATTGCGGTGGGGCTGGCACTGGGCTTGATGATGGCGCTGCGTTGCGTGCACCCGCCCGGGGGCGCCACGGCGCTGATGGCGGTGATCGGCGGTCCGACCATCCATGCGCTGGGCTGGAGCTATGTGCTGGTGCCGGTGGCGCTCAACGTGGCGCTGATGCTGCTGGCGGGGCTGATCGTCAACAACCTGCTGCCGGCGCGGCGCTACCCGTTCGTTGCGCCGGCCAACCCGCACAAGACGGCCGACACCGCGCCGGCGCAGCGTGGCGGCATCAATGCTGCGGTGCTGGAGCAGGCGCTGGCGGGCCAGCCGCACCTGCTTGACTTGGGCGAGGCCGAGCTGGCCGAGCTGGTGCAGCGTGCGCTGCAACTGGGGCGTTCGCTCGATGTGTTGCGCTGTGCCGACATCATGTCGCGTGATGTCTGCTCCGTGACGGGTGATGCCACGCCCAGGCAGATGGTTGTTGCGCTGCAGCAACATCGCGTACACCAACTGGCCGTGGTTGATGACGACGGCGTATTGCTGGGGCTGCTCGATGCACTTGACCTGCTGGGCGCCGAGCCGGCCGCAACGGCAGCCATGCTGCGCAGGCCGCCACTGTTCAGCGCGCATGCCGATACGCCGCTTGCCAGCGCATTGGCCGATGTACTGGCCCACGAGCTGCACTGCCTGCCGGTGCTGGCCGAGGACGGCCGCCTGCAGGGCGTGATCAGCCAGACCGACTGGCTGGCTGTGTTGGCCAACACACCTGCCACGGCTGTACCGCTGTAACAAACGTTTCAAACAGCGTTGCATGACGTTAGAATTACGGTTCTCTAACATACTGCGCTTGTGGACGGGATGGTACGCATGCTCGCATGGCTTAAAAGCAAACTGGCAGGCCACTATGGCGATACCCCGCCGGCAGGGCCAGCGACTGCATTTCCGCAAACCGAGCTGATGGCGCGCCCTGCGCCGCGCGCAGATGAAGACCGCCATCACCCCTTGCGCCGCTCGGTGGTTTACCGCCTCAAGCGTGATGCGCTGCTCATCGTGGCCGAGATGAACCGTGGTACCAAGATGGAAGACTGCGACCTGCTCGCGCGCCAGCTGGCCTTCGTGCAGAAAGAGCTGATCCAGGCCGCCTACCACGACGAGCACATCCCCAAGGAAGACCGCATCGCGCTGGCCAAGTATCACGCGCTGAACATTCGCCACGGCCTGGGCGAGCGGCGCACGCAGCCCTTGCGTGGCGTCGAGGTGCCGCCGGTACGCAAGCCGGCCAAGGCCGCTGCGTAGGCAAGAGCGCCTGTCTGCCCGCGATGCCGGGTGGCGGTGGGCAAAAAAATCCCCGCATGTGCGGGGCTGCTGCAGGACAGCAAGGATGGAGAGGTCTGCTCGGCCTTGAATGTAGCTCCGCCCCGGCACGGCGGCCATCCGCCGTCAGGCATGCCGCGCATGCGCCGGGTGCATGCGCCGCTGATCGGCCCGGATCAGCGCCGGCCAGGGGTTGCCGATGCTGCCGCCATTCCGGCCGCAGCTTGCTGGGCAAACCGCTACCAACCGCGTAGGCTATGCGTTTGCGCGCCTACTGCCGGCGGCAACGCCCGGTGTCCCTGCCTGTGCTGTTGCGCCCCTTGCAGTGGTGGTGTGGCGTGCTACGCATATGTGATATGCGCGCCATGCATGCCTCCCCGGTCACGCTGTGGTAATAATGCGTTTCATGTATTGCCATAAAAACGACTACAAGATTCGGAGACGGCCATGCTGCCCACCAGCCAGGTACCCCTCGATCTCAATTTGCTGCTTTGTCTGAATGCGTTGCTGACGCATGGCAGCGTGACGCGGGCCGCCGATACGCTGGGCGTGACGCAATCGGCCATGAGCCGCTCGCTGGCCCGCCTGCGTGAAGCGTTTGACGACCCTCTGTTCGTGCGCGCCGCCAACAAACTTGCGCCCACGCCGCGTGCAGAAGCATTGCGCACGCCGCTCAACACCATCCTGCAGCAGATTGATCAATTGGTGGTGCCCACCGATTTCGACCCCGCCAAGGCGCGCGGCCGCTTCCGGCTGGCCTGTGTCGATTTCGCGCAAACCGCCTTTTTGCCCGGCATCCTGCCCGGCATGCTGGTACGTGCGCCGCAACTGGGGTTGGATATCGCAACGCTGGATGCACAACCCTTCGAGCGGCTGGGCGATGATGGCGCCGACCTGTTGCTGGCGTTGAGCAGCAATGCCCCGGCCGATGTCTATCAGCGGGTGGTGTTCCGCGACCGCCTGTGCTGTGCGCTGCGTGCCGACCACCCGGCCTTGCGGGCCGGCGAGGGCATGAATGTCGAGCAGTATTGCCGCTGGCAGCACATGCAGCTGCAACTGGGGCACGACATGCGCCGGCTGGTGGAGGACCGCCTGCTGGCCTTGGGTGCCGCGCGGCAAGTTTCGCTGCAGGTCAGCCAGATCGATGCCGCAATGACGGTGCTGGTTGGCAGCGACCTGATCCTGACCGCGCCCGAGCACATGCTGCGCCGCAGTGCGCGCGATGGCGTGGTGATCCTGCCGCTGCCGTTCGATGTGCCACAGCTCACGCTGTCGTTGTTCTGGCATGCGCGCCGCCATAATGATCCGGCCCACATCTGGCTGCGCAACGCCATCTGTGAAGGCTTGCAGGGCGCATTCCGCAACTGGCAGGCCGAGCAACTGCATGCACCGGTCGATCTGTCTGCGGTCAAGCAGATGCGCCCCTTGCCGCCCGAGGCCCCCACGCGCAAGGACGATGCCCCGCGCGAATTCCCGCGCGTGGGCAGTTTCTACCCGGGTTACCGCGCGGTTTAAGCGCCCCGTCCTGCCATGAACTGCCATGAAAAAACCCGGCCAAGCCGGGTTTTTTCGTTTCAGGTGTACTCAATCCTGTAAGCGGCGGCGGAACAACCAGGTCTTGTCCTCGCTCGCTTCGGGCACGAAGCGGTAATCCTCGAAATCGAACTGCTTGAGCGCTTGCACATCGCACACGCCATGCAGCGCGGCATAACGCACCATCAGCCCGCGTGCACGTTTGGCGTAGAAGCTGATGATCTTGTAGCGCCCGCCCTTGTAGTCCTCGAATACCGGCGTGATCACCGGTGCATTCAGCAGTTTGGGTTTCACTGCCTTGAAGTATTCCTCGCTGGCCAGGTTAACCACCACGCCGGGTTTGCCGGCATTGATGGTTTGCGTGATCGTCTCGCCCCAGAACGCGTACAGATCCTTGCCGGCCGGGTTGACCAGACGCGTACCCATTTCCAGCCGATAGGGCTGGATCAGATCGAACGGCTTGAGCAGGCCATACAGGCCGGACAGGATGCGCAGGTGCTTTTCCAGATAGTCGCGCCCCCTGGCATCGAGTGAATGGCTGTCCAGCCCCTCATACACATCACCCATGAAGGCAAACACCGCTGCGCGTGCGTTGGCCGGCGTGAATGGCGTCTGCCAGCTCTGGTAGCGGCCGGCATTGAGCACCGCCAGCTCGTCCGAAATCTGCATCAGTCGCGACAGCTCGGCCGGCGGCAACGGGCGCAACACGTCGATCAGCCGCTGGGCCTGTGGCAGAAAAGCCGGCTCGGTGTGGTGCGGGGTGGGCAGTGGCGATTGGTAATCCAGCGTCTTGGCTGGCGAGATCAACATCAGCATGGGCAGGGCCGCTGCGGAACGCGGGCGGCGGTGAGTGCGGTAAAGGCGGCAGTTTACGCCCGATTGCCGGGCTTTTGATGTGGGTTATTCACCGAGCGGCCTGTTGCGACTGGCGGTGGCAGAGCCGTCAATGCGCTGCGCGTTCGCGCTCGCCCGCCATCAGCGGGTATTGCGCGAGGATGCGTGCATAGACGCCGTTGCGCTGTATGGCCGCCAGGCCCTGGTTGAAGCGCAGGCGCAGCTGACGTGCTTCCTGATCGCGGCGGCGGAAGATCACGTAAAGCGGGGTGTCCTCGACGGTTGCGCCGACCGCCAGCGTGTTGATGTCGTGCTGGCGCAGCAGCGTTTGCCCCTGATACACGTCGGCAACAAAGAAATCGGCACGCCCTGCCGCCACCATGCGTGCGCAATGGCTGATGCTGGCCGGGCGAGTCAGGCGCAGCACACCTTTGGCGATGGCAGGCAGCAGGCGCTCGTTGGGTGTTTCCCCCGCTGGCAGGCAGAGCAGCTTGCCAGCCAGCGTGCGCGGTTCGGCCAGCAAAATGGGGGAGCCGGGGCGGGCGAACACGGTCTGCCGGGTGTGGAAAACCGGGTCGGAAAAATCGAAGTCATGTTCGCGCGCCGGGCTGCGGTAAACCGGAAAGCCGGCATGCAGCCGGCCGCTGCGGATATCCAGCTCGCTGCGTGCGGGCGGCTGCCAGTCCAGCTGCACGTCGATATCGGCGGCGCGGAAGGCTGCGCGGACCACCGCGGCCAGCATGCCGCCATCGGCCGATTGCTGATTGGTATACGGGATGAAGGCATCGTCGCCGCCCAGTCGTACCACGTCTGCCGCAGCTGCACTGCCGGCGCAGCCGCCCAGCAGCAGCGCGGCGGCCGTGCGGCGCGCGCGCTGGCGCAGCTGGTGCAACGGTATGCGCAGCTTCATCTCGGGCGCCTCGGCGGGATGGCCGGTGCGGGGTGCGCCGGCTGCTCCATCCAGTGTAGCCACGGCTGCGTGATGATGCCGGATCAGGTTTCCACGCCGGCATCGCGCAGCAATGCGGCCAGTTCCATCGCGGTTTTGACGTGCATTTTTTCCAGAATGCGCGCGCGGTGCACTTCCACCGTCTTCATCGAAATCGACAGGTCATCGGCAATCTGCTTGTTGAGCCTGCCAGTCAGGATCAGGGTCATCACCTCGCGCTCGCGCGGGGTGAGCGATTCAAGGCGGATCTCGACCGCATTCTTGGCCTGCCACTGGCTGCGGTGCTCCTGATCGGCCACCAGGCTTTTTTCCACCAGATCAACGATGTCGTTGTCATTGAACGGCTTTTCGACGAAATCGGTGGCGCCATCCTTGAGCGCGCCCACGGCCATCGGCACGTCGCCGTGGCCGGTCAGGAAGATGACGGGCGGCAGGTAGGTGTATTCCTTGAGCTTCTGGAACAGCTCCAGCCCGCTCATGCCCGGCATGCGCACATCCAGCAGGATGCAGCCGAAGCGGTCCGGGCTGTAGTCCTTGAGGAAGGCATCGGCGCTGGCAAAGCTCTGTACTTCATGATCGCGGGTGGAGAACAGCCACGCCAGCGCGTCGCGCAGCGCGTCGTCGTCGTCGACGATGGCAATACGGTTAGGGTTCGATGGCATCGGAATCCTCGTTGAACGGCACGGTAAAAATGAAGCGGCTGCCGCCGCCATGATTGGCTTCCACCCACAAGCGGCCCTGATGGTGCTCGATGATGGAGCGGCAGATGTTCAGCCCCATGCCCATGCCGGCATCCTTGGTGGTGAAAAACGGTTTGAACAATTGTTCCAGTTGCTCGGGCGCAATACCAGCCCCCCGGTCGGCAATCACTACGCGTAGCAGGTTGCCATCGCGCGCGAGGTCGATATTGAGCATGCGTTGCGTCGGCGGCGTGGCCTCCATTGCTTCGAGCGCATTCTTGATCAGGTTGAAAATCACCTGCTCCAGCATCACCGGGTCGGCATACAGCGACGGTAGCTGGCTGTCCTCGCGGAACGATACCTGCACACCACGCCGGGTGATTTCGTGCCCCAGCAGCCCCAGCACGGTGTCGAGCAGTGCATCGATATGGCAACGCTTGCGGTGCGGCGCGCGGCGCTGCACGAACTCGCGGATGCCGCGAATGATCTGCCCGGCCCGCTTGGCCTGTTCGCCCATCTTGTCGATCGCCTGCGACAGCTGCGGCAGATTGGGCTGCGGC
This sequence comes from Andreprevotia lacus DSM 23236, assembly GCF_900176275.1. Classification (GTDB taxonomy): domain Bacteria; phylum Pseudomonadota; class Gammaproteobacteria; order Burkholderiales; family Chitinibacteraceae; genus Andreprevotia; species Andreprevotia lacus. Next base: position 13,826 of record NZ_FWXD01000015.1, on the reverse strand, counting down.
GCGGCCAGCAGGTTGCGGCAGCCGCTGGCATAGCTGGCAATCGCGCCCAGCGGCTGGTTCAGCTCGTGCGCCAGGCTGGAGGCCATTTCGCCCATCGAGATCAGCCGTGCCGTTTGCTGCAGCGTTTCGTTCTGGCGCCGTTCGCGGGCTGCGGCGGTCTTGAGCGCGGTGATGTCGGTAGCGATTTCCAGCCACACTGCGCTGCCATCCACCCATACGCTCTGGCGGCTCTTGATCTGGTACCAGTGCTCGCGATAACCGTCGAACCATTCAGCATCGACCGGTGGTTCGGCGCGGCGCGGCACAAAGGGCACCACGCAGCAGCGGCCACGCCAGTCGGGTAGGCCGAAGGCCCGGTCGAACTGGTGATTGCTCATCAAGAGCTCGCCGCTTTGCGCATCCGATACCGCTACCGCCGCATCCAGCCCGTTCAGCACGGTGACGAAGCGTTCGTGCGAGGCCTGCAGCGCCTGCCGTTCGCGGCGAATTTCGGTGATGTCATACAGCGAGGCCATCCAGCCGATCTGGCGGCCCTCGCCATTGATCAGCTTGGAGGCGTAAAGCCGCACATCAAAGCGCTCGCCGCTCTTGCGCATAAAGCGCACCGCAAAACCGTTGGGGTCGAGCCGGCCAGCCAGGATTGCATCACTGGCAGCCTGGCAGCGATCCAGTTCCTCGGGCGGCCAGTAGGGCATATTCGGCTGGTGGCCCAACAGCTCGGCCTCGTCAAAGCCCACCATGTCGCAGAAGGCACGGTTCACGTAGATCACGCGGCCGGTCATGTCCATGGCGCGCATGCCGGTGACCAGCGAGTTTTCCATCGCCTCGCGCAGCGCGGTTTCGCTGCGCAGTTGCAGCACCGCGTCGGCGTGCTGGCGCATGTGGTTCTGCAGCAAGCGGGTGGTCGCCAGAATCGCACCGGCCAGCGCGAACAGCAGCCACGGCAGGTAATCGGCAAAGGTGCGGCGCTCGTTGCCGTAATACACCTCGGCGCGCAGCGAAAGCCCTACCGGCGGCATGTCCAGCGCCACGCTCTTGAAAACGCCGGACGGGTCGAGCTGACGGTGTGATTTGGCTGCGATCATGTTTTGCCGGGCATCAATCAGCGCCACCTGATAGCGCTGGGCAATCCACCACGGCACCTGTTGTTGCAGCAGCCGGTCCAGCGCCAGCGTGGCGACGACGAAGTGCTGCCGGTCCGGCGTGGTGACCGCGTATTGCAGCAGCGGCGATCGGTCCTGCTCGGTGATGTCGCCCCAGCCCGGTTCACCCTTGAACGGCAGCGTCTGCCACGCCTGCGCTGCCCGCCAGACGATGTGCCCTTGCGCATCCTGTATGGTCAGGCCGACCACCTCAGGGCTGTTTTGCGTGAGCGACAACGCGCGCGCCTGGAATAGCGGCACGGTGTAATCGAGGCTGGAATACAAGGTGGCGGCCAGGCCGGATAGCGCATCGGTATCGGTGCGCAATTGCTGCTCTATGGCCTGCTTCTGCCACAGCATGTCCTGCTCGAGCTGGTTGCTGCGCTGGGTTTCGACCTCCTCACGCGTCAGCAGCAGATAGGCGGCAAAGGCCAGCGCGAACAAGGCCGCCAGCAGGCCCGGCAGCAGGGCCAGCCAGCTGGAGCGGCGTTGCAGACGACTGAAACTGTGCGTGAGATTGATGGTGCTGCTTCCTGATCAGACCGCGTTGCTCAGCGGCCGGCCTGCAGCAAAAGCCGCCACGTTGCCGATCACCGTATCTGCAATATTGGCCAATGCTTCGTCAGTAAGAAAGCCCTGATGCGAGGTAATGACCACATTTGGGAAGGTGGTCAGCCGCGCCAGCATGTCGTCCTGCAGTGCGGTGCCGGACAGGTCCTCGAAAAACACGCCTTCTTCGTACTCGTAGACATCCAGCCCCACGCCACCCAGCTTGCCGTCCTTGAGTGCGTCAATCAGTGCAGCCGAGTCGATCAGCCCGCCCCGGCTGGTGTTGATGATGACGGCACCCTGCTTCATCGCGGCAATCGAATCGGCGTTGATCATATAGCGCGTTTCAGGGAACAGCGGCGCATGCAGGCTGACCACATCGGCCTCGGCCAGCAGGCGCTCCAGCGGGACGAACTCGCAATCGAGCTCAGCCGCGTGCTTGAGGTCGGGCGAGCGATCATAGGCCAGCAGCTGCATGCCGAAGCCACGCGCAATGCGCAGCGTGGCCTGGCCGATCTTGCCCGCGCCCACCACGCCAAAGGTGCGGCCGTGCAGGTTGAAACCTACCAGCCCGTCGAGCGAGAAGTTGCCGTCGCGCACGCGGTTGTAGGCGCGATGTGTCTTGCGCACCAGCGTCAGCAGCAGCGCGAACACGTGCTCGGCTACTGCCTCGGGTGAATAGGCCGGCACGCGGGTGACCGCCACGCCGTGCTGCTTGGCGGCAGCGATATCGACCCCGTTGAAGCCGGCACAGCGCAGCGCCACGTGCTTGACGCCCAGCCGCGCCAGCTCGGCGATGGTCCTGGCATCAACGCGATCATTGACGAAGGGGCAGACCACGTCGAAACCGGCCGCCAGCGGCACGGTTTGCTGGTTGAGGCGGTCCTCGAAGAACACCAGCTCGTACTGCTGCGTGGTGTTGGCGCGGCTTAGCGCCTGCCTGTCATAGGGTTTGCTGTCGAAAACGGCGATGCGCATGGCTTTACTCGCGCCAGACATGGGTTTGTTCAGCCTCCAGCACCTGTCCGTTCCAGAAGCGGCCATTGAGCATGCCGGCGACGGCCACACAGGCCACGCGGCTGATCGGTAGCGTGATGACGGCCCATGGCTGCCCTGATCCGTCGCACAGCGTGACCTTGCCGACCGGCTCGGAATAGCCGAGTTCGCGCAGCAGGTCGACCACCGCATCAGGGTGGGTATCGGGCGGCAAATGCCGGATGACGAGAACGGCCATGAATCACTCCAGGTTATGGATGCAATCGTTCGCGGCCACGCCCGGCGTGGCGGCGGTATTCGTCGTAGTGGCTGCCGCGCAGATAGCCGGGGGCAATCACGGCCAGCGAGGCGGGAATCCAGCCTAGGGTAGCCGGAAAGCCGGCCGGGTCGGTATTGGGGATAGTCATTGAATCCAGATTATCGTGGCTGACGGGCGGATTCGGCATGATCGCCATCAAGCTTGCCTGCAATCGGGCCAGCCAGTCGGGCAATGGCACGATCACGGGCGGCCTGCCCACCGTGCGGCCGGCCAGCCGCACGATATCGGCCAGGGTCATGATGTCCGGGCCGACCAGATTGAGCGTGGCGCCGATCAGGTCATCGCGCGTCACACCGGCGGCAAAGGCACGCGCGACATCTTCTACCCATACCGGCTGGAACTGCGCATGAGCACCCGCCAGCGGAATCAGCGGCAGCCGGCACAGCCCGGCAAACAGCGTGATGAAGCTGTCGCCCCGGCCGAACACCACCGAGGGACGGTAAATGGTCCAGCGCAGCGGGCTGGCGCGCACCAGTTCCTCGGCCCGGCCCTTGCTGCGCTGATAGCGGGATGGCCCGGCACTATCGGCGCCCAGCGCGCTCATGTGCAGATAGCGGCGCACACCCGCCGCCTGGCAAGCGGCGATGATGCGGGCAGTGAGGGTGACGTGGGCGCGTTCGAAGTCAGCCTCGCTGCCTTGCAGGATACCGACCAGATTGACTGCCACGTCGGCGCCGGCCAGCAACGCGGCCAGTTGCTGCGGGTCGGCCACGTTGGCGCGGCGCAGCTCGACATTCGGCAGTACGGTCTGACGCGCCGCTTCGGGGCGGCGCGTCGGGATGATGATCCGATGGCCTTGCGCGGCCAGCTGTGCCGCGAGGTGGCTGCCGATGAAACCACTGCCGCCGATCAAGACGATTTGCTTCATGCTGTCCTCGCAGTCTGTTGCGTGCAGGCCCTCAAGGTGCGTCGATGGAGCCCCCCTTGGGCGGTATCGTGGCCAGGCGCTGGCTGATGGTCAGCGGTTCGCCCAGCAGATAGCCGTAATGCTGCGCATTGGCCATCACCTTCTTCACGTAATCGCGGGTTTCGTCAAACGGGATGGTTTCAATATACACCCGCGCATCCATGGGCTGATTGCCCTGCCAGTTGCGTGCCCGGCCAGGCCCGGCGTTATAGCCGGCAGTAGCCAGCACGGCATGGCCTTCCAGTCGTTCCTGGATATAACCGAGGTAGAAGGCGCCAAAGCGCACATTGGTTTCGATATTATTGAGATCAGCCGGGGTGACGTGCTTGATGCCCAGCTTGCTGGCCACCCAGCGTGCAGTGGCCGGCATCAGCTGCATCAAGCCCGAGGCGCCAACGCCCGAGCGTGCGGCGACCATGAAGCGGCTTTCCTGCCGGATCAGGCCGTAGACCCAGGCAGCGTCCAGGCCATTGCCCCGGCTTTCGGTCTGTACCAGTTCCTTGTGCGGGGTGGGGTATTTCAGGTGTGGATCTACCTTGCCGGGCGTGCGCTCGGCGGCATAGATCATGCGATCGAGCAGGTTGTTGCGTTCGGCAATGATGGCTGCACCCACTTGCTCGCTCGGCGTCAGGCCGCGCAGCGCCCAGGCCCATTCGCGCTGGCCTTCCACGCGCCAGTCCTGCGCGTATAGCGCCAACGCACGCTGGATGCCGGGGCGCTGCTGCACGGTGCGGATGATTTCTTCGCTGGCGGTGATGGGGGGCGATGGAGCGTCGGCCACGCTGCCCAGCGCATCGCGCGCCAACAGGCTGTAGTAATCTTCGCCGCCGGCCAGATCGGCCAGGATGGGGGTCGCTTCGTCGTGGCGATCCATCGCACGCAGCGCCATGGCACGCCAATAGCGCCACACGGTGAGCTTGAGGTCATCGGCCGGCATGGCATTGATGCGCGCCAGAATCGCTTTCTGATCACCCGCCAGCAGCGCGGCCCGCACCGCCCAGAAGCGGCCGGCCTCGTCCAGGTCCTTCATGCCGCCGCGTTCGAACCAGTCGCTGGCTTGTGGCGCATGCTGGCGGGCGGCGATCTGCGCCAGCTCTTGCCAGCCATAGCGGCGGTCAGCCTCGGGCCAGTCCTTGCCCAGTTTTTCCAGCCAGCCCGCCGCCTTGTCCAGGTCGTTGCGCGCCAGCCGCTGGATGGCAAACAACGCTGCTTCACGCGTGCCGCGGTCGTTGCCGGTCAGCTTGGGTAGCGCCTTGTCCGGGCTGTTGGCGGCCAACGCGATTGGTTTGACGGCGAGTGCGGCCGGTGTGCCGACCCGGCTGGCAAATTGCCGTGCCAGATCAGGCTTGTTGGCGGCCAGCAGCATGCGCACGCGGACCCATACGTCATCGTTGTCCAGCTGCTTGGCATCGAACAATGCATCGAACACCGGGCCACAGCTTTCCGGGCGTGACTGGTCGGAGAACCATAGCGGGCGCAGCCGTACTGCCGCAGTCAGGTCGCCCTTGGCCAGTGCAGATTGGCCTGCCAGGCATTGCAGCTCGACGCTGGGCGCATCGGCTTTGGCATAATGCACGTCGAACGCCAGCCAGTCCTGGCGGCGGCCCAGCTCTTTCAGCCAGTCGCTGCGCAGGCGGTCGGCCATGGGCATGCCCTCGAAGCGGTCGAAGAAGGGCTTGAGGTCGCTGTCATTCATCTGCGCGAGCTGCAGCGAATACCAGTAATACTGCGGATAAACCTCAAGAACTTCACCGCGCGCGCCTTGCAGCATCTGGTTGATGCGGGGCAGGTCGCGGCTGCGTGCAGCTTCGCGCAGCGTGAGCATGTCGATCTGGGCGCTGGCATGGGCGGCAACGGCCAGCAGCAGGGAGGGGAGCAGGAATTTCATCGGTGATATCGCAGGCAATGCAGTGGGGCGCGTTGCGGAAAGAACGGCGTAAGAGCCATAAGTTCCGGCAAGCATAGGGGTTCGCGTGATTGCTGTCATGCACAAGACGTCGCACCCGGCAGGCGGCGGATTGGTCGGCAAGGCACAAAGCAAGTAGAATCAGTGGGTTTAGAAGATGCCAGAGTCTGTACGCAATCATGCTGACCTTCCAGGAAATCCTGCTGACCTTGCAACGCTATTGGGCCGAGCAAGGCTGTGCGCTGCTGCAACCCTATGATATGGAAATGGGCGCTGGCACCAGCCATACCGCCACTTTCCTGCGCGCCATCGGCCCCGAGCCGTGGAACGCCGCCTATGTTCAACCGAGCCGCCGTCCCAAGGACGGCCGTTACGGCGAAAACCCCAACCGCCTGCAGCACTACTATCAGTTCCAGGTGGTGTTGAAGCCCAACCCGGACAACATCCTCGAGCTGTATCTGGGCTCGTTGCAAAAGCTGGGCATCGACCCGACCGTGCACGACATCCGCTTCGTTGAAGACGACTGGGAAAACCCGACCCTGGGTGCCTGGGGCCTGGGTTGGGAAGTGTGGCTGAACGGCATGGAAGTGACGCAGTTCACCTACTTCCAGCAAGTGGGCGGCCTCGATTGCAAGCCGGTGCTGGGCGAGATCACCTACGGTGTCGAGCGCCTGGCCATGTATCTGCAGGGCGTGGAAAACGTCTACGACCTGGTGTGGACCAAGTACCCGAATGGTCAGGTCGTGACCTACGGCGACATCTATCACCAGAACGAAGTGGAGCAATCGAAGTACAACTTCGAGCATTCCAATGCCCCGTTGCTGCTGGATCTGTTCGGCAATTTTGAATCCGAAGCCAAACGCCTGCTCGACGCCGGTCTGGCCTTGCCGGGTTATGAAATGATCCTGAAGGCGGCGCACACCTTCAACCTGCTGGATGCCCGTGGCGCCATCTCGGTGACCGAGCGCGCGGCCTATATCGGCCGCATCCGCACCTTGGCGCGGCAGGTGGCGCAGGCCTATTACGACAGCCGCGAGGCACTCGGCTTCCCGATGTGCCAACAGGCTGCCGGCTGAGGAAACGACGATGAAGCCACTGGCCGTCTTGCTGGTTTGTCTGCTGCTGGTCGCTTGCGGCAAGTTCGACGACAAGCTGGACGGCCCGTCGCCGGTGCCCGAAAAAAATGCCGAATGGCGCAAGTACGGCACCATGCCGGACTTCGAGATGTGGGTGGACGCCGAATCGGTCAGCCACAACGCCGACGAGGACAAGGGCTCGCCCAAGTACACCTATGTGTGGATGTGGCAGAAATTCAAGGCCGACCAGGTCGATGGCCAGTCCAAGGGCAAGTACCGCAACAAGTACACCCGTCAGGCCATCGATTGCCCGAGTGGCCGCATGGCCGGCATCGCGGTTGAATTGCGCGACGAGGATGGCGTGGAAGTCGCCCGTTACGACGTGCCCGGTTACCAGTGGGAATTCGCCGATCAGCCTGCCGATAGTTATGGCGGCGATTTTGTCCGTCAGGTCTGCAAAATCATGACCGACAAAGAAGCCAAGAAAAAATCCGAAGAGTAAGACACGATGACGCAAACGCTGTTGATTGAACTGTTTACCGAAGAACTGCCGCCCAAGGCGCTGCCCAAGCTCGGCGCAGCCTTTGCCAGGTCGCTGTTCGATGACCTGGCCAAGCTCGGCTTTGTCGATGCCGGCGTCGAGTTCCACGCGTTCGCCAGCCCGCGCCGTCTGGCGGTGAGCATTCCGCACGTGGCTGCGCTGCAGCCGGAGCAGAAGATCGAGCGCAAGGGCCCGGCCGTGGCATCGGGCTACAAGGATGGCGCGCCGACCCCGGCGCTGGCCGGCTTTGCCCGCTCGTGCGGCGTGGCGGTCGAGGCGCTGGAGCAAGGCTCGGACGGCAAGCAGGACGTGTTCATTTTCCGCAGCACCAAGGCGGGCGAGCCGCTGGCTGCCGTGTTGTCCGGCCTGATCGAAGCAGCACTGAAAAAACTGCCCGCACCCAAGATGATGCGCTGGGGTGATCGCGATGGTCAGTTCATCCGCCCGGTGCACGGCCTGACCGTGCTGCACGGTGCCGACGTGGTATCGGCCAGGGTGCTGCATCTGGAATCGGGCCGCGTGACGCGCGGCCACCGCTTCCTGTCCAAGGGCGATGTGGCGCTGGATCATGCCGATCACTACGCCAAGCAACTGTTCGAAGAAGGCAAGGTCGTGGCGAGCTTTGCCGCCCGCCGTGCACTGATCGGCGACAAGCTGCACGCTGCGGCAGCCCGTCTGGGCGCCACCATTGCCGCCGACGAGGCACTGTTCGATGAAGTGACCGCACTGGTGGAATGGCCCGTGGTGCTGGAGGCCGGCTTCGAGGCCGATTTCCTCAAGGTGCCGCAGGAATGCCTGATCCTGACCATGCAGCAGAACCAGAAGTATTTCCCGCTGCTCGATGCCGCTGGCAAGCTGATGAACCGCTTCCTGCTGGTGTCCAATATCGAGGCGGCTGATTCGTCGGCCATCATCGGCGGCAACGAGCGCGTGCTTCGCGCGCGTCTGTCCGACGCCAAGTTCTTCTATGAACAAGACCAGAAGAAAAAGCTGGAATCGCGCGTGCCGGCGCTGCGCACCGTGGTGTACCACAACAAGATCGGCAGCCAGCTGGAACGTGTCGAACGGCTGCAGAAGATCGCCGGTGAAATCGGCCCGGCGCTGGGCGCCGACAGGGCCGTGAGCGAACGCGCCGCCTATCTGGCCAAGGCCGACCTGGTGTCGGACATGGTCGGTGAATTCCCCGAGCTGCAAGGCATCATGGGCATGTATTACGCGCGCCTCGACGGTGAAGGCGACGTCGTTGCCAACGCCATCGAAGGCCATTACCACCCGCGCTTTGCCGGCGACACCCTGCCGCAGGGCGCCGTGGCGCAGGCGGTCTCGCTGGCCGACAAGCTGGAATCCATCGTCGGCATCTGGGGCATTGGCCTGATCCCGACCGGCGACAAAGACCCGTTCGGCCTGCGCCGCGCAGCGCTGGGCGTGGTGCGCCAGTTGCTCGACCTGCCGCTGGACCTGCGCGCGCTGCTGACCGCGACTGCTGCAACCTTCCCGGCCGGCGTGGTGGCCGAAGGAACCGTCGATGGCGTGCAAGGCTTCATGGCCGACCGCCTGAAGAACTATCTGGCCGCCGAATACCCGGCCGCCGACATCGAGGCGGTGCTGGCGCTCAACCCGCCGCGCTTTGACGAAGTGCTGGTGCGCCTGAAGGCTGTGGGCGAATTCAAGGCGCTGCCGGAAGCCGCTGCACTGGCCGCTGCCAACAAGCGTATCCGCAACATCCTCAAGAGGGTCGAAGGCGGCATCCCGGCAATCAACGCCGCATTGTTTGGCGAGGTGCCGGAAAAGGCGCTGTACGACGCGCTGGCTGCATTGCAGTCGCCGGTCGAAGCCGCACTGGCCGCGCACGACTACACCGGTGCGCTCAAGCAGCTGGCTGCGCTCAAGGCGCCGGTCGATGCCTTCTTTGACGGCGTGATGGTGATGGCCGACGATCTGGCGGTGCGTGGCAACCGTCTGGCGCTGCTGTCCGCGCTGGCCGATCTGATGAATCGGGTTGCAGAACTGTCGCTGCTGGCTGAATGATGAAGTGCATGGCCGGGGAATCTCCCGGCCTGCCGGAAGGTGACAATGCCGCATAGCGCCATGAAACTGCTGATACTCGACCGCGATGGTGTGATCAACGAAGACAGCGACGATTTCGTCAAATCGCCGCAGGAGTGGCTGCCGATTTCCGGCAGCCTGGAAGCGATCGGCGAGCTGACGCGTGCCGGCTGGATGGTGGTGGTTGCCACCAACCAGAGTGGCATCGGCCGTGGCCTGTTCGACGTGGATACCTTCAATCGCATCAACGCCAAGATGCAGCGCGCCGCGCAGGATTTTGGCGGCCATATCGACGCGATCTTCTTCTGCCCGCACACGCCCGATGCCGGCTGCGATTGCCGCAAGCCGCTGCCGGGCATGCTGCACGACATCGCGCGCCGCTTCCATGCCGATCTGGCCGAAACCTGGATGGTGGGCGACAGCCTGCGTGATCTGGAGGCCGTTGTGGCTGCTGGCGGCCGCCCGGCGCTGGTGCGCACCGGCAAGGGCAAGGACACCGTGGCCAAGGGCGGTTTGCCCGAGGCCACCGCCGTGTTCGACGACCTGGCGCAATTCACCGATTTTCTGCTCAAACGACAGGCCCATTGATGATCTGGCTTCGTTCCGCCCTGTACTGGCTGGGCATGCTGGTGGTAACCCCGCCGTACGCACTGCTTTGTTTCCTGATCCTGCCGCTGCCACCACTGCTGCGCTATAAGGTGGTCTCGCGCTGGTCGCGCATCATGATTTTCTGGCTGCGGGTGACCTGTGGCGTCAAATACCGCGTGATCGGCCGCGAAAACGTACCCGATGTGCCGGTAATGGTGATGAGCAAGCACCAGTCGGCATGGGAAACCATGGCGCTGCAAGAGCTGCTGCCGCCGCTGGTATTCGTGGTCAAGCGCGAGCTGTTGAAGATTCCGTTCTTCGGCTGGGGGCTGCGCACGCTGTCGCCCATCGCCATCGACCGTGGCAATCGCTCTGAAGCGCAAAAGATGCTGATGGCGCAGGGCACGGACCGGCTGGGCAAGGGCTTTTCCATCCTGATCTTTCCCGAGGGCACCCGCGTGCCGGCGGGCCAGCGTGGCAAATACCGCCAGGGCGGTGCGCGCCTTGCCAACGAGTTGCATGTGCCCATCCTGCCGGTGGCGCTCAATTCGGGCGAGTTCTGGCCGCGCAATTCCTTCCTGAAATGGCCGGGCACGGTCACGGTCTGCATCGGCAAGCCGATTCCGACCGCCAATCGCGCCGCGAATGAAATCATGGCCGAGGTCGAATACTGGATCGAGAACCAGATGGCGGCCATTACCGAGCGCGGCCCCAAGTATCCCCGTGATGCGGCACAGCCTTGAGCTGGACGGTCAGCAACTTGCCTACACGCTGAAGCGCAGCGCACGCCGCCGTTCGGTGGGCCTGCGCATTGCCGGCGATGGCCTGACCATTACCTTGCCGGCCCGCGCACCGCTGGCCGAGGCCGAGCGGGTCATCCGCCTCAAGGCCGACTGGATAATGCGCCACCTGCAGGCGCCCAAACCGCCGGCAGCCCGCCTGGCCGCCGGCAGCACTATCCTCTGGCAGGGCCAGCCACGCACCCTGCAGGCCGGTGCATCACGCGCCAGGCTGGCTGCCGACACGCTGGCACTGGCAGCGCCCGATGAGCCCGAAGCGCTGACACTCGCGCTGGCGCGTTTCTGCCAGCGTGCCGCCCGGCCGTATTTTCTGCAGCGGGTCGAGGTGTGGCAGCAGCGCATGAATTTGCACCCGCGCCGCGTGTTGCTCAGCAGCGCCCGCACGCGCTGGGGCAGCTGCACGGCGGCAGGTGACGTACGCCTGAGCTGGCGCTTGATGCAGGCGCCGCCCGAGGTGATCGACTACGTGATCATCCACGAGCTGGCGCACCTGGCTGAAATGAACCACTCACCCCGTTTCTGGGCCATCGTCGCGGCAGCCTGCCCGAACTGGAAGCAGCAACGCGAGTGGTTGAAACAGCATGCGCAGGCGCTGCTCGCCTAGGGCCTGTTAACACTTATTTCACGCTTGCGTTCGGGGTAGTTCGGGATGGAGCGCAAGGCGCAGAACGCGCCGCGGTACGGGTACCGCAAGCGGTTTGCAACGCAGCGAACCGCCCGAAATACCCCGAACTCGCAGGGCTGGGCCGCAAAGAGGCCATCTACGGCGTTACGCGCCTTGGCAATAACCGGTTATTGCCTGCGTTGCGTGCCTTGTAGCTGACCTCTTTGCGGCCCAGCGCAAGCGCGAAATAAGTGTTAACAGGCCCTAAGCCTTAATCCGATGCGGTCGGCAGCAGGGTCGCGACAAAATCGCTGAATGCCCGCGCCTTGCTGCCATTGGTGGCCCGCTGGGCGCTGACGGCCTGTATGGCTTGTTCCGGCAGCGTGTAATCCGCCAACAGTTGCACCACCTGTCCCTCCAGCAGCGCACGTGCCCAGAACCATGCCGGCATCACTGCCAGCCCCAGATGGGCCAGCACCGCATCATATTGTGCATCCACCGTCGACACGCGCAGCCGGCCGCGCAAGGCCACGCGGGTTTCTTCATCGCCTTGCCTGAACAGCCAGCGGCCTGCTTGCTCGCTATCCGTATACACCACGCAATCATGCTGCTGTAGTTCGGCGGGGCTGTGCGGCGTGCCGTGCTGCTGCAGGTAGGCGGGTGTGGCCACCACGATGCGTGGCACGCGCCCCAGTGGCCGGCTGACCAGCGCCGATGGCGCCAGCGTGCCAAGCCGGATTGCCAGATCGGCGCTTTCCTCAATCAGGGGGCTGAGCCGGTCGGACAGCAGCAGTTCCAGTTCGACCTGTGGATGCAGCCGTTGCCAGCGTGGCAGCGCGGGGATCAGCAAATGGCGGGCAAAGCCGTTGGAGCACGCCACGCGCAGCACGCCTTGCAGCTGAGCCGGCGCCTGCACGGCCAGTGCGGCTTCATCGGCCAGTGCCAGCATGCGGCGCGCCAGCGGCAGGTAGTTGCGGCCGGCTTCGGTCAGGCTGAGCGCGCGGGTAGAGCGTTGCAGTAGCGCGCAGCCCAGCGATTGTTCCAATGCGGCCAGCTGGCGGCTCAGGCTGGTCTGGGCGATGCCGCTGACAATGGCGGCACGCGTCATGCTGCCGGCGTCGGCAATCGCCACGAAGCTGCGGATGTGTTCGAGCAAGCCGTTTTGCATGTATTCATCCTGATTGATGCAGATTCAGCATAACTGATCTGCAGATCATGTGCTGCGCGGGTAAGTGGGTGTCCCTAGACTGGGGTCATGACTCACCCGCCAAGGAGCACATCATGTTTGCCCTGCTGGACCCCGCCACCACCACCGGCCAGGCCGGAGACTTGCTCGCCCAGACGCAAAAGCAACTCGGGCGTACACCCAATCTGTATCGCGCCATGGCCAATAGCCCGGCCGCGCTGGCTGGCTACCTGGCCTTTCGTGACCAGTTGCAGCACGGCGTGCTTGATGTGCGCATGCGCGAGCGCATTGCCTTGCTGACCGCACAGCTCAATCACTGCGATTACTGCGTAGCCGCACACGTGTTCCGTGGTCAGAAGATCGGCATGAGCGCGGATGACCTGAACGATACGCGCCATGGTCGCTCGACCGACCCGAGGATCCACGCCGCGCTGACTTTCGTCGCCGCGCAGCTGAACGGGCGCGGTCATGCCGAAGCTGCGGCACGCGACGCATTGTTTGCCCAAGGCTGGAGCGAGGCCGAAGCCGGCGAGATCGTCGCGCATGTGGCGCTGAACGTGCTGTCCAACTATTTCAAGCAATTGGCCGAGCCGGCGCTGGATTTCCCGGTACCGCCCGATTTGTTGCCTTGAGGGCGGCATGATGACTGAGCGTCTTGCATTGATGGGCAAGTCCTTGCGCTTTGCCGTGCCGGCTGCGCTGGCTGCGGTGCTGCTGAGCCGAGCCGGGCAGCCAGGGTATTTGCCCCCTTTGCTGGCAACGGCGGCGCTGCTGGCCAATGCCGGGCTGCCTGCGATACGGGCGACGGGGGTAGCCTATCTGCTGTGTGTGCTGGCAGGGCTGGTACTGCATGCGTTGTGGCCGGCCAGTCTGCCTGCCTTGCTGGCAGGTGCCGTGGCCGTGTTCGTGATCTTGCAGGCACTGGGCCTCGGCCATCCACCGGCATTGGCCATGCTCGGCCTGTTGGCCCTGCGCGGGGCGGATATGGCTGCGCTGCTGGCGATTGCGGCCGCCGTTGCAGCCATGGCGCTGGCCACCTGGGGGCTGAGCCGGCTGCCTGCGGCTGTGGCTTGGCAGGCCTAGGGCCTGTTAACACTTATTTCACGCTTGCGTTCGGGGTAGTTCGGGATGGAGCGCAAGGCGCAGAACGCGCCGCGGTACGGGTA
>NZ_FWXD01000009.1 GCF_900176275.1 Andreprevotia lacus DSM 23236 | reverse complement strand
GGGTGTAGTCCCGTTGTGTGCGCTTGATCTTTGATTCCATGACACTTGTCCTTGTGTGAGGGGAAAAGTGTCAACGTATTTCAGGACGGGTCAGACCCATGAAAAAAGCCCGTCGACGACGGGCTTTTGTAGCGTACCGGCAAGCCGGTAGCAGATGGATCAGAACGGAATATCGTCCTCGAAATCATCAAAGCTGCGTGCCGGTGCGGCCGGGCGCGGCGCCGGTGCAGCGGCTTGCTGGCGCGGCGCGGGGGCCGGTGCAGGGCTGCTGTATTCCTGGTTGTAGTCATCGCCACCGCCCATGGGGGCGCTGCCACCGCCACGGCCGCCCAGCATCTGCATCTGGTCGGCCACGATTTCGGTGGTGTAGCGATCTGCGCCGGTTTGCTTGTCTTGCCACTTGCGGGTTTGCAAACGACCTTCGATGTACACCGAGCTGCCCTTCTTCAGGTATTCACCAGCGATTTCGGCCAGCTTGCCGTACATGGTGATGTTGTGCCACTCGGTCTTTTCCTGCTTCTGGCCAGTCTGCTTGTCTTTCCAGTTTTCAGTCGTGGCAATGCTGAAATTGCACACCGCACCGCCCGAGGGCAGGAAGCGGGTTTCCGGGTCGCGCCCGAGGTTGCCAATCAGCAGCACCTTGTTCAAAGAAGCCATCAATGAGTCTCCGCAATCAATTGTTGCGCGGTGGCTTCGTCCCAGCCGTCTTGCAGGACCTTGAGCAGCACCACGCGTTCATCCATCAGTACGACGGCCTCTTTCACGCCGTCAATCGCCGCCAGTTTAGCAGACAGCGCAGCCGCATCGCCGCTCCACTGGTCGTCAATGTGAAACATGCGGGTCTTGACCGGCAGCGGCGGCTGCATGCCCCAGGCCACCAGCAGCCAGATGCCGACCAGTGCCGAGCACAGCGCAAACACCGGCACCGGGCTCTGGAAGTGTTGATACAACCAGCCCGCCAGCGCGGCGCCCACTGCCATGCTGGCCGACTGGCACGTGTTGTACACCCCCATGGCCGTGCCCTTGGCATCGGACGGGGCGATCTTGGAAATCAGGCTGGGCTGCGTGGCCTCCAGGATGTTGAAGGCGATGAAGTAGATTGCCAGCCACAGCACGATGGCAGTCAGGCTGGGCAGCCACAAGGTCATGCCCAGCTGTGCCACCAGCATCAGCGCAATGGCAAACAGGAACACCGGCTTGAGCTTGCGCCGCTTCTCGCCAACGATCACCGCCGGCACCATGAACACGAAACCCACCAGCACCACCGGCAGATACACCCACCAGTGATGCGCCACGCTCAAACCGCCTATCTGCTTGAGCAATAGTGGCATCACGGTAAACATGGCCATTTGTGCCGCGTGGAGGGCGAACACGCCATAGTTGAGGCGCATCAGCTGCGGGTGGCGCAGCACGGCCGGCAGGCGGCGCGTATCGGCCTCGGCATCCGAGTGGTGGCGGGTGACGGTCGGATTGGGGATCACCTGATGTACACCGATCAGCGCCGCTACGGCCAGCACGGCCGTCAGCGCAAAAATGCCCGGCAAGCCGATCCACTCGGCCAGCTTGGGTGCGGCCACCAGCGACACGGCAAAGGTGGTGGCAATGCTGCCGCCGATCATCGCCATGGCCTTGGTACGGTGCTCTTCGCGCGTCAGGTCAGCCAGCATGGCGGTAATCGCAGCCGAAATCGCTCCGGCCCCCTGTACAGCGCGGCCCACGATCAGCCAGACGATATGGTCGGCCAGCGCACACATCACGCTGCCGACTGCAAACAGCAGCAAGCCGATATAGATCACCTTCTTGCGGCCGGCACGATCAGACCACATGCCGAACGGCAGTTGCAGCAATGCCTGGGTCAGCCCATAGGCGCCAAAGGCAAAACCCACCAGCGCGTGATTGTCACCCCCTGGCAGGTGGCCGGCATAGACGGCAAACACCGGCAGGATGAGGAACATGCCCAGCATGCGCAGGGCGTACAGACCGGCCAACCCGAGGGAAGCGCGCAGTTCGATAGGATTCATAAGCTCAAGCCAGAAAATCAGTCACTTAACACAGCCGACGCATACCCGGCCGACAGTATGGCGCGCAATTGCCGCCCATCCTGCCCATACCGTGGCCCCGGGTTTTGCCAGCCGTTCTTTTCCGACTGACTTGCCAATGGAAAGTCCGATATATTAGCGGATTGCCTCCAGCAACGCAGAACCGTCACCCATGGCTGACAAACCGAATTACACGCCCGTTCCCGCCAACGACACGCCGATGATCCGTATTCGCGGCGCGCGCACGCACAATCTGAAGAACATCAACCTCGATATTCCGCGCGGCAAACTGGTGGTCATCACCGGTTTGTCCGGCTCGGGCAAGTCGTCGCTGGCCTTCGATACGCTGTATGCCGAGGGGCAGCGCCGCTATGTCGAATCGCTGTCGGCCTATGCACGGCAGTTCCTGCAGCTGATGGAAAAGCCCGATGTCGATCTGATCGAAGGCTTGAGCCCGGCGATCTCGATCGAGCAGAAGGCCACCAGCCACAACCCGCGCTCGACCGTGGGCACGGTAACGGAAATCCACGATTACCTGCGCCTGCTGTTTGCACGTGTCGGCACGCCCTATTGCCCCGAGCACAAGCTGCCGCTGCAGTCGCAGACCGTCAGCCAGATGGTCGATCACGTGCTGGCGCTGCCGGAAGAAACCAAGCTGATGGTGCTGGCACCGGTCATCATCGGCAAGAAGGGTGAAAACCTTGACCTGTTCGACGAACTGCGCGCGCAGGGCTTCGTGCGCGTGCGCGTCGATGGCGAAGTGTTCGAGATGGACGCACTGCCCAAGCTGGACAAGAACAAGAAACACACCATCGAGGTGGTAATCGACCGCATCAAGGTGCGTGCCGACCTCAAGCAGCGGCTGGCCGAATCGTTCGAGACCGCACTACGCCACGCCGATGGCCGCGCGATTGCGGTGGAAATGGATAGCGAGAAAGAGCACTGGTTCTCGGCCAAATTCGCCTGCCCGGTGTGCAGCTACAGCCTGCCCGAGCTGGAACCGCGTTTGTTCTCGTTCAACAACCCGATGGGCGCGTGCCAGAAGTGCGATGGCCTCGGCCAGATCACCTTCTTCGATCCCAAGCGCGTGGTGGCCCACCCCGAGCTGAGCCTGGCGGCTGGTGCCATCAAGGGCTGGGACAAGCGTAACCAGTTCTATTTCCAGATGTTGGCCAGCCTGGCCAGTCACTACGACTTCGACATCAATACCCCGTGGGACGAGCTGGGCGACAAGGTGCAGCAGGTGGTGCTGCATGGCTCGGGGCGCGACGAGATCGCCTTTACCTACATGAATGAGCGCGGCAGCAAGTTCGAGCGTGTGCATGCCTTCGAGGGCATCATTCCCAATCTGGAACGCCGCTATCTCGAGACCGATTCGGTCACCGTGCGCGAGGAGCTGGCCAAGTTCCAGAACAACCAGCCCTGCCCCAGCTGCGCCGGCTCGCGCCTGCGGCTGGAAGCGCGCCACGTGCTGATCGGCGAGCAGAACCTGCATGCCATCTCGCAAATGGCGCTGCGCGACACGGCCAATTTCTTCCTGGGCCTGCAACTGGAAGGCGCCAAGGCGCAGATTGCCGAAAAAATCGTCAAGGAAATCAGCGAGCGGCTGGGCTTCCTGGTCAACGTCGGGCTGGACTACCTTAGCCTGGAGCGCAGCGCCGATACGCTGTCGGGCGGCGAAGCACAGCGTATTCGCCTGGCGTCGCAAATCGGCTCGGGCCTGACCGGCGTGATGTACGTGCTGGACGAACCCAGCATCGGCCTGCACCAGCGCGACAACGACCGCCTGCTGGGCACGCTGATGCGCCTGCGCGATCTCGATAACAGCGTGATCGTGGTCGAGCATGATGAAGACGCCATCCGCGCAGCGGACTATCTGATCGACATCGGCCCTGGTGCCGGCGTGCACGGCGGCGAAGTGATTGCCGCCGGCTTGCCCGCCGACGTGATGGCCCACCCCGATTCGGTCACCGGCCAGTTCCTGACCGGCAAGCGCAAGATCGCCCGCCCGAGCGCCATTCAATCGCCCGACCCGGACAAGTGGCTGACCCTGAAGGGCGCGCATGGCAACAACCTGAAGTATGTCGATCTGGCGTTGCCGGTCGGCCTGCTGGTGTGCATTACCGGGGTATCCGGCTCGGGTAAGTCCACGCTGATCAACGACACCTTGTACACGCTGGCAGCCAAGGAGCTGAACGGCGCGTCGGCCGAACCGGCGCCGTACCACGAGGTGCACGGGCTGGATCACTTCGACAAGGTCATCAACGTCGACCAGAGCCCGATCGGCCGCACCCCGCGCTCCAACCCGGCCACCTATACCGGCCTCTTCACGCCGATCCGCGAGCTGTTTGCCGGTGTGCCGGCCAGCCGCGAACGCGGCTACGGGCCGGGACGCTTCTCGTTCAACGTCAAGGGCGGCCGCTGCGAGGCCTGCCAGGGCGATGGCGTGCTCAAGGTGGAAATGCACTTTCTGCCCGATGTATACGTGCCGTGCGACGTCTGCCACGGCCAGCGCTACAACCGCGAAACGCTGGATGTGCAGTACAAGGGCAAAAACATCACCGAAGTGCTGGAAATGACGGTGGAAGCTGCTTCCGAATTCTTCAGCGCGGTGCCTACCGTGGCGCGCAAGCTCAAGACCATGATGGATGTGGGTCTGGGCTATATCCGCTTGGGCCAGAGCGCCACCACGCTGTCGGGCGGCGAGGCGCAGCGCGTGAAGCTGGCACTGGAGCTGTCCAAACGCGACACCGGCCGTACGCTGTATATCCTGGATGAGCCGACCACCGGCCTGCACTTCCACGATATCGACCTGCTGCTGACCGTGCTGCACCGCTTGCGCGAGCACGGTAATACCGTGGTGGTGATCGAGCACAATCTGGACGTGATCAAGACCGCAGACTGGATCATCGACCTGGGGCCGGAAGGCGGCGCCGGCGGCGGCCAGATCATTGCCACCGGCACACCGGACATGGTGGCGGCCAACCCGGCCAGCCACACCGGCCACTATCTGGCCAAGGTGTTAAAGCAGGATGCGGCACGCGACGCAGGATAAGCGTCTACCACCTGCCCTCGGCTGCGGCAGCAGGCAAACCTGCATCCGGCCAGGCCGGCCTCAGAAAAACGGGCTGCCCATAGGCAGCCCGTTTTTTCCGGCCCTTTGCATGTGTCGCTTATAGCCCACGTACGGGCGCCAGTTTGTCCAGCCACTTCATGGCCATCATCCGCTGATCCAGCGTGCCGTGATAAAGCATTTCTTCCAGTAGATGGCAGGCAGTGTCCAGATCACGCTCGGCCAGAAGGCGCGCAATACGCTGCAGCTGCTCGTCATCAGATACAAACTGCTTGAGGTCGATATCGGCAAACCCGGTCACCGTCACATCCGGAACCGGCATCTCGATCACGTCGATGTCCTGGCTCTGAATGTCAAAAGTCATGCCCGGCAAAGACGGAGGTGGTTCGTCCACCTCAAGCGGGGTGAGTGCGTGCGGCACTGCAGCCTCGAAACCGGCATCCTGATCGTGCGCTTGGACATGGGCCTGCTCGACAACGGCGTCGGGCGGAGCCAGTCCGGCTTGCTGATGCATCATGGAGGCAAAATCCAGCGCATCCTGCCCCGGATCGGACACCGGGCGCAACGGCGGTGCGGTCAGCTCCAGTTGATCATCCGGCTGGTCGTCCAGCGAGCGATAAAGCGGGTTATCCGGGTCCAGCATGCGGCCACTGGCTTGCACCTGCTGCCACAGCGCATCGCTGGCAAACTGCAGGCGGAACGCAACGGCACGCTCCTGGAAAGCTTGCTTCATGCCCTGGTCACGATGAATGTCAAACAGCTTCATCCACAGCGCCAGCGCGGTCGGATGCTGGCCCAGTTCGTGATCGAGCAAATTGATCGCCTGCTGGGTCAGCCCGTGGTCGATCAGCAACTGGGCTTCATCGGACACATTGTTGGGCTGCACCACATCGACTTCGTCATTGTGGAATTCGGTAGCCGCACGCGAAATGTTCTGCACCAGATCGCGCATGCCCAGTGCATTGCTCGGCGCATATGACGATGACACGGCAGACGGCGTTTGCGTAGATGCGCTGCGCATTGCCGGCTGCGCCTCAAAATTGGTGGCAAACGAGAACGACTCGGCCTCCTCATATTCGCGGCGTTGCTGCCAGCGGCGATACAGCCAGACAAACAAACCGACGGCGAGCGCCAGCGGCAAGAGCAACCACCACCAGCTCGGTACACCGTTGGCAGCAGCATTTCTGGATTCGGCAGCAGCCGCATCCTGCACCGGGCTGGCATCCACCGGGTGTGACTTGACTGCGGCCAGCTGCTTCTCAAGTTCTGAAATCTGGTATTTGAGCTGCAAGAGCTGCGCAGTCTGATCATCGGACGAGAGCGACAGCAAGTGCTCGCGCACACGCAGGCTCTGCTCGGGCGACAGCTCCGATTTACGCGTCGTATCCAGGGTGGGCGACGACAAGCGCAGACGGAAACCCTCCCCGACATCGACGCGATTCTCGTCCACCGGTGCCGCTTGCGGTGATGCCGATTCGATCCGCAGCGGCGGCAGCGTCGGCATTGTGGCTGGCGCCATTTGCGGCAAGGGCCTGGCGGGCGCAGCTTCGGCGATCTTCGTTTCCGGCTGCACACTCAAGCGATCCGGCAAGCGAATCTGCGTATCACCCTGCAGGCGTGCTTGTGTGCCTTGCGGCAGATCGGGATTCAACAGGAACAGCGCATCGACAAAGCGCGCGCGCGCAGCCTTGTCGTTGGGGAAATAGGCTTTGGCAATCTGGTCGACGCTTTCACCGTCACGCGTGATCCACACGCTGCCCAAAGCCGGCACGCTGCGGCGTGACGCTGGCTGGCCGCTGCGCGGTGCCGCCGGCGTGGGCAGTGCATGTTGCACGGGCGACTTATACTCGCGCGGGTCGAGCATCACGCTGTAATCGCGCTGGAACACGCGCCGGTCTTCATCCGGGCACTTGACCCGCACCGCTACGCTCAGCAGCGGTTCGTCGATCTTTTCTTCGCCGTAAATCAGCAGGCGGCCACTGAACTCGTCGTCGGGCTGGTACAGCAGGCGTGCCTTGCGCAATACCACCAGATCATCGTCGCCCAGTTGCTGCGGCGTGACCAGACGGAAACAGCTGCTGTTCAGTTTTTCATCGTCGGCGCCGGCCACGCTGACGCTGGCCTGGAAGCGCTCGCCCAGCGCAGAGCGCACCTGCATCTCGCCGAGCATGGCGGCATGCACGGACGCGCTTAGCCCCAAGCCGGTGGCCAGTACGATGGGCGCGAGCGCTGCAGGGAGCAGGTAAGACTTCATGCGTTTATTTTATCCCCTCCGGCACTTCTTGACGGTGCCGTGTCGGCGTGGTCTTTGCCACGTCAGACGATATCCAGATGATCGATACCGGACAGTACATCCTTTTGCTGCGCATCGGAACTGTTGAGTTTGATTTGCAGTCGCAAATCATTCACCGAGTCGGCATTGCGCAACGCGTCTTCATAGCTGATCTTGCCGGCTTCGTACAGGTCGAACAGACTCTGGTCAAAGGTCTGCATGCCCAGCTCGCGCGAGCGTTTCATGATTTCCTTGATCTCGTGCACCTCGCCCTTGAAGATCAGGTCGGCAATCAGCGGCGAGTTCAGCATCACTTCCACCGCGGCCACGCGCCCCTTGCCCGAGCGGTGCGGCACCAGCCGCTGCGACACGAAGGCCTTGAGGTTGAGCGACAAGTCCATCAACAGCTGTGTACGGCGCTCCTCCGGGAAGAAGTTGATGATGCGGTCCAGCGCTTGGTTGGACGAGTTGGCGTGCAGTGTGGCCATGCACAGGTGGCCGGTTTCGGCAAAGGCGATGGCGTAGTCCATGGTTTCGCGATCGCGGATTTCGCCGATCAGGATCACGTCCGGCGCCTGACGCAGCGTGTTCTTCAGCGCGGCCATCCACGAGTCGGTGTCGACGCCGACCTCACGCTGGGTGACGATCGAATTCTTGTGGTCATGCACGTATTCGATCGGGTCTTCGATGGTGATGATATGGTCGTAGGCGTTCTCGTTGCGGTGGCCCACCATGGCCGCCAGCGAGGTCGATTTACCCGAGCCGGTACCACCGACAAAGATCACCAGACCGCGCTTGGTCATGGCGATGTCCTTGAGCACCGGCGGCACGCCAAGGTCTTCCAGGCGCGGAATTTCCGAATTGATGGTCCGCAGCACCATGCCCACGTGCGATTGCTGCATGAAGGCGTTGACACGGAAGCGCCCCAGATTGCCGGGGCTGATGGCGAAGTTGCACTCCTTGGTGGCTTCGAACTCTTCGGCCTGCCGGTCGTTCATGATGGCGCGCGCCAGCTCCTTGCTGTGCTGCGCGCTCAGCACCTGGTTCGATACCGGCGTCACGCGGCCGTCGATCTTCATCGCAGGCGGAAATTCGGCGGTAATGAACAGGTCGGACGCGCCTTTGGCACGCATGTGCTTGAGCAGGTCCTGCATGAATTTGGCTGCTTGCTCTTTTTCCATTTCAAACTCGATATGGCGGCGAACGCATGGCGTCAGCCGCGGAAGTTGTCAGCGTTCATGGCCTTGCCGCGTGCCTCGCTCACCGAGACGATGTTGCGGCGAACCAGATCCTGCAGGCACTGATCCAGCGTCTGCATGCCGAATTGCTGGCCGGTCTGGATGGCGGAATACATCTGGGCGATCTTGTTTTCGCGGATCAGGTTACGGATGGCCGGAATGCCGATCATGATTTCATGCGCGGCCACGCGGCTGTTGCCGTCCTTGGTCTTGAGCAGCGTTTGCGAAATGACCGCGCGCAACGATTCGGACAGCATCGAGCGCACCATTTCCTTTTCCGCTGCCGGGAATACGTCAACGATACGGTCGATAGTCTTGGCGGCCGAACTGGTGTGCAGGGTACCGAATACCAGGTGACCGGTTTCCGCAGCGGTCAGCGCCAGGCGGATGGTTTCCAGGTCACGCATTTCACCCACTAGGATCACGTCCGGGTCTTCCCGCAGCGCGGAACGCAGCGCATTGGCAAAACTCATGGTGTGGGGGCCGACTTCCCGCTGGTTGATCAGGCATTTCTTGGATTGATGCACGAATTCGATCGGGTCCTCGACGGTGAGGATATGGCCGTATTCGTTTTCATTCACGTAATTGAGAATGCCAGCCAGCGTGGTCGATTTACCCGAGCCGGTCGGCCCGGTTACCAGCACCAGACCGCGCGGGTTTTGCGCGATTTCCTGGAATACCTTGGGGGCATTCAATTCCTCCAGCGACAATACCTTGGAAGGAATGGTTCGGAATACCGCACCGGCACCACGTTGTTGCACGAAGGCATTGACGCGGAAACGCGACAGATTGGGAATTTCAAACGAGAAGTCGCATTCCAGCGTGTCTTCGTACACCTTGCGCTGGCCGTCGTTCATGATGTCGTACACCATGTCATGAACGTCCTTGTGCTCCATCGGCGGCAGATTGATGCGACGTACATCACCGTGTACACGAATCATCGGCGGCAGGCCGGATGAAAGGTGCAAGTCGGACGCCTTGTTCTTTACGGCAAAAGCCAAGAGCTCGGAGATTTCCATTTATAATTCTGTCCTTTGGCAATGACGGCCCATCAAGACGCCGCGCGCGCGCCGCCGGCCAATGTAGTAAGGTCCAAACCATTATGGCAACGATATTTGCGAGGTGGCAAGGCGTGTTGGCGCGTATCCGGACAGCCGTCACAACGGCACAGCGCCCGGATGATAGTGTCAGACTGCTTGCCGTAAGCAAAACTTTCCCTGCAACAGACATCGCCGAATTGTATGCCTGTGGTCAACGGGATTTCGGCGAAAATTACGTGCAGGAGCTTGGCAGCAAGGCTGCAGAATTAGCGCAGCTGTCTGAATTGCGCTGGCATTTCATCGGCCCCCTGCAAAGCAACAAGACCCGCAGCGTGGCGGAAATCGCCAGCTGGGTGCATGCAGTAGACCGCCTGAAGATTGCCGAACGGCTTTCCAGCCAGCGCCCGGAACACTTGCCACCGTTGCAGGTCTGTCTGCAGGTCAATGTGTCTGGCGAGGCCAGCAAATCAGGCGTCGCGCCGGCCGAAGTCGCGGCGCTGGCGCAGGCCGTGAGCACCTTGCCACGCATGCAGTTGCGTGGCTTGATGTGTATCCCGGAAGCGACAGACGACAGCGTGCTGCTGGCCGGCCAGTTCCGCCAGCTGCGCACGCTGCTTGAGCAATTGAACGCGCAGGGCCTGCAACTCGATACGCTGTCGATGGGCATGTCGGCCGATCTGGAGCTGGCCGTTGCCGAGGGCGCGACCATGGTCCGCATCGGCACCGCCTTGTTTGGCAGGCGCAGTTAATCAACATCAAAGTACAGGGAACAGCATGAAAATCAGCTTTATCGGTGGCGGCAACATGGCAGCAGCGATGATAGGCGGGATGGTCAAGCAGGGCTTTGCCGGCACGGACATTCACGTCGTCGAACCAGATGCAGCCAAACGCGCCGAGCTGGCGCAGCAGTTCGGCATCAGCACCGGCAGCCCGGATGAGGCATTACCCGCCAGCACGGCCGTGATCTTTGCCGTCAAGCCGCAACAGCTGCGTAGCGTAGCTGCCGCACTGGCGCCGCAACTGGCTGGCTCGCTGGTGATCTCGATTGCCGCCGGCGTACGCGCCGATACGCTGGGCCGCTGGCTGGGCGGGCTGGATCGCGTGGTGCGCGTGATGCCCAACACACCTGCGCTGGTGCAGGCCGGTATCTCGGGCGCTTATGCCAGCCCCGGCGCCACGGCCGACGACAAAGCCCTGGCCGAGCGCATTCTCGGTTCGATCGGTGAAACCGTCTGGGTGGCCGACGAAGAGGAAATCGACGGTATTACCGCCATTTCCGGCTCCGGCCCGGCCTACGTGTTCTACTTCATTGAATCGCTGCAAGCTGCAGCGCGCGCGCAGGGCTTCGCGCCGGAAACGGCCCGCAAGCTGGCCTATCAGACCTTTGCCGGCGCCATCAAGCTGGCGCTGCAAAGCGATGACGACGCAGCAACCTTGCGCCAGAAGGTCACCAGCAAGGGTGGCACCACCGAGCGTGCCATCAATGCGCTGGAAAACAGCCAGGTGCGCTCGACCATCATCGCCGCCGCTTCGGCCGCCGCCGCCCGCTCGCGCGAGCTGGGCGAAGAACTGGGTCGTGACGACTAAGGGGGCTGGACACGCATGCTTGCCAATGCACTCGACGTTCTGATTCGCTGTGTGGGCGGCTTCATCATCTGGATGTTGCTGGCCCGCTTTTACCTGCTGGCGCTCAAGGCTCAGTTCAACACGCCATTCGGCCAGTTCGTGATGGCGCTGACCAACTGGATGGTACTGCCGGCGCGCCGCATCCTGCCGTCGGTCAGGCAATATGATTCGGCCACCTTCGTGCTGGCCTGGCTATGGGCCTGCGGCATGCATGTGCTGCTGTTGTGGCTGTCACCGTGGCCTTATGCCTTGCTGGCCCCGCAGGGCTTGCTGGCCATCGCGGTCACCGGCCTGCTCGAGCTGCTGCTGGTGTCGATGTATCTGCTGATGGTGGCGCTGATCGGCCAGGCCGTGCTGTCATGGTTTGCGCCGCGCCACCACCCGGCATTCTCGGTCATCAATTCGTTGACCACCCCTTTCCTGCGCCCGCTGCGTCGCGTGATTCCGCCGGTAGGTAATGTGGACATCACGCCCATGGTGCTGATGCTGGCATTGCTGGTGCTGAACGTGCTGGTAGTAGGCGCACAGCAGACCGTATTGCGCAGCATTCCGGTTGCCGCGCTGGGCTAAGCGCCAGCACGACGATGCAAAAACGGGGGCCTGGCCCCCGTTTTCTATTGCGATCACTCAGACAGGCGAGGCGGCTCAGTCCCGCCCTTCCAGCCGTCGCCCCGGGCCGACACGCGGATCAATCTCGCGATATTCGCCTTCCAGCACCGTTTCCTGGGGAACTTGTGCCACTTTATCGCGTCCCCATGGCAGCAACATCAACAAAGCAATCACATCACCAATCACGCCGGGCAACAGCAGCAGAACGGCTGCGATATAGTAACGCGCCACCCAGAACAGGCTGTGCGGTGTCAGCCGGCCGCTGCGCAGATCACCCAGCAGCGACATGCCGACGGCCAGCTTGTGATGGCGCAGCATGGTAAACCCGGCCACGGCCGCCAGCACCAGCCAGGCAACCAGCCAGCCGGTACCAATGGCCTTGGCGACCAGCACCATGGCGATCACCTCGGCAACCGGATAGGCCAGCAAGGCAAGCAACAGATAAGGCATGAATACTCCAAACGAAACGCCGGTCAACCCGGCCGATTTAAATGGGGCCATCTTGGTCATTTGCAACTGCCCCGACGCGGCCTGCGCCGAACGGCTGGCCACCGGGCTCCTGGCTGCGCGGCTGGCCGCCTGCGTGAGCCGCCCGGCCGCCGTGACCTCGACCTATCACTGGAATGGGGCCATCGAAACCGCCCAAGAGTTCCCCTTGCACATCAAAACCAGCCTTTCGGCCTGGCCACGCTTGCAGGCATGGCTGGCCGGGCAGCATCCTTACGACGTACCGGAAATCATTGCCTTGCCCATCGTGGCCGGGCTGCCTGATTATCTGGCCTGGATAAACCAAGAGGTAAACGCATGACCAGAGTGCTTT
Source organism: Andreprevotia lacus DSM 23236 (assembly GCF_900176275.1). Classification (GTDB taxonomy): domain Bacteria; phylum Pseudomonadota; class Gammaproteobacteria; order Burkholderiales; family Chitinibacteraceae; genus Andreprevotia; species Andreprevotia lacus. The sequence goes on along the minus strand of NZ_FWXD01000009.1, from coordinate 160,188 downwards.
TCGCGCTGCTGCTCGCGCCGCTGTTGCTGCTGTGCAGCCAGCTGGCCCGCGCCGAGGCCGATCTGCTGCCGCCCGAGCAGGCTTTCCGGGCAGAACTGAACCGCATCGACGAGCGCACCGTCAACATCCAGTTCAGGGTGGCCGATGGCTACTACCTGTACCGCGAGCGCATGCGCTTCACCCTGCAACCCGCGGGCGACCTGGCCCCGACCTTTCCGGCCGGCGTGATCAAGGATGACCCGAGCTTTGGCAAGGTAGAGGTCTACAAGCACGACACCGCCGTGACCTTGCATGCGGCCAACCCGCTGCCGGACGATTTCCGCATTGCCGTGCGTTATCAGGGCTGTGCCGAGGCCGGCGTGTGCTATCCGCCGCAAACCACCCAGCTCAGCACTGCCAATCCCGGTATCAGCGGCAGCAAGAGCGCCGTGGACAAGCTGTTCGGCACCAAGCCGGCCCCTGCGCCGGCGGCAGACGCGCGCAGCAGCGACGCGGGCTACTTTTCTGGCTCGCCCATCACCACGCTCAGCCTTTTTTTTCTGGCCGGGCTCGGTCTTGCCTTTACAGCCTGCATGTATCCGCTGCTGCCGATCGTTTCCTCGATCGTGATCGGCGCGGGTCAGGCAGGCCGGGGCCGAGCCCTGTTGCTGACACTGACCTATAGCCAGGGTCTGGCGCTCACCTATACCGCCGTTGGCGTAGCCGCTGCGCTGACCGGCACCCTGCTGTCGGTCTGGCTGCAACAGCCGTGGGTGATCGGTGCCTTCGCGCTGTTCTTCGTCGCCATGGCGCTGTCGATGTTCGGCGTATTCAGCCTGCAGATGCCAGGCAGCCTGCAAAGCCGTTTTTCGGAATGGTCCAACCGCCTGCCGGGCGGCCGCTACCTGTCGGTTTTCGTGATGGGGGCGCTGTCGGCTGCCATCGTCGGCCCGTGCATTGCTCCGCCGCTGGCGGCAGCGCTGGCCTATATCGGCCAGCAGGGCAACGCATTGCTGGGCGGCGGCGCGCTCTACGCGATGGCACTGGGGCTGGGCGTACCGCTGGTGGTAATTGGCGTGCTGGGCAACTCCATCCTGCCGCGCCTGCCACGCTGGACCATGCGCGTGGTGCAGAACGTGTTTGGCGTGCTGCTGCTGGGCATGGCCATCTGGGTGGCCCGCCCGCTGTGGCAACCTTGGTTTGCTGGCCAGCAAGCTGCCGTTGCGTTTACGCCGGTAGCCTCCAGCCAGGCGCTGGACAGTCACCTGGGCAATGTCGGCAAACCGGTAATGCTGGATTTTTATGCCGACTGGTGCGTGAGCTGCATCGAATTCGAGCGCGAAACGCTGAGCGACCCGCGCGTGCAAGCGGCCCTGAAGGATTTCGTGGTGCTGCGGGCCGACGTCACCCGCAACAGCGCCGACGATGCCTCGCTGCTGCGCCGTTTCGGCCTGTATGGCCCGCCGGCCATGCTGTTCTTCACCGCCGGCGCCCAGGGCCCGCAACAACGCGTCATCGGCTTTCAGAATGCCGATGCCTTCCTGAAAACCCTTGAATCACTCCGGACCCGCTGATGCGCATCCTGCCCGCCCTGCTGCTTGTTACCGCCACCGTTTGCGCCGCGCCGACCGTGCTGGCCGCCAAGACCTTTTTCGATGCCAGCCTGAATGATCTGGATGGCAAGAAGCAGTCATTGGCCAAGTATCGCGGCAAGCCACTGGTGGTCAATTACTGGGCCACCTGGTGTTCGCCATGCCGCGAGGAAATACCGGAGTTCGTTGCGCTGGCAAAGAAATACGGCAAGGTGCAGTTCGTCGGCATCGCTATTGACGATGCCAAGGTGGTCGGCCAGTTTGCACGCGACTACAAGATCAACTACCCCTTGCTGGCGGATGAGACTGATGCCTTCACGCTGATCCAGCAAGAGGGTAACCAGAGCGGCGGGCTGCCCTATACGGTGATTTACGATAGCCAGGGCAACAAGGTCAGCACCAAGCTGGGCCGCATGAAGGGCGAAGTGCTGGAGGCCGTACTGAAAACGCTGAAATGAAACTGCGGGGGAAGGAACTGCAGGACTAGAACAGTTAAGTAGAAAAGAAGCGTATGCTGTTTGATATGACGGCGGGAGCTCTCGGCTGCATGCAGCCTGGAGCTTGAAGAGCTTACTTGGAGAAGGCGCAGAACACGTCGCGCAACATCGCAATCACTTCCAGCGTGCGGATGTCGCCAACGCGATAGAACACGCGATTGGCATCCTTGCGGGTGCGCAGCACGCCCTTCTCGCGCATCAACGCCAGGTGCTGGGAAATATTCGATTGCGTGGTGCCAACCTGGTCCACAATATCCTGCACGCTGACTTCCTGGTCACCCAGCACGCACAGTATCTTCAGCCGCAAAGGATGCGACATCGCCTTCATGGCCCGCGACGCCTGTTGGATATGGTCATCGCTCATCAAATCAGGGTGATTCACCGTCTTCCTCTAAGTCTTTGGTGGCACTTGTAATTCCGCCTTTGCATCATAGTACAAAAAAACGGGCATATAAGCGCTTTCTTATTTTATATCGGCGGCTAAGGCCGCTCTGTCTGGCAAATTGCGCGCAGCCAAACATGGGCAAGCGGATGCAATCGGTTAGAATACTACCCATCTTTGGAACCCCTTCGCAACGGCCCGCCAGTGGCCAGTGCCCCTTTACAAAGCGAAACCGATCATGAGCAACGTCAGCGCCGCGCCTTCCGTCAAACCCGTACTGCTTCTGATTCTCGATGGCTATGGCTACCGCGAGGAAACCCAGGACAACGCCATTGCCGCAGCGAACAAGCCCAATCTTGATCGCCTGATGGCCGAGTATCCGTGGACGCTGATCAATGCATCCGAGCACTATGTGGGCCTGCCGGACGGTCAGTTCGGCAATTCGGAAGTGGGCCACCTCAACATCGGCGCGGGTCGCGTGCTGCAACAGGACATCAGCCGCATCGACTGCGACGTAGCCGACGGCAAGCTGGGCCAGAACCCGGTATTCGCAGCCGCCATCGAAACCGCACGTGCCAGCGGCAAGACCCTGCACATCATGGGCTTGATCTCCGACGGCGGCGTGCATGCGCATGACAGCCATATCTACGCCCTGATCGGCGATGCAGCCCGCGCCGGCGTGGCAAATATTCACGTTCACGCCTTCCTCGACGGCCGCGACACGCCGCCGCGCAGCGCCGAAAAATACCTGAAGAAGCTGGACGAAGTCTGTGCCACCGCCAAGACCGCACGCGTGGTCGGCATTGTCGGCCGCTACTGGGTGATGGATCGCGACAAGCGCTGGGAGCGCGTGCACCCGGCCTACAACCTGATCACCGAAGGCCAGGGCCTGCACCACGCCGATAGCGCGCTGGCTGGTCTGGCTGACGCCTATGCGCGCAACGAGAACGACGAATTCGTCGGCGCCACCAGCATCGGCGCCCCGGCACGCATGGAAGACGGCGACGTGGTGATCTTCATGAACTTCCGCGCCGACCGCGCACGTGAAATTGCCACCGCGCTGACCGACCCGGCCTTCGACGGTTTCGAGCGTCCGCGCCAGATCAAGTTTGCCAACTTCTGTACCGCCACCAGCTACGGCGAGAGCTACAGCTTCCCGGTGGCCTATGAAAAACCCAAGGTCAAGAACAGCTTCGGCGAATTCATCGGCAGCCTGGGCCTCAAGCAGCTGCGCATTGCCGAGACCGAAAAGTATCCGCACGTCACCTACTTCCTGTCCGGCGGCGAGGAAAAGGAATTCCCGGGCGAAGACCGCATTCTGGTGCCCAGCCCCAAAGTGGCTACTTATGACCTGCAGCCGGAAATGAGCGCAGTCACCGTCACCGACAAGATTGTCGAGGCCATCGAATCGCGCCAGTACGCAGCCATCATCTGCAACTATGCCAACGGCGACATGGTGGGCCATACCGGCGTACTGTCGGCCGCAGTGACCGCAGTGGAAACGCTGGATGCCTGCGTGGGCCGCTGTGTTGAAGCCATGCAGAAGATCGGCGGCGAAGTGCTGATCTCGGCCGACCACGGCAACTGCGAGCAGATGTATGACCCGGTTGCCCACCAGCCGCATACCCAGCACACCACCGACGTGGTGCCGTTCATCTACGTGGGCCGTCCGGCTACCATCGCGCCGCGCGGCGAAGGCGCCCTCAAGGACATCGCCCCGACGCTGCTGAAGATGATGGGCCTGCCGCAACCGGAAGAAATGACCGGCCACGCGCTGATCGAGTTCAAGTAACACGGTGCGCAGCGCAATCCTCTTCCTGCTGTTGTCGACCGGTGCACTGGCTGCGCCGGCCGGCGACAACGCGCGCGCGCAATCGGCGCAAACGCAGGAAGAGCTTAAATCGCTGCACAGCCAGATCGGCGAGCTGAAAAAGAAGCTGGCCAGCAATGAATCGAACCGCAAGGAAGCGGCTGATGCATTGAAGGAATCGGAAACTGCGATTTCCGATGCCAACCGCGTGCTGACCGATCTGACGCAGAAGCGCCAGCTGACCGAGGCGCAACTGGCGCGGCTGGAAGCCGACATCGCGCAGACACGCATCCATATCCGCGCCAGCCAGCAGCGGCTGGGCGATCTGCTCAACACCCGCTACCGTGCCGGCGACCTGGAAGCGTGGAAGCTGCTGCTCAACCAGCAAGACCCGAACGAAGTCAGCCGCACGCTGGGCTATTACCGCTATCTGGTCGATGCCCAGCAACGCTTTGCCGCACGCCTGCAGGGCCAGCTCAACGAACTGAGCCGCCTTTCCGACGAAATCCGCGAGCGCAGCGCCGAGCTGAAAGCCTTGGCACGCGCCAAGGCGCAGCAGAAGGAAGAACTGGAAGGCGAGCAACAAGCCCACGCCACCCTGGTACGCCAGCTCTCCAGGCAGATCGACAGCCAGCGCAACGAAATCGAGAAACTTGCCGCCGATGAAAAACGCCTGGGCCAGCTCGTAGAGCGCCTGAACGCCATCATCAAGGAGCAGGAGCGCAAGGCGGCCATCGCCCGCGCCCGTGAAGCAGCACGGCAAAAACAGCTGGCCGAGCAACAGGCCAGACTGGCTGCCCAGCAAGCCAAGGCTGCAGCCGCCGCTGCCGCACGGGCCAAGGCCGCCGGCAAGCCCGCCCCCACCCCGCTGCCAACGCCAGCGCCGCAAGTGGTGCGCAATAACGAGCAAGTGCCGGATGCCAGCCAGGCCGGGCAAGCCTTTGCCGCACTCAAGGGCAGGCTCAAGCTGCCGGTGCGCGGCGAGATCATCAACCGCTTTGGCAGTCAGCGCGCCGAGGGCACCAGCTGGAAGGGCATCATGCTGCGCGCCACGTCGGGCCAGCCTGTCCACGCAGTCGCCAGTGGGCGCGTTGTATTTGCAGACTGGCTGCGCGGCTTTGGCAACATGATCATCGTTGACCATGGCGGTGGCTATCTCAGCCTGTATTCCGGCTGCGAGAGCCTGCTCAAGCCGGTTGGCGAAAATATCCGCGCTGGCGATGCAATTGCCACTACCGGCAACAGCGGTGGCATGGCAGACTCCGGCTTATACTTTGAAATCCGGCAGAACGGTCGTCCGCTCGACCCGATGGCCTGGGCCGGTCAATAAAAACCTGCAGCACCCATATAAACCCGCACACCAAGCCTCCACGACATGAAACATAAACTCCAGAAATTCGGTCTTCTTGCAGCCGGCGCCGGTCTGGGCGTGGCGATTTCGCTGTCCTTCAATGCGGTGGCCGACAAGAGCGCCGACGTCAATCCGCTGCCGGTGGACGAGCTGCGCACCTTCACCACCGTATTCGGTCTGGTCAAGCAAAGCTATGTCGACCCGGTGGAAGACAAGAAACTGATCAACGAAGCCATCAAGGGCATGGTGTCGGGCCTCGACCCGCACAGCACCTATCTGGATGCCGACGCCTTCAAGGACCTGCAGGAAAGCACGCAGGGCGAGTTCGGCGGCCTGGGGCTGGAAGTGAACATGGAAGACGGGCTGGTACGCATCGTCAGCCCGATCGAAGATACTCCGGCCTACAAGGCTGGCATCAAGGCGGGCGATTTCATCGTCAAGATAGATGACACGCAAGTGCAGGGCATTGCGCTGTCCGATGCGGTGAAGAAGATGCGTGGCAAACCGGGCACCAATGTAACGCTGACGGTGCTGCGCAAGGGCGAATCCAAGCCGCTGGTATTCAACCTCAAGCGTGCAGTGATCAAGACGCAAAGCGTGAAGTCCAAACTGGCCGAGCCGGGTTATGGCTATATCCGCGTCACCCAGTTCCAGGAACCGACGACCGAGAACGTCGCCAAGGCCATCGAGGCGCTGTACAAGGAAAACAAGGCACCGCTGAAAGGCTTGGTGCTGGACCTGCGCAACGATCCGGGTGGCCTGCTGAACAGCGCCGTCGGCGTGTCCGCCGCCTTCCTGCCCAAGGATGCGCTGGTGGTCTACACCGAGGGCCGCACTGCGGATGCCAAAATCCGCCTGACCGCGACCAAGGAAAACTACATGCGCGGCGGCAAGAGCGATTACTTTGCCAACACGCCCAAGGAAGTGAAGACCGTGCCGCTGGTGGTACTGGTCAACGGCGGCTCGGCATCGGCATCTGAAATCGTGGCCGGTGCGCTGCAAGACCAGAAACGTGCTTTGGTGGTCGGCACGCAGACCTTCGGCAAGGGCTCGGTGCAGACCATCCTGCCGATCGACGAAAAATCGGCGCTCAAGCTGACCACCGCGCGTTACTACACGCCGAGCGGCCGTTCCATCCAGGCCAAGGGCATCGTGCCGGACATCGAAGTCAGCGAAGCCACCGTCAATGGCGTCGAGGACAACGGCCTGCGCCTGCGCGAAGCTGATCTGGGCCACCACCTGGAAAACCCGAACGCCAAGGGCAGCGAAAAGAGCAGCGCCAAGCCGGAAGTGGTGCTGGACAAGCCGGCCAAACCGGCCAAGAGCAATGCCAGCGAGGTCGATGCCGACGGCAATACACGCGAACTGGTATCGAAGTCCGATTACCAGTTGCAACAGGCATTCAGCGTGCTCAAGGTGCAGCAACTGCTGCAGCAAAAACAGTCCGGCAGCAAGGATGCAACGATCAAGTAAGCGTCTCAGCGCCAGAAAGCCCCGCCGCAAGCGGGGCTTTTTCATGCCGTCGGTCATGGCGCGACAGGCTTATAATCGATCTCCCAGCATCACAGCCTGCCATTCCCCACCCCGCCATGACCCAGAACGCAGACGCCCTCGACGACGACCAACTGCTGCGCTACAGCCGGCATATCCTGCTGGATGAAATCGGCATCGAAGGCCAGCAGACGCTGGCGGCCAGCACCGCGCTGATCATCGGTGCCGGCGGGCTGGGTGCTCCGGCATCGCTCTACCTGGCAGCGGCTGGCGTGGGCCGGCTGGTGATCGTCGACCACGACACGGTCGAGCTGTCCAACCTGCAGCGCCAGATCGTGCACGACGCCGGCCGGCTGGGCGAGGCCAAGGCGCTGTCGGCCCAGCGCACGCTGCATGCCATCAACCCGCTGATCGAGGTCGTTCCCGTCGTTGCCCGCGCCGACGACGCTCTGCTGGCGCAATGGGTGCCACAAGCCTCGGTCGTGCTCGACTGCAGCGACAACTTCCCCACCCGCCATGCGATCAACCGCGCCTGCGTGGCCGCCTGCGTGCCGCTGGTATCCGGCGCGGCAGTGCGCTTTGATGGCCAGCTCACCAGCTTCGACCTGCGCACGCCCGGCAACCCGTGCTACCACTGCCTGTTTCCCGACGAGGGCGACGCCAGCGATGGCCCCTGCGCTACCTTTGGCGTATTCGCCCCGCTGACCGGCCTCATCGGCTGTGGCCAGGCGGCCGAAGCGCTCAAGCTCTTGCTGGGCGTGGGTGAATCGCTGGCGGGCCGGCTGCAATTGCTCGACGGCAAGACACTGCGCTGGAAGGAAATGCGCTACAAGCGCGACCCGGCCTGCCCGGTATGCGGCGACCACGCATGATCCTGCCCTGTTTGATCTTCGACATGGATGGCACGCTGGTGGACAGCGAAACACTGGGCAACCGCGCCTTGCTTGATCTGCTGCCCGATTGGGACGAAGACCTGGCTGCGATGACCGAGCGCTATCGTGGCGAAAAGCTGGCGCGCATCCTCGTCGATATCGCGCAGCGCGCGGGTGTCACGCTGCCGGATGATTTCGAAGCGCGCTACCGCGCCCACGCCGCCATGCTGATTGCGCGCGAGCTGCAAACCATGCCGGGCGTGCCAGCCATGCTCGACCAACTGCCGCACCGCCGCTGCATTGCCTCCAGCGGGCCTCCGGCCAAGATACGCCAGGCGCTGGCCGCCACCGGCATTGCGGCTCACTTCGGCGAGCGCATCTACAGCGCCTATGACGTGGGCAGCTGGAAGCCCGATCCGGGGCTGTTCCTGCACGCAGCAGCACAAATGGGCCGTGCGCCAGCCGAGTGCATCGTAATCGAGGATAGCGAGGTGGGCGTAGCAGCAGCACAGGCCGCCGGCATGCGCTGCTGCCAGTATCTGCCCGATGGCGGCACGCCGCATCCGCACGCGCTGGTTTTCGACGACATGGGACAGTTGCCGTTCCTATTGGACAAACTGGCAGCATAGCCGGCCGGCACAGCAAGATCGGCAAGGCACAAGGCACGCATTCAGCACACGATGCATGGCATGCAGCGGGCAGGAGGGCACATGACTGAAATCTTGGGAACCGGCGCACGCGCCCGGGTGATACGCGATAGCGATGACGCGCTCAAGCTGTATCAGCCGGAAACAGACAAGGCCAGCGTATTTTATGAAGCGTACATCCATGCGCTGATCGAGCCGACGGGCCTGCCCATCGCCAAAATACACGCAGTAGAACAGCGTGACGGGCAATGGGCGCTACGCATGGACCTGATCGGCGGCCCCTTGCTGGCCGATGCGTTTCTGCGGCAAGCCGACCAAGTGCCAGTGCTGCTACAACGCTTTGTTGAATTGCAGCAACGCATCCACCGCCAGCGGCTGGCACTGCCCTGCCGGCTGAAAACCCTGCTGCAGGGCAAGCTGGCCAGGCTGGCGGACCAGTTACCCAGCGACCTGTTGCGGCAACTGGCAGAACAACTGGCCGCCCTACCCGACGGCGACGCGCTCTGCCATGGCGACTATCACCCGCTCAACGTGATCGTGAACGAGGCCGGCCTGCATGTGATCGACTGGTTCGACGCCAGCTTGGGCGACCGAGCGGCCGATGTGTGCCGCAGCTATCTGATCCTGCGCATCCACGCGCCGCCGCTGGCCGCGGCCTACCTGGAAATCTACTGCGCCACCGCCGGCATTGCGCAGCAAGACGTACTGCGCTGGCTGCCCGTCATCGCGGCAGCCCGGCTCACCGAGGAGCTGAGCGCCGAACGTGACGCGCTGCTGGCGCTGCTAGCGTTGCGGTAACTTCAGCACCCTGCGTAGCCGAGCCAGCCAATCGCGCTGCGCTTGCAGCGCGGCCAGCGCATCCTTGGCACTGACCTCGGCAAAGTGCAGCGATTCGCCGGGGCGGAATTGCGCGGCACGCCACAGGTCGGCCTGGATCACCACCAGCGGCTTGGCATAGCCGCCGGTCACCTGTGCATCGGCCAACAGCAGGATGGGCTGACCGGCTTGCGGCAGCTGCACCACCCCCGGTTGCACTGCATGCGAAGGCAGCGCACCCAGCCCATGCGTCAACGGCGGACCGGCGAGCTTGGCACCCATGCGGTTGCTGTCGGGTGTCAGCCGCCACGGTGCGTGCAGTAACTGGTGTTGCGCGCTGCGCTCCAGCAACGGCCACTCCGGCCCCGGCAGCACACGCAGCGTATCGCCACGTCCGGGCGGACGGATGGCCGGTTCGCTGACGGGCAACATGCGCGCCTCACCCAGCGGCAACACATCGCCAGCCGCCAGCGCGCGCCCCTGCCAGCCACCGATGGCCGATTGCAGGGCGGTAGCCCGGCTGCCCATCACCACGGGCACCTCGATACCGCCAGCTACGCACAACAACAACCGGGCCCCCAATACGGCATAGCCTACGGCCAGCACCTGCCCGGCCTGTGCATGCAGCCGTCGCCAGCAGCCCACCGGCACGCCATCCAGCGTGGCATCGGCCAGAGCGCCGGTCAGTGCGAAGCTGCAAGCGCGATCGAAACGCAGCTGCAGCCCGCCCAGACTGATTTCGATGCCGGCCGCGCCCTGGTCGTTGCCAACCAGCAGATTGCCGAGCTGCAAGGCCAGCGCATCACACGCGCCCCCTGCCGGCAGGCCGATGCCACCATGACCGGGGCGACCAGCATCCTGTACCGAAGAAAGCGGTCCGGGTTTGAGGATGGTGACGGTCATCGCGTCACCTCGACGAAGCGCACCGTGTCACCCGGTGCCAGCAAGGCTGGCGTTGCAGCAGCGGCATCAAACAGCGACAGACTGGTGCGTCCGATCAACTGCCAGCCGCCGGGCGATGCCAGCGGATAGATGCCGGTCTGGCTGCCGGCAATGCCGATTGCACCTGCGGGCACTTTCAGACGCGGCTCGGCACGGCGCGGGCAGGCAATGCGTTCATCCAGTCCGCCCAGATAGGCAAAACCCGGCAAAAAGCCCAGGCAGAACACGGTGTAGTCGGGGGAGGTATGCAGCGCAATCACCTCGGCAACCGTCAGACCGGCATGCTCGGCCACGTGGGCAAGATCGGCGCCGGTGTAGCGCACGGGGATTTCGACCTGCTTGCCCGGCGCCGGCACGGCATCCGCACTGGCAGCCCAGGCGGTTTCCAGCGCACGCTCCAGCCTGGTGGCCTTGATGACCAGCGGATCAAAACGTGCGGTGAGGTTGCCCATGCCCAGCACCCATTCGACATCGGCATGGCGTTGCTGCAACCAGCGGCATGCGGCCCATAGCCGCTGCTGCGCCTGCAAGCCGGGTGCCACCGAAAACACCAGCGCGGCCTCACCCAGTAGTTGTATGCCCGGGTGCAGCTCCTCGTCTGTCATCGTTCTCCCCTTTCTGCCGTGCTGCGTGTTGTGCCAGCGCCCATGCCACGTGCTCGCGCAGCGTTTCATCATCGCTCTGCTGCCGTGATGCCAGCGCGGCCAGCACCCTCGGCGTACTTGGCGCGTTGCCCAGCCCCACTGCCAGATTGCGCAACCATTGCGCGTGGCCGATACGGTAAATCGCGCTGCCGGCCATGCGGCTCTGGAAGTCTGCCTCGCTCCAGGCAAACAGTTCGGCCAGCGTGATGTCGTCCAGCCCGTGGCGCACGTGGAAGTCCGCCTCGGCGGTATCCACCGCAAAGCGGTTCCACGGGCAGCATAGCTGGCAATCGTCACAGCCGTAGACCCGATTGCCGATCATGGGGCGGAATTCAACGGGAATGCTGCCCTTGAGCTCGATAGTCAGATAAGAAATGCAGCGCCGTGCATCAACGGTATAGGGGGCGACGATGGCCTGCGTCGGGCACACGTCCAGGCATTTGGTACAACGGCCGCAGTGTTCGTTCTGCTCGGGCGGGTCGGCCGGCAGCGGCAGATCGGTAAACAGTTCGCCCAGGAAAAAGTACGAGCCGTAGTCCCGGTTGATCAGCAAGGTGTGTTTGCCACGCCAGCCCAGCCCGGCCTGCTTGGCCAGCTCGACCTCCAGCACCGGCGCGGAATCAACAAACACGCGATGGCCAAACGGGCCAATCAGTGCGGTCAGCCGGTCGGCCAGCGTTTGCAGCCGGTTGCGCAACACCTTGTGGTAGTCCCGCCCCAGCGCATAGCGCGAGATATGCGCTTTTTCGCCATCGGCCATCACGGCCTCGCTGTTGGCGACAGCCGGCGGACGATACGGCAGGAACACGCTGACAACGGACTGCGTGCCCGGCACCAGTTCGGCCGGGCGGGCGCGTTTCATGCCGTGCCTTGCCATATAATCCATCTCGCCGTGATAACCGGCGTCCAGCCACGCCTGCAAGCCGGCCTCGGCGTGGCTGAGGTCAGTGCCGGTGACGGCGGCCCGGGCAAAGCCCAGCTCCAGCGCCCACGCCTTGAGCTGCGCGACCACGGCGACCGGATCGGGGCGCGCAGCATCCTGCGCCGTGACGTCGCCATCCGGCATTTGCGTTTTACTGGGATCGAGTTTCTGATGCATACCCCGAATGATAAAGCCTTGCAGCGCTTCCTTGCCGATGAAGCGGCCACCATTGCATTCGGCCATGCGCTGGCGCACGCGCTGCAACCGGGTCTGACCCTGTTTCTGGAAGGTGATCTGGGCGCAGGCAAGACCACGCTCACACGCGGCATCCTGCGCGGGCTGGGTTTCAACGGTCGGGTGAAAAGTCCCACCTACACGCTGGTTGAACCTTATGTGGTTTCGAACTTATACTTGTATCACTTTGATTTATATCGCTTTAGCGATCCATCAGAATGGGAGGACGCCGGCTTCCGGGATTACTTCAATCCAGAGTCGGTCTGCCTGATCGAATGGGCCGATAAAGCGGCGGGTATGCTGCCTGCGCCGGACTGGCTGATTACGCTGGCGCCGGAGGGCGAAGGGCGGCGTATCCACTTGATTGCAAACACGGAATTGGGAGCGGCATGCCTCGCCAAACTCGCCTCCCCGCCGGGGACACCCACCTGACCGCTGACGCGCCGGACGCGCAGCGGCGCGCGCTGCTGGGCGGCGCTGCCGCCGCGCTGATGCTGTCGGTATTGCCCCGCCGTGCGCTGGCGGCAGCCGGCAGTGGCGATGCCAAGGTGGTGGCGGTGCGCGTGTGGCCTGCCACGGCCTATACCCGTGTCACCATCGAATCGACCACCCCGCTGACCTTCAAGCAGTTCAGCCTGAAAGACCCCGAACGACTCGTCGTCGATCTGGAAGGCATAGACCTGAATGGCGAGCTGCAAAGCCTGGCCAGCAAGGTCGGCCCGGACGACCCCTATATCAAGCTGCTGCGCGCCGCGCGCAACAAGCCCGGCGTAGTGCGGCTGGTGATGGACCTGAAGGCCGAGATGAAGCCGCAGGTGTTCACGCTCGACCCTGTGGGCGACTACAAACACCGGCTGGTGATCGACCTCTACCCCGCCGTACAGAGCGACCCGCTGCTGGCGCTGCTGAATGACGATGACGACGGCAACCACATCATCAAGCGCGCCCCCGAGGCCGACCCGGTCAAGCCGCCCGAAGCCGCCAGCAACGGCAAAACCAGCACGGACAGCAAACCGGCCGACAAGCAGGCAGATGCGCCCGACGGCGGCAAGAACGGCAAGGGCAGCCGGCAGATCACCGTGGTGCTCGACCCCGGCCACGGCGGCGAAGACCCCGGCGCGGTCGGCCCAGCCGGCAACTATGAGAAAAACGTGGTGCTGTCGGTAGCCAAGAAGCTCAAGGCCTTGATCGAGAGCGAGCCGAACATGCGCGTGGTGATGACGCGCGATGCCGACTTCTTCGTGCCGTTGGGCGTTCGGGTGAAAAAAGCGCGCGCGGTCGAGGCCGACCTGTTCATTTCCATCCACGCCGATGCCTTCATCCGCCCGGATGCCAGCGGTTCATCGGTGTTCACGCTGTCCGAAGGCGGCGCCACCAGCACCGCAGCCAAATGGCTGGCCAAAACGCAGAACGACGCCGACCTGATCGGTGGCGTGAAAATCGATACCAAGGACGTGCACCTGGCGCGCGTGTTGATGGACCTGACCCAGACCGCCACCCTGAACGACAGCATGAAAATCGGCAAGGCCATGCTGGGCGAACTGGGCAGCATCAACCGCTTGCACAAGGGCAGCGTCGAACAGGCCAGCTTTGCGGTGCTGAAGGCTCCGGACATCCCGAGCATCCTGGTAGAGACGGCCTTCATCTCCAACCCGGACGAAGAACAGCGACTGATCGACGAAGGCTATCAACAAAAGCTGGCGAGCGCGCTGCACCAGGGTGTGAAGCGCTACTTTGCCAAGAACCCGCCGCTGGCGCGCACCAGGCTGGCGGTCAAATAGCCGATGCCGTCGGCAACGCTGAACCTGCTGGTGCTGTACGCAGCCGATATTGAAACCACGGCCGGCTTCTATACTGCGCTCGGGCTGGAGCTGACCGCGGAGCAGCACGGCAACGGGCCGCGCCATTACGCCAGCACCGCCGGCCCGCTGGTACTGGAAATCTACCCCGCCCGCGGGCGCACCGGAACGCGCCAATGGCATGCTGGGCTTTGGTGTGGCCGGACTCGAACCGGTACTCGCGGCGCTTGCCAGCCTGCACGCCAAGGTATTGCGGCCACCTGCACCAGGCGAGCGCGGCATGCGCTGCGTGGTGCAAGACCCGGACGGCCGCAAGGTCGAGTTGATCGCCGCCATGCCAGACACGGCGGCGTAGGCCGGATTCATGGGCCTGTGGCCCAGCCGCAGCGGCCCGCTAATGCATATGCTCGCTGCCAGCATCCGCCACGGGCGCCGCAATGCTGAACACCGCCGTCTGGCTGTCCACCGGCCGGTGCAGCGGATCAGCCAGCTCCAGCGCCACCCGGTGCAGCCCGGGTGCCAGCCCCTGTATCACCACCGGCCCTTCCATCGCGTGCACCCAGTGCCACGCATTGCCATCTACCGTCACATGCAGATGCCCCACTGGCGGGACCAGCGCCAGTGCGGCGGCGCCATAGCTGGGCGCGATTTTCATGTTCTCGGTATGAAACTGGATGATGGCGACTTTCTGCGCCGGCTGATCCGGGGTGGGTGAATCGATCACGATACGTGGTAAGGGTTTGCCCTCGGCCTGGGCAAACCCCAGCAACAGGCCCATGAAGCTGCCGAGCACTGCCAGTTTGAATGTCATGCTACGCTCCTGTGGATTAATGTAATCAACGATTACATTTACGGAGCATGCGGGCCGGATGCTAAGCTGTCAACCTTTTCCAGAGAACCAGCCTTGAGCTCCGCGACCACCCCCTACCATCATGGCGACCTGAAAAATGCGCTGATTGAGGCCGCCGTCACGCTGATCGAGGAAGAAGGCGTGGACGCGGTTTCGGTGCGCGCCGTCGCCAAGCGGGTCGGCGTATCGCCAGGAGCACCGTTCCGCCATTTCGAATCGCGCACCGCCTTGCTCACCGCCGTGGCCGAAGTGGCCATGGCGCGGCTGGCGCAAGCCATAGACCAAGCACTGGCGCAGGCTGGCGGGCAATCGGCGCTGACGCAATACATGGCACTGGGCCGCGCCTTTCTGGACTGGGCATTTGCCAACCCCACCCACTTCCGGGTGATTTCCAGCCGCGCACTGATCGATTTCGACGGCTCGGGCCTCGCGGCAGCCAACCACCGGATACGCGACCGCATGCGTGCACTGCTGCAACAGGCGCTGGACGATGGCGAAATCCGCAACGTGACCGTCGATGACGCAATGCTGGCCACGCGCGCGCTGGCCTACGGGCTGGCACGCATGTATGTGGATGGGCAGATGCAGAGCTGGGATGTAGAGCCCGCGCAGGGGCTGCAGATGGCGCACCGCCTGCTCGACGAACAGGTGATGCGCCTGGCTTGATACCCCCGGCCAAGCCGGGCCGGGGCAGTTGATGCCGGGTTTACTTTGACGTTGCCACCGCCTCACCCCGCGTCTTATGCAGCGAGTACAGCACACCGGCCAGCAGCAGGCCGAAGGTCACCGTCAACGACACCAGCGACGGAATCTTGATCTCCATGTACACCAGACCGATCTTCACGCCGATGAAGATCAGCACCACCGCCAGCGCATACTTGAGGTAGTGGAAGCGGTGCACCATGGCTGCCAGAGCAAAATACAGCGCGCGCAGACCAAGAATGGCAAAGATGTTCGAGGTGTAGACAATGAACGGGTCTTGCGTGATGGCAAAAATGGCCGGGATGCTGTCCACCGCGAACACCAGATCGGCCCCTTCCACCATCAGCAACGCCAGGAACAGCGGCGTGAACCAGCGACCCGGTTTCAGCCCTTCGTCCTCGCCGCGCACCACAAAGCGCGAGCCGTGCAACTGGTCGGCCAGGCGGATGTGGCGCTTGAAAAAGCGGAACATGCCGCTTTGCGTGATGTCGGTCTCTTCATCCTTGGCAAACAGCATCTTCACGCCGGTAAACAGCAGGAAGCCGCCAAAGATCAGCAGAATCCAGCTGAACTGATGCACCAGCGCGGCGCCCACACCGATCATCAGCGCCCGCATGACGATGGCGCCAAGGATGCCCCAGAACAAGACCCGGTGCTGATACTGGCGCGGAATGGCCAGACTGGTGAAGATCAGCGAGATGACGAACACGTTGTCCATCGACAGTGATTTTTCCACCAGAAAGCCGGTGTAGTAATCCAGCCCGGCCTGTGGCCCTTTCAGCCACCACACATAGCCGCCGAAGAGCAGGCCGGCAGTGATGTAGAACGCCGACAGCTTCAGGCTCTCGGCAATGCCGATTTCGTGATCGTCCTTGTGCAAGATGCCCAGATCGAACACCAGCAGTACGACAACGACAATGGCAAAGATGCCCCAGGTCCACAGATCGATCACGGCCTTCCCTTTATACGCACGGCGTAGAATTCATAATGACCGATGAATGAGTGCGCCGCTGCCCAGGAGTTCCATGCCGCCGATCGAAAAGTGGATTGATAGTCATTGTCATCTTGATGCACCCGAGTTTGCGGGCGACCGCGATGCGGTGGCGAGGCGCGCGCAAGCGGCCGGCGTCGTTGGCATCGTGGTGCCGGCCATCACCGCAGCCACCTTTGCCGATACGCTGGCCATGCGCAACCGCTATGGTGCGCATCTCGCCTTTGGTCTGCACCCCATCTATATCGACCAGCATCGCGACGCGCATCTGGCCGAGCTGGCCAACTGGCTGACACGCGAGCAACCGGTGGCAGTCGGCGAAATCGGGCTGGATTTCTATGTGCCGGAACTCGATGCCGACCGGCAGGTGGCGATCTTCGAGGCACAACTGAAACTGGCACGCGACTTCGATCTGCCAGTGATCGTGCACATCCGGCGCAGCCAGGATCAGGTGCTCAAATACCTGCGTAAATGGCAGGTGCGCGGCGGCATCGCGCACGCCTTCAACGGCAGCCGCCAGCAGGCGGATGAATTCATCAAGCTCGGTTTCAAACTGGGCTTTGGCGGGGCGATGACCTATTCCGGCTCGCAGCGCATCCGCAAGCTGGCGGCCGAGCTGCCGCTGGATGCCATCGTGCTGGAAACCGAT
The DNA here is from genome assembly GCF_900176275.1 of Andreprevotia lacus DSM 23236. Taxonomy (GTDB): domain Bacteria; phylum Pseudomonadota; class Gammaproteobacteria; order Burkholderiales; family Chitinibacteraceae; genus Andreprevotia; species Andreprevotia lacus. The sequence goes on along the minus strand of NZ_FWXD01000009.1, from coordinate 143,018 downwards.
GCCCCCGACATTGCCCCCAGCTGGCTCGATCTACCCGGCCAGCCACGTGGCCGCAACGAGCCAGCCGAGCTGCCACGCATTGCCGCCGTACTGGCCGAACTGCGCCAGACCGACCTTGCCACCATTGCAGCAGCGACGCGCACCAACACCCTGGCTGCCTTGCCGGCACTCGCCAGCTGATTCAGTCCGTCAATTCAATACGGCCAGACGGGCCAGCGCAGCCGCCGCACTAGTCCGCACTTGCTCGGCCCCCTCATCCAGCACGCGAGTCAGTGCTGCGCGGTCGGCCAGCAGCTCGGCACGACGCTCACGCAGCGGCGCCAATGCCTGCTCGGCACGGTCGATCAAATGCGCGCGGATCACGCGTTCGGACAGGCCGCCACGGCGGAACTTGGACTTCAGGTCATCGAGGAAGTGGATATCGCGCTCGAACACATCGAGCAACTGGAACAGCGGGTGGCCCTCGGTTTCCTTGGCCGGCAGGCCCAGCGCAGCGCCGGGTGGAATCGCATCGATGGCAGCGGCCAGCGTATCGGCATCGGCCGAGAACGGCACATCGAGCGGCGCGCGCGGCATGGCAAACGGGCTGCGGCCAGCCAGCAGCGGGCGGGCCTCGGTCAGCAAGTCGCTACCGGCACGCTGGTTGATGGCGCGGATCACCCGGTTGGCATCTGCAACCACGATGGCATCGGCCGCCTGCGGCGACACAAAGCCCGGTTGCAAGGCGGCCAGCACCGCTGCGGTGCCGCGTACGGCCTCTGGGGCGTGTGCAGCCAGTTGCGCACGCAGCGCGGCCAGCTCGGGCACCTGTTGTGGCGCAAACACCGTCACGCGTGCCGGGTCGATGCCGGCGGCCAGATGATCGGCCACCACCTGCAGCGCAGCATCGTCAGCGGCATCCAGCATCACCAGTTGCTGGTGGCGATCCTGGAAATGCAGGCGCTGGCGCAAGCCGCTGACCAGCAGGCCAAGCGATAGCGGGCCATGTGCGCGCTCGGCACACAAGATGGCGGAATGGGTAGCAGGGCTGGACTGTGTAGCTTGCATGATCGGTTTCCTTTTTTATTCAGGCCACCGATCCGGGAGAGATGGAGCTGGTGCTCCAACAACAATGCCGCCCTGATCGGCGGCATTGTGAGAGTCAAAACATCCCGGCCGCCCTACGTATAGGAGCGGTACCAAAACGCAGCCTGTACGCGACAGGCCGGGCGGGAAAGGATGTTGAGCGCGGTATTCATGGCACCACTTTGCGCCGCAAGCATGCCCGGCGGCTATACGGGATTTCCCCGGGGTGGACTGCCCGCCTGCAACGCGGTTGCATCAGGGCGATGCCGTACAACGCATCAGTGGAACGCGGTGGAACTCGTGGCTGCCCCGGTAAAAATGCTGGCCGTGGCGATAAATGGTCAAGCCATCATCGCCCACCACGAACCCTTCCTTGTCCATGCGCACCGGCAGCAGTTGCGGCCGGCCGGACGAGCGCGCCACATGATCGGGCAAGAAAGTGACGACCAGCCGGGGCGGTGCATTCATCGCTTCGGCGTATGCCTTGGGGTCTGTCTTCTTCAGTTGCGCCAGTTTTTCCTTGTAGCTCAGGCGGTATTCGTCCGAGGCAGGCACATCGGCCGATCTTTTGCTTGCCTGGTTATATATGGCCCGGATCAACTCGTAGAACGCCGCCGGGTCTTCGCACCAGCTGCCGATCAATTCCCGATACAGCGCTTCGCTGGGCATTTGCGGCGGCAGCTGGATCTCAAGCGGGTCGGCGCTGCCGGTTGCTGCAGCCCGGTCAGCCACACCGGTTTGCAGCGTTTGCTGCGCGCTGCTGCAAGGCTGGTCCTGATAGACCACGGCGCCATCCACCCGGCATTTGTTCATGCCAGCCTGGGCCAGCCCGCTGACCACCAACAGCCACAGCCAACACCATTTCATCACTCACCCCGTATTGAGCACTCTGCCAGCAAACTATGGCAGTTGCGCCCGGCTGCCAGGTTATTTTTTGAAACAAACACTTAACATATCTGGCAACTGTGATCCGGCCGGGAAAACGCGCCCGCATCAGGTGCCGTTCCTGATCTCACAAGCAGTTACACACGCCACGCACATGCACGTCACCGCAGTGTCATAGCGCTGCGTTAATCGACAAGACATCTGCCCGGAAATAGCCATCATGGTGAAACTTGCTGTTGTAATCGCCACGCTGCTGACCGCTGCATCAATCTGTGCGGCGCCATTGACCGACGAGCAACGCGCGCTGCACGTGCTCAACCGGCTGGGCTATGGCCCGGCACCAGGTGATCTGCAGCAGGTGCAGGCCATGGGGGTCGAACGCTATATCGACCAGCAGCTGCACCCCGAGCGCATTGCGCTGCCGGCAGCGCTCAACCAGCGGCTGGATGCGCTGCGCCACAATGAAAAAACCCCGCGCGAGATGCTGGCCGTGGTACGGCCCGGACCGCTGATGAAGCTCGACGCAGCACAGCAGCAAGAGGCGCAGCGCGAAATCTACAAGGATGCCGCCCAGCTGTCGCATCAGGAGCGGCTGTACCGCGCCATCTACAGCCCGCGCCAGCTCGAAGAAGTGATGACCGACTTCTGGTTCAACCACTTCAACGTGTATGCCGACAAGGGCCTGACCCGTGTGTTCGTTACCGACTACGAGCGCAATGCCATCCGCCCCTATGTGCTGGGGCGCTTCCGCGATCTGCTTGGCGCCACGGCCAAGCACCCGGCCATGCTGTTCTATCTGGACAACTGGGAATCGGCCGCGCCCGACTTCCAGGGCAAGAACAAGCGCGTGCAGGGCCTGAACGAAAACTACGCGCGCGAGTTGATGGAGCTGCACACGCTGGGCGTCGATGGTGGCTATACGCAAAAGGACGTGACCGAGCTGGCGCGCATGCTCACTGGCTGGACCTTTGATCCGCGCGCCAGCTTTTTCGGCGGCGGCAGCTACACCTTCGATGCGCGCCGGCACGACACGCACGGCAAGGAATGGCTGAACCGCCATGTCGAGCCACGCGGCCAAGCCGAAGGCGAATGGGCGCTGGATGTGCTGGCGGCCAGCCCGGTCACCGCGCACCATATCAGCTACCAGCTGGCGCAATACTTCGTTGCCGACGAGCCGCCCGCATCGCTGGTGGACAAACTCACGCAGCGCTTCATCAACAGCCAGGGCGATATCCGCGCCGTGCTCACTACGCTGTTCGCCAGCCCGGAGTTCTGGGACAGCGCCAACGTCGGCAACAAGTTCAAGACGCCCTATCAACTGGTGGTCTCGGCCACGCGCGCTGCCGGTGTGCAGGTCAACAACGTGAAACCGCTGACCGGTGCGCTGTACCAGCTGGGCATGCCGCTGTACGGCTGCCAGACCCCCGATGGCTACAAAAACACCGAAGCCGCCTGGCTGAACCCGGATGCCATCACCCGCCGCATCAATCTGGCCACCGCGCTGGGCACCGGCCGGCTGGCACTCAGCCGCCCGGCCGACAGCGACGCCAGCGCGCCGATGGGCAAGGGCGAAATCGAACCGCTGGACCCAGTCACACTCGCCAATACGCTGGGGCCGGCGCTGTCGGACAAGACCCTGGCCAGCATCCAGCAAGCCGACCCCAATCTGCGCGCAGCACTGATGCTGGGCAGCCCTGATTTCCAACGCCATTAGGAGCACAACAAAACCCTGCTGGCTGCGTTGCGCTCACTTGCCGTACAACTTGTACTGTCTGCATTTCGTGCGTCTTGCCAGCACCGTTGCACTGGGTTTTGTCCATTTTCATCCATGTCTCGGGAGCACATCATGGATCGCCGTCTTTTCCTGAAATCCAGCGCCGCGCTGCTCGGTACCGGTCTGTTCCCCTTCGGCCAGAGTGGCTGGGCGCTGGCAGCCAATCCGGCCAGCCCGACGCAGAAGAAACTGGTGGTAGTGATGCTGCGCGGCGCAGTCGACGGCCTGAACGTGGTGGCGCCATATGCCGATGCCAATTACTACGCGCTGCGCCCCGGCATTGCGGTCGCCAAACCTGGCGCAGCCGATGGCCTGCTCGATCTGGACGGCTATTTCGGCCTGCACCCGGCGCTGACGCCGCTGCAGCCGCTGTGGCAGGCAAAACAACTGGCCTTTGTGCATGCCGCCGGCTCGCCGGATGCGACGCGTTCGCACTTCGATGCGCAGGACTATATGGAGTCGGGTACGCCCGGCCGCAAAGGCACGGCCGATGGCTGGATGAACCGGCTGCTGGCCACCCTGCCGGGCGAGATGTCGCCCACCCGCGCGGTCAGCATCGGCCCGACCTTGCCGCGCATCCTCAGCGGGCGCATCGGCGTGGCCAATGTCGCCAGCGGCAATGCAGCCGGCAAGCCCACCGTGCTGGATAGGCCCAAGGTCGACGATGCATTCAGCCAGCTCTACAAGGGCGACGACAAGCTGGCGCAGGCCTATGAAGAAGCGCGCGAAACCCACAAGGAAGTGATGGACAGCCTGGCAGATGAAATGATGGCCGCCAGCAATGGCGCGCCGTTGCCCAACGGCTTTCCCACCGACGCCGTGCAACTGGCCAAACTGATGCGCAAGGGCAATGTGCAGCTCGCCTTCATCGCGCTGGGCGGCTGGGATACCCATATCAACCAGGGCGCCGGCAAAGGCCAGCTCGCCAACCGGCTAGCCCCGGTGGGCGAAGGGCTGGCCCAGTTGGCACAGGCCCTTGGCCCGATGTGGAACGACACCACCGTGGTAGTGATGTCCGAATTCGGCCGCACCGCAAAACAAAATGGCAACGGCGGCACCGACCACGGCCACGGCAACGTGATGTGGCTGCTGGGTGGTGCCGTGGCCGGCGGCAAGGTTTATGGTGACTGGCGCGGGCTGGACAACGCCGCGCTGTACGAGCAACGCGACGTGCCCGTGACCACCGACTTCCGCGCCGTGCTGGCGCAAGTGGCCGAGCGGCATTTGCGACTGCCCGATGCGCAGCTGGCGCAGATTTTTCCGGGGCTGACGACGACTGCGCCGCGCGGGCTGATACGTGCCTGATGGCGATGGCCGCTTGGCATGGCTTGGCCTGCGCACCACAATGCCCGGCATGGACATCTACCCCACCCTGACCGGCTCGCACATCCGCCTGCGCCCACTGCAGGCGGACGACGGTCCTGCCCTGCTGCAGGCGGCCAGCGATGGCGAATTGTGGCAGCTCAAGTTCACCGTCGTGCCCTCGCAGGCCACGATGGCAGCCTACATCGCCACCGCGCTCGAGGCGCGCGCGGCCGGCATGGTCATTCCCTTTGTCACCGAGGATATCTCCAGCGGCAAGGTGATCGGCTCGACCCGCTACTGGAAGGTGGATGCGCGCAACCGCCAGCTGGAAATCGGCCACACCTGGCTGGCAGCATCGTGGCAGCGCACGCGCGCCAATAGCGAGGCCAAGTATCTGATGCTGCGCCATGCCTTCGATACGCTGGGGATGATCCGCGTGCAGTTCACCACCGACGAGCTGAACACCCGCTCGCAAGCCGCCATCCTGCGCCTGGGCGCCAGGCTGGAAGGCTTGATCCGCTACGAGCGCATCATGCCCGACGGGCGCAAGCGCAATTCGCTGCGCTACAGCATCATCGAGGATGAGTGGCCCGAGGTTTGCGCAGGGCTGCTGGCGCGCCTCGCCCAGGGGGAAATCGCTGGCGCGTAGCCCGGCGGGCAGGCGGCCATTGCGTGCTGCCACCATCGGCTGGATGATATCGCACCGGACGCTCCCGGCTTTGAATGGTTGCCCATGACCAGTCGCATCATTACCCCTGCCGAATTTACAACGCTCATACGGCCCTTGCTGGCTTTGCCAGTTTCACTGGCGTGGCCGGGCTATGGCTCAGCGGTGTTTTTCGAGCTGGGCGCGCTGACCGAACCCGAAGGACGGCGCCGGCTGCCCAGTGGGGAGGCCAATATCGGCATTGAATGGGACTGGCGTGTCGAGCTGGGCGAGCGGGTCTGCTTTGGCAGTTCCAACACACGCCCGGAAATTGCCGAAGGACTAAGCCGGTTGCAGGGGGCAACCTTGATTGACATCGCCATCTCCGGCCGCATTCCCGAGCTGGCTCTGCATTTCGCCAGCGGGTACTGTCTGCGCAGCATGGTAATGGTAAGCGGCAACCCGGAGTGGCGCATCCGCCTGCCCGATCAAAACTGGCTGTGGGCGCGGCGCGGCTTGCTGTACTGCGGGACGGGCGAATCCGAGCCGGTGAGTGTAGAAGAAGAAGCCGCCCTTGCCCGGGCGGATCAGACCGCCCTGCGCTGGGGCAGGCTCGAGCATGTCAACGACGCATGCTGCCGGAAATGCATGGCTTTTGTCAGGCTGAATGGTGATGGTGCGCTGCTTGATTTCGGTTGCTGTACACAGCCCGGTGGCCCGCATGACGGCAGCGCGGTGCATCTCTGGAATACCTGTCCGAAGTTCACCCCGAGCGATCAGTAAGCGCCGGCGGAATCCTGCACCACCCGGTCAGGCACGCAGCACTGAGCCCGGCAGCACTGTACCTTGTTCCGCCACCGCAGCAATCTGCACCTGTGCCGCTGCCACATCCAGCCCGCGCGCTGCCAGCCAGGCGTCGTTGTAGTAGGAGTGGCCATAGCGCTCGCCGCTGTCGCACAGCAGGGTGACGATACTGCCCTGGCGGCCGTCGGCCTGCATTTGCGCGGCCAGCGCCAGCACGCCAACGAAGTTGCTGCCGGTGGAGCCCCCCACCCGGCGGCCAAGCTTGTCTGCCAGCCAGCGCATGGCACCAACGGATAGCGCGTCAGGCACCTTGAACATGCTGTCGATGACATCCGGCAAAAAGGATGACTCGACGCGCGGCCGGCCTATGCCCTCGATGCGCGAGCCACAATCGAGCTGGAAGCGCGCACGCGCGGCCGTAGCGTCCTCCCCCTGCCGCACGGCGGCGTAGTAATCGAAGAACACCGAATTTTCCGGATCAACGCAGGCAATCTGCGTGCCGTGGCGGCGGTAGCGCACATAGCGCCCCAGGGTGGCGCTGGTGCCGCCCGTACCGGCCGAGGCCACGATCCAGTCCGGCTCCGGGTAACGCTCCAGCTCCATCTGCTTGAAAATGGATTCGGCGATGTTGTTGTTGGCGCGCCAGTCGGTGGCGCGCTCGGCGTAGGTGAACTGGTCCATGAAATGGCCATTGGTGGCGCGCGCCAGCCGCTCCGATTCGCTGTAGATCGCCGTCGGGTCTTGCACCAGATGGCAACCGCCGCCATGGAATTCGATGGCGGCAATCTTGTCCGGGCTGACCGTGGCCGGCATCACCGCGATGAAGGGCAGGCCCAGCAGGTGGGCGAAATAGGCTTCGGAAATGGCGGTAGAGCCGCTTGATGCCTCGATCACTGTGCTGCCCTCATGCAGCCAGCCATTGGCCAGCGCATACAGGAACAGCGAGCGCGCCAGCCGGTGTTTGAGGCTGCCGGTGGGGTGGCACGATTCATCCTTCAGGTAGACATCGATGCCGGAAAAACCGGGCAGCACCAGCGGGATCAGATGCGTATCGGCCGAGCGGTGAAAATCCGCCTCGATGGTGCGGATGGCAGCATTGGTCCAGGCGCGGGATGGGGTCATGGAGATCTGGCTCTGCAGCAGCAATGACCCATCATGGCAAAGAAAAACCGGCCTTCACAGGCCGGTTTTCCATTACATCCACTGCTTGATTTCAAACAGTGACGATCACAGGCCAAGCCCGGTGGCAAAACGCACCGAGAAGGCGGCGCCGCTCTGGTCACGGTCATACGACCAGTGGTGCAGGCCGGCCAGGCCATTGGCCTTCACCCATGCCGCCACCACATCGGCGTCGGACAGCGAGAAGTTCTCGCCACCCACGTCGTTGGCCAGAATCATCGGTGTCACTTCGATCTGGCTGTACGGCAGGTTATAGAAGTTGTGCAGGTTCATGGCCGCCTGGATGGCCGACTGGCCCATCTGGCACGAGCTGCCGCTGACCACGCACAGATTGATGCTCGGCGGGTTGCCGTAGTCCATGGTCATCAGGTTGACGGTGTAGTTCTTCAGACCGGCCGCCTGGATGGCGCTCATCACCACCTTGCCCATGTCGCCCAGCGGGTTGGGCGAGCTGGCACCCAGATCAACCGCGACAGCCGAACCGGACTTGCTCTGCGCCAGTGTGGCCAGCGTGAAGCTGAAGCGCAGGTTGGGCCAGGTTTTCTGGGCCACGATAACGCGCTGTACCAGATCAGTGATCTGCGCCTGGGTTTGGCCGGCTTCGATGTCGAAGTCGACGCCGATCATGTTGGCCGAGTAATAGTGGTTGATAAACTTGGCAAAGCCCGCATCGCTGCCGCAGGAGAACACGCCGGCTGCACCACCGGTCGACACCACGTACTTCTTGCCCGAGCCGGTAAACAGCGGGACATTGGTGTTGACGAAGGTGGTCGGGTCCATGCCGGCCAGGTTTTCACCCGACGGCACGGCGGCAGTGCTGCCGCACTCACCGGTCACGAAGGCCCAAGTCAAGGTATCGACCTTGGCCGGCATGTCGGCCGTGACTGCCTGCACTTTGCCGCTGCCCACGCTGGCACGCATCATGTCGGTGTTCCAGTCGGTATTGACCGTCACATCCTTGTACGGGCTGTAGATGAAGGCCGGCGCAGTACCGCTCACCGGGGTCGGCGTAACGGTCGGGGTGATGGTCGGCGTCGGCGTGGCAACCGGGGTCGGCGTCGGCACGGCACACGGCGGCGGCACCATGGCTCCGACGGCCCAATAAGTGGCGTTGTAGGTCAGCTTGCTCCAGCCGCCTTGCGGCAGGCCGGCAGTAGGCTCGGTGGCTGCGGTGGCAGTGTGGGCCTGAGCAGCAACGAAAACACCCGGGTAGGTGCTGCCGTTGTACATCACGTTGAACGTGCTCACGTCACGGGCCGGGCGCACGCGCTGGCCGGAGGCGTAAGACGTGCCGGCAGTCCATACCGGCAACGCCGGATCGCTCGGACAGGTGCCGGCCACCAACTGGGTTGCAGCCGGCGGGGTGACACCCACCGGAGTCGGGCTGACCGTCGGTGTTGCGGTCGGAGTCGGCGTCGGGCCGCACACGCCGTTGTCGGTCCACGGTTGCCCGTCGCCGGTGCTGGACGATGGAATATTGCCCTGAGTCCACCACTTGGCGGTGTAGGTGTGGCCGTTGTAGCTCACTTGTGCGCCACCGTTATAGGCGGTGCTGCTGTTCCACGCGGCGGCGGTACAGCCACCGCTAACCGGTGTCGGGGTCACGGTCGGCTTGGTGGTCGGGGTGGGAGTGCCGGTCACCGGGATCGGTGTTGCGGTCGGCTTGGGCGTTGCGGTCGGCGCCGGAGTCGGCGTAGCGCTGCCGGTATCGGCGCCCAGATCGGTCCACAGACTGGCATTGGTCGGGTTCCAGCCGGTGCTGGCATAGTCGGTCTGGCTGACCAAGGCCTTGTAGTCGTGACCGCTGTAATAAACGATGGTGCCAGCGGCGTAATAGGTATCAGCCTGCCAGGCCGGATAGCTGGCAGCGTGCGCGGCATGCGCGGCGAACAGGGCGGGAAGCAGGGCAAGCGCCAGCTTCCCGTGTCCGCGTCGGGACGTACGGGATGTCATTGCAACTCCTCCAATATTAGATTTTTATTAAGCAACCTGTCAGCAGGCTGCTCGCCTGTGATTTATCGGTAGAAGCCATGCCGAGTCAAACAAACAAATGTACAAGTGAGAGAGAGGCGACAAACGGCACAAAACCCGGTGCTAGTGCGCTGTTTCTGCATCGCTTTTTGCCATGACCGTGCAAGGAAGCAGATACATTTCTGCCTTTACCCCCAGCTACCGGCCATCTCCGATTCGGCTTACAGCGAGGCCACCCCGCTGGCGCCCCGGCCGGGATACGGCAATCAGAACAACTGCGGCTGGCTATCGTGCGGCGTGGCCGTTACCTGTGCATCCACCGCCTCATCGGCAAAGCGGATGCGTACTGCATCGCCCCGTTGCAATTGCGCAGCCGCCTGCACCACATGGCCCGCCTTGTCCTCGACCAGCGCATAGCCGCGTGCCAGCACGGCGGTCGGGTTGAGTGCCGCCAGCCGCGCGCCCAGCAGTGCCAGCCGCTGTGTACGGCGTGCCTGTTGCTGCTGCATGGTGATGGCCAGCCGCTCGGCCTGTCTGGCCAGCCGCAAGCGCCGCTGGGCCATGTCCGGCGCCAGATGATCCAGCCGCAAGCGATCACGCAGCAGGCGCTGGCGGCGCTGCTCCAGCACCTGGCCAATGGCGCGTTGCAGGCTGCTGCGCGCGCGCAGCAAGTGCTCGCGCCGACGTTGCAACGCCTCGCCCGGGTGGCGCAGTCGCCGCTGCAGGCCGTCGAGCTTTTGCATGCGGGCCTCGATCTGCCGGCGCAAGGCACGCGCCAGCCGGGCCTGCAAATGTGCCACGCGCAATTGCAGCTCCTGCCGGTTGGGGCTGACCAGCTCGGCCGCAGCGGTGGGCGTGGCAGCGCGTACGTCGGCAACAAAGTCTGCAATGGTCACATCAGTTTCATGGCCCACGCCGCTGACCACCGGCATGCTGCAGGCAGCAATTGCGCGCGCAACGACTTCTTCATTGAATGACCACAGGTCTTCGATGCTGCCGCCGCCACGGCACACCAGCAAGGTATCCACCTCGGCCCGTGCGGATGCGGCATTGATGGCCGCAGCGATCTCGTTCGCCGCGCTGGCGCCTTGCACCGCGCACGGGTAGAGGATTACCGGCAAGCCGGGCATGCGCCGGCGCAAGGTGGTCAGCACGTCACGCAAGGCCGCCGCCTTGAGCGAGGTGACGATGCCGATGGCGCGCGGGAATGCGGGCACCGGCCGCTTGCGCGCTGCATCAAACACGCCCTCGGCAGCCAGTTTCTTCTTCAATTGCTCGAAGGCCTCGAACAATGCCCCCAAACCAGCCGGCCGCATGGCCTCGATGGTGAGCTGGAAGTCGCCGCGCGCCTCATACAGCGACACCACGGCGCGCACTTCCACCTGCGCACCCTCGCGCGGCTGGAAATCGAGCAGCGCGGCGCGGTTGCGGAACATCACGCAACGCACCTGTGCGCCGGCATCCTTCAGGCTGAAATAACAGTGGCCCGAATCGTAGCGCTTGAAGTTGGAAATCTCGCCCGCCACCCACAGCACGGGAAAGCTGCCCTCCAGCACATCACGTACCTGCCGGTTCAGTTCGGTGACCGAAACGGCCCTGCTTGTAGGGCTTGACAACACGTCGATCATCGTAAGCTACACCTCTTTAATCCACAAAATGGCTTCCCGACTGGGCTGGCTGCCCGATCTGAAACCTGTAGTGCAAATGAACATCGCAAGTCTTTGTTTTTATTAAACTTAACAAAAAGATCAAAAATGGGGCAATCTGGCTGCCCCCTAGGTCCATCAAGGGTTTAGTGCGCGTTTATCCCCGTTGTTCACAAAGTTATCCACAGAAGTTGTGGGAAAGCGGGACAAACGCAGCAAGGGCGCGGGTTTGGGGACAATCGTCTCATGTTGCACTGCTACAGAATGGGTTTGTAGTGCCCCCTGTCAAGTCTTGACGTCCATCGGCCACGCAAGGCAGCGCATAGCGGCGGGCCTTTCGCGCAAGCCGCAATCCGGCTACAGTTACGCCGTTTTCAAAGCCCTCCCGAAAAGGACGCACGCACCATGCTCGGAATCATCGAAGCCGCCGGCTGGCCGATCTGGTTGATTATCGCCGCTTCCGTCACGGCCGTGACCATCATCATTGAACGCCTGCTCACCCTGCGCAAAAGCCTGGTGCTGCCGGAGGGCCTGCTGGCGCGTTCAGTACAGGAATACCGCAGCCACGGCGTCACGCCGGAAATGCTGTCCAAGCTTGCTGCCACCAGTCCGCTGGGCCGCGTGCTGGCCGCCGGCCTGAAGAATGTAAAAAGCAGCCGCGAGATCATGAAGGAATCGATCGAGGAAATCGGCGGTGCCGTTGCCCATGATCTGGAACGCTATCTGTCGGCACTGGGCACCATTGCCACCGTCACCCCGCTGTTGGGCCTGTTCGGCACCGTGATCGGCATGATCGAGATCTTCGGCGCGCAAAACCCGGCCAGCGGCAACAACCCGGCCATGCTGGCGCACGGTATTTCGGTAGCCCTCTACAACACCGCCTTCGGCATCATCGTGGCCGTGCCGGCGCTGCTGTTCTATCGCTACTTCCGCAGCAAGGTGGATGGCTTCATCGTCGAGATGGAACAACAAGCCATCAAGCTGGTTGAAGTGGTCCACGGCGACCGTCACTGAGCGACGCGACATGAAATTCCGCCAACGCCGCCACCGGGAAGAGCCGGAAATCAACTTCATTCCGCTGATCGACGTGATGCTGGTGATCCTCATTTTCGTGATGGCCACCACCACCTACTCGAAGTTTGCCGAGCTGAAGATCAACCTGCCGACCGCCGATGCAGAAAAAGCAGCTGAAACACCGCAAACGGTGCAGATCAGCATTTCTGCCGGCGGCCAGTACAGCATCAACGAACAACTGCAAACCTTCAGCACGCCCGACGAGTTTGCACTGCAGCTGCGCAAGGCGGCCGGCAACAATCCCGACCCGATGATCGTCATCAATGCCGACGGTCAGGCCAGCCACCAGAGCGTGGTGAACGTGATGGAAGCGGCACGGCTGGCGGGCTTCGGCAAGCTGACCTTCGCCACGCAGACCAAGTGATGCCAGGCTGCGCGCACGCGGATCAACAGGAACGGGGCTGCGGCCCCGTTTTTTGTCACTCGCCGCCAGGACAGACCGCATGCGGCTGATCGAGCGTGCCTGGTATGCACCACGCCACCCGCTGGCGCTGCTGCTCTCGCCCTTGTCCTGCCTGTTCGGCTGGCTGGCGGCACGGCGCCGCAGCGCGTATGCCCGTGGCGCCCGCACGGTCACCCGGCTGCCGGTGTCGGTCATCGTCGTCGGCAACCTCACCGTCGGCGGCACCGGCAAGACGCCGCTGACCGCCGCGCTGGCCGCAGGGCTGCGCGCGGCCGGCTACACCCCCGGCATTGTCTCGCGCGGCTATGGTGGTCAGGCAGATACGCCCTTGGCCGTCAGCCCCGACAGCCATCCCGCACAAGTGGGCGACGAACCGCTGCTGCTGGCTCGCAGCACGCGTGCGCCGGTCTGGGTCTGCCGTCAGCGTGCCGCCGCCGCGCAAGCATTGCTGGCGGCCCACCCGGAGGTGGACATCATCCTGTGCGACGACGGCCTGCAGCACTACGCACTGGGCCGCGATATCGAGCTGTGCGTGATCGACGGCCAGCGCGGCTTCGGCAACGGCCGCCTGCTGCCGGCCGGGCCGCTGCGCGAGCCGGTGGATCGGTTGCAATCGGTTGATGCCGTAGTCGTCAACGGCGAGGGCGACATGCCGGCCCACCCGCACGGCTTTCGCATGCAGCTGGTGCCAGGCGTGCCCTACCGGCTGGACAATGCCACCATCACCCGCAGCGTCGCTGCCCTGCCCGGCCCGCTGACTGCCGTGTGCGGCATTGGCAACCCGCAGCGTTTTTTTGCCACCTTGCGCGGCCTTGGCCTGCAGTTTGCCGGGCATGACTTCCCCGACCACCACGCGTTCACTGTGGCCGATCTGCCAGCCGGCACGCTGATCGTGACCGAGAAAGATGCGGTCAAACTCGCGGCAATGCCGGATTTGGGCGATGCGGGTGCTAGAATCTGGGTCCTGCCCGTTACGGCTGTCATCCAGCCCGATCTGATTGCGTGGCTTAGCGAGAAACTGAAACATGGACGCCAAACTGCTTGAAATCCTCGTCTGCCCGGTCTGCAAGGGCCCGCTGGTGTATGACAAGCCCCGCCAGGAACTGATCTGCCGTGGCGACCGCCTGGCCTTTGCCGTCAAGGACGGCATCCCGGTGATGCTGGAAGGCGAAGCGCGCACGCTGGACCCCACCGAAGACATTCCGCGCTGACCGTCATGAGCGCGCGCTACACCATCCTGATTCCGTCCCGGCTGCAATCGACCCGGCTGCCCGACAAGCCGCTGGCCGACATCGGCGGCAAGCCCATGGTCGTGCGCGTGGTTGAACAGGCACTGCAGACGCATGCCGCTGCGGTTTACGTGGCCTGTGACGATGCGCGCATCGCCGCTGCCGTCGAAGCCGCCGGCCAGCAAGCACTGCTGACGCGCGCCGACCACAGCTCGGGCACCGACCGGCTGGCCGAAGCGGTCGACCTCCTGGGTCTGCCCGACGCAGCCATCGTGGTGAACGTACAGGGCGATGAACCGCTGATCGACCCAGCGCTGATCGACGCCGTAGCCGCCCAGCTGGCCAGCGACGACGCACTGCCGATGGCCACCGCTGCCCATCCGATCCACGACGCAGCCGATTTCTTCAACCCGAATGTGGTCAAGGTGGTGCTGGATGCGCGCAACCGCGCGCTGTACTTCAGCCGCGCGCCCATTCCGTGGGCGCGGGATGCATTTACCCGCACCGATGGCGTGCAAACCGTCGCTGCAGCGCAACACCTGCCTGAACAATTGGGCGCGCTGCGCCACATCGGCATTTATGCTTATCGCGCCGGTTTCCTGCGCACCTACCGCGATCTGGCCGCGTCGCAGCTGGAACAGATCGAGGCACTGGAGCAACTGCGCGTGCTCTGGCATGGTTACGCCATCGGCGTGCACATCGCTGCGCACGCCCCGGCCGCCGGCGTGGATACACCCGAAGACCTGGCGCGCGTGCGCGCCCTCTTCACACAACAGAATTCATAAACCAACGTAAAACAGGGAACGACGATGAGACTGATTCTTCTTGGTGCCCCCGGCGCCGGCAAAGGCACCCAGGCCAACTTCATCAAGGAAAAGTTCGGCATTCCGCAAATTTCCACCGGCGACATGCTGCGTGCGGCCGTCAAGGCCGGCACTCCGCTGGGCCTGGAAGCCAAGGCCATCATGGATGCCGGCGGCCTGGTGCGCGATGACATCATCATCGGCTTGGTGAAAGAGCGCATTGCGCAGCCGGACGCTGCCAAGGGCTTCCTGTTCGACGGTTTCCCGCGCACCACCGTACAAGCTGATGCCATGCGCGATGCCGGCGTGGAAATCGACTACGTGGTTGAAATCGACGTACCGGATTCGTCCATCGTCGAGCGCATGGCTGGCCGCCGCGTGCACGTGGCCTCGGGCCGCACCTACCACGTCAAGTTCAACCCGCCCAAGGTGGAAGGCAAGGACGACGAAACCGGTGAAGACCTGATCCAGCGCGACGACGACCGCGAAGAAACCGTGCTCAAGCGCCTGGCGGTCTACCATGAGCAAACCGAAGTGCTGGTGAGCTACTACGGCAAGCAGGCTGCCTCGGGCGACGCCACCGCACCGAAGTACGTGAAGGTCAACGGCGTGGGCGATGTCGACGCGATCAAGAACGAAATCTTCAAGGCACTGGGCGCCTGATCGTCTGGCCGGCCAGAAAAAGCCCCGCGATGCGGGGCTTTTTCATGTTGCACAACATACGCCAGGCCAGTCCATCACGCCGCCTTGCGCTGGGGTACGGTGGGTGCCACCTTGAACATGGTCTGCAATTGCGCACGCAATTCGGGCGTATCGGTATAGCCATGTGCCTTTACCGCGTGCTCGACGGCGGCGACCAGCAATTCTTCCTTGTTGTCTGCCGTGATGGCCACCGAGCAAGTGCTGCCCGGTACGTCGCGGCAATCGATGTATAAACGATTCATCACGCACTCCAGATAGTTTGAACACCATGCAGCACGCGCTGCCCTTGGTTTATAGCCCCGCCGCCACCTGCACGGCCGACCGCCGCGCCCTGGCAGCCACCGGCCATCCGCCCGGGCCGACAACCGGAGGCGCACCCGCCGTGTACCCGCCTGCTGCGGCGCAATCTGTGCTGGCTCAAGGCCGCGAAGGCAGGGACAATACATGCTGTACACCACGCCGAACGAGACGGGCTTCAACTCATGCCTACCCAACTTTCCGTCAACCTGAACAAGATCGCCCTGATCCGCAACTCGCGCGGGCGCGACTACCCCAGCATCAGCCACTTTGCCCATCTGGCGCTCAAGGCTGGTGCTGCCGGCGTCACCATCCACCCGCGCCCCGACCAGCGCCATGCGCGCTACAGCGATGTGGCCGCCTTGAAAGAAGTCGTTGCCCAATACCCGGGCACCGAGCTGAATATCGAGGGCTACCCGGATCGCGCCTTCCTCGACGTGGTGCTGGCCGCCAGACCGCACCAGTGCACGCTGGTGCCGGACGAACCGGGCCAGATCACCTCGGACCATGGCTGGAACATTGCGCGCGATCTCGACAAGCTCAAACCCATCGTCGCCGAGCTGAAAGCCGCCGGCATCCGCGTCAGCCTGTTCGTCGATCCCGACCCAATGCAGATCGTGCTGGCTCCGGCCACCGGCTGCGATCGTATCGAGCTGTACACCGAGTCGTTTGCCCACCAGCACGAGCAGGATGATTTCACTGCCGAATTCGCCCGCTTTGCCGAAGCGGCCGCCGCCGCAAGCGCGGCCGGGCTGGGCATCAATGCCGGCCACGACCTGAATCTGGACAACCTGGCTGATTTCCTCGTCATCCCCGACATCCTCGAAGTGTCTATCGGTCACGCGCTGACCGTCGAAGCGCTGCACTACGGCTACACCGAAACGGTGCAGCGCTATGTCGCCATCCTGAAGGCGGCGGGCTGAGGCATGCGCATCTGGGTCGATGCCGATGCCTGCCCCAAGGTGATCCGCGAAATCCTCTGCCGTGCAGCCGAGCGCACGCAGGTCGAGCTGACCTTTATCGCCAACCAGTTGCTGACGGTGCCGGTATCGCCCTATATCCGCGCCTTGCAGGTGCCGCAGGGCTTTGATGTGGCCGACGATGAAATCGCCCGCCGCGTCGAGGCGGGCGATCTGGTCATTACCGGCGACATTCCGCTCGCCTCCGAGGCCATTGCCAAGGGCGCGCAGGTGCTCGACAGCAGGGGCGAGGTGATGAGCACCGAAAACATCCGCGAGCGGCTGACCATGCGCGACTTCATGGAGACCATGCGCGCCAGCGGCGTGCAGACGGGCGGCCCGCCGGCACTGTCGGCAGCCGACAAGCAACGCTTTGCCCGCCAGCTCGATATTGCGCTGGCCAGACGCCCAAGACATTGACCCCAGCGAGCCGCCGATGACCGTCAAAACGCTGTATCTGGATTACGCCCAACATACGCTGGTGGGCACCGCCCACCAGCCTGCCGAAGCCACCGATGCAGTGCTGTTGCTGCACGGGTTCACCGGCAACCGGGGCGAGTTCACCTATCTGTTTGTCGATCTGGCGCGGCGGCTGGCCGATAGCGGCCTGGCGGTGTTCCGCTTCGATTTCCTGGGCTGTGGCGAGAGCAGCGGCGATTTCACCGATGTTTCGGTCGCCGGGCAGGTGGCGCAGACGCGCTGGCTGCTGCACACGCTGGTGGCCCAATACCCGGGCTTGCGCTGGCACCTGGCCGGCTTTTCGATGGGGGGCATCGTCGCCATGCAGGCCGCGCGCGATGCCGGGCTGGCCTCGCTGCAATTGCTGGCACCCGCCGGTAATCTGCGCGGCATCCTCGACGGCATCTGGCCACTGGCGCATGCATTGCCCAACGGCAATATCGACTGGTTCGGGCTGGAAGTGACCCAGGCGCTGCGCGATGAAGCCGGCTCGCTGCAGGTGCAAGCCGATGCTGCTGCACTCGACCTGCCCGTGCAGGTCGTCCACGGCACGCTGGACATGACCGTGCCCTTTGGCGAAGGGCGGCAGATTGCCGACGCGATTGCCGGCGCACGCTGGACCCCGATAGCCGGGGCCGATCACGTGTTCGGGCGCGTGGTACACCGTCAGGTGCTGGCCGACACACTGGGCAGCTTCATTCGAAACACCCGCCGGGCACAGCTATAGTGGATTGAGCGCCGCAGCAAGCGGCCGTCACCAGGAGTGGCGCCATGACGCATGCAGACCCCAGCCCGGCGCATTTGCTGGCCTATCCGCGCCAGTGCCCGCAGTGCGGCACGCAGTATGTGAGCTTTACCCAATACCTGACCAGTACGCGCGCACTGCCTGAAACCGCGCACGAGCCGCATCCCGGCGTGATCGAGTCCAGGCGCCTCTGTCAGTGTGGCGCCACCCTGGCCGCGGCATTCAGCGACCGGCGCGGCAAAACCGAGCCCTCACTGCGCGAGCAATTCGACGAAGTGCTGGCCACGCTGGCCGAACTGGGCTTGCCGCAACACGATGTGCGCATCGAGCTGCGCAAGGTGCTGCACGGCGATGCCGAGCAGCTGCTGCAGCAGATTTACCAGGCCTCCGCATAAGTGCCTGTCTATCCACGCCCGTCATCTGCGGGCCAAACAGCATCCATCTCCCGGCACAGCCTGTTAGCCACTCCAGCTCAGGTGCCTGACAGCCTGCCAAGCAGGCTGCGGCCAGCCGGCCAGTCACCGAGTCCACTGGCCGCATTGATATGGCCGGATGCACCCACATTAACCAGCTCGCCTCCCCAGCCCTGCGCACAGCGGCTGGCGTGCGCCATGCTGCCGTAGGGGTCGTCGCAGCTGGCAACCACAATCGCCGGAAACGGCAGCGGCCGCAGCGGCGGTAGTACAAACCCGGCTGCCTCGGCCGGGAATGCCGGGCCAGCTGGGTCAGGCACCGCCACCAACAAGGTACCCCGCACCCGCAAGCGTGTGGCAGCAGCCCAATGCGCAACAGCGATACAGCCCAGGCTATGCGCAATGATGACCGTCTCGCCGCCCCTCTGCAGCACACCCTGTTCTATGGCATCCATCCAGTCGGCCAGAACTGGCCTGTCCCAGTCGGGCACGGCAATGCGCGTAGCCCAAGGCCATTGCTGTTGCCACAAGGTTTGCCAGTGGGCAGCGCCCGAATTGCCGATGCCGGGAACAATCAACGCAGCCATCTGCATGGTGCACTTCTCCTTGTCTTTGCCTCCATTAAAGTATGCAGGCGATATCCTGCAAATCCCATGGAACAACCAATAAAAACAAGGCAATCTCGGCACATATCCAGGAAAGTGGTGAATATTGCTGATGAAACCAAAGTACGAAGCGGATCGGCTGGACCGACGTATCCTGATGCTGCTGCAGCAGAACGCGCGCCTATCCAATACGGAAATCGGCAAACGCGTGGGCCTATCGCAACCCGCAGTGACTGCACGCATTCAAAAAATGGAGCAAGCCGGTGTGATCACTGGCTACGCCGCACGCATAGACCCAGGCCCGCTGGGTATGGAAATCTCGGCTTATATCCGGCTGCGCACCACGCATGAGCACATCAAACGCTGCCTGACACTGTTTGATGCAATACCAGCCATCACGCAAGCCGATCGCATTACCGGCGAGGATTGCTTCATCGTGCGGGTGACGGTACCGACCATGAACGAACTGGAAGCAGTGATTGACCAGCTCGCCACCCTGGGTGCAGTGACCACCTCCATCGTGCTGGCCAGTTACCCTGGCAAACCGCTGCCACTGGGTAGCTGAACCCTTGCTGTGGGTTAAGGTGGCGATTTGCACGCAAGCGCGTCAGCAGCAAATCAATCAGCCCGCGCACCTTGGGCAGGCCCGCCTTGTGCTCGAGATGCAGCACGTGCACCGGCAAGGCGGCCTCTTCATGGATGCCAAGCACGGAGGTCAACGACCTGCGGCAGTGTCATCGGCCAGCTGATACGACATCAGCCGCACGATGCCCAGACCGCGCCGCGCCGCATCGATGCAGCTGTCGTTGTTGCTGACTGCCAGCCGCGTCTGCAAGCGCAGCGGCCGGCAAAAGGCCAGTTAACCTGCTGGCTAACCGTGCCACCAGCGGCATCACGTGCAGCCGGCCAAACAGTACCGGTGCGGTCAGCGCAACATGGCCACGCAGCGCGGCTGCTGCCTCCGGCGGCTTCGTCGGCGGCAGCAGCCGCGCTGCGGGCATCGTCCAGATAGCGCTGGCCCGCCTCGGTGGCCCGCACGTGCCGCGTGGTCTGCTACAGCAATTGCACACCCAACCGTGCCGCCACCGCCAGCGTCACCGCCGGGGCAGACATGCCCAGCTTGCGCGCCGCACCGGTAAAACCTTGTGCCTCGGCCACCGCCACATAAGCAGCCATCAAACGCAGTCGATCAATTATTCCACCAATCGAAACAATAATTTGTATTTTATGGATATTCTATTCGCCCAGCCAACACGGCAAAGTAGCGGCATGCGCTGCGGCATATCGCCCGGCGCCCCACCCGAGGAGCAAGACCATGAGCCGCATCAGCATCCCCACCGTCGAACAATCGCTGGACGCCAGCAAGCCGCTGCTGGCTGCCGTGCAACAACAACTGGGCGTGGTGCCCAACCTGATGAAGCTGGTGGGCCACAGCCCGGCCGCGCTGGAAGGTTATCTGGCGCTGAACGGCGCGCTGGGCAAGGGCAAGCTGAACGTGGGCCTGCGTGAGCGCATCGCACTGGCGACTGCCGAATACAATGGCTGCGATTACTGCCTGTCTGCGCACAGCTATCTGGGCCTGAATGTGGCCCGCCTGCCGCAGGCTGAAATCGACGCGGCGCGCGATGCACACAGCAGCGACGCACAAAACGCCGCCGCGCTGCGCTTTGCCCGCCATGTGCTGGAACAACGCGGCACGGTAAACGACACCGAACTGGCTGCCGTACGCGCTGCCGGTTTTGATGAAGCCGCCGTGCTGGAAATCGTCGCCGGTGTGGCGCTGAACGTGCTGACCAACTACATCAACAACGTAGCGCACACCGATATCGATTTCCCTGTGGTGCGTGCCACTGCGCGCTGAAGCTCAGCGGGCAGCCAGCTGGCCGAGTGCCTCGGCCAGCTGCGTTACCACCGGCCCCCAGCCGCCACCCGGCGGCTGGCGGAACAGCCGGGTGTGCGGATACCACGGCGTATCATCACGCCCGGTCAGCCAGCGCCAGTCGGCACGGTAGTCGGGCAGCATCAGCCAGCACGGTTTGCCCAGCGCGCCGGCCAGATGGCCGACGGCGGTATCGACGCTGATCACCAGATCAAGATTGGCAATCAGTGCGGCGGTATCGGCAAAGTCGCCCAGCTCACCGGCATACGATTGCAATGCCATGCCAATCGGGGCTGACACATCCTCTCCCCGGCCTTTTTGCAGGCTGATGAACTGTATACCCGGCACGGCGGCCAGCGGCGCGAGGATATCCAGCGCGGACAATGAGCGATCGGCATCGTTCTCGAAACGCGGATTGCCCAGCCAGGCCAGACCCACGCGCAACCTTGCCGCCGGCAGCCGCGTGGCCCATGCGGCCACGCGCGCGGGTTCGGCCTGCAGATACGGCACCGTTGCCGGAATGGTATCCAGACGGGTCTGGCAGTAGTACGGCAGGCTGAGCGGCGGTGTCCAGTAATCCCAGCCGCGCGTCGGCACGTCGTCGTGCAAGGAATAGACCTCGTCGACCCCAATCATGCTGCCGAACAGCGTTTTCAGCCCCGGGTGGCACACCACGGTGATCTGCTCGGCCCCCATGCGCTTGAGTTCGGCGGCATAGCGGCAGAACTGGATCATGTCACCATGGCCAGCCTCGAAGCCGATCAGCACGCTGCGGCCCGCCAGTGGTTCACCCTGCCAGCGCGGAAATTCGAAATACTGTGCCAGCCGCTCGTACCAGTCGCGTGCCTCCAGGCTTGCCCAGCCCTCGTCAAAGCGACCATGCCGCAGCAGCACATAGGCAAGGTTGAAACGCGCATTGGCGTAGTCCGGGTTGATGGCCAGCGCGGTGCGATGGCATTGCTCGGCCTCGTCGTCGCGCTGCAGGCAGGCCAGCAGCACGCCCAGGTTGGACCACAGCGCCGGATCGCCCGCCGCAAAACGCAGCGCCTGCCGGTAGAGCGCCTCCGCCGCGCCAAAATCCTTGCGCGCCATCAGCAGCGCCCCCAGATTCAGATACAGCTGCAGGCAGTCGGGCAGGATGGCCATGGCCTGACGGTAGCAGGCTTCGGCCTCGTCCAGCTGGCCGGTCTGTTCCAGCAAAAAGCCCAGATTGGCATGCGCCTCGGCCAGCTGTGGCGCCAGCGTGACCGCCTCGCGAAAGCAGGCCGCCGCTGCGGCATGCTCGGCAGCGGCCAGATGGCGGTTTCCTTCGAAAAACAACGCTTCGGCCAGCGCCTGATTGCTCGACACGGTAGCGACTTCCTGAAGATGGCAATGCGCCCATCCTAGCAGTGCAGGCCGGCCCGACCCAAGCTGAGCTGCCTGAGCCCGTTCACCCCGCTGCGGGCTGTCCATCCACAGCGGCCCGGAACTGCGCTGCGGCCGTGGCGATACCGTCCGGATGATGATCCACCCAGCTGGCCACGATCAGCATGTAGGCATCACTGCCGATCGCTGCGCGATAGCGCGGCAGGCCATCGGGTTGCTTGCCCCCCTGCAGGATGGGCAGGACCGCCCGGCATTCGCCCTGCGGCGCACGCGCTGCGGCCAGCGCGGCCTGCGCGTCGGCATCGCCCGGTGTATCGCCAAAGTCCCCGTCGGTCACGATCAGGTCGGCCCCCAGCACGCGCAGCCACTGTGCCAGCACGGCGGGTGCCACGCGCCAACCCGGATTGCGCGAGAACAGTTCGCCCAGCGTGTTGTGCGCCAGTATCGGCATGCGGCGCTGGCGTGCCAGCTGCAGCAACGTGCCCATGCCCTGTATCCACGGTGCCACCAGCACGCCATCGACCCCGAGCTCGCACACCAGTGCCCAACGCTCGGCCAGCTCCCACGGCTCGCAGATCAGGTTGGCGATATAGCGTTTGCGCAGACCCGTTGCCGCGCTGGCAGCGTCGCGCGCCACCAGCATGGCGCGCACGTGGCTGGCAAAGGTGGCAAAGTCGGCAAACACCTGCAGTTCGTCATCCTTGACGATGTCGAAACCGCCCAGCAACACGTCATGATTGAGGCGCGCCATGGTTGCCTCGTCCACGCCCACGGCAGGCCGCATCGAGCGGCACAGCAGCGGGCCCGCGCCATGCGCAGACCATGCCAGCAGTGCCTCGGCACCAAAGCCCGGGCCGGGGCCGAAGCTGGCGGGCAGATCAGCGCGCAGCAAGGCAAAGCCGGTCAGATAGCCCAGCCTGGGCAGCTCGCCCACCACCACGTTCCACAACTGCGCCGGTTTGCCGGCCAGCAGGCGCAGCGGCACGGCCAGCTCGATTTGATAGCGCTGCGCACCGGCACCGGCTGCGGCACCGTAAACCGGCGTATCCAGTTGATAGCTGCCCACCACGGGCACGGCCTGCCCCAGGGATCGCACCATCCGCACGCGGATGCTGTAGCCAAGCAGCATGGTCGGCTCGACATAGCCGGCAATATGGCTGGTGGCGGCACTTTGCTCCATGGCCATGCCCAGCGCGGCCGCGTGGCCATCCACCGTGGTGGTGATTTCATAACAGGCAAACAGATAATCCTGCTCGCGCAACGCGTCGTCCCACGCATACAGCGCCGGGTCACGCGCGACCAACAGGCCGGCCGAACTCATAGCAAATCCTTCAGGTATTGCGCCAGACGCCAATCGTCCGGCGTAGTGATCTTGAAATTGGTTTTCTCGCCCATGACGGTGGCGACGGGCTGCCCGTGGCGCAGGGCAACCTGCAGGAATGACTGCTGCTGCCAGTCCGCATCGGTGGCCCGTGCGATCAGATCAAGCAGCGCGGCACGATCATAGGCCTGCGGCCCCTGCACGGCCATGACCGCATCGCGCGGCAGGAATTCGCGCACCGCGCCATCTTGCATGGCGGCCAGCGGTACGTCGCTGGGCTGTAATACCGCGCAAACCCCGCCCTCCGGCACCCCGGCAGCAACGCGGCGCAGCACCGGTTCGCTCACGAAGGGTGCTGCCACGCTCCACACCAGCAACTTGCGCCGGCTTGCCGCCTGCGCCAGCGATGCGGTGGTGCGCAAAAAACTCTCGCCCCCGGCAATCACCGCGCAGCCTGTGGCATGCCGCTGCCACTCCGCCATGCGGCTGGCGGGCGCGGCGACCATGACTTCGCCTGCGATCCGGCGCGCCTTGGTGCATACAGCCTCCAGCAGCATCCTGCCGCCCAGTGGCAGCAGTGCCTTGGGGCCGAGACCCAGGCGGGCGCCATCCCCCGCTGCAGCAATGACGATGCTGAGCGTGTCGTCCAGTCCACTGTTCATGCCGCTTGTCTGGCCCGCAATTCACCCGCCAGTCTGTCTAACAGCGGATCGGGCTGCAGGCGCTGGATTTGCGCGCACAGCGACAGCGCCTTGGCGTATTTTTCTGCCAGCAGGGCCCGGTACAGGCAGCCGTAGCCATAGCCCAGCACCACGGGTATCGACGCTGCGGTGCGGCCCCGGTTGGACAGCACGGTGTTGAAGTAAGGGTCGGGCTCGCGCCAGCCATCGCCGTAGAAGCTGAGCAAGAAAGCGGCCGGGTCAGCCGGTACAGGCCAGAGCGAGTTGCGCCAGTCATGCAGGCCGAAGTCAAAGCGGGGCAGGCGGCAGCGTACAGGGTGACCGGCATGCTGCATGCCCAGCCGTACATGCTCGTCCCCGTCGGGATGAATGAAGAACACGTCGAGCGAAATCGGTGAATCCGGCGTGGCGAAGATGATGCGCCACGCCATCTCTTCGCCTGGATTTGCGCCTTCGGGCACCGCTTGGAAGCCCGCAAGCCGCATGGTTTCGATCACGGCATCCCGGCTGCTTGCAGCGGGAATGGCGATATCGAGATCCTTGTCATACGCTAGCAATTCGCCATCGCGTATCACGCCCAGCAAGGTGCCGGCGTAGAGGCACCATTGAATTCCCGCCGCATCCAGCGCCGCCCGCACCCTGTCGAGGATGGCTTCGGCCTCGGGGCGCACGAAATGCGGCACCGCATGCACATCCAGTGGCCCGGCATCGGCCACACCATCCAGATACAGCGCCACAGCCTGTCTGCCCTGCTGGAATGCGCCAGCGATCTCGCCACTGTCCTGGTAAGCGGAGCAGAGGATATGCGGCCAGCAGGCGTCATGCGGATAGGCCTGCCGCAGCCGGGTGGCGTAGGAAATGGCAGCATCCCGATAGCCATGGGCCACGCCCAGCCAGAGCAGACGTTGCCAGTGATATTTGATCTTGGGCAGCAAAGCGTCATCCGCAACCGATAGTGCACGCGTGAGTGCATCGGCGGCGCGATCCAGCGCACCGATCTCCAGACACAGCTCACCACGCCAGCATTGCAGATAGTGCTGTGGCGCCATCGCCAGCGAAGGCGCATCAAGCGCTCCCAATGCGGCCCCGGTCTCACCCAGCGCGATACAGGCGCGCGCCAGCCAGCCCCAGCCGGGCGCACAGGCCGGGAAATGCGTGCACAGCCATTGCGCGGCCTGCCGCAAGGCGTCGAACTGCGCGGCATCGCGCAGCTGCTGCAACCTTTCCAGATAAGCCTGCAAAAGGGGCGGGCTTCCGGCTGCGGCCAGTAAATCCCGCTGCAGCTGCGGCAGCGGTGTTGCAACGAATATCGGATCGCTCATCCTGAGGCCTGGTATTGAATAGACGCGTTTCCCACATGGGGCCCACTTCATCATGGCTTGGGGCCTGATGCGCGGCGAGGCGATCAGCGGGCGCCAATTGTAACGTCAGGTAACGCTGCGCGATGTATTCGTTCCGTAAAAAAAGCGCAATCACGCCGATACACCGCCATGGGCATCCGATGCGCAACACTCAAGGGCAAAAAACAGCGCCGCCGGCAGCAGTCCGGCATCCTGCTGCTACACTCCCCCCATGTTCGCCCGCCGCCTCGCGCTTCGTTACCTCGTCGTCTGGTTCGCCTTCGTGGCGCACCTGACCGGTTTCGTCGCGCCCGGGCTGAGCCAGTTGCTGAGCAGCCCGGCCAATGCCGAACTGTGCTCGACCGGCCCTGCCGTCCGCCCCGGCCTGCTGCTGGCAGGCGCGGTGCAGCGTGACGATGGCCAGCTGCCCGGCAGCCATGCCGATCATGCCTGCGCGTATTGCCACACCCATAGCTGGCATGGCGGCATGCCGCTGGCGACGCAAGCAGCACTACAAATCCCGCTGGCGCACTACGACGCCCCCGCACGTTTCTACACCGCACCGGTTCGCCTGTATGCGTGGACCAGCGCGCAACCCCGTGCACCGCCGCAGCCGGCCCAGGCCGGCAGCGTAGTCTGAGCGCGCGCAACTCCCGCCCTTTCATCCTGCCGGCCCGTTCCGGCCGTCGCTGACGACGGCCCGCACACGCACGCGCCTGATCGCGTGCACCAGCCAACTGCCCGCTCCCCGGGCTTGTGTCGGCCGTCGATACCGCGCGCAGGAGTCGCCGGGCAGCGGCCGCTGACAGGATGCATGATGACTTCGTACTGCCCCGCCCGCCTTACCCCGCTGGCCGCCCTGCTGCTGCCTTTGTTCACGCTGCCCGCCCAGGCCGCGGATGCCCCTGCTGCAGAGCTGCCGGCGGTCGTGATTTCCGACACGCCCTCTGCAGCCACACGCCTGCAAGCACCCAACAGCAACGAGGGCCGCACACGCGATGAACTCGCGCAAACCGTGAACGCGGTCAACACCGAGGACAGCTTCAAGTACCTGCCCAATGTATTGGTGCGCAAACGCTTCATCGGCGATACCGATGCCCCCATTGCCAGCCGTACCACCGGCATCAACGCCAGCGCCCGCTCGCTGGTTTACGCCGATGGCGTATTGCTGACCCCGCTGATCAACAACAATAACGGCAATGGCTCGCCACGCTGGTTCATGGTGTCGCCGCAGGAAATCGAGCGCATCGATGTGCTGTATGGCCCGTATTCGGCAGCCTATCCGGGCAACTCGTATGGTCTCGTCGCCGACATCAGCACCCGCATGCCGCAAAAGCTTGAGGCCGGCATCAAGCTCACTGGCAGCCAGCAGCAATTCGACCAGTACGGCACGCACGACAACTTCCGCGCCGGGCAAGGCTCGGCCTACTTTGGCAACCGCAGCGGCAACTGGTCGTACTGGCTGAGCGCCAGCCATCTGGATAGCTTCAGCCAGCCGGTGACCTATGCCAACCTTGCGCGCAGCAGCACCGCCAGCAGCGCCGCCACACCCGTCATCAGCGGCGTGCTGGCCGACAGGAACCGCACCGGCGGCGATATCGTGGTGCTGGGTGCAGGCAACCTCACCCATACCGTTCAGGACAACGCCAAGCTCAAGCTGGCCTACGACGTCACCCCCACGCTGCAGGCCGCCTACACGCTGGGCTTCTGGCAGAACAGCGCCGGCACCGCAGCAGACAGTTACCTGCGCGATGCCAACGGCAATCCCTACTACGGCGGCAACAGTGGCAACGTCAGCCTGAACGGGCGGGTGTACAGCGCCAGCAGCATCGCCGGCCAGTTCTCCGCCGGCAGCAAGGATGCGCTGCACGTGATGCAGAGCCTGACCCTGAGCGACAAGGGTGCAGGCAACATCGGCTGGAATGTGGCACTGGCGAATTATGACTATGCCACGCACAAGGAGCGCAGCAGCACCGTCACTCCCTATACCAGCGCGCAGCAAGGCGGTGCCGGCCGCATCCTCGACATGGGCGGCACCGGCTGGACCACGCTGGACGCCAGCGCCAGCTGGAAAAGCAGTGACAACGTGCACCGCGTACGCGGCGGCGTGCATTACGACCGCTATACGCTGGCCAGCCCGACCTGGAACACCAGCGACTGGCGCAGCGACAGCACCACCACGCTGTTCAGCGATGCACGCGGCAAGAGCAGCACCGCTGCGCTGTGGCTGCAAGATGCCTGGCGCTGGCACCCGGACATCACCGCCACCCTGGGCCTGCGCTACGAAAACTGGCGCGCCTTCGATGGCGCTAACTCGCTGACCAACAGCGCCGGCAAGCTGGTGACGGTGCAGCAGCCGGGCCGCTCGGACGACGCGGTCAGCCCGAAACTCTCCATCGCCTGGTCGGCCACGCCGGACTGGCTGATCACCGGCTCGCTCGGCCGTGCGGTGCGCTTCCCCACTGTGGGCGAGCTGTACCAAACCATCCAGGTGGGTAGCACCTATCAAAGTGCCGACCCCAATCTGAAGCCGGAAACCGTCACCAGCGGCGAACTGGCCTTCGAGCGCGCCTTCGACAACGGCAAGCTGCGCATCTCGCTGTTCGAGGAACACGTGCGCGATGCGCTGATTTCGCAAACAGCCCAATATCCCGGCGTGGCAGCGCCGACGAGCTTCATGCAGAACGTCGACGCCACGCGCCAGCGCGGCATCGAGATCGTCGCCGACCAGCGCGATGCCTTCATCGCCGGGCTGGACCTGTCGGGCAGCATCACTTACGTTGATGCGCGCATCACCGCCAATGACCGCTATGTGCCGAGCATGGCCGGTGCCACCTCGGTCGGCAAGCGCACGCCCTATATCCCGGACTGGCGCGCCACTGCCGTGGCCACCTATCGCCCGAACGAGCGCTGGAGCTTCACGCTGGCCGGGCGTTACAGCGGCACGCAGTACGCCACGGTCGACAACACCGATACCAATGCGCACACCTATATGGGTTTCGAGTCCTTCTTCGTGCTCGATACACGGGTGCAATACCGCCTCGACAAGCAGTGGACGGCAGCGGTCGGCATCGACAACATCAACAACCGCGATTACTACCTGTATCACCCGTTCCCGCAGCGCACTTACTACGCCGAGCTGAAGTTCGACCTCTGACCACGTCGCACCCAGCCAGGCCCGCATGCCCACGCATGCGGGCTTTTTGCTGCATGTTGGCAACATGATCAGGGAAAGACCCTGCTTGCTGTATCGTTTTAGTCAGTACAAAACAGCGATAAAATGGCGCCTGATCGTTGCAGAAGGCAGGAGCCAGCATGACCACCAACGCCAGACAAAGCGTCAAAGCCGAACTTGCCATGGGGCTGGGTGGCTTTGCCATCGGTACCGGCGAATTCGTCATCATGGGCCTGCTGCCCGATGTAGCCTCGCAACTGCAGGTCAGCGTGCCCGAGGCCGGCTATGTGATCAGCGCCTATGCGCTCGGCGTGGTGATCGGTGCACCGGTACTGGCCACCCTGTGCGCGCGCTGGCCGCGCCATTTGCTGCTGATCGTGCTGATGGCCTGCTTTGGCTTGGGCAACTTCGTTACCGCCTTGTCGCCGTCGCTGTGGAGCATGGTAGCCATCCGCTTCATTGCCGGCCTGCCACACGGCGCCTATTTCGGCGTAGCGGCACTGGTGGCTGCATCGCTGGTGCCGGCCAATCAGCGGGCGCAGGCCGTCGGCCGGGTGATGCTGGGGCTGACCACCGCCACCTTGGCCGGCGTGCCGCTGGCGGCTTGGCTGGGCCAGCACTGGGGCTGGCGCGCGGCCTTTGTGTTCGTCGGCGTGATTGCCGCGCTGGCGTGCTGGCTGATCCACCGCTGGGTGCCCCGCCAGCCCGGCGATGCCGAGGCCAGCCCGTCGCGCGAGCTGGGCGCGCTCACCCACATGCCGGTGCTGCTGACCCTGGGCATCGGTGCATTGGGCTTTGGCGGCGTGTTCTGCGTATTCAGCTATGTGGCGCCGACGATGACCAAGGTTGCCGGGCTGCCGGTGGCATGGATGCCGGCCGTGCTCACCCTGTTCGGCTGCGGCATGATCTTGGGCAATGTGGTCGGCGCCAAGCTGGCCGATCGTGCCTTGCTGCCCGCCATCGGCGGCATCCTGGTGTGGAACGTGGCGGTAACGGCGCTGTTCTATTTCACCGCGCACGTCTGGTGGCTGGCGATGTTCAACATTCTGTTGATCGGCACCGGCGCAGCACTTGGCCCGGCTTTGCAGGTGCGGCTGATGGATGTAGCCAACGATGCGCAGACGCTGGCCGCCGCGCTCAACCATTCAGCCTTCAATATCGCCAATGCGCTGGGTGCGTGGCTGGGCGGGGCGGCGATTGCCGCCGGGCTGGGCTGGACATCGACTTCCTGGGTGGGCGCGCTGCTGCCGCTGGCCGGCATCGCCATCTATCTGTTGTCGCTGCGCCACCACGCACGCCAGACTGCACTGGCCTGCGAAGGTGCAACCTAAGCACGACACGCGAATATTTCGTTACACATACACCAGTGCACGCAATGGACTACACGCCTGCAAACAGCGGCACTGCATGCTGCATTGCCACATGACCCCAATGGCCGCCAGCGCCGGATTTTACTGGGGTCTTGCCCCGGCTTGATTGCTGCGCAACACGGGCCGACAGCACCCTCCTCCGTTTTGTAACAGGCGGCTTTCCCTCCCCTACCGCCACCTTGCACCCCCAGGCTTGACGTGCTTTTGCCGCTGCGGAACATGCAGACACGCCCGCACGCATCCGCGCACGGGCGATAAGCCAATCCGGGGCAACGACCCCGGAAACCCGGGGCAAGGCCGTGGCAACGGCCCTGCCCGTCAAGTCCTGAAGGAGGATGACCAATGCACCCACGCACCCGCGCTTATGCGCGCATGTCGGGTCTGCTGGCGGCTGTGCTGCTGGCAAGCTCGATTGCAGCCCACGCAGCCTACCCGGCCTGGGCCGAGGGCACGACGTATACCGCCGGCACCATCGTGGTTTACAACGGCCACGACTACAAAGCCCTTGTCACACATACCGCCTATACCGGCGCCGGCTGGACGCCGTCGACCACGCCAACACTGTGGCAAGACCTTGGCGCCGATACCGGCAGCAGCCCGACTCCTGCCCCCACGGCAACACCCAAGCCGACGGCAACCCCTGCCCCGACAGCCACACCGGCGCCGACCAGCACACCGACGGCCACACCCAAGCCCAGCAGTACCCCGGTGCCGACTGCCACGCCGACACCGGCTGCCGGCAGCTGCAGTGCTGCGGCCTGGAACAGCAGCACCGCGTACAGCGGCGGCGCACAGGTGAGCTACAACGGCCACACCTACACCGCCAAGTGGTGGACGCAAGGCAATATACCGTCCAGCAGCACCGGTGATGGTCTGCCCTGGACCGACAACGGCACCTGCGGCCCGACGGCAACCCCCGCCCCGACCACGCCGACCCCGGTGGTTACCGCCACACCGAAGCCGACCGCAACCCCGGTCCCGACCAGCACACCGACTGCCACCCCGGTGCCGGGCGTGACGCCGACGCCGAATCCGTCCGGCGTGGTCAGCAGCGGCACGCTCAACTTCCACCTGTTGCTGGGCGCCAGCACGGCGCAAGACAGCATGACACTGGATGGCGACAACTACACCGACCTCATCATGTCCAACATGATCGCCGGCGTGATGTACGGCCACTTGGTAGAAAGCGCCTACCCGGGCATCCAGTACAACAAGGATTATCTGTACGGCTCGGTGCTCGGCCAGCTGCTGCAGGAAAACCTGGCGACCCAGCTGTACAAGTCGAGCAGCGACCTGATTGATTCGTCGCCCGATCAACAGGCCGTGATGGGCGGCGGCCAGGGCGGTCCCTACCAGATCAACAACTACGCGGCAGACATGGCAAACGGCAGCTATACGCCGGGCGGCCATTCGCTGGTCAACTTCATCGCGCTGCAGAAGAACATCGGCTACACCATGGCCGAGGCGCCAACGCAGAACACCAAGGTCACGCCACCGTCGTTCAACAACAAGTACTACAGCCCGGTGGTGACGGCTTACTTCCACTATCTCGACATGATCTCGCTCTCCGCCATCGGCAAGGGCACCGGGGGCTGGACTACGCCGTGGCAACCTGATTACGACAATGCGCTGGTCAACTTCAAGACCCTGCCGGGTAGTTTCCTGGATGTGATGCTGAACGTGGCTTACAACCAGGGCTACTATGGCACCCTGATGAAGAGCTACAGTCATCTGGGCGCCACGGCGACCACCGCCACGGTAAATCAGGTCAACGCCTATAGCTCGGTCTGGGGCAGCAAGGACACCTACGAGCAGTATCCGTATCAGGTGCGCTACTACCTCGACCAGTTCTACGGCAACCCGATCCCGACCAGCAGTGCCACCACCTTCGGTAATGCCAACATCCATGTCGCATTCAACATGGGCAACCTGTCCACGGTATTCGGCAAGGTGTTTGCGACGCTGGCCTATCCCACCAGCAGCAGCCAGTCGCAATACATTACCGTGGCGCAGGCGCAGGCTGCGTTCAACGCCGCACTGGCGCAGAAGGGCGTTGCCGCATCGGCCACGCTGGACCTGAGCAATGCGGCACAGCGCGCCCAGATCTTCGGCGTTCTGGAAGCGGCCATCGGCAACCTGGAAACCACGTTGGGCAGCAGCTTTGCCGCCACCACCAACGTGCAGTTGCAATAAACCGGCAGCAAATGAAACGCCGGCCTGCGGGTCGGCGTTTTTTTGTCCGGCACCAACATTCTTCGCCGATTAAAAAATCACCAGAGAATGCTTTGTCATATTTCTTTCCAATAAATTTCAAACTAGATTCATGTATTCGTTAATTTCTTGCCAATAACGTCAGGCAGACTTGCGAGCCTTATAACAGGGAGCAAGTCATGCAATACAAACTAGCCTTGACCGCAGCAGCGGTGGCAGCGTCGGCCCTGCTGGCCGCCTGCAACAGCAGCAGCAGCGACAGCAGCACACCCAGCAACAATACCAATCCATCGCCGACTCCGGCCCCGCAAGTGGCATCGGGCACCGTGGCCAAGCTGGCGCTGCTGGAAACCACCGACCTGCACACCAATGTGCTGAGCTATGACTACTTCAAGCTCGCCGAGGACAAATCGTTCGGCTTCGAGCGCGTTGCCACGCTGATTGCGCAGGCGCGCAAGGATTTCCCCAACACGCTGCTGCTGGACAACGGCGACACCATCCAGGGCACCGCGTTGTCCGACTACCAGGCCATGGTCAGCCCGATCACCTGCGACCAGACCCTGGCCATCTACAAGGCCATGAATGCAGCCGGGTATGAAGGCGGCGGCATCGGCAACCACGAATTCAACTATGGCCTGCCCTACCTGAGCCAGGTGACCGGCAACCGCTTCAACGTGGACGGCCAGCCCGACCCGGCCAGCCAGAAGACCTGCGCCGGCCCCAAGTTCCCGCAAGTGCTGGCCAACGTCTACAGCGCCAAGACCAAGCAACCGCTGTTCCAGCCCTACACCATCATCAACAAGACCGTGACCGCAACCGGCCCGGATGGCAAGACCGTCAGCGCCATCGTCAAGGTTGGCATCATTGGCTTCACCCCGCCCACCATCCTGGCGTGGGACAAGCGCTGGCTGGACGGCAAGGTCTACACCGTTGGCGTGAAGGAAGCCGCCGAGCAGTTCATTCCGGAAATGCGCGCCAAGGGTGCCGATGTCGTCGTGGTCATCTCGCACGGCGGCCTGGATAACTCGACCTACTCGCCGACCATGGAAAACGGCAGCTACTACCTGTCCAAGGTAGCCGGTGTCGATGCCATGCTGATCGGTCACTCGCATCAGCTGTTCCCGGATGCCAACAGCACCGTACCGCAGTTCAACCTGCCGGGCGTAGACAAGGTCAAGGGCACTGTGAACGGCGTACCGACCGTGATGGCCAACTATTGGGGCAAGAATCTGGGCGTGATCGGCCTGAACCTGGCTTATAACAACGGCAAGTGGAGCGTGGACACCAGCAAGACCACGGTGGAAGCCCGTTCGACCCAGAATGCGGACAAGAGCTATGTCGCGGTTGACCCGAGCGTGAGCGCACTGATCGCTGCCGAGCACCAGGCCACCATCAACTACGTGAAAACACCGGTCGGCAGCACCAACTTCCGCATGAACAGTTTCTTTGCCGATGTGGGTGACCCGACCGCAATTGAAGTGGTCAACCTGGCCCAGGCCGACTACATCAACACCTATGTGAAGAACAACCTGCCTCAATACGCATCGCTGCCGGTACTGTCGGTCAGCGCGCCGTTCAAGAGCGGTTTTGGCGGTGGTACCGATTACACCGACGTGGCCGCCGGCAATGTGGCGATCAACAACGCAGCCGACCTCTACCTGTACCCGAACACCATCTACGCGGTGAAGGTCAGCGGTGCCGACATCAAGAACTGGCTGGAAACCGCTGCCAAGCGCTTCAACCAGATCGACCCGACCAAGACTACCCAGCAAGAGCTGATCAGCTCCTTCCCGGGTTACAACTTCGACATGTTCACCAGCAAGGACATCAGCTACGAAATCGATGTCACCAAGCCGGTGGGCAGCCGTATCGGCAACCTGCAGTACAAGGGTGCACCGATTTCGGACAGCGCGCAGTTCATCGTTGCCACCAACAACTACCGCGCCAGCGGTGGCGGCAACTTCCCGGGTCTGGATGGCAGCAAGACCATCTTCGCCTCGCCGGATGCCAACCGCGATGTGCTGATTGCCTACATCAAGAACGCCACGAACCTGCAGCGCTCGGTGCATGGCAGCGACCGCAGCTGGCGCTTTACCAAGGTAGCCACACAGGGCGCCGTGGTGTTCCACTCGGCACAGAATGCGCTGAGCGTGGCGCAGGCGGCCGGCCTGAGCAATGTCTCGCAGCTGCAAGCCGATGACGGCAGCGGCAAGGCACTGGCGCTGTACGCAATCGATCTGTCGAAGTAAGGACGTTTCATGGCGATACTGCACGCTGCAAAGCGGCACCCTCGCCTGCTGATCAGCCTGTCGGTGGTGGCTCTGGCCACCGCCGGCGGGCTGTTCTGGCAAGCGCAGCACCGCAATGCCCCGGACCCCGCCCTGCGCGCCAACACGCTGACCGAATTGCGCGTGATGGCCGACAGCGGTCGTGATGATGATGCACTGGCCGAGTTGCAACGGCTGGCCGACAAAGGCACGCCCGATGCCCAGCGCACGCTGGGCCAGGTGCTGCTGGCACGCGGCGACAGCGAGCACGCGCTCACTGGCGTTCGCTGGCTGCAACAAGCCGGCCAGGCGGGCGATGCCGATGCCTATGCCGCACTGGGCAAGGCGTGGTTGCTGGGCAGCCCCGGGCTGGCCATCAACTACCCGCAAGCCCATACCGCCCTGCAAGCCGCCGCCAAGACCGGCCATACCGGCGCGGCCTACTATCTGGGCATACAACTGAAAAACGGCTACGGCATCCCTGCCGATGCCAAGGCCGCTGCCCACTGGTTTGAAGTGGCCGCGCGCAACGACGAACCGGCAGCGCTGTTCATGCTGGCCAATGCCTATCGCTACGGCGATGGCGTCGCCAATGACGATGCCAAGGCGCTGGCCCTGTACCGCAAGAGCGCCGACCTGGAATACCCGCCCGCCATCCAGGCCATGGCGATGGCTTACCAGCACGGCGAAATGGGCCTGAAACGCGACCCGGCCAATTACAAGCAGGAGCTGGCCGAAGCCGCCCACGCGCTGAAGCACCCGGCCCAGCAACCCTGATCCGCATACCCCTTGGGCGCGCATTCCCTCTATGGTGATGCGCGTTTTTTTATGCCTTGCCTGCTGGCAGCTGAACGGCGCCGTGCCGCTATACCTGGCATTTTCACCAGACAAGCGCTGCCGGGATCACACCATGACAATATGCTGACAGGCCACAGCTAGCATGGAGACAGGGGCATGAACATCCGTCCACTCGGCAATCCGGATGCCGGGGCGTATCAAGCACTCAGATTGCTTGCGCTTGCAGAGCAGCCCGCCGCCTTTGCATCCAGCCATGCAGAGGAAGCAGGCCGATCCGTTGAGCAGATCCGGGGGTTTCTGTGCGGTTCTGCCGATCGCGTAGTGCTTGGCGCCTTCGATGGTGAAACACTGATCGGCGTGGTGGGCATCGGCCGGGAAGGCTCACTGAAGCTGCGCCACAAGGCCTTCATACGCAGCATGTACGTCGCATCGTCATACCGCCGCCAAGGCATAGGGCAAAGGCTGATTGCTGAAGCGCTGGCCATCGCCCGGGCATGGGTTGATGTTGCGCAAATCACGCTGGTGGTCACCGACGGCAACAGCGAGGCGCTGCAGCTGTATCAACAGGCCGGCTTCAAGGAGTACGGCAGGGAGCCACGTGCCTTGCTGGTGGATGGCCGCCATTACGACGACATCCTCATGTGGCGCGGCACAGACGCCCACTGAGGATGCGCGCGCCGCGCGCAGTAGAGCGCGGCACCGGGAAGCTGGCCGCGAGCCAGTCTGCAGCCTTACCCCCGCTTCCGGCAGACGTAAAAAGCAAAAGGCCAGTCCGGATGGACTGGCCTTTTAACTCTGGTGCCGACGGCAGGAATCGAACTCGCGACCCCCTGATTACAAGTCAGGTGCTCTACCAACTGAGCTACATCGGCGAAGAACAGCACTATAGCAAACCATAAAAACCACGCCAACTGTTTTTTCATGAAACAGCCGGCAGTCGGTGCAAAAAGCAACAGCGCTTACGATTGCTGCTGCATCATGGCGGCCATGGCCTGGCGGATGAAGGCGAACATTCTGTCATCCGCCCAGGTACCGGCCAGCAACTCGGGCTCCTGCTCCATCGCGGTGCGGAACTTGAGCTGGGTGGCCGGCGAATCGCCCGCGTAGCGCTGGAACAAGGCCAGCCAGCGCCGCCCCAGCGCGATGCCCTGCGGGGATGCGGGTGCGACGTCAGCATCAATGGCGTCGCGCACCTCGGCCAGCAACGGCGGCCAATCCAGCGCCGTCTGCACATAGTGGGCACGCATGAAGCGCGCCTCCTCGGCCGACAGGTACTTTTCATAGATGAGCATCTTGCTTTCAGAAAACGCCCGCAGCACATAGTCGCGCAATGCGGTCGAGATACCAATGCGTGTCTGCAAGGCCGGCTCCTGCTCGTGCATGAGGTTGAGTTTGGCCACCAGGCGGGGATCGCCGCCGGTATCGCGCACCAGCATGCTCATCCATTGCACGGCCAGCTGCCGTGGGGCCTCGTGTTCCGGCGCTACGCCACTCTCCATCAAACCGCGCACCTGACCAACGAGGGCGCGCCATTGCGCCTCGGCAGCCTCGCCGTTGCCCAGCATAGGCAAGCGGGCAAGTTCATCCTGGGAAAAATAGTTGTCGTACATGGTCATCAGCTCCAATGTGGTCAGCCAATCGGCCAGTTCCGGTTCCACCCCATCCAGCAGCGAACCTTGCAAGCCGGCCAGCTGGGCACGCAGGCGGGATGCCTGTGTGATCTGCTGGTCGAGCATGGCAATCTGCTGCGTCAGGATGGTGGTGAGTGAGGTACCGGGCTGGGCGAAACAAGCGCCGATTTCAGCCAGTGAGAGACCAAAGCGCTGCAACGCCAGGATTTGATGCAGCCTGGCAATATCGCTGCGGCCATACAGGCGGTAACCGTTGTCGGCGCGCGCCGAAGGCGTGAGCAAGCCGATCCTGTCGTAGTGGTGCAGCGTGCGGACCGTGAGCCCGCAACGCTTGGCCAGTTCTCCAACTTTCAACAGCATGCAAACCTCCGTTCAAGTGCGCCTGAGGAAAGTTAGGGCCTGACCTTGGGTCAGGGTCAAGCGGCAGCAAAAAAAAACAGCTCACATCGCTGTGAGCTGTTCTGCGTTCCCGCTACTGGTGGTAAGGAATCAGCCTCGCGACTCCCTGATTACAGGTCGGGGGCGCCACCAAACAGGCTGCCGCAGCAGCGGCATCACCGTAGTCCAATTTCTATTTTTTGCCCAAATCCTTGGCGGTGAAAAAGGCATCCGAGAAAAACTCGTCCTCGGGCAGCTTGCGCGCCACGAAGGTCTTGTAGGCGGCCTCGACCATCACCGGCGCGCCGCAGGCATAGACCTGCCAGCCCGACAGGTTGGCGAAGTCATCCAGCACTGCCTCGTGCACGAAGCCGGTACGGCCCTGCCAGTTGTCCTCGGGCAGCGGTTCGGACAGCACCGGGATGAAGGTGATGTTGGGGTTCTCCGCCTGCCACTGCGCGGCCAGTTGCGGCATGTACAGCTCGGCCAGATTGCGCGCGCCCCAGTACAAGATCATTTCGCGCTGGATGCCCTTGGCAATGGCGTGCTCGATGATGCCCTTGACCGGCGCAAAACCGGTGCCGGTGGCAAGGAAGATGATGGGCTTGTCGCTGTCTTCACGCAGGAAGAACGAGCCGAGCGGGCCGGTGAAGCGGAAGATTTCGCGCTCCTTCATCTGGTTCCAGATGTATTCGGAGAACGCGCCACCCGGCACGTGGCGGATGTGCAGCTGGATATGCTCGCCATCATGCGGGGCGTTGGCGATGGAGAAGCTGCGCTTCTTGCCATCCTTGGTGTGGATGTCGATGTACTGGCCGGCCAGGAACTGCAGCCGCTCGGTGGCAGGCAGCTTGAGCGACAGCACGGCCACATCGTGCGATACCTTGTCGATCTTCTCGACCCGGCACGGCAGCGTCTTGATCTGGATGTCCTTGGTGGCGGCGATCTCGCGGCATTCGATCACCACGTCGCCCAGCGGCTTGGCGCAGCAGAACAAGGCCATGCCGCGCTCCATCTCGGTACGCGACAGCGCGGACTCGGCATGCGGGCCATGCTCGACCTCACCCGACAACACCTGGCCCTTGCACGCGCCGCAGGCGCCGTTCTTGCAGCCGTAGGGCATGCTGAAGCCGCTGCGCACGGCAGCATCGAGAATGAACTCGTGCTCGTCCATGACGATTTGCTGACCGGAGGGCTGGATGGTAAGTTGCTTGGACATCGACGCTATCGCATTCACACAGTGGTTAAACAAATTCATTTCCGCAAGCCGCGCTTGCTCATCGTCGGCTGTGGCGACGTGCTGGCCCGCGCACTGCCCTGGCTGCAACGACGCTTTCGCATCTACGCCACGGCACGCTCTGACGAATCGGCGCAGCGACTGCGCGGGCTGGGGGTCATCCCCGTGCGGGCAGACCTCGATCAACGGCACAGTCTGCGCCGGCTGGGCGGGCTTGCCCAGTGGCTGATACACAGTACGCCGCCAGCCACGCAAGGCCAGCGCGACCCGCGCACCCATCGCCTGATTGCGGCACTGTCAGGCCAAGCCGCAATTTTAGCACAGCCGGCAAAACGGCCCGCGCGCAACGGCGGTAGAAGTACCGGCCGGGCGGTGTATATCGGCACCAGCGGCGTGTATGGCAATTGCAATGGCGACTGGGTGGACGAAACCCGCCCGCTGGCGCCGGACAGCCCGCGCGCGCAGCGCCGTGCCGATGCGGAAGCCAGCCTGCGCGGCTGGGCGCGCCGCCAGCAGGTGCAACTGGCACTGTTGCGCGCGCCTGGCATCTACGCTGCCGACCGGCTGCCAACGGCGCGATTGCAACGCGGCGAAGCAGCCATTGCCGCCGCCGAGGACAGTTATTCCAACCACATCCATGCCGATGATCTGGCCAAGGCGGTGTGCATGGCGCTGTTCCACGGCCGGCCGCTGCGCAGCTACAACGCCTGCGACGACGAACCGCACAAGATGGGTGACTGGTTCGACATGGTGGCCGACCACGTGCAGCTGCCGCGTTCGCCGCGCGTCAGCCGCGCCGAGGCGCAGCAACTGATTTCGCCGGGGCTGCTCAGCTACCTGAACGAATCGCGCCGCATCCGCAATGACCGGCTCAAATACGAACTGCGCGTGCGCCTGCAATGGCCCACCGCTGCCGACTGGCTGGCCGCCCAAACGAACAACGCCACCTGAAGGTGGCGTTGTTTTACGTGGCTGATCAGCTGCTTGGCGGCGGTGCTCAACCGGTCAGCGCCTTGCGCTCGCGCTCCAGCTGCGCCATCAAGCGCTGCAGATTGGCCTCTGCCGCGCGGGACAGATTGACGAAGCGACAGCCCACATGGAAATGCTCGCCGGTATTGGTGCGGTAGGGGCGCTTGGAGCGCACCTCCAGATCGGCCACCAGCACACCACCAGCCCCAAGGTCCATCTGTGCCTGCGGCAGCACCAGACCCAGCTCGATCACCTCGCCCTCTTGCGCCGTGGCCGACAGGCCGACGCCGCCCAGCGACAGATCGTGCAGGTTGATGGCATGGCGCTTGCCATCCGGCAGGGTGAATGTCGCCTTGTAGGGTTTGCCGACCGGTGTGGCCAGGCGGAAAAACTCGCGGCGTTGCAACTTGATCAGGTCGGCTGGAAACGGTGCGACAAAGGCAGGCCGCCCCTCCACCTCCTGCTTGCTGACATCACTGAGCGAAAACTGCACCTTCACGCCGTCGGGCGCGGCCACGAACAGCTTGCGGCCGGCGTTGAGCAGCGCCTGGTTGGTTGCCTCGTGGCCGCCCCAGTCAAAACAGAAGGTTCTGGCCTTGATGTCCACTTCAAGAATGCGCGACAGCAGAAAGCGCTGCCCCTCGTTGAAGTAGACAGTAACGAAGTCGCCCCGGCTGACCAGCTGCCGCAACACCGCACCGATTTCCAGCGGGTTCTGCAACCGGTAAGGCGCGATTTCATCGCCTTCCGGTATCGGGCTGCTGGCCCCTGCGGCCGTTTCGTTTGCCTGCCCGGCGGGCGGCACGTTCTCACTCATGCTCGTGTTGCCTATTCATTGACCAGCACGCCCAGATCATGGGCCAGTATCTGGGGGCCGGCGCCGTAGTTGACCAGCACGCGCAGCTTGCCTTCCTTGTCGAGCAGATAGGTGCCTGCGCTGTGGTCTACCGTGTAGCTGCTACCGCTACCCTGTTTTTGTATGATGATCTTGTATTGCTCCGCCACCTTCTCGACTTGCGCCAGCGTACCGGTCAGCCCGACGAAACGCGGATCGAATGCAGGTACATAGTGGCTTAGCACATTTTGCGTATCCCGCTCGGGATCAACGCTGACAAACAGCACCTGCACCTGATCGGCCTTGGGGCCGAGCTGCTGCATGGCGGCCTTCAGCTCGCTCATTGTGGTGGGGCACACGTCCGGGCAATTGGTGTAGCCAAAGAACAACGCAACCGCCTTGCCCCGATAATCAGACAGCTTACTCTGTTTGCCAGTATGCGTGGTGAGCTGAAAATCCCCCCCGAAGGCTGCACCGGTCAGATCGGTGCCCTGGAAGGATGCCTTGCTGCAGCCCAAAAGCAGGCCCAGCAACAACAGGCAGGAAAATGCGCACAGTATCCGTTTCATCATGGGCTCGGCTTAGCACAGCAGTGCTATCGTCAGTTTGGTGGTGTATCTGGCGTTGTGCAAGCTGCACCGCCAGTCAGGCTGACCGCGTTCAACAACATTACCTGATGTACTGCGTCAGCAGCATACGGGATTTCCGCCAACAATGGCGCGTTCAACTTGGTACGCAAATAAGCCAGATTGTCATCTGCGCGCGCCATGTGCGGATCGACCCGGTTGGCAATCCAGCCGGCCAGCGGCAGGCCCGCGGCGTGGATGGCCGCAGCGCTGAGCAGCGCGTGGTTGATGCAACCCAGTCGCAAACCGACCACCAGGATCACCGGCGCAGCCAGCCGCTGCGCCAGATCGGCCATATTGTGCTGTTCGGACAATGGCGCCAGCCAGCCGCCCGCCCCTTCGATCAGCAGCACATCCGCCAGCTCACCCAGCCGGTCGGCGCAATCGCTCAGGTGGTCAAGCGAGACCGTAATGCCTGCCTCACGCGCGGCGAGATGCGGCGAGATCGGCGGCTCAAAGCGGTATGGATTGGCCCAGTCTTCGGGCACGCTCACATTCATCGCGGTGCGGTGCGCAGCCACATCACTGTTCCACAACACGCCACCGCGCCACTCGCAGCCGGAAGCCACCGGTTTCATGGCCGCCACACGCAAACCATCGCGCGCCAACGCCCGCAACAGCTGACAGGTGGCGACCGTCTTGCCGACCTCGGTATCGGTGCCGGTAATGAAGAAGCGCTGCGCCGCCATGTCAGCGCCCTGCAGTACCCGGACGCGGCCGGAATTCGATCACCTGGCTGCCGTCGGCCAGCACCTTGGCCGGGCGGGCTTCCGGCTTCCACGCATGGCCGTAGACCACCTCGTAACTGCACGGCAACACGCCATCGGCATTGCGGAAGCGCTCGTACTGCGCCAGCACACGCTGCCACGCGGTCTTGCCCATCATGCCCTGACGCCGGCCATGCGTGAGGTTGTGCGCGCCGATGCCTTTCAGGTCATCCATCACGCCACGCACGTCGGCATAGGTCATCACCAGCATTTCCATGTCCATCACCGGCGTGGCAAAGCCGCAATGGCTGAGGGCATCGCCCAGATCATGCATGTCGATGAACTGGTTGACGTGACTGTAGCCATCGACGCCAGCAAACGCCGCGCGCAATTCCTTGAGCGTATCCGGCCCCAAGGTGGAGAACATCAGCAGGCCGCCGGGCCTGAGCACGCGGTTGAATTCCCTGAATGCGGCATCCGGCGTATTGCACCACTGCAGGGTGAGGCTGGACCAGATCAGGTCGACCGATTCATCGGCCAGCGGCAGCGACTCGATGTCGCCGCACACCTGCAGCGCACGCTTGCCGCTGAGGCGGCTGAACAAGCCCTTGAGGCCGCCAGCCTCGTGCTTGCCACGCGCTACCTGCAGCATCGCCGGCGCCAGATCGAGTTCGATCAGCTGCGCGCTGCCGTAGCGTTGCTGCAGCAGTTTGCCCATGTAGCCGGTGCCGCAGCCGGCATCGAGCACGGCCTGCGGCTGCAGCTTGATGTAATCCAGCCGCTCGGCCATGCGATCAGCCACTTCGCGCTGCAATACCGCCGCCGCATCGTAATGCTGCGCAGCGGCGTCAAAGCTGGCGCGTATGGCCGACTTGTCGGTGTAAAACGATTCGTTACTGGCCTGACTCATGCCGCTTGCTTGCGAAAACGCTCTTTGAACGCGGCCACGACCACGGGAATGAACGAGATGCCGATGATGGCAATGATCAGCACCGACAGATTCTTGCGGATGAATTCGACGTTGCCAAAGAAATAACCCAGCGTGACCAGGCCACCCACCCAGATCACGGTACCGAATACCGAGAAGGCCAGGAAACGCAGATAAGGCATTTCGCCCACGCCGGCCACGAAAGGGGCAAAGGTACGCACGATGGGCAAAAAGCGCGCCAGCGTGACGGTCTTGCCGCCGTGGCGCTCGTAGAAGGCATGCGTGCGCTCCAGATAATCGCGGCGGAATATCTTCGAATTCGGGTTGGTGAACAGTTTTTCACCCAGCGTGCGACCGATGATGTAGTTGGTGCTGTCACCCAGAATGGCGGCAGCACCCATGGCACCTGCCACGGCAAACGGGTCCATCTTGCCCAGCGCGGCCACCAGCCCGGCGACGAACAGCAGCGAATCACCCGGCAGAAAGGGCATCACCACCAGACCGGTTTCGCAGAAGATCACCGCGAACAGCAGCAGGTAAACCAGCGTGCCGTACTGGGTAGCCCAGTCGGTCAAATGGGTATCAAGGTGCAGGAATATGTCTACAAACGTCATCAGATCCATGGCTGGGGTCCGGGTGTGGGTGGGCAATCAAGCAGAAACGCCGGCGTAGGACACGCCGGCGCATCGCAGGTTGCATGAACTATGAGTTAAACGACCGCCTCTTCCTTGACCACGACCGGCTTGATCATGTTCTCGCGCGTCACACCCAGCATCAGCAGCAGCGGCGAGGCCACCAGCACCGACGAATAGATACCGAACAGGATGCCGATGGTCAGCGCGGTGGCAAAACCGTGCAGCGCCGGGCCACCAAAGATCAGCATGGACAACACCATCGCCTCGGTTGAACCGTGGGTGATGATGGTACGGCTCATCGTGGCGGTAATCGCGTTGTCGATGATCTGCGGCACGGAACGGCCACGCATCTGCGTCTTGCGGAAGTTCTCGCGAATCCGGTCGAACACCACCACCGATTCGTTGACCGAGTACCCCAGCACCGCCAGCACCGCAGCCAGTACGGTCAGGCTGAATTCCCACTGGAAGCAGGCAAAGAAGCCCAGGATGATCACCACGTCGTGCATGTTGGCAATGATGGCCGACACGGCAAAACGCCATTCAAAGCGGATGGCCAGATAAATGACAATGCCGACGCAGACCAGCGCAATGGCAGTGAGGCCGTGGCTGACCAGCTCATCACCCACCGACGGGCCGATGAACTCGACCTTGCGCATCTCCACGTCCGGGCGCGCTGTTTTCAGGGTGGTGAGCACTTCATTGGACAGCTGTGCGCTGGTCTTGCCCTTGATGTTGGGCAAGCGAACCATCACGTCGCGCGTGGTGCCCAGCGCCTGCACCTGAGCCTCGCCATACTTGAGGGCATCGACCTGGGTACGCACCTGGTTCAGCTCGACGGGCTGCGCGTAGCGCAGCTCCATCACGGTACCACCGGTAAATTCAACGCCGAAGTTCAGGCCCTTGATGGCCAGGAACAGTACGGCAACGACAAAAGTAATGAGCGAGATGGCCGTAGTCAGACGGCCGTAGCTCATGAACGGGATGTCGCGTTTGATGCGGAAAAATTCCATGATTCGGCCCCTTATGCCTTTTGCTCTTCCGGCACCCAGACCTGGCCGATGGACAGCGAGGTAAGACGACGGCGGTAGCCATAAATCAGGTTGATGATGCCGCGCGACACGAATACCGCGCTGATGAACGACGTGACGATGCCGATGCAATGCACCCAGGCAAAGCCGCGCACCGCGCCCGAACCGAAGATCAGCAACGCCAGGCCGGCAATCAGGGTGGTGACGTTGGAATCGAGGATGGTATCCAACGCATGCTTGTAGCCATTGGTAATCGCCAGCTGCGGCGATACCCCGTTACGGAGTTCTTCGCGCACGCGCTCGTTGATCAGCACGTTGGAGTCGATGGCCATACCCAGCGTCAGCGCAATCGCCGCGATGCCCGGCAAGGTCAGCGTTA
This sequence comes from Andreprevotia lacus DSM 23236, assembly GCF_900176275.1. Classification (GTDB taxonomy): domain Bacteria; phylum Pseudomonadota; class Gammaproteobacteria; order Burkholderiales; family Chitinibacteraceae; genus Andreprevotia; species Andreprevotia lacus. Next base: position 98,292 of record NZ_FWXD01000009.1, on the reverse strand, counting down.
CACCAAGGATGGACAGCGCAGCCAGCAACAGCAGCAGGTTGGCCACCAGGGCCAGCGCCGACACCACGCCGAAAATGCGGTAGTAGATCAGCATGAACACGGCAATGGCGAGAAAGCCGTACAAGGTCGAGTGGAAACCCTTCTCGATGTTTTCCTTGCCCAGGCTCGGGCCGATGGTACGTTCTTCAACGATGTTCATCGGCGCAGCCAGCGAGCCGGCGCGCAGCAACAGTGCAGTATCAGTCGATTCAACCGTGCTCATTGCGCCGGAAATCTGCACGCGGCCACCGCCGATTTCACCGCGGATCACCGGTGCGGTCACGACTTCGCCCTTGCCCTTTTCAACCAGGATCATGGCCATGCGCTTGCCGACATTGTCATGCGTCAGGTCGCGGAAGATGGTGGCGCCATTGCTGTCCAGCGTGATGTGGACGGCAGGCTCGTTATGGTCGTCGAAGCCGGCCTGAGCATCGGTGATGTTTTCACCGGTCAGCTCGATTTCCTTTTTCACCAGAATCTGACGCGGCTGACCGTCGCGCGAGCGCTCGTTCATCAGCTCGTAGCCGGCCGGCACGTTGCCGTTGCGGGCGTCAGAGAGCTTGGCCGCGTCGTCCTCGACCATGCGCACTTCCAGCGAGGCAGTACGGCCGAGGATGTCCTTGGCTTTGGCTGTGTCCTGGATGCCCGGCAGCTCGACCACGATACGGCCCTGGCCCTGTTGCTGGATCACCGGCTCGGCCACGCCCAGTTCGTTCACGCGGTTATGCAGCGTGGTCACGTTCTGCTTGACGGCCTGATCCTTCAGCGTCAACAGCGCGGCCTCGGTGTAGCTCAGCACCACCTTGTTGTTGCTGCCGTCCTTGACGTCAATTACCTGCAGCGTAGGCAGCAGTTTGCGCACCACCGGATCAACCGCATCGACGGTTGCCGCATCGCGCAGCTGGATTTCAACCGTATCGCGCTCGCGCACCACACGGCCAAAACGGATTTTCTTGTCCTTGAGTTCGCGGCGGATGTTGCCGGCGGTCTTCTCCAGGTCTTTGTCGACGGCAGCCTTCATGTCCACTTCCAGCAGGAAGTGCACGCCACCGCGCAGGTCCAGACCCAGCGACATCGGCTTGGCGCCAATGCTGGTCAGCCAGTTCGGCGTCCGTGGCAACAGGTTTTGCGCAGTCACATAGTCATCGTCCAGCGCATTCTTCAGCGCATCCTGAGCCTTGAGCTGAGTATCGCCGTCCTTGAAGCGGGCCTTGACCGAGCCGTTCTCGAACAGCACTGCATCCGGGCTGAGCTTGGCAGCAGCCAGAATGGTCTGCACGCGGGCCTGCAGCGATTCATCGACCTTGACCGTGCTGCGGCCGGCAGAAATCTGCACCGCCGGGCTTTCACCGAAGAAGTTGGGCAGGGTGAACAGCGTCGCGGCAACCAACAGCGCGACGATGGAAACATACATCCAGAGCGGATAGCGGTTCATGAGGGGACCATCCAGCACACGCGCCCGGTCATGCCGGGCGGCTGCGCTTATTTGTTGTTTTTCAGAGTGCCTTTTTCCAGACGCTGCGACACGGCGCTGCGCTGAACCAGGATTTCCACACCGGCGGACAGCTCCAGCGTGAGATAGGTTTCACCGGCTTTGGTGATCTTGCCGACGATACCGCCAACAGTAACGACTTCGTCACCCTTGTCCAGCGCATCGATCATGGCCTTTGCTTCCTTGGCCTTCTTCTGCTGCGGACGGATCAGCATGAAGTAGAACAGCACGAAGATCACGACCATCGGCAGGAAGCTGACGATGCCGCCAGCAGGCGAAGCGGCAGCGGCGCCGTCAGCGGCGTATGCGGTATTGATAAACATGGGTAGACCCTGGGTGAAAAAACAAAGCCGCCCATTCTAGCCCGCGGCTCTCGCTAAATCCACTGCGACTAGCGGCCGTTTTCACCGCTTTGTCGCGCGGCTTGGCTATGCTGAAAAAACCGCCGCAATTCAAGGAGTAAGCGTCATGCAGAAGATGATGATATACGCCGCCGCATTCGCTCTGACGAGCGCACTGGCTCACGCCGAAACGCTGGTCGAGGCCAAGGCACGCATCGAAAGCGACTATCAGAACGATCTGGCCGTGTGCGCCGAGCTGGGCAAGAGCGAGCAGCCCGGCTGCAAAAAGGATGCCGCCACCACGCGCAAGACGGCCTACAAGACAGCCTGGCAGGCGTGGCAGGCGCCGACGTCGGCGCAGGTCTACCCGCCCCCTTATGCCAGCGCCAAGGCGCAGATCGACAAGGACTACAAGGCCCGCGTGGCTTTCTGTACCCAGCTCGACAAACCCGATGCCGGCACTTGCCAGAAGGCAGCATTGAATGCGCAAAAGGCATCGCTCAAGCTGGCGCTAGCCAACAAGAACGCCCCGCCCTGCCCCAACTGTGGCGTGATTACCGCCGTGAACGAGGTGGAAAAACCCGGCGAGGGCTCGCTGCTGGGCAAGATCGGCGGCGCTGTGGTGGGCGGCGTGCTGGGCAACCAGGTTGGCAAGGGCAATGGCCGCACCGTGGCCACCGTCATTGGAGCCATCGGCGGCGGACTGGCCGGCAATGAAATCGAAAAGCAGGTCACCAAGAAGAAGTATTACGAGGTCACCTTCAAGCTCGATTCAGGCGAAAGCAAAACCGTGGCCTTCGATTCATCCGAACACGGCTTCCGCGTCGGCGACAAGATCAAGTTTGAGAACGATCAGTTGATACCGCGCTGATGGCCTGTTGGCAGCCGTGATGGTTTGCAATTGAACCAAGAGCCCGGCAACACCGGGCTCTTGTCACGGTCGACCGCATACCACCCTCTCCCCTTCTGAAGCGCCGAGCAGCACAGCCAGACCCGGATGAAGGGGAGGGATGTCTGAGGCCCGCAGGGCCGAGTTACCGACCCGCCGGGGCTGGCGCGCAGCGCAGGGTATTCCACGGCAAAGCCGTGGAACGCACAAGTAGGGTCGCCCGGGATTGTTAAGGGGGTGGCGAGACGCCCCCTTAACCTGCCTGCCGGGCGGAACCGGCCCCTATAAACACCGCGCCGCAGGCGCTAACCTCAAGAAATGCAAGGCGTTTCAGCTAACGCCCCGACAACAAACAGCTCAATCCACCCCACGCGCCCGATCCGCATGAAACTGCACCACGTGCGCAGTAAAGCGATCAGCTTCAATCGCCTCGCGCATTTCGCGCATGATCACCTGGTAGTAGTGCAGGTTGTGGATGGTGTTGAGCTGCGAGCCGAGGATTTCGCCAGCGCGGAACAGATGGTGCAGATAGGCGCGGCTGAAGTTGCGGCAGGCATAGCACTCGCACGATTCATCCAGCGGGCGCTGGTCGAGCTTGTACTTGGCGTTCTTGATCTTGATGTCGCCAAAACGCGTGAACAGCATGCCGTTACGCGCGTTGCGGGTGGGCATCACGCAGTCGAACATGTCGATGCCCTGACTGACGCCATAGACCAGATCCTCGGGCGTGCCCACGCCCATCAGGTAGCGCGGCTTGTGCTCGGGCAGGCGCGGCGCGGTATGGGCGAGGATGCGGGCGAAGTCTTCCTTGGGTTCGCCCACCGACAGACCGCCGATGGCCATACCGTGGAAGTCGATATCGTTCAGACCCGCCAGCGATTCGTCACGCAGGTCTTCATACATGCCGCCCTGCACGATGCCGAACAGCGCGTTGTGGTTCTCGCGCGCGGTAAATTCGTCCTTGGAACGGCGCGCCCAGCGGTAGGACATGCGCATCGAATCGGCCGCCTGCTGGCGCGTGGCCGGGTACGGCGTGCATTCGTCGAAGATCATCACGACGTCGGAGTTGAGCACGGTCTGAATGCGCATCGATTCTTCCGGCGTGAGCAACAGCTTGTCGCCGTTGATGGGGCTCTGGAAGGTAACGCCGTGCTCGGTGATCTTGCGCATCGCCCCCAGGCTGAATACCTGGAAGCCGCCCGAATCGGTGAGGATGGGTTTGTGCCAGCCCATGAAGTCATGCAGGCCGCCGAACTTGCCGATCACATCAAGGCCGGGGCGCAGCCACAGGTGGAAGGTGTTGCCCAGACAGATTTGCGCGTTGATCTCGTTGAGGTCGCGCGGCGTCATGGCCTTGACGGTGCCGTAGGTGCCGACCGGCATGAAGACGGGGGTTTCGACCACGCCATGATTGAGCGTGAGCGTGCCACGGCGCGCACCGCCGCTGGTGGTTTTAAGCTGGAATTGCATCTGTATCGTCCTGTAGCGCAACCGGAGAACAGTCCGGCGCGGCCGCAAGATTAGCAGAAAGCAGCCCGCCCCGGCGGCTGCCGGGGCAGATGGCCGGCGAACGGCACGGCAGACTTCCATCCTCCGGGTGCCACTGACGAGCAAAGCGAGGCCACCTCCGCAGCGGCGAGGGCGGGGGGAGTGGAATCAAACAAGAAGAGGCGCAGCTTCGCCTGCCTGCGCTGGCAAGAGCCCGGCTCTGCCGGGCCCTTGATGCTGTTTGCCCGTACAGAGCCGCGAAATGACAGGCGCTCAGCCGACCCGCAGCACGATCTTGCCAAAGCCCCCGCGTGCCTGGTGCGCCAAGGCCTGTGGCAACTCGTCGAAACCATACTCGGTGTCGATCACCGGCTTGATGCCGGCACGGTCAATGGCGCGCACCAGATTTTCCAGCGCGTGGCGATGGCCCACGCCGATACCCTGCACGGTCAGCCGCTTTTGCAGGAAGGGGATGATGGAGCCATTGAAGGCCATGTCATCCAGCAAACCGATCACCGACAAGCGCCCGCCCTGCGCCAGCGCCGCCTGCGACTTGGCCACATTGTCGCCACCGACCAGCTCGATGACATGATCGGCGCCACGGCCATCGGTCAGCCGCAGTACTTCGGCCGCCCAGTCCGGATGTTTGCTGCGGTTGACGCCATGCCTGGCACCCAGCGCCTGGGCCCGCGCCAGTTTGTCGTCACTGCCCGAGATCACGATCACCTCGGCGCCCTGTGCCACCGCCAGCTGCAGCGCAAACAGCGCCACACCACCGGTGCCCTGCACCACCACCGTCTGGCCGGCACGCAGGCCACCCGATTCGACCAGTGCGGTCCAGGCGGTCAGGCCGGCGCAGGTCAGGGTGGCGGCCTCGGCATCGCTCAATGTGGCCGGCGCCAGCACGATATCTTCCTGCGACAGCACGACATGGTCGGCCAGCACGCCCGGCAGCGGGCCACCCAGCGCGGCGATGCCGGCCGGCGCAGCACCATCGTGCCAGCCATGCCAGAAGGTGCTGACCACGCGATCCCCCACTTTGGCCCGCGTTACACCGCTGCCCACGGCCACCACCACGCCGGCCATGTCCGAGCCCGGCACCTGCGGCCAGTCCAGCGCCATGCCCATGCCGTTTTCCACCACCATCACATCGCGGTAGTTGAGCGCGGCCGCCTTCACCTGCACCAGCACTTCACCGGCGGCCGGCTGCGGCAGCGCCACTGTTTCCTGCACCAGATGTGCGGCGCCAAAATCCTTCATTGCCCAGCGTTGCAGTGTCTTGCCCATGGTGTTGCTCCTTGAGGTTGGTCGGTTCGTTTTGAACCAGTGACGCCAGCATAAAGGCGAAGCAGATTCCGCAGTGGCGGCAAGATTTCGTATGATTACGGAACTGAATTCACCAATCTGGGCGCAAGAATGGTAGACCGCATGAATGGCGTGAGCACCTTTGTCGAAGTCGTGGAAGCCGGCAGCTTTGCACTGGCCGCACAGCGGCTGAACCTGACCCGCTCGGCGGTGGGCAAAAGCATTGCCCGGCTGGAGGAAAGACTAGGCGCGCGACTGTTTCACCGCACCACACGCAGCCAGCGGCTGACCGATGACGGCCAGGCCTATTACGACGCCTGCCTGCGTGCGCTGGCCGAACTGGAAGGCGGCGAAGCCGCGCTGGACGACGGCCGCCGCGCACCGGCCGGCCGCTTGCGCATCGGCACGCCAGTGCTGTTTGGCCGCCGCTGCGCAACACCGATACTGCTGGCACTGGCGCAGCGCTACCCGGAGTTATCGATGGAAGTGCTGTACAGCGACCAGGTCACCAACCTGATCGAGGCGGGCATAGACCTGGCCATACGCGGCGGCCCGCTGGGCGACAGCCCCGGCCTGCAGGCGCGTGGACTGGGCATGCAATACATGGTGCTGTGCGCCAGTCTCGCCTATCTGGCACAGCACCCCGCCCCGCAAACGCTGGCCGACCTGGCAGCGCACGAGGGCATCGCCTATACCCGCTCCGGGCAAAAAGTAGCGTGGCGCTTTTACCGCGAAGATGGCGAACTGGAAGAAATCCGCATGCGCGGCCGCTGCACGCTGAACGACCTCGAAGCCATCCGCGACGCTGGCCTGGCCGGCATGGGCCTGATCTGGATGCCACGCTGGCTGATCCGCGACGAATTGCGCAGCGGCGCGCTGATCCCGCTGCTGGACCATTTGCCCGACTACGGCATCCCCATGCACCTGGTCTGGCCGCACAACCGGCATTTACCGTCGCGGATGCGGGTGTTGATTGATGCGCTGGCGGCAGAGTTGCCGGGGCTGCTGGCCAGACGGCCGGGGCAATAGCGCTTTCGAGCCGCTAACAAAACCCGGTGCAGCGGTACTGGCAAGGCACCTGAACGCAGACGGTACAAGCTGTACGGCAAGTGAGCCTAACGCCATCAGCAGGGTTTTGTGGCGGCTCTCAAGCTCCTCCGGCGGGACTCTACCCGGAAGCAGCGTGATTTATGACTGCTGCAGGAGTTGCTCAATGTCCCGATATCTTGCAGTGCGCATGCGCTCACGCGCGTGTAGCAGTCCAGCCTCATCAACACCGGCAAAATCGCGCAGACATGCGCACAACATTTCGTCATCGGGGAACCAGTGCGGGCGACCACGTGCTCCACGCGGTGCCTGATTCAGATATGCGTCGAAACCGGCTGCTTGCTCTTGATTGTCAGGCAACCCTCCGTTATCCGCAACGGCATCTCGACAATAACGAACCACCTCATTGAGATGTGTCTGAACGCTGCGATCACCTCCGGCCCGGAAAGTACATTGCTGATGAACGTCAATCAATCGGTCCGCCATTGCTTTCAAGCCGGATGCATCCAGCAGCGCAAAGTCTCTGGCCAGCCAGGCCACATGATTAAGCATGCGCTCAAAAAAAAGTTGAATCAGGGTTTCACCATCTCCCTTTTTGACGCCCCAAAACACCATCGAAAATCGTGTATCGGCATGCATTGCAACCAAGACGGGATGACGGGCAATCTTGACGGCGTGCAATTGCCACACCCACGCCGGGTCATCTGAAGGCAGCGGGTGATCACAGATCCAAGACTCGGTCACGCCCTTGCGGGTCGAAGTTAGCGCTGCGCAAGCGTCTTTAGTGCACTGAAACAACAACATGCCAAAACCTCCAGCCTTTTACATAATCTGCTTTGGGCGACCCAGCGCCGAACACTAGCTCTGTGCCGGCTCCAGCAACATCGCATCGCCATAGCTGAAAAAGCGGTACCCCTGCGCCACTGCATGCGCATAGGCGCTGCGCATCACGTCGTAGCCGGCAAAGGCCGATACCAGCATCAGCAAGGTGGATTTGGGCAGGTGGAAGTTGGTGATCAGCCGGTCCACGGCGTGGAACTGGTAGCCGGGAGTGATGAAGATGTCGGTATCGCCCTCGGGCTCGGCCAGCAGGCCGTGTTGCGAGGCGGCTTCCAGCGCGCGCAGGCTGGTGGTGCCCACGGCAATCACGCGACCGCCAGCGGCCTTGGCGGCCTTGATGGCGTCGACCGTGGCGGCGGGAATGCTGTAGCGCTCGTGGTGCATCACATGGTCGGCCACGTCGTCGACGCGCACGGGCTGAAAGGTGCCAGCGCCGACATGCAGGGTGAGGAAGGCGGTGTGCACGCCCATCCCGCGCAGGGTGTGCAGCAGGTCTTCGGTAAAGTGCAGGCCGGCGGTGGGTGCAGCCACCGCGCCGGGGTCGCGGGCGTAGACGGTTTGATAGCGCTTGGCGTCGTCGTCGTCGGGCGTGTGGGTGATGTAGGGCGGCAGTGGCAGCTCGCCGGCGTGCTCCAGCAGCTCCAGCACCGTCTGTTCGCCGGCGAACTCCAGCAGGAACAGGTCGCCGCGCCGTTCCACCATGACGGCGCTGGCGCCGCCGTTGAAGTGCAGCACGGTGCCGGGCTTTGGGGCCTTGCTCGCACGTACGTGTGCGAGCGCGCGGTGTTCATCCAGTACGCGCTCCACCAGCGCCTCTATCTTGCCGCCACTGGCTTTTTCGCCGAACAGGCGGGCCTTGATCACCTTGGTGTCGTTGAAGACGAGGATATCGCCGACGCGCAGCAGTTTGGGCAAATCGGCGAACATGCCATCGGCAAGTTTTGCGCCATCGACATGCAGCAGGCGGCTGGCGCCGCGCACTTCGGGCGGAAACTGGGCGATCAGGTGTTCGGGCAGGTGGTAGTCAAAATCGGCAACTTGCATGTTCGAGCGCAAAACCGGGCCAAAAATGCGCCCAGCGGTCAGTATGAGAATGGGTGTCAGTATACCAGCCCGGCCCGCCGCCAACGCCCGAAAAACTTGGCGGCAGCGCATTTTCAAACAGGCGTTTTGACGGAATTTTGCAGTGATTTTCGCCGAAATTACTGGACAACGCCGACATGGCGGCGGCAAACTCCGGCCGATTACAGGAGTCGATAACGAGAGGTGAGCAATGTCTGGCACCCGCAATATCCTGGTGTTGCATGGCCCGAACCTGAACCTTTTGGGCCTGCGCGAACCACAGCATTACGGCGCCGATACCCTCGACGCCATCAATGGCCGGTTGATTGCCCAGGGGCAGGCAGCAGGTGCCAAGGTCGAGGTATTCCAGTCCAACCGTGAATACGAACTGATCGAACGCATCCATGCCACATTTGCAGATCAGACTGACTTCATCGTCATCAATCCTGCTGCGTTCACGCATACCAGCGTGGCGCTGCGCGATGCACTCGCGGCGGTCAAGAAACCGTTCGTCGAAGTCCATCTCTCCAATGTGCATGCACGGGAAGCTTTCCGGCATCACTCGTTCTTTTCCGATCTCGCCGTCGGCGTGATCTGCGGTCTGGGCGCCAGGGGCTACGAATACGCCCTCTCGTTCGCGCTCGACTACAAGGCGTCCTGATCGGACGCCGTCTTCCCGATTAAATCAGCACCAGCAAAATATCCCGGAGGATTGCCGTATGGATCTGCGTAAACTGAAAAAACTGATCGACCTGGTCGAAGAGTCCGGCATTGCCGAACTGGAAGTGACCGAGGGCGAAGAAAAAGTCCGCATCACCCGCGTCAATCAGAATGCCGCCCCGGCTTACTACTCGCCGGCCCCGGTGCAATATGCTGCAGCCCCGGTTGCCGCACCCGTCGCCGCTGCCGCAGCAGCCAGTGAAGCACCTGCCGCTGCCGGCCTGCCGGAAGGCTTTGTAGTGAAGTCGCCGATGGTCGGCACGTTCTACCGCGCACCGAGCCCGGATGCGAAGAACTTCGTCGAAGTGGGCCAATCGGTCAATGTCGGCGACACGCTGTGCATCATCGAAGCGATGAAGCTCCTGAACGAAATCGAAGCCGATCACGCTGGCGTGATCAAGGCCATCCTGGTCGAGAACGGCCAGCCGGTGGAATACGGCGAACCGCTGTTTGTTATTGGTTAATTCCGTGAGGCTGCCGGCGTGAACACGCCCGCCCGCGCCTTACCCGTCACAGGCATTAACAGACATGTTTGAAAAAATCCTTATCGCCAATCGCGGCGAAATTGCGCTGCGCATCCTGCGCGCCTGCCGCGAAATGGGCATCAAGACCGTGGTGGTCCATTCCGAGATCGACCGCGAAGCCAAATACGTGAAGCTGGCCGATGAATCGGTCTGCATCGGCCCCAACCCGTCGCCGCAGAGCTATCTGAACATGGCGGCGCTGATTTCGGCGGCCGAAGTCACCAATGCCAACGCCATCCACCCCGGCTATGGTTTCCTGTCCGAAAACGCCGACTTCGCGCAACGCGTCGAAGAATCGGGCTTCGTCTTCATCGGCCCGCGCCCCGAATCGATCCGCCTGATGGGCGACAAGGTTTCGGCCAAGGATGCGATGAAGGCTGCCGGCGTGCCGTGCGTGCCGGGCTCGGACGGCGCACTGCCGGACGACCCCAAGGAAATGATCGCCATCGGCCGCAAGGTCGGTTACCCGGTGATCATCAAGGCCGCTGGCGGCGGCGGTGGCCGTGGCATGCGTGTGGTGCATAACGAGGAAGAGCTGCTGCGCTCGGTCGAAATGACCAGATCGGAAGCCGGCGCCGCGTTCGGCAACCCCACCGTGTACATGGAAAAGTACCTGCAGAACCCGCGCCACGTGGAAATCCAGATTCTGGCCGACCAGCATGGCAATGCCATCTATCTGGGCGAACGCGATTGCTCGATGCAGCGCCGTCACCAGAAGGTGATCGAAGAAGCACCGGCACCGGGCATTACCGACGCACAGCGCAAGAAAATCGGCGAATCGTGCGCGCGGGCCTGCCGTGACATCGGCTACCGTGGTGCCGGTACGTTCGAATTCCTGTTCGAAAACGGCGAGTTCTACTTCATCGAAATGAACACGCGCGTGCAGGTGGAGCATCCGGTCACCGAGCTGATCACCGGCATCGACATCGTGCAGGAACAAATCCGCGTGGCTGCCGGCCTGCCGCTGCAGTACACGCAGAAAGACGTGAAGCTCAAGGGCCACGCCGTCGAGTGCCGCATCAATGCGGAAGACCCGCTCAAGTTCGTGCCCAGCCCCGGCCGCATCACCACGTATCACACCCCGGGTGGCCCTGGCGTGCGCGTGGATTCGCACGTGTACCAGGGTTACTTCGTACCGCCCAACTATGACTCGATGATCGGCAAGATCATCACCTACGGCGATACGCGCGAGCAGGCCATGGCCCGCATGCGCATCGCGCTGTCGGAAATGGTGGTGCAGGGCATCCGCACCAACATTCCGCTGCACCAGCAGTTGTTGCTGGACGCAGAGTTCGTCAAGGGCGGCACCAGCATCCATTATCTGGAAGCGCGCATGCCCGAGATCCGCACGGTGCTGGAAAACCAGCTGCCGCCGCTCTGATCTGTACGGCAGGCAGACAAAAAAGCCACGATGCATATCGTGGCTTTTTTAATGCGCGGCGGGCGGGCGCCATTCGTCATCTAGATTAGCGGATGCTGAAACTCCGGGCGTAAGCTGGAGGCTGACGTATCAATGCAGGACGGGGAGGCCCCCATGATTTCCTCCATCGGCAACAATGCCAACACGCTTTCGAGCGTACCCGCCAACCGCAACACCGACACGCTCAACCGCACGCTGAACCAGCTATCCAGCGGCAAGCGCGTGAACAGCGCGGCCGATGACGCGGCCGGCTCGGCCATCATCCAGCAGTTTGCCGCGCAGATCGCCGGCAACGGCCAGGCGGTGCGCAATCTGTCGGACGGCATCTCGCTCACCCAGGTGGCCGACGGCGCGTTGTCGCAGCTGTCCGACAACGCCATCGACCAGCGCACGCTGGCCGTGGCCGCCGGCAACAGCACGCTGTCGCCGGAAGACCGCGCGGCACTGCAGGCGCAATCGGATGCACTGTCGCAATCGAGCCAGGACATCCTCAAGAATACGCAGTTCAACGGCCAGCAACTGCTGCAAGGCAACGGCTTTACGCTGCAAGCAGGCGCCAATGCCAACGAAACCATTGCCATACCCGGCACCAGCCTGAATTCGCTGTCCAGCCCCAGCGGCACGCTCGACCTGTCCAGCCCGACATCGGCCGGCAACGCCATTTCAGCGCTGGATAACGACGTCACCAGCATCAACAGCAGCCGCGCCACCTTGGGTGCCATCAGCAACCGCCTGAGCGCCAGCGCCAACAATCTGCTGACCAGCAACGAGAACCTCTCTGCCGCCAAGAGCCGCATCGGTGATACCGACTACGCCAGCGCCAGCTCGACCTTGATCCAGTCGCAAATCCGCAATCAGGCCGATCTGGCCGTGCGGGCACAGGCCAATGCATCGGCCGGTCAGGTTCTGTCGCTGCTGCGTTAACCCTTACAGCGGGCCATGCACAAGCCGCCTCCGGGCGGCTTTTGTTTGGGCTGCGGCAACGCCGCCAGCACGCCTGTGCGACAATGGCGGCCTTGTTACCGGAAGACCTGCCATGCCCTGGACCGAACTGCGCATCACCACCGATTCCAAACACGCCGAAGCGCTGTCCGACGCGCTGTTCGATCTGGGCGCGCTGTCGGTCAGCATCGAGGATGCCGCCGCCGGCACAGCCGAGGAAAAACCCATTTTCGGCGAGCCGGGCGAGCCAGTGGACCAGATGTGGGATCACAGCATCGTGGTGGCGCACCTGGACGACGCAATGGACCCGGCGCTGACCGTGGCCGCCGCCGCCAACGCCATCGGCATCGCCGCCCCGAGCTATCAGACCGTCACGGTCGAAGAGCAGGACTGGGTGCGGCTGACGCAGGCGCAGTTCGACCCCATCCCGATTTCCAAGCGGCTGTGGATCACCCCGACGTGGCACGAAGCCCCCGATGCCGACGCGATCAATATCGCGCTCGATCCGGGTCTGGCGTTCGGTACCGGCAGCCACCCCACCACGCGGCTGTGCCTGCAGTGGCTGGATGCCAATATCCGGGCCGGTGAAACCGTGCTCGACTACGGCTGCGGCTCGGGCATTCTGGCCATTGCCGCGCGCAAGGTCGGCGCCGGCCGCACCGACGGCGTGGACATCGACCCGCAGGCCATGGTGGCCAGCCGCCAGAATGCCGAGCAGAACAGTGTGGAGATCGCCTTCTACCTGCCTGACGCGCTGCCGGACGGCGAATACGATGTGGTGGTCGCCAACATCCTCACCAACCCGCTCAAGGCACTGGCCCCCATGCTGGCCGGCCGCGTGCGTGCCGGTGGCCGCATTGCGCTGTCGGGCATCCTGTCCGAACAGGCGGACGACGTGATCGCCATTTACGGCCAGTGGTTCAACTTTGCACCCAAGGCAGAAGAAGACGGCTGGGTGTGCCTGTCCGGCAGCAAGCACGCCTGATCGCCGCACGGCCCGGGTGGCCGTGCATCCACCGCGCGACACCGCCGGGAAGATACGCGGAATGCGAGCCGTACAAGCCATGCCACACGTGAGCGCAACGCGGCCAGCAAGGTTTTGTCGGCAGCGCCAAATCGACTAGAATCCCCGCCATGCCGCTCGTCACCCGATGCCCCAATTGCCAGACCGCCTTCAAGGTCACCGATACGCAGCTTGCTGCGCACCGGGGCAAGGTGCGTTGCGGTAAATGCGCATTTGTATTCAACGCACTCGACTGCGTTGAAACCCCTGCCGAAGCGGCAGCAGCACCGGCCCCCGCCAGCGCACCGGCCATTGCCCCCGCTGCTGGCAAACCTGCAGCAGCGGCACCGCTTGCACCGGCAGTGGCCACCACCCCGCCAGTCACGCAACCAGCCACCAGCGGCCCGACACCGCCGCCGGCAACTAGCGGTGCGAAAAGCGCGCCAGCCAGCGCACCAGCCCGTGCGGCTGCAAGCAATCAGGCAACGCGCCCACCCGCCGCCGTGGCTCCACAAGCCGATGCAGCGCCACGCAATGCACCGGCAGTGGCAACCCCGGCCACGACGACCCGAGCAGCGGCGCACGCACCGCAACCGCCTGAACCACAACCGACAGTAACACCCAAGACACCTCCGCCCGCAGCACCAACTGCAGCGCCAAAGCCCGAGCCAGTTGCCGCGCCGGATGTTGCTCACGCGCAAGTGGGCATCGCACCAGCCCCGGTGGCCCACGCTCCCGTCGCCACGCCGCCGGCCAGCCAGGCGGCGCCTGCGCCTGCGCCTGCCGTGCAGCCCGAACCGGCAGCGCCCGTCGCCGCAGCGGCCGTTGCGGTCCAGGCCGAACAGGCAGCGACAGCCGAACCGGTGATCGAGCCAGCCCCTGACACCGCGCAGATCGTCCACGCGGACGAAACGGCCCCGGATGATGAGCCCTCAACAGGCATCGAGATAGAAGCCACACCGGCCGCTGCCGAACTGGAGCAGGAATCACCCGCCCAGCCCACCGCCGCCGCCGAAGAGCATGAAGAACATGGCGAGCGCAGTGGCCGCTATCAGCCGATCCGCACGCTGGAAGACGAAGCGCTGCTGACCCCGCCACCGCCGCCGTCGCCGTGGCGCTGGGCGTGGCCGCCGCTGGCACTGCTCGCACTGATCGCGCTGATCGGCCAGCTGGCGTTTACCTACCGCACCGAGGCCATTGCCCAGTTGCCGTGGCTGCACCCGCATTACCAGCGCGTATGCCAGTTGCTGGGCTGCACGCTGGCACTGCCCACCCAGGCCGACCTGCTGCGCTCGGACTACTCCGAGCTGACCTATGTACCAGGGCAGGACAGCATGATTCAGGTCAATGCCAGCGTGCGCAATCTGGCCCCGTACGAACAGGCGCTGCCCATGCTGGAGCTGACGCTGACCGATGAACACGAGCAGGTAGTCGCCAAGAAATCATTCAGCCCGCACGAGTATCTGGTGCCGGCCGAACGCAACCGCAGCCAGTTTCCGGCCGGCGACGAAGTGCATGCCTTCCTGCAGCTTGAGCTGGGCAACCTGCGCTCTACCGGCTATTCGCTGTTCTGGTACTACCCGTAGCGCTTGCGCTTTCACGCCTGCAGCGGGCATGCACGACTCCAAATCGATGCAATGGTAGCGGCAAGCCCCGCAGCGCCTTGTTTTTGGGCGCAAGCCATCCATACTGAAACTCTTCACACCTGACAGGACGGCTGCCATGGCCACCATCTTGCTCAACGGCACCCCCATCAGCGTCGGCGGACATTTCCCCCACGTAGGCGAAGACGCGCACAGCTTCATGCTGGTGGACCAGCACATGCAGGATGTGCCGCTGTCCAAATTCTATGGTCGCCGCAAGCTGATCGCCGTGGTGCCCAGCATAGACGCTGCCGTGGGCCTCACCATTGCGCGCCGGCTGGAAGCCATGGCCGACCTGTTCGACAACACCGCCGTGCTGGTGGTCTCGGTCGATACGCCGTACGCGCTGGCACGCACGGTGCAGATCGAGGGGTTCAAGAAAATCCAGCTGCTGTGTACCTTGCGCGGGCGCGATTTCCACAAGGACTACGGCGTGATGATCACCGATGTGCCGCTGTCCGGCCTGATGGCAACCGCACTGATCGCGCTCGACACCAACGATGTGGTGGTCTATGCCGAGCTGGTGCGCGAGCTGAACAGCGAACCCGATTTCGACGAAGCCGCCCAGGCGCTGCTGCCCCCGCCACCACCGCGCGAGCCCGAAGCGGAAGCATGAACACAGGGCACCGGCGCGCAGCGCGCCTGTAAAGTGCTTGCAATACCCACCGGGCAGGATCGACAATCCAGCCCGGTTTTTCATTGGCAGTCACCACAGGAGCATACCCATGTCGCAAGTCACCCTCGGCGGTAACCCGGTTGAAGTCAACGGCACCCTGCCGGCAGTCGGCAGCCAGGCCAAGCCGTTCTCGCTGGTCGGCGCCGATCTGTCTGACGTCACCCTGGCCAGCTTTGCCGGCAAGAACAAGGTGCTGAACATTTTCCCGAGCATCGACACCCCTACCTGCGCTACCTCGGTGCGCCACTTCAACCAGGCTGCGTCCAAGCTGGAAAACACCGTGGTGCTGTGCATCTCGGCCGACCTGCCGTTCGCACAAAAGCGCTTCTGCGGCGCAGAAGGCCTCGACAATGTGGTGACACTGTCCACCCAGCGCGGCCGCGCCTTCCTGGCCGACTACGGTGTTGAGTTCGCATCCGGCCCGCTGGTTGGCCTGGCTGCGCGCGCCGTCGTGGTGCTGGATGCCAACGACAAGGTGCTGCACACCGAGCTGGTTGCCGAAGTGAAGGACGAGCCGAACTACGACGCGGCACTGAAGGCACTGGCTTAAGCGCCTGCCGGCACGGTTGGTTGCTCAGCACTGCAACACGCCGAAGTTAATTGTTACACCGTCAGGGTGAGCATGCTCACCCTGACCCCGGGGCGAATTCGCTACAATATCCGTGGCGAATTCGCCTTTTTCGTTTGGCTCATACCATGAAACGCCTTGCCGCCCTTGCCTTGTTTGCCTCGCTCGCCGCCCCGGCCGCCCTGGCCGAAGGGGTGCGGCTGACCGTCCGTTTTGCCAATCCCGCCTGGAATGGCGTCGCCATCCCGCCCGGCCAGCAATGTGCCAAGCTGGGTGGTCAGGGCGCCAGCCCGGCGCTGAATGTGTACGACCTACCGGCCGGCACCGCCGCACTGCAGGTTGAGTTTTCCGAACGCGGTGGCGCGCTCGACAACGGCGGCCACGGCGTGGTGCTGTATACCTTGCCCAGCGGCGCCACCAATGCCCAGGTGCCCAGCGTCCCGGGCGAACAAGCCGGCCTGCCCGGCGGCTTCCAGCTGATCTCTGCCCAGCGTGGCGGCGGTGCGGGTGCCTATCTGCCACCGTGCAACAAGGGCAGCCGCTACGTGCTGCAGGTCAAGGCACTGGACGCCAGCAAGAGCAAGGTACTGGGCGAAGGCCGTCTTGACCTCGGCAAGCTCTGATCGCCGGTGAGCCCGCCTGACTGGCCGCTGGATTACTTCAGTGGCCACCCTGCCTACGCCCCCATGCTGCCGCTGCTGCTGCAGCTTGAACGCTTCCCCGCACTGACCGACTGGGCACGGTTGCAGCCCGCGCCACGCACCCAGCGCGGCCTGCCGTTGCAGTGTGTCGATTCGGACAGCCTCACCCACTACTACGAAGTCGAAATCGCCGAGCTGGGCCGCATTGCGACCCGGCCCAACTGGCACGACACCTTCAATGCGCTGGTGTGGCACACCTTCCCGCGCGCCAAAGCCGCGCTCAATGCGCTGCACCTGCGTGAAATGGCCGCCAGCGCTGGCAAGGCACGCGGTACCGTACGTGATGCTGCGACCTTGTTCGATGAATGCGGGCTGATCGTCGCCAGTTGCGACCCGGCGTTACTCGCCCTGCAGCGCGAGCACCAGTGGCAGGCGCTGTTCGTTGAGCACCGTGCCGACTGGGGCCTGCGCATCGAGGCCATCTCGTTCGGCCATGCCAATTACGAAGCACTGCTGCAGCCATTCAAGGGCCTGACCGGCAAGAGCTGGCAGCTGGCCGTACCCGCCGATTACTTCGCGCTGCCGCAAGCTGATCGACTGGCCTGGCTGGATGGTGAAATTGCCCGCCAGCTCGATGCCGGCATGCTCACCACGCCACGCCAGCTGCCGCCGCTGCCCTATCTGGGCGTGCCCGGTTGGTGGCCAGAGCAGGACGATGCCTTTTATGCCGATCAGCAGTATTTCCGGCCCCGCCGACAGGCCAAGTGAAGCGCAATCCGGCTGGGCCGCGCTGCACTTGGGCGACCGTGCATCAACCGTCACAACAAAACAGCGTCCAGAAGCTATCGTTCCATTAATCTCGTGCGCTGCGGCAACAGGCACCGCCCGGCATGCGTGATCGTTGATGTGCTGCGGGCATGTGGTGCCCGGGCAAAGGCGGGAGGACAGGCGGAATGGCAAACCAGTTGTTCTTTGCATGTCTGATGCTGGCCACCGGCATCGGCATTCCTGTCATGGCAGCGCTGAGTGCCAACCTGGGCGCGCGCTACGCCAGCCCGGCGTTTGCAGCCTCGGTGTTGTTTCTGCTGGCGCTGGCAATCTCTGTGGTATTCCTGTTTGCGGTAGAGGGCGGGCTGAAGCCACCACCCAAAACCGCAGTACCGCTGTATTACTACTGCGGCGGCGTGTTCGTGGCCTTTTACGTACTCAGCGTCACCTGGGTGGCCCCGCAGTTCGGCGTGGGCAATGCGGTGGCGTTCGTCCTGCTGGGCCAGCTCGTTTCCATGGCCGCCATCGACCAGTTCGGTCTGCTGGGCGCACCCACGCATGCCATCACCGCACAGCGGGCGATCGGCCTGCTGCTGATGTCGGCCGGCGTGTTTCTGGCCGTGCGGCGTGGCTGAGTGGCGCCAGTCCATGCCAGCGCGCCAGCCACTGCGGCGCCCCAAGCCAAGCGGCGAGTGCCGGCAACTGATGGTGCAGGCTCGCCAGCCGGACGGTGCAAACGCACAACACCTGCAGAACCGCCACCTTGGCCGGGTGGCTGGCGGGCTATAATCCGCCATTTCCCGCTGTGAGCCACCATGGCACAGATGCGCCGCCTTGCCCTGCTTTGCCTGACCCTGATGCTGGCCCTGACGCTGCAGGGCAGTCTGCGCGTGTGGCACGAGCTGGGTATGCCGGGCCAGAGCGGGCTGACGCAATCACTGTGCAGCACGCAGGGCATGTCCAACCCGCGCGAGCTGCCCCTGCCCGGCCACCCGCAGCTATCATGCCCGGATTGCACCGCAGCCATCGCCGGCGGCACCGGTGTACCGCTGCTGCCCTGGGTGGCACCGCTGCCCGCCACGCGGTTGACCGCATTGACGGCCCTCCCGGCCGCCCCGGATCAGCCCAGCACGCCACTGGCACGCCTGCGCGAGGCGCGCGCACCACCCGGTTCCGCCTGAACGTCACCCTGCCCCATCACGCCCCTGCGTGATGACCTGACGATGCCCGCTACGGGCACAGCAGCCCGTGGCTGCTGGCAACACCGGAACCCATCATGGCGAATACTCCGCCGCGTTTCTACGCGCTTGCCTGGCGCTGGCATTTCTATGCCGGCCTTCTTGTCGTACCCATCATGCTGATGCTGGCCCTGACCGGCATGGTTTACCTGTTCAAACCCCAGCTCGATCTGGCCATGTACCGGCCGCTGCTGGTGGTCACCCCGCAAGGCACACCGGCGAGCGCGGATGCCCTGCTCGCCACGGTACGCGCGGCCTACCCCGGCCAGACCGTGCGCAAGTACACCCCGCCCACTGCCGCCGACCGCAGCAGCAGCTTTACGCTGGCTGCGGCACAGGGTACACAGACCGTTTACGTCGACCCCTACCGCAATATGGTGCTGGGTGCGCAGGACGACGAACGCACCCTGCAGCACATCGCCAAGAAACTGCATGGCAAGCTGCTGCTGGGCAAGACGGGTGATTTCATCGTCGAGATGGCCGCCAGCTGGGCGTTGGTGCTGGTCGCCTCCGGGCTTTACATGTGGTGGCCGCGTGGTGGCGGCGTGTGGGGCACGCTGCTGCCGCGCCTGCGCGCCAGCAAGCGCTTGTTCTGGCGTGATCTGCACGTGGTGGGCGGCTTCTGGGGCGTATTGCTGCTGGCCTTCATGCTGCTGTCCGGCCTGCCGTGGAGCGGCGTGTGGGGCTCGCAATACGCCAAGGTATGGAGCCGCTTTCCGGCGCAAATGTGGGATGACGTACCCAAGTCGGATCGCACCGCGGCCAGCCTCAATGTCGGCGGCCAGCCTACGGTGGCTTGGGCGGCAGAGGACACACCGCTGCCCAAATCGGGTTCGCATCACCATCACGAAGAGGCAGCAACCCCGGCACCCGGTGCAAGCCTGGTCACACTCGCGCAGCTGGAAGCCCTGGCGCGCCATATCGGCCTACCGGCCAGCTATGGCATCAGCCTGCCCGGCGACGAGAGCGGCGTGTTCACGCTGTCAGCCTTCCCGAATGATCCGCGCGAAGAACAAACCGTGCACGTCGACCAGTACAGCGGCAAGGTGCTGGCACAGGTGGGCTGGCGGGATTATGGCGCGGTGCCCAAGGCCGTCGAAATGGGTGTGGCACTGCACGAGGGCAAGTTCTTCGGCCTGGCCAACCAGTTGCTGATGCTGTTTGCCTGCCTGTTCGTGATCCTGCTGAGCGTGAGCGGCACGGTGATGTGGTGGCAACGCCGCCCGCGCGGCCGGCTGGGCGCACCGGCGCCGTCACGCCAGATGCCGGCGTGGAAAAGCGGACTGGCGGTGTTCGTGCTGCTGGCCGTCGCCTTCCCGCTGGTCGGGGTGTCGATCCTGGCCGTGCTGTTGGCCGACTGGCTGTTGCTGCGCCGCGTACCGGTACTCAAACGCGCGCTGGCGTGAGCCCCCGGTGTCCAGACTGGCTCAGGCCAGCCTGAACACCGGCAGTTGCCAGCCATAGGCAACGGCCAGCAGGCGCAGTGCGGCAATGGCAACAAAGCCTGCTGCGCCGGCCCACAGGGTGGACACACGCAACGCCCTTAGCAGCAAATAAAGCACGATGCCGGCAATCGCGGCCGAGGCATAAATGTCCTTGCGCAGGATCAGCGGCACCTGGTTGCTGAGCACATCGCGCACCACACCACCGGCGGTGCCGGTCAGCATGCCCATCAACACCACAATGATGCGCGGGTGGCCGGCTTGCTCGGCCAGCTGCGCGCCGCAAATGGCAAACAGCGCCAGCCCCAGTGCATCAGGCACCAGCAGCGCCGCAGCAGGCGACGGAAAGTAGCGCACATACAGCACCGTCAGCAGGCCGGTGATGCAGGTCAGATAGAGATAACGCGGATCGCACATCCAGAACACAGGGTGGCGGTTCATCAGCAGGTCGCGCACCGTACCGCCACCGATGGCGGTGATGGTAGCGATCGTCATCACCCCCAGCAGATCCAGCCCGGCGTGGCCGGCCGCCAGCGCACCGCTAACGGCAAAAACAGCGCAGCCGATCAAATCAAGCAGATAAAGCACCCAACGCTCCCGCACAAGACAAGTCCATCAAATTGCCGGCAGGCTGTTTGCGGCAAGGTATGCCACGAGATGCCCGGCAACAGGCCCGCGCGCGCCTCACCGGCCGGATCAGAAACCACCAAAGCGCAGGCTGAACTCCCACTGCTGCTGGGCCAGGCCGCTGCATTGCCAGTCTGCGGCGGTCTTGCCCGCGCAGTTGCCGTTATCACGCCCCAGCGACCAGAACGCCAGCCGCCCCATGCCCTTCTGGCGCGCAAAGTCGAGCAGCGTCAATGCGTCGGCGGCGGTAAACACTTCGGAGGCATTATCGTTCTGGCCTATCATCGGCAGCGCACCCATCATGGCCCAGTATTGCGCGTCGCTCTTGCCCGGCAACAGCGCTTTCAGTTGCTGGAACACGTTCTGCAGCGCCAGCACGCCACGCGCCCCCATCTGCTTGCCGGACACACCATCGTAGAAGTCCATCACCATCGGGTTGACCAGACCGATCTCGACCCCGGCCGCCTTGGCCGACTGCAGCACATACAGGCTGGCGGCATCGAAGCCGGAATCGGCATGGGACACCAGCGTGTACGACACCGTCAGCGTCTTGCCCTGCGCCTTGAAGTTGTCCTGCAGCAGTTTGAGCGCTGCATTGCGCAGATCGACCACTGCCGGCGCCAGGTTGTTGTACTTGTCACCCGCTGCCGGGTCGATATCGAGATGGTCTGCCCCCAATTGATCGAGCACGCCCTGATACACCGCCGCCAGGGCCGCTGCGTTGCTGCAGCGACGCGCCGGGTCGTCGCCATTCCAGCCACCGGTCGCGATGATGACGCCCCCGCCCAGGCTGCGCAGATCGTTCACCACGGCCTGTACAGCCGCATCGTCACCACCAGTCCATGCGCCCTTGCAGGTGCCGTCGCTGTTGTAAAACGCCAGCGTGACGTATTTCTGCCCGGTGGCTTTGGACCACGCCACGGCATCGAAGGCACCACCGCTGCTCAGATAAGGCGCAAAGCGGTATGCCACTGAAGCTTGTGGAATGCCGGTGACCGGCGGTAGCGGCGTCGGGGTGGGGGGCTGGGTCGGCACCGGCGTGGGGCTGGTCACGCTGCTGCTGTCATCCACGCATGCTGCCAGCATTGCGGTCAGCGCCACACCTGCCAGCAGGGCCAGCACCTGTGTGCGGTTCATGATTTCTCTCCTCGTTCTTGTCTGCCTCTCACCCGGCCGCAAACGGGCCTAAGCGGGGCGCATGAACTGTACCGGGGAGCGCGCGGATCGGCCAGTATCCTGGCCACTTGCAGTAGTGGGCTCAGTGTTCCGCCAGCATGCCCTGCATGGCGTCGTAGAGGTCTTCGAACTCGTTACCATCCAGACCAAGAAAACGCAGCAAGGTTGGCTCGATCTGCCGCCATTCAACGTGCTCGAACTGATGCACCGTCATCTTGACGATGTGTTCGGCCAGGCTGCCCAGTGCAACCAGCGCCAGGATATGGTGCTGGTCACGCCCCGGCCCATCGAATAGTGCGTAGTCGTGCTGGTTCAGTACGGCCAGTGCCACGTCCTCGGGCAGATACCAGCTGCGGCACACCAGATACCCGATCACGTTGAAGCTGGTGTGATAGCGCTTTTCCTCTTGCGCAATCCCCTCGGCACGCGCCAGCCGCTCGGATTCATGCATGTTTTTGGCGTAGCTGGGAAAGCGCATGGCCATCAGGATCATGCCGCAATGGCGGAACAAGCCATAGGTATAGGCGTCGTCCGGCTGCACGCCTGGCACGCGCGCCGCCAGATAGGCCGCCACCATCGCGCACTGCTGCGCGATGCTCCAGAAGGAATCGAGCTGCTCCGGGGCAAGACCCTTGCCCTTGATGCTGTGACGCAGCAGCAAGCCACGCACCACGTTGTAGAGATTGTCGCGGCCCAGCATCTGCACCGCCTGTGGCACCGAACCTATCTTGCCGCCACGCCGGAACAGCGGCGAATTGACGGTCTTGAGTACCGCGGCCGACAGCGCCAGATCGCCGACAATGATGCGGCCTATCGCGGCAAGATCAGGCTCGGCCGCGCGCGCCGCCTCTTCCAGCGCAACCAGTATCGCCGGCCTGGGCGGGATGACCAGGCTTTTCATCAACTCATGGGTAGCTTCACTGGAAATCTGCCGCTGCAACATGTCTGCCTCACTGTTTTAGCGCCGTCGTACACGGGTGCGCGATCCGGTTACTGCGGGAAACACACGCGTGTCGTCGTGCGCGCGCCGGGGCGCGTTTTATCACTCAGAACCGGCCCGCAAGCCAGACCGCAGCCAGGTTCTCAATTCACTATAAGGTGCCCCACCATGAAAACCACGATGCTTGTCGGCAATGCAATCCTTGTTGGCGTACTGGGCCTGGCGTTCTCCACCAGCGCCATGGCCGAAACCGCCTGGCAAAAAGCCCACCCGCGCCGCACCGAAGTGAACCAGCGCCTTGCCAATCAGGATCGCCGCATCAACAAGGAAGTGAAGGAAGGCGAAATCACCAAGCAGCAGGCGCACGGGCTGCACAAGCAGGATCGCCAGATCCGCCAGGAAGAACGCGACATGGCCAGCCAGAACAACGGCCATATCACCAAGTCCGAGAAGAAAGTGCTGAACCAGCAGGAAAACTCGGTCAGCAAGGAAATCGGCAAGTAATCCCCGGCCGGCCTGCGCCATGGCCGGCACCACTCAACCTGCATCGCGGGAGTAGCCATGAAACACACCCTGACACTGTTGCTGCTGTGCGCACTGTCCACAGCCACACTGGCCGGCCCCAACAACGCGGACCGCGAAAAACTCAAGAGCGACCGCGCCGCTGCACGGGCAACGTTGCAAGCCGATCGTGCCAAGATCGCCGCCGACCGCAGCCAGCACGATAGCGCTGCGCTGGCCAGCGACCGTGCACACCTGAAAGCAGACCGGCAGGCCAGCCACAGCACGCTGCAGGCCGACAAGGCCAAGCTGAAGGCCGATCGCGACGCCCGTCACCCGGCCTCGGCCGCACGCTAGGGCCTGTTAACACTTATTTCACGCTTGCGTTCGGGGTAGTTCGGGATGGAGCGCAAGGCGCAGAACGCGCCGCGGTACGGGTACCGCGCGGTACGGGTACCGCAGGCGGTTTGCAACGCAGCGAACCGCCCGAAATACCCCGCACCCGCAGGGCTGGGCCGCAAAGAGGCCATCTACGGCGTTACGCGCCTTGGCAATAACCGGTTATTGCCTGCGTTGCGTGCCTTGTAGCTGACCTCTTTGCGGCCCAGCGCAAGCGCGAAATAAGTGTTAACAGGCCCTAGAGCACCACCCCCACCCGGCGCAGCATTGCGCCGGATGCGTCAACACCCCGCGTACTGATGCGCGGATCGCACACTTGCCGGCCGTTTTGACCCCAGGCAACCAGCCCGGCAGACCACGCAGCCGGCATGCATCGCATCGTCCCCGCGCAATGAAATGCTGCGCAGCACAATTTGTCCAAATAGAACAATACGTTCATTCCGGCGCTTTTATCCCCGCTCGTTTCGCACCGCAACAAACCACCATCATTGATGGAAAATGTCCATCCCGCCCGGCCAGGGCCGTGGCCCGCTCATTTGTTAAATAGTTGATACACAACAAATTTGACGGTCATTCATCCACCGCCATAAATACGCAATGTTGCTGCCGCACGCGGTGGCAACGGCTGGCCCGGCGTGAGCAGCAATCACTTCCACGCAGCCACGCCTTGTCGCAAGACAACCAGCAAAGCAAAGCGCGCCCGGACCACACAGGGCGTGACACCAACCAAGGATGGAGCAATCCCAATGTTGCAATCGACTCGCTTCGCACTCGCCGTCATTCCGGCTGCGTTGCTGGCAACCCATGCGTTCGCCGCAAGCTACCCGGCCTGGCAGGCTGATACCTACTACACCGCCGGCACCATCGTGTCCTACAACGGCGGCGACTATAAAGCCACCGTCAACCAGACCGACTACGCCAGCACCGGCTGGAACCCCACCACCGCCAGCCTGTGGACCTATATCGGCGTAGACAGCACCACGCCGACACCGACGCCTGCCCCGACCGCCACACCGACGGCCACGGCCACTCCCAAGCCGACTTCGACGCCGGTGCCGACCGCTACGCCGACACCGGCAGCCACCGCGACACCGAAGCCGACCTCGACACCCGTTCCGACGTCGACCCCGACTCCGACCACCGCACCAACCGCAACGCCGGCCCCGACCGTGACGCCGACACCGGCCGGCTCTGGCTGCTATGCCACGTGGGACAGCGGCACCGCCTATTCGGGTGGCGCTCAGGTGAGCTACAACGGCCACAACTACCAGGCCAAGTGGTGGACCCAGGGCAATATCCCGTCGTCCAACACCGGTGACGGCCTGCCGTGGACCGATCTGGGCGCCTGCGGCGGCAGCACACCGACCGCGACGCCGACACCGGCTGCGACGGCAACACCCAAGCCCACTGCAACACCGACCCCGGTTGCAACGGCCACGCCGGCACCGACCGTGACGCCGACACCGGTATCCGGCCCGACCGCCACGCCGGCGCCGACAGCGACCCCGGCCCCCACGGCAACGCCCGCGCCGACCGCCACACCTGCCCCCACCCCGGTGCCGGGCACCAACTGCCGTCCGGATGGTTTGACCAGCGGCGCAAGCAACGTGCCGTACTGCAAGGTGTACGACGCCAACGGCCGCGAAGTGCTGGCCAACGGCCTGAACCGCCGTATCGTCGGTTACTTCGCCACCTGGCGTACCGGCAAGGATGGCACCCCGGCCTTCCTGGTGAACAACCTGCCGTGGGACAAGGTATCGCACATCAACTACGCGTTTGCTGCGGTTGACCAGAACACCTACAAGATCACCATCGGTTCGGGCGCCGGCAATGCCGATACCGACATGGTGTGGGATGGCTCCGACGGCAAGCCGGCCGTAGCTGGCGTAACCATGGACAGCAGCCTGCCGTACAAGGGCCACTTCAACCTGTTTGCACAACAGAAGAAGCTGCATCCGGGCGTGAAGGTGCTGATGTCGATCGGCGGCTGGGCTGGCGGCACCGGTTTCTACACCGCCACCACCAATGCCGACGGCTCGGTAAACACGGCGGGCATCAACACGCTGGCCGATTCCATCGTCGCCTTCCTGCGTCAGTACCCGTTCTTCGACGGCGTGGATATCGACTACGAACACCCGACCACCAATGCCAAGGCGGGTAACCCGCTGGACTTCAGCCTGTCGCAGCCGCGTCTGGCCGGTCTGATGACCAGCTACAACGTGCTGATGAAGACGCTGCGCCAGAAGCTGGATGCCGCCGCAGTGCAGGACAACAAGTACTACATGCTGACCATCGCCGGTTCGGCATCGGGCTGGATCCTGCGTGGCGAAGAAAACATGTCCTCGCTGCAATACCTGGACTACGCCAGCCTGATGTCGTATGACCTGCACGGCGCGTGGAACCAGTATGTCGGCCCTAACGCATCGCTGTTTGACGACGGCAACGATGCCGAGCTGAAGGCCGGCAGCGCGTATCAGTTCCAGAACATCGGCTATCTGAACGTGGACTGGGCGTACCGCTACTACCGTGGCGCACTGCAAGCCGGCCGCATCAACGTCGGTGTGCCGTACTACACCCGTGGCTGGAAGAACGTGACCGGCGGCACCAACGGCCTGTGGGGCACTTCGCCCACGGTCAGCTCGACGGTGACATGCCAGGGCATCGCCAGCTGCGGCGATGGCGCGGTCGGCATCGACAACATCTGGTATGACCTCGACAGCACCGGGAACCCGGTACCGGGCGGCGGCAACCCGCTGTGGCACGCGCTGAACCTGCAGAACGGTATCGTTCCGGACTACCTTGATGCCTACAAGGTGACGGAAAAGACCATCACCGGCACTTACGCGCCCAACTACAGCAGCACGCTGGTGGCACCGTGGCTGTGGAACGCCACCAAGAAGGTCTTCCTGTCGGTGGAAACCGAGCAGTCGATCAATGCCAAGGCCGATTACATCGTGAACAACGGTATCGGCGGCGCAATGATCTGGGAAATGGCCGGTGACTACGCCTGGAACGCCAGCATGAACGGCGGCAAGGGCGAGTACTTCATGGGCACCACGCTGACCACGGACTTGTTCAACAAGTTCACGGCAGCCAGCGCCTATGGCAACAAGCGTGCCGAGGGCACCATGCCGGCCAGCACTGCCAACCTGTCGGTTGTACTCAACCAGTGGAAGATGGGCGATCAGAACTACCCGATCAACCCGCATCTGGTACTGACCAACAACTCCGCAACCACCATTGCGGGCGGCAGCGTGGTCGAGTTCGACTACCCGGTATCGGCACCGTCCACCATGACCGACCAGTCGGGCGTGGGGCTGAAGGTGACCAGCGCCGGTTACAGTGGTCCGAACAACATCGGCGGCTTCACGGCCAACTACAACCACGCGCAATTCACCATCCCGAGCTGGCAATCGCTGGCACCGGGCGGCACGATCGACGTGACCCTGAACTACCAGCTGCCGATCTCCGGCCCGTCCAACTACCAGATCACCATCGGCGGCACCAAGTACGCACTGCCGCAGGAATACCCGGATCTGCCGGTTGGCGTGAAGTAAACCAGTAACACCTTCCCGGCTGAACCGGGTTGAAGGGCAGGCCGCAAGGTCTGCCCTTTTTCATGACCAGTTTATGGGTCAGTACAGACCGCCCAAGGCATGCAGGCCCGCCTGACACGCCCGTGGCCAAGTCACGCCGGGCGGGCAACAGTGCGGGCAGCTGCGGCACCGGTCAGACATGACGCAAAAACTACACACTTCCCAGCCTGCGGAGCCTGTATGCCAGCGCAATTTTTCATACCGTTTCCGGCAACAATTACTACATCAACAAATAATGATTTTGCACCGCACCATTTGTCCATTTGCAACCACATCACAACTCTCATGAATTTCTTACACGATATTCTGCACTGCACAAATACAAATCACTCCGTTGTATGTAGTACCAATTTGATGCTTTTTCGTTAGCCTGTAGTATGTCAAATTGTTGATACACAACATATTTGACGGCGATTTTCCGATTGGCGCTAATAGGCAGCGTTGCATGACCTGTGCGGCTGCAACCGCTGTTCCGGGCCAGGACGAAAAAATGTACGCTGCATTACGATTTGTCCTTTTGCGCCAAGACCAGTGAGCACCACCTAACAATACCAACACGCACCGACCCAAGGATGGAGCATCACTAGAATGTTGCAATCGACTCGCTTCGCACTCGCCGTCATTCCGGCAGCGTTGCTGGCAACCCATGCGTTCGCCGCAAGCTACCCGGCCTGGCAGGCCGATACCTACTACACCGCCGGCACCATCGTGTCCTACAACGGCGGCGACTATAAAGCCACCGTCAACCAGACCGACTACGCCAGCACCGGCTGGAACCCCACCACCGCCAGCCTGTGGACCTACATCGGCGTAGACAGCACCACGCCAACACCGACACCTGCCCCGACCGCCACACCGACGGCCACGGCCACCCCCAAGCCGACTTCGACGCCGGTGCCGACCGCGACGCCGACACCGGCAGCCACCGCGACACCGAAGCCGACCACTACGCCGGTGCCGACCAGCACGCCGACCCCGACCACCGCACCAACCGCAACGCCGGCCCCGACCGTGACACCGACACCGGCCGGCTCGGGCTGCTATGCCACGTGGGACAGCGGCACCGCCTATTCGGGTGGCGCTCAGGTGAGCTACAACGGCCACAACTACCAGGCCAAGTGGTGGACCCAGGGCAATATCCCGTCGTCCAACACCGGTGACGGCCTGCCGTGGACCGACCTGGGCGCTTGCGGCGGCAGCACGCCGACCGCCACGCCGACGCCGGCTGCGACGGCAACGCCCAAGCCCACTGCAACACCGACACCGGTCGCAACGGCCACGCCGGCACCGACCGTGACCCCGACACCAGTGTCCGGCCCGACCGCCACGCCGGCGCCGACAGCGACCCCGGCCCCCACGGCAACGCCTGTACCGAGCACCGGCAGCAAGCAGATCGGCTCCTACTTCGCGCAGTGGGGCATCTACGGCCGCAACTACATGCTGCGCAACGTCGATACCTCGGGCCAGGCCGCCAAGCTGAGCTATCTGATGTACGCGTTCAACAACGTGTATCAACAGGCCGACGGCACCTACAAGTGCCAGGGCAATGTCACCCGTACCGAAAGCGGCAACGGTGATGGCGGCGATGCATTTGCCGACATCCAGAAGAGCTTCGATGCTTCGAACTCCGTCAGCGGCGTGGCAGACCTGTGGAGCAACCCGGTACGCGGCAACTTCGGTCAGCTCAAGCAGCTGAAGGCGAAGTATCCGAACCTGAAGGTCACCATGGCGCTGGGCGGCTGGACCTGGTCGAAGTGGTTCTCGGCCGCAGCAGCCACCGATGCAGGCCGCAAGGCGCTGGTGTCGTCGTGCGTGGACCTGTACATCAACGGCAACTATCCGGCGGATTCGTCCAACAACACCGGCGGCGCCGGCTCGCTCAAGGGCATCTTCGACGGCCTGACCATCGACTGGGAATACCCGGTGATCCAGGGGGTTGGCTACAACACCGTATCGGCGGCCGACAAGCAGAACTACACCTTGCTGATGCAGGAATTCCGCACCCAGCTCGATGCTGCTGCCGCAGCCAATGGCGCCAGCCACTACCTGCTGACTGTGGCCGTGGGCTCCGGCGCCGACAAGATCCGCCAGACCGAACCGGCCAAGTACGCGCCGTACATCGACTGGGTTGACCTGATGAGCTACGACTTCCACGGTGCATGGGAAACCGGCACCACGGTCGGCGCAGGCACCGTGACCGACTTCCAGGCCAATCTGTACAAGGACCCGGCCAGCCCGAACGTGGCAGCAGGTGGCGACCTTGCCAGCTACAACATCGACGACGCCATTACCGCGTTGCTTGCTGCTGGCCTGCCGGCATCGAAGATCAACCTGGGCGTACCGTTCTACGGCCGTGGCTGGACCAATGTGTCGAGCACCAACAACGGCCTGTATCAACCGGGCACCAAGGCCGCCACCGGCACCTACGAAGCAGGCATCGAGGACTACAAGGTGCTGAAGAACGCCGCCGGCACGGTCTACTACAACGCCACCGCCAAGGCATCGTGGAAGTATGACGGCAGCACCTTCTGGTCGTACGACACCCCGGCCGACATCCAAGCCAAGGCCAGCTACGTCAAGAGCAAGGGTTTGAACGGCATCTTCAGCTGGGAGCTGGATGGTGACGATGCAACCGGCTCGCTGACCGCCGCGATGGCCACGGTCAATCAGTAAGCGTCAAGGGCAGAACCCCGCCGGATGGACTCACAAACCTTGGACGGCAATGCAGTACCGGGTTCTGCCTGCGAGCTGCCGGGGCCGGTCTCGGCCGGCCCCACCCTTGAAGCGTAACTTTCGGGCATGCCTGGAAGTCTCCTTAGCCCCACCGGACTGCGACCCGGTGGGGTCTTTTTGCTGGTGCCCGGCCGCAAGGCCAGCGCCAGGGTCGCAACCAAGCCAGAAGTAACCATTCAAAAAACAGAAAATGGAGTGAGATATGCATCGTGCAATACCCAAGGCGCTGGCGGCATTGCCTGCCGCGCTACTGGCAGCCCATGCGCTGGCCGCCACCTACCCCGCATGGCAGGCCGATACCTACTACACCGCCGGCACCATCGTGTCGTACAACGGCGGCGACTATAAGGCCACCGTCAATCAGACCGACTACAGCAGCACCGGCTGGAACCCGACCACCGCCAGCCTGTGGACCTATCTGGGCGTAGACAGCGGCAGCACGCCGACACCGACGCCGGCCCCGACCGCAACACCCGCCCCCACGGCAACGCCCAAGCCGACCGCGACACCCGCTCCGACGGCCACGCCTACACCGGCAGCGACCGCAACCCCCAAGCCAACCGTGACCCCGACACCGGCGGCCACTGCAACCCCAAGCCCGACAGCAACGCCCAAGCCGACCACCACGCCTGTGCCGACATCGACCCCCACCCCCACCACGGCGCCAACGGCTACGCCGGCACCGACCGCGACACCGACGCCATCCGGCTCGGGCTGCCTGACAAGCTGGAACAGTGGCACCGCCTATTCGGGCGGCGCCCAAGTGAGCTACAACGGCCGCAACTATCAGGCCAAGTGGTGGACGCAAGGCAATCAGCCTGATACCAATGCCGGCAGCGGCCTGCCCTGGACCGATCTGGGCAGCTGCAGCGGCACCGTCGCCACGCCGACACCGGTCCCGGGCACCACCGCGACCCCGACACCGGGCGCAACGCCGACGCCCAGCCCCACCCCGTTGCCCATCATCAGCGGTGGCTCGGTGCCTGGCTGGCCGGCCTTCGTTGCGCAAGGCGCGATTGGTGGCCCGAACAACACCACACCGACTGCCAGCTCGACCGGCGGCAACGATGACTTCGGCGGCCGTCCGGTCGACGTGGTCTTCAAGTACGCCGGCGTGAACGGCAACGGTGATCCGGGCGTGATCGACCCGCCGAGCAACGCCTACCGCATGACCCGTGACCTGACCGCGCTCAGCGCGATCAACAACCATCCGATGCGCGTCGCCATCGTCGAATACACCGCGCAAATGAGCGGCGGCCAGAACGTCGACGACTTCACCAACGCCCCCGCCGGCGCCAGCAGCGCCATGGCAACGGCCAGCTACATCATGGGCCGCCACTTCTCCACGCTGGCCGCCGATGCATTGATGCTGCGCTACCGCCCGGTGACGTACAACGGCAACAGCTATTACGGCTCACTGCTGATGAATCCTGACCTGCTCGGCGCCATCCAGCAGAACAGCTACATCAGCATGGTGAACAGCGCACTGCCGGCCGGCGCGGTGAATACCGCCGTGGCCCAAGCCATGTGTCTGATGACCACCAGCCGCAGCTACACCAACACCGGTGATCCGAACGGCGTGGGCAAGGCCACCTATATCGGCAAGACCTATACCGGCAACCCGGTGCAGATCCTGCAGAACATGCTGGATGACGGTTACCCGGCATGGAGCGTGGATGGCCAGAACGACCTGTTCTGGAACTCCAACGTCGGCAACACCGTGGGCACCGGCAGCACGGATAGCCAGGTGGGCGCGTGGTTCAAGTCTTGCATCAGCAATCCGACCTATGACACCGCCGCGTATCCAACCCCGACCTTTGCCGCCGGCTTTGCGGGCTGGGTGGAAGCCAACAACTGGCTGATCCGCACCCTGGCACCGAAGAACACGGTGACGTTCGGCTGGCAGGAGAACATGTGGGCCATCGGCTCGGGCTTCTGGCTGCACAACACGCTGACCGACGCGCAAATCGCGTCGACCTTCTCGACACCGGTTTCCAACTGGCTGAAGACCAACGCGCCGGGCACCATCACCACCGGCAATGCCACCAGCCCGGACTTCTTCCTGTTTGATCGTTACGAGATGGACGACAGCGCCGCGCCGGGTTCGGCCACGCTGTACAACGCGCGCTCGTGGGATAACTTCCTCACCGCCGTCGGCCAGGTGAGCAAGGCCAACAACAACATTCCAATGATGTTGTGGCAGATTCCCGGCTCGCACCTGCCCAACACTTCGGAAAGCAACCCCGAGTTGTTCCAGGGCACTGCAGGCAGCTATGTGTTCAGCACTGCGCCGGTGTACTTCTTCGGCGACAGCAACCTAACGTCCAACCTGAGCAACCTGATCATGGGCACCGCCAGCAGCAGCAACGCCAACAGCGCGGTGGGCAGCTTCCAGGTTTCGTGCGGCAGTGCGGCCTACAACTGCCTGAGCGGCAGCGCCAACTACCAGCAATACCTGCTGGAATACGCTGGCAAGTCGGGCAACTACAACTGGAGCATCGACAACGGCAAGCTGGCACTGGCGGCCAGCAACAATGTCTTCTCCATCCTGTGGGGCGGCGGCAATACCACCAACGTGATCAAGAACTTCAGCAACACCGATGACCACGGTTGGCTGGCGAACAAGATCATCAATTACTACAGCAAGCCGGTGTCGGTGGTCCTCCATTAAACCGGGCATGGCTGGCGGGCCAACCCCGCCAGCCGGCAAGCAAACGGCCCGCTGATGCGGGCCGTTTTTCTTGTTATTCCCTCTTGGGCGTAGCTGCACCCATCATTGCAACATCATGCCGTGCAGATTGATCGCCCGTGCGTTCCAGCCGGTTGCGCAGCCAGCGGTCGGAAAGCCGTAGTCAAAGGCAATCACGCCATTGGCCAGCCGCCCCACCAGGCGCATGGTCGTCACGCCCTGCGCATCGGTGGCCACCGCATAGCCGATCAACTGCCCGCCCGAAGCATCCAGATAGGTGCTGGAGCAAAACGGCGAATACAGCTGCTCGGGATGGATGAAGCGCGAGGTCAGATAGGCACTGCGCGTCTGGGTGTTGATGTTGTAGGAGATCGCCGCACTGACGGTATTGTTGATGCCTGCCGATGTGCCATAGGGGTTGTTGAGGCTGGCCTTGCCATTGTCGAACATCATCAGGTCGCCATAGGGCGTGATCGACAAGGCATGCTGGCCCACCGGCGGCGCATCGTTCAATGCCAGCGTCAGCGCGCGCAGCGAGGCAAATTGCGTGTACCAGTACTTGCTGGTGTCACCCAGTATCCACTTCACCGTGCCGGTAGCGTAATCGAGCTTGAGGACGAAATTCTCGCGGCTGGACACGATCACGCTATCGTCGCGCGCATCATAAATGGCCGAGTTCATGTGAAACCAGTCCACGCCGTCGCGGATGAACGGCGCCGGGTCTTCGCCCCCGGCGCGTATGGTATCGCGCAGGATTTGCGCCAGATCCCAGCGCTTGAGCACCTGACCGCTGCCATCGACTTCTTCCAGCACCGACTCGATGTTCTGCACCCCGCCACTTTGGGTATCCAGCTCGACCAGATAGCCCGTCTTGCCGGGCAGGATATCGTGATGGAAGTTGTTGATGCTGCTGTCCTGCACCGTCGCCTGATCATAGCCGCCGTCCAGATACAGCCGGTACAGCGTCGCATCGGTGTTCGACCCCACCAGGAAATCGCTGCCGGTAAAGATGGAT
The DNA here is from genome assembly GCF_900176275.1 of Andreprevotia lacus DSM 23236. Classification (GTDB taxonomy): domain Bacteria; phylum Pseudomonadota; class Gammaproteobacteria; order Burkholderiales; family Chitinibacteraceae; genus Andreprevotia; species Andreprevotia lacus. The sequence goes on along the minus strand of NZ_FWXD01000009.1, from coordinate 64,528 downwards.
GCCTGCGACGACAGCGTGCTGACCGGCGGTTGCCCCATCCAGCGCAGCTCGCCATCGGTATCCAGCACCACCGGCGCACCCAGCATGGGCTTGAGCATCACGAAGTCATAGGCCAGCACATCGCCACTGCGTGGCGTATGCACGGTGAGATGATCGTAAACGCCCTTGGCATCGACATAGGCCGGCGTCGTTACCGTCAGCGCCGTGGTGGCCTGGCTGCCATCGGCAAAACGCGCGGTCAGCTGCACCTGGTTATCACGTCCCGCATACAGCCCGAACAGCGGCAGGCGCAACATGTGGCTGGCCTCGTCATACCAGCCGCGCCGCAGCAGATAACTGCGATCGTATTGCACCAGCACCGAGCGCGACTTGCTGCCCGCCCGTGGCGCAATCTCGAACTGGGCACTGCTCAAGGCGCTAGCGCCCTGCACCTGCAGGCTGGCAATCCGGATGAACTGGGTTACCCCCTCAGCCACCGACTGCACCTGCAACTGAGGCTGGGGCGTTGTGGTTGTCTGGCTGGCACCATCTCCCCCGCCACCACACCCGCTCAGCAACAAACCCGACAGCAAGACAGACACGAGCACTCTGGTCATGGCCAACTCCCGCAAGCGATACATCCAATATGGATCAGTGAAACCGTATCGGGAACATCAGTTAGCACATCACCCTGTTTCACCACTGGGCCCGAAGCATGCATGGCCTTTGCAGCCTAAAAACGGGCGCGACCCGATCCGGGTTGACTCGATTTCTGCCGATGCGTGTGATGCAACTCACCAAGGCAGGGATACGACGTAAAGACAGCGCAGACCATGTCCCATGGGCGTACGATTTGTAAGCATCACGCGGCGACCTAAGATGTATCAAAGCGCCTCGAAAACCGCCTGCTACCCGTATAGACCATGAACATGCCCTGCCGCCTTGCCATACTGACGCTGCTCATCTTGGCAACCCTGCCCGCCCACGCCGAAAAACTCGTTTTTGCGACGACTGAATTCCCGCCCTACGTGATCCAGCAGGGAGGGCGGCTTTCCGGTGCAGAAGTTGATGTAGTGCGCGAGTTGTGCAAGCGGCTGGGCTGCGAGGCCGATATCAGCGTCATGCCATGGAACCGGGCGCTGGCTTCGGCCAGAAGCGGTCAGAGCGACGGTATCTTCATGCCCGTATTCAGCAAGGAGCGCGCCGAGTTTCTGTTTTTCACCGACGAAGCCGCCGGCCATGAGCGCATCTCGCTAATGGCACTCAAAGGCGCCGGGGTGCACGCCAGTTCGCTGGAGGACGTCAAAAACGAGCTGATCGGCGTAGTGCTGGGCTACAGCTATGGCGCCACCTTCGACCAGAACCTTGCGCTGCGCCGCGACCCGAGCATGGACAACCAGGCCCTGCTGAAAAAACTGCAACTGCAGCGCTACCGACTGATTGCGACCGATGAGCATGTCATCGAGTACTTCGTGCATCAGACCAAGGCGGCACCGCTGGAAACGGTACAGGTGCTGTCGGACAATCCGCAGTACATCGCGTTTTCGAGGACCCTGGGCGCGCGTGGGGAAGAGCTGGCCAAAAAATTTTCGCAGGCGATACGCGACATGAAGCAGGACGGCACGCTGGTGAAGATCAAGTCGAAGTACTTTTTCTCCACCAGCAAACAGATGCCGTTCTGAGCCTGATCTGCCCCCTGCCAACAGACGTCCAATCTGTCAGAAATGATGATTTCCCGGCGCTGCGGTGCGCCGAAGGGCAGTCAGTCAGCCCCGCAATCATCACCAATGAGCGGAATGAAACCGCAGATGGTCCTCAATGAAGCTGGCGATGAAGTAGTAGCTATGGTCATAGCCCGGCTGCCGGCGCAATGTCAGCGGCCAGTTGCGTTGCTGCGCAAGGCTGGCAAATGCATCCGGTTGCAGCTGCAGCGGCATGAAGCTGTCCTGCTCGCCTTGATCGATCAGCATGGGGATTTCCGTCTCGGCCGCGGCCAGCAATTGGCAGCTGTCGTAGGCCAGCCAATTGCTGCGATCGTCCCCCAGGTAATGGGCAAAAGCGTTCTGGCCCCACGGCACCTGGCTGGGATTGACGATGGGGGCGAAGGCAGAGGCAGAGCTGTAGCGCCCCGGGTTGCGTAGCGCCACCATCAGCGCGCCGTGCCCCCCCATCGAGTGCCCGCTGATGGCGCGTTGGGTGGTGACCGGGAAGTGCGTTTCCACCAGCGCCGGCAACTCGTCCACCACATAGTCATACATGCGGTAATGCTGCGCCCACGGTGCTTGCGTGGCGTTCACGTAAAAACCGGCCCCCTGGCCCAGGTCATAGCCCTCTGCATCGGCGATGCCATCGCCGCGCGGGCTGGTATCGGGCAGCACCAGCGCCATGCCCAATTCGGCCGCCACGCGTTGTGCGCCGGCCTTGGTGGCAAAGTTCTCGTCGGTGCAGGTCAGGCCCGAAAGCCAGTACAGCACCGGCACTTTGCCACTGGCCGCTTGCGGCGGCAGATAGATGGCAAACGTCATGCTTGTGCCGGTGGCGACAGACTGGTGGCGATAGCGCTTGTGCCAGCCACCGAATGCGCAATTGCTCGAGATCAGTTCCAGGGTATCGGCCATATCCGCTGCTTACTTGGCGTAATGGATGACGGAGCGGATGGATTTGCCCTCGTGCATCAGGTCAAAGGCGGTATTGATGTCTTCCAGCGCCATGGTGTGGGTAATGAAGTCATCCAGGCGGAACTCACCCTGCAGATAGCGTTCCACATAGTCCGGCAGCTCGCTGCGGCCGCGTACGCCGCCAAAAGCCGAACCGCGCCACACCCGGCCCGTCACCAACTGGAACGGACGGGTGCTGATTTCCTCGCCCGCACCGGCCACACCGATGATCACCGATTCGCCCCAGCCCTTATGGCAGCACTCCAGCGCCGAGCGCATCACATGCACATTGCCGATGCACTCGAACGAGAAATCCACCCCGCCATCGGTCATCGCCACGATCACGTCCTGGATGGGCTTGTCGTAGTCATTCGGGTTGATCACGTCGGTGGCGCCCAGCTGGCGTGCCAGATCGAACTTGCCGGTATTGATGTCGATGCCGATGATGCGGCCCGCCTTGGCCATCTTGGCGCCGATCACTGCCGACAGGCCGATGCCGCCCAGGCCGAAAATGGCCACGGTATCGCCCTCCTGCACCTTGGCGGTATTCATCACCGCGCCCATGCCGGTGGTCACGCCGCAGCCCAGCAAACACACTTCTTCCAGCGGCGCCGCCTTGTTGATCTTGGCCAGCGCGATTTCCGGCAGCACCGTGTATTCCGAGAACGTGGAGGTGCCCATGTAGTGATAGATGGGCTTGCCGTCCTTGGAAAAACGCGTGGTGCCATCCGGCATCAGGCCCTTGCCCTGCGTGGCGCGGATGGCCTGGCACAGATTGGTCTTGCCGGATTTGCAGAACTTGCACTCGCCGCATTCCGGCGTGTAGAGCGGAATCACGTGATCGCCGACTGCCACGCTGGTCACGCCTTCGCCCAATGCCTCGACGATGCCGGCGCCTTCATGCCCCAGGATGGCCGGAAACACGCCCTCGGAATCCTTGCCCGATAGCGTATACGCATCGGTATGGCACACGCCGCTGGCGATGATGCGCACCAGCACCTCGCCCTTTTGCGGCGGGGCCAGATCCACTTCTTCGATGGTCAAAGGCTGGTTCGGGCCCCAGGCAACGGCGGCACGGGTCTTGATCGATTGCATGGGGTATCCCTCGGTGTGGGTGTAGATAGATGGCTCATTCTATTTATTACCAGAGCGCGAACAATCTGGCTAAATGGAAAGATATTTTTGCATACAGGTAAAAATCATGGATTGGCTAGGGGTGAGCGAATTCGTTGCCGTGGTGGAAACGCACAGTTTCACTGGCGCGGCGCAACGGCTGGGGCTGTCGGTGGCACAGGTCAGCCGGCAGGTATCGGCACTGGAGCAACGGCTGGCCACGCGACTGTTGTACCGCACCACCCGCAAGGTCAGCGTGACCGAGGCCGGCCAGCTCTACTACCTGCATTGCCGCCCCTTGCTGGACGGCCTGCGCCAGGCCGAGCAAGCGCTGGCCCATGCACTGGATCGGCCCAACGGGCACCTGCGCATCACCGCACCGGTGCATTACGGTGAAAGCGTGATTGCCCCGGTGCTGCACCGCTATCTGCAAGATCACCCGGCAGTCACCGCCGAGCTCAATCTCGATAACCGCAAGATCGATCTGGTGGCCGAAGGTTACGATCTGGGCATCCGGCTGGGCCCGATGGACGAATCATCGTTGATGGTCAAACAGTTGGGTACCCGCACGCACTACGTTTGCGCATCGCCCGGCTATCTGGCACGGCACGGCGAGCCACACACCCTGGCCGAACTCAAACAGCACCAGTGCCTGGTCGGCACGGTCAATGTGTGGCGCTTCAAGGAGCCGGATGGTCGCATGCGCGAGATCAGCGTGGCCGGCAAATTGCGCTGCAACAGCGGCGCCGCCCTCGTCAACGCCGCACTCAACGGCCTCGGGCTGGTGCAGTTGCCCGATTATTATGTGCACCAGCACATCGCCAGCGGCGCCCTGCGCAGCCTGCTGGGCGCCTACACCATGACCGATGGCATCTGGGCCAACTACCCGCGCAACCGCTTTGTTCCGCTGAAAGTGTCGGGATTTATCGCGGCATTGCAGCAGTAGCAGGGGCGGAAGTGCATGACCAAAGCAACAAGATGATGCCCAGGGCCTGCAAATCACTCGGCCCCGCGCACCACGGATACATATATCCGGCACATGATAGGCAAGACGGTCAGCCCGTCCCGCCGATGCGCTTTTCGGTCAGGATGCGGAACAAACGCAAAAATGCGGAACAGAGTCCGGGCAAGAAAAAACGCGGGGGCATCGCTGTACCCGCGTCATTCTTGGTGGTGCCCCGAGCCGGGGTCGAACCGGCACAACCGAAGTCGAGGGATTTTAAGTCCACACACAAATCCTTTACAATCATGACCATAGAGACAATTAACAACAATTTGTAAGTTTTAAGTGCCGCCTACAGCCGCTGAGAAAACTAGCCTGTGTTAATGAATGTTGCAGAGGCACGAAGGGGCTTACCTGCCCTAACGTGTCCAAGTACTGCATATAAGGATCTCCGATGAGCAGTGATGAAAAACTGAAAGATACTGTTGGCGCTGTAACAGAGCTTGTAAAAGCGGTTCCGATCTATCAGGACGCCGTACAACCGGCAGCCAAAGAACTTGGCAAGGCGTTGGGTACTGTTGCTCAAACGATAAATGTCGCGCTAGCCCCTGTCAGCATGCTGGTATGGGGCTATGACCAGATCAGGGATTTTGTCGCAAGCAAAGTGGCAGAAAAGCTCAAACACGTCCCACCAGAAGAAATCGTCTCCCCTAAGCCTAATATCGCAGGGCCTGCTCTAGAGGCCCTTCGCTACGCTGGTTTTGAGGCCAGCCTAAGCGATCTTTACGCAAATTTACTGGCCACATCAATGAGTAAAAACTCAGCTCATTATGCGCACCCGTCATTTGTAGAAATTATCAAGCAATTGACTTCCGACGAAGCAAAAATAATCGCCCTCTTTCCATTTCCAATCAATTACCCAATTATCACCATTAAACGCGAAGGGCATAACCAATCCATGCCAACACGTGGCACACACGAAATCCTCAGCAACTTTTCATTAATCGGGGAATTTGCCGGGGTAGAACACAATGAAAACACACCCGTTTATATTGATAATTTGTGCCGACTAGGATTGGCAGAAATCCCTGTCGGTCTAGAGTACGTTGATTCCAGCAACTACACTGAACTCGAAAACAACAAGCTTGTGATCGACATCAAGGAACTGATTCAAAAAGACCCTGACTGCTCATTTTCGATTGAAAGAAAATTTCTTCGAATCACCTCTATGGGGAGGCTATTCGCCAATGCTTGCCTAGCCCCTAAATTGAGTTCTTAGCAAAAAATTCGATTTTATATTATCTCAGCGGCCCCACCTTCGTAGCCCGCCGGTAGTGCTTGGTCATCGTCATATTCGAATGCGCCAGCCGCTCATTGGCCACAAGCAAGCTATCCTCGTCGGTCGCGGACTTGGCCCGCAGATCGCGCAGCTGGAAAGTCACACCGGATTTCTCGCGTGCCTGGTCAAACATCCGGCGTAGCTTGGCATACGTCATGCCCTCACCCTTCGCATCCAGCAGCAGGTGTAGCGGGATCACCTTGCCGGCCGGGGCGCGGGCGAGGATGCGCTTGATCACCACCTCCAGCTCGCCAGCGATCAGCATGCCAACCAGCTTCCCGGTCTTGCCTTGCCGCGTCCAGATTCGGCCATCGCGGATATCGGTGCGCTTGAGCTTCAGCGCATCGCTCACGCGTTGGCCCATCAGCAGATACAAATCCATGGCATCGCGCAACGGCTGCTCGGCTGCTTCATAGACCGCGCGGAACTCGTCATCGAACACGTATTTGTCGCGGCCTGTTTCCTTGAAACCCTTGATGCCGTCGCACGGGTTGGGCGACTCGGTCAGCCCCCACGACCTGGCCATGTTGAACAGGTGGGACAACAGCGCCTTTTCCCGGTTGGCCCGAATCTTGGCCTTCTTGCCACGCATGTCCATGTATTTGCGCACATGCACCGGCTTGATATTGTCGATGGGCAAGGCGCCAAACACCGCCAGCAGCTTGGCAAACTCGCGGTCGTTGTCGCGCTGGGTGGCCGGCTTCTTGGATAGGTAGACCTCGCGCTTGTAGCGGGCCACCACCTCGGAGAACAGATTCTCCGGCTTCGCTTCCGGCTGCACATTGTCGAGATCGGCATATAGCTTGATCGCAGCAACCTTGTCCCGCCCAAGGTTCACCCACTTGCGCCCGCCCTCTGGCTTGTCGGCAAGATAGTAGTACGTGGTGCCCTTCACGCCTTCACGCGCAAACATGCGCGCCGGCAGATCACGGTTCTTCGATTTCAAGCGGCCCATGGTGCCCTCAGTTCAATGCATCAAAATTCGGTTCGAGCGTCAGCTCGCCTTGCGACGGCCCGGCCATCTCTTCGCCCAGTGCCTGGCGCACCTTCAATCGGCTGACCTGCGGCCAGCCGTTGACGGCGGAAAGATAGGGAATGTGGTTGCGCTTCAACCAGCGGCGGATTCTCGCCGCAGCGCCCTGCTCTGCCGGCACACCGGCCAGCTCAAGCAGCTCGTCGCGGGATAGCCACGGCGACGGTGGCACGAGATTGACCACCGGTACGGTAGCCATCATGCGCGGCCACCAATGCGGGCAGCCAGCTGCCGGCGGCGATTGTGTTCCTGCCAGTCCTTGGCGCATTCGCTGCAGCAGAATACTTGCCCCGGTTCGGTCGGGTCGCCGCACCACGAGCACTCGCCGGACGGCGCTGGTGTTTCCCGTTTGGCATTGGCCCGCAGCCGCGCAAGGGCTTGGTCGCGCTCCAGCTGCTCGCGGTCGCTGGATAGATCGATGGCTTTACTCATGGTGTTGCCTCCTTTGCTGGTCAAGGCCGGACGTCATAGGCCGCCGGGCCGATTGATTCGAGTACAGCGCGTTGCTCCCGCAGATGCCCGGCACCGGCCGGGCTGTGTGTGGCCACCCGGGCTATGGTCGCGTCGAGGTCTGCCAGTGCCTGGCTGTAGCTTCTGCCGCGCTGGGCGGTGGTTCGGTTGCGGGCAGCAAGCTGGTTCAGCGCTGCCGCAAAATCTGGCGTCGCAATCTGCGCCGCTGAATCGGTCTGAATGGACGCGATTTCCTGATCCAATCGGTGGAGCAAATCCCGCTGCGCGAGGTCATCCCGCTCCGACCGATTACAGTTATTCACACAAGTCCAAGTGCTCGCGGCTGCGCCGCTGCGCTCAAAATCAACACCCAAAGGCGCCGCCTCAATGCGGCCCAAGAGGTTGGAAACAGTCTGGTCGCGACCCCACTTCACATCCCACTCATGCAGCCGGGTCTGAATCCGCTCAATCACCTCGCCGGTGCCGTCGAACACGGCCACGGCCGCACGCACGAACTTGGGTTCGCCGTACTTGTTCAGGGGGATCAGCATTTCGCCGCTGGTTTTGTTCGGCTCGGTCAGCTGCTCGAAGCCGATCCGCAGGCCGCCCTGCACGCTGCGATAGGCATTGCAGTACCTGGCCCAGTCGCCGGCATCGGCAGCCGCATGCAGCGGGCGCAAGATCAGCTCGTCGCCGTGCTCGGGGTTCAACGCGCGCACCTTGCGCAGCTCGCGCCAGATCGTCACCGGCGGCTGGCCAAACATCTGGAACTGCCGGATGCGCCAGCACGTTGCCCACTTGGCCACACGGCGCGCGCCACTGTCGGCAGCAAGGCCCGATTCGTCATCGGTGCCCACAAACTCGCCATCAATGTTCTTGGCCAGATATTTGGCGATGTACCCCACCGCTGACCCTTTGCGGGGGTCGATCTTCTCCACCGTCATGCGATGGTCGGCCGCGCCCGGCTCGCAGCCGTCCACCTCCAGCGCCTTGGCGCGCATGATGGCGAGCATCTTCTCTGCCTGGTGCGGCGGCACCCATACCAGCATGTGCCAGTGGGGCGTTGCATCGTGATGGGGTTCAACCACCCGGACACCGATCACAGGTATCTGGTTGTGCTTGCTGTTGAACTGCGCACGGCACTGCGCCCAGTTGGCGCACAGATAGTCCTGCGTGTCGCGCGGGTTATAGCGCGGGTTGCCATTGGTGCCGTACTTGTCGCTACATGCGTGGTACTTGCTCGGTGCCGTGATGGTGATGAAATAGCCCTCGTAGCCCAGCGCATTCATCAGTTCTTCGGTGCCACGCACCCTCACCATCAACTCGGTACGCCTGATCGCAGGGTTGGCCACCGTGCGGCGGCTCAACTCGGCCAATGTGTAAGTCTGGCCGCGCTCGTTCGTCGCCTCGGCCAGCGCCAGCGCTTTTTCATTACGGGCATCGCGGGCCAGCAAACGGGTCAACGACCCTTCGGACAGATAGGGCGAGCGCTTGCGATGCACGCAGCCCAAGCGGATCAGCAGTTGCTCTACCGCCCGGGTGACAAAGCGCTTGAGGCGCCCGCGCCACCACTTCTCATCAGCCAACCGCTTCTGCAGCGTGTCGAACTGTGCCGGGGTCAAGCCGTCCAGCGACGGCAGCACGCCCATATCCAGCGCCTTGGCAAATGCCTCCAGCACAAAGCGCGGCCGGCGCACGCAGCGGCCACCGGCCGCCACCACGGGCACGGCCTCGCCCGATTCCGCCTGCGCCATGATCTTTGCGCAGTCATTGGCAGCAGCATGGGCAACGCTGCCGAGTTCATCGTCATCCATTCCGATGGGCAAACCACCGGCTACGGTGGGTAACTCGGTCATGAACTCGCGCACGAAGGTATTGGCACGGGCCAACGCCCCGGCCTCTTTCTGCTTGCGCAGCCGGTGCCAGCTCGCACGCAGCGGGCGTTTCAGGTAGTCGGGCAAGCCTATCGAGAGCCGGTCAAAGTCGGCCACCTGGCTGCGCTCAACCCGATAGCGCACACGCTGGATTGGGTCAGTGGCCGGGCCATCGTTGCTCGCGGCAAAGCGCGCTTGCGCGATCTGCGATGCGATCTCGGCCGCAATCTGGCTGGCAGCGGTCATTCAACGCCCTGCCCGGACGGCAGCCCATGACGGCAGCGGCGCGCCACCTCGCATAACCACTGCGCGAACAGGGGGGGGTGTCGCCTCACGCTCGGCCTTGCTCACCTCGGGGCGCCAACCAGCCTGCCCTTTGCGGCGGCGCAGGCCGTTCGTGCGGGTCTTGCTTTGCGCAATCACATGCGTGGACGACCCCAGCACCATGGGGATTTCCGGCAACTCGGCCGCGTTGATGCCCACGATATAAAGCCACGTCGCCTTTTCCGCACGATGCCCCCACCAGTGCTGCATGACTGGCAATGTCCAGCCGCCGAATTCATCACGGCCCTGACCTGGCTTCGGCAGGCTCAGCACATCCCACAAGCTGGAATGCGCCGGATGCTCAAGCACCCCGCCTTCTGCTCGCACGCGCTCGATTGCATACGGAGCGAGGTCGCGCTCGTCATCACGCGGCTTGGCAAACTGGCGCAGGCGGCCCCACGCGCGGCACGGGGGATGGGCAACAACAGGCGCACCACCATTCCAGCAGCGCGCATCACGTGCGGCATCCCACACATCACACCCGGGCAGCGATTTGTAAGTGCTGTCTGCGCGAGCGAACAGCACGGCCACAGTGCTCAAACTCATCACGCCGCCGCCCGCAACGGCTCATCCAGCCGCGTAAAACTGCCCGACTTCACCGCACGCATGCGGGCGCACTCGTCGCGGGCCAGCCGGTCGTGTGCCTGGGCATTGGTCATCGAGCACGCCACCACGATGGCGCGCAGGGCGGCGGGCTGCACGATCTGCACGCCCTGCAGCTCCATGGCGGCGGCCAGTTGGTGCAAGCGCTCGCCGCAGTTGTCCATGATCTCGGCGGTGATGGCGGCCACCTCGGCCACCATGTCGCGCTGCGCTTTGGTCATCGGCATATCAAGCGACCTGATTGGCAATGCTGGCGACCACGCACGGCCCCCGGCTGGTTGCGTACTCGCTTCGGGCGGTCGAGCGAAAGCCGATCCCGGCAGTGCGGGGAAAGCAGCCACGCGGGCCAAGAGTAGCGCGCGTGCATCACGCGCGACTGGCTCGGCAGGGCGTAATTGGTTTTCAGCCATGGCATGGCAACCTCACGCGGCCAACGGGTTGCGGTTGCTCAGGAACGTGGCCAGCCGGATACGCCACGTCACCGCCCACACGCCCAGCACAAACCAGCGGTCGCCCGCCTCGGCCGCATCAAAATAGCGGCTGACGCTGCCCACCACCCGGCCCGGCAACAGCGGCAGCACAACGGCGCAGCGATCATCGCTGCAGTGCTCGCGCACCGCATCGCGGATCGCCTGGGTCAGCTCCACCGCCGTCGCCGGGTCAACCCACAGCAGCAAGTGCCAGTGTGCGTTGCCATCGTGCTGCGGCTCGGCCACACGCAGGCCGGCAAAGCCAATGCCCTGCGCCCGCAACGTGGCACGGGCGCTGGCCCATACCCGCAGCAACCAACCCTGCGCATCGGCCGGCGTGGCGCCATCGAAGTGCGGCGAGGACGGATGGAAACGCGCCGGCGTGCTCAGCGTCACCAGCAGGCAAACCATGCCGGCTTGCAGCGCGGCGCGCTCCAGCTCGTAAAGGCGTTCAATGATCGTGGACTTGCGTACAGCCATGCGGTCGAGCAGCGACATTGCGATTTCTCCGGGCAAAGGAATCCCGCTACGCCCGAAAACGGGCGCATTGGGAGGGGGTTAAATCAGGGGAAGGAAGCCCGGGCCGATCAGCCCGGGGCAAAATCCATCGTCATCTGCTGGCTGCCAAGCAAGTGCTCAACCGGCAACGATGAACTGCCGCGAATCCGCGCCGCAGGGTCTGGCACGATCTCGCTAATGATTTCCAGCACCGCCTTGAAGCGCCGGCCGCAGGCGAAATCGCCGCACTGCAGATAGCGCATGGTGCTCAGCTCGCTGAGCTTGCGGCTGGATCGGGTATTCAGGGTGGCCCCGCAGTAGGGGCACGTGGCGTGGCTGGGCTTGCTGCGCGGCGCACGTGCGACACGCTCAGCCCGGCGCGGGTGTTGATGCTGCTGATCCGGCGGCGTGCTGTGGCGGCTGCTGGGGATTGCTGGCGGGCAGCTGGTACGATTTTTTTGATTGGTCATGGCGGCATCCGGCGTTGCATTAAGGCTTGGCATGGCAGCACCGGCAGGCAATCACGCCTTGCCCCTGTTCTTTCATGCGCTCCAGCAAGACTGCGATCAACAGTTCGGATTGCTGCTGATCGAGGCCTGCCGCAAGTTTGCCCGCCAGTGGTAGCAGCTCATTCAAACCGTAACGGCCTGCGTGAACCGAAGCAGTGACATGATTGATGGTAAGCAGCCACCTATCGTCCATATCCAAAGACGGCGGTCTAGGCCACATGACAAGCTCCGTTGTGGACCAGTGTATTGGCCATCACCGGCGCACCGGCTTTGTGGCCGTGGCCACATCGGCGCTGCAGGGCTTCCGGTAAAACACCGTCATCCCGATCCGGCACGAAGCAGGCCAAGCCCATGCGATACATGGTTTGGGCAAACAACGATTCCTTTACGCCCAGCTCGGCCGCCGTGGCGGCAAGTTGGTCTGTCTCCATCACGGAGAGGGAAAGCTTTACGCGCTTGTCAGAGCGTGGCGAGTTCGCATCGAAGTGCGCGCGTTTCTTGCATGCTGCTTTCAACATGTTACGATCAGCCTTGTCTAGTGGCCCATAACCAGAGTATTGCGCACGATTGTGCTCAATGCAATATTTTTAGAGAACATATGAGCACTATCGGTGAGCGCATCAAAGCGGAACGTAAGCGCTTAGGCTTGAACCAAGAGGCTTTGGCAACAGCCGGCGGGGTGCAGCGGCGCACTCAGACCAACTACGAATCCGACGAACGGTCGCCCGACGCGGCCTACCTGATCGCCATCGCTGCCGCAGGTGTAGATGTGCTTTATGTGCTGACCGGACAGCCCGGCGGCGCAACGCTGGCCCATGACGAAGCACAGTTGCTGCAGCACTACCGCCAGATACCCGCCCAGCTCAAGCCGGCCGCGCTCGGTTCGGTTGCGGCTGTGGCTGCGGCAAGCGCAGGTACCGCCGGCGCGGCACCGCCCGGCACGGCGGCCACACAGGTTCAGCAGAACTTCAAAGGTGACGTAGGGCAATCCAACACCGGGGATATCACCATCACCGGCAATACCGACTTCACCTTCGGCATCAACAAGCAGAAAAAGTAGGGGCGCCCATGCGAGAACTCGTCATCCTCGTCATAACGGTCATGGCCATCTATATGGTCTGGAACGTGCTCTATCTGAAGATAACCGCCGCAAACACCAGCAAGCCGGTTTCGCACCTGGTTGGCGCCATTTGTGGCGGTCTGGCCTTGTTCCTTGTGGGCGGTTCGATTGGCAATGCCGAAACCGGCTTTGCCATGTTTGGCGAGGCACTTTACCTGGCAATCTTGGTTGTATGGGTACAGGTACAGCGCCGACACAGACCTGATTCTTGGCCGGCTCGCTGGTTCAGCCCGATGCCAGCAAAAGCCGATCAGAAGCTACCGCCCAAAGTGGTAACCAATAAACCGGCCCAAGCCAGCACCCCACAGCAAAACGAAGTAGCGCTGTTGCGTACCACGCTGGAAAACGTGCAGGAAGATGCCGCCAAGGAAATACGGGCGCTGCAAGCTGAGCTGGCTACAGTCCGCGCCAACGCCAACTACATGAACGACAGCCTAGCCGTTAGATTGGCCGAAACGACCGAACGCGAAGCGCTGTACAAGCAACTGCTGGAACAGCAACAGCCAACCACCCCGCTACAGCAACTGGCCGAACAACTGACAACGGTATGCGGTGCACTGGTAGCAGACAGCGCCCTGCTTGATGACGAAGTGCACTTCCTCGCCAAGTGGATCGATACGCACGCGGAGGTAAAGCGCACGCTACCTGGTGCAGCAATCGCCGCCAAAGTGGCCGATATTCTGGCCGATGGCGTCATCGCGGCAGACGAGCGCCTTGATCTGCTGGAGCTGCTGCTGGAAATCAGCGCTGGCGAATGGCGCGCCGACGGCACCCGCGATGCCTTCCCGGTCAAGCCGAGCAAGCCACCGGTTTTGGCTCCTACCCCCTCAATCAAAACCACCAAGCCGCCGGCCGAGCCCGCTGCCAAAGCACCGAGTACCAAAAAGCCCAAAGCCGAGCGTGTTTACCTAGATGAAGTGGAGTTTGATTACGTGGATTCTGCAGGCAAATGCACCACCCGCAATGTGATGGTGCAATCGGTAGATGGCATTTACGTGAAAGGGATCTGCACCACGCGCAAAGCGCTGCGCACGTTCCTGATCGAACGGATTGATGGGCATGTGACGTCCACCAAGACAGGCGAGTATTTGCCGGCGCGGCAGTGGGCGCTGGGGTTGAGTGCGTAACTTCCTGTCAATCAGTGCTCAGAACATTCCAATCAAGAAAAAATCAGGGCGTGTTCGCCAATAAACTCAAACATACACGCTCAAATTCAGTAAAAAAATCAAATCAGACACATTCAACAAGGGGTCGAAAAATGTCTGGAAACATCAACCCACGCACCAAATTCCCACTTACACCAGCAGCATTCCTTGCTTTGGTAGCCATATACCCTGCTCTGGTGTATGCCCTTTACCTCCTTACAAAAAACATCCACATCGAACACGAGTTCTTCTTTCCTAACTACATTCTACCTTTCGCATTACTGGGGGCCATTTTACTATTAGGATCAGATGTCAGAAAATTCTGTCCTCGCATATTCCTATACATTTTACCGATACTATTCATAGCCTTATCAGAATATTCGACTGAATACATACTAGAAGTTATAAAAGCAATCAAAAAAGATTTTGCCTCAGGAGCAAATTCGACTTTAACAATCGACCCAGGAACAAAACCGGCCTTACAGTACATCAAAGCCCTCGCTTTGTTTTTAATTGCTTTACCTTGTGGACATATTCTCGCCGAGCTTATTTCAAAGGATGCAAAAGACCGCCCTCTATACTTTGCAGTCTCTCTACCGTGTGGAATTTTTCTCACACTCATTGTAACGTTATTTCTTTCGCCCCTGCATTCACCCCCCAGCCGCCTTTGTGAATATTTTATTTACACTGCACCTATCGCCGCCTATATTTTAGCATCAATAATTTTATTGTACTTTGCCGCAACCTTCGAACGACCAGGTTACTCATTAAATATTATCGCGATTTTTTCAATCGTGCTTGTAGCCGCATATATAATTACACCAGAATTCACAACCGAACCCCAAAACCGTCCGACCTATCAATTAATTGCCAATATCCTTGCCGAGGTATTTTCAGCAACGTCTATTTTCCTGCTTGTTAACTTCAAAGCTAAAAGCGAAACCACAGCAGAGCATTAACCCAAATGGAAAACGAATATCTGATTGACGAACGCCCCGCCTATGACCACCGGATCGATGCGGCAATCAAAGTTGCAGCCGATCCTTGGGGCGGCGGCGCGCATGCCATGGATGTGGCCATACGCACGCCGGCCGGCGAGGTTTACCGCGTGGTGCGCGCCTGGGGCATGGGCGAGTATGTGCGGCTGAAAGAAGCCGGCTTTGCCATCACCGGCCGTGCGGAAGGTTACGACGAGGTTTTTGAGTACCAACCGCAACGGGTATGACTGGGCAGGTTTTCCGGCAGGATGTGGGCGTGGTGGCCGGTGGTGATGTGAATTACCACGGCAGCGTCATTCATCTGGTTCGGCCAACAGACGAGCGACCAAAGATATTGCAGGCACAGCGCAACCACTTGATGGAGCTGGTGTTGCAGGTATCCAATCTGCGGCCCGGGCTGCCTGTCGGCCAGATATGGGGCCGGGTGTTCCGCGAGATTGAAGTCGACGCGCTGGATGCCATGAGCAGCGCCCACTACGCGCCGGCCGTGGCCGTACTGGGCAGGATGCTGGACGAGATCGAGGAAGCCGCAGCAATACAGCGCATGGTGGCCCGGGTGCGCGCCCACATTGGCAACGACCCGGCATTGCAGAACCGCGCCATAGATCATTGCGTGATTCGCTGGGGCAAAACCCGCTTTCTCGACCTTGGCATGGACGAGCTGCGCGAGCTGCTTGGCCTGTTCCAGACCTGGCAAATGGCACCGGCGCCCGACACCGCCGCCGGGCAAGAGATCATGCAACTGCGCACCGCACTGGAAGGCGAGCAGGCCAAGGCACAGCGCTGCAAAGAGCACGCCTTGCGCGCAGAAATGAAATACCAACGCACCCGCGCCCGGCAATGGATACTGACCATGGCCGTATCAGGCCTGACCGTGGGGCTGATGCTGGGTGCGTGGCAGTTCAACTATCGGGGGTAAGGATGAGTGCAACACCAGTGACAGAGCCAAATTGGCTGCTGATTATTTTGTCAAGTGCGGCGGTCAGTGCGACCATCACCGTGGGATGGAATTTCATTGCAAAATTAATTGACTCCCATAAGGAGAAAAAAAAACAAAACCACGTCCATGCGCTTATAAAACTCGAAATAGCATACATACTAGAACGATTTGCAGAGGACTGCAGCAACACTCTAGCCAGCATAGAAGAAATATTAGCCGAATTCTCCGAAAACCACGAAGAGCAATCATATGATCTAAAGCTACCTTCCATTTCTTTCGAAGGAGAAATAGAATGGAAAAACCTACCAGTTGAGTTTGTCGCCGAAGTCAAAGATGTATTTCGAGATTATAATGCAGTTGAATATTGGATGAAATCAGTCTGGGACATTTCAGACCACTTTGATATGTGGATCTACCAAAAACAGCGCATCGCACTATATGGTCAGAGAGCCTGCGAACTGGCACTGAAAATACGGGCCGACATAAAAGTAAATGCGCGTGGTGATTCCATGGAATTTTGCAAAGACCATTTCGAATTAATCATCAACCATTATGAAAGGTCAGCTCTTAAACGTTCAGGAAAGGTCGATCTAATACCCGATCTACGGAATTTATTTATCAAACGGCACCCCAACCTCAAAAAGAGAATAACCGAAGAAATGTGACATTTGTCACTTTCCATTGCGAACGGTAGTTTTGCACGACCGCATAATGTGGCTTCCACCAACTCCGCGAGGAATCCATTATGCATCTGCAGCACTTTCACGGCGACGCCGGCGTGGTTGCCGGCCGCGATGTTCGAGTCGGCCAACTGCAACAGCAATTCATCAGCGACCACGCCAGCACGCTGGCTGCGCAAGAGCAGCAGTTTGCCAAGCAGACTGGCATATGGGCCTCAGCGCCGGCGCGCGTGGGCCTCGACCTGTTGATGCATCAGGATGTCTCGGCCAAATCGCTGGCGAAAATCTGGCAAAAGGGCCTGTATTTTCATGACGACCAGTTCGACTTGAAGATTTTCCCGGGCACGCCAGTGATCTACTGGTTGGTGATGGCTGGCCTGACGTGCATTACCATCGCAATGGGCACCTGCATGGCCTTCAACGCAGCTGTTGCGATTATCGCTCCATTGATTTTTGGGTGGCTCTTTGTCTTTGGTGTAGCCATCCTGCTGACCAATGGCGAGTATGCGCGCTACACCATCTCGAAACGGATTGAGCCGTTGGTGGATTCAGTCAACAGGCAACTGCCCGCCGCCCTCGCTGCCTGGCGCCAGCGGCAAGCCCAACCATAAACAAAAAGCCCCGCACTTGGCGGGGCTTCTTCTATTTAGCACTTAGCGTAGCTATTTGTTCTAGATATTTTCCAATGCATCTCTTGTTGACTGGGGAAAATACCATCTACATTTATTCAATAGCTTACCTGCGGTTCCCTTATCAAGAGAATCACCAGACGATTTCAGAATCGTTATTATTTCATATGTGCATTTTTCACCCGGCTTTTTCTCTTCAGCAAGTGAAAACTCCTTTCGCGCCCTCTGTACATCCCCCTTAGCCAAGGCAGCATAACCATTCTGCAAATTCTGTGAGCTCTCGTATTCCGTTCTTTGCGCCGGTGTTGCTTTCGCCAACACACCATTCTCGACTGCAACCGCGTCTACGTTCAAAATCCTTTGACAATACGTTGACACGCTATCTCTTAAAACCTGGAGATCCGCATTGATGGGTTGCCGATCATTTACCCATACGCGAAACAAGCTAAGGCATTCTTCAGCAGCAAAACCACTACCGATAACATCTTGCTCGAGCTGCACGATTACATTCTTGTCAATTTTATTAGAAGTCTTGTCCTGGCTATCAGCAACGGGGCGAGGGGTTGGTATTGGGGTAGCAGTTGGCTTGGGCTTGGCAACCGCCTTGGCCACCGGTTTAGCAGCGGGCTTGGCGGTCGGGCCCGGAGTTGGCAGTTGCTCTCCTGAGGCCGCAGAAGCGTCTTGCTTTGCTTTTTGAGCTTGGGCTTTAGTCGCATCTGCTGGCTTTGTAGGAGTAGGCGACGGTACCGCAGTAGGTGCAGCAGTAGGCTTGGGAGTTGGGGCCGGCGTAGCTTCAGGCGTTGGTGAAGGGTTAGCAGTGGGCTTGGGCATGGCGCTGAGCACTACTGCTTCAGCTTTAACCGCTTGAGTGTACTGTTCAATCGCAAGCAGCCCAAGCAACAAGCGCTGGTGCCTGCGTAACTGAATTTGATATTCAGTTTTATCGCCAGTATTCAGATATGCCAAACATATCCCAGTCAAACTATCGCGTAGCAGCTGGACGGATGTTGTTCTTAGCCCAACATAACCAGCATTTTCCCCTGATCGGTATGCCGCACCAATTATCCCCTTTGCCGCCGCATTTTCCACCGTCCCGTTTAAATCCAACTCGGAAAAGGCCGCAGATATTGCATCAGGGCTTGGCTCCGGGCAAACAACCCCATCTTTAAAAAAAACCATCCGTTGTTTTATATCCAGACTAATTGCATGCACGTCTTTTCCATATGGTTGATATGGTAAAGGGGTCGTTCCAGGCTTGGGCACTTCGGTGGAAGGGTCTTTCTGAACGTAAAAATCTTTGTTGTATGGGCTGCCACATGCACCCAAAGTCATTACCACAGCAAGGCCAGAGAGTAGAAGGGATAGCCTAGTGACACGCATTTCTGAAATCTCCCAGTTGAAATTTGCGTTTTCCCTCATTGCAACTTGTAAATTAAGAAAGATTTATAAAATACTCAAGGCGGAGTTCAAAGGAAAATACTTACAAATCATCGAGCTTGAACTCAAACTCCAGCGCGGTGCTGAACCGGTCGGCCAGTGTGTGGGTGGCCTTGGTGATGATCCATGCGCTGCTGTCGACCTCGGCCTTGAAGCCGCGCACCGTGGCCGGCAGCTCGGGGAACAGCTCGGGCTGGGCGATGGCCAGTGTGATGCCGAACTCGGCCACGCCGCGCTGTATGCGATTCCAGCTGCTTTTTGCTGCCCGCTCGGCCGATTTCTGCGTGGCGTAGACGTGGCGCAGGGTTTTGAGGTTGTCGCGCTCGCCGGCCACAACCTCGCCTTTCTTGCCCTTCTTGGTGTTCTGGTACTCGGCGCGCACGCCGGTGAAGTTATCGCGGTTGGCCACGCTGTAGCGGTGGCTGTCACCACTACGGCGCTCGATCAGCACTGCCGGCAGCAGCTGGCCGCTGGCGGTCAGGCCGGCGCCCAGCGGGGCGAACAGCAGCCGGCCGGCTTTCACTGTGGCCACGGCATCGAACTGACGGGCCAGCCGCGTCAGGAAATTGGCGTCGCTTTCGTTGGTCTGGTCGATATGGCTGATGACCTGGCCGGCCAGCGCCGGCGACACGGCGGGCATGAGCTTGGCCGCCTTGGCGACAGTGGCCACGATCTCGGCCACGGTCTTGCCGTGAAACGAGCGCTCGCGCTGCATGAGCAGGCCGCTGGCAAAGTCGGCACTACTGGCGCGGATAGTGAGCTTGTCCGGCGCGCCACTGTGCTCGATCTCGTCGACCACGAACAGCCCTTTGTCGATCAGGCCGCTATCCTGCCAGCCCAGCCACACGGCTACCTTGGCCTTGAGCGGCGGCAGGGCAAGGCTGCCATCATGATCGTGCAGCACCAGATCGAGCTGATCCGCCTCAAAGCCGCGATTGTCAGTCACGGTGAGCGATTCCAACCGGTTGTCGATCAGGCTGGAAATATCGCGCCCGTTGACCACCACCCGGAAGATGGGTCGGGGTATGCGCTGGCCAGTCATCAGCCTGCACCGTTGGCGGCAGCCACGGCATCAGCCGTGCGCTTGTTGATGCCGTTGCGCAGCGCATCGCCACGCGCCGTCATGGCGTCGACCTGGGCTTGATCGGCGGCCGGCGGCGTGGCGGCATCATCCACGCGCTTGAGGCTGATGGTGAACTCGATGCGGCGCGCGGCACCATCCCAAAAGAACAGGCTTCTGGTTTCGTCGATCTTCTCGATCACGAAGGTGCCGTATACATAGCCGCTGCCCTCGATCATGGGATAGCCATCACCCGCATCGGCCATGTCGCGCAGTTGGTCGATGAACGATACACCACCGGTCAGCTCGGGCAGGCAAACCCCACTGAGCGTGATGCTTTCATCGTCCGGCCCAAGGTATTGCGCCACCGGCCGGGCACCCACACGGGCACCGGATGGGTGGCGCCAGCTGGCTTGCCGCTGCAGCTCTTGGTACGGCAGGGTTTTCAGCTGGAACACGAACATGCCGAGGCTGAGCAAATTGCTGTTGCGCGCTGCCGGCGGCTCGCCCTCGGTGAGGTCGGCCGACGAATCATAGAGCGCGCGCAGTACGTCGAAATCCATGCTTACTCCGAATCAACCAGACGGCTGCGCGGGTTGTTGACCTGGCGCAGCAGCGCCGCGACCTTGCGCTCGACCAGCTCGGCAAGCTGGCGCTCATCCATGCCTGGCGCCGGGTAGATATGAATGCCGCCCAGCTGCACCACCTGGCCCGTGCCGGCCGGCGCCGCCACTGCCGACGAGATCGGCGCGCGCGTATCAACACGCACCCCGGCAGCTGCAGCCGTGCCCACTGCGAAGCCCGCGGCCACGGTGGCGAGCTGCTTGCCAAGGCCGATCACTGACGAAATCGGCCCGCCCTGCCCTTGCTGCAACCCTTTATCCAGCCCCTGCATGGTGAAGTTGCCAAGCTGGGCAAACACGCGCGACGGCGAATGTATGCCGAGCTTTTCCTTGAACCAGCTGACGGTGTTGTCGGCGGCGCCGGTAATCGTGTCCTTTACCGTGCCCAGCATGCCGGTGATACCGTTGACCATGCCCTGCATCAGGTTGCGGCCAAACTCGGTGAACTTGCCGGGTAGCTCTACCCCGAACCAGCTGAGCACTTCAGCGAATGCCTGATAGAACAGGCCCACCGGCGACCAGTTGACGATGAGTTCCGACACGCCGGTAATGCCGCCGGCAAAGGCATCCTTGATGGTTTGCCATACCGCGCCCACCGCCTGCCATGCGCCGGATGCTGCCGCTGTGATGCCGTTCCAGACGCTGCGCATGCACTGCCCGGCAAAGTCGGTGAATTTGCCTGGCAGCTCGATGCCGAACCAGCTGAGCACACCGGCAAAGGCGCGATAAAAAAGGCCCAGCGGCGACCAGTTGACGATAAGCGCGGCAACGCCGCCGATACCCCCGCTAAATGCCGCCTTGACCTCACTCCACACACGCCCGAAAAACCCGGTGATTTCACCCCAGTGGCGCGCGATGAGGCGTGGAATGCCGATGATGGGGAATATCCAGTTCAGGATTGGGTACTTGGCGAACACGCCATCAACGCTTGACCATAGCCCGCTGAAAAACGCGGCCAGCGGCTGCCAGTTCTTGTAGATGAGCAGCGCGGCCACCGCGATCAGGCCGATGGCAATGATGATCGGGTTTGCCGCCAAGAACGAGAACACCGCGCCCAGCACCGCCAGCGGGCCGAGCAGCGCCGATATCGCAATGCTGAGGGTGCCCAGCACCACCAGCAGCACGCCGAGCACGCCGGCGGTCTTGACCAGCAGCCCGGCCAGCTCGGGATTGGCACGCGCCCATGCACCGGTTTTTTCGGCCACATCACCCAGCCACGTGGTCAGCGCTTTCAGCTCGGGCGCGATGGTTTCGCCAAAGGCCACGAGGCCGTTGGTGAAGGTGCCGGCCGCTGATTCCCACAGGTTCTTGAGCGTGCCCAACTGGGCGTTCACGCGGGTTTGCAGATCGGCCTGCGCAGCCATCTTGGCCTGCACCTCGGCATAGCCTTCCTTGCCCTTGTCGATCAGCAGGCCGACGACCTGGAGCGTTTCGGCATCGTCGCCAAAAATCTGCTTGATGACCGCGATGCGCTTGGTGTCTTGCTGTATGCCCTTGAGCTTGGCCAACTGGGCAAACAGGTTGTCCATGCCGCCGAACTGGCCCTTGCCGTTGGTGAAATCGAGCTTGATGCCAGTCCCGCCCAGCAGCGCGTTGCCCTTGGCCACCTTCTTGATATCCAGCCCGGCCTGAAACACCTTGCGGTAGGCATTGCCGGCAGCCTCACCGGCCATGCCGGCCTGATCGGACATGACCAGCAGCGGCGCCAGCGCCTTGGCAGCATCCAGCCCCTTGGCCTTGATGATGTCGAGCGCGGGAGAGAGCTTGGTAAAGCCCTGCAGCATGTTGTTGTCGTCAACGCCGAGGTAATAAGCGCGCTGGATCACATCCATCAGGCCCATCATGTCGCGCTCGGTGGTGCGGGTGGCATCTTGCATCTTGGATGCGAATTCGGCGGCAGCGGTCGGGGTCTTTTCCAGCTGTACGGCCAGATAGGCAGTGGCCTCGCCCATGCCGCCGAGGATGGTTTGCGGGGTCATGCCCTGACGAAGCAGCATGGTCATCATGTCCTGGAAATCGCTGGTGGCGCCGGGCAGCTTGTCGCCCAGCTTCATGGCTTGGCGGTTGATCTGGTCGAACTGCGGGCCGACAACACCACCTACGCCCATCATGGCCACCTTGAGGCGCATGCCGGCGTTCTCGGCATTGGCAAATTCCTTGGCGATGCCCACCACTGGCGCGGTCAGGCCAGCGCCGGCGGCACCCATTGCCACGCCGGCGCCGGCCAGCTTGTCGCGCGCGGCAATGGTCTTGTCGTAGCGCTGGCGGATGGACTGCATCTGCTGGGCGCGCTTGTTGGCACGTGCAAGCGCAGCATCTTGCCGGGCCAGCTCGACATTGGCACGGGCAACGGCGCCGGCCAGCTGCTGTTCGTGCTGGGCAAGGTTGCGTACCCCGGCGGCATTCATGGCACTACGCAGGCGCAGCAGTTCCTTGGTTTGCCCGGCGTGCTGTTCGCGCAACTTGGCAGCTGCCTTATCGGCGTCCTTGAACTGGCGCACCATGTCCCGCGTGGGATTGGCGGTGCGAGCAAGCTGGCTGCCCAGCGCCTTGGCGTAGGCGTCTGCCACGTGCAGGCTGTTGCCGGTGGCCTTGGCTTCGGCCGATAGGGCGCGCAGCGCCTGCGCCTCTTGCTGGGCCTTGCCCAGCCCCTTGAGCTGTTCACGGGTAGCCTGCACGGCCTTGGCCAGCCCGGAACTACTGGCCATGACCTGCTTGAGCGGCTTGCTCACCCGATCTGCCAGCTCCATCAACACCCGCAGCTTGAGATCATTGCCGCTCAATCATCCACCCCGCTTCGCTGCCTGGCCAACTCGCGCCAGTGCATCAGTTCCGTCAACGACATGGGGTCGAGCACATCCGGCCCCCAATGAAAAATCACTGCAATGTCGGCGTAGGCGTCGTCGACACAGTGGGGGATGCATCCGGCCGCGCGGCCTTCGGCACCAAAAAACCGGCGACCTCGGAACCGAGCTGCACCAGATCGGCAGGGTCAAGGTTGGCCACGTCTTGCTTGGTCAGCAGCGGGTCGGTGATGCGGGGCAGCACGGTATGCAGGGCGTCGACGTCCATTTGCAGCAGGCTGGCGAGCGCTACGCCGCGCAGCTCGCCCGAGCCGGGCTTGCGCACGGTGACTTTCTCGATGCGCTGCTCGCCACGGATGATCGGGGTATCAAGATCGACAACTGCGGTAACTGGGGATGCCATGATGGTTTCCTTGGGATAGAGTGAATTGGCCCGTAGCCGATTGCAGGTCGGGCAGTGCCCCGTTTCGCAACTGCGAGCGGGGCGCTTTCTTTACGCGAGGCCGAGCGCGCGGCGCTGTTCGGCCAGACGGTCGACACCACCAACCGTTTCAACAAAGCCGGGCACGTCGATCTCGATCACCACGCTGCCGTTGATGGTGAGCTTGTAGTAGCTGATGGCGGTGTTGACCTTGAACTCGGTGTTGTCGCCGGGCTTGGCCTTGCCCATGTCGATTTCACGGTGGCGGCCACGCACCACCAGCTCGACGGCATCGACTTCGCCGGTGTCATCGCGCTGGTAGGCACCGGCAAAGCGCAGCAGCACGCCGGCCGCCTTGGTGATGGCGAATTGCTCCAGCACCTGGCGCATCAGGCCGCCGCACGTCCATTCCATTTCGAGCTTTTCAAGGCCGAGGTCGGCCTCTACCGGGGCATTCATGCCGCCAGCGCGCACCTCTTCGGTCTTGCGCGCCAGCTTGGGCAGGTTCACTTCATCAACCTGGCCGGCATAGCTGGTGCCGTCGTTGAACAGCATCATGTTCTTGAGCTTACTGGGCATGCCCATCGTCAGAGTCTCCTTTCCTGCGCCGGATTAGCCCGCTACCTGGGTAGCGAAATCCAGCAAGTAGCGATCCGTGATGCGCTGGCGGAAGGTCAAATCCTCCAGCGGCGGCACGGGGGTATAGTCGTAGTCGATGGCCAGCTTGCCGGCCTTGAGGGTGTCCTTGGTGTTGGCGAGCGGGTCATACCAAGCGCCGCCGCCAAGCAGGCAACCGGCCTGCACCCACTCGCGGAACTTGGCGTTCAAGCCCTCGATGATGTCGCGCACGCGGCTAGGGGTCAGCGGGCCGTCGACAGCCCACATATGCGCCTCGGCCATGGTGTCGGCGATGATCTGCGCGCTGCGGGTGTAGTTCTCGAAGGCGAACAGCGGATCATCACTGCAGGTGCGCGAACCCCAGAAGCGATAGCCACCGCGATTGATGAGGGTGGTGACCTCATTGCTGTTGAGGTAGTTGCTGTCGCTGGTGGGTTCTTGCAGATCAAAGAACACGTCGGCGGTGATGCCGTCCACGCCATTGACGGCGACGTTGGAAATGGTCTTGTGCCAGCCGATGGTGTTGTCGATCTTGGCGCACAGGCCGAGCGCGCGGGCAGTGGCAAACGCCGGCATCTCGGCATTGGCGGTGGTGTCCCAACCCACGAAATCCGGCCACACGACCATCAGCTCGCGCTGGCCGAAATTGGCGCGGTAGGTTGTGGCTTCTTCCTTGGTGTTTACGCCGTAGGCGCTGACATAGGCAAATGCCCGCAGCTTCTGCGCGATGCTGGCCAGCTCGGTAGCCACCGGCAGCGCATCCATGCCTGGCACAGCCAGAATGCGCGGCTTCACCTTCAAGCGCGCCTCGGCGCTGAGTAGTGCCTTCAAGCCCGTATAGCGACCGTCTGGCGTGGTAGTGCCGATGATGTTGCTGATGTTCTGCGCCAGTGACGTGCCTTTGGCCACCCGCACCACGACCGTGGCCGCGTTGGCCTGGGCAACAATGGCACTGAGCGACTTGGCGAGGGTGCCATCGACACCGGCTTTGCCGATGGCGGCCTGAAGGTTGGTCAGCAGTACGGGAGTATTGAGGGGGAACATTGCCGGGTCGGCATCTTCTGCAACGCAGACCATGCCGATGACGGCGGTATCGACAGTTCTGATGGGGCGCGTGCCATCGCTCAATTCAATGACGCGTGCGCCGTGGTGATATTCGGCCATGCTGCATGCTCCGGTTTATGGTGCTTGCAGCATGCCGCGCGCGCGGCGCCGGGTCTTGCGGTGGGTGTTGTGGCAGGTTCCCGCACGATCAGCCTTGCAGTTCCTTTAAGTAAGTAGATACTATTTTCTTCACCGAAAAAAAGGGATATGCCAAAGATGTCAGAGTCTACTTACACCTCTCCGCGTGGCCTGCTTAACGCATTTAATTGCCCTCTCTGTAATGCCTATGCCCAGCAAAGTTGGTACAGCCTGCAAAGGTATTCGGGACATCTCCGGCAAATTTTCGAAGCGGTCTGTGCTCACTGCAAGGAGTCCAGTTATTGGTATGCGGCAGGGCTGTCTGATGAGGAGCGAGAACAAGCGCGAATGGTGATCCCGGACCATTCTGTAGCACCGATGCCACACGACGACCTGCCAGCTGATTGCACATCGGACTTTCTGGAAGCGCGAGCCGTTCTGCATCATTCACCTAGAGCCTCTGCAGCCCTGCTTCGACTAGTTGTGCAGAAGTTATGTGTGCACCTAGGCGAAAGCGGCAACGATATCAACAAGGATATAGGCAAGCTCGTCGCCAAAGGGCTACCTACAACACTACAACAAGCACTGGATGCGGTACGCATCGTCGGTAACTCATCAGTCCATCCAGGCGAAATTGATCTGAACGATACGCCTGAAATTGCCCTTCACCTGTTCACATATGTGAACCTGGTAGTTGAAAAAATGATCGCGGAACCGAAACAACTAGCCAACTTCTACAGCTCACTTCCTGCAGGCAAGCTAGCTGGCGTTGCTCAGCGAGACCAGCCAAAGCCTTCCAAACCGTGAATGCGGGCCAGCATGCTGGCCCATTTTTTCATACCTCGACAACGAATACTTGGACGCCGGCAAAGCGCATGCGCTTTTCCAGCGGCAAGCTTTCGTTGATGGTGGCCTCGTCGACCGCCCACGCGCCGGACTCACGCAGCGGCACGTTGACGGTCATCGCGCCCTCCTCCATGACCGCCAATACCATACGCTCCCGACCATCGCGGGCGCGCAGCGGCATGCGGAAAACATCCGACACCGGGATCAGCACGCCGGCCGGGCCGCGCAGCTCGGCACGAAACGTCAACACGGTGCCTGCCGGGCAGGTCACATCATGCAGGCCATTCAGCAGCACTGCCGCCGCGTGGTCGGCATCCGGCTCGATAGCCACGATGACCAGCTCGGGCAGGTACGCACCGGCGCCGGCTGGTGACACCCATTCGCCCGCTTCATTCAGCCGCCATTGCGGGGCCACCTCGTCCGGCACTTCGACGAATTCGGCAACGAGCAACGCCGGAAAATAAACAGCCGGCTCGCGGCTCACGTCGACTGCGACACCATCAACTACACGTGCAAAGTTCATGCGTTCCCCTATCAATATTCGATGACGATTTCGCCATCACCGCCTGGGCCGCCGATACCGCCACCGTTGACCCCGGATGCGTTGCCCATGCCACCGCCACCACCTGAGCCGGCATTGCCCGCACCGCCGATGGCATTGTTGTTGCCATTCGTCGCCGCAGCAGCAGAGCCGCCACCCTTGTAACCGCCACGGATACCGGCAACAGCCATCGTCGTTGACGCGACACCACCCGCACCGGCGCCACGACCTGGCGCTGTCGCACTGGACGTTGACGGGGCGGCATCACCGCCGCGCCCGGTCATGCCGCCCATGGTCGGGTTTGATACCAGCGTTGTTGCAGGCGGGGTGTCGGCCGTAGTCGGGAATACGCCGGCCGGGATGCCATTGCCACCGGTAGTGGTGTTGTCTGCAGGCGCCGATGAAGTACCTGCGCCACCGGAATAGGCGCAGCTCTTGGAGGTGATATTGCCCCCGGGAATGCCGCCCACCGCACCGCCACCTGTGGCATGAACCGGGTTCGCAGCATCACCGGTGATGGAGATATCGCCACCGCGACCGCCATCCCCCAAAGGCGTACCCGCAGCACCGCCACCCGTTGCCGAGCTTGCGGGCGCGATCGTGAATGCGCCGCTGTCGCCGCCCTTGGTGTTGATATCGCCACCGTACCCCATGCCACCCAATGCACCAGCGACAGGGAGCCCAGTACGTTTGCCGCCCTTGCCGCCAGTGGCATACAGGCTGGTGCCGAATGTGGTCGTGCCGCCATCGCTGCCGTTTGCATCGTTGCCGCCTAGACCAGCAGCCCCGATGTTGTAGTTGATGACGTCACCGGGCTGCACCGGGATTTCTTTCATGGCGCAACCACCACCAGCGCCACCTTGCGCGCCACCGGCAGTCAGTGCCGAGTTGGAGCCACAATGCCACCCAGCACCACCACCGCCTGCCCCGGTTGGGGTCACACGCAAACGATATACACCTGCTGGCACGATGAACTGCCCCGGGCCGGGCTTGTTCAACACCTTGACCACGCCATAGCCGTAGACCAGCGACTGCTGTTGCGGCATGGATCGAATCGAGCGCCCCATATCAGGCCAGCCTTTCCATGGCATAGGCCACGGCGCTGACGTTGGCGGTGCTGGCATAGACGAACACGCGCTCGCCGCCGCTAAGGATGACGGCAGTGCGCTCGATCACGTTGGCGTTGGTGCCGGCCGGGGCGAGCTTGGCATCGTATTCGAGCCAGTCGGCATCTTGCAGAATGGCGCTGGTGCTGACGGCAATGCGCACCAGTGCATCAGTCGCGCCGCAGTTGACCATGTTGATGTTGACCACCTTGACCTTGCCGGCATCCACTGGCTGCCCGAGTTGGGTAATGGTGGCCGCAGCGAGCCGCGCGCGGCCCAGCAATCCGTTTGCCATGAAGAATCCTCACAGTTGGCCGAAGAAATACAGCTCGGCCGAGAGCTGGGCCGAGAGTTGGTTAAGAGCAGTGGTGACCTTCTGATCGACATAGGTTTGACTGGCGATCACGACCGAGGGGTCGAGGGTGAGGCTCACCGCTGCGGTATTGGTGACGGCCAGCACCATGCGCACGTACATCTGCTTGTTGGCGCCGGCGCCGAACACCGGCTTGTAGCTGGACGGGTACTTGCCAATGGCGATCAGCTCGCCCGCCGGGCTGAAAATGCCGACCTCGCGCACCGTGAACGGGCCGGCCGAGTCTGGTAACAACCCCTCGACGATGACGCGGCCCGGGTTGGCGGGATCGACCAGCACCTGATTGACCTGGCCACGCCACACCTCATGCTTGAGCGCGACTTGCGACTCGTCCGGGTTATAGCTGGCGCCGTTGTCGCCATCGCCCACGGCGAATTGCACCAGCTGCAGCGGCTGGCCCGCTGCAATGGCGGCGGCCAAGCGGGCCTTGCCGGTGGTGGTGACGAGTGAATAGAAATCCGGCATGTCATTCCTTGGGGTAAAGCGTGACGATCTCGCCGGCCAGCGTGGTGGCAGCCACGACCGGCACGTCGGATACGACTGTCGTTTCGATCTGCAGCGATGAGAGGTGGCGGCTCACCGGCCTGGCGTCGGCGATCATGCTGTCGAGATCGGCATGCATAGCCTCGGTGATGCCGTTCGCGGTGACGCCCAAGCGCAGCGAGAAAGTGCCGCGCTGCTGGCGCGGGTTGGTCTGCCACCATTCGACAATGGCCAGCAGCTCGGCAATCGGGGCCACCACGCGGCGCACGGCGGCGATGGTGCCCTTGTGCTCATGCACGCCCCACGAGGCGGCGATCACGGCCCGCTTGGTAGCCTCGGGCCAGTTCTCATCCCAGCGATCTACCGAGCGCGCCCATGCCAGCCACGGCAACAGGGCAACCGGGCATGAATCGACGCGCCAGAGATCGCGCAGCGGTATCGGCACCGCGTGCGATGCGCATGCCTGGACAATGGCCCGCTGCAGCGGTGTTGCATTGGGGGGCAGCAGGCTATTCATCGGTGCCCGCCAAGGTGACCGCCATGCTGGTGCAACGGGAGGATTGCACCGGCGAAATCACCAGATCAGCCGCCGGGCTGTCGACCTCGATACGCTGCACACCCGGCACATAGGCCACACCGGTGATGGCCGAGCGGCGGATATCACGCCCCAAGCGCCGCTGTTCGTCGGCGTAGGCGGCCAGCCGCTGGCGCACGGCGGCGAGGATCGGCTCGGACTCCGGCCCCGGAAACAGCCACAGCCGCACCGCGATGCTGTAATCGACAATGACCGCCGACTGCACCGTGACCAGATCACTGATCGGCCGTACATCCTCGGCCGAGAGCGCGGCCGATACGTTGGCCAGCAGATCAGCCGGCGCCGAGCCATTGCCCTGCAGCGACAGCACGGTGACCACCACCTCGCACGGGTTGGGGCTAACCACGCTGACGTCGGAAATCCGCCCATCTGCTGCGCGTGCATAACCGGCATAGGCCGCACGCGGCCCGGCCACGCTCAACCGTTCAAACGCTTCCTGCGCGCGCACGCGCAACGATTCGTCCGATTCCATGACGGCCGGCGTGGGCGGCACGGTCGACGGATCGGCCGGCGTGACCACCAAACGCTGTGTCTTGTTGTTGGCCGCCAGCTGGTCGAGGTCGGCGCCGTATGCTTGGGCCAGCATGACGGCGCGCGCAGCTTCGTTCACGCGCTGGCGCCAGATCATTTCCTGATAGGCGCTGACCTGCAGCAGGATGGCGACCGGCTCGGTTTCCAGTTCGAGTGTTCTGGCCACCTCGGTGCGCTGCTCGGCCGGAACGAGGGAGAGAAACAGCGCCTTGAGGTCGGCATAGATCACCTCATAGCGGATCTCTTCGACCACATCAGGCGGCGGCAAGCGGGAAAAATTGAACAGGTCACTCATGCGGCAAGCCCCCGCAATGGCACCTGCAGCTGCGCGGCCTCGCGGCGCGCGCCGTCGATCCGGTCAAAGTCGAGGTCAACCAGCATCTGCCCGTCAGCTGCACCGCGACGGAAAGCGATGCGCGTTACCGTGATTCGCGGCTCCCAGCGCTGCAGGGCCGACACGATGGCCGCGCGAAGCAACTGCATGCCCACTGCGTTCGACGGTGCATCGATCAGATCGGGCACCAGTGAACCGAAGTCGCGGCGCATCACCCTGCTGCCTATCGACGTGCCGATGATGGTCGCCACAGACTGGGCAATGTGGGGCAGGTCGCGCAGCGTGCGCCCGCTGCCGGCATTCATGCCCGCGCTCATGCTGACGGCCCGCCCGTGTTGCTGGCACCGGCCTGCACGCCGGTGTGCTTGTGGGTGTGCAGCACGATGCCGTTGGATGTGAGATTGCCACCCTGCTGGGTAAGCGGGCCATTGATGACCGATCCGGCGCCGCCATCGCCCCAGCCGGCCAAGCCGGCCAGATAGCTGAGCAGCCCCTTGACGGTGTGCTTGCCGGTGCTGGTGGTCTGCGGTGCATCGAGCTTGATCTCACCCCCTGCACGCAGCGTGATGGTGCCGGCAGCCTCGATCAGCGCCGATTGCACACCGCTGAACTGCAGCGCACCGGTAGCGTGGTTGTAGAGCACCTGGGCGCCATCCGGGTAAACGGTCAGGTGCTCGTCGGGGCTGTGGCTGGGGCTGGGATTGGTGTCGCTGAACAAGCCCAGCAGCACCAGCCCGGCGCCGGTTTCACCCGATGGCGACAGCACAATGCACTGCTCGCCCACCGTGGGCGGGCACCAGCTGCGCGTTGCACCTGCCCTGAAGGTCAGCCAATGCAGCCAGTCGGTTTCCAGCTCGCCGCTTGATACACGGCACACCTCACCGGCATGGTCGACCGCGATCACCACGCCGGTGCGGATGGTGCTTTCGATCCGCCTTGGCAGATCGGAGGGATTGAATGCAGAGGAATTCGTCATGCGGCAATCGTGCCGCGCGCGCGTCGCCGGGTCGCGCGGTGGCTGTTGTGCCGCGCCCGCACACGCCAGTGCTATCGGGCCAGTACGGCGAGTACCTGGTCTTTGATGCGCTCTCGGTCGGCCTTGGTGAAGCCGAGCAGGCCACGGCGTGGCAGCTTGGCGCCGCCGGCCTGATGCTGGCGGGCGATGCCGGCATCGCGCCCGCTGAATCCGACGCTGGCCTCGCTGGCGTTGCCGTTGGCCTTGAGGTGACTGGCCTTGCGCAGCTTGAGGAACACGACACGCGCGATGCGCCCTTTCTTGCGGCGCAGATGCTTGCGGGGCACATAGGGGGTGCCGTCCGGGTTCTTCTGGCTGGCAATGCGCGCGGCCTGACCTTGCCGCAGGGTCGTGGCAATCTGGCGGGAGAGCTTGCGCCGCTCGGCGGGCTGCAGCTTGGCCAGCAAGGTGCCGGCCCAGCCGTGCAGATCGTCGATATCAGCCGCCGGCATGCTGGCGCTCGAAGATGGCGAGCCAATCGCTTTCCACCGGCGGCGGCTCATCAACCGTTTCGGTCTGCCACACACCATCGACCTGGCGGCAGATCACCCGCTCGGTGAGCGGCAGCTCTATGGACAGGTCGGCGCGTTCTTCGTCGATGATATCGGCCTCGAACTGGATGGCATCAGCCCGCCGCTCGCTGTTGTCGAGCAGTTCGGGCTGATTGATGGCCAGCCAGTCGACGATAGCCAGCATGAGCACATCCGGGCTGCCCTGATAGTTCTGCAGGATCAGGTTCAACGTGTACTGGTATTCGTAGCTGCGCGACGGGGTGCCGGTGGAAATCACCCGGCCCTTGTCGATGAACACGAGCAGTTGATCGGGATCGCGTGCCAGCGTGGGGATGGCCAGCAACAGGCGCTGGCGCAGGCTATTCGGCTTTTTCATCGGACAGCGCCAGCTGTTGCCGCAACCATTCCTGCAGCTCGATCAATTGGACTTCGACGGCGCGGCACTGGCGGGCTTCGATGCCGTGTTGTGCTGCAATGTCTGTGAGGACAACAGCGGCGGTGGCCTCATCAGCAGCGCCGGCGGGTTCGGGCAGCTCGCCACGGTTGGCGCCGTTCCACAGCCGGACAAAGCCGACAGGCACAGGAGCAGCGGCATCAGCTTTTGCAGAAACATAGACGGGAACCTCTTTGATGATCGGCTCGGCCGATTCATAGACCACACGCACGCGATCCACGTAGCGGGTCACCGCGCTGGCAGAAATGGCCTGCTGCCGGATGGTGTCATGCGCCACGGCCAGCGACTGGGCGGCGCGCTCGGCATCCCACCGCCCTTGCACATGGCCGGCGCCCTTGACCCAGCCGAAGGCGACCGCAGCAGCGAACAGGCCGGCAATGACCAGCCAGCGCAACACGATGGGCGGCACGATCATTTTCTGTACCAGCCTGCCGCGTTCATGTCGGCCTCGCTGAGCTGGCGCACGTCGCCCATGATGACCATGACCCGGCGCTCGCCCACCACATGGCGCAGTTGGTCGATGAACCTGGGCAGCTCGGCCGGCGGAAATGCGCCCTCGCCCAGCTGCAGCACATCGCCGTCCTGCAGATCGATCTTGCGCACAGCCACCATGACGTCACTCACGCTGCCACCGCCTCGGCCTGGCTGGCGTAGCGCTCGTATGCGCGGGCAAGCTTCACGTCGTAGAGGTTGGCGGCATACGCCGGCCCATTGTAGCCATGGGCAAAGTCAGCCCACTTGCGGGTGCGCAACGCCTTCAACAGCACGGGGTCTGCCGCGATGAAGCGCATAAAACCATCCAGCTGGCCGGCCTCGCTGTCCTGCATGGCGGCCTCGAACTCGGCCGCCGAGGCGTAGCCCAAGCGTTGCCAGTGATAGCCCATGATCTGGAAGGCGCCCCAACTGGCCGCCTCGACGGCCAGATCGGGGTAACCGCTGACCAGCCCGGCATTGGTCAGGCGCTGCCATTCGGCGGCACCACCGGCATAACCACCGCGCTGCGGGTTGATGAGCAGCGGATAACGCGCAGCCAGTGCGGCCACATCGGCGCCAGCCGCCTGCAGCCGCTGATGCATGACGTGACGCTCGAACAAGACTTTGCAGCGGCCATCGGGCAGGAAGCCGGCGCCGGCGCTTTCCACTTCGTTGACGGCACGGATTGCCGCCACGGATACGTCCAGCTTCTCGGCAGCAGCCTGCAGATCGGCAGCGCCCAGCATGCCGGCCGGCTTGCTGCCGGCGGCCAGCACCTGGAGCGTTTTGGGGCCTGCGACGCCATCGACCACCAAGCCAATGCGTTGCTGGTAAGCGGCCACGGCATCGGCCGTGGCATCGCCGAACCAGCCATCGACCACCAGCGAAGCGCCAGCAGCATTCAGCATCTGCTGCAGGCTGGATACGGCCAGCCCGTGGGCGCCCATTTTCAAAGTGTCCATGTTTCTTTCCTCAACAGGCGGGTAATCAGGCTGTCGCTGCCGTCGGACAGGCTGCACAGCTCGACGATGTTGCCGCGCGTGGCCTGCACGGCAAGGCACAACACGACATTCAGAACGAGCTGAGCGGCGCCGACGTAATGCAGCCAGCCAGCAACGGAAAACACGGCAACGGCGCCAGCGGCCACGATGACCAGATACGCCAGTGCGCTGGCGACCGGCCGGTGTGCTGCGCCATCGCGGCTATACAGCAGCAGGCGCACGGCGATCAGGCCGCAGGCGATTGCGTTCAGCAGCTCGATGACGGTCACTTTGGCGCCCTCCAGTCTTTCAGCGCCTGATCCGGGTTGTCGGCCCGACGAATCAGCCACTGCAGGATTTTGACGATGACGGCTGCGGCCACCATGGCACCGATGCCCCGGCTGACTTCCACGGTGCGCGGGATGACCCCCGCAATCAGGCCGGTGACCAGCGAGGCGCACAGGCAGCCCGCACCGAAGCTGATGCAGAAAAAGACGACTTTCTTGAGGCGGGTCAGCTCGTCCGAGGCGAGCACGAACACCACGGCGCCGGCAAATGCGCCCCATACGACGGCCGGGTCTACCCCCGGCACCAGCGAAAGCAATGCCGGAATGCCCAAACTGGCGCTGGCGGCGGTGGTACTGATTGGTTCAGCCATTTCTCAATCCCATAGTTGAATGACGGCGCGTTGCGCCTGTGGTGCCTGATCAGGCAGCTGGATGACCTGGCCCAGCGGCAGTACCGCGCCCAGCTCAGCCACGCCCCGATTGGCTGCCAACACCTGTTCGGTGATGCCGGCCGTGCGGCCGAAATAGCGCTGACAAATCATGTCCAGCGTGTCGCCCTGTTTGGCGTAAACCTGCATCAGATCAGCTCGATGGCGCAGCGGCTGCGGCCCAGCAGGTCACAGATTGCAAAACGGCCATCGCGGCGCAGGTCATCGACTGATTCATCGAGCTGGTCAGCACGCTTGTTGCCGGCGCCGGTGCTATCGACGTCGCGGAAACGCTCGACCAGATTTGCCTTGGCAATGCAGTAGACAGCGCGGCGGTAGCGGTAGAGCTGGATGCTTTCGCCGTCGACCTGCTCGGCCGGTACGGCTGCCAGTGTGGTAACGCCCACCGCCTCGCGCCCGTTGCGGTACGCCCGCAGATCGTGGTTCACGCTGACCATCGCCTCGATCAGCGCGTGTTTAAGGCGTGCATCCGGCGCGGTGTCGCTCACCCGCATCACATCCCGGGCGTCATCCATCGAAATGTCAGGCCAGAACCCGCTATTGGGAATCGTGGCGCCGGTTGCTGGCGGGATACCGCCGGTTGCTACAAATCCGTTCATCGTTTCACCTGGAGGCGGTGGGCGGGGCTTTGAGTCGGCAAGCCGCTCGCCACCCCGCGCCGCCTTGCTGCGGGAGTCGCCCGGTTAGTCGGTTTATACCGACGTGTTCTTGATATCGCGCTCGATGCGCTTGATGTCGTCTTTCACGCCCACCCGGTCATGCAGCCGCAATGCCTGCTGCAGGTGGTTGAGCGCTTCCGGCTTGTTGTCCGGCTCCAGCGCGTAGGCAATCGCCTTGTGCAGCTTGGCCTTGACCTCATCCGGCATGTCTTGCTCGTCGACCAGCGCAAGGACGTCCAGCAACAGCGGCGCGTCGATGGCCTCACCGTCACCGCGCGCCGAGAAAGCGGCCCCGGCGAACTCTTCGGCAATGAGGGTTGCGGTGGTGCGGCTGTATTGATCCGGCATGGTCAGGCCGTGTGCGATGGCATAGCGCGCGATGGCCAGCGCGCCGGCGGTATCGCCGGTGTCGATGCGCCATACCATCACCGTCATCAACACATCGTCCTGAGCGCCACGACCGCCGGAGAGCACGCCCTCGACATAGGGGTCATACTCGACCAGCAGCTCGCGCTTGATCTCGACCTTGCGGGCGATGGATTGCACCTGCTTGAGCCGGCGCTTGTGGCCATCGAGCTGGGCGAGCATCAGCTCGTAACCGGTCGCGCCCTGCATCGGGCTGCCGGCCGAGGCTTTGGCGGCCTCAAGCGCGGCGGTAGTACGCTGGAAATGCGCTTTTGCCGGGCTGGTCATCAATGCACCTGCGGCAGCATCTGGATGTTTTCGATCATGCAGCCGGCTTCATAAGCTTCGACGACATAGGCATCGTTGGCGCTCTGATAGTCGGCAACCTGGTCGTAATCCGGCTCTTCGCGCATGTTGCGGCGGCGGGCGCCTTCCTGGGTGTACAGCGACAGGTTGGCCAGCTTGGTAATCAGGATCGTGCCGTCGGGGAAGAACGGCACGGTCACAGCCGCCTTGCCACCCACGCGCTTGTTGCTGACGATCATGTCGAGCGCCTGTTGCTCGGTCGGCGCATTGGTCTTGTTGATGAGCGGGAAATACTTGTCGGCCAACAGGTCGTCACTCATCACCACCACGAGATCGGGATCTTTGCGGAACTGCGGCTCGATCATGTTGTTGACGGCATCGAACACCAACGCGTCGAGGTTTTCATAGTCGCCGCCCGGGCCGACCGTGACCTTGCCGGCCACCTTGGTGCCATGGTTCATGACGCGCTGCGGGGCTTCCGTGCGGTACTTCTGCAGCCAGCCGATATTGACGTCCTGCAGCAGCGGATTTGCGACGCGATCTGTTTGCAGGGCAACGGTGACGCCGTTGAAACCGATCATGATGCGATCCAGTGCCTGCTGTTTGACGATGGCATTGCGCAGGCGGGTCTGAAAGTCGGGGAACCGTGCCCACATGTCGAGCTGTTCGTAACTGAATGCTGTGTCGAAATTGGTCTGGACGCAGCGATAGCGGCCGCTGCTCATGTCTGCGACGTTGCGCGGGCGGCGCGGATTGAGCTTGGTATTGGTGCGGCCGGCGATGGTGCCAATGACGCCCAGACCCAGCTTTTCGCTTTCCTGCTCCACCACGATGGGCATGTTGATCTTGGTGAGGAACTCGCTCGACAGCTGGATTTTGTTTTCCAGCGTCTGCTGTACGCTCGGCGCAACGGTAAAGGATTTGGTGGCGTCGGCGATACCGTTGAGGCTGGCCAACTGCGCGACGAATGCGTTAAAGGCAAGGCGCGTTTCATTCTTCATTGAAGTGCTCCGGGTTATATGGGTGCTTAGCAGTCGGTGACGATGCCGCTGTTGCCGCCACTGGCAACCGGGCGGGGCTTGCCTGCCTCGGTACTGTTCAGCTGGGTGACGAAGGCGTCGAATTCCTTGCGCAGTTCACCCAGATCGGTTTCGACCTGGCCAACTTGCTGCGGGATGGCAGCAAACCCGGCGATCTGCCCGGCTTGGTCGCGCTGGTTTTGCGCCAGCAGGGTGACGGCCTCGCCGACGTCGGCAAAGCGGGCGTCATCAGCAGCGGTTTTCTTGCTGAACCGGCCCAGCAGCTCGCTCACCTTGGTGAAAAGCTGAATACCGGTGCCGGCGCCGCTTTCTTCCTCGAACTCGATCGCGGTTTCCAGACCCAGTGAGTAGAGGTGGCCCTCGTCGAGTGCGTAGCGGCCGGTGGCACCAGCGCGGAATTGCAGCATTTGCGTGCCGAGGCTGGCCGGGTCATCGGTGACAGCCAGCCCCATCAGGTATGCCTGGCCGGTCTGGGCGAAATTCGGCTCGATCTCGATGGAGCTGTAAATCTTCTGGCGCGCGGTGGTCATGCTGACCAGCTCGTCAGTGGGGTCGATCACGGCATAGAGGGCCAGCTTGCCATTGAGCGGGCCACCCTTGATCTCTTCGGCCGTGAGGGCCAGCACATCACCGAAGCGCTTGAACGGGCTATCCGGCAGCACCGATTTAAAGTGCTCCAGATTCACGCGAGCGCCGCGCACCTCGGGATCATAGGTTGCCGCCATCTGCTGGATGAACAGGCGCGAAATCTCGCGGCCATCGCAGGTTGCGCCCTCGACGGCAACGCGAAATTTCTTGGACTTGGGGTTTTGCTTTGTGGCCATGCTGGCAGCTCTCTGCGGTTGCGCAAGTGATAGCTGCATGGTCGTGACATTGCGGGGTGCCGGGCAATCGCGGGCTGTTGTGCCACCCGCCGGCACGCAGCGGGCCGACTGCCCGCGCGCGTGGGGCACCCCATCATCTGGGCATGACGACAATAGCCGAACCGATCATCGAATCAGACCCGCGCCGACAGGCTCGCGGGTTGTACTGGCAGGGGTTCAGCATCGCGCAGATTGCCGAGCTGACCCAGACCCCGCGCGGCACGCTGGATAGCTGGAAGAAGCGCGACCGCTGGGACGATGCCGCCCCCATAGACCGGGTGGATTTTGCCCTTGAGGCACGGCTGACCCAGCTCATCATGAAGGAGAGCAAGACCGGGGGTGACTTCAAGGAAATCGACTTGCTGGGCCGGCAGATTGAGCGAGTGGCGAGGGTACGCCGATATAGCGGCGGCGGCAGTGAAACCGATCTCAACCCGAACATCGCGGCGCGCAATGCCGGGCCAAAGCAGAAGCCGGCACGCAACGTGTTCGACGAGGATCAGGGCGAAAAGCTGGTCGATGCGTTCCGCGATTCGCTGTTCGACTATCAGCGCGCGTGGTTCGACAACGCCAACCAGCGCACCCGCATGATTCTGAAATCCCGCCAGATCGGAGCGACCTGGTACTTCGCCCGTGAGGCGCTGGTCGATGCGATCCAGACCGGGCGGAATCAGATTTTTCTATCCGCTTCCAAATCGCAGGCGCACGTTTTCAAGCAGTACATCATTCAGTTTGCCCGCGAAGCCGCCGGCGTTGACCTGACCGGCGACCCCATCGTTTTGGACAACGGTGCGCACCTGTATTTCCTTGGCACCAATGCCCGCACGGCGCAGGGCTATCACGGCAATTTCTACTTCGACGAATTCTTCTGGACGAACAAGTTTACCGAGCTGAACAAGGTGGCATCGGGGATGGCGCTGCACAAGCAGTGGCGCAAGACCTATTTCTCGACGCCTTCGAGCATCACCCATGAAGCCTACCCGTTCTGGAACGGCGACCAGTTCAACAAGCGCCGGGCCAAGCGGGAACAAGCCACTTTCAATGTGACGCCCCAGTTTCTGGCCAACGGTGTGCACTGCGCCGACAAGATTTGGCGGCAGGTGGTCACGATTCTGGATGCCGAGCGCGGCGGGTGCGATCTGTTCGACATCGAGGAACTGCGGGCCTACGAATACAGCCCGGATGAGTTCGACAACCTGCTGATGTGCAATTTCATCGACGACACCGCGTCGGTGTTTCCGCTGGCGCTGCTGCAGCGCGGCATGGTCGATGCATGGGACGTATGGAGCGACTTCAAGCCGTTTGCCGGGCGCCCGTTTGGTGAGCGGCCGGTATGGCTGGGCTACGACCCGTCGCTGACCGGTGATAGCGCCGGGCTGGTGGTGCTGGCGCCGCCGCTGGTGCCTGGCGGCAAGTTTCGTGCGCTGGAAAAGCACCAGTGGCGCGGCATGGATTTTCAGGCGCAGGCCGAGGCCATCCGGGCCATCTGCCGGCGCTACAACGTGGCCTACATCGGTATTGATGCGACCGGGATCGGCCAAGGCGTTTACCAGTTGGTGCGGCAGTTCTTCCCGGGCACCGAGCAGATCAGCTACTCGCCCGAAGTAAAGGGGCGGCTGGTGCTCAAAGCGTATGACGTCATCAGCAAGGGCCGCCTTGAGTTCGATGCCGGGTGGTCTGACCTGGCGCAAGCGTTCATGGCGATCCGCAAAACGATGACTGCCAGCGGCCGGCAGGTGACCTATGAAGCCGGGCGCGATGAATCCGGGCATGCCGACCTTGCTTGGGCTTGCATGCATGCGCTGTTGCATGAGCCGCTTGAGGGCGCGACGGCGACCAACCAAAGTTTCATGGAGATGTGTTGATGGAAAGGATGACGAATTACCCGCTAAGCCAAGATGAGCCGCCGCCGGTCGGGGCTGGCGGTGGTCTGGAAATGTTCACCTTTGGCGACCCCGAGGCGGTGCTCGACCGGCGCGGCATCCTCGATTACCTGGAGTGCATGAGCAACGGGCGCTGGTACGAACCGCCGTTGTCGCTCGACGGGCTGGCCAAGAGCTTTCGCGCGACGCCGCACCACAGCTCGCCGATCTA
Source organism: Andreprevotia lacus DSM 23236 (assembly GCF_900176275.1). Taxonomy (GTDB): domain Bacteria; phylum Pseudomonadota; class Gammaproteobacteria; order Burkholderiales; family Chitinibacteraceae; genus Andreprevotia; species Andreprevotia lacus. Next base: position 24,732 of record NZ_FWXD01000009.1, on the reverse strand, counting down.
CGTGAAACGCAACGTGCTGGTGAGCAGCTACATCCCCCACCCGCTGCTGCCGCGCGGCGAATTCGCGCGCGCTGCGCTGGATTACATCGTGTTCGGCAATGCCTACCTTGAACGGCGCCGGGCCGTGACCGGGCGAACGATCAGCATGAAATGCTCGCTGGCCAAATACACGCGCCGGGGCGTTGACCTGGATCGTTACTTTTACGTGCCCAATGGGCGGGACGAGCACGAGTTCGAGCGCGGCGAGGTGTTCCACCTGATGGAGCACGATATCGATCAAGAGGTGTACGGGCTGCCGGAATACCTCAGCGCGCTCAACTCTGCCTGGCTGAACGAGTCGGCCACGCTGTTTCGTCGCCGGTACTACAAGAACGGCAACCATGCGGGCTTCATTCTGTACATGACCGACACGGTGCAGAACAACGACGATATCGACAACATGCGCACCGCCTTGAAAAACTCCAAGGGGCCGGGCAACTTCCGCAACCTGCTGGTGTATGCCCCGGGCGGCAAGAAGGACGGTATCCAGCTGATCCCCATCAGCGAGGTGGCGGCCAAGGACGAGTTCTTGAACATCAAGAACACCACCCGCGACGACCAGCTCGCCGCGCATCGCGTGCCGCCCGTGCTGATGGGCATCATCCCGACGAACACCGGCGGCTTTGGCTCGCCGGCCGCAGCAGCGGATGTATTCAACCGCAACGAGATTGCCCCGCTGCAAGCGCGCTTCATGGAGCTGAATGACTGGCTGGGCGAAGAGGTCATCCGCTTCAAGCCTTATGCCTTGGCAGACACACCCACCGGCTGACCTGGCCGCCCCAACGAAAACGGCGAGCATGCATGGCTCGCCGTTTTGCTTTGTGGCTCTCTCATACCTCGATCAGCAGCGCAGCGCGGCCATGCCAAACCGTAAGAAATAAGCCATTTTTGCGAAAAATCGTAAGATTCGCCGCCGCGCGGTCGCAGTCGTCTCCCCTCCACGCCTGCCCGCTAAATGGGATGCTTTTCATGCGGTCAGGCGGCCCGGAGAAATCCAGCAAGCACGCAGGCTAGGCGACCGATTCTCCGCACCAGAAAATCACGCAGAATCTTGCAGAGTCATGCAGTTTCCATGCAGGCCCGGGAAGGCTTCACACGCGGCCCAAAACTTGGGGCATTTTCTGCAAACCACGCGCATGAAAAAGCCCGGCAATGCCGGGCTGTTTTCGGATTTTTGTTGCAAGTTGCAACAAAAAAATATTCGCGCAAGTTGTTTCGTCAGGAAAAACTGCGCTAAGTCACTGATTATACAGTGGTGCCCCGAGCCGGGGTCGAACCGGCACAACCGAAGTCGAGGGATTTTAAGTCCCTTGTGTCTACCAATTTCACCATCGGGGCAGGGGTGCGCATTCTAGCAGCTTGCACCAGCGGCGGCGAACCTGTTCACGATCTCGGCGAGAGGCTGCTTAGCGGGGTGAAGCGCAGCGCAGAAACCGGAATGTACTCTGGTACATGAGGATTTCGAGCGGCACATGATCCCCGATCAGCCCCTCGCAGCCAGATCGTGGGCAGGTTTAACGGCCGCGAGCCAGCCAGGGCGGCGGCAGGCCTTGCGTGGCCCAGTGCTGCTCCAGCCGCTGCCAGACTTCGTCTTTTTCCGCCGTGCTCATGGCCACCCAGTTGGCGACCTCAAAGAAAGTACGGCCGCAACCCCGGCAAATATCGTCACCCAGTGCAGTGGAGCAGATGGCAACGCAGGGGGAATCGGGGCGGGAATTGGCTGACATGGGCAGGAATACAACATGCTGATTGCAAAGCCGGAATCCTACCGGGCTGCGCGTTTGCTGGCGAGCGCCGACCGGCGGGCGGGTGTCATCAAATCGACTTTGATTTGTCGTGGAAGCGTCACACAGCTGGGCTACGTTACAGCGAGTTGACCACCACGAGACAGGCATGAGCGAAGACACGCCACTCAAGTTCCGCAGTATCTGGATTTCCGACGTTCACCTGGGCACCTCGGGCTGCCAGGCGGACTATCTGCTCGATTTTCTCAAGCATACCGACTGTGAGTACCTTTATCTGGTCGGCGACATCATTGACGGCTGGGCGCTCAAGCGCAACTGGTACTGGAAGCAAAGCCACAACGACGTGATCCAGAAGGTGCTGCGCAAGGCGCGCAAGGGCACGCACGTGACCTATGTGCCGGGCAATCACGACGAAGGCGCACGGCAGTTCCTGGGCCTGATGTTCGGTGATATCCGCATCGAGGACGAAGTGATCCACACCACCGCCGACGGCCGCCGCTTCCTGGTGCTGCACGGCGACAAATTCGACGGCGTGGTGCAGTGCGCCAAATGGCTGGCCATCGTCGGCGACCGGCTGTACGGCTTCACCCTCAAGCTCAACCACTGGTTCAACCGCGCCCGCGCCCGGCTGGGGCTGGGCTACTGGTCGCTGTCGCAATACCTCAAGCTGAAAGTGAAAACCGCCGTGAGCTTCGTCGGCAAGTTCGAGGAGGCCGTGGCGGCCGAGGCACGCCACCTCAATCTGGATGGCGTGATCTGTGGCCACATCCACAAGGCCGAGATGCGCGACATCGGCGGCATTCTCTATTGCAACGACGGAGACTGGGTGGAAAGCCTGACCGCGCTGGTGGAACACGCCAGCGGCGAGCTGGAAATCGTCACCTGGCAGAAGTTCTATACCGAGCAGCAGACCGTTCCGGCTGCCGCGACACCAACCGCTACCAACCCCGTGGGAATTGCCGCATGAAAATCCTGATCGTGACCGATGCCTGGGAACCGCAAGTCAACGGCGTGGTACGCACGCTCAAGCAAACACGTGCCGAGCTGGAAAAGCTCGGTCACGCGGTAGACCTGATCAGCCCCAAGGAATTCAAGACCTTCCCCTGCCCCACTTATCCGGAAATCCGGCTGTCGTGGCGGCCGGGCAGAAAAATTGCCGCACGCATCGAAACCTTCAAGCCCGATGCCATCCACATTGCCACCGAAGGCCCATTGGGCCTGGCTGCGCGCAAGTATTGCCTCAAGAACAAGCTCCCGTTCACCACCGCGTATCACTCGCGCTTTCCGGAATACGTGCAGCTGCGCTTTGGCATTCCGCTGTCGTGGACCTACAAGTGGCTGGCCAATTTCCACAACGCAGCCGAAGCCGTGATGGCGCCGACCAAGGTGGTGGTGCGTGATCTGGAAGCGCGCGGCTTCAAGAAGGTGGTGATGTGGTCGCGCGGCGTCGATCTCGATCTGTTCAAGCCGGGCGGCCGCGAAAAACTGCAGACGCGCCGCCCCATCTTCGTCTACGTCGGCCGCGTGGCGGTGGAAAAGAACGTCGAAGCCTTTCTTGAACTCGATCTGCCCGGTTCCAAATGGGTATGTGGCGATGGCCCGGCCGCTGCCGCGCTGCGTACCAAGTACCCGAACGTGAGCTGGCTGGGCGTACTGAGCCAGCCCGAACTGGCCGAGGTCTACAACTCGGCCGACGTGTTCGTGTTCCCCAGCAAGACAGATACCTTCGGTCTGGTGCTGCTGGAGGCCATGGCCTGCGGCTGCCCGGTGGCAGCCTACCCGGTCACCGGGCCGATCGACGTGATCGGCGAAGACGGCCCGGGCGCGCTCAAGCACGACCTGCAGCAAGCCTGCATCGACGCACTGAAAATCGACCGCGAGGAAGTACGCCGCTTTGCCGAGCGTTACTCGTGGGCGGCGGCCAGCCGCCAGTTCCTTGACCATCTGCATCCGTTTACCCCAGATGGGCAACAGGAATTGCGCGCACTGCAGAGCGATGCCGCCTGGCAAGCCGGCGAATGATGCCAGGGGGCGCAAGCCCCCTTAGCGGCTACAAGCCCAGCGCGCTCAAGCCTGGATGGTCATCGGGGCGCCGACCCTGCGGCCAGTGGAACAGGCGGTCGGCGTCGCTGATGGGCAGGTCGTTGATGCTGGCGAAGCGTTGCTGCATCAAGCCTTGCGCGTCGAATTCCCAGTTTTCATTGCCGTACGAGCGATACCATTGCCCGGCATCATCGTGCCACTCATAGGCAAAACGCACCGCAATGCGGTGGCCGTCAAAAGCCCACAACTCTTTGATCAGCCGATACTCGTGCTCACGCTGCCATTTGCGGGTGAGGAAGGTGACGATTTCTGTCCGGCCACGCGGAAACTCATGGCGGTTGCGCCATTGGCTGTCTTCGGTATACGCCAGCGCGACGCGTTGCGGATCACGCGAGTTCCAGCCGTCTTCGGCCAGCCGCACCTTCTGCACGGCTGTTTCAAACGAAAAGGGTGGCAAAGGGGGACGAAGGGTAGTCATACAGCGCTCCTGATCAGAAACAATGTGGCAGCTCACGCTACCTGAGGAAGGATGCCCGGCATGGCCACGTAGCCATCCAGTGCTTCAATGCGCGCCAGCCAGCCGCAAATGGCCGGAAAACGGGCCAGCTCCACCAGCCCCTCGGGGGCTAACGCCACATAGGGGTAGAGCGCAATATCGGCGATGCTCAACTGCTCGCTTGCCAGCCAGCTTGACGTTTGCAGCCGGCTCTCCAGCATGTCCAGCAGTTGCCGGGTCAATGCCTCGGCCTCAGCCTGAGGCACAGGGCGTCCCCATTTGTGCAGCAAGCGCAACGCAGCAGGCCCGCGACTGACTTCACTGTTGGCAACCGAAAGCCAGGCGATCACGTTTGCCAGCGCCGCCGGCGCTTCGGGCAACCAGTGCAGCGCGTGCGCACCGCCATAGCGGCGGGCGAGGTAGACCAGAATTGCCTGGCTGTCGCGCAGTACGACGTCGCCATCGACCAGCACCGGCACCTGGCCGAGCGGGTTCATCGCCAGAAAGGTTGCCGTCTTGTGTTGCTTCGCCGCGCCATCGACCGCGATGCGCTCGTAGGGCACCCCCAGCAGCGATAACAACAGGCGCACCTTGTGGCAATTGCCCGACAAGGCAAATTCATACAGTTTGATCATCACGTCTCCTCCTCCCCGACGGGCCATTGTTCATGTCGACTTCCGCCGTCTGGCGGAATGCGTTACAGATCCAGCTCGAGGCGCGGCCCGCGCGCCCGGGATACGCAGATGCACATCAACCCGGCGCGCTCGCGTTCGTTACGGCTGAGCGCACTGTCCCTGTGTTCGACTTTGCCGGCGAGCACCTTCACGGCACAGGTACCGCAATTGCCCACACCGCAGTCGGACAAGACGTCCACGCCGGCCGCCTGCACCGCCATCAGCACCGTCTGATCCGCCGCAACGGGAATAACACGCTGCGAGCGGCGCAATACCACCTCGAATGCCCTATCCTGCCCGCTGGTGACGGCGGCAAAACGCTCGAAATGAATGCGCTCGTCCACAATCCCAAGCTGAGCTGCGGCACCACGCACGGCGTCGATCAGGCCGGCAGGACCACACACGTAAATGCCGGGTGTATCGGGAACGGCGGCCAGGACATTGCCCAGCGCCATGCGCGCGCCCTCCTCACTGAAGTAGCAGCGGATCCGCTCGCCCAGATCACGCTGCAAGCGATCACCGTAGGCCATCTCGCGGCGGCTGCGCGCCGCATAATGCAACTGGAATGGCCGTCCCTGCGCCAGCAGCGTCTGCGCCATCGCCTTGATCGGCGTAATGCCGATGCCACCGGCAATCAGGATGAGCGGGGCCGCTTCATCAGTTTGTTCGGCCAAGCTGAAATCGTTTTGCGGCAGTGCGCAGCGCAACGTCATGCCCAGCTGATAGTGCTCGTGCACGAACCGCGAACCGCCCTCGCCATCGTCATGGCGCAACACGGCGACTTCGTAAATGTCGCGCCGCGCCGGATTCGAAGCGATTGAATAGTGGCGCAGACCTGGCTGGCCATTGCCCAGCAACACCGGCAGCTTGAGGTGTGCGCCAGCGCTGACCTCGGGCAATGCCAGCCCGTCCGGGTGGCGCAGCTCATACGCACGGATGCGAGGCGTCAGCTGGCGGATGCCGCTGATCACCAGCGCCAGCTCACCCTCCCCCAGGCTGGTCAGCGGTGCTGGCGCTGCCCGCGCCTTGCTGGCAGCAAGTTCAGCCTGCAGCGGCGCCAGCAGTTGTTCGATATCCGCATCGGTATAGCGCGGGGTGATGTGCTGCGGACAATTCCAGTCCCACGCTTCGACCCGGATGACCATGGCGCGCTCGATGCGAGCGCGATAGGCCGGGCTTTCCAGCGCGGCAATCAGTGCGGGGGCATCGATCTCGTGCACGATCTGTACCCGCCCCCAGATTTTCAGGCGGCGGCGATTGGGATAATCCATCAGGATCAACGACACCCGGTCGTTCGCCTGCAAATTGCCCACCGACAGGTACTGCATGTTGCCGCGGAAATCGGCAAAGCCCAGCGTGTGCGCATCCAGCACCTTCAAAAAGCCGGCCGGGCCGCCACGATGTTGCACATAGGGCCATCCATCCTCATTGACCGTGGCCATGTAAAAACTGTCACGCTCGGCAATGAACTCGGCCTCACGCCCGGTCAACGCGCTGCGGCTGTCTTCCGCCAGCTCGAAACCCAGATTGCTTTCGCGGCTGTGGTAACGCGTCTGTGCAGCCTTGACGCTGTCGGTGAAGGTAATGGCGGCAAAAGCGCGGGGCATGGTGCTTCTCCTGCTGAGCGGCGCGGGCCGCAACGGTACTGACGTCAGTCTGCGCCACATGCGGCCCGGATAGAATGACTGCGCAGATCAATTGATCATTTCAGTTTTTGAAATAGAAAAAATTGAAGGCTGGCGAATCAGCCTACCCGGCCCCGGAACACTGGACGAATTCGGTACCGCCACTCAGGTCAGCGCCACCTTGGGAAAATCGATCTCCACGCGGCTGGCTTTACCCAGGATGTTGGTGAGCAGGTTCATGCCCACATGCGTGATGATCTCGACAAGGTCGGCCTCGGTGAAGCCGGCATTGCGCGCCTCGATCAACTCGGCGGTGGTGATTTCGCCCTTGTGCTCGGCCAGCGATCGCGCCAGCTTCACCGCGATGGCGGCCTTGGCGTCCTGGCTGGAGCCGGCGCGATTGGCAGCGATCTCGTCGCCATTCAACCCGGCACCCTTGCCGATGGCGGAATGCGCTGACAGGCAGTATTCGCAGGAATTTTGCTGGGCCAGCGCCAGTGCAATGCGCTCGCGGGTTTGCACATCCAGGCTGCCTTCGCGGGCAATGCCATGCAGGCCCAGAAAGGCGCGCAGCGCCGCAGGCGAGTGGGCAAACACTTTCAGGAAGTTCGGCACGATGCCCAGTTGGGCGTGAATCGCATCAAATAACGCTTGTTGTTCGGCGGTGGCAGTTTCGGTGGTGACAAGAGGGATGCGGCTCATGATTTATCCTTTATTTTCAATCGGTTCACTCGGTGCCGAGCGAATGAGCGCATTCTGCTAAAATCCACTTGAAAGAAGAATCCATATAAAACACAATAAATCATTGCGAATTTTGGAATAATTTGATGAGCCGCTTTCACCAGATGACGGTCTATGTGGCCGTGGCCGAAACCGAGAGTTTTTCTGCTGCTGCACGCAAACTGGCGTTGTCACCGCCGGCCGTGACCCGCGCCGTGGCCGCGCTGGAAGAGGAACTGGGCGTCAAGCTGCTGATCCGCACCACGCGCCACGTGCGGGTGACCGATGCCGGCCAGCGCTACCTGGATGACGCACGGCGGATCCTGGCCGAGCTGCAGGAAGCCGACGAGGCCGCCGCCGGGCTGAACGCCGAGCCACGCGGCCATCTGGCCATCACCGCACCGGTGTTGTTTGGGCAATTGTTCGTGATGCCCAACGTGGTGCGCTTTCTGCAGCGCTATCCAGCCGTGGATGTCTCGGCCCTGTTTCTCGACCGCGTGGTGAACATGCTGGAAGAAGGAGTGGACGTAGGCATCCGCATCGGCAATCTGCAGGACAGCGCCATGCGCGCCATCCGGGTGGGCAGGGTGCGCCGCGTGCTGTGCGCATCACCGGACTACCTTGCGCAACACGGCATTCCGCACACGCCAGACGATCTGCAACGCCACCAGATCGTTGCCGCAACCAACACGGCCCAGACCGTGGAATGGAAATTCGGCGACGGTGACCGCAGCCAGTCGCAGCGCCTCAAACCGCGGCTGACCGTCACCAGCAATGACGGCGCCATCGCCGCAGTACGCGCCGGCGCGGGCATCACGCGCCTGCTCTCCTACCAGGTTGCCGCGCTACTGCAGAGCGGCGAGCTGAAAACCGTGCTGAGCGAATTCGAGGGCGCCCCCATCCCCATCCACATCGTGCATCGCGAGGGCAGGCACGGTTCAGCCAAGGTTCGTTCGTTTGTCGACTTCATGGCGGAGGCATTGAAAAGCGACGGGGCGCTGAACTGAGCATAATCCGCAGCCACTGCGTGGTCGGCAGTGTTTGGCCCTCCCCCGAAAGCAGCGCGCTTCTGGAAAACAAGCAGCCCTGCCAACCCTGCCATACCGCAGGCGCGTTGTACTTTGTAATCGCGGCAAGGCAGCGGGGCTCAGGCACAATGGTGAGGTCGGTCTGTGCCGTCCAGCAAACGAACCGCTCATGCTCTCCATCACCCCTGCCGCCCTGCTCGCCATGCTGGTGTTCAGCGTTGTCGGCTTTGTGGCATTCCGTTACGGCAAGAAGCAGATGCTGTGGCAGCCCATGGTCATCGGCATCCTGCTGATGGTGTATCCCTACTTCGTCGAGCAAACCTGGCTGCTGTACCTGATCGGCATTGCGCTGTGCGCCGGACTGTATTTCTTCCGCGACTGACGCGCACCGGGAGATCGTCAGACCTCATCTTGAAACCCGCCTCAACATGCCCACCTGATGGCTATCCACAGGAGATGTCATGTTTAATTTTCTGCAGCGCTACCGGCGCGACCGCTTTCTGGCCAGCCAACCCATCCCCGATGCCATCTGGGATCGCATCCTGGCCCTGCCGCTGTTCATCGGCCTGACCCTGGCCGAACAAGCCGGCCTACGCCAGCATGCCGCATGGTTTCTGCACGAGAAAACCATCACCCTCATCGACGGGCTGGAACTGAGTGACGAGCAGCGCGTGCTGCTGGCTGCGCAGGCCGTGTTGCCCATTTTGCACCTGGGTTTTGATGCTTATGACGACTGGCACGAGGTCATCGTCTACCCCGGTCATTTCCGCGCACGGGACCGCTACACCGATCACTTTGGCCTGGTGCACGAGCGCGAGCAGATCCTGGCCGGGCAGGCGCGCCCCGGTGGCGCGGTGCTGCTGTCGTGGGCCGATGCCGAAGCCTCGGCCTGGCTGGATGGCTGGAACGTGGTCATCCACGAATTCGCCCACAAGCTCGATCAACGCAACGGCGCAGCCAATGGCGACCCGCCGCTGCACAAGGGCATGAGCGCCGATGCCTGGAAACGCGCCTTCAGCAACGCCTACAACCATCTGGTGTGGCTGGCCGAACGCAATGAATACAGCCCCATAGACCTGTATGCCGCAGAAAATCCGGCCGAGTGTTTTGCCGTGTTCTCCGAATATTTCTTCGAGACCCCGCACGCGATTGCCGATCACTACCCCGCGGTGTACGAACAACTGCGTCAGTTCTACAAGCAAGACCCGCTGCAGCGCCTGCCGCGCGTACGCTACCGCCCGGCCTACGAGCCGGTGAGCTACGGCCCTGTGTATGTGCCCTATCAGGACATGTGGGTATGACCGGCCTGATCAGCAACGGCAGCGCCGCGGCCGAAGTACTGGCCAACCGCTTCGGCCTGCCGCTGCAGGAGGCACCGCCGGCACAGGGGCACTATCTGGTGTGGGAAAACGGCATGCTGGCCTTGGCCGAGGCGGGCGACAAGGCGCGCGTCAGCGTCGATTTCGTCGCTGGTGCGCAAGCACACCGTCGCAAGTTCGGCGGCGGGCTGGGGCAACCGGTGGCACGTGCGGTCGGGCTCAAGCAGGGCCAGCCGCTGACGGTGCTGGATGCCACCGCCGGCCAGGGGCGCGATGCTTTTGTGCTGGCCAGCCTGGGCGCCACGGTCACGCTGCTGGAACGCTCTGCCGTGGCCTGTGCGCTGCTGGCCGATGGTCTGGCACGTGCTGCAGCCGATGAGGCCACCGCGCCGATTGCTGCCCGCATGCAGCTCGTTCACGCCGATGCACTGCAATGGCTGCGGGGCTGTGCGCAGCAGTTCGAGGTGGTTTTTCTGGATCCGATGTTTCCCGAGCCGGGCAAGCGCGCCAAATCCAAAAAGGACATGGCCGCATTCCAGACCCTGATCGGCGGCGATGTGGATGCCGACGGGCTGCTGGCCCCGGCACGCCGGCTGGCCACGCGCCGCGTGGTGGTCAAGCGGCCGCGCATTGCGCCGTGGCTGAACCAGCAGAAGCCCGATTTCGATTATCCGGGCGAAAGCACCCGCTTTGACGCATATTTGCCACGTTGCGACTAAGCAACAGCGCGCCGGTCGGGTAAAGACCGGCGCTTTTGGCTACTATGAGGCTTGGTGCCGAGACATGAAAAAAGCCATGTCCAAGCGGACATGGCTTTTTATTTGGCTCCCCGACCTGGGCTCGAACCAGGGACACACGGATTAACAGTCCGTTGCTCTACCGACTGAGCTATCGGGGAATAGAGACTTTTTCTGCTGCTTTCAAACAAAAGGGACTGCTTTGCAGCCCCTTTGGAATTGGGTGGCTCCCCGACCTGGGCTCGAACCAGGGACACACGGATTAACAGTCCGTTGCTCTACCGACTGAGCTATCGGGGAACCGATGAGCTGCGTATAATAGGCAGCCGCCGGGACGGTGTCAAGGCCAACTCTTAAAAAATGGTGATGGGCTAATGCGAAAAACAAAAATAGTGCTGTCGGTTCTGCTGTTCCTGTTGTTGGCCGTGGCATTGGGGCCACTGGCGTTGCCATCGAGCTTCTATGAAGAACGCCTTGGCCCCGTGTTGCAGCGCATGACGCACGGCAATGTCAAAGCAGGGCAGATCAATTTTGAATATACACCGGCCCCCGCGCTGATCATTCGCAACGTCGTGCTGGATAGCGACCCCGCCGTTGGCCAGATCGAGCGCATCGTTGTGCCTGTCAATGCCTACAACGTGTTCAACTGGGGCAAGGCGCTGCGCAATGTCACCATTGAGGGAGGGCACTTCAGCCCCACCTATGCACTCAGCCTGCCGCAACGCCTCAAACCCGAAGCTGACACCCCGCGCATGGCCGACTTGGGGCTCGTCAACTGTAGCGTTGCTGTCGGCAAGCGCGATCTGGGTCCGGCGAGTGGCAAAATCAGCTTCGACAAAGCCGGTGCCCTGGCCGAAGTCATGCTGTCGGATCAGGAAAACCGTCTGGAACTGCATATCGAGCCCAAGGATGCTGTGTTCGCGCTGACGCTGAATGCACGCAACTGGGAGCTGCCGTTCGGCTATCCGATCAAGTTCGATGGCTTGCTGCTCAAGGGCATCGCCAACAGCGCCGGCATCGTGATCGAGGACATCCGTGGCGATCTGTACAGCGGCATCGTCACCGGCAATGCACAGGTGAGCTGGGGCAGCGAAGGCTGGCAATTGTCCGGCGTGGTGCGCACCAACGGCCTGCAGTCGGAACCGCTGAGCATGGTATTCAGTAATTCCACGCACATTTCCGGCCGCATGGTCGGCGAGGCCAAGTTTGCTTATCACGCAGTGGATTATCCGCAACTGTTCGACTCCCCTGCCATTGATGCCACCTTGCAGTTCAAGGACGGCCTCGTGCACAACCTGGATCTGGTCTCCCCGCTCAAATCACAAGGCGGTAACTACGGCGGCGGCCAGACCCGTTTCGACACACTGAATACACTGCTGCAGGTTCGCCCCGGCACCGTGCAGTTCAACAAGATAGCCATTGAGGGCGGCAAGTTCCGCGCCAATGGCAGCCTGGCCATTGGCAAGGAACGCAAGCTCAATGGCGGCTTTGCCGCACAGGTCAGCAGCGGCTCGCTGGTGGTATCCAACCAGATGCAGGTGGGTGGAGAGCTGAGCCGACCACAGGTGCGCACCGGCGCAGCTTATCGCCCGCGCGGCGGCGAGGCATCGATGGCCAGCCCCCAGGAAACAGCCCCGCAGTAAACCCGCCTCACGTCATGGCCGGGCATGCCAGTCTGCATGCCCGGTTGCATTTCGCCCCGCCGCCCCCATCTGTTCGGCATTCGCAACACCGGAAATCCGCCCATGTCCTGGACCGCCTCCCTGCCCGCAGTACGACTCGATGCCGCCGGCCGCATTGCCGATTTCGGCGCCCCTGCAGCCGAGTTGACTGCGCTGGCGCAAACCGCCATTGCCTCACCGCTGACGCAATTCGGACTGATCCGCTTCAGCGGCGAAGAAACCGCCGCCTTCCTGAACGGCCAGCTGTCCAGCGATGTGCGCAACCTCAAGCCCGATGAAGCGCAATATTCAAGCTACTCCACACCCAAAGGCCGCATGCAGGCCAGTTTTCTGGTCTGGCGTCAGGGCGATGATTACCTGCTGCAGATCGCTGCCGAGCTGCAGGCAGCCATCCAGAAGCGCTTGTCGATGTTCATCCTGCGCACCAAGACCCGCGCCAGCGACGCCAACACCGAGATCGCACAAATCGGACTGGCCGGCCCCGCAGCCGCCGGACTGGTGCGCGCAGTTGGTGGTGAAGTACCCGATGCCGCGCTCAAGGTCTGGCATGGCGATACCTTCAGCGTGATCGCGCTGCCCGGCCAGCGCTACCAGCTGGCGCTACCTGCCGGGCAGGCTGCGGCATTGTGGGCGCAATTGTTGGCGGCCGGTGCCGTGGCAGCGGGCGACGACGCCTGGCGCCTGAGTGAAATCCGCGCTGGCAGCCCATGGATTACCGCTGCCACGCAGGAAGAGTTCGTGGCACAAATGGCGAACATGGAATTGATCGGCGCGGTCAGCTTTACCAAGGGCTGCTATCCGGGCCAGGAAATCGTCGCGCGCACGCAGTATCTGGGCAAGCTCAAGCGCCGCATGTACCGGGTGCATATCGCCGCCAGCGCAGCTGCAGGCGATGACGTCTACAGCGCGGAAATGAACGGTCAGGCCAGCGGCAAGCTGCTATTGACGGCGCCGGCGCCGCAGGGCGGGATCGAGGCGCTGGCAGTGGTGCAGATTGCATCGCTCGAACACGGCCTGCATCTGGGCGCACTCGATGGCCCGGCATTGACGGTGCTGGACCTGCCCTACGAGGTCGCATAAGCACACAGCCCAAAACGAGCGTTTGCTGAAAAACCCGGCACAAGCCGGGTTTTTTGCGCCGGCTTCGCTATAATCGCGCGACACTTTGAATCAGCAAGGATGAAACAGATGGGCTTTCTCGCCGGCAAGAAGATTTTGATTTGCGGTCTGCTGTCCGACCGCTCGATCGCCTACGGCATTGCCACCGCCTGCAAGCGCGAAGGCGCTGAACTCGCCTTTACCTATGTGAGCGAAGACCTGAAAGACCGCGTGGCCAAGCTGGCTGCCGACTTCGATTCGAATATCGTGCTGCCCTGCGACGTAGGCAGCGACGAGCAGATCGAGCAATTGTTCGTACTGCTGAAATCGCACTGGGACAGCCTCGACGGCCTGGTGCACTCGATTGCCTTCGCCCCGCGCGATGCGCTCAAGGGTGATTACCTCGATGCCGTGACCCGCGAAAACTTCCGCATCTCGCACGATATCAGCTCGTACAGCTTCGCCGCGCTGGCCAAATCCGCCCGCCCGATGCTGAACGAAAACGCCGGCCTGATCACGCTGAGCTACCTGGGTGCCGAGCGCGCCATCCCCAACTACAACGTGATGGGCCTGGCCAAGGCATCGCTGGAAGCCAATGTGCGCTTCATGGCGGCATCGCTCGGCTCGGAAAAGGGCATCCGCGTCTACGGCATCTCGGCCGGCCCGATCAAGACGCTGGCCTCTGCCGGCATCTCGGGCTTTGGCAAGCTGCTGAAGGCCGCTGCCGACGCCACACCGCTCAAGCGCAACGTCAGCCAGGAAGAAGTGGGCAACGTCGCCGCCTTCCTGATGTCGCCGCTGGCCTCGGGCATGACCGGCAACATCGTCCACGTCGATGCCGGTTACAGCATCGGCGCACTGTCGCTGGGCGAATCGGCCTGATTGGCAGGCCACCACGAAAAAGCCCCGCAACGCGGGGCTTTTTCTTGCCTGCAGCACAACAACGCTACAGTCCGGCTACCGTCAGGTACTGCGACAGACCGTACAGGGTGCGGCTGTTCAGCGCGAAGTTGAAGCCCCCCACGCGCAGCAGCGAGTACGGGCCGATGCTGTCGTTCAGGGCTTGCAGGCTGGCCGGCAGCAGGCTGTTGACCGGCCGCAGGCTGATGCCCAGATTGGTACCCTGCGCGCGCTGCGCAGCCTGATCCAGCGTTTGTTCGGCCGTGGCCAGTTGCGTGCCGACCTGATCCGGGTTGCCGGCCAATGCGCTCGCCAGCGCTTTCTCGTTCACCTGCAAGCTGCCGTCTGCCGCCCGGCTGACACCAATGGCCGACAGGCCGCTCAACTGCCCTGCCGCCTGCGCAAGCAATGCCTGCGATTGTCCGGCCTGATCGCCGCCTGCCTGCGCCAGCTGTTTTTGCGCGGTGTTATAAGCCGCCACCAGACCCTTGAGCGAAGCGGACAGCGCGGCGGTATCGCGATTCAGGTCCAGTCTGGCGCTGCCGGTGTCATTCAGTGTCAGCACCGTACCGCCAACCTTGTCGGCGACGGTATTGCTGGCGGCCACAATGGTGCGGCCGTCCACGGTCACGCTGGCATTCTGCGCGGCCTGTGTCTGGGTTGCTCCGCCGGCAGCGGCGCCTGGCGTGAATGCCAGCTGCGAGAGTCCGCTGTTGTTGGCGTTGCTGCCGTCGTCATCACTGACCTGGATGCGGAAGGCGGCCTGCTCGCCGGTCTGCGTGCCGGTAATGCGCAAGCGGCTGCCGTTGCTGTCGCTGACCACGCTGGCACTGATGCCCGCGCCGGCCTGGTTGATGCGCGCGGCGATACCGCTCGGGCTGGCATCGGCCGGGTTGATGATGATGGATTTGGCATCGCCCGCCGGCTGGAAACCGCTGGCACTGACCCGCCCCAGCTGTATGGTGAGCCGGCCAGTGCCGACGACGGCATTGCTGCTAGGGGATGTCTCGACCTGCTGGGCCGTTGCCAGCTGGTTGACGATCACCGTTTGCTGCTCCGGTACCGTGGTCTGTGCATTGCCGGTGGCGCTGACGATCTTGTCATCACTGCTGCTCACCTTCACCGGATAACGGGCTGCATCACCGGCATAGGGCTGCAGGGCCTGGCGGAAGTCGCTGAGCGCCTGCCGCGCCTTGCCAAGGCTGGACAGGCTGACGTTGTCGATATACCGGCTGGAGAGCTGGCCAACATCGATGTTGCCGGGCGCAACCGACTGAGAAACCGAGCGCACAGCCCCCGCCCCCAGCAGCGCGTATACGCTGTCCAGATTGCTGCCCACTGCAGATTGAGACTGCGCAGCATAAACGCGCTGATCGCCGTACAATCCAGTTACAGGGCTCAAGGAAGCGGCCATGGCAAACCTCCGTCAGTCTGACGTGCCACGCTTTCACTTTACGCCCCAAGTCAATGATTGAAAAGGGAAAGCCGACGATGTGCCAGTTGCTGGGCATGAGCTGCAATGTGCCGACCGACATCGTGTTCTCGTTCGAGGGCTTCCGTCGTCGCGGCGGGCTGACTGATGAACACGCCGATGGCTGGGGCATCGCATTTTTTGAGGAGCACGGCTGCCGCATGTTCCTCGATTACCAGGCCTCGGCCACCTCGCCCGTTGCCGATCTGGTGCGCAACTATCCGATCAAGAGCCGCAACGTGATCGCGCACATCCGCAAGGCCACGCAGGGCGTGACCTCGCTGGCCAACACCCATCCTTTCCAGCGTGAGCTATGGGGGCGTTACTGGATTTTTGCGCACAACGGCAACCTGACCGCGCTGCCGCCACTCACCGGCAGCCGCTTCCTGCCGGTGGGCAGCACCGACAGCGAACATGCATTCTGCTGGTTGCTCAATCATCTGGCAGACGAATTCCCGACCATGCCTGCGCTGGCGGTACTGCATCGCCGCCTGGTTGAACTGACGCGGGAGCTGGCCGCACTTGGCACATTCAACTTCCTGCTGTCGGATGGCCGCGCGCTGTTCGCGCATTGCAGCACCAATCTGCACTATGTGGTGCGGCAGGCGCCGTTCTCGACCGCACATCTGTCCGATGCCGACGTGCAGATCGACTTTGCCACCGTGACCACGCCGCAGGATCAGGTCGCCATCATTGCCACCCAGCCGCTGACCGACAACGAATACTGGCGCCCCATGACTTCGGGCGAGCTGTTGATGTTCGTGGACGGCCACCCGCGCCCCTTGCTGCCCGCCAACGCTCACGCGTCGTGATGGTGCAGCTTGAGTGCGGCGTAGACGTTGTCGTCAAAATACTCGCCACGCTCATCCAGCTGCTTGAGCTGGTAGGCCAGCTTTTCCAGCGAGGTGTGGCCGGTCTTGAAACGATCACGCACCTTTTTGATCAGCATCGCGCGTGAGGCGATCTGCTCGCGCTTGAGCTCGATCTGCTTGCGCTCGCGCCGGTGGGCGCCCTTGGACAGCGCCAGCCAGACCATGCCCGGAATGGCCAGCCACCACCATTCCACAAACAATGCGCCGATGGCCACACAGGCAATCAGCAGATACCACACCTGATCGGCATGCTCGAAGCTCGCCCAGCGTGACAGCGATGGCCACCGATTGGGCAGCATGGCCGCCAGACGCATTTCGTCGGCCACATCACGCTTCTTGCTGGCCAATGCCGCATCAAGCGCCAGTGTGACAAACCAGTTGGTCACGATCTGGCAATGCAGCCACGGTGTGTCCAGATAAGCCTGCAAATGCTCGGCATACTGCTGGCGGAAATCATCGCTGGCCAGCGGCGGCACGGTGTCGTTGTACGGTTCGCTGACCGCATGCTGCACGGTGAGCGGATAGCCGGCAATGTCGATCAGCATGCGCCGCCGCTCTGCAAGCAGCTCGGATGGAATCGGGTGCTGCGGATGATCCAGCCGCGCGTAATGCCACAACAACTGCTCCAGCCGCGAGAAATCCGGCACCTTGCCCGCCGCGCTGCGCAGCTGGCCGCGCAGCTGCAGCAGCTCCATGCGGACCTCGCCGGCAATCGGCTCGGCCTCGGGCACCCAGGCGTGCGACAGCAGCGTCTCTACCTTGTAGAGCGTTTCGTCATAGTGGCGGTAAAAACCATCGCGAAAGCGGCCCAGTTCTTCACGGTCGCGATGCTCGTCACCGCTGAACAGCGGCGGCGTGGGCGGTGCGCGGCGCAGATCCAGCGCGATGCGGTTAATCTGCGTTTCAAAGTCGCTGAATATGCCGGCCCGCGCAAAGACCGGATTGAGCTCGTGCTTTTTGCTGCGCCACTCTTCCAGGGCCCTCCAGATGCTCCACTCCGCCATTGCCTGCTGGTTTCCCGATCCGATGGTTACGTACGATGTCGCAGCTTATTCGATCCGGCACACATCGGCAAAATCCAGCCGTGGATTGCGTGCGTGCAAACGGGCCGGATCGCCGTAACCCAGGTTGATCAGGAAGTTGGAACGCCAGTTGGTGCCAGCAAAAAAAGCCTCATCGACCTTGGCATTGTCAAAACCCGACATCGGCCCGCAATCCAGGCCCAGCGCGCGTGCGGCCAGCATCAGATAGGCGCCCTGCAGGCTGCCATTGCGCATGCAGGTGGTCTGGATCGACTTTTCGTTGCCGACGAACCAGCTCTTGGCATCGGTATGCGGAAAGAGATAGTCCAGCTCTTCATAGAATTCGAGATCGTAGGCCACGATGACCGTCACCGGCGCAATCAGGGTCTTGTCGAGATTGCCTGCCGACAGCGCCGGCTTGAGCTTTTCCTTGGCCGCTGCCGACTTGACGAACACGAAACGCGCCGGCGAGGCATTGGCCGACGTCGGCCCCCACTTGAGCAGGTCGTACAGCGCCTGCAGCGTGTCATCGCTGACCTCGCGCGGCAGGAAATGGCTGTAGGTGCGGGCGGTGCGGAACAGTTGGTCGAGCGCCTGGGCGTCGAGGGCGGTGGTCATGGTCAATCCTTGCGTTTGAGACGGGATTCAATGGCGTCGCACAGTGCGGTAAGGACGGCGATGCGTGCGTGTTGTTTGTTGTTGGCGCCGATCAGGTGCCAGGGTGCGATGGTGGTGCTGGTACGCTCGACCATATCACTACCGGCAGCGATGTAATCATCCCACTTGTCGCGGTTGCGCCAGTCTTCCTCGGTGATCTTGAAGCGCTTCCAGTCGATGGCTTCGCGCGCCTTGAAGCGCGCCAGTTGCTCATCCTTGTCGATGGCCAGCCAGAACTTGACCACGATCACCCCGGCATCATCGAGCTGGGCCTCGAAATCGTTGATCTCGCCATAGGCACGCAGCCATTCGGCCGGGGTGGCAAAGCCTTCGATACGCTCGACCAGTACGCGGCCATACCAGGAGCGATCGAAAATGGTCAGCCGGCCGCAGGATGGCACATGGCGCCAGAAGCGCCACAGATAGGGCTGGGCTTTTTCCTCATCGGTCGGCGCGGCAATCGGGACCACGCGATACTGGCGCGCATCCAGTGCGCCGGTAATACGGCGAATGGCCCCGCCCTTGCCGGCGGCATCCATGCCCTCGAACACGGCCACCACGGCATGGCGGGCAAAACGCGAATCACGCACCAGCCCGTTCAGCCGGCCCTGCAGCGCTTCGAGCTGCTGCTTGTAGTCCTTGATGGGTGCATGGCCGAGCGGCAGGGTATCGAGCAGGCGTACACCATCGATCGACGGCTGCAATGGTGCGGCATCGGCACGACGCTGTTTGATCGAATCACGCGCCAGATGATGATTGACGGCATCAAGCACTTGCTGGCCGATGCTGAGCGCCCGGTAATTGGCATCCCAGCCCTCCACCACGCGCCACGACGAATCGGCCTGGTTGGTGCGCGTGAGCAGCTGTTCCGCATGCTGGGCATTCTGCTCGTAGTGCTTGAGGAAATGCTTGTCTTCCTTGCTGACGCGCCACGCGGTCAGCGGATCGGCCTCCAGCGTTTTCAGGCGCTTTTTCAGGCGGTCTTCCGACAGATGCAGCCAGAACTTGAGCACCAGTGCGCCGTCGTCGGTCAGCAGTTTTTCCAGCCGCAGAATGCGTTCGATACGGCGCTCGATCTGCACCTGGTGCCGCTCGCTATCCCAATGCCATAGCGGGTCGGCATACCAGCTGCCGAACACGATGCCTATGGTGCCCTTGGGTGGCAGCGCGCGCCAGAAACGCCAGAACGGCGGGCGGGCCGCTTCTTCATCATTGGGCGGATCGAACGCCAGGGTGCTGATGTGCCGTGGGTCCATCCATTCGGCCAGCAGGTTGGCAATCTCGCCCTTGCCGGCGGCCGGCATGCCGGCGAGCACGATGATGACCGGAAAATCACCGCGCCGCTTCAGCTCGACCTGCGCCGCCAGCAGGGCTTCGCGCAACGCAGCCTCACGCTCTTTGTAGGTGGTTTTGTCGATGGCATGGCCCAGCTCGGCGGATTCAAACATCCAGGACTCCTGCGTGGCTGCCGGCGGCAGCAGGGTGAGCAATGGCACGGCTGCAAGCCGCGCCTGTCGGCTTCATTATGGCGGGATGACAGGTACTTGGGGGGATGAACGGCAAGAAAAAAGGGAAGCATGAGCCTCCCCTTTTTCACCTGCCCCGTAACGGGGCCGACGGGCCGAGCCGGTACTCAGACCGAGAACGACGAGCCGCAACCACAGGTCGATTGCGCGTTCGGGTTCTTGATGGTGAATTGCGAGCCTTCGAGGCTTTCCACATAGTCGATTTCAGCGCCAACCAGATACTGGTAGCTCATCGGGTCGACCAGCAATTGCACGCCGCCCTTTTCAACCGTGGTGTCGTCTTCGTTGACGATTTCATCAAAGGTAAAGCCGTACTGAAAGCCCGAGCAGCCACCGCCGGTGACGAATACACGCAGCTTCAGGTCCGGATTGCCTTCCTCCGCGATCAGCTCGGCCACCTTGCTGGCGGCGGAATCGCTGAAATTGAACGGGCTGGGCATTTCGGTCATGGTGGCCGTGGTCATATCGGGCTCCCGCTGAATAGTTGACTAAGATAGTAGGATTATCGCGCCGATGCGTCGCCGGGTCAATGCACAGGCGCACTGCACATTTTACCGGCCAGGCCCGATACAACCCCCGTCCTATTTATCCTTGGCGTCTGCCGGCTTGTCTTCCGGCGTCACCACGCGGGCGCCGGCCAGCGGCAGCAAACGGCCCTCGATCACCGCGCCGGGGTGCATTTCCAGCACCTTGTAGGTCAGATCGCCCACCACACGCGCCCTGGGTTGCAGCTCGACATACTGGGTCACCTCCAGCGGGCCGACGATCTCGCCATTCAGGATCAGGTGACTGGCCTTCACACGCCCTTCGATACGCGCTTTTTCCGAGACCACGAGGGTGCCGTTCTTTTCATCAGCGCTGGTGACGTTGCCGATCACGCTACCATCCACGCGCAGACCGCCGGCAAATTTCATGTCGCCGGAGAGCACGCTGCCGTGGCCGATCAGGCTGTCGATTTTCTGGCTACCTTTCTTGTTCTTGAACATCGCACTCCCCGTCATGGTTTCTTGTTGCACTGGGCGGCCGGCTGCGGCTGCCCGTCTATGGTAAGGCCGGCTTCAAGCAAGTTGGGGCGTACGCCCGCCGGCAATTCGATATCGCCTTCCAGCCGGCCATAGTGGCGAAAACGCACCGGCATGGGTTTCACGTCCAGCCGCTTGGGCTTGCCGCCCTCGGCATATGCAATCTGCAGCGCCAGCTGGCCGCTGAACTCGGTTGCACGATCCACCCCCTGCACGGCCAGCAGCCGCCAGTGCCAGCGTCCGGCGGTGTCGCCTGGCAGCAGATCGCAGGCGGCAAAGCTGACCGGCCGGCTGCGATCATTGCTGGTCAGCAGGGAATCAAAAAAACTCAGCGACTGGCGCGCCTGCGCGGCTTCGCGCTCGGCATTGGCCACGGCGCTGGCCAGCGCGGCGCGGGCAGACTCGGACACCATCAGCTGCTGGCGCAGGCTTTCTTCCTGCGTGCCGGCCTTCTCGAGTTTTTCCTGCAATGCACCGAGGCCGCGTGTCTCGGCACGCAGGCGCTCGCCCGCCGCTTTCAGACCCTGATCGTAGCCAAACCACAGGCCAGCGGCAGCGGCCCCCGCCAGCAGCAGCAAAGCAGCCAGCAGGCGCAGCAGATACGCACGCCAACCCAGGGATGGACTCAGGCTCAGCGGTCGCGACGTCAAGCGCGCCCGCTGCATGCGGTACAGCCGTTTCAGCGGCATCGCAGCTTAGGGCAGCAGCGGTACGACTTCGAGGCCCTGCGATTCCGGCAGGCCGAACATCAGGTTCATCACCTGCACGGCCTGGCCGGAGGCGCCCTTCACCAGATTGTCTTCGACTACCAAAATGACGAGCAGATCGCCATTGCCCGGGCGGTGCACGGCAATGCGCGCGATATTGGAGCCACGCACCGAGCGCGTTTCCGGGCACGAGCCAGCCGGCAGCACATCAACAAAGCGCTCATCGACAAAGCGCTCTTCAAACAGCTTTTGGAAGTCGGTATCACGCCCTTCCGGCTTGATGCGTGCGTAAATGGTGGAGTGGATGCCACGGATCATCGGCGTGAGGTGCGGCACGAAGGTCAACGATACCGGCGCACCGTGGATCGCGCTCAAGCCCTGATTGATTTCCGGGGAGTGGCGATGGCCCTTGACGCCATAAGCCTTGAAATTGTCGCCTGCTTCGGAGAACAGCGTACCAACCTCGGCCTTGCGGCCAGCACCGGATACCCCCGACTTGCAGTCGGCAATCAAGGTATTGGTTTCGATCAGTTGCTTGCCGCCTTCCAGCAGCGGCAACAGGCCCAGCTGCACCGAGGTGGGATAGCAACCAGCCATGCCGATCAGGCGCGCCGACTTGATTTGCTCACGGTTCACCTCGGCCAGGCCATAGACGGCCTCGGCCAGCAGATCGGTGCAGCTATGCTCCATGGCATACCATTTCTGGAATTCGGCCGGGTCTTTCAGGCGGAAATCGGCTGCGAGGTCGATCACCTTGACGCCGGCAGCCAGCAGCTCGGGCGCCTGCGCCATGGCCACACCGTGCGGGGTGGCAAAGAAAACGACATCACACGACTTCAGGTCGGCCTCTTCCGGGGTGGAGAAGGCCACGTCGACCCAGCCGCGCAGGCTGGGGAACATGTCGGCCACCGGCATGCCGGCTTCCTTGCGCGACGTGACGGCGTGCACCTTGACGCCTTTGTGCCCTGCCAACAGACGCAGCAATTCAACGCCGGTGTAACCCGTGCCGCCGACGATGCCAACCTTGATCATGTTCCATTCCCCCTAGAGACAAGGGCTCAATCATAAAGGAAAAACGCCCGGATTCGGGCGTTTGAATGCGGCACTGGTCGCTGGCGACAATTTGGCACGCAAAAAGCACAAAAGCCGCCCGAAGGCGGCTTCTGTTGCGGCAAATCCCGGGCGATTAACGCTTCGAGAACTGCTTGCGACGACGGGCGCCGCGCAGACCGACTTTCTTACGTTCAACTTCACGTGCATCGCGGGTCACCAGACCTGCCGACTTCAGAGCACCCTTCAGGTCTGCGCTGTAGTCGATCAGGGCACGGGTCAGACCGTGGCGCACTGCACCGGCTTGGCCGGTTTCGCCACCGCCAACCACGTTCACCAGTACGTCGAAGCCTTCCAGATTGGAAGTCAGGACGAGCGGCTGGCGCACGATCATGCGGCTGGTTTCGCGGCTGAAGTATTGGTCAACCGGCTTGCCGTTCACGACGATGTTGCCGCTGCCCTTCTTCAGGAACACGCGAGCAACGGCGCTCTTGCGGCGGCCGGTACCGTAATTGTATTTACCTACCATTTTGCAATTCCTTAGTTCGGCCGCTTAGACAGCTAGCGTCTTCGGTTGTTGCGCTGTGTGCGGATGCTCGCTGCCGGCATAAACCTTCAGCTTCTTGTGCATCGCGTAGCCCAGCGGGCCCTTGGGCAGCATGCCCTTGACCGCTTTTTCCAGCGCACGACCCGGGAACTTGTCTTGCATCTCGGTAAAGGTGCGCTCATAGATACCACCCGGATGGCCGGTGTGGCGGTAGTACTTCTTCGATTGTGCTTTGTCGCCGGTCACGCGGATCTTGTCTGCGTTCACTACAACGATGTAATCGCCGGTGTCGACGTGCGGAGTGTACTCGGCTTTATGTTTGCCGCGCAGACGCTTGGCGATTTCAGCCGCGAGACGACCCAGCACCAGATCCGTCGCATCAACGACGAACCACTCGCGCTTTACCTCGTGCGGCTTGGCAGAAAAGGTTTTCATGACTGCTAATCCACGTTTCTGATTTTGAGAAAGTCGCAAAGTCTATCGCAGCCGACAAGGCCGTGTCAAACCATGCTTAAACGATGTACAAAAAAAAACGCAACCCGTACGGATTGCGCTGAATTCCACCAAAGAAGGAGGATGGAGGAGACGGCAACAAGGCGTGAGCCCCGTTGCCAGCTTTCATTCTCCCAAAGCTTATTCAATTAAGCAAGCCCTTCTACACAAGTTAACCAACCAGCATGGCTGTAGGCGCTTTCAGCGAGCTACAATGCGGCCCTGCTTACGAGAGGATGCAATGATGAAAACACGTTTGAAGTGGGTCGAGGCTGTAAGCTTTCTGGCCGAATCGGGCTCTGGCCACGCGGTTTTGATGGATGGCGCCCCCGAGGGCGGCGGCCGCAACCTGGGCCCGCGACCGATGGAACTGGTATTGATGGGTACCGTCGGCTGCTCGACTTATGACGTGATTCACATCCTGAAAAAAGGTCGTGCCGATGTGCGCGACTGCGTGGTGGACGTCGACGCAGACCGCGCCGAGACCGATCCCAAGGTGTTTACCCGCATCCACATGCACTTCACGGTCACCGGCCGCGGGCTCAAGCCCGAGCAGGTGGAGCGCGCGATCAAGCTGTCGGCCGAAAAGTACTGCTCGGCATCGATCATGCTGGCCAAGACGGCCGAGATCACCCACGACTTCGTCATCGTCGAGGCTGACTGAGCCGCACCATTGCGGTGCACCCACATATGTCAGTGGTATTAAAATGGGCGCCGTTTGTCGCCCTGGCAGCTACGGCGGTCGTGCACCTTACTGGCTCGCGTCAGCGTTAACTTGCACCATTGTGTGTAAGTCGACCTGCTGAACTACGCATTGACCCCATTCGCACCCCTACCGTTCGTCGGCCCACTTTCATGACAAAGGCATTTACCATACTCAGTGGGCAACCCTGCCTGGCAACCCCATGCAAAGCGACCGGGGCTGGCGACGCAATGAATCACGCAGGACGCTGTCCCAGCAAACAAAAAACCCGGCCATGGCCTAATGCCAGTCAGTTAAGCGCTAGCCGCTGGTATTGAGTTAAAAAGAGGACGTGATTCACGCCCTCTTTTTACATGACCCCCCTGCACCACGAACTCGCACATACCCTGAGCCGGATCCCCACCAATCTGGATCGACTCAGTACGCTGATCGACCCCGACTGGATCGAACAAGCCCTCTCATCGTCCGGTAAAGCCTCAATCCGCAGGCGCAAGCTGCCAGCTGAACATGTGGTCTGGCTCGTCATCGGCCTTGCCCTGTTTCGTAATCTGCCCATC
>NZ_FWXD01000047.1 GCF_900176275.1 Andreprevotia lacus DSM 23236 | reverse complement strand
GAGTTACTACCAGAAGCTGCATCGGCAGCATGGGGTGATCTGCTCGATGACGGATGGGTATGATTGCTACCAGAATGCGCTGGCAGAGCGAGTGAATGGCATTCTCAAGACGGAGTTGTTGTTGCAGCGGCCTGCGGACCTTGCGCAGGCCCGGCGGATGGTGGGTGAGTCGGTCGCGATTTATAACCATGAGCGGCCGCATCTGTCGTTGCAAATGCAAACGCCCGATGCGGTGCACCGGGCGTCGTTGGCAGGATAATGCGGGTTCAAACCAGCTGTTTTGGGTGTCAACCTAATTCAGGACGGGTCACTCTAAGGACTGCCCCGACTTCAGGAGGCAAATACCGGTCTCACGCTGCGGCTCGTTCAAAGGCCTCGGGACTGACGCCAAGGAGGTGACTTGCGAAACGGATGGGCTACATCGGCTTCTGCTGTGTTTTCGAATAAACAGCAACGTTGCCTGCATCCGAAACGGCTTGCGCTACGTACATCACCACCGGGATCAAGCAGAAAGGAAGGAATTCATGCGCATGTCGTGGCTGCTGGTGGGGGTCGTATGGCTGTCGATGCAGGGTGTTTGGGCAGCGCCCCAGCGCCCCGGCAGCGACAACGTCGTGCTGGAACATCTGCCACGCCGCGATAACGACCCGCTCAATGCCGAGATTGCGCGCTTGCAGCTGTCCCGGCTGAAACGCCCTGCCGATCTCGAGGCAAGCGTGGCTCTGGCCCGGTTACACCTGCAACGCTTCCATCGTGATGCCGATCCGCGTGATCTGGGCCAAGCCGAGGCGACTGTGGCCAGTTGGCTGCGGCAGCCAGCCCCGCCCGCAGACGTGCTGTTGTTGCGCGCCAGCGTGCGGCAAAGCAATCATCAGTTCGAGCAGGCGATCTCCGACCTGCAGCAAGTGCTGGGGCAGCAACCGGGCAACGCTCAGGCTTTGTTGATGCTGGCCAGCATTCGTCAGGTGCAAGGTAAATACGAGCAAGCGAAGGAGAGTTGTGGCGGCCTGGTCATCCAGGATCCACCGGTAGCCAGCATCTGCCTGGGCAATGTGCTGGCAATCAACGGGCAGTTGCCGCAGGCCCTCAATCTGCTGGCCCGTGGTGCGGCCACGGTGCCGGGTAGCGGTCCGGTATTTTTGTGGGCTGCAGCCAGCCAGGGTGAGGCACTGGGCTGGGCGGGGCGGCCTAAGGAGGCAGAGCAAGTACTCCGCGCCGGGCTAAAGGTCGACCCGCGCGATGCGTATCTGAAAACCGCACTGGCCGATCTCTTGTTGCAGGCCAATCGCGGTCATGAAGTCATCGCCCTGCTGCGTGACGATGGCCGGAACGACAACCTGCTGCTGCGCCTTGCGATGGCGGAAAAACAGGCGGGCCGGCACGCAGACCTGGTTGCGCATGTGCAGGACCTGAAAGCGCGCTTTGCTGCGGCCGCAGAGCGGGGTGACCGCGTGCACCTGCGCGAGGAAGCGCTGCTCAATCTGTATTTGCTGAACGAGGCCGATGTGGCGCTGCGCTTGGCCGAGGCCAACTGGGCAGTGCAAAAAGAGGTCGCCGACTGCCGCTTGCTGCTGGCGGCGGCGCTCGCGGCGCACCAGCCGGCACGTGCGATGCCGGCCATCGCCTGGCTGCGCAATGCCAACCTGCCCGATCCGGCACTGCAGGATTTGCTGCGGCAATTGGTGCCCACTCCCCGGCTAGGGGGCAAGCCATGAAATATCTCTGCATCCTTTTGCTGCTTTGGCTGACCATGCCGACGGCGCAGGCGCACAAACCCAGCGATAGCTACCTGACCCTGGCGGTCAATGGCAGCAGCATCAACGGGCGCTGGGATATCGCGCTGCGTGATCTGGACGGCCCCTTGCTGCTGGATGGTGATGGCAACGGCGAACTGACCTGGGGAGAAGTGCGCGCGCGGGAGGCCGAAATCCAGCGCTATGCGTTCGAGCACCTGCATCTGGCCGCCGCCAGCCAGCCCTGCCCCATCTCGCCCGGCCAGCTGCTCATCGACCAGCACAGCGATGGCACTTATGCGGTGCTGCCGTTCACCGCGCAGTGCACCAGCACGCCGCAGCGCTTGAAAGTGGATTACCGGCTGTTCCGCGATACCGATACCTTGCACAAGGGGTTGATTCATCTGGCGGAAGGCGGGCAAAACGCCACCGCCATCGTCGGTCTGGAACACCCGACCGCCGAGATCGACGTACGCGGCCGTTCTGCCTGGCAAGCGTTGCGTGATTTTGCAGTGGAAGGCATCTGGCATATCTGGCGCGGCTTCGATCATGCGCTCTTCCTGCTTTGCCTGATCTTGCCGGCGGCCTACTGGCCCGAACAGCGGCGCTGGCAACCGGTGGCGTCGATGCAGCCGGTACTGCTGGACATGCTCAAGACCGTGACAGGCTTCACTGCCGCACATGCGCTGTCGCTCACACTGGCCAGCCTGCACCTGCTGACCGTGCCATCGCAATGGGTGGAGGTCGGCATTGCATTGACCATCCTGCTGACCGCGCTCAACAATCTTTATCCGGTATTGCCGGGTCGCAAATGGTTGGTGGCGTTCGGCTTTGGCCTGATTCACGGACTGGGTTTCGCCAACATCCTGGCCGATATGGCCTTGCCAACCTGGCAGTTGGTAGTGGCACTGACGGGCTTCAATATTGGCGTGGAGCTGGGGCAATTAATCATGGTGACGCTGGTCTTGCCGGTGCTGCTGATCTACCGCCGCGGTGTCTGGTTCAAGTGGCTGGTGCTTTACGGCGGCTCTTTGCTGATTGCCGGATTTGCGGTGATCTGGATTTACGAGCGCAGCACCGGTTTGAAATTGCTGGGGCTGTAGATGCAAACAGCACGGGGCGCCAATGGCGCCCCGTGTGTTGATGCGGAAGAGGACGGATCCATGCAACCGGCCAGAAACCTGTTTGCGCTCTGGCTGTGCAGGGTTGATCTGGGTTCATGCGCGGCTCAGAAATGATCATTCACTGGAGTAAACGCCGGCGATTGCCAAGGCAGGCAACGCCGTAGATGGCGTTTTTGCGGGCCAGCCGGCGGATTTGCGGGTATTTCAGGCGGCTCGCAGTGGCGCACCGCTGGCGTTACCCGTAGCACTCTGCGCCCTTCGCTTCATCCTGGGCTGCCCCGCCCCATAAGTGAAATCAGTGTTAACCGACCCTAAGCCAGCAACAAGGCGCGGTGTGACAGACTGATCACCAGCAGACCGATGGCGACTGACCAACTACCGAGCACACGGATTGCAATCGTCAACCAGCCCCGCTGGCAAGCCAGCAGGGCCGATACCAGCGCCATACCATAAGCCTGCAAGAGAAACCCGACTGCCATCAGCCCTGCCACAAACACCACAGGCTGCATATCGGCGGAGATCGCGCTGCCGTTCGCATAGCCGACGATCAGCCCGCATGCGGCCGCCAGCAAACCCACCGCGCTGCGCGGCAAGCGCCAGGCCAGTGCCAACAGTCCACCCAGCAGCATCGCCAGTGCCATGCAGCCCAAAAAACTGCCGGGCAATCTCGGCCAGCCAAACGAGACGGCCGCACCAATGGCCAGCGATAGGGGCAAAACCAGCAGCGTGAACGACATGGTACGATGGCCATTCTGGCCGGCCAGCAGACCGATCAGCAACAATGGCAACATGTGTTCCGGCGAAGTCAGCGGATGCAGCGCGCCGGCGTAAAAATCGCCTGCGCCCTGCAGCGCAGCGTGGGCAAGGCAAGAAGGGCTAACCAGCGCGAACAACGTACCAGCCAGCAGGAGAAGACGCGCCGCACGCATGGGATTCAGCCTTGCAACGCGGCGTAGAGGAAGTAGCCGCCACCCGCCGCAATCATCGCACCGACGGTGCGCAGCGCCTGCGCGCCGCGCCGCCAATGATGCAGCGTGCCAAAGAGGATGCCCGCAAGGTGCAGCAGACCGGTAGCAATGACAAAACCAGCTGCATAAGTGATCGGATTGGCCGATTGCGGCAGCTCCACCCCGTGCGCATGGCCGTGGCAAATGGCAAAGACCGCGACGATGCCACCGGCCAGCCCAAGCGGCAGCCGCAGGGCCAGCGCTACCATGGCCCCCAGCACGATACCGGACATTGCAATACCGATCTCGATGCCCGGCAGGGCAATACCGGCACCACCCAGCGCACCGCCGAATGCCATCACGACAGGAAAAGTCACGGGCAATACCCAGATGGCGGGCCGGCCGAGCTGAGCCCCCCACAGGCCGACCGCAACCATGGCAATAATATGGTCCGGCCCCTCGAGCGGATGCAGAAAACCGGCCATGAAGCCGCCGGAAATGTCACCCTGGCCGACATGAGCCCAAGCGAGGCCAGGCAAGCAACCCAGCGCCGTCAGCAAACCGAGGCAGAAGCAGCGAAAGCGTATAGACATGATGGTCTTCCTGGCCAAGAGAGAATGGGGACGACATGGCAGCGATCAACGCAGCGGTGCTTGGCTGCGCAGCGTCGCAATCTCGCTGGCGTACTTCTGCTGTGGGTCCAGCACCCCCTGCAATGCTCGCGGGAACTGCTCACAACGGGTTTGCAGCTCTGGCTTGCTCAAATGCGCCATCTGCGCACGCCAGGCAAGCCCTTGCTCGGCAAATTTGCCGGCCATGATCTTGCGATATTGCTGGTATTTGGCCGGCTTGCCGGCGTCGGGCAGGCTGCGCAGGTAGCGCTCAAAGCGGGCATCGAATTCGCCCAGAAAAGCGCGATGGCTTTTCTTCCAATCCGCATACGCACTGTCGGTCGCTTTGGCGGACGCAGGCGCCAATTCCTGGCAGGACTTGCGCTCGAACGCCACCTGCTGGATACCGGTGTAGACCTTGCCAAGCCTGTCGACATAGGCCGGATCCAGCGCGGCATGAACCGGCATGGCTAGCGTCGCAATGACTCCTGCGATCAAGAGGCCAGCGAATGGTGGTAAACGCAGGTCAATCATGAACAAACTCCATGTTTTTAATCGAACAGCCTTGCATGAAATCAAGCACTTTGGCGGAGGCACATGCCTCCGCCAAAGGCACTGCAATGGCCAGTTACTTGACTGCCACCGGCTGTGCCGTTTCGCTGCTCACCGGCGTGATGCCGCTGACGTCGACCGGTTCGGTGTTGTCCGAAGTCGACCCGGCAATCTGCGCCACCTGGCTGGTGAATGCATCACCGCTGCTCGGTGGCGTGGTTGGAACCGCGGTCGGCACCGGAGTGGGCATCGCGCTGGAGTCGCCCGAGCCGCAACCCACCATTCCCAAGCCCGCTAACGCCAGCAAGCCCAGCATAAGGAGATAACGCATGGCGGCCTCCTTATTGCACGTTGGCGCCCGGCACCGGGGTCTTCAGGTACGGGAACGCGTTGTCGAAGTAAGTGGCGTCAATGTAGGCACCGTCGGTGAAGTCAATGCTGCCAGCCGGGGCATCCGCTGGTGCGCAGCCCAGGTTCAGGGTGCACAGGCGCCCCATCACGACACGCAGCGCAACGTCCACCACGTCATCGCCCGGGCGACGGCCGTTCGGGAAGCCCGCATTGTCCCCCCCAATCACACCCAGACGGTTTTGCGACGCTGCCGCAGTCACCGGTGTACTGGTGTTCAGGCGCAGTTGCTCGGACGCGACCACACCCGCAGGTTGATTCAGGCCCGGTACGCCGGTCAGAAACGCGGTCACCAGATCCTTGCGCGGGAAATTGGTCGGTGCCTTCACGCCGGCCGAGCCGAACAGGATTTCCAGCAAGGCCGGCAGGGTCGGGTTGGTGACATAAGTGGCAAATTGCGCATCGCCACTCGGTTTGCTGGCATTGAACTTGTCCTTGTCCTTCAGGCCGATGACCACTTCGTTCACCAGCGGCATACCCAGGCGGGATACTTGTGACCAGGCGCCGCCCTCCTTGGTTGCGGACATGTTGTCACTGCTCGGGCTCGGGTTCAGCAAGCGCGCCTGGCGCACGCTGGCAGTCGTCCATGCGCCAATCACCGGATCGCTGCCGCTGGTCAGGCAACTGATCGGCAGTTCCAGCTCCAGCGCGGTGACGTTCTTGTTGGACAGGCTATCGAGGCCCTTGTTTTCCGCCGCCGGATCGAACGCGGTGGCCGGTGCCTTGATGTTCACCAAG
Organism: Andreprevotia lacus DSM 23236; assembly: GCF_900176275.1. Taxonomy (GTDB): domain Bacteria; phylum Pseudomonadota; class Gammaproteobacteria; order Burkholderiales; family Chitinibacteraceae; genus Andreprevotia; species Andreprevotia lacus. The sequence continues at coordinate 12,633 of NZ_FWXD01000047.1, read as the reverse complement.
TCGAACGTGCCACCCAGGTTGACCACGAACGGGTCTTTGCGCTGGCCAACGAACAATTTGCCCGGCGTGCTGCAACCCGGCACATTGATGTTGTAGATATGCTTGGCCGCATAGGCCGCATAGTTGGGAATCGACTTGTTGCCGATATTGTCCACCGGCTTGTCAAAGCTGGCAGCGCCGGTATCCGCATTCGTCACGGCAGCGGCAGCACCGGTTCTGCGATCACCTTTGACCACGGTCAGGGTAAAGCTCTCCTGCACGTTCAGGTTGGGAGATTTCGGGTCGGTGATGCCGCCGGTATTGGTCAGTGGCACCGAGACATTCACACCGTTGACCGGTACCTGCAAATCCTGCAGGTTGTTCTTGAAACGGAACTGGAAGGTCAGGTCTTCTTTGGCATCACCATTGTTGTCGATGTGGATTTCATACAGCGCGTTGGGATCCATCAGGAAAAAATTGGGGCCGCCTGCGCCTTCTTGGAGGCCTTGATAGTCCGCAACCAGGGTCACAAAATTGCTGCGACCGGATTCGTAGCTGCGGAACATGTAGAAGTCCGTGCCGTCTACCTTGGGGTTCTGGGTAAGGAAAGGGGATTCGCGGTGGCTGGATGCCTGGGCCATGCCAGACAAGGCGGCGCCAAATCCAGCGACCAGCAACATTGCGAGCGCTGTATGCTTCATCGTCTATCTCCAATTTGCTTTCTGGTTGATGTATTGCCGACGGCTGCGTAAAGAATCTGACGTTCGCCTGGTTCACGATTGCCCGCTGCCGTCGTCGCTACATACGCACGGGGCGAGAAACTGGATGCAAAGACATGAACTTTTCTGCGCGATGCATTGCAGAAGGGTGTTTCGGCATCCGCCCGGGCGATGAACATCGCCTGCAATCCGCTGTCATTGAATGATTCGTGGCCGCCAACCCTTGTGGCGGCAGGGCGAGCGTGATCACCCACCACCACCGCACACACAGTTGCCGGCCACACTTCAAATGCAGCCCGATGCCGACTTACTTGGGCAGCAGTACCGTATCGATGACGTGGATCACGCCGTTGGACTGAAACACGTCATACGTCGAGATATTGGCGACGTCACCCTTCTCGTCCTTCAGCACCACGTTCATGGGGCCATTCTGCATTGCCCACAGTGTGCCGCCGCTGACGGTCTTGATTTCTGCCTTGCCGCCACCCTTTTTGATCATGGCCATGATGTCTGCTGCCGACCACTTCCCAGCCACCACGTGATAAGTCAGCACTTTGGTCAGCATGCCCTTGTTTTCCGGCTGGAGCAGCGTCTCCACCGTGCCGGCCGGCAACTTGTCAAACGCGGCATTGGTCGGCGCAAAGACCGTATACGGGCCCTTCATCTTCAAGGTTTCAACCAGCCCTGCCGCTTTCACTGCAGCCACCAGCGTGGTGTGATCGGCCGAGTTCACAGCGTTGTCCACGATGTCCTTGCTGGGGAACATGCTTTGCCCGCCTACCATCACGGTATCGGCGGCCAGGGCTGCGCCGGTGGTCAGCAGGCCGGCACACAACAGCGTTGCCATCAGTTTTTTCATCGCTTTTTACCTCGCTCGGGTTAAGCGGCAACTCAGTATTGCCGCAGGTACCCCATGTACGGCGCAAGCGCGGCAGTGGATGCACGACTGGGCTTTTTTTCTTCGATCCGGCTATAGTCCGCAGCTGAGCCATCCGGATTTGCCCTCATGACTACGCCCGACATATTGGCCCCCCTGCTGCAGCGATGCGCCCAGCGCGATGAAAAGGCGCTGGCAGAGCTATACCAGTTAACGTCGCCGAAACTGTTTGGCGTTGCACTGCGTATATTGCGCAGGAACGATTGGGCGGAAGAAGTGCTTCAGGAGTGTTACGTCAACATCTGGCAGCACGCGGGTAGCTACAGCAGCGACAAGAGTGCGCCGCAGACGTGGATAACGCGCATTGTGCGCAATCGATGCCTGGACTGGCTGCGCCGCCCGGATCATGAAGTGGCTGATGTGGACGATTCCATCGTGGAAAACTGGGCCGACGACGCGCCCGGCCCACTGGCACGACTGCTGGCCAGCGACGATAGCCGGCGTATTGCCGGCTGCATGCAGGGACTGGAAGCATCGCATCGGCAAGCAATTGCCTTGGCCTACTTCGATGGGCTGAGCCATAGCGAGCTGGCTGAAAAACTGACCCTGCCGCTAGGTACCGTCAAGAGCTGGATCAGGCGCGGGCTGGAAAAACTTCGGCTCTGTTTGGGGTGAGGGAAAAAACATGAACTACCGCAAGCCGGAATTGCAGGAAAAACTGGCGGCCGCCTACGTACTGGGCACGCTACGGGGGCCTGCACGCCAGCGCTTCGAGCGGCTGATGGTGGCAGATGCCGCAATTCGACGCAGCGTGGCGGAATGGGAAACCCGGCTGGCGCCATTGAACGAAGCCGTGCAACCCGTACACCCACCACGCAAAGTCTGGCGCAATATCAAGGCCCGCCTGCGCGCGCTGCGCCCGGCGCCATCGCCCTGGAGCTGGCAAGGCCTGGCCTTGTGGCGCACGCTGGCAGGTGGCTTGGCAACGGCAGCAATTGTCCTTGCCGTGATCAGCGTGCAACTTGCAAACCAACCGGTACAAGTGCAATACGTCGCCGTGTTGCAAGACCCCGCAGCCAAGGTTGCCATGGTAGTCAGTGCCGCCGGCATTGACGGCAAGCTGCGCGTGCAGTCCATGCAGGGCGGTGTGCCCAGTGATCGTGACCTGGAGCTATGGGCGCTGCCGGAAGGTGGCAAACCCCAATCGCTGGGCGTGGTTGGGCATCGCACCCGCGCTGAACTGGCGGCCACTGCCCGCCGGCTGGCCAACGTACCGGCGCTGGCGATCAGCCTGGAACCGAAGGGCGGCTCTCCCACCGGCCAGCCCACCGGGCCGGTGTTGTATTCGGGCAAGTTGCTGGCGATGTGACGCTTGCCGACTTCCGCCTTGCATTCGTGGCAACACGCCGGGGACTCGTGGACACCCCGCCACGGCCGAATCACAGCACCGGAATACGTGCGGGAGGCGGAGCAGTCCAGTAGCCGAACTGGGCATGAATGCGCCGGGGAGCACCACTGCTGAGGCCTGCCGGCAGCTGGTATAGACTCGTATCCATGCACTGGATCGCTTCATCGAGCGCCATGGCGCGGGGATCGATCCGGAGAAGTAGCGAACAATGGTTCGCAAGCGGAAAAATGCGTGGGAGAGGATTATCCATGACAGTGGGACGTCCCCGCCGGACCTGTCCGATTTCCGGCTGGAAAGTCCTTGATTTCGCATGGTCGAAATCTGAAGTGAAATCGGATCCTACAGAGGTTGCAGGATCCGGTTGAGGTCTGGATTTTTCCCAGACCTTTAGATTTTTGGAATTTCTCAGAATGTGCCGCGGACAATGCAGGGAGCAGGCACATCAATGGTCGCAACTGCTTAGAAAGACCTAGTGAGGGACATCCTCCTCACTTGGTCGCGACTAAATGTGAAATAGGGTTAGATCGTTGAGTATGGACTGCGCAGAATCACGAGGCTTTTGTGCTAGGTATAAGGCATCAATAGCTCTCGCGCCACCCGCGCCGCCTTTAATCAAAGAAAGAAGCGAAGCTGCTTTATATGTTTCTCGAACATCGGCGCCATCAAATGAGTTCAAGTGCGCATAAAACCTAAATGCGGGGCCGCGTAAAACCTCGCCGATGAGGTATTTTAGGACGTTTGCTTCGAAGAGCGGCTGATACATCCGGTCACTACGTGTAGTCCGCTTGACCGCAACAGCGAAGAGAAAACCCGAGCTGTCGATCCGCCCCTCAAGCATTGTGTGTGCCCCTTGAAGTAGCGCCAAGTTCTCTTTACCGAGATCGTCCACAGGATTAAGAAATTCCTGCATTGAAAAGGGAAGGGGGTGCGGCAGCCGGACGCCGACTATATCTGGACTCGACAAGCCCAGTTTAGTTTCGTTGCGCGCAAGTGCTACCTCGTGAAATTTGATGTGTTTCCTCACATCTTCCTTAAATAGCAACGTCGCGTCATATCCTCGCGGTAGTTTTACAATCCCAACCTTGCGTGCGGGGGTTGGAACTGCATTGACTGGACATGAGAACACCTTGGAATTCCACTGCCCTGAATCCATGAAGTTGTTCCATGCAACGGCAGCATTCCAGAAAGCACCGGCCTCGAGCAGCTCGAAAACGTCCCCTTCAACCTTCGCGATTGCAGGCCTGCTAATGTCGAGATCGCCAGGGAATAGGGCTTCTCCGGCGTTCAAAGCATTGGACTGGAATTGTGCGAGGTATTCCGAGAATGAGCGGTCAGGTTCAGGGTCGTTATCACAGCCGGGCATGAAGCTATCAAACGTACAGTTCATGGCTGCTTCTTGTGTGAAGCGGAATTTTGTCTTGCGGTTTTTTATCGGAGCGGCTCTTAGGTCTTCGATGCAACTGCCGTGCGGACATGAAGGGCAGATCTCGGCGTGGCTAAATTGGAACGGCATCACGCCTCCTTGCTACAAGCTATGTCTCGAGCGGTCGCAAAAATCACGTCTAGGTCGGAGCCAAGGGCGGTTGCGATCCGCTGCATTACTTCGAGAGTAGGGTTACGCACGCCACGCTCCACACCACTGATATATGTGCGATCTATCCCAGCACGGTCAGCAAGCTCCTCTTGGCTTAGTCGCAATACTTCGCGGTGGCGCCGGACTGCGGCGCCAAATGAGTATGTAAGATCCATGCTTCAGCCTAATCGGCATGTAGCCTATAAATCCACGGACTATTAGTCACAATCGGCGCTAGACTGCAGTTTTTGACGTTGACCTCCTTATGTCCAATCGATAGACTCGAAGGATGCCTAAGAGTCACATCATTCCGCCGGTCTCCCAGTCAACGACATCTTTCACTGGTGTATCGTTGTTCTCTGGTTGCGGCGGTTTTTGCGAAGGAATCGAGCAGGCCGGTATCGAAGTGAAAGTAGCGGTCGAGTTGGACAAGTACGCTTGTGAGACCTACCGCCACAACTTCCCAAGAACGCCGCTTTTTGCGGCCGATATTCATCAGTTCTTAACACCGGACTCAAATCACCGCAAAGACTACAAGCTGTCCAAAGGCATTGATATAGTTTTTGGTGGGCCACCTTGTCAGGGGTTTAGCCAGATTGGGGCTCGACGCCCCGACGACGAGCGAAACGAACTCTACAAACAGTATGCACGTGTAGTCGAAGAGCTCCGCCCTCGGCTATTTTTAATGGAAAATGTCCCAAACCTTGCAATGATGAACAAAGGGCACTTCAAGAAAGTGATCCTGGAAGAATTTGCCGCCCTCGGATACAGCAATACGGTAATGTTGAAGATATCAGCAGACGACTTCGGTGTGCCTCAAACACGGCAGCGCGTCATATTCATAGGCACAAGGGACGAGGATGAGTTTCCGTTCGAGTTGGCCTCCTTCTGCGAACGGGTGTTAAAAAAGCTCAAAGTCGCCAAGGCGGTTACCGTCGACCAGGCGATAGCCGACCTGCCTATGACCGTAGTACATAGCGGTGAGGTGATGGATTATCCAGAGGTTTCAAAACCTTCTGCCTACATGAAAGAGATGCGTATTGGCATGACTGGCTTGGTCTATAGCAAGTCAGACAAGCGTCGACGAGCAATTGGGAAAAACCAAGCTACGAAGCTGTACAACCATCACACTAAAGAAATCCAGGAACGCCGCGCAAACTTGATCGCGTTGCTTGAACCAGGAAAAAAAGCAGATAGCCTACCCAAGCATATTTGGGACAACAAACGCCCAGAAAAATGGAGGCGTTTACATCCTGATAGGCCGTCGCACACCATACTTGCGCAGATGCATCGCGACTTGAGCGAGTGGGTCCACCCCCGCCTCAACCGATGGATAACGGTTCGCGAAGCAGCACGGCTACAATCTTTCCATGATGGATTCGTGTTCCAAGGCAGTGAGTGGCAGCAACTCAAGCAAATAGGCAACGCGGTACCGCCTTTAATGGCCTATGCGCTTGGACAACTAGCTAAAGAGGTGCTTGTAGCGAATCAACATGAGCAAGATACTGCTTGTGAAGCTGCAACAGGTGACTTGGTCCAACAGGTTTTGATGCTGGCCTGATTGATACTCAGGAAATATTGCAAGCTCCCCGATGTCTTCTGCGCACGCGAACCGTGCGTAAAAGTTCGCTCGAGCTCTGAGTAACAGGTGTTACATCAACCTGCCAACAAGCCGGGCCCTTAAACATTCCAATTCTGCGACGGCTGGCATTCCCATGAAAATATTACTGATTGCAGGCAACGGCCTATCAATGGCCATGCTGAATCAGAACCCGGTGGACTCTGTTGACCTGTCGAACCTTTTCGTCACAGGCTGCGAAGTAACCTGGCCTGCAACAGGTATGCCTGGTTTCCTCAGTTATGAGCACTGTCCGAACCTGTGGGCACTCGGCGCGAGGCAAACTGCATCGGCACAGAGTGGCTATGAGGTAATCGAACAGATAATCACTGCTGTGAACGCCTGCTGCCTTGCGGATCCTTCAACGCTTGATGATGGGATCTATATAAGGGCCTATAAGGAACTCGTAGCATACTTGCGCTATTTGTTTGTACATTACGATAGCAGGTTACAGGGAGAAGGATTCTTCAAAAAAGCGGCGGTTTTCGAGCCAATCGATTGGCTGCTCCATGCCGCTGGAGACGCCGCCATTTCTGGAATTGATATTGTAAATTTTAATTACGATGCGATTTTGGAACGCGCGCTGCAAGAAAATAAAATCGGATTTTCGATACCTCTACTTGCCCCGGACAGCTCAGCAAAGATTCGGATCCACAAGCCGCATGGATCCATCACCTTTTGTAGTAAAACCGCTGTAGATAAATCCTCTTTCATGATCAATTACAGCAGTCCATTTACTGAGGGGGGTATTGATGATCTCGAAGTCCGCTACGATGGCCTCGACCAGAACTTTCCACGAGTTGGCATCCTCCCTCCAGCCGGCGAATCGGAGCGGTATAAACACCGCTGGATTCGGCAGATTTGGGATAAGGCCATCGAATCCGCGAAGCAGCTTGACCAAAACGATATAGTAATCGTGTACGGGATTAGCTATTGGCACGTTGACCGAAAAGAAATCGATCTGTTGCTAGGCAATGTTTCACGCAAGGCACGGGTGGTGTCTATTAATCCAAGACCAAACCCACATTTCGAAGCCGTTTGCTGTAGCCTCTTCAAGTCTTACCACTCTTACAGCAATGCAAAGCAGCTCATGAGGATGGTTAAATGAATATCAAGATATTGGAACGTAAGACAGCGGCAATTTCTATCGCCAGCTTCCACGAACAGAATCAAGATAACAAATTTAATTATGATCCACCATATCAGCGGAAATCCATATGGACAGACGAGAAGCAGAGTTACCTTATAGATAGTATACTTCGCAACTTTCCTATACCGGCAATCTTTCTACATCGGAAAATTGATTCGGATACTGGCCGAACAAGCTTCGATGTTATTGATGGCAAACAGAGGCTTACGGCGATTGCGCGATTCATAGCAAACGAAATCCCAGCTGCGAATGAGTATGGTCCTGCTGACAAAGAAGATATCATTGAAGGCATTTTCTTTAGCGATCTCATCGCAAACGATAAGCTCTCTGACATTAAATCGTTCTTTTGGAAATATGACCTTCCAATTGAATATGTGGATCCAGGCGACCAAGGACTTATCGAAGAGGTTTTCGACCGGCTCAATAGGAACGGCGAAGTGCTGGAGGGGCAAGAGCTCCGTAACTCCCAGTACCACTCAACCCCTATCGCTGCGGCGGTAGAGGCACTCCTTGAGATTCAATTCTTCCAAGACCGACTCGAGGTAACAGACAGAAGTCGAATGGAGGACAAGGAGTTCTGCTCAGAATGTTTGTTGTCTGTCCTAAAAAAGGAAGTTATTGGGTCCAGTCAAAAAATACTCGACTTACTATATGAACAGTATAAAAACGAAGACTTTTCCTCAGCCATTAATATTTCGACGCAGTTGTGCGCCGACCTTGACTCGCTTGGACTGAACTATCAAGCCAGTCGTATCAGTGGCGTTTCCCATTTGTATGGGCTTTGGGGTTGCGCGTTGGTCCTACACTTAAATCATAAATCTATAAGTTCGTACCGGACACAGCTAACTGATTTCTATAATACTTTACGCGATGCCCCCTCTGAGAGTGTCCCTGTCCGAGAAGATTACAAAGCTAGTATGAGTTCTCGAACCAAGGAGCGGTTCATGCGTGTGAAGCGGGTAAATGCTTTGTTAGCAGTGTGCGGAGAGTCCGGGCTAGCAGTGTCCTAAGGTATAAGGGCTGATCTCAGCTGGCTACGCATATAAGCACCCCAGCTTGCCGAGGTCAGCCCGATGCGGATGCAGGCTGCCCACAACGAAGTCCAGCGGTTGGCTGCAGCCAATACGTTCGAAATGCGGATCGATCGAATCACCGAACACCTTGAGGCGTGCTACTTCGCCATCGAAGTACAGATCGATCAGCAGCGTATAAGTGAAGTTGACCTCCCCTCCCTCCCAACTAACCGAGCGGTCTAAGCTAGAAATTTCCGGGAGGAGGTCATTGCATATCCAGCAAACATGGCGCGGCAATCCCATCAGGCTGTATTTCAGGTACGATCGCTCTAACATGTTTGAAAATCAGTGAAATAAACGCATAGCATACGGTGTTACACACACAGAAAAACCAGATATGCACCAGCACAGGCGCATACCTCACGTTAGGCAAATTATTATGGTTCCACCTCGCTTTCCTAATTTTGTTCCCAGAGGGTCTGTGCGTGAGTACCAGGTGCAATTGAAAGAAAAACTCTCTCTTATCTTTCAACCAGATGAGGTTGAAATTGAATGGGCAGCGATGGCTGATGAGAGAACTCTTTACTCCCCGCGCCTTGATACTGCAGTTGGTCCATTTGCAACTCACAAAATATACATTGACGAATATGACCAACTAATTCGTGCACATCAGCCGCTCTTGTTGCAGTTGTTCAATATGCACAGAGCCAATCTTCGAGCACACAATCAACCAGATGATCATTTTGACTTTGAGCGCTTATGTACACGAAACCTAAATGCCAGATGCTTTTTGGCATTTGAGATTGAAAACAATGTCTCGCGTAAACACCTGATGGGTGGCGCCATAAATGCTGCTGCTCTTGGTCGTATTGGCTTGGCTATTGCATGGAACCAGGAAAAACTAAGAGCATTTATTCGTATGCGTAGTTATCTCTTATTTCTTGCTCAGGTGGGTAAGAACACCTTTGATCCATCAAACCTACTAATTTTGAGTAAAGAGCAGGTCATGGAGGCAATTAACGCAAACTTGATCTAACCCATCCATCCGACGTCCCCCTCGTTTGAGTAGCACGTCAGCTTGGGTTGCATCGGATGGCGGCTATCGCGGCATAGACTCTTGAGAACCCCAGCCCCCACCCCAAAAACCCGGATAATGGCAGCTGTTCATTTTTGCGCGGTTCTGGAGTGCTCCCATGGAAATCAAGGTCAACTTTCTCGACAAGCTTCGTCTCGAAGCCAAGTTCGATGATTTCACGGTGGTGGCTGATCAGCCCATCCGTTACAAGGGGGATGGTTCGGCGCCAGGGCCGTTTGATTACTTTCTGGCTTCGTCGGCGCTGTGTGCGGCTTACTTCGTCAAGCTGTACTGCAACACGCGCAATATCCCGACAGAGAACATCCGCCTGTCGCAAAACAACATTGTCGACCCCGAGAACCGCTACCAGCAGATCTTCAAGATCCAGGTCGAGCTGCCCGAGGATATCTCGGCCAAAGACCGCTTGGGCATCTTGCGCTCCATCGATCGCTGCACGGTCAAAAAGGTGGTGCAGGCCGGGCCGGAGTTCGTGATTGAAGAGGTCGAAAACCTCGATGCCGATGCGCAGGCGCTGCTGATGCCCGGCACCGATGCGGCCACGCAAACCTTTATCCCCGGCAAGGATCTGCCGCTGGAGCAGACCATTGCCAATATGTCGGCGGTGCTGGCCAATCTGGGCATCAAGATCGAGATCGCGTCATGGCGCAATATCGTGCCCAATGTGTGGTCGCTGCACATCCGCGATGCCCATTCGCCCATGTGCTTTACCAACGGCAAGGGCGCCAGCAAGGAAAGCGCGCTGGCGTCGGCGCTGGGCGAGTATATCGAGCGCATCAACAACAACCATTTCTATGCCGGCGTGTATTGGGGCCAGGATCTGGCCAATGCGCCGTTCGTGCACTACCCGGACGAGCGCTGGTTTCAGCCCGGCCCGCATGATGCGCTGCCGGCCGAGATTCTGGATGACTACTGCCTGCCCATCTACAACCCCGATGGCGAGCTGCAGGGTTCGCATCTGTACGATACCAACTCGGGCAATATCGAGCGCGGCATCTGTTCGTTGCCCTTCGTGCGCCAGTCTGATGGGGCGGTGGTGTATTTCCCGTCCAACCTGGTCGAGAACCTGTTCGTCAGCAACGGCATGAGCGCCGGCAACACGCTGGCCGAGGCACAGGTGCAATGCCTGTCCGAGATTTTCGAGCGCGCGGTCAAGCGCGAGATCATCGAGGGCGAGCTGGCGCTGCCCGATGTGCCGGCCGAGGTGCTGGCCAAGTACCCAGGCATCGTCGCCGGCATACAGGGGCTGGAGGAACAAGGCTTTCCGGTGCTGGTGAAAGATGCATCGCTGGGCGGGCAATACCCGCTGATGTGCGTCACGCTGATGAACCCGCGCACCGGCGGCGTGTTTGCCTCGTTCGGCGCGCACCCCAGTTTTGAGGTCGCGCTGGAGCGCAGCCTGACCGAGCTGCTGCAGGGCCGCAGCTTTGAGGGGCTGAACGATCTGCCGCAGCCCACCTTTGCCAGCCACGCGGTGACCGAGCCGAACAACTTCGTCGAGCACTTCATTGATTCAAGCGGCGTGGTGTCGTGGCGCTTTTTCAGCGCCAAAGCGGATTACGAGTTCGTCGAGTGGGATTTCTCCAGTCAGGGCGACAACGCCAATGCCGAAGAGGCGGCCACGCTGTTCGGCATCCTGGCCGATCTGGGCAAAGAGGCCTATGTGGCGGTGTACGAGCAACTGGGCGCCACCGCCTGCCGCATTCTGGTGCCGGGCTATTCCGAGGTCTACCCGATTGATGACCTGATCTGGGACAACACCAACAAGGCGCTGTACTTCCGCGAAGACATCCTCAACCTGCACCAGCTGGATAACGCCAGCCTGCAAGCACTGCTGGAGCGCCTGCAAGATCTGGACGTGGACGAATACACCGATATCGGCACGGTAATCGGTATCGAGTTCGACGAAAACACCGTCTGGGGCCAGCTCACCATTCTGGAGCTGAAGCTGCAAATCCATCTGGCCCTGCAGCAATATGAAGATGCGCAAGACTTGGTCGGCGCTTTCCTGCAGTACAACGACAACACGGTGGATCGCGGCCTGTTCTATCAAGCCGTGGGTGTAGTGCTGGAGGTAGTGCTGGACGAAGAACTAGAGCTGGCCGACTTCGAACCCAATTTCCGCCGCATGTTTGGCAACGAGCGCATGGATGCGGCGCTGGGCGCAGTAAACGGCAGCGCACGCTTTTACGGCCTTACCCCCACCAGCATGCAGCTGGAAGGGCTGGACCGCCACCACCGCCTGCTGGATAGCTATCGCAAGCTGCACGCAGCACGGGCCAAGGCGGCGGGCATCTCTATATAAGAGAGGCGCAGCTGCAGCACGCCTCAAAAACCCGGCATGGCCGGGTTTTTGTTTACCTGCGGTTTCAGTTGTGCCCGCCCAAGGCCCTGGCAAGCCGGTGTGATGCGGCTCACACCAGCCGGCCAAAACGCCACATTACTGCAACAAAACAGCCCTCGTGCAAGCTGTGCAATCGCTGTCAACAGCAAAGCTGTCTATAATCTTGCTGTTTTTTGTCGCCACAAGAGCGACTAACAAAACCCGGTAAAGCGGTGCTGGCAAGGCACGCGAAACGCAGGCAGTACAAAACGTACGGCAAGTGAGCGTAACGCGGCCAGCAGGGTTTTGTTAGCCACTTATAAAAACAATTCTTTGCTAATGAAGCACTTCCCCCTTCTTCCCGAGCTTGGCACGGCAGTTGCCTGCGCCCGTTACACCCGCAGGGGTGGCTAATGGGTGCGCGGCATATTGCCTGCGTCGGCGACCTCACCACCACCGGTGGCGTGGTGCTGCCGCACGGCGCCAATACCACGCTGCTGTTCGGCCGGCGCACCGCCATCATCGGCGGCATGGCCACGTGCCTGGCGTGTAAGGGGGTAGGAACAATCGCCAAATCCGGCGGTGCGCGCCGGCTGATCGGCGACGGCAAAGAAGTTGCCCTGCATGACGACATCGTCCAGTGCGCCTGCCCCTCACCCCCCAAGGTGATCGCCGGCCAGCACGACAGCAGTTACACCGATCAGGCCTGACACCATGTCCCGTACCCTCAGCGTTGCCAGCCCCGCCATCCCGCTCGCCAACGGCGAACCCACCCTGGTCCCCACCGTGGTGCGCGGCCGCGATGGCATCAACCAGCTGCACCAGTACGACATCACGCTGATCACCCCGGACACGGTCAACCCCGAGCACTTCCTCGAAG
>NZ_FWXD01000049.1 GCF_900176275.1 Andreprevotia lacus DSM 23236 | reverse complement strand
CCACGATGGTTTGCGCGGTCTCGGGCGAAATGGTGCGTGGCGAACGGGCTGGGCGTGAGGATTTGTCGAGCAATGCGGGCGCGCCACCGGCCAGGTAGCGGGCCAGCCATTTGCGTGCGGTGACGGCACTGACGCCATGTGTGGCACCGGCTTGTTCCGCGGTGTGGCGCCGCTGGGTGATGTCTTGAACCATTTCAAGGCGACGAAGGTAGGTCAATCGGGCATTCTTATGGGTGTTCATCCGGATCGGGGCTCTGTAGTGACTGGGGGTTTGGCGATTTCCAGTCTCTCAAAATCTCACCGGGTGAACACCCGCAACAACCTATTGAACCTTCACACCTAGTCAGCACCGTTACACCGGGTTTTGTTAGCCGCTCTCGGCGCCAACTACCCGCCACGGCGTTGCTCAGCGTGCCGCAGCAAGCTGTGGTGCGCTGCGTTGCAACGGCGGCAGCCGGGGGGCCGACAAGGCCAGCGCGGCGTGCAGACGCCAGGCGGCGTCGGCGTGCTCGCTGCGCCAGACCAGCCGCCACGGCCGGTGCAGCGGGCCGGTGGCGAGGCGCTTGGCGATCAGGTCGCCCTTGTGCAGATGTGGCGCGGCGATCCATTCGGACAGCACGGCAATGCCCAGATCGGCGCGGGCGAAGTCCAGCAGGGCTTCGGTCAGCGGCAGGTATTGATAGCGCAATGGCTGGTCAGCCGGGCCGGCCACCATGTGATTGAACCAATGCATGCCCGGTGTGGGCAGGTGGGTAGTCAGCAAGGGGCGCGTGGCCAGGTCGGCGCGGCTGAGCGTCTCGCGCTGGGCCAGCGGGCTGCGGCTGGATACGACAAACACTACTTCGTCGGCAAACAGCGCGGTTTCCTGCAGCAGCGTGCTGGCGGGTACGCTGGCGCCGGTCACCAGTGCGACATCGATTTCATTGGCCAGCAAGGCGCTGACCGGGTCTTGCGCGCTTTGCGCGGCAATTTCCAGTTCCAGATCGGGCATGCTCATCCGCAGTTCGGCCAGCACGCTGGGCACCCAGTGATAGGCGGTATAGCACTCGCACACCAGCCGCAGCCGGGTTGGCGTGGCCGCCGGGGCGCACAGCCGTTGCTCCAGCGCCTGCAGATCGGTCAGCAAACGAGGGGCGCTGTCCAGCAGGCATTGCCCGGCTTCGGTGGGCAGCAGGCCCTGCGGGCTGCGGATGAACAGCTGCCGCCCCAGTCGTGCTTCGGCGGCCAGCAGTGCCCGGCTGACGGCGGGCTGGGTCAGGTGCAGCAAGCTGGCTGCGCCTGCCGTGCTGCCGGCGGTGGCCAAAGCCAGCACCAGCCGCAGATCGCGGTGATCAAGGCGCGGATTGGGGATGGGGGCTATGTTGTTCATGCATTGAGTATATGAAACAAATGCGTTGGACGCATCGTTTGGCGGTGGCCACACTGCACTTCATCGTTCACGAGGAGTTGCATCATGTCGCTGCACGCCGACCAAAGCACCGATGTCATTACACGTTTCAACCTGGCCTTCCAGCAATACACGCCCGATGCCTTGCCCGCACTGCTGGCCGAGCATTGCGTGCTGGAAAACACCAGCGCCGGGCCAAATGGCCTGCGCCATGTCGGCCGGGCCGCCTGCCTGGCGGTGTGGCAGGCCATTGCTGCGGATCGCGGCGGGCGCTTCGAGCTGGAAGAGGTCATCGCACTGGGTGACACCACGCTGATCTATTGGTGTTACCACCGCATTTCGCCAGCCAGCAGCACGCGCGGCGTCAACATCATGCGGGTGCAGGATGGCCTGATCGTTGATGCGCGCGGCTATGTGAAAGCCGGCTGAGCCGCTAACAAAACCCTGCAGGTGGCGTTGTGCTCACTGGCCGTACCCCCTTGTACTGTCTGCGTTTCGTGCGCCTTGCCAGCACCGCTTCGCTGGGTTTTGTTGGCGGCTCCACACCGTATCGTCCTTTATCCCTATAGCCATGGAGCACGCCATGCAGAGTTATCACATGAATCTGGGGGCAGGTCTGGATGGCCTGCTGCGCAAAACCCGTCCCGTGCCGCAGCCGGGCAGCGGCGAGGTGCTGGTGAAAGTCGCGGCGGTTTCACTGAACTACCGCGAGCTGATGATCCTGCTGCAGGGGCGTTACCCGCTGCCGGTCAAGCCCGATGTGGTGGCGGTATCGGATGGCGCGGGCGAAGTCGTTGCCGTCGGGCCGGGGGTTACGCAGCGCAAGGTGGGCGAGCGCGTAGTGGCGTCGATTTTCCCGTACTGGCAGGACGGGCCGTTCACGCTGGAGCACGCCGCGCAGCTGGGTGGTTCGCTCGATGGCATGCTGAGCGAATACGTGCTGCTGCCCGAAACGGCCTTGCTGCCGGTGCCGGATTATCTCAGCCTGACGCAGGCCGCTACGCTGCCGTGCGCCGCAGTCACCGCCTGGCATGCGCTCACCGGTGGCCGGCCTTTGCAACCTGGCCAGACGGTGCTGACCTTGGGCACCGGCAGTGTATCGCTGTTTGCGCTGCAGCTGGCGCAGCTGTTTGGCGCACGCGTGATTGCCACGACGTCCAGTGCGGACAAGGCCGCGCGGCTGCGCGAGCTGGGCGCCGATGCGGTGATCGACTACCGCCAGCAGCCCGACTGGGCGGCCGAGGTACGGCGGCTGACGCAGGGGCAGGGGGTGGATCTGGTGGTCGAAGTGGCCGGCGCCACCTTGGCGCAATCGCTGCAGGCGGTGCGTTTGGGTGGCGAGATTGCCTTGATTGGCTCGGTGGGTGGTGGCGGCGCGGTGCTTGATGCAAGTGCAATACTGGCATCTGGTGCCACGTTGCGCCCGCTGGCTGTCGGCAGCCGTGCCCGGTTTGCCGCCATGCTGACGGCCATGGCCGCCGGCAAGGTACAGCCGGTGATCGACCGTGTATTCAGCTTCGCCCAGGTGGCGGAGGCCTTTGCCTATTACGCCGGGCAAAGCGCGCCGGGCAAGGTGGTGATCAAGGTCGGTGCGCTTTAGCGCTGCTAACAAAACCCTGCGGGCGGCGTTACGTTCACTGGCTGTACGGCCGGTTTCTGCCTGCGTTTTGAGTGCCTTGCCAGCATCGCTACACCGGGTTTTGTTGGCGGCTCTTGGGGGCTGGCTGGACGCTGGCCTAGACCAGATCGAAATACCAGGCCAGCCCCACCATGGCGGCAAAGATCAGCAAACCGATCACTTCGGCAGCGGCAAGGCGGTTGTCGGGTTCCTGGTCGGGCTGGGTCATGGTGGCTGGGCTGGTGGGTTGCCGGCTTTGTCAGTGTGCTGCTTTCGCGCCACCAATCTGCCTGCTTGTCATATATAGGCTGACAAGATGCTACCACTGCCAGTACTGCACCGGCGTGACGGCCGACCAGCGTTGCCCCTGGCATGGTGCATGCTGCCCGGCTACAGCCCCTTTTCCACCATATCCAGCAAGCGCTGCCCCAGTGCCTGCCGCATCCCTTCCGGCACGCCTTGCAGTGGGCCTTCGCTGATTAGCAAGGCCAGCCCATGCACGGCAGACCAGGCCAGATATTCCGCCCCCAGCCGCCGCTCGGGCGGCAGCCCGCCGGCAGCAGCCAGGCGTTCCAGCGCCTGACTGAGCAACTGGAACGGGTTCAGCCCGCTGTTCCCAGCCTTGGCCGGGTCGGCATCGGCCTCCACGCCTTCGTGAAAGAAAAATGCCGTCTTGAACAAACCCGGCTCGGCATGCGCATAGTGCAGATAGCCGGTGCCCACCGCCCGCACGCAGCCCTGCGCATACGCCAGCGGCGGCAGGGTGGGGGAGAGCTTGTCCAGCTCGGTTTCCATGGCGATGGCCACTTGCGACAGCGCATGGGCACGCACCGCGCGCAGCAGGTCGTCGCGGTTGGCAAAGTGGCGGTAGGCCGCATTGGGCACCACGCCGGCCTGACGGGTGGCCTCGCGCAGTACTACGGCCTCCGGCCCGCCGTTGCGGGCCAGTGCAATGCCAGCTTCGAGCAAGGCGCGGCGCAGATCGCCATGCCGGTAATTACGCCGCTGTGACGGCTTGTTGTCGTTTTCTTCGATCATGACGTAACCAATGTGTACACCGTCCATTATTCCATGTTATTGTATGTGGACGGCGTACACATTTTGTTCATCTTCCCCGTTGCGCCGCCAGCCGGTACCCCTGTCCAGACCCATTGTTTGATATTGAGGAAGCAAGACCATGAACAAGCTGAATGTGTATCTGACTTTCAACGGCGACTGTGGCGAAGCCATGCGCTTTTATGCCGAGGCCCTGAGCGGCGAGCTGCACCTGATGACCGTGGGCGAGTCGCCGGTGGCCGAGCAAGTGCCCGCTGCCAATGCCAACCTCATCATGCACGCCTGCCTGACCATCCCGCAGGGCAACTTCATGGCATCCGACTGGATGGAAGGCTGTGGCGTGGCGTACGAGGGCAAGAAGGGTTTCTCGCTCAACCTGACCTACCCGACCGTGGAAGAAGCCACCAAGCGCTTCAACGCGCTGAGCGCCGGTGGCCAGATCACCATGCCGTTCGGCCAGACCTTCTGGGCCGAGGCATCGGGCATGGTCACCGACCGCTTCGGCACGCCATGGATCGTGAATGGCGGCAAGATACTCGGCGCGGATTGAGCACGGCGAACAAAGCCCTGCTGGCTGTGCTGCCGTACGCCTTGTACTGTCTGCATTTCGCATGCCTTGTCAGTACAGCTTTGCCGGGTTTTGTCAGCTGCGCCAGGCGCTTGCTGTTGCTGCACAAAAAGCCTCGCAGATGCGAGGCTTTTTGCTGCGTAGCGCACGTGATATGCCAGTCATTCGCGCACTGCGCTTGCGCTGCTGCTTGCTCGACTCGAGCCTGCAGGCCCCAGCAATGCCAGCTCGGCTGCTGCGGCAATCTGTTCGGCAAAAGCCGGGCTGTCTACCGCGCGTGCCAGCGTGACCGCGCCGGTCAGCGCGGCCAGTGCAGCGCACGCATCCTCAACGTTTGCGGGTGCGCGCGCCGACGGGGGGCCGTCGATGATGGCTTGCGCGACTTCACGCAATGCGGCCTCGAAGGCCGCGCGTGATTGCGGGTCGGAGCGTGCAACCTCGGTGGGCATGGACTGCAGCGTGCAGCCTTCGGACAGGTCACAGGTGCGCTTTACGCTGAGATAGAAGCGCACGAACTCGGCCCACCAGGCGGGCCCGTGCTCGGCCTGGAAGTAGCGGATGCCGCCGTGCAGCTCGGCCATGCCATGTGTGAGCGATTCGCGGAAGGCGTCGCCCTTGGAGTCGAAGTGCACGTAAAAGGCCCCCGAGGTAACGCCGGCCTCTTTCGCCAGACCGTCCACCCCCGTTCCGGCATATCCGCCCTTGCGAAACGCGCGTCCGGCACCCTCGATGATGCGCTGGCGCGTTTGCGCCTTCTGTTCTGATCTGGACATCGGTAATCCCGTTGAACACGTATGAGTACATTGTACTTGTTCGAAGAACGATCGTTATGTATTGTGAAATAACGTTCGTTATGTGAATCCCGGTGGGCGGGACCACAACGTGACGTCCTCGACAAACAAACCGGAGTCATACATGCCCCTTACTCTTACGCTGACCGAAGGCGTGCTGCCTGCAGGTCAGGAACAACTTGCCTTTACCCGACTGTCGGACGCCATGATCAAATGGCACGGCTGGACCGGAAACGCAGCCATTACGGCAAACATCGTCGGTTCCATCCACATCCTGCCCGTCTCGCAAACGTTCTCCGGATCGCAGCCGGCCTCCGTCGCCTTTGTTGAATGGAAGGTGCCGGCATTTGCATTCAGCAGCCGCGAGATCCAGTCGGGGTATATCGAGGAGGCCACCAGCATCATTCACGCGATGTCGGGTGGGCGGCAGCCCAGGGAGCGTATCTGGGTCAACGTGGTGCACGCCGTGGACGGCGCGTGGGGCATCGGCGGCATGGCGCTGACCAACGCCCAGCTTGCCGGCTGATCAGTGCCCATGAGGAGCAAGGCGATGCTGCTTTCGAACTACCTGTTCTTTACCGATACCTGCGAGGAGGCACTGCGCTTTTACGAGGCATGTGGCCTGGGCAGGGTTGTCGAGATGCTGCGCTATGGCGTGGACGGCTTGCCAGCCCGCAACGCGGCAATGCATGGCAAGGTCATGCACGCCAAGTTCGAAGGGGAGGGGGTCGCCTTCCATGCCTCGGACAATGATGATGCCGAGCCGATGCGCGGCTCGGCACATCATCTGGCCATGGACGACCGGGCATCAACCACGCGGCTGTTCAATGCCTTGAGTGCGGGAGGCCAGGTCACGACTGCGCTCGGTATCCAGCCATGGGGTGATTACTACGGCAAGCTCACCGACAGGTTCGGCGTGCAATGGATGCTGAATTGCCATGAGCCAGTGCAGCAGGGAATACCGCCAGAGCAAGCCGCCTGAGCGTTCAGAAGCACCAGTTGAACTGCTTGCAAACAACGTGCGACAGCCCTTCGCGGATCAGCCAGGACTTGAATACGTTGTGCGTGCCGGGCAGCACGCTGTTGACGGCGGGTTCGGCCAGGGTCAGGCCGTCCTCGCTGTTGGTGAGGATGACCACGGCATCACCTGTGTTCACCGATGCCATCGCAAAGGCGCGGTAGCCGGGGTTGTTGCCCCATTGCCAGAGGTAAGTATCCTGCTCGCCGTGTTCGATGCCCCAGCCCAGCCCCCAGGCCAGTCCCAGTCCGGGCTGCACCGGAGCGGGGGCTTGGGTGATCTGTTGCAGCAGTTGCCGGTCGGCCAGCAGTGCGGCCAGAAACGTGGCGTAGTCCCGCGCTGAGGTATGCAGCGACAGGGGAGCCAGGGCCTCGGGCAGTGCCATGTAGCGCGGCATGCCGGGCACGAAGGCCGGGGCAAATCGCGGTTGCCAGCGGAATGCGCTGTTGCGCATGCCCAGCGGCGCGAACACCCGCTGTTGCATGAGGTCATCCAGCGTTTGGTGTGTGATGGATTCAAGCACGCGTTGCAGCAACACATAGCCCTCGCCCGAGTATTGCCAGCTGCTGCCCGGCGGGAAGTCGAAGGCGAGCGCCCCGTCTGACCAGTTGGGCAGGCCGGCTGTGTGCTGCAGCAGCATGCGCGCTGTCACCGCCTGCAGTTCGGGTGCGGCCACGCGATCGGTGACGGGCGGCTGGCCGAAGGCAAACGTGTTCTGCACATGCAGATAACCCTGCGGCAGATAGTGCACCAGCGGTGTATCCAGATCGAGCATGCCCTCTTGGGCGAGCTTGAGCACCGCATAGGCAAACACCGGCTTGCTGAGCGATGCCGCTTGAAAGACCGAATCCGCAGCAGGTTCAAACCCCGGCTCGCACCCGCTGGCGCCGCCCGAATCGGCCAGCTGGCCGGCTTGCACCGTGGCGTAGGCCACTGCGCACACATGCTTGGCACGTGCACGGCGCGCGATGCTCTGCTGCAGCTCGCTCGGTGCTGCTGGCGCAGCCTCGACACACAGCGGCAGCAGGCAGGCAAGCAGCAGGGCTACAGCGCTGGCAAGGCGGGGCTTGCGGATAGGGGGAAAGGTGAAGCGCATATGTTAGCAAGTCCCGCCTCGGGGCTGTTTCTGCCCTGCGATCTGGTTCAACAGCCCGATCCATGCCGGGCAAGCAATGGTTGGCTGCGCTGGCAGCAGCAATGTGGACGCCATGACTGCACAATTTCACGGATGAGAATAAGCAGGAAACCAGTTCACCATGATTCTTTGCGACAGTATGCTGATTTCCTGACTCATGCATTGGTATTTTTCTTCCGTTCTTTATGGGTCTTTTGAAAGTACGGTGTTGTATTTAAGCCATCAAATTTTAGCAAATACTGATGTTTGAATTGCCGACATGACAGGCGCATGCTTCAATGCCCCTGCCGTCGACGTGTTGCAAAGCCAACAGCGGCGGCCCACTCGCATGCCGCGAGGAGGACTTTCACCACACACTGGATAAGGATGATGACGATGAAGAAGATTTCCGCACTGCTGATGGTTCTGGGCCTGACTTTCGCCGTTGCTGGCCCGGCCATGGCCGAATCGCTGTGGTGCGATATCAAGCACAACTACTGTGACACTGGCCATGACAACCCGGTGTGCATCACAGCACGCGCCAACTGCCCGAACTAAGCTTCCGTTCCTGGCAGTCGCAAGCAAACCCCGCCAAGGCGGGGTTTGTTTTTTTTGGCTTGGAGCCGCTAGGGCCTGTTAACACTTATTTCACGCTTGCGTTCGGGGTAGTTCGGGATGGAGCGCAAGGCGCAGAACGCGCCGCGGTACGGGTACCGCAAGCGGTTTGCAAGGCAGCGAACCGCCCGAAATACCCCGAACCCGCAGGGCTGGGCCGCAAAGAGGCCATCTACGGCGTTACGCGCCTTGGCAATAACCGGTTATTGCCTGCGTTGCGTGCCTTGTAGCTGACCTCTTTGCGGCCCAGCGCAAGCGCGAAATAAGTGTTAACAGGCCCTACAAAACCCAGTGTAGCGGTGCTGGCAAGGCACGCGAAACGCAGACAGAACCTGGCCGTACGGCCAGTGAGCGTGACGCCGCCAGCAGGGTAGCGGCTCTTAGCGCTGCAGCAGCGCCAGTGCGGCTGCGTAGCCATCCGGCGCGGCCAGTGTCCAGGCGCTGATCTGTGGCGCGGCGCAGTCGAAGTGCACGGCCAGGCGGCCGTCGGGCTGTGGCAACACGCTGAGCGCGGGCAGGTGGGTGGCAATACCTACGCCCCAGGCCTTGAGCACCGCCTCTTTGCCGCTCCAGATCGCATAGGCGCTGCCGGGGTGGCGCTGGCCATGCGCATGCTCGGCCATGCTGAACACGCCGGGTACGCTGTCGAACAGCTGGCCATGGTTGGTGCGCTCGATATCCACGCCCACCGGCCCGTGGGTGGACAGCGCCAGCAGCGCGTGATCGCCCGCGTGCGATACGTTGAACCACAGCGGCGTGCCGTCAGCCAGTTCGGGCTTGCCTTGTGCGCTATAGGCCAGTGCCACCTGCAGCGGCGCGCAGCCCAGTTGCAGCGCCAGCAGCCGGCGCAGTGCCTGCCGCGTCAGCGCATGGCGCCATTGGTCTTCCGGCCGGCGGTAGCGCAGGCAGCGGGCCTGTTCGTCGTTGCTGAGATCGGCCAGCGGCAGCACCCCGGCGCGTGCACGCGCAGGGGCGATATCCAGCCGCCACAGCGCGGTGTGCACGCTGCCACACGCGGCGGGCAGGTGCAGCAGGGCGGTCAGCGTGTCGGCTGGGGCGGATAGCAGGGCGGGCAGGAGGGCGTTCAGCACGTCGGCGCCGGATGGTGGCAACGCCGTGATGATACCGGTCTTGTGTTGCACTGTGCCGGCGCAGATGGCCGGGCACTGTCACGCGGCGTGCATGCGATTCTGTATACACTATGCGTCGGCGCGATTATCGCGCGCCGGGCGGTTGTGCCGCCTTCCTTCAGACCGCTGTTCAGGCGGTTTCTGCACTACGGGTTTCTTCATGCGCCAGCATCATTTCTTCCGCACCGCCGTCATCCTCGGCCTGCTGTCGGCCATCGGGCCGTTTGCCATCGACATGTATCTGCCGGCGCTGCCGTCCATCGGCGCCAGCCTGCATGCGTCCACCGGCGCCGTGCTGGCCAGCCTGATGGCCTTCTTCATTGCGCTGGGCATCGGCCAGATCATTTACGGCCCGGTGTCCGACATGGTGGGGCGCAAGCCGCCGCTGTATTTCGGCCTGTTGCTGTTTGCTGCCGGTAGTGTGGGCTGCGCGCTGGCGCCGGATATCCAGACGCTGATCGTGCTGCGTTTCTTCCAAGGGCTGGGCGCCTGCGCCGGCATGGTGATCCCGCGCGCGGTGGTGCGTGACCTGCACACCGGCAATGATGCGGCACGGCTGATGTCGCTGCTGATGCTGGTGTTCAGCGTGTCGCCCATCCTGGCGCCACTGTCGGGCAGTTTCCTGATCGAATGGCAGGGCTGGCGCGCGGTGTTCTGGGCGGTGCTGGTGGCGGCGGTGCTGGGGCTGGTGCTGCTGGCCACCAGCCTGCCGGAAACACGCGGGCGCGAGGAACGCGTGAACAGCAGTGTGGCCGGTGCACTGGCGGCGTATGGCGAGCTGCTGCGCGATGTGCATTTCCTTGGCCTGGTGTTCATCGGCGCCTTCGGCATTGCCAGCTTCTTTGCCTATCTGGCGCATTCGTCCTTTGTGCTGATCGAGCATTATGGCCTGACGCCACGCCAGTACAGTTTTGCCTTTGCTGCCAACGCGGCGTCCTTCATCGGTGTATCGCAGTTCACCGGCCGGCTGGCTGGCCGCTTCGGGCTGGTGCCCATGGTGCGCGTGGCCGTCGGCGGCTATGCGCTGGTGATGGTGGTCCTGCTGGCGCTCAATCTGGCCGGCTTTACCCAGCTGCCGGTGATGATTGCGCTGCTGTTCGTCGGTTACGGCTTCCTTGGTCTGGTGGTGCCGGCCACGGCGGTGCTGGCGCTGGAAGAACACGGCGCGATTGCCGGTACCGCATCGGCGCTGATGGGCACGCTGCAGTTCGTGGTGGGCGCGCTGACCATGTGGGTGGTGGGCCTGTTCGTGAACGGTACGGCGCGGCCGATGATTGCCGGCATTACCGGCGCGGCCGTGCTGGCCTTTTTGCTGGCGCGCATCACCCTGCGCAAGGGCGGCCACGTGCAGCGCATGGCCGAGCAGGCGCATTCGGTTTCCTGACCCGGCCCGGAGCGCGCTGCACCGGCCGGGCGCCCCTTGATGCTAGCTGGGCTCGGTCGCGTCGGCCGTGAATGCCCAGCCCTGGCGCGGCTGTTTGCGCCATTGCGTGCACCACAAGGGGAATTGCCCTGCCGGCATTGGCCGCGCGATGCCATAGCCCTGCGCCTGCCGGCAGCCCAGCGCACGCAGTGCCGCGCCGTGCTCGGCGGTTTCCACGCCTTCCGCAATCACCTCGCGGCCGAATACCTTGGCCAGTTGCACCACGCTTTCCACGATGCCAAGGTCGTCGTGGTCCACCAGCATGTCGCGCACAAAGCTCTGGTCGATCTTGAGGGTATCGATGGGCAGCTTGCGCAGATAGGTGAGCGATGAATAGCCGGTGCCGAAGTCATCCAGCGCAAAGCGGATGCCCAGCCGCTTGCAGCGCCCCAGAATGTCGATGGCCTGCTGCATGTCGCTGATGGCTGCGCTTTCCAGCACCTCCAGCTCCAGCAACTGTGGTGGCAGCGCCGGATAGCGCCGTAACGCCTGCGCCAGATAGTCATAGAAGCCGGGCTGCAACAGGTGATTGGCGCTGATATTGCTGCTGACGGTAATGCTCAGCCCCATGCTTTGCCAGTATGCAATTTGCGCCAGGCTGCGCTCGATCACCCATTCACCGAACTCGCGCTCCAGCTCGCTGCCGTGCAATTGGGGCAGGAATTCGCCGGGTGCCAGCACACCGCGCTCGGGGTGCTGCCAGCGCAGCAATGCCTCGGCACCGATGATGTCACCGTTGAGCAAGTCCACCTTGGGCTGGTAGTAGAGCACGAACTGATCATGCACCAATGCCTGCGCCAGTTGCTCGAGCTGTTTGCGGCGGGTTTGCGCCTTGCGGTCGCTTTCCGGGTCGAACAGCTGGAAGCGGTTCTTGCCGGCCTCCTTGGCCAGATACATGGCCTGATCGGCATGGCGCAACAGCGTATCGGCATCGGCATTATCGGCCGGGTAGAGGCTGACGCCGATGCTGGCCGAGACGGTCAGCGTCAATCCGTCGATGGCGACCGGCATGGCGGCGGCCTGCAGCACGCGCTCCAGGATCAGCGTGCACTCCTCGGGGGAGTGGACTTCGGACAGGATGAGCACGAACTCGTCGCCACCCAGCCGGGCCAGCGTGTCGTCGGCGCGCAGGACTTCTTTCAGGTGTTCGGCAACACCGATCAGCAAGGCATCGCCGGTATTGTGGCCATGCCGGTCATTGATCGCCTTGAAACCATCGAGGTCCAGAAAGGCAATCGCGCTGGATTTGCCGCTGCGGCTGGAGCGCAGGATGGATTGTTGCAGCCGGTCGGCCAGCAGGCGGCGGTTGGGCAGGCCGGTGAGCGCATCGTAGTGTGCGACGCGATCAAGCTCGGCCTCGTGCGCCTTGATCTGGCTGATGTCGGCAAATACGCCGATGTATTGCTGCACGCGTCCCTGGGCATCACGCACCACCGAGATCGACAGCAGCTCGGCATACACCTCGCCGTTCTTGCGCCGGTTCCAGATTTCGCCGCGCCAGAAGTCGTTGGCCTGGATGGATTGCCACATGGTTTCGTAAAACTGCGGCCCGTGCTGGCCTGACGACAGCATGCGCGGCGACTGGCCGATGGCCTCGGCCTCGCTGTAGCCGGTGATGCGGCTGAAGGCCGGGTTGATCTGGCTGATGCGCCGGTCCGTTCCGACGATCATGATGCCCTCGTAACTGCTGCGGAAGACGGCGTTGGCGCTGCGTTGCGCTTCCTCATGCTTTTTGCGCTCGTTGATGTCGGTATGGGTGCCCGACATGGTCAGCGGCTTGCCTTCCTCATCCCGTTCCACCACGCGGCCGCGCGACAGCAGCCAGCACCAGCTGCCCTGCTTGGTAAGTGCACGGAACTCCGCCTGGAAGTAGGGCGTTTCCCCTTCGAAGTGGCGCTGCAGCGCCTCCATGGTGGGGCCGTAGTCGTCCGGATGTAGATACCGGGGCCAATTTTCCGGTTGCAACCGCATCTCACCGGCCTCATAGCCCAGCATGGTCTCAAAGCGCGTGCTGACCGAAAAAACATTGCTGCGCAGGTTCCAGTCCCAGTAACCCTGATCGCTGCCATCCAGCACGCGGGCCAGCTGTGCTTCGCGCTCGCGCAATATCTGCGCGGCGCGTCGCTGCTCGCTCAGGTCGCGGCCAAATGCCATATAGCGGCCGTCGTGCATGTGTGCCGTGGTCAGATCGACCGCAATGCTGCTGCCGTCGGCGCGCGCCAGCAGCCATTCCTGCCGCAACGAGGGCACGCGGGCCAGCTTGCTCAGGTGCTCTGGCAGGCGCGGCAGGTCTGTGGGTGCGATCAAATCGGGAATGCGCATGTCCTGCAGCTGGTCCAGGCTATGGCCGGTCAGGCGGCAGGCGGCCTCGTTGGCGTATTCATAGCGGCCCTGCTGGTCGGTAATCCACACCGCATCGCCGGCTTCGTTGAGCACCATGCGGAAATGATCGTCAGCCTGCTTGCGCTCGGTGATGTCGGAAACGGTGCCGACCAGCCGGGTGGCGCGGCCGCTGGCATCGCGCGCCACGGCCCGCCCGCGTGCCCAGATCCACCGCTCGCCCTTTTCCGGATGGCGGATGCGGTAATCCTGTTCAAGGGTCGGGGTTTCGCCAGCCAGATGCCGTTCCATGGCAGCCAGCATCGGCGTGACGTCGTCGGGGTGCATCAGCTTGAGGAAGAAACCCAGATCGCCCTGGTCGGCGCTGGCCGGCTGACCGAACAGCTCGTAATAGCGCGGCGAGCGATAGACATGCCCGCTGATGACGTTCCAGTCCCAGAATCCGTCCGATGCCGCATCGACAATGCGCTGCAGCCGTTCCTCGCTGCGTGCGAGCTGCAGCAGCGCCAGCTTGCGCTCGGTAATGTCCTGCACCGTGCCGTGCAGCAGCACGGTGCGACCTGCCGCATCGCACACCGCCTCGCCACGTGCGGTGATCCAGCAATGGCTGCCGTCGCTGCGCACCACTTCCGCATCCACCTCGTAGGGGATGCCGTCGCGCAGTGCCTGCTCCACCGCAGCCTGCAGCTCGGCCCAGCTATCTGGCTCGAAGTAGCCGGCCACCTCGGGATAGCCGGCCGGCCCGAGTGCCGGATCGCGGCCATACAGGCGGTAGATTTGTGCCGACCAGCGATGTGTATCGGTGGCTACATCCCATTCCCAGTGGCCGATGCCGGCAATCGTCTGCGCCTCGCGCAGCGCGCGCTCGCTGCCCTCCAGCTCGGCCTGCGCGCGAACCTGCGCGGTGATGTCGCGCGAGATGCCGAACAGGCCGGCTACCCTGCCATCGCTGTCGTGCACTGGCCCCTTGGTGACCAGAAAGGTCATGGTGCGGCCATCGCTCATGGTCAGGTGTTCTTCATGTGTCCGCACCTGCCCCTGCTGCATCACGTCCAGGTCCAGCTCGCGCAGTACCCGTGCCGATTCGGCATCGAACAGTGCATTATCGTCACGGCCGAGGATGTCGCCGATAGTCTTGCCGGCAAAGTCGGCCGCCGCCTGGTTGACCATCTGGTAGCGACCCTGCACATCCTTGATGAAGATTGCATCGGTCGTGCCGGCCACCACCGCGCTGAGCAATTGCTGTTGCTGTTGCAGCGCGTGGCGCGATGCGCGCATCTGCTCGCACAGCAGGCTGATGGCCAGGCCATTGCCCAGCAGCAGCGCCCACTGGAAACGATCATGCGCGGCGCTGGCCGCGCTGTGCAGATGCGGCTCGGCCAACCAGTCCACCCCGGCAGCGGCCAGCACCGTAGCCAGCAAGCCCGGCCACAGCCCGCCGAAGGCCGCGCTGAGTACGATGGGCAACACGTACAGAACCATCAGCGGGCCTACTTCGGAGCCTGTGGGCAACACCACCCGCAGGGCCAGCATGCAGGCCACCAGCAGGGTGGCCACCAGGCAGTGCACGAGCAAAGGTGACCAGCGTCGGCGGGGCGAGGCGGGCCGTAACGCAACGATCAGCGGCGTGGCCGCAGGCACACTGCGCAATGCCAGATAAATGGCGACGGATGAGGCCAGCACAAAAAACAGCCCCTTGATCGACGACAGGCGCACCAGCCATTCCTGATTGCTGACGGCAACGAGCAAAGCATCGGAGCACAGTATCCAGACCAGCGACAGCAGCAGATAGGCCAGTGTGACGGTCTTGATGTAGTGATGGCGCGACATTCCTTGCATGGGCTGATCCGTGGTTGCCGGGCCCTGGCACGGCAGGGCGGACTGCGGGGGGAGCGTGGCAGTTGCCAGCCTCTTTCATTAGTTATATGCCATTCTGGCGGGATCAAAAGAGCGGAGCCCGGCTTGCGTGCGGCTGGACACGCTTGGAAGCACGATGATCAGGTATTAGGGCCTGTTAACACTTATTTCGCGCTTGCGCTGGGC
>NZ_FWXD01000050.1 GCF_900176275.1 Andreprevotia lacus DSM 23236 | reverse complement strand
GCAGTATGCTTCTTCTATCGAATCAGAGTCATGACTAACAGTCGTAACTCAACCAGTTACGTCTGGCGACCATAGCGAGTTGGCCCCACGCCTTCCCATCCCGAACAGGACCGTGAAACGACTTAGCGCCGATGATAGTGCGGATACCCGTGTGAAAGTAGGACATCGCCAGACTCCCCATGCAAACCCCCTGCCCAAGGCAGGGGGTTTTTGCTTTGTGGGTGCGAAACGTACGCCGCCCGGATGCTGCAGCAGCAAAGCAAAAACCTAGCAAAAAGGCGCCTCACGGCGCCTTTTTGTGTCTATGGGGCAGAGCGGGTCTCAGTCATCCGGCTGGTTCAGTATTCGGGCCAGTTGCGCAATGACTGCCGTGGCCGGCAGGGTGAGCAGGGCTGGCTGCGCCTGCAGTGCCAGGTCGGCGCAGCGGCCGTGGCTGAAGCTGGCTAGTTGTGCTGCTGCCAGTGCGGGCAAGCCTTGTGCGAGCAGCACACCCAGCAAGCCACTCAGCACATCGCCTTGCCCGGCATTGGCCAGCAAGGCATTGCCACTGTGATTGATGCTGCAGACCTCGCCATCGCTGCATACGGTGCCTGAGCCTTTCAGCAATACCGTGCACCGGTACTGCCGGGCAAGTTGCAAGGCACTGGGCAGGCGCCTGGCTTGTATGGCCGTGGTGGATTGCTGCAGCAGACGGCCGGCTTCTGCGGGGTGTGGTGTCAGCACGGTGGGGGCTTGGCGCTGGTGCAGTTGCTGCTGCAATGCGCCGGATTGCGCGATCAGGTTGAGTCCGTCGGCATCGATCACCAGCGGCGTATCCACGGTGAGTGCCTGCTGCAGCCATGCCAGTGCGGCAGCCGATTGTCCCAGCCCCGGCCCGACGACGCAGACATCCGCTTCCGCTTGCTCGAACACCTGCGCGGGTGCTTGCAGCATCAGTTCCGGCTGGCCGAAATCAACATGGATGCCTTCATCCAGCAAACCCAGCACAACCTTGCCGGCCCCGGCATGCAATGCAGCACGCCCGGCCAGCAGGGTGGCGCCTGCCATGCCGGCGCAGCCGCCGATGATGGCCACGCAGCCGTGACTGCCCTTGTGGCTGGCGTGCTGGCGCGACAGCATGGGCAAATCGCTGCGTCGGTCGATCAGATGGATGGAGCTGGTCGGCAGCGGCTGGCTCACCCCGAGATCAAATGTGTGAATCTGTCCGGCGTGATCGCGTCCGTCTGCGGTGTAAAGGCCGGGTTTGTCAGCAAGAAAGCTCAGCGTATGGGCTGCGATGAAGGTCGGTTTGGCGGCGGTGCCATGATCGGCGTCCAGACCAGACGGGATGTCGAGTGCAACACGCAGCCCAGGTACCCGATTGGCCGCATCGATCAGCGCGGCGGCAGCTGCATCGGGCGGGCGGTTCAGTCCGATGCCGAACAGCCCATCTACAATTACTTGCTGCCAATGGCCGTCGGTTTGGTGATCGACCATGGCGAACCGGGCGGCAAGTTCGTCATGGCGTGGATCACCCGGCAGCAGGCGCAGCTGGACGACGCGGCCGGCGTCTTGCAGTTGTTGTGCACAGACCAGTGCATCCTGCCCGTTGTTGCCGGGGCCGATCAGGACGCTGAAGCCAGCATCGGCTGGCGTATTGGCAAGCAGCCAGCGGGCACTGGCGCTGCCGGCACGGCTGATCAGGTCCATGCCATGGGCGGCCAGCTCAAGGTCGCGCAGTGCCGCAATGGTCAGGAGCGCTTTCATCCGCGCTCCTGCTTCAATCTGCGCCGTTGTATGGCTGCCAGATAGTTGCACAGCAGTGTCTGGGCCTTGGGGTCCATGTCGGCAAAGGTGCAGCCCAGGCGCAGCACCTGTTGGCCGCTGCGCAAGGTGAGGGTGCGGTGGGTGCGGATATGCAGCGTGCACAGTAGCGTGCCGTGCCCGGGTAATTCAATCTGGCAGCCGTGCAGCGAGGCCAGCTGCAGTATGCGGCTTTCATCCATGCCCTCGTGGCCCAGCAGGCCGATGCCGTCGGTGCTGATGTCGTCCACCTGCCAGAACTGGCCATCGCCGCTGCGGCAGGTAAGGTGCTCCGAACCGGGCACGTCGTGTCGATAGTGATCGCGCCGCTGCAGCTGCATCAGCGCCTGTGGCCGGGCAATGCGCAAGGCAGGGTGGCCTTCGTGGTCGACCTGGTCGCAGCGGGTGTCGCCGAACTGGATTTTGACCTGATGGACCACGCCCACGCACATCAAGCCGTGTTGCAGCAGCACGGCATTGGTTTCATGCTTGATGCTGGGGTCAAACCACAGGTATTGCGCGCTGACACCCAGCAGCGCGCTGATGAAGAAAGGCTCGCGCCGCAGGTAGGGATACAGGCAGAGCGGGTCACGCTGCTGCGCCAGCTGGCTTAGCAGGTAATCGATTTCTACCGCATCGTGCAACAGGTAGGGGCTGGGATCCTGCAGCAGATAGGGTTCGAGTGAAGGATGCTGCTGCATCGTGTGGCCTAGGCCGGCAGCAGACTGCCATCTGCGGTTGCCAGCCCGTTTTCCAGCAGGGCTTGCAGTTGTTCGGCGCGAATGCGCTCGCGATCATCGCGCCGGGGATTGTTGCGTTCGGCATCCAGCGGGCGTACGTGCAGCTTTAC
Organism: Andreprevotia lacus DSM 23236; assembly: GCF_900176275.1. Lineage (GTDB taxonomy): Bacteria > Pseudomonadota > Gammaproteobacteria > Burkholderiales > Chitinibacteraceae > Andreprevotia > Andreprevotia lacus. The sequence goes on along the minus strand of NZ_FWXD01000050.1, from coordinate 12,413 downwards.
TGCGCTATCGTCATACCAGAGCACCAGCGTGGGGTAGTCAGCGTGACGATGCAGTGGATCCTGTTCGGCGATCTGGTAGTCGATCTGCCGGTTGAGCAGGAAAAGTTCGACGGCCTTGGGGTCGTCGGTGTAGATCAGCAGGTTGATGTCGGAGTGCGGGCCGGCAACACCTGACAGCACCGAGCCGGTGAGATAGGGCTGGAACTCGGTCAGCAGGCGCATCAATATCAGCGCCTTGCCGCGCAGGCGGTCGAGGTGGCCGGCGTGGTCGGGCTGATAGATGGCACGGTAGCTTTCCAGTGCCGCTTCGATTTCCTGATTGGAGGGGAGTGCCCGGCCCTCGGTCACGCCAAGCTGGCGGGCGGCCTTCTTCTTGGCTTGGGCAAAGTCGAGGATGTGATCTTCGGCGATCAGCCTGGCCGCCCGGTGGGCGATCTCTGATCGCAGGGCCACGGATTGACGCTCAACACCAATATGCTTGCCCATGTCGGCCCCCTGTTGTCGCGCTTGTGAACCAAGCATAACCCAAACCGGGCGGATGATCTTGCCGAAGTGTTGAGCGTGAGCAAGGCGGGGTGGAACGGGGCCTGCTGCTGGTGCAGCAGGCCCCGTTTTCGTGCGTGATTGCCGGGTCTGGTCTAACGCCGGGAAATCAGAACAGCTGGTCCTTGATTTCATCCAGCGGCTGGCTGGCCCCGCCGCCGCCACTCCCTAGCCCCAGCTCGGGGTTGGTCTGGGTGAATTCGTTGAAGAAGTACTCGGTGAACGTGCCCTTCTCCCCTTCGATGGTCTGCGGGGTGACGCCTTCCGGTACCGGGTACTGATACACCGGCACATTCTTCAGCGCCTTGCTCATGAAGCTGATCCAGATCGGCAGGGCAGCGGCACCGCCGGTTTCGCGGCCACCCAGCGAGCGCGGCTGGTCGAAGCCGACCCAGGCAATGGCGACCAGGCTGGGCTGGAAGCCGGCGAACCAGGCGTCATTGGCGTCGTTGGTGGTGCCGGTCTTGCCGGCGAGGTCCGGCCGGCCGAGGGCGCGATTGGCCCGGGCGGCGGTACCGAAGCGCACTACGTCTTGCATGATGCTGGTCATCACGAACGCATTGCGCGCGTCCAGCGTGCGCTTGGCACTCTGGCCGGCGACCTCTGGTGCGGTCTTGGCCAATACCTTGCCGCGTGCATCTTCGATGCGGTCGACGAAGTAGGAGTGCACGCGATAGCCGGTATTGGCGAATACCGAATAGGCCTCGGACATTTGCAGCGGGGTGACACTGCCGGCGCCCAGTGCCATGGTCAGATAGGCCGGATGCTGCTTGGGGCTGAAACCGAAGCGCGTAATGTGCTGCTGTGCGTAATCGGTGCCGATGGCCTGCAGGATGCGGATGGAGACCAGGTTCTTGGACAGCGTGAGCGCGTTGCGTACCGAAATCATGCCGGCGTATTTGCCGTCGAAGTTTTTCGGCTCCCATTTCTGGCCACCAACCTGGCCGGGATCGATGACCAGCGGGGCATCGTTGATCAAGGTGGCCGGCGTGACGCCGCGCTCCAGCGAGGCGGAGTAGATGAAGGGCTTGAAGCTGGAGCCCGGCTGTCGCCAGGCCTGGGTGACATGGTTGAAGTTGTTGCGATTGAAGTCAAAACCGCCGACCAGGGCGCGCAAAGCACCGTTTTGCGGGTCTATGGCGACAAACGCGCCTTCCACTTGTGGCAATTGCGAGACAACCCAGCCCTTGTCATTCTGCTTGACGCGAATGATGGCACCCGGGCGAATTCGCGAGGCAGGCGGATTTTTATCCGACAAGGCGCTGCGGGCAAATTTCAGACCATCCGCACCGATATCCTGGCGTTCGCCGCCCTTGATATAAACCTGAATCCGGTTTGCATTGGCGCTTAGTACCACGGCCGGCACCAGATCATCGGCATCCTTGATTTCGGCCAGTGCATCATCCAGCCCTTCGTCCTTGCCCCCAGCCAGTTGCGCTTCGTCGATGAAGCTTTCCGGGCCGCGGTATCCATGACGCTGGTCGTAATCGAGCAGGCCCTGACGCAGTGCCTGATAAGCATCTTCCTGCTGCTGGCTGCTGAGCGTGGTGTAAACCTTGAAGCCTTGGGTATAGGTGGCTTCCTTGTAACGCTCGGTCATCATCTGCCGCACCATCTCGGCAACATACTCGCCGTGCACGGCGTATTCCTGATGGTAGCGCTTGAGGTGCAGCGGCTCTTTCAGCGCGGCCTCATATTGTGCATCGTCGATGAAATGCAACTCGTGCATGCGACGCAACACATATTGCTGGCGCAGCCCGGCACGTTTGGGGTTGACGATGGGGTTGTAAGCTGACGGCGCTTTGGGCAGGCCGGCCAGCATGGCGTACTCGGCGATCGTCAGGTCTTTCAGTTCCTTGCCAAAATAGGTCTGCGCGGCAGAGCTGAAACCATAGGCGCGCTGGCCGAGATAGATTTGATTGATGTAGAGCTCAAGGATTTGATCCTTGGATAAATTGTGCTCAATCTTGAAAGACAATAAGGCTTCGTTAAATTTTCGTGTAAATGTTTTTTCGTTGGATAGATAGAAATTGCGTGCGACCTGCATCGTAATCGTGCTTGCGCCCGACTGCGAATGGCCGGAAAGCACATTGCCTGCCATGGCACGCAAAACACCGAGATAATCAATGCCGCCATGCTGATAAAAGCGTTCATCTTCGGCGGCCAGCAAGGCCTGCTTCATCGCGGCTGGTACCTGATCGATGGGGATGAAGGCGCGGCGTTCTTCGCCAAACTCGCCAATCAATACGGCGTCCGAGGTGTAAACCCGAAGCGGCATTTTGGGCCGATAGTCGGTCAATGCCTCAAGCGAAGGCAGCCGTGGGTAGTTGATCAGTACCGCGAATAAAATCAATCCGCCCAGAAGCAATAGAACACCGGCGAGTGTACCGGCAGCGATTAACAGGATGCGTTTGGTCATTGGTGTTGTGTGGGAAACGGGTTTGGCCGTAATTTACGCTAAAGCGTTGTTGTTGCAAAAAACTAGGCTATTGACTAGCTTGCTTTACATAGGGTGTGGCGCACTGCTACGATCTAACGTAGCTTGGTAATGAATTGCCCTATCACCATATTTTATAAGGAAATTCGTGTTGAACCTCGACTTTCTCCAGCCTAAGGCTCCACCGCTGATCGGAGTGGATATTAGCTCCTCGGCCGTGAAGATGGTCGAACTTGGGCAGACCGGGCGCAACTATAGTCTTGAGCGCTACGTGATTGAATCCCTGCCCAAGGACGCGGTGACTGACGGCAATATCGCGAATCACGATCTGGTGGCCGAGGCGGTCAAGCGCGCGTGGCGCCATCTTGGCACCAAAGTAAAAAACGTCTCGATCGCACTGCCGGCTGCGGCGGTGATTGCCAAGAAAATTCTGGTTCCGGCTGATCTGACCGAGCGCGAGCTTGAAACCCAGGTTGAAACAGAAGCCAACCAATATATCCCCTTTTCGCTCGACGAAGTGAATCTGGACTTCCAGGTGCTTGGCCCCTCGCCCGCAGTACCCGACGAATCGGAAGTACTGATTGCCGCCGCCAAGAAGGAGAAGGTTGACGAGCGCGTTGCCGTGATCGAAGCGGCCGGCCTGAAAGCACTGGTGGTTGACGTCGAATCGTATGCCACGCAGGCCGCTTTCGAGCTGATGCGCCCGCAGCTGCCCAACCAGGGCGACAACCAGATCATCGCCGTTGTCGACATCGGTGCGACGGCAATGCACATGAATATTTTCAAGGATGGTCAATCCATCTACAGTCGCGATCAGGGTTACGCGGGTAACCAGTTGACCCAGGAAATCCAGCGCAAGTTCAATATGTCGAGCGACGAGGCCGAGCAAGCCAAACGCTTTGGCGGCTTGCCAGAAAACTATGAGCCGGAAGTATTGCAGCCGTTCATGGACACGCTGGCGCTGGAAATCTCCCGTTCGCTGCAGTTTTTCTATACATCCAGCAACTACAACACCGTGGATCACATCCTGCTTGCAGGTGGCTGCAGCGCCATCCACGGCCTGGACGAAGCCGTATCGAGCCGCGCACAGGTGCCCAGTACCATGCGTGCCAACCCGTTCTTCGGCATGGCCACCGGCAAGGTGCGTGGCAAGCAGATCCAGCTGGATGCGCCTTCTTTATTAATTGCATGTGGTCTCGCTATGCGGAGGTTTGACCCGTCATGATCCGGATTAACCTCCTTCCCCACCGTGAGCAGAAGCGGCAAGCGCGCCAGCATCGTTACCTGGCCTTGCTGGGTATCACCGTGTTGATCGCCATTGGTGTGCTGGTCGCCGGTTATATGCTCTATGAGGCACGCATCGAGACCCAGAATCATCGCAATGACTTTCTGACCGAGGAAAATGCCAAGCTTGATCGCGAGATTGCCGAAATCGACAAGCTGAAGGCTGAAAAGCAAGCGCTGCTTGATCGCAAGAAGGTGGTCGAACGCCTGCAGTCAAATCGTTCGGAAACCGTGCGCGTGATGGACCAGCTGACTCGCCAGACGCCTGAAGGCATCTATCTGAAGGACGTCAAGCAGACCGACGATAGCCTGGTACTCAACGGCTATGCGCAATCGAATGCGCGCGTGTCGACCTTGATGCGCAATCTCAATGATTCGGATGTGTTCGAACAGCCCTTGCTGATCGAAGTCAAGGCGGCGCAGGTGGCTAACCAGCGTTTGTCCGAATTTACTCTGAAAATCAAGATCACCCGCGCCACAGATCAGGCGGCTGGCGATGCCTCGGCCCCGGCCGGCAAGCCGGTGAACAAGGGGGCATGACCATGACTCTGGACGAATTGCGCAATCTCAACCCGCGCGAGATCGGCGATTGGCCGCTGCCCGTGCAGCTGGGTTTGCTGGTTATCGTGTTCGTGATCGTGCTGGGCGGTGGCTACTATTTTGTCTGGGCTGACCAGATGCAGGCTCTTGATGACGGCCGTGCCAAGGAAGAGCAGCTCAAGACCGCCTATAAGGAAAAGAAGCTGAAGGCCATCAATCTTGATGCGTACCGGCAACAGCTGCTGGAAATCCAGCAGTCGTTTGGCGCCTTGCTCAAGCAACTGCCAAACAAGTCGGAAATGGAAACGCTGCTGACCGAGGTAAACCAGGCCGGCGTTGGTCGCGGGCTGCAGTTTGAACTGTTCCGCCCGGGTGTCGAGACCAAGACATCGGAATTTGCCGAGCTGCCGATTGATATTCGCATCAATGGTTCGTACCACGATCTGGCCGCTTTTGTCAGCGATGTGGCGCAACTGTCGCGCATCGTGACTTTGGGTAACCTGCAGCTGACCGCTGGCAAGGATGGCATGCTGGCCATGCAGGCGGTTGCCAAGACCTATCGGTCGCTTGATGAGGCGGAATTGCAGGCCATGCGCCAGGCTGATGCCGATGCCAAGAAGAAAAAGCACTAACGCGGCCGAGATGGATTCAAGAGGGGATAAATGAAAACCTATCTAGCACTCGCACTGGCCACGCTTTGCCTGGCTGGCTGCTTTGGCGAAGAGAACGGCGATCTGAAGGACTGGATGCGTGATAGCAGCGAAGGTCTGCGCGGCAAGGTAGAGCCGTTGCCGGAAGTGAAGCCGTACCAGCCGTTTACGTATGATGCGTTCTCGCTGCCCGACCCATTCCGCCCAAGCAAAATGGAAATTGCCAAGGGCAAGGGGGGAGGGACGGGGTTGCGACCCAATCCGGATCGCCCCAAGGAAGTGCTCGAGAATTATGACCTGGAGAAGCTGCGCATGGTAGGCACCCTGCAGCAAGGCAAGCTGATCCAGGCCTTGGTGCGTGCGCCGGATGGCAATCTGTACCGGGTCAAGCTGGGCAGTTATATGGGGCAGAACTTCGGCATGGTGACGGCAATCTCCGAAACCGAGGTGAAGTTGAAGGAAATCGTAGAGGATAGCGGGGGCGACTGGGTCGAACGCGAGACCAGCCTCTCCCTGGATGACGCGGAGCAGAAAAAATGACTAAAACCATGATCCTGCAGCGCCTTGTGGCCGGCTGCTGCGCCCTGTTCGCAGCGCTGTCGTTTGCAGCCGACAACACGATCACCAACGTCGAGGTCGGTAGCGTGTCTGCCGACAAGCAGCTGATCAAGGTATCGTTCAGCGGGACGGTGCCGTCGCCGACCAGCTTCAGCGTCAATACGCCGCCGCGTATTGCCTTTGACTTTGCCAACACCACCTCGCAGTTCAGCAAGAACGCGATCCAGGTGAATGGCTCCGCACTGCGTGTGGTCAACATTGCCGAGGGCAATGGTCGTACCCGCTTGGTGCTCAACCTGCAAAAACAGGCCACTTATCAGACCCAGGTGGATGGCAATAGCCTGATCATCACTGTGGATGGTGGTCAGGCCGCAGTTGCTTCGGCACAGGCCAGTACCAAGTTTGCCGAATCCCGGCCCAGCAATGTGGAGGAGTCGATCAAGAACGTCGACTTCCGCCGTGGCAATGCCGGTGAGGGCAAGGTGGTGGTCGATCTGAGCACGCCGAATATCGGCATCGACATTCGCCAGCAAGGCAAGACGCTGGTGGTCGACTTTGCCAAGGCCAGCCTGCCCAAGACACTGGAGCGCCGTCTGGACGTAACGGATTTTGGTACCCCGATTCAAAAGGTTGATACTTACGGCCAGGCGGGCAGCACCCGCATGGTGATCGAGCCCAAGGGCAATTGGGAATACTCGGCTTACCAGACTGAAAACCGCTTCATCATCGAAGTGCGCAACGCAGTTGAGCAAACCAGCAAAGTTGGTGGTCTGAAGCCGGCGTACAAGGGTGAAAAGCTCTCGCTGAACTTCCAGAACGTCGAGATTCGCACCGTGCTGCAGGTGATTGCCGAATTCACCGGCATCAACATCATTGAAAGTGACACCGTGACGGGCAACCTCACGTTGCGCCTGAAGGATGTGCCTTGGGACGAAGCGCTGGACATCATCCTGCAGGCCAAGGGTCTGGATCAGCGCAAGTCGGGCAATGTGATGTGGATTGCGCCGCGTGACGAACTTGCTGCCAAGGAAAAGCAGGATCTTGAAGCGCGCAAGCAGATTGCAGATCTCGAGCCGACCCGCACCGAGTTCTTCAGCCTGAAGTATCAGAAGGCTGCCGACTTCAACACCATCCTCAAGGACGACAAGCAGAAGTTCCTGTCGGCCCGTGGCAGTGCGGTGATTGATCCGCGTACCAATACGCTGATCGTGCAGGATATTCCGGCCAAGCTGGACCAGGTGCGCGAGCTGATCAACAAGATTGATATCCCGGTACGCCAGGTCATGATCCAGGCACGCATTGTTGAAGCCAGCGATACCTTCGGCCGCGACCTCGGGGTGAAAATAGGTGCTCTGAGCATCGGCCATATCGGGAATACCACCATCACGACCAAGCCAACATTGGCGACAACCGTGAATGGCAATACGGTCAGTGATACCAATGTGAACCTCCCCGCCAGCGGTCTGGGTTTTGGCGCGCCGGCCACCTTGGCATTGCTGGCGTCCAGTGCGAACTGGGCGCTGGGTCTGGAGCTGAGCGCGCTGGAGGCTGACAACAGGGGGCGCGTAGTTACCAGTCCTCGCGTGATCACTGCCGATCAGGTCGAGGCTGTGATTGAGGATGGCCAGGAGATTCCGTACAGTGAATCGGCTCAGAACGGGGCAACGTCGATTGCGTTCAAGAAAGCTGTGCTGTCGCTGCGTGTGACACCGCAAATTACTCCAGATGGCAACGTAATGCTGGATGTGAAGGTCAACAAGGACACCCCGGGGGTAAATACCACCTCTGGCCCGGCCATCAATACCAAGCAGATTACTACCAAGGTGCTGGTCGAAAATGGCGGTACCGTGGTGATCGGTGGTATCTATCAACAGGATGTGCAGGAGGGCTTGCAGAAGGTGCCGCTGCTGGGGGACATCCCGGTGGTGGGCAATATGTTCAAGCACCGCTCCAAGCAGGACACCAAGAAAGAAATGCTGATCTTCATCACGCCGAGTGTGTTGCAGCAAGACATGACGCTGCGTTAAGCATGTCCTGATTTGATGTCTGCTTGATGTGACAACAAGAACCCGGCTAGGCCGGGTTCTTGTTTTTTGGGAAATCGAATTTTCTGGCCCCGGGATTGCTGCCCCATCCGCTGCCCGTCTTTGCCCCGGCGCCGCTCCTGCGGTACGAATCGTCCTCGGGGGCAGGCAGATAAGTTACAATGTCGGGCATGAAACTGCCGGGCAATTTTTTTCTGGTTGGCCTCATGGGGGCCGGCAAGACCACCATAGGCCGGGCCTTGGCCCGCGCTACCGATCACGTTTTCTACGATTCCGATCACGAGATCGAAGCGCGCACCGGGGTCAAGATTCCATTGATCTTCGAGGTTGAAGGCGAGGCCGGCTTCCGCGAGCGCGAAGCCGCGATGATCGACGAACTCTCCACCCTCAAGGACATCGTGCTGGCCACTGGTGGCGGCGCGGTGATCAACCCGCAAAACCGCGCCCATCTGCGCGCGCGCGGCACCGTCATCTATTTGCGCGCCAGTGTGGACGACCTGTACGCACGCACCATGCACGACCGCAACCGGCCGCTGCTGCAAACCGAAAACCCCAAGCAACGACTGCGTGAACTGTTCGAGGTGCGCGATCCGCTGTATCGCGAAGTCGCCGACCTCATCATCGACACCAGCCGGCAAACGGTGCAGCACCTTGCCCAGCAGTTGCTGCACGAACTGGAACTGAAATCGCCCCATGCGCCTCGTTAAGCTCGACCTCGACCACGCTCCGTACGACATCCTGATCGCTCGCGATCTTCTCACCCAAGTGCAGCACATCCTGCCACTGCTGCCGCAGAAGCGCGTCGCCATCGTCACCAACGAGACCGTGGCTCCGCTCTACCTGCCGCAGCTGCAGGTCGCCTTGGAGGCGAATGGCGTGCAGGTGCAGGCCATCGTGCTGCCGGACGGCGAAAAGTACAAAACCTGGGAAACGCTCAACCTGATTTTCGACGGCCTGCTGGGTGCACGCGCCGAGCGCAAGACCACGCTGATCGCGCTGGGCGGTGGCGTGATCGGCGACATGACCGGCTTTGCCGCTGCGGTCTACCAGCGTGGCGTGCCTTTCATCCAGATCCCGACCACATTGCTGGCGCAGGTCGATTCGTCGGTCGGTGGCAAGACAGCCATCAACCACCCGCTGGGCAAGAACATGATTGGTTCGTTTTATCAGCCCAAATTGGTGCTGGCGGATCTGTCCACACTCGATACCCTGCCGCCGCGCGAGTTCTCTGCCGGCCTGGCCGAGATCATCAAGTATGGCCTGATCGATGATCTGGCCTTCTTCGAATGGCTGGAAGCCAATATCGATGTGCTGATGGCGCGCGATACCGATGCACTGGCCCATGCGGTCGAACACAGTTGCCAGAACAAGGCACGCATCGTTGCCGCCGACGAAAAAGAGCACGGCCAGCGTGCGCTGCTCAATCTGGGTCATACCTTCGGCCACGCCATCGAGGCTGGGCTGGGTTACGGCGCCTGGCTGCATGGCGAAGCGGTTGCCGCCGGCATGGTACTGGCCGCATTGGCATCGAAGGAATTGGGGCAGATCAGCGCCACTGATCTTGAGCGCATCACTGCGCTGATTGCCAAGGCAGGCTTGCCGACGGTATCGCCCGCACTCGGCGCCGAGCGCTATCTGGACCTGATGGCGCAGGACAAGAAGGTCGATGCCGGCAAGATCAAGTTCATCCTGATGCGCCGGCTGGGTGAGTCCTATATTGGCGAACTCACCGTGCCGGTGATTCAGGCCGCGCTGACTGCCGGCTGCGCCGCAGCCTGATTGTCGCCGCTGGCCGCATAGTCGGCCAGCGTTTGCCCCAGTGGCACACGCATGCCGGCAATGGTGGCCTCCAGACTCAGTTCTACCTTGGCCGTCAGTGGCGTCACTACCAGTTCAAAAATATCCAGCAGGGTAATCTGGCTGATCGATGCGGCCAGCAGCCATTCGCCGTCGCGGCTGGCATCCACCCAGCCGCGCTCGGCCATCGTTTCCAGCAGCCCGTTGGTGGCGTCCAGCCCCAGGCCGACACGGCGGCGCAAGGTGTCGATATGCAGGATTTCGCCGTTTGCATGTGCCTGCGCCAGCGTCAGCAGGATGCGGATCGCCTGCTCGAAGCGCGTACCGTGATGGCGGCCCCAGCGCCAGCCATCGCCATGCCAGTATGACATCGCTGCCGACAGCACCGCGCCGCCCAGCACGATCACCCAGCACAGATACAGCCACAGCAGAAAGATGGGAATGGCGGCAAACGCGCCGTACAACAGCTTGTAGTTGCCGAACAGGCGCAGATACAGGCCGAAGAAATTCTTCATCAGCTCGAGTAGCACGCCGGCCACCAGCGCGGCGCCAACGGCATGGTGGCGCGGTACGAAGCAATTGGGTACGGTCAGATAGAGTAGCGTCAGCGTGACGAACATCAAAAACATCGGCCCCAGCCGCAACAGCGCCGGAAAGTCATTGCCCAGCCCGGTCATCTGGTAAATCCATGACGTCAGCGACAGGCTGATACCCAGCAGCAGCGGTCCCAGGGTGAGCGTGGCCCAGTAGTTCAGCGTGCGCGACAGCAGTCGGCGTGGCCGGCGCACCCCCCAGATCTGGTTGAGCGTTTTCTCGATGGTGAAGACCAGCAGCAGGGCGGTAATGGCCAGGCCTATCGTCCCCAGTGCGGTCAGCCGCTCGGCATTGTCGGAAAACTGCCGCATATAGGTGCCGATCACCTTGCCGGCAGTATCGGGCACCAGATTGGAAATGATGAAGCCGCGAAAACGCCCGCTGTATTCGCTGAACATCGGGAAGGCCGAAAACAGCGTCAGCGCGATGGTGAACAGCGGCACGATGGCGAGCAAGGTGGTGTAGGTCAGGCTGCCGGCGGTCTGCAGGCAGCGGTCGGCCACCAGCCGATGACCGACATAGCGGGCAAAGCCGGCGCTGCGGCGCCAGAAGGCGAGGGTGAAAAACTGCTGATAAGGAAAGCGCTGGGCCATGCCGTGGTCCGGAGTTTGGGCAAGCCCTTATAATAGCGCGACCAGACAGGCGGAACCCATGGCCGATATTCTCGTTTTGTATTACTCCACCCACGGCGCCACGCGCCAGATGGCGCAATTGATCGCGCGCGGTATCGAATCCGTGCCTGGCGCGCAAGCACGGCTGCGTACCGTACCCAAGGTTTCCACGGTATGCGAAGCCACCGAGCCCGCCGTGCCGGACAGTGGCGCGCCTTATGCCACGCATGCCGATCTGCAACAGTGCATTGGTCTGGCGCTGGGCAGCCCGACCCGTTTTGGCAACATGGCGGCACCGCTCAAGTACTTTCTCGACGGCACGGTCAATGACTGGCTGGCTGGCAGCCTGGTCGGCAAGCCTGCCTGCGTGTTTACCAGCACCGGCGCCATGCACGGTGGTAACGAGGCCACGCTGCTGTCGATGATGTTGCCGCTGCTGCACCACGGCATGTTGATCGTCGGCACGCCGTTTACCGAGCTGCACTTGAACACCACGGCCAGCGGCGGCACGCCCTACGGCCCCAGCCACATTGCCGGGCCAGAGTCGCGCGCACCGATTTCGGACGCCGAAAAGCAGCTGTGCATTGCACAGGGCAAGCGCTTGGCCGAAGCCGCGCTCAAGCTGGCGGTGGTAGCATGAGCCACGCACGCGGACGTTACTGGACGCAACGCATCACCGTTGCCAGCTGGGTGGCACTGATTGCGCTGTGCCTGGCCTGGGAGTTGTGGCTGGCCCCGCTCAAGCCGGGCGGTTCGTCGCTGGTGCTCAAGACGGTGCCATTGCTGTTTCCCTTGCGCGGCTTGCTGCATGGCCGCCGCTATACCTATCAGTGGACCAGCATGTATGTGCTGATCTGGTGGACGGAGGGGGCGGTGCGGGCCTACAGCGATCACGGCCTGTCGCAATGGCTGGCAGGGGTTGAGGTGCTGCTGACCTCGGTTGCCTTCGTGGCGATCTGCTACTACGCCAAGTGGACGCGCCCCAGTATCCTGGCGGCCGAAGAAAAGCAAAACGCCAGCTAGATGTGAAGGTTCAATAGGTTGTTGCGGGTGTTCACCCGGTGAGATTTTGAGAGACTGGAAATCGCCAAACCCCCAGTCACTACAGAGCCCCGATCCGGATGAACACCCATAAGAATGCCCGATTGACCTACCTTCGTCGCCTTGAAATGGTTCAAGACATCACCCAGCGGCGCCACACCGCGGAACAAGCCGGTGCCACACATGGCGTCAGTGCCGTCACCGCACGCAAATGGCTGGCCCGCTACCTGGCCGGTGGCGCGCCCGCATTGCTCGACAAATCCTCACGCCCAGCCCGTTCGCCACGCACCATTTCGCCCGAGACCGCGCAAAC
>NZ_FWXD01000051.1 GCF_900176275.1 Andreprevotia lacus DSM 23236 | reverse complement strand
CATTGACTATCTGGGCCGCAGTGATCAGCAGGTCAAGCTGCGTGGTTTCCGCATCGAGCTGGGCGAGATTGAAGCCACCTTGCTGCAACAGCCGGCGATTCGGGATGCGGTGGTGGTGGCCCGTCAGGCCGACGAGGACACCCGGCTGGTGGCTTATCTGGTGGCGCAGCCGGAACAGGCCATGCCGGATGGCGATGCCTTGCGGAGCATCCTGTTGCGCAGCCTGCCGGACTATATGGTGCCGGCGTATTTCATCGAACTGGAACAACTGCCGTTGACCCCCAATGGCAAGGTGGACCGGCAGGCCTTGCCGGCACCGCAGCGGGAGGTGGATGAAGATCGCTATGTGGCGCCACGCACTGAAACTGAAGCGCGACTGGCGCAAATCTGGGCCGGGGTGCTCAAGCTGGATCGGGTGGGGGTGCATGACAACTTCTTTGCGCTGGGTGGGCATTCGCTGCTAGCCGTCGCGCTGATTGATGCCATGCGCCAGGCCGGTCTGCCTGCCGAGGTACGCAGTATTTTCACTCACCCGACGGTGGCCACCATGGTGCAGGCGTTGGGTGATACCGTACCGGCCTTGCAGATACCTCCCAACCTGATTCCGGCCGGGTGCAACTGCATCACGCCGGACATGCTGCCGCTGATCGATCTGGCGCAAAGCGCAATCGACGCGATCGCGGCTAGCGTGCCAGGCGGCATGGCCAATATCCAGGACATCTATCCGCTGGCGCCGCTGCAAGAGGGCATGCTGTTCCATCACCTGCTTGACGAAGCGGGTGATGCATATCTGGCGCAGCTGCAATTTGCCTTTGCCAGCCGTGCCTTGCTCGACAGCTTCATCGCAGCGTTGCAAACCGTGATTGCCCGGCACGATATCCTGCGCACAGCCGTGCACTGGCAGGAACTTGCCGAGCCGGTACAGGTGGTGCTGCGTACAGCCAGCCTGCCGGTGGAGTGGCTGGTGCTTGCGCCCGATGATGGCGATATCGCTGTACAACTTGGTACGCGTTACGACCCGCGCAGCTACCGCCTGAACGTCAGCCATGCGCCGATGATGCAGGCCTTCGTGGCCGAAGACACCGAGCATGGGCGCTGGGTGTTGCATCTGTTGCAACACCACCTGATCGACGACAATCTCACACTGCAGCTGCTGTTCGACGAAGTACGTCGCATCATGCAGGGCGAACAGGATCAGCTGCCGCAAGCACTGCCGTTCCGCGACTTCATCGCACAGACGCGGCTGGGCACCAGCAATGCCGAGCATGAGGCCTTCTTTTGCCACATGCTGGCGGATGTCGACGAAACGACGGCACCATTTGGCGTGGTTGACGTGCTGGGCGACGGCAGTGATGTCAGTGAAACACGCCATGCATTGCCGCGTGCGCTGTCGCTGCGACTGCGCGAACAGGCCCGTAATCATCTCGTCAATACGGCCAGCCTGATGCATCTGGCCTGGGCGTTGGTACTGGCGCGCCTGGCCGGGCGTGATGACGTCGTGTTCGGCACGGTGTTGTTCGGCCGCATGCAAGGCGGCGGTGAGGCCGGCCGCATGATGGGCCCCTGCATCAACACCCTGCCCCTGCGACTGAACGTCGGCAACATCAGCCTGCGCGACGCGCTTGTTGGCACACACGACATGCTGGTGCAGTTGCTGCAGCACGAGCACGCGCCGCTGTCGCTGGCGCAACGTTGCAGCGGCATTGCCGCACCACAACCGCTGTTTACGTCGTTGATCAACTGCCGCCGCGTGCAGGCCGAAACCAACAGCCATACGCTGGATGGTTGCGAGATCATTCTTGCCGAAGAGCGTACCAATCTGCCCTTCGTGCTGTCGGTCGACGATGTCGGCGATGATCTGGTTTTGACTGCACAAATCGGCGCGGGCATTCCGGCGCAGCGCATTCACGACTATATGCATGCGGCATTGGCCGGCATTGCAGATGGCTTGCAGCGCGATGCCGGCATGCGGATCGTCACGCTGAATGTGCTACCCGAATACGAGCTGCAGCAACGCCGCAGCCGGACAACAACCCGCTCGTTTGCACTTTCCGATACAGCAACCCTGATCACCGGCTTCGAAGCCCAAGCCGCACGCACGCCGGAAAACACGGCCATTGCGTACGGGGCAGATACCCTGAGCTATGCAGCGCTGAACCGGCAGGCCAACCGCCTGGCGCACCAGTTGCGCGCCAGTGGTGTGGGACCAGACGTGCTCGTGGGGCTTTGTGCCGAGCGCTCGCCGGAGCTGTTGGTCGGCCTGCTGGCCATTCTCAAGGCGGGCGGCGCCTATCTGCCGCTGGATCCGGCATACCCGCAGGAACGCCTGGCCTACATGCTGGCCGATGCACAGCCACGGCTGGTGCTGACGCAGACGGCCGTGCGCGATGTACTGCCCGCGGAAACGAACATCATCAACCTCGACGATGCGGCGAGTGCCAGTGACGGCAATGCAGAAAACCCGGCGCAGCTGAACGGACCGGATCATCTGGCCTATGTGATCTACACCTCGGGCTCCACCGGCAAACCCAAGGGTGCGCTGCTGCCGCACCGCAATGTTCTGCGACTGTTTGCCGCGACGGAGCAATGGTTTGGCTTCAACGAAAACGATGTCTGGACCCTGTTCCATTCATTTGCATTCGATTTCTCGGTATGGGAAATCTGGGGCGCATGGCTGCATGGCGGCAAGCTGGTGGTGGTGCCGCAGGAAACGGCGCGTGATCCTGCACAACACCATGCGTTGCTGTTGCAGCAAGGCGTAACGGTACTGAACCAGACCCCGTCAGCCTTCCAGCAACTGGTACAGCTGAATGCAGCACCGTTGCCGGCACTGCGTTACGTGATCTTCGGCGGCGAGGCGCTCAACCACGCCGCGCTGGCGCCCTGGTTTGCCCGTCATGGTGACAAACAGCCCGCACTCGTCAACATGTATGGCATCACCGAGACCACGGTACATGTCACCTATCAGCCGTTGACGCAGCACGGCCAACAAGCCGCCGCCGTGGGTATCGCCATCCCTGATCTGGCTGCGCACTTGCTTGATGCCCATCTCAACCCGGTGCCAACCGGCGTGGCCGGTGAGCTGTACATTGCCGGTACCGGCCTTGCACGCGGCTATCTGGGCAGGGCCGAACTGACGGCAGAGCGCTTCATCCCCGATCCGTTCAGCGGCACCGGCGGGCGGCTCTATCGCACCGGCGATCTGGCGCGCTATCTGCCTGACGGTACGCTCGAATATCTGGGCCGCATTGATCATCAAGTAAAGCTGCGCGGCTTTCGCATCGAGCTGGGCGAGATCGAAGCAGCCTTGGCGGCACAGCCCGCCATCCGCGAAACGTTGGTGCTGCTGCGTGAAGACATGCCGGGCGATGCCCGCCTGGTGGCTTATCTCACGGCCGAGCATGTCATCGAGCCGGACTTGCTGCGCAAGCATCTGCGGCAAAACCTGCCCGATTACATGCTGCCGGCCCACTTCGTACAGCTGGATCAATTTCCGCTCACCGAAAACGGCAAGATCAACCGCAAGGCCCTGCCGGCGCCAGAGCGCAGCAGTACCGACAGTACCGCACCGCGCAACGAGCGCGAAGCCCGGCTGGCCGAAATCTGGGCTGCCGTACTGCGGCTCGAGCAGATCGGCATCCATGACAACTTCTTTGCGCTGGGCGGCCATTCGCTGCTGGCAGTCACGCTGGTCGACCAGCTGCGCAAGGCTGGCTGGCAATGTGATGTGAGGACCTTGTTCGCCGCGCCTACCATAGCCGACCTTGCCGCACTGCTGGCAGATGCCAGAGAGATGGCAGCAGACGTCGTTGTCCCACCAAACCTGATCACGGCAGGTGCCGAGCACATCACGCCAGACATGTTGCCGCTGGCCACACTCGGACAAGCCGATATTGAGCGCATCATTGCCTCCACGCCGGGCGGGGTTGCCAATGTGCAGGACATCTACCCGATGGCGCCCTTGCAACAAGGCATGCTGTTCCACTATCAGCTGGAGACGCAGGGCGATGCCTATCTGGTGAAGTTCCAGTTTGCCTTTGCCGACCGCGCCAGGCTGGATACCTTCCTGGCTGCGCTGCAGCAAGTCATCAACCGCCACGATATCTTGCGTACCGCCATCGTCTGGCAATCGCTGGATGAAGCCATGCAAGTGGTCTGGCGCAATGCCACCTTGCCAGTGGAACTGGCCACACTGGATGCAACAGACGGCGATATCGCGGTTCAGCTTGATCAACGCTACGATCCGCGCCGCGTGCGGCTTGATCTGTCGCAGGCCCCGCTGATGCGGGCGGTAATTGCACAAGACGAGGCGCAACATCGCTGGGTGCTGCACCTGCTGCAGCATCACATGATCGACGACAACCTGACCATGCAGTGGCTGTTTGCCGAGATTGCCCAGATCATCAATGGCCAACAGGCGCAGTTGCCGCCGGCACAACCATTCCGCAATTTCATTGCGCAGGCGCGATTTGGTGCAAGTGCGGCAGAGCACGAGGCATTCTTTGCCCGCACACTGGGCCATATCGATACGCCTACAGCCCCATATGACATCACCGAAGTACATGGCGATGGCAGCGATGTCGACGATGCACGGCTGATTTTGCCCGGTGCACTGTCGCAACGAATTATGCAAAGCGCCCGAACACACAAGGTCAGCTCTGCAGTACTCATGCATCTGGCATGGGCACTGGTGCTGGCCAGGACGACAGGCCGCAGGGAAGTGGTTTTCGGCACAGTGCTGTTTGGCCGCATGCAGGGCAGCGATGGCGCAGACCGGATCATGGGCCCTTGCATCAATACCTTGCCACTCTGCCTGCGGATAGACCATGCCGATGCAGCAACAGCGTTGCAAGCCACCCAGCAGGCGCTGGCCGGCCTGATGCAGCACGAGCATGCACCGCTGGCAATGGCACAGCGGGCCAGCGGCGTAGAACCGCCGCTGCCGCTGTTCACGGCGCTGCTCAACTGCCGCCGTACCCGCGGCACCGCAGAGCAACAGCCGCCCATGGACGGCATGTCGTTCATCGGCATGCAGGAGCGGACCAACCTGCCCTTTGTGATGGCAGTGGACGAATGGGGTGACGATTTCATGCTGTCGGCACAGACCGGCGCTGGTATTCCGGCGCAGCGGCTGTGCGACTACATGCAGCTTGCGCTGGAGCGGCTGCTGGATGCGCTGGCCACCGGCGCGCCGCTGTCGCGCATGGATTTGCTGCCTGCCGCCGAACGCCAGTTGCAGTTGCTCGACTGGAACCGCACTGCAGCAGACTACCCGGCACTGCCGATACACACACTGTTTGCGCAGCAAGCCCGGCAACACCCGAATGACATCGCTGCAGAGTTTGCCGGCAGCAGCCTGAGCTACGCCGAGCTGGACCGGCAAGCCAATCAACTGGCGCACGCGCTGCTGGCGCAGGGCGTCGGGGCCGAATCGCTGGTGGGGATCTGCGCCGAGCGCTCGTTTGAAGTACTGATCGGCACGCTGGCCATCCTCAAAGCGGGCGCGGCTTATCTGCCGCTGGATCCCGGCTTGCCGGTGCAGCGCCTGCGCTACCTGCTGGACGATGCAGCCCCCGCGCTGGTGCTCGCTGCCGGCCCAGCCTGGCCTGCACTGGGGCTGGATGACGTGCCGCAACTGGCACTGGAACCGGCGAGCTGGCAGGGCCAACCCATCGGTGCACCGGCGGTAGTGGTGTATCCGGATCAGCTCGCGTATGTGATGTACACCTCCGGGTCCACCGGGCAGCCCAAGGGCGTGGCAGTCAGCCACCGCAACGTGGTGCGACTGGTGCGCGGTGCGACTTATTACGATTTGCCGACGGGTGGGCGCATTCTGCATGTGGCTGCAATGACCTTCGATGCCAGCACCTTTGAATGGTGGGCGCCATTGTTGAACGGCGGCCGGGTGGCCATCGCGCCGGCTGGCCGGTTGACGCTGGCACAGCTAGGCAATTGCATTGCCGGCCAGGACATCACGCTGTTCCTGACCACAGCCTTGTTCCATCAGCTGGTGGAGCACGAGCTGCCGCAATTGCTGCAGGCCCGCCAGGTGCTGACCGGCGGCGAGGCGCTCTCGCCTGCCCATGCCAACACCTTTATCGCTGCCGGTGGCCGGTTGGTGAACTGCTATGGCCCTACCGAATGCACGACCTACTCGACCACGCATCCCATGCATGGCGACGTGCCCAGCCGCATTCCGATCGGCCGCCCCATCGCCAATGCACAGATGTATGTGCTGGATACACAACTCAACCCGGTACCGCAGGGTGTCGCTGGCGAGCTGTATATCGGTGGCGACGGGCTGGCGCGCGGTTATCTCAATCGGCCCGAGCTGACTGCCGAGCGCTTCATTCCCAATCCCTTCGGGCCGACTGGCACCCGGCTCTACCGCACGGGCGACCTGGTACGTTATCTGCCCAATGGCGATCTGGATTATCTGAGGCGGGCCGATCAGCAGGTGAAGTTGCGTGGTTTCCGCATCGAGCTGGGTGAAATCGAAGCAGCGCTGTTTGCGCTACCGGGCATCAGCAGCGCCGCCGTACTGGCGCGTGAGGATGAGCCGGGCGACAAGCGGCTGGTCGCTTACTGGGTGGCCGAAGCGGGTAGTGAACTCACGGATGCCGACCTGCGGGCACAACTGCAACTGCAACTGCCTGACTACATGGTACCGGCACGCTACATGCAGCTGGACAGCCTGCCCCTGATGCTGAATGGCAAGGTCGATCGCAAAGCACTGCCCGCGCCTCAACAGCTGGCAAGCGAAACCGACAGCTATGTCGCCCCGCGCACCGAGACCGAAGCAAAACTGGCAGCCATCTGGGCCGAGGTCTTGAAGCTGGATCGGGTGGGCGTGGACGACAACTTCTTTGCGCTGGGTGGCCATTCGCTGCTGGCCACGCAAATCATGTCGCGCACCCGGCGCGAGTTTGGCGTCGATATCCCGCTCGCCGTAATTTTTGAAACGCCGACCGTTGCAGCACTGGCGCAACGCTATGACGAACTGCAAACCCTGTTGCGCACGGATGTACTGCACGAAGACGATGATCTGGAAGAGGTCGAGTACTGATGCAGCAAGCCGCCAACCTGATCCCAGCAGGGCTCGATGCCCTGCAAGGTAAATGAAGATGCAAGTACAAATGCTGGGCGATGATTTCGCCGCCATGATTACTGCCAAACCCGGCCAGGCGCTGGGCGACGTTGCCGGCCCGCAGGCGCTTGCCAGCGTGCAGCAGCATGGCGCCCTGCTGTTGCGCGGCTTCGCCGGCGACCTCGCTACGTTTGAGCGCTTCACTCAGACGGTTGCCGCACGTTTCATTCATAACGGCAACGATAGCCGGGAAAGCCTGGGTGATGAGGGCAAGACTCGCTCGGTGACGCCGGGCAGCAATTTCGTCGGCCCGCACTCCGAGTTTTCCTATATGCCATTCAGGCCGGACGTGCTGTTCTTTTACTGCACTCGCCCGGCCAGCGATGGCGGCGCATCGCTGCTGTGGGACGGCATCCGGCTGTGGGATCAAATGCCGGAAAGCAGCAAGGCGCTGTTCATGAATCGCAGCATTCGCTACCAGTACCGGCAGGTCGAACTGCCGTTCTTCGCCCAGTTTTTCGGCACCAACGATGCCGACACGATACTGGCTGCGCTGCAGTCTGTCCCCGGCGCTGTCTGCACCCGGCATGGCGAGCATATCGACTTTGAATACAACGTGCCGGCGCAGGTATACCGCAGCATCGATGGCGCCCAGGCCTTTTCCAACAGCATTGCCGTGTTCCCGCAAACCGGCTTTGACGATGCCTCGCTGCTGGACCCGGCCATACGCGCCGATCTGCTCGATATCGCGCTCCGAAATACGGTGTCGATTGATCTGCAAGCCGGGGACGTGCTGATCGTCGACAACTGGCGGGCCATGCACGGCCGCGGTGCCTTCGACGACCCGCAGCGGCAAATCTGCATCCGCATGGGCTATTTCGCGAACGATGTCGTGCAGCCATTTTCGGCTGCATTGGAAGAAATCGAATACTGACAGAGGCCGCCGGGCCATGCCCGGCGCAGCCCGTGTGCATTGCACGAAGCAATCAAGGACGGACAGATGGACATCAAGGCATTCCTGCTCGAACTGCGCGATCTTGGCGTGACCTTTTCGGTGCAGAACGGCAAGTTGCGCAGCCAGAGCGCCAAAGGCGCGCTCACACCGGACATGCAGACGCGCATCCGCGATAACAAGGATGCCATCATTGCCTTCCTGAGCAACACCTTCGGACTGGAAACCGAGCGTGCGCCGCTGGTGCGCGTTTCGCGCGACCAACCCCTGCCGCTGTCACATGCGCAACACCGCCTGTGGTTTCTGGATCAGCTTGAACCGGGCAATCCGTTCTACAACATTCCCAACGCCATGCGTTTGTGCGGCAATCTGGATATTGACGCGCTGCAAAGCGCGCTGGATGAAATCGTGCGCCGCCATGAAACCCTGCGCACGCATTTCGCGCTTGTCGACGGGCAAGCCGTGCAGATCATTGGCAATGCGTTCAAGATCGCCCTGCCGCTGGTGGATCTGACCACGCTGTCGGCGCAACAGCGTGAAGACGAGGCTCGACAGCTGGCCGATGCAGAAGCCAGAGTGCCGTTCGATCTGGCAAGCGGCCCGCTGCTGCGCGCAAAACTGCTGCGTGTGGCGGCAGATGAGCACATTCTGCTGTATACGCTGCACCACATCGTGTCGGATGGCTGGTCGATGGGGGTGTTGTTCCGTGAACTGGCCGCGCTCTATCAGGCCCATCTGCTCGGGCAAGCATCACCCTTGCCCGAGCTGACCATCCAGTACGCCGATTTTGCGCAATGGCAACGCGAATGGCTGACCGGCGCAGTCCTGCAACAACAGGGCAATTACTGGCAGAAGCAGCTGGCCAACGCACCTGCGCTGCTGGCATTGCCCACGGATCGGCCGCGCCCGGTGGTGCAGGGCTATGCAGGCGCCACGCACGATTTCACCATCAATGCTGAAACCGGCACCGCGCTCAACACGCTGGCCCGCGATACGCAAAGCTCTTTGTTCATGGTGCTGGCTGCCGCGTTCAACGTGCTGCTGCAACGCTATAGCGGACAGCACGACATCTGCCTGGGTACACCGATTGCCAACCGCAACCGCGATGAAGTCGAACCGCTGATCGGTTTCTTCGTCAATTCGCTGGTATTGCGTACCGATCTGGAAGGCAATCCATCATTCAAGGCCCTGCTGCTGCAAGTACGGCAAACCACGCTGGATGCCTACGCCCATCAGGATCTGCCCTTCGATCAGGTCGTAGAGTTGCTCAAGCCCGAGCGCTCCACCAGCCATGCGCCGCTCTTCCAGGTGATGCTTGCGTTGCAGAACGCGCCAATGGATGCGCTGGACTTGCCCGGCCTTACGCTCAAGCCAGCCACTGCCAGCACTGCAACTGCCAAGCTCGACCTGCGTCTGGCCGTTTTCGAGCATGCCGGCACGCTGATGTGCTCAGTGGAGTACAAGACCGACCTGTTCGACAGCGCCACCATAGAGCGCTTGGGCCGCCATTTTACCTGCCTGTTAGCCGCCATTGCGGCTGATCCAGCCTGCCCCATCAACGCATTGCCGCTGCACACCCCGGCCGAGCGCGCGGCCACTATTGCAGCTTGGGATCAACTGCAACCTGGTTTCTCACAGATCAGCGATAACAACCTGCTGTTGCCGCTGGCTGCCAACAACGTACTGGACCTGTTCGAGCAAACCGCGCAGCAAACCCCCGTCCACCCGGCCGTGGAGTATGACGGCCGCCAGCTCGGCTATCGCGAGCTCGACCAACTGGCAAATCGCATCGCTGCATCGCTGGCTGCACAAGGCTGCCAGAGCGGGCAGATCGTCGGCCTGCTGCTGCAAGACCCGCTGGCTCACCTGATTGCCATGCTGGGGGTACTCAAAGCCGGAGCGATATTCGTTTCACTCAGCCCGTCCTATCCGCTGCAACGCTTGCGCGATATGGTGGACGTTGCAACACCGCAATGGCTGATCAGCCAACAAGCGCATGATGAACTGCGGCAGCAGCTTCATGCCGATGGCGAGAGCCCTGGCTGCCTGTTGCTCGACCAATACGGCAGCGCCATTATTGACGATGCGACCATACCCGCCTGGTCGCGCACACCCGTTGCGGCTGATGCACCCTGCTACATCTATTTCACATCTGGTTCTACCGGCAAGCCCAAGGCCGTGTTGGGGCAAACCCGCTCGCTGGCCCATTTCATCCAGTGGGAAATCGGTGAGTTCAACCTGAATACAAACAGCCGCATCAGTCAGCTCACCATCCCGACTTTCGATGTGTACCTGCGCGATGTCTTTGCTGCGCTCTGCGCAGGTGGCACGATCTGCATCCCCCCGACAGATACGGTGCTTGATGCTGCCGCGTTGCTGGGCTGGCTGGAGCAATCCCGCATTACACTGATGCACTCGGTGCCCACCCTGTTCCGCACGCTACTCGATAGCGGGCGGCTGGATGCGGACTGCCTGCCTGCGTTGCAACACGTACTGCTGGCGGGCGAAATGCTGCTGCCTGCCGATGCCAATCGCTGGATCAAGTTGTTTGGCGAGCGGGCCGGTCTGGTCAATCTCTACGGCCCAACCGAAACCACGCTGGCACGTTTTTTCCATCGACTGCCGTCAACACCGGTAGACACGAGCTATATCCCGGTGGGTCAGCCCATCGCCGGTGCGCAGGCCATCTTGCTCGACGAGCAACAGGCCCCCTGCTTTGCCGGCCAGATTGGCGAGATCCACATTCGCACGCCCTATCGCAGCCTGGGCTACTACGGCAATGACGATGCCACGCAAGCGGCTTTCATCCCCAACCCGCTCAGCCCGCACGCAGGCGACGTGCTCTACCGCACCGGCGACTTGGGCTGCATTACTGCAGATGGTCAATTTCGCGTGCTGGGGCGCAAGGACTTTCAGATCAAGGTGCGCGGCATGCGCATCGAGCCGGGCGAAATCGAAACCGTACTGGCCAGCTTGCTTGAAGTGCGCAGCGCGATCGTCACCGCACTGGAAGACGAACATGGCAGCAAGCGATTGGTAGCTTATGTCATTGCAACGATAGGTGGTTTGAACGCACAGACACTGAGCGTAAAACTGGCTGAGCGCTTGCCCGACTACATGGTGCCGCAACACATTGTGCTGCTTGATCGGCTGCCGCTCACCGCCAATGGCAAGGTAGATCGAAAGGCGCTGCCCAAGCCGGATCTGCACAACGCAGCACGAACCCATATTGCACCGCGCACGGCCAGCGAAGCCGCCGTCGCAGCGGTCTGGGCCGAGGTGCTGAAGCTTGATCGTGTCGGTGCAGAGGATGATTTTTTTGCTGCAGGCGGCCATTCGCTGCTGGCCACCCAGGTCATGTCGAAACTGCGCGCCGGTTTCAATATCGAGTTGCCGCTGCGTGCCCTTTTTGAGGCCCCGACGGTTGCCACACTGGCCGCCCGCATTGATGACGCCGTAGCCAGCCGGCGTGATGCTGCGCTGCCACCGCTGTTTGCACAGCTACGCCACCCTGGGCAGGAGCATGCCTTTCCGCTGTCCTTCAGCCAGCAGCGGTTGTGGTTCCTTGATCAGTTCGAGCGCAGTGCGGTCTACAACATTCCGTTCGCCATCCGGCTGCACGGTGCGCTGAACACAAATGCACTCAAGGCAGCGCTCAATGGCGTGATCGCGCGCCATGAAGGATTGCGCACCACCTTCGTCAGTCGCGATGAACAAGCGGTGCAGATCATCGCGCCACAGCTTGAACTGGATATAGAACAAGCCGACCTCAAAGCGCTGGATGAGGCGCAGCGCCCACAAGAAAGCAACGCGCTGCTGGAGGCGCATAGCCGCATCAACTTCGATCTGGGGCGCGGCCCGCTGCTGCGCGCATTGTTGATCAGTCTGGGCGAGCAAGAGCATATCCTCGCCATTACGCTACACCACATCGTGACCGACGGGTGGGCAACCGGCATTCTGGTCAGCGAGCTGGCCGCGCTCTACACCGCAGCGCTCTCCGGCGAGCCAGCCGTGCTGGCGCCGCTTTCACTGCAATATGCCGACTTTGCCCACTGGCAACGGCAGGCATTCAGCAGCGCAGCGCTGGAAGCGCAGCTGGCCTACTGGAAAGCGCAGCTTGCTGGTGCACCGGCCATGCTCACCCTGCCGACAGACCGGCAACGCCCTGTGGTGCAGACCTACAATGGCAGCATGGCGCATTTCACCATCCCGGCCGCGACCACTGCCGGCCTGCTCGCCTTGAGCCAGCAATACCGCGCCACACTATTCATGACCTTGCTGGCAGCCTTCAACCTCCTGCTGGCGCGCTACAGCGGCCAACATGATCTGTGCGTCGGCACGCCGATCGCCAACCGCAATCGGACCGAAGTCGAGCCGTTGATCGGCATTTTCATCAACACGCTGGTGCTGCGGGCACGGGTCGATCCGCAGGCCGCCTTCACCACGCTGCTGGAGCAGGTGCGTGAAACCACGCTGGGCGCTTACGAGCATCAGGACACCCCGTTCGAGCACTTGGTCGAGCTGCTGCGCCCAGAACGGCAAACCAGCTACTCGCCGCTATTCCAGGTGATGCTGGTCATGCAGAACAACCCGCGCAGCGTACTATCGTTTAGCGGGCTGACACTGGAAACCGTCCAGATCGAGCGGGCCACTTCCAAATTCGACCTCACGCTGAACGTGATGGAAGACGGTGAAGTTTTACAGGCGCTGTTCGAATACAACACCGATCTGTTCGACGAGACCACCATTGCCCGCATGGCCGGCCACTATGCCACCCTGCTCGATGGCATCGTGGCCACCCCAACCGCCCGCTGCGCCGACCTGCCCTGGTTGACGGCCGTCGAGCAGCAACAGCTGCTGCTGGACTGGAATGCCACAGCAGTTGCGCACGCATCGCCACCGGCCTTCCATCACCTGTTCGAACAACAGGTCGACGCCCAGCCGGCTGCCCCAGCACTGTTGCTGGGCGATGCCGTGCTGTCCTACGCCCAACTCGATGCCCGCGCCAATCAACTGGCACACGCTTTGCGCGCTGCCGGGGTCGGGCCCGATGTGTGTGTCGGGGTGTGCTTGTCGCGTTCCTTCGAGCTGGTGATTGCGCTGCTGGCCATCCTCAAGGCCGGCGGGGCGTATGTGCCGCTCGATCCGGCTTATCCGCCACAACGATTGGCGCACATGCTGGCCGATGCGTCTCCGCGGCTGGTGTTGGCCGAACAGGCACATGCTGATGTGTTGCGTGCCTACGCCGGGCCGGTGTGGCTGCTGGATGAGGCGAAGCGGCAGG
>NZ_FWXD01000054.1 GCF_900176275.1 Andreprevotia lacus DSM 23236 | reverse complement strand
TGGGTGGCTTGCGCAAAACGCGACACAAGGGGCTGGAGAAGCTCTCCGGGCAGGCCTTGTTCACCTTTGCGGCCTACAACCTGACACGGTTGCTGAATCTGATGCGGCCAGCGGTGGCATAGGGATCAGTCCGTCTGCCAGTTGGCCGTTGCAGAGGGAGGGGGTGAAATACCCGGCAAGATTGGCCTTGGCGTGCTTCCGGCGCCGAAAAAAATAAGGGGAAGAACATAATTCGCAGGAAGTGGGGAGTTTCTCACCAGCCTGTTAGCCCCCCACCCCATACACCTTGGCCATCTTCGGCCCCGGGCCGGTTCGGGCTTGCAGGCTGGATTGCACCTTGCCCTGGCGGGTGAGTTTGACCAGTGCCGAGGCGATTTCGGCGTTGTCGAAGGCGAAGTCGAGCTGGGCGACGATTTCGCCGCAGAACAGCGGGCGCGGGGCGGTGGCAAGCAGGCGGACGATTTGCGCGCTGGCGCCGTTGCCGCGTGGTGGTTTCAGTGTGGCGGGCTGAGCGGTGGCGGCAGGTTTGATCGCTGGTTCACGCGCAGCTTCAATCGCGCGGGTGGCGTTGTGGGTAGTGGCGGTCATGCGTGTTCTCCGGTCCGGATGGGCTTGAAGCGGCTGTGGGCGGCCGGTTCCAGCGTGGTGTAGCGGGCGTTGCTCATGCCCGGGCGGCGGGCGGCTTGCTGTTTGCTGCGGGGTGCAGGCGGCTAACCTGCGGATTGGCGGCGCGCGCGGTGGTGGGCCGGTTGTTGCGCTGTTTCATGCATGGCGGTCTGCGCGCTGGTGGACAGATCATTCGGCATTTTTCGATTATTTCTTCACCCAAATGCGGCGATTTTGATGAGCGCCACACGGGTCTCTGGTGCAATTCGGGCCACGCCCCCTCACAGCTCGCCCCCCTCACAGCTTGCCCCCCTCACAATTCCCCCTCCCCCAGCCCGCTGTAGCGCGGCTGCGGTGTGGGGCGACGCCAGTGCGGGTCGGGCTGGAGGGTGAAGCGGGTCCATTCGCCGCGCCAGCCGCATTGCAGGTGCTGGCCGCGTTCGCCCATGCGCTGTTTGGCGACGATGATTTCCGCCTCGCCGGGGTTGCGGTCGTTGCCGTAATAGCCGGGGCGGTGCAACAGCAGCACGGTGTCGGCGTCTTCTTCCACGCAGCCGGAATCGCGGATGTCGGTCAGCGTGGGCGCGCGCACCTGGCCGCCCTTGGCGCTGTCGCGGTTCAGCTGGCTGACCAGCAGCACCGGCACCTGCAGTTGCTTGGCCAGCGCCTTGAAGGCTTTGCTCGCGTGGCCCAGCGCCTGGGCGCGCTGCTCGTGGCCGGGCATGGCCAGCAGGCCCAGGTGGTCGATCACGATCAGGTCCACACCGTGGCGCAGCGCATGGCGCTGGGCGCGGGCGCGCACTTGCGCGGCACTGAGGCCGGCGCTGGCGTCGATGCTGATGGGCCAGCCGGCCACGTCGGCGGCGGCAAGCTGCAGGCGCTGCGCTTCGTCGGCATCCAGCTCGCCGGCCAAGAGCTTGCGCAGGTTGATGCGGGCACGCCCGGCGGCCAGGCGCAGGCCGAGCTGGGCTTCGCTCATTTCCAGCGAGAACACCAGCACGCGCAGCCCGGCGCGCGCGGCGGCTTCGGCGCCTTGCATGGCCAGCGCGGTCTTGCCCATGCTGGGGCGGCCGGCAATCACGATCAGCTCGCCGCGCTGGTAGCCCAGCAGGGCTTCATCCAGCACCGCCAGCCCGGTGGGCAGGCCGCTGCGCGCGCCGGGGTGCAGGCGGCGCTGATCGAGCTGCTGCATGGCGTGCGCCAGCGCTTGCGCCACCGGCCGGGCTTCGTCGCCGCGTACTTCGCCGGTGATGGCGTGCAGCGCGGCCATGCCACGCTCGATGCGCTCGGCCAGGCTCAGGCCGTCGGCATTGGCGGCCAGCGCCTGCAGCTCGACGCCCACGCTGGCCAGCCGCCGCGCCAGGGCGTGTTCCCGCACGATGTCGGCATAGCGGCCGATATTGGCAGCGGTGGGCGTGGCGTCCACCAGGCTGCCCAGATAGGCCAGCCCGCCGCAGCGCGCCAGCTCGCCACGCTCGTCCAGCACTTGCGCCACGGTGACGGCATCCACCGGCAGACCGTGCTGCAGCAGCGTGCCGAGCGCGGCAAACACCAGCCGGTGCGTATCGATGGCGAAGTCGTCCTGCGCCAGCTCCAGCGCGGCCAGCCGCTCGGGCGCCAGCAGCGCGCCACCCAGCAGCGCTTGCTCGGCCGCCACGTTGTACAGGCGCTCGCTCATGCCCTGCCCTCCAGCTCGGCCGTGGTGGGGAACTTGCCCTCCACCACCTTGAGGAAATTGTCGGGCAGCAAGAACCAGGCAAAGTCTGGCCGCCAGCCGTTGGGGCTGTCGCCGCGCAAAAAGGGCGTGTCGGCCACGCGGGCAAAAAAGCGCTGCCAGTAGGCAATGCCCTGCGCGGCGCTGGCGTATTTGCCGGCCTGCCAGCGATCACGCCAGCGCGCCTGCAGGTGCTTCTTGCGCGTGGCGGTCAGCTCGCGGCTTTGCGGCAGCTGGGGCAAGGCGGTGTTGTATGCAGCGCGGATGGCCTCGTACGGGCACGGCGGCATACGGCCAGCCGGCGTGTCTGTATGGCTAGTGGCTAGTGGTTGTTGGCTTGGGTTAGCGCCGGGTTCCGTTTCGGTTTGCAGCTGGGTTTGTGGCTGGGTTTCCAGCCCGGTTTGCAGTGGGGCTTGCGCCGCATCGTGGCATGCCATGCCGTCGTCGTCGCCCAGGCCATCCAGCGTATCCGGCAGACCCGGCTGCTTGCGCGGGCGGCCACCCAGCTTGCCCACCTCGCGGTTGCGCGCTGCTTTCTCGCTCGCCTCGCGAATCTCGCGTTCGCAGCGCGATTGCAGCCACGCGCCATCGTGCAGGCGGAAATACTCGCCCAGCACCGCCTGCAGCGCCGCCAGCTCATCCTCGCCGCGCGCGCCGATCAGCCGCGCCGCCTGCCCATCGGGGATGCCCGCCTCGCGGGTGTAATACACATCCAGCAAGCGCATATAGATACCGTGCTCCAGCAGCGACAAATGCGCCGTGTCTTTCAGGTAATCGCCAATGTGGCGCTTGTAGTAATTCATGCCGGCTCCTGGCCGCGCGGCTGCGCCAGTTGCGTCAGCAAATGCGTCATCGCGGCATGAAACGCCGCCGCATCCAGCCCGGCCGACGGCGCGCCGGGCAGCGCAATCGCCACCAGACCACCCGGCAACCACACATCGGGCCTACCGTTCGTCGGCTGGTTAACATCTCTGGTTGGGCCACAATCACCCTTAAACTTACCTTGGTTAGCACCATGGGCGCACATCAAGCGGGGCCGGCAGGCGGCGGCCCGAACACAACGAAATAGCATCACAATCCTCGTGGGAAGTAAACGAAACGGCACGGGGCGATCAGCCCCGCAGCAACTCCAGTTGCAAATCAAGCTGCAACGCGGAAACCGGCCGCCCGCGCGGCGTCGGCAAGGCAGGCGGCGCTGCCGCGCGTGCCTGTTCATACAACTGCGGATACAACAAAGACAGCCGGTGTGCGCTGCCGGCAGGCACCTCGCCATCGGCCGGCCATTTGGACACCGCCGCCGGCGAAATGCCCAGCGCCCGCGCAATCCGCGCCTTGGCGCCCCGGCCACCCCCGAAAAAACGAAGTACAGTCAGCGTTTTCATGCCTACAATGTTAACTTAAGTTAGTTTTAAATGCAATCCAAAGTTAGCAATTAGTTTGTTAACCTTGGTTCACATCATCAACCAACCTTCGCCACCGCCATGACCACCCTTGCCGAACGCCTGCGCCAGGCCCTCACCACCGCCCAGGACCGCCACCCCGCCGAGCGCATCACCCAAGCCTGGCTGGCGCGGCAAGTCGGCATCAGCACCGCCGCCATCGCCAAATGGTTCAACGGCGGCACCCGCAGCCTGGAAGGCGAAAACCTGCTCAAGGCCTCCCGCGCGCTGGGCGTCAGCCCCGACTGGCTGGCCGCCGGTCGTGGCCAGATGCAAGCCGCCAACCTCGGCCCCGCCATCGACACCCCGCTGCGCCCGGTGCGCGCCATCGACAACCCCGACCAGATCGAGCACGACATCTTTGAAGTGCCGCGCTACACCCTGCGCGCCTCGGCCGGCCCTGGCGAGCCGGTGCTGGAAATCGATGAAAAAGGCACCCCCAACTACTGCCGCAGCGAATGGGCCAAGCGCGAAGGGCTGGAGCAGGACAAACTGTTCAGCATCGTCGCCCGCGGCGACAGCATGGAGCCACGCATCCCCGACGGCGCCAGCATCACCGTGCACAAGCAGAACAGCATCAGCAACAACCGCATCCACGTGCTGTGCTACCAGGGCGAATGCTATGTAAAGCGGCTGATCAAGCAAATGGACGGCTCCCTCATCGTCCGCTCCGACAACCCCGACTACGACGACTTCCGCCTGACCCCGGACATGATGGACGAGGTGTATATCGTTGGGCTGGTGGTGAGTGTGGCGTTTAATTTGTGAGCACGCTCAGCGCTACGGCATTGGCCGGCACGCCGGTTTGCCGCCATGCCGAAATCCGCCGCATTGAATACACCACTGGCGGCATGCTTGCCGTTCACGTACACGACATCGATACGCATGCACACTGGCTGGTGAGATTCGACGAAGTGGAAGCCTTTCGCGTTGTCGACGAACTGCATTTGCTCACCTATTGGCCAACCTGCTCAGCGCCGAACGGCTGGCTGTATCGCATTGACCAGCAGGGTTGGCTCAGCGAAGAACAGCAGCGCCCCGGTAGCAACCTCGCGTTGATCAGCGGTGTGCAAGAATATCTGGTGGCGGGCATCTGCGAGTGCGTGTCGGTGCTGAGCCGTGCTGCGCCAGCAGTCACTGCCGCAGCGACCGGCGGTTAGCGCTGCCCAACCCAGCGCAGCAGGGTCAAACGGGGTCAGTACCGTCTTGAACGTCAAGCTTGGGCATCGCCAATTGTGCATCGAACGGCATGCCTGAGCGCACTACCCCGAAGATCAGATGCGCCAGCTTGCGCATGGCCGCGCCGACCACGGCCTCGGGCGCCAAACCGTTGGCGTGCAGCCAGATCGTCGCGCACGCCCGAATCCGCTATGCTGAGCGGCATTACCTTACAATAAACAAAAGGAATGCCATGTACTTGCCCGACGATATCATCCAGGAAATAGTCGACTACGTACGACAGGAATTCGGCGAAGACCCGGCAGACCCCGCCTCGCTACAACCCGAGCAGGTTGCATACCGGGGCGAATTCGACCTTGACGGCGTGCCCACGCACTACTGGCAAGTGGGGCGCAACGTCTGGGCCACCGTCGCACCATATGGCGACGACTGCTACAGCATCGACATCACCGACGTCTCCCCCACCCCGGCCCCGGCAAGCGACGCCTACAGCACGCTATACGTGCGCAACTTCGATGGCGACGTCGACCTGACCATCCCGCTGACTGCCAGCTCCGGCGGCAGCTACTCGCTCGGCCGCTACCAGCCACTGGCCCTGCCAGACGGTGAACAACTGGAAATCTACGCCGAAGCCCACCCCAACAGCAGCCCACCGCTGGTGTTCATCGGCATCAACGACGGCGACGACAACCAATACCTGCGCGGCGCAGTCGGCCTGTCCTTCAACTACACCACCCGGCGTGGCAGCCTGCTGCTGTTGACGCTGGGGGTGGTGCGGTGAGGCGGGTAGCCGAATAACGCATGCTCAACAGTCCATTTCTTGAATTCGTGCAGGAAAACGCCCGGCCGTCCGGGAATTTCTCCGTCGGTCTGCCTGAGTTCCACTCCGAAATCGTAGCGGATATCGAGCTCGCTGCACGCGGGCATGAGAGCCAACGCATTGCCCGCGACCATGTCATCGATCATGTCATCGTGCCGCTATTGGCGCTGGCCAATGATGTCCGATTCTTTTACACCGCATATACGCCGGATGGCTTTGGCGGCGAGGGCGCGACCCTGCCACAAATTCTGACCAAAGTCGGGCGTCAGCTTGGGCTGGTACCGGGTATCGACCCCATTGAAGGTTTCCGCCAATTCTGGGGAGGCTGGAGCAAGGAGCAGCCGCAGCAGAACAGTCGCGGCTATGTGCTGTTCATGATTGAAAACCCCGCTGCAGCGCTGAGCCCGATCTTTGCACATTGCTACGATCCCGGCGTAGTGAACCCCAGCAGCATCAAGAAATCGATGGGGCGCACCCTGAATGCGCTACTGACAGAGAAACTGCAGGAAAATCCCGCAGCAACTGCCATCGTGCTCGGCTACATTGGCTCACTGTCCAATCTAACCGTACTGCCGGGGCCGGACGTTTTTGATGCACGCTTGAATGAAGCGATTTGCGCCACCAAAACCTATGAGCGGTATCGCGTGGATTTTAACTACGACAATCAGTCCTGACGACTTTGCCTGCATGGTCGATTTTTCTGTTTTTTATTCATTGGCCGGGTTGCATGCAAAAAAACAAGGCTTGGACCCAGCCCAATAAAAATCTGGTTTAATTCTGACGGAGATATAGCGATGCAATTGCCAGCGGGCATTGAACAGGAATTAGTCGATTACCTGCATCTTGAACAAGGAGAAGATGCTGCCGATCCAAACGCAACCCGCGTCGAGGATTTGCGCTATGAAGGTCTGTTCGAGGTCGATGGCGTACCAACGCATTTCTGGCGCGTTGGCCCTGGCAACGAAAACTGGGTGACTGTGGAGCCACGCGGTTATGCCTACTGCATCGGCTCTACCTCCGCCACGCCGCTTCCTGTCCGCAAGGCAGACTACTACAAGACGCTGCAGGTCACCGAGTTGCGCAATGGCACACAACATCGCTTTGCCCTTGAGCATCACGGTGGCGGCGACTACGAACTGGCCGATGAAACACCGCTCACATTAAGCAATGGCAGCGTCTTGCTACTCTATGCGACTGCCAATAGCCAAAGCGCTCCACCCATGTTGTTCTTGCACCTGACCGAGGGCGACAAGGAATACCACGTCAGCAGCGCGCTCTTTTTTAATGCCAGCTACACCACGGAGTGCGGTGAAATGCTGGTATTCGAGCTGGGCTACCGCCCCGATGCGACCGATTGGCAAGCATAGTGCAGTTCGCTCGCGGCCAGCGCCATCCCGGTTCATGCACAAAGCTACGCAGAGCATTCTGATCGCCATGCGTGCAGCACGACGGCAGCGCCCCCTGCGCACCGCCCCCAAGCGGGCAGATAACCCCGTCCTCGAATGACGCAACCCGCCCCGCTCCTCACGTCACGCCTGCAGCTCGTCCCGCTTGCCGACCCGCACCTGCCGGAGTTGCAGGGCCTGTGCAGCCCGAGCCTGGCCCCGCCGCATGCCGAGCCTGCCACCCTGCAACAGTTACAGCAGCATGTGGCGCATGCCCGCGATCATTGGGCCACATGGGGCATCGGCAGCGTGGCCATGCTGCATGGTGGCAAGGCCATCGGCATGATTACCTTGCTGATCAACCCCTTGCACGAGTGGCAAATGGGCTGGGCGGTATTGCCGGGCTACCAGGGGCGCGGCTTTGCCCGCGAGGCTGCCGCAGCCCTCATGCGCCATGCCGGTCGGCACGCTGCGCTGTGGCCGCTGACGGCCTATGTATTGCGCGCCAATCTGCGCAGCACGCGGCTGGCGCAGTCGCTGGGGTTTCGCGCCGTGGCGCAGCGCGTGATTGATGGCGAGCTATCGATACGTTATGTGTGCGAGGTGATGAACAGTCCATGATTATCCGATACGGTCAAATCATCATGGCACAACGTCCTTGCGACAGATCCATTCTACGAATACGGCCTGTTGCATGAAAATACCGCCGGCAATCGCCCATACGCCTGCCGTTCGTTCCCCCTACGCCTGCCAAACACCAGCAATACCGGCCAGCCTGGATACTCCCCCCTGCGGGCGACATTAGGGCCTGTTAACACTTATTTCGCGCTTGCGCTGGGCCGCAAAGAGGTCAGCTACAAGGCACGCAACGCAGGCAATAACCGGTTATTGCCAAGGCGCGTAACGCCGTAGATGGCCTCTTTGCGGCCCAGCCCTGCGGGTTCGGGGTATTTCGGGCGGTTCGCTGCGTTGCAAACCGCTTGCGGTACCCGTACCGCGGCGCGCTTCGCGCCTTGCGCTCCATCCCGAACTACCCCGAACGCAAGCGTGAAATAAGTGTTAACAGGCCCTAGCTGCACGGGCCATGCAGCTTGTACTGCCTGTGTTTCGCGTACCTTGCCAGCCCCGCCTCAGCGGGTTTTGCCAGCCGCGCTCAATGGCGCATTCTTAAACGAAATCAGCACTAAATTCATCATTGTTCGTAAGCATGTGTCGGGGGTGATGTTACAATCTGCCGCATGCCAACTTCCGCCGGCGGCACCATGCCGGTGTTCATGGGTAACCATCATGCTCCGCCGTTTTGCCATCCTCTTTGCTGCATTGCTGACGCTGACGTCACCCTGGGCCTGCTCCGCCGTCACCTATGGCGTTGCCGTTTCGCGCCACGGGCAGAATTTCTACACCATTGAGGGCAGCAACGTGGTGCTGCAGACCCAGTTTTGCTACACCGCGGCCAATAGCGCTTCGGCTACGCTGACCATGAATGTCTTCTCCAGCACGCAAGATGGCAGCATTACCTTCACGGATGACCGCAGCAAATGCGCTGTACTTGGCGCCTACGGCCCGGTGCAGATGGGTGCGGGCAGCACCACGGCCAACCTGGCCTATCTGGATAACGGTCTGTTTATCGATACGGCGCAAGACCTCATTGTTCAGGCAGATCTGCAATGCAGCGCCATCTATAACGGCCAGGCCACGCTGGTGCTCAACAGCAGCGGCCTGAGCTACCGGGGTGGGCAAACACTGGGCAAGATTCAGTTTCGCCCCGACAACGTGGTCAGCTCCTGCGGATTGGCCGGCATCTTCAAGCGCACCAATCTGAGTAATCCTGCGGCGCCTGATGCTGGCCCGGCGCTCAGCAATGTTGGCGTTGCAGATGTAACGGCCAATAGTGTCTCGCTGCGCGCCACGGCGTCTCAAAATACCACCGTCTATTGGCTGCTGGCCTCGCCTTTTGCCGTAGCGCCAACCAACAAGCAGATTGTTGCCGGCGTTGACGGTAGCGGCAAAGCCCCATTGCAGAAAGGCAGCGGCTCGTTGCAAGCCGGGATCAGCAGCAGTTTTGCCATTCAAAAGCTGCTGCCGCTGTCCGACTACCAGATTTTCGTCGCAACCCGGAACGCTGATGGGCAAATGGGCATGCTTTCAGCGCGCACAGGCTTCAGCACGCCTAGTGCCACCCAAAGCTCAATCGGGCTCAGCGTGCCTGACATCAGCTGGGCGGGTTCAGGCAGGGCCCTGATGTCCGCCACTGCCGATCAGGATGCCACCGGTTACTGGATGATCCTGCCCCAGCAAGCCCCAATGCCAGACATCACGCAAGTCGTCGCCGGCGTCGATGCCAGCGGCGCGCCCGCGCAGCTGCGTGGCTACGGCCCCATGAAAGCCAATACGCCAACATCGTTCTGGATCGCGAATACGCCAATGGCCAACCCGATCAATCTGTATATGGTTGCGCGCAATGCAGCGGGGCAATATTCAGCGCGCCAATACTCAACCAATACCTTGTGGCCCTCCAACTCCACACGACCCGATGTCAATCCGGAAAACGGGTGGTGGTGGAATCCGGACGAAGGTGGGCGCGGCTTCTCGATCGAGATAAACAACACAGGCAATCCAATATTCGATCGGGTGTTCTTTGCCGGCTTCATGTATGACGATAGCGGCAGGCCAATCTGGTACACCGCCAGCCTTAGTCGCAGCTCCGGTAGCGGGTCGTTCTATGGCACGCTGCTGAGCTATACCGACGGCCAGTCGCTCGATGGTGCCTGGCGCAGCCCGAACTCGCATGTGACAGGCAAAGTCACGCTGATGATGATCAATACGCGACAGGCGACGCTGCAAATCGAAATCGAGGGGCTCAGACCCATTTCGTTCAATATCGAGCGCTTTCCCATCGTCAGCAACGGGCTGGCGCAAGCACCTGTCAGCGGTAGCCCGCAAACGGGCTGGTGGTGGAATCGCAATGAAGGTGGCCGGGGCTACTTTATCGAGGTGCAGGGCAATACGGCCTTTATCGCCAGCTATATGTATGACCCCGATGGCAAGCCCGTGTGGTACATCACGCAGAACAGCATGGCTAGCCCCAATTTCTATTCGGGCGCCCTGGTTCAGTACGGCTATGGTCAGGTACTGACTGGCGATTACTACAGCCCTGCGGTCACCAACCCCAATGTTGGCAATGTCATCCTCCGCTTCTTCAACGCCAAAGAAGGCGTATTGGTGCTGCCCAACGGGATCTCAATCGACATTGAGCGCTACATCTTCTAGGGCCTGTTAACACTTATTTCACGCTTGCGTTCGGGGTAGTTCGGGATGGAGCGCAAGGCGCGAAGCGCGCCGCGGTACGGGTACCGCAAGCGGTTTGCAACGCAGCGAACCGCCCGAAATACCCCGAACCCGCAGGGCTGGGCCGCAAAGAGGGCATCTACGGCGTTACGCGCCTTGGCAATAACCGGTTATTGCCTGCGTTGCGTGCCTTGTAGCTGACCTCTTTGCGGCCCAGCGCAAGCGCGAAATAAGTGTTAACAGGCCCTAACCCGTGCCGGTACCGAAATGCGGCAGCTTGCCAGCAACAGGAGCATCGCGCATGAAAATCAGCCACGCCATCATCCTGGCGCTATCCTGCGGCGCTGGCGGCCTGCTGCTGGGCGGCTATCTGGGCTGCAACTATGGCCTCGATCTGCAACAAGGCAGGCTTGATGCCTTTGCTCAATCCAGCCGGCAAGCAGAAACCAGCATACACCTGAAGTTGCTCTACACCCTGCGCCGCCAGCAACCCGAGCAAGCCACGCACCTGCTGGAAACACTGCTGGAGGGCGATGAAACCGGATTGCGCGCCTGGCAAAGCACGGACAGCAGCCCGGCCCTGCAAAAAAGCCTGGCGCAAATTGCCAACTATCGCGCCAGCTATCCGCGTGCGCTGGCTCCCGCCCCTTGAGAGTCGCTAACCAAACCCCGCTGGCGGCGTTACGCTCACTGGCCGTACGTTTTGTACTGTCTGCGTTTTGCGTGCCTTGCCAGCACTGCTACACCGGGTTTTTTTAGCGGCTCTAACCTGTTCGGACTCAGGTAGAGCCGGCCACCAGGGCCGTCAATGGCAAGATTGAAACGCGAAATATGGGGTCAGGTCTCAATGCTGTTTGTTTAGGTCAAAAAGGCCAATCAAAAACATCGCCGCAGGCTGATTTGATATGAAGAAAAAACGTCTAACCAAACAGTATTGAGACCTGACCCCGAATCTCCATCTGCCCTCACGTTTTAATACCCAGGAGCTAGCCATGTCGGACCAGGAAGACATCATCACCGCACAAATCTGGGCGCTGGTCCGGGAGTATCTGCAGCAAGCAACGCCCGAGGCGCTGCATGTATACGCCGCCCGCTCCAACTATGACGACAACGACAAAGGCCTGCGCTTGCTGATCGACAATCCCAAACTGGATCGCGGCACGGCCTTGTTATTGTTCTGGTATCTGGGCGCCGACTATCACGCGCGCCGCACGGTGGAAGAACTTGAAGGTGATGAGCTTGCCGCAGACGACTTGATCCAGCTCGTGCAAGCCCGCTTCATGGGCGGCTTTTATACCGACAGCAATATCTTCTTCAGCCCGCGCCATAGCGATCTGCGTCCTGATGATTACGAGTCAGACGGACCGATCAAGCGCGAGATTCCGGCCATCATGTATCTGCCGACCGATGGCCTGACCAATGTGGACCTTGACGACAGCAACTACGACGAAGGCTTGCCGCTGCCGGTAGTGCATCGCATTTTTGCGTTGCTTGATTAAGCGACCTCCTGCATCGAGCCACACAGGCCTCGCCGCACTCGCACCTGGCAGCATCTACCGGTGGCAAAGCCGGCACCGTATTGCGCCAGCTCGGTATGGGTGAGTAGCCCGACGGCCAGCAGCGTGAGCAAGCTGTGTCGGCGCGCTAGGGCCTGTTAACACTTATTTCACGCTTGCGTTCGGGGTAGTT
>NZ_FWXD01000055.1 GCF_900176275.1 Andreprevotia lacus DSM 23236 | reverse complement strand
GCATTCCGCCAGCGTTCAATCTGAGCCAGGATCAAACTCTTTAGTTCAATCTCTGTTACTACTTTTCGCGCTCACAAAACTCAAGAAATCAACAAAGTTGTACTTTGTTTCTTTCTGTCTTAGTGCGAGCACTTGATGTCTTCTTCAAGCACTCACACTCATCGGCTGTAATTTGTTAAAGATCGTTTGCTGCGCCACCGGAAAACTCTGCTAAACTCTTCGTTTCGCTTCGTCTTTCGCTGTGTCTGCAGCGGAGAAACCGAAATATACGCACCCCCTCTGAAGTCGTCAACACTTCAACGCAAAATTCTTCACCTAAACCACTAAGTCATTGATCTGTAACACGCCAGACCCCTGCCGTCTGACACCAAAATCAGTGATCTCCTGCTCCATCCCCGACACGTATTTCTGCACTGCCCCGCTAAAACAGCGCCAAAACGCCCACCTCACCCCGAAATCCGCCGGCCAAACGCACGAATCGCGCAAAAAACAGCCAGCAATACTGGGAAACTGGGCTGAAACGCCGTTCCTGACCCGCACATCAAACAACACCGCCGCGCCCGCGCTTCGCGCGAGCGCGCGCGTTACTTATATGCAATCGTGAGCGCCATCAAAGCCGGCGTGTCGCCCACGCCGGCAACCCGCAGTTGCAACTCGCTCAAGCAGCAACCGCCTGCACGCTTTGCTCCAGCAACCACTGCTGCAGTGCTGGATCACCGAAGGCGGCTTCGGCGATGAAGTGGTCACCATCGGCAATCAGCGTGAAACGCGCGTTGCCACCCAGTGCATTCAAGGTATCGACCGCAGCCTGTGCGCCTGCAGCCGGGGCCTTGTCGTCCTGGCCACCGTGAAAGACCCAGACCGGCGTATCGACCAGCTTGCTCAGCCCGCCCTCGCCCACCGTTTCCGGCAAGCGGCCCGATACGGCGACCAGTGCGGCAAAGCGGTCTGCATGCTGACTGCCGATTTCCCAGGTACCGGCTGCGCCCAGGCTGAAGCCGGACAGGATCACCCGCCCGGTGTCGATGGCATGGGTGGCCGCCAGTTGGTCGATCAGCGCAAACAGCTCGGCCTGCCATTGCGGCCAGGTGGTATCGAGCGGGATTTGCAACGCCAGCCAGTAGTAGGGCAGCGTGGCTGCCTCGCTCACCAGCTTGGGAAAGCCCCAGGCCAGCAATTTGCTCAGGTCATCACCACGGTCCTTCGCTCCGTGCAGAAAGACCACCAGCGGCAGCGGTTCATCCGGACCGGCAGTCGGTGTGGCCAGCAGATAGGGCAAGGCATGCTGGGCGGTTTTGAATACGCGTTGTTCGATAGCCATGATTCATCTCTCTATATGAAGGGTCGATCAGTTGGCGACGCATCGCCGTGGGGTTGAGCGGCCGCAGCCGCTATAGACACTTGAGCCGCCAACAGAACCCTGCTGGCAGCGTTACGCTAATTGGCCGTACGCCAGTACTGTCTGCGTTTGGCGCGCCTTGCCAGCGCCGCTGCATTGGGTTCTGTTGGTGGCTCTCAGGCATCATTTGGCCTCGGCATACGGAATGGACGGGGCATTGCGCGGCGGGCTGTCGGGGTCAACGAGTGCGGGCGGGATCACAAGGGGTTCGTCCTGTGCCGAACCGGCCGGCTGCGCCTCCAGCCGTTTGCCCGGTGCCGCTTCGCCATTGCTGCTTTCCGGCAGGAAGCCGTCGGACTGGCGGTTCCACAAGTCGAAATAGCGGCCGCGCTTGGTCAGCAATTCGGCATGGCTGCCGTCTTCGATGATGACGCCGTTGTCGAACACCAGAATGCGATCCAGATGGGCGATGGTGGACAGCCGGTGCGCCACCACCAGCACGGTCTTGCCGCGCATCACTTCGTCCAGCGTGTTCTGGATGGCTTTCTCGGTGACCGAATCGAGCGCCGAGGTGGCCTCATCCAGAATCAGGATGGGCGCATCCTTGAGAATGACGCGCGCGATGGCAATGCGCTGGCGCTGCCCGCCCGACACCTTGATGCCGCGCTCGCCCACCATGGCGTTGTACTGCTCCTTGATGTCGAGAATGAACTCGTGCGCATACGCCTGCTTGGCGGCAGCCACCACTTCTTCATCCGTGGCGTCGATGCGGCCGTAGCGGATGTTCTCCATCAAGGTACGGTGGAACAGGCTGGGGTCTTGCGGGATCAGGCTGAGCTGGCTGTGCAGTGCATCCTGGGTGAAATCGCGAATCTCGGTGCCATCGATATAGATGTGTCCGCCCTGCACGTCATACAGGCGCAGGATCAGGCTGACGAAGGTGGATTTACCCGAGCCGGAGAAGCCCACCAGCCCCACGCGCTGCCCGGCCGGGATGGTGAGGTTGAGGCGGTCGAACACCTTGCGCTCGCCACCGTAGCTGAAATCGACATTGCGGAACTCGATCTGCCCCGCGCCTATTCGCACCTGGCCGGCCTGCGGCTGATCGACCAGCTCATGCGCACGTACGATGGTGTGCACGCCGTTGGCCACGTTGCCGATGAATTCGAAAAACTCCAGGAACCGGCGCGACAGGTTGCGTGCTTCGTTGATGATGAGCAGCGACAGGCTGATCGCCATCACGAAATCACCCACACCAATCAGCCCCTTGCCCCACAAGGTGAGCGCGTAATACAGCGTGCCGACCTTGAGCACCGCCGCCGCCGCAAACTGGAACCAGCGCACGCGCTCGGAGTAGCTGTTGGAGCGGCGCACCATCACCAGCTCCTTGCTCAGCGAGTCTTCCAGGAACTCGCGCTCGAAGCCCAGCCGTGCAAACAGCCGCGCACTGGTGAGGTTGGTCACCGAATCGACGATCTTGCCGGTGGTCTCGCTGCGGGCCGACGAGGCGCGGAACGCATGCGGCTGCGCGCGGCGTGCCAATAGATAAGAGATGCCAATGAAGAACACCGCCCAGATGCCGACAAAGGCCGCCAGATGCGGATGCGCACCATACAGCAGCGTGATGGACACGCCGAACACGATCACTACCGGCCAGAATTCGGTAATCAGCGACCACAGCGTTTGCGTGACGCCCATCGATGTCTCGCTAATGCGGTGGGCAAGCGCGCCGGCAAAGTTGTTGCTGAAGTAGCGATGCGAGTGATACTGCAGATAGTGATAAATCTGCCGCGTGACGTTCTGCCGCTGGCGTGGGCCAAGGCGGATCTGGATGGCGCCA
Organism: Andreprevotia lacus DSM 23236; assembly: GCF_900176275.1. Classification (GTDB taxonomy): domain Bacteria; phylum Pseudomonadota; class Gammaproteobacteria; order Burkholderiales; family Chitinibacteraceae; genus Andreprevotia; species Andreprevotia lacus. Next base: position 8,863 of record NZ_FWXD01000055.1, on the reverse strand, counting down.
GCCAGGCGGCCGAACAGCACCTCACCGGCACTCAGCCCGACAAACAGCAGCAACGGCCCCTGCAGCGCGTCGACCAGCGCCATCGACTGCGCATGCGCACCGGTCACCGCCTTGATGATGCGCGACAAGGCATAGGGGATGCTGATGCCACAGGTGGCGTTCAGCGTTTCCATCGCCAGCATGGCCAGATACCACCAGCGGTAGCGGGCCACGAAATGACAGATGAAGCGGAATGGCGTATCGGGCAGCTGCGGTGTGCCCGGCGCGCGTTGAAAATCGGTACTCATAGCAAATCCCTGCCCGCGCACGGGCGAAGCGAACACACCCGGCGGGCGCGAATAAAAAAAGGCGGCGTGCCGACTCATCAAACCCCGTTGATTGCGCGGGCGAGTGAAGCGAAGCCCCTCGCGGCGGCGAGGGCGGGGGAGGGGAATCACTCAAGAAGAGCCGGGGCTTCGCACGCCACGACGATCAGGAGCCCGGCTCGGCCGGGCACTTGATGCCCCTCCCCCATCTACTGCAGGCAGCAATCGCCAATCAGCTCGGCCCTACCAGGCAAACTGCCAGTTGGCGCCCAGTGACTCCTGCGGGGTCACCAGCTTGACGTCGCTGTGCGGGGTGTCGGAGAACTCGGACAGCACGTCGTCCTTGATCTGCGAGAACGCATAGCTGCCCCGGTCGCGCGAGCGCGGCAGCGGCACATCGACGATGCGCTTGATGCGGCCCGGGCGCGGCTGCATCACCACCACGCGGTCGCCCAGATACACCGCCTCTTCCACGTCATGCGTCACCAGAATGGCGGTAATGCCCTCGGCCTCCCAGATGCGCTGCAGCTCCTGCTGCAGATGGCTGCGGGTCAGGGCATCCAGCGCGCCGAACGGTTCATCCAGCAACAGCACTTCCGGCCGGTTGACCAGTGCGCGCGCAATCGCCACGCGCTGGCTCATGCCGCCGGACAATTGATAGGGGTAAGCCGTTTCGAAGCCCTTGAGGCCGACCAGCGCGATATGCTCATCAACGGTCTTTTTCTTCTGCGCCGGCGACAGGTCGGCATTGAGCAAGCCCACACCGACGTTCTGTTCCACCGTCAGCCACGGAAACAGGCGGTGCTCCTGGAACACGATGCCGCGATCCAGACTAGTGCCGACGATGCGTTTGCCGTCGAGCAGGATTTCGCCCTGGTATTCCTGCTCCAGGCCGATCACCAGCCGCAGCAAGGTCGATTTGCCGCAACCCGAGCTGCCGACGATGCTGACGAACTCGCCCGGCTTGATCGACAGCGAAATGTTTTCCAGTACCGGCAGGGGTTCGCCCTTTACGGTGTATTGCTTGTTGAGATTCTTGATCTCGAGCGTGCCTGCGTGAGCCATGCGTACTCTCCTAGGGAAATCAGTAAAAATCAGAATTGGGCAGTGGAATGACCACGCCAGCGCAGCAAACGAGCCTCGAAACGGCTGGCGATCCAGTTCAGCGCAAAGCCGACCAGGCCGACGATGACGATGCCCAGCAGCACGTAGTCCATCCAGAAATGCTCGCGGCCGTCGGTCAGCAGGTTGCCGATGCCGGCACCAGAGGTAAGCAGGTATTCGGCCCCCAAGGTGGCCAGCCAGGCATAGATCAGTGCCAGATACACGCCGGTGAAAATCGACGGCAGTGCGGCTGGCAGCACCACGCGGCGCAGAATCTGATCACGCCGGTAGCCGAACACGCGCGCGGCCTCGATCAACTCGGGCGGCACGCTGCGTATGCCTTCGAAGGTGTTGAGCACCACTGGAAAGAAGGCTGCCAACGACAGGAAGGCCACCTTGGCCGCATCGCCCAGACCGAACCACATCGAGATCAGCGGTATCCAGGCAAACAGCGAGATTTGCTTGAGCGTGTTCAGGGTCGGGCCGACCAGCCCTTCCAGCAGCCGCGACAATCCAAGCGCAGCCCCCACCAGCAGGCCCACCAGGGTGCCGATGGCAAAGCCGGCCAGGTCGCGGCGCAGGCTGGCATACAGCGCGGTCCACAGCTCGCCACTGGACGACAGGCGCTCGGCGGTCTGCCAGACCTTGCTGATCGGCACCAGCAAGGCCGAGTCACTCCAGTTGAAGCGGAACGCGGCCCACCACAGCAGCAACAGCAGCGCCGGGATCACCCAGCCGCGCAGCCGCTTGGGCACGGCCGCCGGGTGCAGCCACCACAAGGGGTGACGAGATACAGCGATATCGGACATGGTGTTCTCCCTAGAATGCATCGCGCCGCCAGCGCAGCAGGTATTTCTCCACCTGCGCCAGCGCCAGATCGAGCAGCAGGCCAACGGCGCCCACCACCACTACGGCGGCCAGCACGACATCCAGCTGATAAAGCTGGCGACCATAGACGATCAGAAAACCCAGCCCCTCGCTGGACGCCAGCAGCTCGACCGCCACCAGAGCCAGCCAGGCGTGGGTCAGGCCGTAGCGCACGCCATTCCAGATTGGCGGGAACGCAGCCGGCAGCACCACCTTGCGCAGCAACTGCCAGCGCGAGAAGCCATAGACCTTGGCCACCTCGATATAGCGGGTGGGCACGCCCTGCAGCCCCTTGTAGGTATTGAGCGTGACGGGCACCAGCGATGCCTTGGCAATCAGCACGATCTTCAATGCCTCGTCGATGCCGACCAGCATCATCAGCAGCGGCAGCCAGCCCAACGCCGGCACCTGGGCAAAGGTCTTGAAGCTGGGATAGAGGTAGTCCTTCACCAGTGGTGACAGCCCCATACCCACGCCCAGCAACAGCCCGGCACCAGCGCCGGCCAGAAAGCCCCACAGCACGCGCCAGAAACTGATCAGCAGATTGCTTTGCAGCTCGCCGCTGCGCAGCAGATCGACAAAGGTGGCCGCCACGGCGGACGGCGACGGCAATATCTGCGCCGGCACCCATTCGTAAACGGCAGCGGCCTGCCAGAAGGCGAGAATGGCAAGCGGCACCGGCAGCGCCAGCAACAAGCGGCCCAGCTGGCGCCACGGCAGGCGCCAGTTGCGGTGGACCGCCGGGGTGCTGCTGGTGGCCGGCTCCGGCACGGCGGGCAAGGATATGGTTGCGGTGCTCATCGCTCTGCCCTCAGCGCTGCGCCAGTTGCGCGCGGCCATTGGCATCGTAGGCCGGCCAGTAGTTTTCCAGCTTCAGTTCCTTGAGCGCCACGGTCAGGTAGCGCCGGTCTATCCACTGATCGACCTCGAACTTGCTGCGCGACAGCTTGAAATCCACCGAATCCTTCACGGCCTCGCGGTAGCGGGCAACCAGGAAGGGATCGAACAGCGGGCTGAGGCGCGACTTCAGCTCGGGGCCAAACTCTTCGCGCCAGTGCTCAACCGGCGTGCCCTGCAGCGCCCAGATTTTCAGCGTTTCGTCGTAATTGGCAGGGTCGGACGCCCATTGCTGGGTTTTCACCAGCGCGGTCACCACTTTCTGCGTGGCTTCCGGATACTTGGCGGCAAAGTCCTCGGTCACCAGTACACCACTCTGCCGCGTGAATACGGGCGATGCGCCGTTGCTGCTGTAAACGATGCGCGCCTTGCCGGCATCACGCAGCCTGAGCAGCTCGTAGCCGCCGAACGAAGCATCGATGTCCTTGGTGATCAGCGCCGCCTGCGAGCTGGCAGTATCCAGATTGATGGAACGGATATCGCGCTCGGTCAGATTGTTGGCCTTGAGCACGCGGTTGATCGGCAATTGCGAATTGGTGCCCTTGAAGATGGCCACCCGCTTGCCACGCAGATCGGCAATCGACTTGATGGGTGAATCAGGCGGCACGGCCAGATAAATGTTGGAGCGCACACCCGAGGCCAGGATCAGCCGGGTCTTGAGACCGGCCGCCTTGCCCACCAGCGAGGGCAGATCACCCTGGAAGGCAAAATCGAGCTGCTTGTTGGTCAGCGCCTCATTCACCGCCGGGCCGGCCCCCTTGAAGAAGTACCATTCCACCTTGGTGTTGCTGCCCTTGAAGGCATCCTCGATCCAGCCCTTCTGGCGGGCAATGCCGATGCCGCCCAGCGAGTAAACCGGCGGGCTGCCAGTGGCCGGTGCGGCAATGCCGATACGCAGCACGGCAGGTTGGGTTTCTGCCTGCGCCGGAGTTGCGGCGATCAAGGCAAGGCCGGTCAGTACGCCAGCCAGAAGCTGAGTCAGTTTCTGTTTCATGTCGATTCTCACAAAAGTGAACGTGGGGCCGCTGACAAAATCCAGTGCAACGGTGCTGGCAAGGCGCGCGAAACGCAGGCAGTACAAACAGGTAGGGCTAGTGAGCGCAACGCAGCCAGCAGGGTTTTGTCGGTGGCCCTTAGTGGCGTGCATCGCGCCAGCGCAGCAAGCGCGCTTCAATGCGGTTGGCAATCTGGTTGAACAGCGCACCGACCAGGCCAATCAGCAACATGCCGAAAATGACCAGCGGTACATCAAAAGCGGCCTTGCCCTGGATCACGGCATCGCCGATGCCGGGGCCGGACTTGGCCAGCAGGTATTCGGCGCCAATGGTGGCCAGCCAGGCATAGATCAGCGCCAGGTGCAGGCCGGCCAGGATTTGCGGCGATGCGCCGGGCAGAATGAGCTTGAACAGCAGTTGCACACGGCCAAAGCCGTACACGCGCGCCACCTCAAGCTGGCTGCGGGCAATGCCGTGTACGCCTTCAAGCGCGCCCAGCGCCACCGGATAGAACGCCGACAGTCCAATGAACAGCACCTTGGCCGCATCGCCCTGCCCCAGCCAGGTGGAAATCAGCGGCAGCCAGGCAAACAGCGCAATGTGCTTGAGCGTGTGGAAAGTCGGCCCCACAATGCGGCCGGCCCAGCGCGACACGCCCAGCAAGGCGCCGAAGACCACGCCCGCCAGACTGCCGATTGCAAAACCGGCCAGGTCGCGCCACAGGCTGGCGCCCAAGCCGTTGAAGAACTGCGCCTTGCCGATGAAACTCACGGCGGTGCTCAGCACGGCCTGCGGCGGCGGAATCAGTTTGGTGTTTACCCAGCCCAGCGCCGTCACCAGCGCCCAGACCAGCAAAAAGCCCGCCGGCAGCACCAGACCACGCCAGTCGAAGCGGCGCAGCTGCGGCAGCGATGCATCTGAAGAAATCGTGGAAGTCGTCATTGTCATCTCCTCAAAACGCCGCACGGCGCCAGCCCTGCAGGCGGCCTTCCAGCCAGCGCAACGCCAGATCAAGCACCACGCCCACCAGGCCGATGATGATGATGCCCACCACCACCAGATCGAGTTGCAGCAACTGGCGGCCCCACACCATCAGGTAACCGATGCCCTCGCTCGAGGCGAGCAGCTCGACGAACACCAGCGACAGCCACGCCTGCATCACCCCCTGGCGCACGCCGCTGAACAGCGCAGGCAAGGCCGCCGGCAACACCACCCGCCAGATCACCTGTGCGAACGAATAGCGGTACACGCGCGCCACCTCCAGCAACACGCGCGGGATATTGGCAATGCCCTTGTAGGTCTGCACCGTCACCGGCACCACCACCGCCAGGGTGATGGCAGCAATTTTCAGCGCCTCGCCGATGCCGAGGAAAATGATCAGCAGCGGTATCCAGCCCACCACCGGAAACTGCGACACCACGTGGAAAGTCGGGTAGACATAGGCACGGAAGGTGCGCGATACACCCAGCGCCAACCCCAGCAGCACGCCGGCAGAAATGCCGATCAGGCTGCTCCAGCCGATGCGCGACAGGCTGATCTGGATGTTCGATTGCAGATCGCCGCTCTGCCACAGATCACGCAGCGACTCCCACACCAGTTGCGGTGGCGGCAATATCTGCACCGCCAGCCACTGGTGTTCGACTGCGTACTGCCACAGACCCAGCAGCAACAGCGGCAGGATCAAGCCCGTTGCGGCCAGCGCCAGCCGGCCGCCGGTTTCCTTCAGCCAGCGCAGGGTTTCCTGTGGTGGCCGTGCCAGCTGCAGCGGTGACGCCAGCACCGCAGGAGATTCAGTTGTGGTCACACTCATGATTCACTCTCTAATTGCACCGCAGGTACGCCCGCAGCGGCCGGTGCCACAGCGGTATCCCGCCCCAGCAAGCGCCAGCCCAACATTGCAAACAACGGCACAAACAGCAGAAACACCGCTTGCAATCCGCACCACGCCCCGAGTGCCCCGCCGATCACGCTGCCGGCAAAGCTGCCCGAAGGGCCGACAAAGGCATTGATGCCGGCGATGCTGCCGCGGCCCGCCCGCGCGCCGATATGGGCAAAACGCGATACGTTGACCGTCTGCAACATGCCCAGCCCCAAGCCCAGACAGCCCGCGCCCAGCCACAGCAACACCGGCCAGCGGCTGAGGCCCAGCAGCGCCAGTGCCAGGGCCAGCACCGCATAGCTGCCCAGATAGAAGCGCACCTGCCCCAGACGCGCCGCCAGCGCACCCAAGGTGAACAGCGCCAGCACGAATACCGCACCCTGTACCGACACCAGGCTAGCGGCAGTGGCCGGCGCCATGCCATAGCCCTTGATGGCGATCGCCACGATGAAAAAGGTGTAAAACTGGTTGAGCGCCTGCGCGACAAACTCGATCACGCATACGCTGCGCAAATCGGTATCACGCCACATCAGTACAAACTGGCTGCGCAGCTCGGCCAGACTGAGCTTGCGTGTCGGCACTGCCGGGCGGCGATATACGCGCATCACCAGCGGCGCCAACGCCCCGGTCAGCACAAACAGTGCTGCCACGATCCAGAACGTGGCAGCAAAGCCAGCCACGCCAAGGATGGCGACCGCCAGCATCGGCCCGAGCAGGAAAAAGCCGATCATGTGCGAGCCGCGAAACCAGCCGGCGCGCGCCACGCCCACTTGCTCCAGCTGCTGCATGAACACCGCGTTGAGCGACACGAAGCGCGTCGGCATGCAAAAGCTGATCAGCATCGACATCAGCGCCAGATAAAACGGCGCAGCCACCACCGGCACCAGCAGATAGCCCGCAGCCACCAGCACCGAGCCACTGACGAACAGCCGGCGCGGGCCGAACTGATCGACCAGCACCCCCACCGGTATGCTCATCAGCAGCACACCCACGCTTTGCGCGGCGGCAATCAGGCTGAGCTGGCTGGCGCTGGAGCCAAGATCCAGCGCATACAGTGTGGTTGCCACTTTGGCCACCCCCACGCCCAGCCCCGCCAGCGCATTGAGCAGCACAAAGCTGAGCATGAAGCGATGGCGCTGCAAAAAGGCGCGGGTATCCAGGGTGATGGTGCCGGGCATAGGGCGCTTACTTCTTCACGTTGCCGTCGGCATCATTGGCCTGCCAGTAGCTTTCCAGCTTGAGGTCTTTCAGTGCCTGGTTCAGGTACTTGGGTTCCAGCCAGCCGTTGATGTCGACATTGCTGCGCACCAGCTTGAAACGGCGTGATTCATCAATGGCCTTCTTCAGCGCAGCCACGTAATAATCATCCAGCAGCGGGCTGTTGCGCTCTTTCAGCGTGTAGCCCTGCCAGCTCTTCACATAGTCGCCATACGGCGTGCTGCCTGCCTGGCCCCAGAATTTGAACAGCTGATCGCGGTTCTTTTCGTCCGAATCCCACTGCGCTTCCTTGACCAGGGCAGTCACCACGCGCTGGACGATTTGCGGGTATTTCTTCTCGAAGTCTTCCGACACCCAGAAGGTGCCCACACTGGTCACCTTGGGGTCACGCGGAATCTGGAACAATATCTTGCCGACCCCGCGCGCTTCGAGGTCGAACGGCGTGGTGATGTAACCGTCGATATCCTTGGTAGCCAGCGCCGCCTTGGCGGTGTCGTTGTCCATGCTGATCACCTTGAAGTCCTTCTCGGTGTAGCCGTATTTCTCCAGCACGCGCGCCAGCGTGAGTTGGGCAGCGGTCCCCTTGAATACCGCAATCCGCTTGCCCTTCAGGTCGGCCAGGCTCTTGGCCTCCGAATCGGACGGCACCACGAAATAGGTGTTACCGAAGCGGCCGAGGCTGAGCAGGATCTTGTGCTTGAGGCCGGTGGAGCGGCCCACGATCAGCGGCAGGTCGCCGTGGTAGGCAAAATCGACCAGCTTGTTGGCAAAGGCCTCGTTGGTGGCCGGGCCAGCACCGGGGAAGAAGTTCCACTTCACCTTGATGCCATCGGCCTTGAACTCTTGCTCCAGCAGGCCGCGCAGGTTGGCCGTGGCCAGGATGGTGCCGCCCGACAGCGGGCGGCCACCGGTGCCGGCGCCCGAATAGGCAATGCGGATTTCGGTCGGTTTGTCCTCTGCCTGCGCCAAGGGGCTCAGGCCGGCCAGCGCCACGATGGCGGAAGTCAGGAATACGGCTAGCTTTTTCATCAAATACACTCTCGTTCTTTATTCAGATGTGGCCCACCGCTGCGGCAAGCCGGGTCACACGTCAGGTCAGAACCCGTACTGGAACTGCGCCAGCAGCTCGTTGTTCGTCTTCTGCGCCGGGTTTCCGTAGCGGTACTGGTTCAGGTTGATCTGCAGCTTCGTCGTCTCCGCAAAGAACACATTCAGACCCGCCGTCCAGATCGTCGTCTCGTCATTGCCCACGTCACGGTTCGGGTCCCAGCGGTCCCAGCGCACAAAGCTCTGGAACGACGTCGGCCACCAGTCGTCGTACTTGGCCTGGCCCTTGAAGCTCTTCACCCATTGCTCGCCCCAGGTGTAGAAGGCGGTAAAGGTCTGGCCGCGGCTTTTCACTTCGTTGCCCAGTTTGGTGGTGGCGATTTGCGCCGTGCCGGTGAGGGTGTCGTCACGCCCTTCCACCTGTTCGTAGGTGAAGCCGATCGGGTCGTGGTTGTAGTAGATGTCGAAGCCGTAGCGGTCGCTCTTGCCGGTGCTGCGGAAGCCGGCGGTGCCGGCCCCCGTGCCCGCCGTCGGGGTGGAGATCAGGTTCT
>NZ_FWXD01000056.1 GCF_900176275.1 Andreprevotia lacus DSM 23236 | reverse complement strand
AGCGAATACCTCATTCTCAGCACCGACTTCGAAATGGCCGAAGTCAGCCAGGAATCGCAAGCCGGTGGTGAAGGGCAAGACTTCAAGGTCGAAGTCCGCTTCGAAGCCTATCCCACCCAGGGCACACCGTACTTCCGCCCGCTGCTCACGCAAAGCAAACCGCACATCTACGGCCCGCACAGCGCCCGTGTGGTCGGCCCGGCCGGCGTGCCCATCTTCACCGACAGCTATGGCCGGGTGAAGGTGCAATTCCACTGGGACCGCTACGGCAAGCGCGACGCCAACAGCAGCTGCTGGGTGCGTGTGGCCAGCCCGTTCAGCGGCAACCAGATGGGCATGATGAATCTGCCGCGCATCGGCCAGGAAGTGCTGATCGAATTCATCGGTGGCGATCCCGACCTGCCGGTGTGTACTGCGCAAGTGCACAACCAGTTCAACATGCCCGCCTGGCGCTTGCCGGAACAACTGGCGCTATCGGGCTTCCGCTCGCGCGAATTGCTGCCCAGCGACGGCAACAGTGCTGGCAGCCGCAGCAACCACCTGATCCTCGACGACACCAACGGCCAGATCCAGACCCAGCTCAAGAGCGATCATGATCACAGCCAGCTCTCGCTCGGGCATATCACCCGGGTGGAGGATGTGCTGGGCCGCAAGGATTTCCGTGGTCAGGGTTTCGAGCTGCGCACTGACGGTCACGGCGCCATCCGCTCGGAAAAGGGCTTGCTGATCACCACCCAGGCGCGAGAGCAGGCCGCCAACCACATCACCGACATGGCGGAAACCACCGACCGGCTGGACGAAGCGCAAGACCTCCACGAGACCTATGCCAAGGTGGCGCAAATCTGCAAGGCGCAGATCGTCGATGACGACCAGAAAGCCATTGCCGGGCTGATCAAGAAACAGAACAAGCAAATCAAGGGCGATGGCCCGCTGAAGGAGTTCACCACGCCACACATGGTGCTCTCCAGCCCGGTGGGTATTGCCACCACCACGCCGCTCACCACGCACATCAGCAGTGGCGAAGACATTGCCCTCACCAGCCACAAAAACCTGTCCTTCGTGTCCGGCAAGAACTGGTTTGCCAGCGTGGCCGAGCGCATCAGCCTGTTTGTGCACAAGGCCGGCATGAAGCTGTTTGCCAGCGAAGGCAAGATCGAAATCCAGGCCCAGCACAGCAATGTGGAAATCCTGGCGCAAAAGGTGATCGAGCTGCTGAGTGACGAAGACTGGGTCAGGATCACCGGCAAGAAAGGTGTGATGATCACCGGTGGCGGCAGCTACATCAAACTGACTGCCGACGGCATCGAGCACGGCACCCAGGGCAACTGGACCGCCTACGCTGCCGATCACGCCATGCCCGGCCCGCGCAGCGCCCCCATGCCGCATTTCGAGGCCAAGAAAGTCTGTGTGGAATGCCTGATGAAAGCGGCCAAAAAGGGCAGTGCCCTGGTGACCTTCTAAGGCAAGCCCGATGACCACCACCTACATTGCCGTGACGCATGATCTGCGTGACGAAGACGGCCAGCGGCTGGCATTCGACTACCTGCTGCTGGATGGCGCACAGCACCCGGAAACGCTGCACGCCTACCTGCAAGGGTGCACCGGTCTGGCCTGGCAAAGCGTATTCGACAAAACCGAGGCCGAAGAAACCGGCGCTGCCGGCCTGTTCCTGGCCCGGCTGCCTGCCGGCGGCCATCCGGCCAGCGCTATTTTCGAACTGCTGGACCGCAGCGAACCCTGCCTGATCAAACTGCGCAGCCCGCTGGATTTGCCCGAGCTGGCGCAACATCTGCGCGCCTACCTCTACGCCGACCTGGGTGACAACATCAGCGCACTGGTGCGCTATTTCGACCCGCGCAACCTCGGCGCCGCGCTGCAAACCTGGCATGCCCCCACCGCCCGCTGCTTTCTTGCCCCGCTGCTGCAGCTGCAATACCGCGGCCACCACGAAGAATGGCAAACCCAGCCCGGCCTGAACCTGCCACAGCCCGAGTTTGCGCTGCCCGGCGAGATCGCCTTTGATCAGGCGCAAATCGACCAGCTGCTGGCCCACTGCGAGCCCGATCACCTGTTGGGCATATTGTGCGAGAACGGCCAGATCGCCACCGGCACCCCCTACCTGCCCAGATACCGCAACTTTTTGCCGCGCTACCAGCGCGCGCAAGGCTGGGGCCTGAGCGACGCGACCGAAATCCTGCAGTACTGCGTGTTCAGCTACCGCTATGGTTTCAGCTTTGACGCCACGCCGGCCATTGCCGAGCAACTGATCACGCTGCACCGGCAGCAAGGCAATATCGACGGCTTTGCCGACCGGATACCGTGCGAGGTGTGGGAGCAGCTTGATGCCGCACTGACCAATGCTGCGGAGGCCTCATGAAAAAGCGCCACATTGCATACTGCGCGTTACTGATGGTGGTAGTGCTGGGTGCATGCGACCGGAAGCCCAAGCGGGTTGGCGTGCCGACACACACCTTGAACTGGACTGGTAGCGATGTAGCAAGAGTGATGATTGGCCCAATTGACGGAGGAGAGCCAGGGTCGAGTCCCAATGAGCGTCCGCTGGGGCATAACGAAGTCCCGCCGATCGGATTTCAGGCGGAGAGTTGTTGTGCAGATCTGCCATTTGAGTGGCATCCCAATCTGCAAACGACCGTGCGCTGGTCACGCGATAGCATGCCTTTTAACGAACAGGATCGAACTGGCTATGAATGGCTAACGGCCACAGTAAAGATCCCGCCGTGGCAGCGTGGCGGTGGGGACCTGATGGTCGTGATCCTGCCGGACGACAAGATCAAGGTGATCGTCGCCGAACCGGGGATCAACTGGGATGTACTGAAGGTGCGGCCGCCTGAGAATGATCCCTACGTGGCAAAAGGCACGGTGATGCTGGATTTAACGCGCAGCATCATGAGCCATGAGACCTGGGCGGCTTACAAACGCAAGCACAACTTGCCAGCAGACATTGATGCACGGCTGGATAAGGCAGCGAGCGCCCCAGCGGAGGCCCCATGAAAAACCGCCACATGGCCTGTTGCGCGTTGCTGCTGGCAGCACTGTTGGGCGCATGCGACCAGAAACCCAAACGGGTTGGGGTGCCTACGCATACCTTGAATTGGACTGATATCGACGTTGGGAGGGTATTGGTTGGCTCCATCGATGGAGGGGAGTCGGGATGGACACCGAATGCCCCGCCTGTGCATTCCAGCCAGACTCCCCCTATCGGATTTGGTAGTGAAGCCTGCTGCGCCGATGTGCCGCTCGAATGGCATCCGGGCTTACAAACGACTGTGCGATGGCTGCGCGATACTTTGCCGTCGAATGAGCAGGATAGGACTGGTGCCGAATGGCTCACTGCGACAGTGAACATCCCACCTTGGAAAAATGGTGGCGGAGACCTGATGGTAGTGATCTTGCCGGATGACAAGATCAAGGTGGTGGTCGCCGAGCCGGGGATCAATTGGGATGCACTGAAGGTACGGCCTGCTGCAAATGATCCCTACGTAGTGAAGGGCACAGTGATGCTGGATTTGACGCGCAGCAGAATGAGCCAAGAAACGTGGAGTGCCTACAAGCGCAAACACAACTTACCGGCAGACATAGACGAACGGCTGGATAAGGCCGCGAGCGCCGCAGCGGAGGCTTCGTGAAAAACCGCCACATTGTGTGCTGCGCGTTGCTGCTGGCGGCACTGCTGGGCGCATGCGACCGAAAGCCCAAACGGGTTGGGGTACCTACGCATACCTTGAATTGGACTGAAAACTATGTCGCGCGGGTATTGATTGGCTCAATCGACGGCGGAGAGCCTGGCTGGAGCCCCAACGAGCGTGCACTGGGTCGCGATGAAATTCCACCAATTGGATTTCAGCGAGAGAGTTGTTGCGCCGATGTGCCCCTTGAGTGGCATCCCGGCTTGCAAACAACCGTACGATGGCTGCGCGAAACCTTTTCGTCGGATGAGCGGGACAGGACGGGGGGTGAATGGTTAACGGCCACGGTGAAGATTCCGCCGTGGCAACGTGGTGGCGGAGACTTGATGGTCGTGATTCTGCCGGACGATAAGGTCAAAGTGGTGGTAGCGGAGCCGGGCATAGACTGGGATGCGCTCAAGGTACTTCCTCCGGCGAATGACCCCTACGTGGGAAAGGGTACGGTGATGCTGGATTTGACGCGTGATGAATTAACACGCCTGAAAAGCTGGGATGCCTACAAGCGCAAACACAACCTGCCGGCAGATATAGACGAACGGCTGGATAAGGCCGCGAGCGCCGCAGCGGAGGCCTCATGAAAAACCGCCACATGGCCTGTTGCGCGTTGCTGCTGGCAGCACTGTTGGGCGCATGCGACCAGAAACCCAAACGGGTTGGGGTGCCTACACATACCCTGAACTGGACTGATAACGATGTTGCCAGGGTGATGATAGGTCCGATTGATGGGGGGCAACCCAGCTCTGCTCCCAACGAAGGTCCGGTCATGCCCGGTGTTATTCCACCCGTTGGATTTCAGGTGGAAAGTTGTTGTGCGGATATACCTTTGGAATGGCACCCGGGCCTACAGACCACCGTACGTTGGTTGCGCGACAACATGGCTTTCGATAAGCGCGACAGGTCTGGGGTTGAATGGTTGACGGCCACAGTGCAGATATCCCCGTGGAAAAAAAGCGGGGGGGATCTGATGGTGGTGATCCTGCCGGATGACAAGATCAAAGTGGTCGTCGCCGAACCGGGCATTGATTGGGATTCACTGAAGGTGCGGCCTGCTACAAACGACCCCTATGTGGTGAAGGGAACGGTGATATTAGATTTAACGCGAGATGAATTGTGGCGCGTGCAAAGCTGGGAGACCTACAAGCGCAAGCACAATTTGCCGGCAGATATTGATGCACGACTTGATCAGGCCGCCAGCGCAGTGAAGGAGGCCCAATGAGCATGGGATCGGGGTTTCGCTGGCCACCGGCGATGAAAAGTGGGGGCCGTCTGGATGAAGGCAATGCGGCGTGGTTGATCGGCAAGCCCAAGGTGTCGTGCCCGATTCCTTTGTCGGAGCAAGGTATTTGCCCACGCATCATCCACATCAATCTGTTTTTTGACGGTACCAATAACAACAAGAAAGCCGATACCGCGGGGGGATCGGATACCAATGTGGCACGCTTGTTTGATGTAAGCCGCGACGGTGACGGTACCCATTTCAGCTATTACATTCCCGGTTTGGGCACGCCATTTCCCGAACTGGCCGAAGCGGAATTCTCGACCAGTGGCAAGTCGTTTGCTGTCGGGTTTGGTGCGCGTGCCTTGTGGGGCTACTCGCGCGTGCTGCGTGCTTTGCAGGTGGCGCTCAAAGCCACAATGACGGCGAAAGACGAGAATGCCGTAGGTGCTTGTTGCAATACCTTGGCTTGGGGGCCGGTTCTGCAAGCGGCCAAATCGTCTGCGTATTCACCACTTCTGCTAAAAGAGGCCGCTTGGGCTGCGCAGCAGGGATCGGCAGGAGCCGCCATCGCATTCGCGCAGCAGGAATTTGCGATTCGGCAACAGCAAGCCGATCTTAAACAGCGCAAAAGCCGTGAGGCAATCGGCAAGGTTTACATCAACGTATTCGGTTTTTCACGCGGCTCTGCCGAGGCACGCGTGTTCGTGTCCAGATTGCTGAAGAAATGGGCGCCCGATGGCTTGCTGGTCAAGAGCATTCCATACAAGGTCAACTTCGTGGGCTTGTTCGATACGGTGGCCTCGGTGGGCGGTGTGGAGTCGATACGCGGTGGCGTGATCAATCTGAGCTGGTTTGATGGCCACTGGGGCTGGTGTGCCGATGGCGCGCTGGATGTACCCACAGCGGTAACCCGCTGCGTGCACATGATTGCCGGTCACGAGCAGCGCATGAGTTTCCCAGTCGACAGTATCCGCGAGGGCACAGCCTACAAAGGCAACAAGCTGGAGCTGGTCTACCCTGGTGTACATTCGGACATTGGTGGCGGGTATCCGCACGGGGATCAGGGCAAGTCGATCACGGCGCAAGACGAGCTGATGCATACCCATAAGCTTGGGCAAATCACCTTGCACGACATGTATATAGAGGCGCTGGAGGCTGGCGTTCCACTCCATATCAAGTCCCCTACGATGGAAGACGATAAACGATTTGAGCTAAAAAGTTACATGGAGGATGCATTTGCTATCTCCGGCGACGTCATTAGCGCCTTCAACGGCTGGATCGGCAAGGCCCCTGCAGCGGGCAATGTCGAAAAAGCGATGGAGCATTGTTTTGGCGACATGCTGGCCTGGCGTGCGCTGCGGGCCATGCCTGGCACAGCCGACTACATCACCGCGCAGCGTTTTTTCAAGGCCGCACAGGAAGACAAATACACCCCCCGGCAGCTCACCCTGCAGACCGAGCGCGATGAACAAAAGCTGAAAGACTTGCGCTCGCAGCGCAATCTGCTGCTGTCGGCGCGTGCCCAATACCCGTGGGGGGGCGAATACGCCAAGCTGATCGACAAGCAGATTGCCGATGTCGATGCACAGATCAAGAAACTGGAATTGCGCGACAAAACCCCGCTTGAGCGCACCGCTGGCAAGGATGCGCACACCAGTCGACCCGGTGAAGGGGCTGATGAGCTGGCCGTGAATGACCGCAGCGACATGCTGCAGGCCGCTGAGGAAATGCGCTTGCTGATGGGGTATCTATTCCCTACCGAAGCAGAAAAGAAATGGGGCGTGCGCCGGATCCGTACGGAGGTTTATGTGGTTGGCTTGACCACCGGCGAGCGTTCGCTGATGGGCATGCTGACACCCGAGCTGCGCAAGGAGACGGTGGAGGAGCTTTGCGTCGTTCACCAATTGCCAACAGGTGCATACTGGCTGCCTACGCAAACCGGTGTGTTTTCCGACGATATCGACGATAGCTCTCGCGTACTCTGGCTACGGCAGTCTGCGCCGCTGCTTGCGGCACTGCGTTACGACCCGAGTTATGACGTGCTGGTACCGCCCATACCGCCCGTGGTCGGCTTTCTGAAGCAACATACCAACGCCGCCGCGCGTGCAGCGCTGTCAGCAGAAAGCAAACGCTTGTATGACGACTTTGTGCACGACAGCCGTGCCTGGTTCCGCGTGCCGAACTTTCATGAATATGCCCCAGGGGGCTTTGGTTGGCCGCGTGTCATCTATCAGGGCCAGGACAACCGCATGCCCTTTCTTGGCGTGAGCGATTACCAACTGGGCTATATCGAGGGCAAATATCGTGAAGCGAAAAAGGCTATCGCATCGGGGGTGAACTTCGTAGAGCGGAAGGTAGAGTACAGCTACGAATACGCCGGCAAGAAAACGACCGAGGCCGGCCAGGCCATACGCCGTGCCACCGTTTACACCGCAGACAAGGTGAAGGAAGGCGCCAGCTGGACGGCGGACCAGGCAAAACAAGGGGCCAACTGGACGGTAGATCAGGCCAAGCGCGGTGCAAACTGGACCGTGGATCAGGCCAAACAGGGCATGCAAAAAGCGGAAGACGGGGCCAAAGCTGCTGGTGATGCCATCAAGACACAAGGCAAGCGCGCGCTGGAGATTCTGGGCCAGCCGGGCACGCTGGGGCCGATTGTCGATCCGATGGCAGCCCCCTATCTGCTGATGGTGATGCCGCCCGAAACGCTGCAAGCCCCTGGCGCCGCGCCGCCCAAGCAAAAGAAACCGGCCGCTGCATCGCAGCAGCCCATCATGAAGCATTGACCCTTTGATACACCGCGCATGCGTGGCGCTGCATACACATGACTGATTTCATCGACGTTCATCACGGCTATCGTGACGAAGCCAACCAGCGCTGGGCCTTTGACTACCTGTTGCTGGATGGCGCTCAGCATCCTGATCTGATCGAGCCTTATTTACAGACAGGCGATGAGCTGTGCTGGTGCCCGGTGCTGGAGACCGGGCTGGCCGAGCAGCTGGGCGGTGCTGGCTTGTTCCTGCTGGCACTGGATGACGATACGCCGTCGGCCCAAGCACTGCTCGAGTTGCTCGATGAAATGGCCCCCTGCGCGGTGCGCCTGAAAAGCCCGCTGGAGATCGAAGCGCTGGCAACGCATCTGCGCGCCTATCTGTTTGCCGAGAACGAGCAGGGCGAGCGGGTGATGATGCGCTATTTCGACCCCCGTTTGCTGGTGCCGGTGTTGTCGGTGTGGGAGCGCAAGTGGGTGGACCTGTTCTTGCAGCCATTGGCGCAGATGCAATTTCGCGGCCATCAGGCCGAGTGGCAGACGCTGCGTGGCTTCAACAGCCAGGAAACGCGCTTTGCGCTACCCGGGCCACTGGTGCTGGATGCCGAACGCGCTGCCAGGCTGGCGGCCCTGGGCGAGGCCGATGCCCTGCTGGACGAATTGGTGGACACGGGCGTGGTGGCCAGCAGCGAGACCTATCTGGCGCGCTATCAGGACTTTTTGCCGCGCCTGCAGCGCGCCCGGAGCTGGGGGCTGAGCCGGCGGGAAGACCTGCTGCATTTCTGCACCTACAGCTATCAGCATGGCGCGGCGTTTGATGAACAAGCGGATATCGCCGCGTTGTTGCAGCAGCTGCAGCGCAGCCAGGGCCATATCGCCGGCTTTCATTTGCTGGTGGCTGAAGTACTGCGCCAGCGGCCGATGCAGCAGCAGACGCCACCGACTGTGCTGCCGACCGTAGCACCCGAGCTCAGCGCCCGACCACTAGCAGGATAGACCCGATGAAAACCGGATTTGCCTGGCCAGATGCCCGGCCGGAAGCAGGGCGCCTGGCAGAGGCCACCCATGCCGCGCAGGAAGGCAGCAGAGCGCTCACATTTGCCACCGCCCCGATGGCCGGGCAGGTGCTGCAGATCAACCTCTTTTTTGATGGCGCCGATTCGGGGCGTGCGCAGGATAGCAACGTCCGCCGCTTGTTTACCCTGTGCACGCCTGCCAGCCCGGAGGTGTACGCACACCATGTGCCAGCATTAGGGGCTGCCACACCCGCCCTGCACGAGGCCGGCGGTGAAACCGATCCAGACCGGCTGGCGCAGGGATTCAACGCTCGCGTGTGGTGGGGCTATGTGCAGCTGCTGCAATCGCTGCACCAGCGCTTGACCGGGCAGGTGTTGCTGGACGACGCCACACTGGGCCAACTCTGCCTGGCGCTGGGCGATACCACAGCCCAACCCGCCCGGCTGGATGCCGGAGCACAAGCCGCGCCCGGATCGCGCGCGGCAGCGCTGGATCAGCTTTGCAAGCTGGGGGAGCGGGTGGCCGAGCGGCATGCCGATCAACTGCAGGCGGGCGGTGTGCCGCCCGTATTGTGGGTGTGGATCAATCTGTTCGGCTTCTCGCGCGGTGCGGCAGCCGTGCGCGTGTTGGTAAACCGGCTGGCGCAATGCTGGGCGGTGGATGAACGCCTGGCGGGCGTATTCCGCTATGGCATCAATTTTGTCGGGCTGTTTGATGGCGTCTCTGCCTTGGGCGGCTGGCGTGAGGTGCGCGGTCTGGTGGTGCCCGAGCAGCACGATGGCCACTGGCCCGGTTGCGCCGGGGCGCTGGTGATGCCTGGTGCGGTGCGGCGTTGCGTGCACATGGTGGCCGCGCACGAGCAGCGCATGAGCATGCCGCTGGACAGTATTGCCCAATCGGGCGAGTACGAGGGGCAGGTGCTTGAGCTGGCTTACCCCGGCGTGCATGACGATCTGGGCGGCGGCTATCAAGCGGGCGAGCAGGGCAAGGCCCCTGGCGGCGCCAGCGACAGCCTGGGGCGGATTGCCTTGCAGGATATGTATCTCGAGGCGCTGCGTGCCGGCGTCGCGCTGCAGCTGCCGCATCAATTTGACGATGCCGCCCGGGCCGGGATGGCTTGCAGCGAGTCCCTCATCGGTCGCTTCAATGCCTGGCGCAAAACCTTGCCGCTGGCGCATACCCTGGCCGATGCGTTGCAGTTCTGCTTTGGCGACCTGCTGACCTGGCGGGCAGTGCGCAGCATGCCGGATACCCCAGCCTATTTTGCTGCACAGCCGTTTTACCGGCGTGCTACTCAAGCCTTGCCCTTGCCGCAGGCCGGCAAGGCAGCGGCGGCTGAGGACGAACGGCAACAGCGCAAATCGCAGGCCTTGCAGCGCATGCAGCAGAGTTTGCCCGGCCTGCCAGAGACAGCCCGGCAGTTGCTGCTTGCCGAACTTGCCACGCTGCCAGCGCCAGCTGCAAGCCGTATTGCCGCAGGGCCGGAAGATGTTGCGGTGCTTGGTGAGGGTGCCGATGCATTTCGCCTGCTGATGGCGCTGCACCATCCGCACGAACAAGCTTTGTGGCAGGCCGCACAAGCAACAGATGGCAAGCTGCAGGTGCTGCATCGGCATCGCAACGGAGCCATCGTGGCTGCCGGCAGCCATCCGGCGTGGTTTGCCCATGCCGAACCGACGATCACCGATGACATCTTGCTGTCGCCACTGCCGGTGTTGCATGCGTTCCTGGCTGATCACACCGGCGCCATCGCGCGCAGCAGGCTGCACCCGGCCAGCATCGCGCTCTATGACAACGATGTGCATGACAGCCAGGCTGCCGCGCTGGCCGCTTGCCCGCGTGAATATGCGCTGGGCGGCTATGCATGGCCACGTGTTGTGTACTGGGCCGATGCAGGCCGCATGCCGTTTCTGGGGGCAGCAGCGGTGCAGCAGGCACTGGCGGCAAATCAACAGGCCCTGCTGGGGCAACATGAGCAGATGCTGCAAAAAGGAAGCGCACGATGAAACTGTCCGGATTGACCCTGGCTGCGTTGCGCCAGCTGCAGGAAGACATCCAGGTCGCCATTGCCGCGCGCCGCCAGGCGGGCTGCCAGGCCCTGCTGGGCGAACTCAACGCGCTGGCCGCTGAAAAGGGCTTCTCGCTGCGCGAACTGCTGGGCGAGCCCGAGAAACCGGCCGCCCCGGCGGTCAAGCCCAAGGGCGTTGCCCGCTATCGCAACCCGCAAAATGGCAGCCAGACCTGGACCGGCCACGGCCGCAAGCCGCAGTGGGTCATCGATTTCCTCGCTGCAGGCGGCCAGCTGGATCAGCTTGGAATTTGAATTGTGGTATTGCCAGCATGAATGCACCCCATACGCTGACCAAAGCGGCGCTGTTTCACGATCTGCACACCGGCCAGTTGCTGCGCCAGCGGGCGCTGCTGCGGCTGGCTGCACATGCCAGAGAAGATTTGCTGCTGGCGGCCCAGCTTGCCCTGCAGGCGGCCGGCAACTGGCGTAGCGATGTCACCATACCGATCCAGCCGCGCGGTTTGGGGCGGCAACGCAGCCCGCTGAAGTTGATTCGCGAGCAGATCACGCCCACGGTGTGGTTTGCAGACGGGCAGTACCGCATGTCGGCGCTGGAAACCCTGTACTTTTTTGCCGACAGCTATGAACGCGTGCAGTACTTGCACCCGCTGCTGCCCGCCTTTGGCAGCAATGCCATGTTGCGCGACTGGCTGGGTGCGCTTTCGTCCCGTCCGTTCATGCCCGAAACCATCGCGGTGATTTTGGCCCGCACCGCCCCGATGGCACGCCATACCTCTGCGCTGCTGGCCATGGAAATGGACCGGGAAGCCTGGGTGCAAGGATTGCGGCTTGTTCCCCCCGCACTGGCAGAACAGCTGATGCGACGGTTTGACCACTGATCCGGGCGGTGCCGCCCAAACCCTGATGCGGTAATCCGCCATCGCCCGCGTAGCCAATGGCGGGTAGAATGGCTAG
>NZ_FWXD01000059.1 GCF_900176275.1 Andreprevotia lacus DSM 23236 | reverse complement strand
CCCTGCCCTTGACCGATCTGAGCGACCTGCCAGCCGGCGAACGTGAAGCCCACATGCTGTGGTTGGCGCAGGATGAAGTACGCCAACCCTTCGATCTGGCCACTGGCCCGCTGCTGCGCGCGCAAGTGCTGCGGCTGGCGCCAGATCGCCATGTGTTGTTGGTGACCTTGCACCATATCGTTGCCGATGGCTGGTCGATGGGCATTCTGCTCAATGAACTGACCGCCAGCTATCGGGCCCGTCTGGCTGGTGAAGCAGCTGCGCTGCCCGTTTTACCCATCCAGTACGCCGACTTCGCCCACTGGCAACGGCAATGGCTCAGCGGCGACGTCCTCGCCCGCCAGCTCGATTACTGGCAACAGCAACTCGCCGATGCCCCCGCCCAGCTCGGCCTGCCGTTTGATCGGCCCCGTCCGGCGGTGCAGACCTTCAACGGCGCCAAGTACCCGTTGTGGATTCCTGCCGACACGCTGACCGGCTTGCAACAGCTGGGCCGCGATGGCGATGGCACGCTGTTCATGACCCTCAGTGCGGCATTTGCGCTGTTGCTGGCACGCTATAGCGGTCAATCCGATCTGTGCATCGGCACGCCGATTGCCAATCGCAACCGCGCCGAGATCGAGGGGCTGATCGGTTTCTTCGTCAATACGCTGGTGTTGCGCGCACAGGTGGATCAGCGGCAGTCGTTTGCGGCTTTGTTGCAGCAGCTGCGGGCCACCACGCTGGCGGCGTATGAGCATCAAGACCTGCCTTTCGAGCAACTGGTCGATGCGCTCAAGCTGACCCGGGATACCAGCTATTCGCCGCTGTTCCAGGTCATGATCGCGCTACAGAACAACCCGCGCGGCGAGCTTTCCCTGCCCGGGCTAACGCTGGAACCGCTCATGCTCGAGCGTGATGTTGCCAAGTACGACCTGACTCTTGGCCTGGTCGAGCACGAAGATCGTGTGCTGGCGCTGTTTGAATACAACACAGACTTGTTTGACGAAGCCTCCATCGCCCGCATGGCTGCGCACTTCCAGCGGTTGCTGCAGCAAGTTGTCGCCAGCCCGCATGCCCCGCTGGCAACACTGGACATGCTGAGCGCCTCAGAGCGCCAGCAACTGCTGACAGACTGGAACGACACCGCCCGCAGCTACCCGGCAACAGCAACACTGCCGCAGCTGTTCGAGGCGCAAGTACGGCAAAGTCCGGACCATACGGCCCTGGTGTTCGAGGGGAAACAATTGAGCTACGCGCAGCTAAATGCTCGCGCGAACCAGCTTGCCCGCTGGTTGCAACTGCGTGGTACCGGGCCGGAGTCGCGCGTGGCGCTCTGCTTCGAACGCTCGCTCGACATGGTCGTATCCATACTCGCGGTACTGAAAGCCGGCGCCGCCTATGTGCCGCTTGATCCTGCCTACCCGCGCGAACGGCTGGCTTACATGCTGGCCGATGCCACGCCGACGATATTGCTTACGCATGGCAGTGTCGACGTACTGCGTGACTGGGGTGGCGGCATTGTTTGCGACCTCGGCCAGTGCAGCGACGAACTGATCAGCCTGCCAAGCGATAACCTGCAGGCAACGATCTATCCGGACAATATTGCCTATGTAATCTACACCTCGGGTTCAACCGGTCGGCCCAAGGGCGTGCAAAGCACTCACCACGCTGTGGTCAACATTGCGCTGTCGCACCGGGAACAGATCCACCAGCGCCATGGCAAGGCCAAGCTCAATACCAGCTTCAATGTGCCTTATGCATTCGATGCATCACTATCCGAGCTGGTGTTGCTGCTTGATGGTCACACCCTGCATATCGTGCCGGAGGAAGTACGGCTATCGCCCGAGGCATTCGGCGCCTTTCTGGTCGAACACAGGCTTGATGCGCTGGATACTACACCGGCACAGCTGCGCTATCTGCTGGAGCACGGTCAGGCCGATGCGCTGCCCGCCATCGTGGTATTCGGCGGCGAAGCCATCGATGCGGCGCTCTGGCAGCAATTGCGCAAGCTGCCCGGCCGGCATTTCTACAATGCCTATGGCCCGACCGAATGCACGGTCGATGTGACGCTTGCCCCGCTTGCCGACAGCGAACACCCGGTCATCGGCCGGCCGGAAGCCAATACCCGGCTCTACGTGCTGGATGCTGCATTCAACCCGGTGCCGGTGGGCGTCAGCGGCGAGCTGTACATCGCCGGCGCCGGCCTGGCGCGCGGCTATCTGAACCAGCCAGCGCTGACCGCAGAGCGTTTTGTACCTGATCCATTCAACCCACAGGCCGGTGCACGCATGTATCGTTCTGGCGATGCGGTGCGCTATCTGCCCAATGGCCAGCTGGAATATCTTGGCCGCATCGACGAACAAGTCAAAATACGTGGGTTCCGTATCGAAACTGGCGAAATCGAAGCGGCACTGCACAGCCATCCGGCAGTTGCCGAAGCCTTGGTACAGGCGGTAAATGTGGCCGGCCATCAAGCGCTGGCCGCCTACGTGGTACGCACAGCGCACTGGCAGCCGCCGCAGCTGGATGCAAACGCGACAGGCAAGGTAGCCGAATTCGACTCGGGCAACGCACCGTTCTCGCGCGCGTGGCGCGTGGAGGTCGCTGGCGAGCGCATTGCGGCTGTCTGCCCGTCGCAAGCACTGGTCATGCACGATGCGGCACAACGCAGCTATCGCGTTCACTCGCTGGCCAGCATGCCTTATGGCCGTGCCGACTTCGATGCGCTGCATGCCGATGCCTGGCCGGCTTACTTCGCCGGCTCGCCGGTGCTGCACGCGTATTGGGAGGAAATGTATCGCTGCTTCCCTCATACGCAAATGCTCATCAAGGAAGCCGTGGCCGAAACCGTCGGCGTCGGCAATGCGGTACCACTGCATTGGGATGGCAGTGCAACGAGCCTGCCGCGCGGCTGGGACGGTGCGCTGACCCAAGCCATACACGAGCAACGGTGCAGCATCGCGCCCAATACGCTGGTCGTGCTCGCCGGCATCATCGATCCGGTGTACAAGGCTCGCAAGCTCGCCGGCCTGATTGTCGATGGATTCAAGCTGCTGGCCCGCAGCCTGGGCTTGCAGCACGTGCTGGTCGCGCTGCGCCCTATCGCCAAGACCGCCCATCAGGATGTGCCGCTGGCCGATTACGCCACCATGCACGGCAGCGATGGCCGCCTGCTCGACAACTGGTTGCGCCTGCATTGCGATGCCGGCGGCAGCGTCATTGCTACCGAGGCGCATTCGCAACGTGTTGAAGGCAGCATTGCACAATGGCAAGAATGGACCGGACAACGCTTTGCCGACTCCGGTACTCACTATCTGCCTGATACGCTTGCGCCGGTGCATGTGTCGCTGGAAACCGATTACGCGTTTTACGACGATCCGTGCATCTGGGTAGAACACCCGCTGGCAATGATTGAAGCTGCTGCGCAGGCCGATATCCAGACTCTGCTGGCGGCGTACCGACAGCTCGACAACGAGGTGATCGATCGCATCCTGCTGCTCGATCCGGCTGCCTTCAGCGCCGGAGTAGATGCCAGCCCGGCCCTGAATGCAGACAATCTCGTCGGCGCGCTGGCGGCGCTTGCTCCTGTTGGTAGCAAGCTGCCAGCCACGGGTGCGCTGCGCGATCATCTGGCACGTGTGCTGCCGGCCTACATGATCCCGGCCCACTTTGTATTCCTTGACCGCATGCCGCTGACGGCCACCGGCAAGGTCGACCGCAAGGCACTGCCACTGCCCGAGCAAAGTAGCGACACAGCCGGGGGCTACGTAGCCCCTGCCAGCGCGGAGGAGCACGCGCTGTGTGATATCTGGCAAAACGTGCTCGGCATTACCCGCGTGGGCGTGACCGACAATTTCTTTGAAATCGGTGGCGATTCCATCCTGTCTATCCGGGTCATCTCGCGTGCCAAGCAGGCCGGCCTCGTATTCAGCGCCAAGCAACTGTTTGCGCATCAAACCATACGTACCCTGCTGCCACATGCCAAAACAGCCAGCAAGGTCGTCGCGCCGCAAGAGGCCACCAGCGGTGTCATGCCGCTCTTGCCCATCCATGCCGACTTCTTTGCCGAGCACAGCCCGGCCCCTGCACATTTCAACCAGTCTGCCGTGCTGCGCGCGCCGGCAGATTTCAGCCTGCCGGCACTGCGAGCCATCGTGACCGCGCTCTACCAGCGGCACGACGCACTGCGGCTGCGCTACACATGCAGCGATGAGCAGTGGCGTGCCGAATTCCAGCCGTTAGACGAGGCAATGATGGCCGCAACGCCGGGCTACCTTGATCTGCGCGGGCTGGACGAAGCACAACGCCAGCATGCGCTCGCGGAGCATGGTCGCAGCATTCAAACCAGCCTGGATCTTGCCAGCGGGCCGCTGTGGCGCGCAGTCTGGTGCCAGGCCGATGGCGATCGGAGCCGTCTGTTGCTGGTATTGCACCATCTGGTCGTCGACGGCGTGTCCTGGCGTATCCTGCGCAAGGATATTGAACAGGCTTGGGGGCAATATCGCCAAGGCAAAACCGTGCGGCTGGAAAGCAAAGGCTCGTCATATGCACAGTGGGCACATTTCCTGCACGAGTACGCCCGCAGCAAAGCATTGCAACGCGAGCGCAGCCATTGGCTAGAAACGATGCAACAGCCAGCCGACACGCTGCCAGCCAGCCAGCCAGCTGGTGATGACACGATGGCCGATACCCAATCGGTGCTGCTTGAACTGGATGCGGTACACACCCAAGCCCTTCTGACCCGCTGCCATCAGGCCTACGGCACGCAAATCAACGATCTGCTATTGGCTGCACTGATGCTGGGCCTGCGCGACTGGGCCGGCATCCGGCAACAACGCATCCTGCTGGAAGGCCATGGCCGCGAGGAATTGAGCGAAAACATAGACCTGAACGAAACAGTGGGCTGGTTTACCACAGCCTACCCGGTCTGGCTGGCATTACCTGCAGACAACGATATCGGCGCAGCCATCCGCATGGTCAAGGAGCAGCTGCGCACCGTACCAGCCAAGGGCACAGGCTATGGCGTACTGCGCCATCTTGCCGGCGATGCCGAATTCACCCGGGCAGAGGCACCCCGCATCATTTTCAACTATCTGGGCCAATATGCTGCGACACCGACGGATGCACCGGCAGATTTCAGCCAGATCGCTGAATTTGCCGGGGAGACCATCAGTGCACTGCATCCTCGCTCGCACTTGCTGGGACTGAATGGCGGCGTGCGCGAGGGCTGCCTGAGCATGGCTCTGGACTACAGCGCCCAACGTCATGCCGATGAAGGCATCACCGCATTACGCGATGCCATCAGCCATCAGCTCCATGCAATCATCGCGCATTGCCAGGCCCGGCATGACAGTGGTGCGCCCATTAGCGATTTCGCTTTCCGCGAACTGGTCAGCGGTCGTGCGCCGCTGATGACCAATGGTCATGACTTCCTCAAGCGGCTGGACCTGAACCATTGGAATGCCTCCGACCTGCTGGAAATCTCCGCCGAGTTCACCGCAGCCATCGTACAGCGGGCCTTACAGCAGACGCTCGAACAGCACGATGCGATGCGCGTCATTTTTGTCGAAGACGGCGGCCAGTGGCAGCAATACTTCCAGTTGCCCAGCGCCATGGCGCCATGGTGGGAGCAAACAGACCTGACCCACCTGCCCGACGATGCCGCCCGCAAGGAAATCGAGACGATCTGCGCGGCGCGCCAGCAATCGCTGGATATCCGCAGTGTGCTGTTCCGTGCAGTGTATTTTCATCTGGGTCAGGGCCGCAAACCGAGACTCTTGCTGGTGATCCACCACGCCATCGTCGACCGCTTTGGCGGGGAGATTTTTGTTGAAGATCTGGAGCAGGCCTGCATCAGCCTTGCTGCCGGTCGCGAGCCTGCCTTCCCGCCCAAATCAACATCGATGAAAGCGCTGGCCGAAATCTGGCAGGAACGTGCGCAACACCCGGACGTGCTGGCCGATCTGGCCTGGTGGCGTGCGCACCAATGGCAGCGTTTCAAGCCGCTGCCGCAGGAAACACGGCCGGACAAACTGCTGCAGCACGAGGGGCACGCCATGCTGGCCTCTGCTGGCGATGCGCTGAGCAGCGACGAGACGATGGCATTGCTGTCGGTGGTCGAGCACTTTCCCGGCTTGAGCATAGGCGACGTGGTGACTTGCGCTGTGGTCTTTGCCTACGGTAACTGGACCGGTTCGCGCGCGCTCATGCTGCTGGGCGGTCAGAACGGCCGGGCGGTTGATTTTGACGACAGCGTTGACCTCACGCGCACCGTGGGCTGGTGCATGCACTACACACGTACCCCCATCGATCTGTGCGATTGCACCGATACGCTGGATGCGTTGTATAGCACGCAACGGCAACTGGCGGCACTCAAGGAGCGTGCTGCGCACTACGCCCTGCTGCGTTACATGAATGACGACGCAAACATCCGGGCGCAAATGGCAGACATCGGCGATGCACAGCTCGAGTTCGGTTTCGTCCCCTTGCATGTCACGAGCACGCAAGACATCCAGATTGGCCATTTCAGCGTGGCGCAGGAAGACCGCGGCCCGAATGAAGGGCCGATGCGCCCGGGCTTCCGCCCCTTTGGCGGCTCTGCCGTGCGTGACGGGCGACTGGGAGTGGGCTGGACATACTGCCGCAGCATGTTTGCAGAGGAAACCATGAACGGTTTCATTACCGACGTACTCGCCTGCATGCGCGACATCAGCCAGGACATGCACGAGATCGTCGCACAGCGAGCCGCGTCGGCAGCATTGCCAAGTACAGCGCCAAGCAAGGCATAGGGTAAACACGTTGATGATGATCAAGCAGTGCAGCAGGCAATCCATGCCGATTCATGGCTGGAGGCCTGCATCAACCGCTCTGGCAGGAAACGTTCAATGACATCGACACACGTTTTTCGCTGCATCCTGATCGGCGAAACCACGCTACCCGAAGCCTGCGCCGAGCGCCTGCAAGCCAAAGGGCACGAGATCGCCGCTGTAGTAACGCGCGATACCCGGCTGCAGGCCTGGGCGCAGACGCGGAATATCCCGCAAACGGCATCGGTTGGTGATTTGCCAGCACTGCTGGCCGGGCAGGCTTTCGACCATCTGTTCAGCATCGTCAACCCGGACATCCTGCCACCCGCGCTGCTGGCACAGGTGCCGGGGCATGCCATCAATTACCATGACGGGCCGCTGCCGCGTTATGCCGGCATGTACGCAACGTCTTGGGCGCTGATCAACGGTGAAACTCGCCACGCCATCAGCTGGCACTTGATGCAGTCACAAATCGATGCGGGCGCCGTACTGCAACAAACCTGGTTCGATATCGACCCGGACGACACCGCGCTGTCGCTGAATGCCAAATGCTACGCCGCTGCCTTGCAGGCGTTTGACACGCTGATCGATGAGCTGGCGGAAGGAGCGCTTGCACCGCAGCCGCAAGACACACGCCTGCGCAGTTTCTTTGCCGGCAACCGCCGCCCCGAAGCCGGTTGCAGCCTGGATTGGTCCCTGCCAGCCGACAAGCTGGCCGACCTCGTGCGCGCACTGCAATTCGGCCCTTACCCCAACCCGCTGGGCACGGCCAAGCTGTTGACCTCTTCCGGCTGGTATGCGGTCACACAGGCGGAGGTGCTACCCGGCCAGCCTGAGGCCGTAGTTGGCACAGTGCTGGCGTCAAGCGAATACGGTATGGACGTTGCCACTGGTTCAGGCACGCTCAGACTTTCTGCGCTAACCGATTTGGCCGGCAAACCCTTCAAGCCCGCGGACCTCGATTGCACGGCGGGAACAAAGCTGCCCCTCTTGCCTACAGCCGAAGCAGCTCAGCTGAGCGCTGCATATGCACACTCGTCGCAGCACGAGGCATACTGGCGTAGCGAATGGCAAAGCGCAGGCCCCCTGCGTCTGCCCCATGCGCGCGGCGCAATCGGCGTGGCTCCTGTCGTGCGCGAACTCACGCTGCCACTGCTGCAACATGGCAGGTCTCCTGCCACCACTGCAGCTACGTTCGTAGCCTGGCTGGCTCGCATCACCCAGCTTGATAATTTCTCCCTCGGCTATCGCCCTGCTGCGCTGCAGACCTTGAGCAAGGTCTGCAAGTCCTTCTTCGTGCCATCGCTGCCTTTGTTCTGCCAGATTACTGCTCGGCAAACCTTTGCGCAGCTTGGCCAGCACATCGAAGCAAAGCTGGCCGAACTTGCACAGCACGGTGTACCTGCGCGCGATATCGTCCAGCGCTATCCCGAGCTGCGCAGCCAGGCAGGCAAGCAGATGCAGGTCGCAATCGAAATCGTCGATCTCGCAAAAATTGCTGGTCCGCTCACCGACGACTTTGCGCATGTACTCCTGTTGCAGATTGCCAGTGACGGCAGCCGCTGCCGCTGGGTGTATGACGCGGCATTGCTCTCATCCGACTATCTGCCGGACATGCTGGCGCAGTGGCAATCCATCCTGCTTGCAGCGCATTCCTCACCTGAGCAGGCCATAGCGGATTTGCCGCTGCTGGACGCAGCCGGCCGCAAGCGTGTGCTGCTGGACTGGAATGCCACAGCAGTTGCGCACGCATCGCCACCGGCCTTCCATCAACTGTTCGAACAACAAGTCGATGCCCAGCCAGCTGCACCCGCTTTGTTGTTCGGCGATGCAGTACTGTCCTACGCCCAACTCGATGCCCGCGCCAATCAACTGGCACACGCTTTGCGCGCTGCCGGGGTCGGGCCCGATGTGTGTGTCGGGGTGTGCTTGTCGCGTTCCTTCGAGCTGGTGATTGCGCTGCTGGCCATCCTCAAGGCCGGCGGGGCGTATGTGCCGCTCGATCCGGCTTATCCGCCACAACGATTGGCGCACATGCTGGCCGATGCGTCTCCGCGGCTGGTGTTGGCCGAACAGGCACATGCTGATGTGTTGCGTGCCTATGCCGGGCCGGTGTGGCTGCTGGATGAGGCGGAGCGGCAGGCCGAGTTGGCAGGCCTGGCGTCAACACGCTTGAATCTGCCGGTGTGGCCGCAGCAACTGGCCTATGTGATCTATACCTCGGGTTCGACCGGTTTGCCCAAGGGCACGCTGGTGCCGCAGGCCGGGCTGGTGAATCTGGCCCTGGCGCAGATCGCCGCTTTTGGCGTACAAGCCGGCCAGCGGGTGTTGCAGTTTGCCTCGTTCAACTTCGATGCCGCAACGTCGGAGCTGTGCATGGCGCTGGGGGCTGGCGCCACCCTGGTGCTGGCCCGTGCCGA
>NZ_FWXD01000069.1 GCF_900176275.1 Andreprevotia lacus DSM 23236 | reverse complement strand
TCGGCCAGCATGCTGGCCTGACGCTCGCCGGGCAACACGGCATCCAAAGGCAGATAGATCCCGCCGGCCTTGAGGATGGCCAATTCAGCAAGGACCAGCTCGGCGCTGCGGGGTAGTGAGAGGGCAACGACTTGACCCGGCAGCACGCCAGCACCAATGAGGGTATGGGCCAATACATTGGCGCGGGTGTTCAGCTCGGCGTAGGACCAGACCACATCACCAGAGACCACAGCAGCAGCGGCCGGGGTGGCTTCAACATGGGCTTCGAACAGGGAGACCAGGCCGCTATCACGTGGATAGGCATAGGCGGTGGCGTTCCAGTCGGCAAGCAGGGTGTGGCGTTCTGCTGTCGACAAGATCTCCAGCGTCGACAACGGCTGCTCGTCGCCACGCAGCACCGCAGCCAGCAAGGTCTGCAAGTACTCGGCAAAGCGCGCTACGGTCACAGCATCGAACAGGTCTGCGTTATAAGTCAGCGCCCCGCTCAACTTGTCACCGCTGTCGGTCAGGTTGAGCATCAGCTCGAAGTGCGAGGTATCGCGCAGCTGCTCGATGGCCGAAAAACGAATACCCTGCAGCTCTTCGTCGCCGCCATCCGGCGTATTGTTGAATGCCAGCATCACCTGAAAAATCGGGCTGTAGCTCAGGCTACGCACCGGTTTGACCGCGTCAACCACCTGCTCGAACGGCAGCGCCTGATGGGCAAATGCCTGCATGGCCGAATCGCGCACCGCCTGCAGCAGCTGGGCCACGGTCCAGTCCGGCTCGATGCGAAGACGCAGCGCCAGCGTGTTGGCGAAGAAGCCTATCAAGCCTTGCAGCTCGCTCCGGTCACGCCCGGCCAGCGGCGAGCCGACGACCACATCCTGCTCACCGCTCAAGCGCGACAGCAGCAGACCCCAAGCCGCAAGCAGCGCCATGAACACGGTGCTCTTGTTGCGCTGGGCAAAGGTGCGTAGT
Source organism: Andreprevotia lacus DSM 23236 (assembly GCF_900176275.1). GTDB lineage: Bacteria > Pseudomonadota > Gammaproteobacteria > Burkholderiales > Chitinibacteraceae > Andreprevotia > Andreprevotia lacus. Next base: position 1,801 of record NZ_FWXD01000069.1, on the reverse strand, counting down.
TCGGCGGCGATGGCTTCAGGCACCGTGAAGGGCAAGGTACCGCCACGGTGCGTCTGCACCGCAGGGCGTGCACGGTCGAACGGCAAATTCAGCACCGCCGGCGCGCCATCCAGATAGCTACGCCAGAAGTCGGCCTGTTGCAGCAGGTCATCCCCTTGCAGTGCCTGACGTTGCCAGACTGCAAAGTCGCCATACTGGATGGGCAATGCCGGCAGCGGATCATCTTCGCCTTGGCTGAACGCGTGATACAGCGCACGTACTTCTGCGATGAACACGCCTTGCGACCAGCCATCCGACACGATGTGATGCTGCGTGATCAGCAGCACATGGCTGTCAGCGCCCAGCACCAGCAATTGCCCACGGCACAGCGGCCCTTGCGCCAGGTCGAACGGTGCCACCGCCTCCTGCGCGGCTAGGCGTTCAATTTCAGCGCGTTGCGCCTCGTCACCTAGCGTAGCCAAATCAACAATTTGTAAAGCAAATCCGCTATCTGCAGGCAAGAGCTGCGCAACCGGCTCGCCATCATCCAGCCGGAAAACGGTGCGCAGGCTCTCATGCCTGGCAACGATCCGGTTCAATGCAGCAATCAGCGCGGCTGCATCCAGCGCACCATCCAGCCGCAGCGCCAGCGGCAGGTGATAGGCCTTGCTGGCGTCATGATCAAGCTGGTCAATAAACCACAAGCGCGCCTGCGCCCAGGAAAGCGGCAACGGCTGGCTGCGGTCGGCTAGCGGAATGGTATCCACCGAGCTGGCAGCAGTCGGGGCTTTGGTTTTCTTCAAACGGCGAAGAAGCAGTTCAAGTTGTTTGGCGTCGAGTTTGCTGTGCGCTTGATCGGTCATGGTCGTTATTCAGTCGTCAATGGCGTTGCGGGGCTGGCGGAAAAACGAAGCCATCAGGCTTCGCCCTCCTCGGCCAGCAGTTGGGCAATTTCTTCTTCGCTAAGGCCATCCAGCTCGGCCATGGCTTGGGCAATATCTTCCTGGCTGTAACTACCCAGCCCGGCTTGAACAATGGCCTGCGCCATGCCGGCCAGATCATGCGCGGCAAAGATGTCATTTAGCGGTACGTCGATCTCGAAGGTCTGGCGAATGCGGGCAAGTAGTTGCACGGCTAACAATGAGTGCCCGCCGAGCTCAAAGAAATTGTCCTGCCGCCCCACCCGCTCGACCTTGAGCAGGTCGGCCCACAGGCTGGCGAGGGTCTCTTCAATCTGGCCGATAGGTGCTTCATAGCCACGGCTGACCCAGGCGTCACCCGAAGGCGCTGGCAGCGCCTTGCGGTCCAGCTTGCCGTTCGGGGTGAGCGGGAAGGACGCCAACTGGACATACGCAGCCGGGACCATATAGGCCGGCAGCTGGGCACTGGCGTGCGCTCGGAGTGCTTCTGCATCCAGCGCACCGACGTAGTAGGCAACCAGACGCTTGTCACCCGGGCTGTCTTCACGCGCGAGGACGGCGACTTCCTGAATCTGTTCGGCGGTGCCAAGCTTGGCTTCGATCTCGCCCAGTTCAATGCGGAAGCCACGGAGCTTGACCTGGAAGTCATTGCGGCCCAGATACTCGATGGTGCCATCCGCCAGCCAGCGACCGAGGTCGCCAGTCTTGTACAGGCGTGCGTCTGCGTTCTGGCTGAATGGATCCTGAATGAAGCGTTCTGCAGTGAGTTCAGGCTGGTTGAAGTAACCAATCCCTACCCCAATACCCCCAACGCAGATTTCCCCCACCACACCAATCGGAGTCGGTTGTTGCTGTTCGTTGAGGATATACAGCCGGTCATGCCGTACCGGTTTGCCCAGTGG
>NZ_FWXD01000060.1 GCF_900176275.1 Andreprevotia lacus DSM 23236 | reverse complement strand
CGAATCGCCGGCTGTTGCAGCAAGGTGGCTTCAATCTCGCCCAGCTCGATGCGGAAACCACGCAGCTTGACCTGCTGATCACTGCGGCCCAGATAGTCAATGCGCCCATCCGGCAACCAGCGCGCCAGATCGCCAGAACGATACATGCGGCTGCCAGCCGGCCCATACGGATCCGGCAGGAAGCGTTCGGCACTCAGGTCTGGCCGGTTGAGATAACCGCGCGCCAGCCCGATGCCGGCAATATACAGCTCACCGGCCACCCCGACCGGCACCGGTTGCAGGTGGGCATCCAGCAGATACACCCGGGTATTGGCGATGGGCCGGCCAATCGCCGGGGCGTGTTGCTGTACGGTGTCAATCTGCGCCAGGGTGGCGCAGACCGTGGTTTCGGTCGGCCCATAGGCATTGCAGAACCGTCGGCCTTGTTGCCAGGTATTGGCCAGCGCGGCCGGGCAAGCTTCACCACCGACAACCAGCGTTTTCAGCGCGGGCAGGGCAGAGGCATCCAGCATGGGTAGGGCTACTGGCGGCAGCACGGCAGTGTGTACAGCGTAGCGCTGCAAGGTAGCCAGCAAAGCCGGACCCGGCACCAGCGCACTGCGCTCGGCAAGGCAAAGTATTGCGCCGGACAATAGCGCCAGGAAAATTTCCCACGTCGCCGCGTCGAAATTCAGCGATGCAAATTGCAGCATGCGCTGGCCAGGTTCAAGACCAAACGCCACAATATTGTCGTGAACCAGATTCACCAAGCCAGCGTGCGGCACCAGCGTGCCCTTGGGCGAACCGGTCGAGCCCGAGGTATAGATCACATAGGCCAGTTGCTGCGGCCACACCGGCAGGTTCAAGCGCGTTGACGCCAGGCCGGCCAACTCGGCCTGCCGCTCCGCCTCATCCAGCAGCCACACCGGCCCGGCGTAGGCACGCAACACATCAGCATGTGCCTGTTCGGCCAACACCAGCCGCGGAGACGCATCGGCCAGCATGTGCGCCAATCGTTGTGGCGGATAAGCCGGATCGAGCGGCACATACGCCCCGCTGGCCTTGAGGATGGCCAGCAGCGCAATCACCAGCTCGAAGGAACGCGACAAACACACCCCGACACACACATCGGGCCCGACCCCGGCAGCGCGCAAAGCGTGTGCCAGTTGATTGGCGCGGGCATCGAGTTCGGCGTAGGACAGCACGGCATCGCCGAACAACAAGGCGGGGGCAGCTGGCTGGACATCGACTTGTTGTTCGAACAGCTGGTGGATACCGACATGAGGGCAGGGCGCTGCCGTTTCGTTCCAGCCGAACAACACGCGCTGTCTAGTGTTTGCATCCAGCAAGGAAATCCGGGCTAGCGGCGATGCATCTGAAACAGCCAAGCCAGCAAGCAGCTGCTGCCATTGCAGCTGCATCTCTGCGACATGGGCAGAGTCAAGCAAACCGGAATCGAAAACCCAGCGGGCGCCACCACCATCTGCCATGATCTGCAGCACGCAAACTGCATTGCTGCCCAATAGTGGAACTGGTGCATCGAACTGCGCCTGGCTGACTATTTCAACGACCAAGGGCCAGGATTTTTCGCCGCCGCCACGCAATTCGGGATAGCGTTGCACCACGTCGCGTGCGGGCAACCCATGTTGCTCGAGCCGGTTGAGTTGCGCGGTAATTTGCTGCTGCAACTGCGGGAACGGCAAGCTCGAATCAATCTTGCAATTCAGTGGTACCGCATCGGCAAAAAAGCTGCGCACAAGCGTCGGCATGCTTTGCAGTGCCAGAGGTCGATATCCGATTGAAAAACGATCAATCTGGCAAATGCGCCCGAGGAGTGCAGCAAATGCAGCCACGGTGCCCGCAAACTGGCGATCGTTTTCTGCATCGCGCAGTACAGGGATGTGAAGGTGGCTGATGGGCGCAGCTGAGCCGGCAACATGGCGGGCAAGGGGGAGACGGACCGGCTCGGCATGCTGCCATTGATGCCGCCAGAATACTTCATGGCGGGACGATTGCTCGTAGCGCTGCCCAAGTTGTACAGCATCGCTGCTGGCCAGCTCGGGCACTTGCATACCCGTCACGCACCCAAGATCAAGCGGTGAAAGTGATTCGCCGCTCAGGCTGGTCAACCCGGATAGTCTCAGCGCACCTTGCGCAGTGGCGATCGTGATGGTTGTAGCGTCAATCGCCAACACTGTACCGGGGATATGTACCACTTCTGTATGCAGTGCCACAGCGATCCCGACACTGCACCAGCCAGCAGGTGCCAGCAACTTGGCCGTGCCCAACGGGTTGGCGTAGGGACCGAAATGCAGCGCCTTGACCAAGGATGCCAATTGTTGTGCTGGTTGTTGCCATTGCAAGCTACAACCGGCTGCTGGCCGCAGGCGGTTGGCAAAGAAAGTCCGCTTGCTTGCATCTTGTGGCTGTTGCTTGACGGTGCCGGCGGCCAGATCGGCCAGCAAGACATCGAAGGCTGACAGTGCCGCGTCATAGCATTTGGCGTTCAGCGATAGCGCTGTCTCGTCAGCTGCAATATCCAGCCATGCCTGCTGGAGCAAGGCGCCCGCATCAACCTGCGCGTGCATCAAATGCCAGCTGACCGCATGGCGCGTTTCACCATTGATCAATGCCCATGTTGTTGCATGGGTACCGGCATAGCGTGGTAGCGGGCCATCGTGGTAGTTAATCGCATATCCCGCAGCCAGCGCCAGCAAGGCTGGTGACAAGATCGCCGGATTTACGATACTGAAAATATGCTCGAAAGCTCTACCATCGAGCAGTGCAGGCAATGACGCAGCGCTTTCGGTCACCATGATGCAGTGCGCCTGCGCCCATTGCTGCAAACGTGCGTCACGCGTTACCACGGCAAGAATGTCATGCCCTTGGGCCAGCAAGCGCTCGGCACATGCCTCGGGCAACGTGGTTTCCCCAATCAGAACACAACGGAAAGCGTATTTCGTGGTCATCGAGCGTATCCAGCAAGGCTGAGCGGAATCTGCGGTAAGGTCATCCGTTACCGGCCGCAGCGCATTCTGACACAAGGGAATAGCCTTATTGCGCTGGATACGTAATGGTATTGTTTGTGTGCAACAGCGTGAAGTTGGAGAAAATATGGAAAATTAGAAGAAAGTTATGGATATCAGTTACTTGGTACTTTTCCCGCCGAGATCCGCTAACAAAACTCCGCAGGTGGCGCTGCATTCACTTGCTGCCGTATGGCTCGTTCTGTCGTGTTTCACGTGCCTTGCCAGCACCACTTCACCAGGTTTTTGGCATTTTACTTTACATAATATACAGTGGTAGTGAAGTATATTTGTAAGTATTTGCCTGTTCTGCTGTAACGCTTGGGTTCCCGAATAGGGCTATTGTCGCGGCCAAAGCCACGGCGGCAATCGTAGAACCCGACGAAGAGAAACTGCGTTTTACCTCCTCCCAGTACCCGCGCCGTTCCTCGGTTTTGGCGCGCTCTGCCTCGATGATTGCCAGCAACTGGCGTGCATCGATCTTCAGGAGTTTTTGTAGCTCCATGAGTGCATAAGCGTCTGGAGTGCTTCTGCCGGTTCGCCAGTGGCTTACCGTTCCATGTGTTACACCTAGCTTTCTTGCTAGGTCGCTATAGCTTTCACACCCTGAGGCTTTCTTTGCCTCTTCGATGATTTCTTCCAAGTTTTCCAAGCGTTACTCCATTGACGTTAACTTGTTATCGCGTGTTAACTTTGCACCACGTTAACAAGTTATCACTCTGCGATGCCCCGCAAAAAACAGCTTCCAGAACTCCGCCACTTCGATGCCTCCCTGACCGGGGCCGACTTTGCCGCCATTGATTCCGCCGTAGCCTATACGTTGTCGGCTGAGAATCAAGCGCGTCTTGCGCTCCGCGATGAGTTCGGGGTTGATTTCGAGTCCGCTGTTACCGCACTGATGCCGCAATGGTACGGCCAAGAACGCCGTGCTGCACGCTATGACGAAGCCGGTGTGACCGCGTGGGCAGCGCTACAACGCCAAGCCGGCGAAGCCGGGCGCGCTTGCGCGACAGGCTTGCCGGCTGGGCAGCGCGAGACCCCCACAGGTAACACGGGGTTAACTCCCGCTCCCCAGGTGCTGCAACTGGTGATCTCGTCCGGTGGTCGCGTGAAGACAAAGGAATACCCGGTACGTACCGGTCCCTGCGATGACGTGGCTTTTATCGACTGGGTGAACTTCACCTTCCACAAAGACACCTGTCTCCAATATGCCGATTTTGCCAACAGTCACGAAGACTACGTGCTCGCCCTCTCCGAGCGGCTTGAAGCCGTGTTCGGCTTCGGCGTTACCGGCCCTCGCCAGTCCGGTAAGCACTTCTTCCACGATAGCTTCCCGCTCGGTGACGGTTATGGCTTCGTCGCCATTGGTGGCCAGCGTGATCGCATGGAAGTTTCCATCAGCGGTACCGGCTGCACAGCAGCAAAACCCGGCTGGGAGCAACGGCTAGTCCTCTGGTTGGAAGGCGAAGCGGTAAACCCCAAGCTCACCCGCGTAGACCTCGCGCACGATGATTTTTTCGGTGAGCGCTACAGCGTGGATCGTGCCGACGCCGATTACGATCAAGGAGCATTCCAGAACTATCGCGGCACTGCGCCGAACGTCGAGCATGTTGGCAACTGGAAAAACCCGACAGGGAAGGGCAGAACGCTGACCGTTGGTCTACGCACTGGTGCCAAGTTCTTGCGTGTTTATGAGCGTGGCCGCAAAGAGGGTGCCCGCGATTCAGAATGGGTACGCATTGAAGGCGAATTCAAAGCCGTCGATTGCGTCCTGCCCTATGAAATGCTTCTTCAGCCCGGCAAGTATCTCGCTGGCATGTATCCGGCCCTCGGCTGGATCAGCGAACGCCAAAGCCGTGTCGAGACCCATAAGCGCCAGCTTGAAGTGAATCTCAACGCGTCGATCAACAACATCAAGAAGCAGTTCGGCCAGTACGTGCACGTCCTCCGCGAGGTCGTGGCCGATGACGCCCAGTTGCTAGACCTTATTTCCCGCGAAGGCATGCCCAAGCGTCTCAAGCCTGCTGATTGCACGCTCGCCCCGGCCCCGCTGCGTCTTTCCGACAAGTACCAAGGCCTCACCCCTTCCGAAGTCGCCGCGCTCGCTCAAATGGGCCATATCGACTTCGCACCCAGCTATCTGCTCCCGATGCCATGGGCCACATCGGAACCGGGCTTTACGGCCGACATATCGAGGATCTGACCATGCAACAACTTCGCGCAACCATCGTAGGTATCAAGTTCTTTGACGGCGACGTGGATGGCAAAACCTACAAGTCCACCACGCTGTTCGCACTCTTCCCGCTGGAAAACAACGGCCGTCAAAAGGGCATGTCCGTTGCCGAGCTGAAGAGCCCGGACCCGGCGCTTTACAAAAAGCTGGAAGCGCTGCCGTTTCCGCTCGAGGCCGACATCTCCGTCGAACAGGTCGTTGCACGCGGCCAGATCAAGATGGAAGTCGTTGACGTCAAGCCGGTCGGGCGCGTCAACGTCGCAACTGGCGAAGTTGCCGCGGTCGCGGCCAAACCGTAATGGCCAGCCTCAGGCCGGTGTGGATCGTCCAGGACAGAGATTCCGGCCTGTTCCTGTTTCCCGACGATGGCACCGTTGGCTTCACCCGGATGGTGAATGACGCCGGTCTTTTTGATTCAGAAGAGGCCGCAGTCGAAACCGCGATTGATTTTCTTGATCGCTGGTTGATTTTTAGTTTTTTTGTAAGAGAAGAATGATGGCGATGTGTTATTCGTTTGTCGTTTCGCAAACTTCCGGTGAGGGGCTTGCTGCTTATTCCGATACCGGTCGCCCTGCCATTCTTGTAAAAGTCGTTAATCTCGGCGCTATTGCTGATATGGCCTCTTGTCCGGGCTATGTCGCAATGACTGCTGCCGAAACCAGAGATGCGTTTATTGCTCAGGAGATTTTTTCTCAACCCACTCCCGAGCAATTTACCGCAGCAATCAGCGCGGGATTGATTGCCCCGTTGCTGTGTTTTGTAGTAGCTCGCCAATTCGGTGAAGTAATCAATTTTTTCAAATAGGAGTTTTTTATGAATCTGCAAAATCGTATTTCCCTCGCTGTCGTTCTCGCGCTTGCCGCTGTTTCGTCGCAAGCCGCCGCTATCAATATCGACTTTTCCCAGATTACTGGTGCGCTCGATGCAACGTCGATCATTACCGGCATTGCTGCTGTTGCCGCGATTGCCATCTCCCCGCGTTTCGCGCGTTGGGGCTTTAAGCAGGTCATGTCCTTTTTTGCCTAAGCCATTTTAATGGCGGGGGCTTCGGCCCCTTTTTTTATTGGTGACTGAAATGATTTGGCTCTTTTCGTCTTTCTTACTCGGATTGCTTTGCGCATGGGCAATTATTGCGGGGCTTAAATGATTCGTCTACTCGTATTGTTTGTTCTGTTGTTTTTGTCCGCCAAATCATTTGCTGTTATTGAATACTCCTCCAATGGCGGTATTAATTGGCAGACAAATCCATCGATGATGTGTGGTGGTTTCACCGGCGTTAAGGGTATTACATGGCGCGGGGACCCTACGGTTTTTCCTCGTTATGGAGTTGCAACAGTTGGTTGCGGTTGCGGTATTAATTATGATCCGTGTAATCTGCAATCAGATGTTCGCGAGTTGATGGGGCCTACGCCTACCCCGTTTCCAACTAGCCCACCAGCTACCCCCGGTCCTAATCCCTGCAGAGCTGGAACTAATTTAGGTACCGGCGATTGGTATTCGTCGTCTCCTAATACTGCAGCGTCGTCATGTATTGGCGGTTGTGTTGCGTTATTTACCGGCACTAGCGCATCTAAATCCAGCGTTATTGGTGGCAAGACCCAATACGGTTCGCATGGTTCGTATACGCAGACAGGTACGTCTTGTACGGCTGCCGATGGCAATGGGGCACCACAGTTGTTTACCACGCCTCCGCCTAATACATGTGGTGCTAATCAGGATTCGGCTGTCATGAACGGCGTTCTCAAGTGTTTTGATCGCGTTACTCCTGCTCCGGTCCCTTCCGGCCCTCCCAGCACTGGCGGCACACCTGTCCCTGGTACTACCCCTGCGCCAGGTGGTACGCCCGTTCCAGGCGGCACGCCTGTTCCTGGTGATGGCGGCGGCGGCGGCGGCGGTGGCGGTGGTGGCGGCGGCGGTGGTAATCCCACTGGTACCCCTGGAACTGGCACAACAGGTGTTCCCGTTCCTACCGGCGCGCCCGATGATGGTGATCCGGGTCCCCTTGGTTTGAAAGGGCCGAAGGATGGATTTTATAAAAAAGGCGATTCCACATTTAAGTCAGTTGCGTTAGATAAAATTGATGAGTTAAAAAACGCTCCAATTGTTAGTGCGGCAATTCATTTTTTTGATATATCCGCAAATGGAACTTGTCCTGTTTATGCCTTGCCTACAATTTCCGTAATGGGCCATTCGATTGGTGGCAATGTTATGGATATGTTTTGTTCTCAAATTGCATATCAAATTTACGCGGCTATAAAAGTGATGCTTGCTTTGATTGCCACTTGGGCAGCATTTAAATTCGCTATTTTACGATAGGCTATATATGTCCATCATTTCCAAGATTAAAGATTATATTGTTGAATTTGGGCAATTTATTACTGATACCATAATGAGTATCGCTCAGGCATTTAAAGATTTGCTTTATGATGCCATGCTCTCAATTTTTTCTGCTTTGATGGATATGATTATCGCTTTGGTGAATAGCATTCAAGTGCCTGAATTTATTTTAAAGGGTATTTCTTCGCTAATTGCCCAGTTGCCGCAATCGTTGCAATTTTTCTTGAGTGTCTGCGGATTTGCAGAGGCGTTTTCCATTCTTGGTATTGGTGTGGGCGTTCATTTGATTCGTAAGTTCGTGACTCTTTTCCAGTGGTGATGACATGCTAATTTTCCATGAGGGATTGCCCGGTGCTGGTAAGTCGTATGAAGCGATGGTCAAGCAAATTATTCCGGCGCTGCAAAAGGGTAGGGCGGTATTTACCAATATCCGCGGCGTCAATCATCAGAAAATTGCCGAAGTTACCGCTATTGATATAGAGCTTGTTGAGGCGTTGATTAAGTGTGTATCCCCTGAGGATACTAAAACGCTCCTCGAAATTGCTGAAAATGATTCACTGGTGGTCATTGACGAAGTTCAAAACCACTGGCCGTCTAAGTCCGGCAATATGAATCCAAAAGAACAGGAATGGGTTACTGAGCATCGCCATCTTGGCATTGACGTTGTTTTGCTTGGGCAGGATCGCCGCGACGTTCACCCTATTTGGCGCCGTCGTATTGATCAGTTATTTGAATTTCGCAAACTCGATGCCTTGGGCGCAACAAAGCGTTATGCGTGGATTTGTTCAAAAGCGGTCAAATCTGAAGAATTTCAGCAGATCAGTAAGGGCGTTGGGAAATATGACGAAAAGTATTTCGGCACATATGCTAGTCATCGTGAAGAAACGACAAATACTGAAACTCATGCGGATGATCGTGGCAATATATTTAAGCGATCATTGGTTCGTGTGGGTGGCCCTCTTGTTTTGGCCGCTGTTGGTTTGGCTATTTTTTTCTTGTGGAGTTTTTTTCATCCTAGCAGGCTGGTGAGAAACTCCCAACCCCTTGCAGCAAGCGGAGTTTGAGGCAGAATTCCGCCTCAAACCAGCCACCTACTTTCCCCATTTCCTATGCGCGGCCAAGAGAATCCACAGTCGTCGATGTTCAGCTACGTCAGCCTCGAACATCGTGTTCCCGCCGATCACCCACTGCGCCGCTTGCGCCTGCTGGTCGATGGCATCCTCGCCAACATGAGCACGATGTTCGATGAGCGCTATTCACATACCGGCCGCCCGTCGATTCCACCCGAACACTTGTTGCGAGCGCTGCTGCTGCAAATCCTGTTCACCGTGCGCAGCGAAC
>NZ_FWXD01000075.1 GCF_900176275.1 Andreprevotia lacus DSM 23236 | reverse complement strand
GTCAAATCCGGCTGGACCAGGGCAATGGCATCGGGTGCGGCAGCCACCCGGGCTTCGAACAGTTCCTGCACGCAGGATGACAGCGGCAGGTCTTGATACGTCTGGTTCCAGCCAACCACAACTTGCTCGCGTTCGGCAGCGGGCAGTACGTCGAGCTGCAGGAGGGGAACAGCGGGGGTATCGGCCAGTGCGGCAACCAGTGCTGTGATGGCGTGTTCGAGGAAGTCGCAGATGCGTGAGGGGGAGATGCCTTCTACCACTTGCGCCGTGAGCAGGAAGTCTGTGCCCAGGTCATCAATATCGACGCACAGCGGATAATTGGTGCGTTCGGCCACACCCAGCGACTCAACGCCTGCATCTGCATCATCACTACCCTGCCCGGCCTGCGGGCTGTAGCGGTAATTGAGCAAGCCGCTGAACAACGGTGTCGGCGCAACCACGCCGCTGCAACGCTGAACCTGCGCCAAGGTCGCGTGTTCGTGGCGCAGCAGTTGCGCCAGCAGCGCATGCGCGTCTTTCAAGGCTTGCAGGGCTCCCTGCTGGCCAATATGCAGGCGGATCGGCAGCGTATTGATGAACAGGCCGATACCACGGTTGCCCTCGCCGCCCTGCATGCGGCCGAACAACACGGTGCCGAACACCACGTCATCGCGACCGCTGGAGCGGGCCAGCACCAGCGCCCAGGCCAGGTGCATCAGACTGGCAACGCTGACACCGGCACGCCGCGCCTGCTGGCGTACAGCACGCGACAAGGCAGCTGGCAGGCGACGCGACATCGTAGCGAATTCGCCCTGTACATCCAGCAAACCAAACGGGGCGGTCGGCTCGTCAACATCACCCAGCAATTGGGTGAAGAAAGCTTCATGCTCGGCTTGGCTCACACCCAGCTTTGCCTGCGCAACGAACTGGCGGAACGGCACCGGTGCCGGCAAGCTGGCTTCCAGCCCCTGATCGATGGCTTCGGCCTCGGCAACCAGCAGATCAAGCGTGGTGTGATCGATGGCCAGGTGATGCGCCAGGATATGCAGCAGCCAGCGGCCATTCTGCGGGTCCTCGGCAAGATGGCAGCGCAGCAGCGGCGCTTGGCCGATGTCAATACGAGTGTGTTTGGGGTCAAGCTGTGCCTGCAGCTGCGCAGCAACATCGCCAATCGATGCATCGAAATGCAACTCTTGCACTGGCAATTGCGCGTGGCGGTGCACCACTTGCACTGGTTGATCCGGTCCTTCCCATACCAGGCTGGTGCGCAAAATATCGTGGCGATCAATCACCTGCTGCATGGCCTGCAGCAGTTCATCCAGCTGCGTACGCGAGCTGAACGCATACAAACTCGGCAGCAGATACGGATCCCCTTCCTGCTCCATCAAGTGATGGAACAAGATCCCTTCCTGCAACGGCGCCAGCGGGTAGATGTCCTGCACATTGCCCGCACCACCCGGTACGGTGGC
>NZ_FWXD01000061.1 GCF_900176275.1 Andreprevotia lacus DSM 23236 | reverse complement strand
GCTGGCGTGCCTGGACGCTGGCGCTGGGTACGGTGATTGCATGACCATCGAGCACCAAGTCCAGTTGGCGGACGACATCCCAGATGGGCAGATTACGAAACAGGGCAAGGCCGATGACGAGCCAGACCACATGTTCAGCTGGCAGCTTGCGCCTGCGGATTGAGGCTTTACCGGACGATGAGAGGGCTTGTTCGATCCAGTCGGGGTCGATCAGCGTACTGAGTCGATCCAGATTGGTGGGGATCCGGCTCAGGGTATGTGCGAGTTCGTGGTGCAGGGGGGTCATGTAAAAAGAGGACGTGAATCACGTCCTCTTTTTAACTCAATACCAGCGGCTAGCGCTTAACTGACTGGCATTACCCGCATGGGGGCTTTTTGTTATCTGGCCCCCACGGGGGGGCTTGCTGCTCAGCCGGCGTCGGGCCCGAATCGCTCAAGCATGAAATCAACAAAGCTTGCGAGCTTGGCGGTCAGCTTGCGTTCTGGCAGATAGACGATCTGTACCGGAAACGTTGGCGCTGGCAGGTCTGGAAATAGCCGGATGAGCTTGCCTTCTGCCAGGTCATTTTCCAGCAGCATTTCCGGCATCAAGATGATGCCAAGGCCGGATAGTGCGGCCTCACGCAGCGCTTGTCCGCTGTTGATGTCGAGACGGCCGGGCACATGGACTGTTTGTTGCGAGCCATCGGCAAGGATGAAGTGCCAGTCGCGGTCGGGGCCGCTGTCATATCCAAAGGCAAGGCAATTGTGCTTGGTGAGGTCGGCCGGGACGGCGGGCATGCCATGCCTTGCCAGATAGTCGGGCGCTGCACAGGCGATGCGTGGCGAGGGGGCCAGTGGCCGCGCGATCAGATTCGAATCCGGTAGCAGGCCAACGCGGATGGCTGCATCGAAGCCACCGTCAACAAGATCGACCATGCGATCGCTCGGCACCAGCTCCACATGCACATCGGGATGGCGATCCAGATAGTCTTTCATCGCCGGAGCGAGCCTGTGTGCGGCGTAGATGATGGGTGCGCTGACCCGCAGGCGCCCGCGCGGGCGTGTACGCATGTCGCGTGCATCGATTTCTGCTGACTGAAGCTGCGCCAGTATGCTGACGCATTGCTCGTAGTAACTTCGACCAATTTCAGTCAGGTTTTGCCGCCGCGTGGTCCGGTTCAACAGGCGCGCGCCAAGCAGGTGCTCCAGTGCACGGATGTGGTTGCCGATCATGGTCGCAGTCATGCCGCTGCCTTCTGCCGCGGCAGCAAAACTGCCGCGTTCGACGACGCGTACGAAGACCGACATGCTGGCAAAACGATCCATTCATAAATCCTGATTATGAGTTAGGAAAATAACTCATCGTTTATCAAAAATACAGATGGAATCATGCTTTGCGTACGTCGTTTGACGCAATTCGATAAGGGACCATCATGAATTTGCAGAACAAGAAAGTGGTGATACTTGGCGGCACCTCGGGTATCGGGCTGGCTGTGGCGCACGCTGCGTTGGCGCAGGGTGCAACAGTTATTATTTCATCCTCAAACCAGGGCAAGGTGGCCGCTGCCGTGGCAGAACTCGGCCCACGCGCCCAGGGCAGGGTTGCAGATTTGACCGATGCCGCCGCCGTGGATGCACTGTTTGCCGGTATCGGTGCTATCGATCATCTGGTGTATACCGCTGGTGACAGTCTGCAATTGGGCGAGCTGGGGCACACCGATCTGAGCGCAGTGCGCAATGCGTTTGAAGTACGGGTATTCGGTGCGATTGCTGCCGTGAAAGCAGCAGCGCCATATCTCCAGAATGGCGGTTCGATCACGCTTACCAGCGGTGTTGCCAGTGCGCGGCCGCAGCAGGGCTGGACCGCTGGCGCGAGCATTTGCGGCGCCATGGAGGGCTTCATGCGTGCGCTGGCGGTCGAGCTGGCGCCGATCCGGGTCAATATCGTCAGCCCAGGTTTTACGCGTACGCCGTTGTGGTCGAATATTCCGGACCAAGAGCGCGAGGCGATGTACAGCCACGTTGGCGCCCGTTTGCCAGTGGGCCGGGTTGGTGAGGCCGACGATGTTGCACAGACCTATCTGTATCTGATGAACAATGCTTTTGCTACAGGGCAGGTGAGCGTGATTGATGGTGGTGGCGTTCTGATTTGAAATTTCCCGGCCGCGCGAGGTTTAGCTGGCGCTATGACGATTGTGCGGAAGCGATCCCGTCAACAGCCCCCGAAAGGGGGCTTTGGATGGTCTGGCGCTAACGCAAGCGAGCAATCTGGATCAAATCTTGCGATCTGTGTTAATAAAACAACGAGATATAGTCAGTTGGTGGCAGGGGGCGTGGCGCAGGTTATCTTGCGTGCATCACCCTTTGCGCCGACTGCCATGCTGCCTGCCACGTTGTCTCCCAAGGGATTATTGGCCAAGACCGGCTTTGCCGATGCCGAGTACATCAGTTGCGTGATCCCCGAGCTGCCGAGCATGGTGCATGCAATCCACGCCGGCCAGCATGATGCGCCGCTGTTGTGGCGGCAGTTGCGGGCGCAATACCCGGCATCGGGCCATTGGCCCTTGCTGGTGTGGTTTGTCGGGGCGCACCAGAGCTGGGAGCCTTGGCGTGAGGCGGCATTGCGCGATGTGCCTTTCCTGTTTCACCGGCAGGAATTTGCGCATGAATACGAGTACGGCCGCTCAAGGGCGCCCAATGACCCTGCGCAGATACTCGCCCACGCCCGGCTGGCAGAGCCCAGGCGCAGCATTGAGCGCCTGAATGGCAGCGCCGACGAATATCCCGATTTCTGGGCCGATCAGCTGGATAGGCTGCGGCAAGAGTACGGTAGTGCGCCCGACGAACTATCGCTGATCGAGGCCATGAAGCAGCAATCCGGCCCACCACAACTGGCTGCGTATCGGGTGCTGTTTGATTGGGAGTGCCGACAGCCCGTGCGAACGGCCGAGACCGGTAGCCCGTTCTGGTTTGATCCGGACCATGGCGAGCACATGGCTGTATTGCTGATTCCAGTGGCAGACCCGGCAGACATCCTTGCCTATATGCATTGGTGGGGCAGCCCGAGCATCGGTTCGCCTGCTGTCATTGCCTTGCTGCGTGATTGGCAGCGGCAGCACGGTGCCGAGTTGATGTGTCACTACGGCACCATGTTGCAGTTCAATGTCACGCGACCGATACAAGATCCGCGTGTCGCGTTCGATGTGGCGGTGCAGCTCGAAACGCTGGGGATGTGGAACGACTTTCGCGATACCGCCTGGGCGTTGCTGGGAGCCTCTCACTGGCATTTGCACAACCGGCCCTAGGCGCGTGCGGCCTGCTGCACTCTTGCCGATTCATCCGTCACCTTTGCCGTCTTGAAGAGGGCTTTGTTGCTGTTTGAGCTGTGCTAGGGCCTGTTAACACTTATTTCACGCTTGCGTTCGGGGTAGTTCGGGATGGAGCGCAAGGGGCAGAACGCGCCGCGGTACGGGTACCGCAAGCGGTTTGCAAGGCAGCGAACCGCCCGAAATACCCCGAACCCGCGGGCTGGGCCGAAAAGAGGTCATCTACGGCGTTACGCGCCTTGGCAATAACCGGTTATTGCCTGCGTTGCGTGCCTTGTAGCTGACCTCTTTGCGGCCCAGCGCAAGCGCGAAATAAGTGTTAACAGGCCCTAGTGCTGTTCCGCCAGCGTGCCCTGATGAAACACGGCCAGCCAGCCTTGATCCGTGTTGCGCCAGATTGTTGTGCGGCGGGAAATACGCTCTGCTTGCGCCAGGGTATACGTCAGCAGGTAAAGATCTTCGGCCAGTTGCTGGCAGCGGGCATCAAGCACCCGCCATCGGGCTGCCGGTTCGCGGTAAGCCGGGTCGGCATGACGGGTGAGCAAGGTATCCAGCACCACCTCGCGGCTATAGCGTTGCCCGGATGCACCGATCTCGTGGAAATCCGCTGCCATCATCCGCTCGAAGTCGGCCCGCTGGGTGCCAAACTCGGGGCGGTGAAACAGTGGCTCGCGCCGGAGCAAGGCTGCGAGGACATCTGCCGGGTCGGTCAGGTCTGCGCCGTTGGTCTGCATGCGTGCTCCCCTGAATGATGATCGGGCTGGCAGCCTGTGCTTGCCACCGTCTGCATCATGCAGCGCCGGATGCGGGTACGACAAGGTGGCGTAGTGGCGGGTATTCCTCGTGTGCGTTTGATGTGGCGCAAGGTGTCGCTGGCGGGGAGGCGCTAAGGTGGTGTAAACGGGGCGATGGGCCTCGCATCCATGGGAGCGCAGGCATGTACGACAAAATCATGGTGCCCATCGACGATAGCCGGGTTGCCGAGCGGGCGCTGAGCGAGGCACTGGCGCTGGCCGTGCCGCTGAAAGCCAGCATTCGCTTGATCCATGTGATCGATGCGACGCGGATCCGGACAGCGAGCGGCAGCGCCGCAGCCGCAGAGGCTGCACTCAATGCCCAATGCCGGCAAGGGGAGCGATTGCTGCTGCAACTGGGCAAGGTGGCAAGCGCTGCTGGCGTCAGCTTCGACAGCAAATTGCTGGAGGCTGAAGACGTGGCGACCGAAGAGGCGATACTGGCCGAGGCGCGCGACTGGGCGGCCAGGCTGATCGTAATGGGCACGCATGGCCGCAGCGGCTTTCAGCGCCTGGTGATGGGCAGCGTGGCAGAGAACACCGCCCGACTGAGCCCGGTGCCGGTATTGCTGGTGCGCATGGCCGAAGAAGCTGTGTTGCAAGACAGTGCCGTGGCAGGCTGACAAGCGCCGTTCGCCCAAGCCGGACGCTGTGCTGCAGTGGGTCCGGTACAGCATGTGGTGCCCGCATCGGCGCGCGCCAAGGAGAGCATCATGTACAAACGCATACTGGTTCCGCTTGATGGCAGCCCGGCTGCCGAAAAGGGCCTGCAGCAAGCCATCCCGCTTGCGGCCACGCTGGGCGCGGAATTGCGCCTGTTCCATGTCATCGATTTGCATCTGATCTACATGGATGTCACCGGCATGGGCAGTGCAGCCGTGCTGGGCGATTACGAGCAGCGCTTGCGCCAGCTCGGGCGCGATCTGTTGCAGGCCGCCCGTGAGCAAGCCGAGCAGACAGGCGTGGCTGCGGATGTGCGCATGGCAGAGTGCTATGCGCCGCAAGTAGCCGAGCTGATCGTGGCCGAGGCCAGCCGCTGGCCGGCAGACCTGATCGTGATGGGCACGCACGGCCGGCGCGGTTTGCGCGGGCTGGTGATGGGCAGTGATGCCGAAAGCGTGCTGCACGTCAGCCCGGTGCCGGTGCTGCTGGTGCGCTCCGGCCAGTGACCGGCGCTACTCTCAATCGGCCGGCACGGTCCAGGCCGGGTTCCACGCCACCTCCCACAGGTGGCCATCCGGGTCGGCAAAGTAGGCGGCATAGCCACCCCAGAAGGTATCCTGCGCCGGTTTGACGACGCGTGCCCCGGCAGCGGCCGCTTGCGCCAGCACGGCATCCACCTCGGCCTTCGAGCTGACATTGTGGCCGATGCTGAACTCGGTGCTGCTGGCCGGCACACGCGGCAAGCCGCTGTCGTGCGCCAGGCTGGCGCGCGGCCACAGTGCCAGCTTCAGCCCGCCATGCAGCTCAAAGAACGCCACCGCACCATGCTCGAACTCGGTGCCAACGATGCCTGCGGTGGCCCAGCCCAAGCCGTCACGATAAAAGCGCACGGCCACTTCCAGATCGTCAACGGCCAGGGTCAGCAGGGTGATGCGGTTTTGCATGGCAAGCTCCGGTTGCAGCGCGGCGGGGTGAGTATGCACGGGTGGTCTGCAGTCAGCATGGACGAGGGAAGCCCGGAGGGGAAGCCCTGAACGAAGCCATGCTGGCAGGCATTTCTGTCCTGAACCTGCGGCAAGCCTGCTGGCCATACCCATGCATTGGGTATGGATTTTTGCGTGCAAAACATGACCCAGTGCGGCTCGCTACGGCGAAGCATGGCAGCGTAGAACAAGGAGGGAGGAGGGTATTAAAGTGACGCGTATTGATCGCCGTCTGTGATCATGCAAGCTTTGCATAAAGCCACTGTCTGGATGGATTTGAGTTTGATGGTTGTTTGGCAGGGCCGATATTGCAGCCGGGAGAGCGGTTTTTCACTGTACCCAATTCCAATCAAATGCTTACTTTGTTTGTTATTTATGTGTTATAAAGCGGGCTGATTTTGCTGAGGGAGGGTGTTGGTTGCGTGAGCTTGTTCGCGTTTCCCTCCCCGTATGAATGATGACTTGTGAGATGGATAATGAAAACGTGGTGTCGAATTGGTATTTTGGTGTTGGGCTCTTTGCTTGCTGCATGTGGTGGCGGCAGTAGCGGCGAAAGCAGCACTGCCCAGCAGAGCCAGGCGCAGCCCCCCAAAGCCCAGGCTGCGCCGTTGCGGCAGGTCGGTGCGGGTACGGTCATCGATAGTTTTTCCGGCACCGGTTTTTATTGGGATCCGGCTCAGGCCGGCACCGGCTTGATGATTGAAGAGCAGGGTAGCAAAGCCTTCCTGGGTCTGTTCGTTTACGATGATCAAGGTAATCCGGTCTGGTATACCGCTACAGGGGATCTTCCGTTTCTCAGTGGGCCGTCGTTCAGCTTTAACGCCACCTTGCAGTCTTATCGCGGTGGGCAGCCACTTGATTCGTCGGTGTCCAGCGTGCCAGTCGCAACGAACGTTGGCCAGATCAGTGTCACCTTCTCCTTCGACAATACGATCGGGTGGAAAGCATCCGCCGTTCTGCCGGGTGGCCGCGTCATGAACGCACAGCGCTTCCAGATCTCGCCGGATAAACCGATCACTGCGGCCAACAACGCTCGCATTGAACGAGGTTGGTACTGGAACGCCAGCAAGAGTGGCCGTGGCTGGGCCGTTGAAGTGCAAGGGGATCAGGTGTTTATGGTTGTGTTCCATTACAACGCCGATGGCACGCCAACCTGGAATGTGGCCAATGCCAATATTGCATCCGGTAAAGTACAGACTGATTTGCTGGCCTATCGTGGCGGGCAAACATTGACCGGTAGCTATAAAGCGCCGTTGGCGCCTGTCAAGGTGGGGCAATATACGCTTGATTTCCCGCAAGATCGTACAGATTGCACCGGCAGCGCCACATTGAACAACCTGCCTGCCGAAGCGCTCAGCAAATTCGCGTTTGCACCGAATGGCTTGCTATGCCGACAGTTTTTCAAGCTGGTGAATCCGCAGTAATCATGAAGGGCGTATCGGTGATGCGCCTTTTTTGCCCCAAGATGAAGCCCTAGCTGTGAAGGTTCAATAGGTTGTTGCGGGTGTTCACCCGGTGAGATTTTGAGAGACTGGAAATCGCCAAACCCCCAGTCACTACAGAGCCCCGATCCGGATGAACACCCATAAGAATGCCCGATTGACCTACCTTCGTCGCCTTGAAATGGTTCAAGACATCACCCAGCGGCGCCACACCGCGGAACAAGCCGGTGCCACACATGGCGTCAGTGCCGTCACCGCACGCAAATGGCTGGCCCGCTACCTGGCCGGTGGCGCGCCCGCATTGCTCGACAAATCCTCACGCCCAGCCCGTTCGCCACGCACCATTTCGCCCGAGACC
>NZ_FWXD01000062.1 GCF_900176275.1 Andreprevotia lacus DSM 23236 | reverse complement strand
CCGCTATCGGCCAGCATGCTGGCCTGACGCTCGCCGGGCAACACGGCATCCAAAGGCAGATAGACGCCACCGGCCTTGAGGATGGCGAGTTCGGCCAGCACCAGATCGGCGCTGCGCGGCAGCGAGAGGGCGACGACCTGACCGGGCAGCACGCCAGACCCGATGAGGGTGTGGGCCAATACGTTGGCGCGGGTGTTCAGCTCGGCGTAGGTCCAGACCGTATCACCGGACACCACGGCAGCGGCATCAGGCTGGGCTGCAACATGCTGTTCGAACAAGGCCACCAGACCGCTCTCGCGTGGGTAGGCGTAGGCGGTGTTGTTCCAGTCGGTGAGCAGGGTGTGGCGTTCGGCCTGCGGCAGCACATCCAGCTGGTTCAACGCGGTATGCGGTGCGTTGTTCAGCGCAGCCAGCAGGCTGGCCAGCGCATCGTGCATGAACTGGCAGACGCGTGCCGGATCAATGGGTCGTGCGACCTGCGCAGTGAGCAGGAAGCCCTGGCCCAGGTCGTCGACCGAGAAGGTCAGCGGGTAATTGGTGCGTTCGTGGCCGCTGAGTACTTCCATATCATCGGTCAGCTCGGCCGTCAGTTCTTCTGGTGTGGCATCGAGATCAACAGGGGTATGGCGGACATTCAGCAAGGACGAAAACAACGGCGTCGGCGATACCACGCCACTGCAGCGCTGCGCCAGAGCCAGTGGTGCATGCTCGTGCCGCAGCAGTTGGGCCAGCACGCGGTGCGCATCCTTCAGGCCGGTTTCGGCACCGGTCTCGTTGATACTCAAGCGGATCGGCAAGGTGTTGATCGACATGCCCAGCACGCGATCCGCCTGCGCCCCGCCCTTCATGCGGCCGAACAATACGGTGCCGAATACTACGTCACTGCGGCCGCTGACCTTGGCCAAGACCATTGCCCAAGCCAGATGCATCAGGCTGGCAGCGCTGATGCCCAAGGTGCGTGTGGCATTGCGGATGGACGCGGCCAGCTCGGCAGGCAGCAATTGGCTGGCCTCGTGGATGTCACGACCATCGCCCTGCACGTCCAGCAGGCCAAACGGTGCGGTCGGCTCGTTGATGTCACCCAGCAATTGCTTGAAGAACGCTTCGTGCTCGTCCTGGCTGACGCCCAGACGGGCTTGGGCAACGAAGTTGCGGAACGGCACGGCTTGCGGCAATTCGCCGGCTTTGCCTTGTTCGATGACTTCGGCTTCTTCGACCAGCAGTTCCAGCGTGGTGTGGTCGATGGCAATGTGGTGCGCCAGGATATGCAGCAGCCAGCGATTGTTCTGTGCGTCTTCCACCACATGGCACGCCAGCAGCGGGGCCTGCCGCAGGTCGATGCGGATGCGGCGCGGGTCGAATTCATCCTCGAGCCAGCTGGCGACAGCGGCGATACCGGCATCAATCGTCAACCAGGTTACCGGCAACTGCGCCTTGCGATGCACCACCTGAACCGGCTGGCTGATGCCATCCCACACCATGCCGGTGCGCAGGATATCGTGACGGTCGATCACCTGTTGCAAGGCAGACAAAAACTGCTCAACCCGCTCGCGGCGCGGAAAGCCCAGCAAGTTGGGTTGCAGATACGGGTCGCCGATCTGCGCCATCAAATAATGGAACAGGATGCCTTCCTGCAACGGGGCCAGCGGGTAGATATCCTGCACATTGGCCGCACCACCGGGCACGGTTGCCACCGCGGTGTCGATTTCTTCCTGTGTCAACGTAACCAGTGTCAGCATGTCCGGCGTAATGCGGAAAGCAGGGCGAGCCTCGCCCAGCACTACCGGTGCCCCGCTGGCCTGCTCCAGTGCCTGCAAATGCGTCAGCAATTGCGCCTTGTATTGCTTCAGTTCGGCCGCCAGCTCGGCGTTCATGGCCCCGCGCGGTGCGCGGATGACCAGCTCGCCTGCATCAAGTTGTACGCGTATCTGCTTTTCGTCCAGCTTGCCCAACAGGTTCTCAAAACTCACAGCCTGAACTCCTCGAAATCATCTTCTGCAACATCCGCCGCGCCGTCTGCATGCGGCTGGGCGGGAATCAGGTTTTCCGGTACCACGATGTCGTCGCTCTCGCGGCTGGTCGCGGCAGCCAGATCGGCCAGCGTTTCTGCGCTGAACAGCGTGCGAATATCGGTAAACAGCGACGCGCTGCGCATGCGTTCCACCAGGCGAATTGCCAGCAATGAATGCCCGCCGAGTTCAAAGAAGTTGTCGTTGCGGCCGACTTGCGACAGGCCCAGCAACTCGGCCCAGATTTGCGCCAGTTGGGCTTCGGTCTCGCCAATCGGGGCTTCGTAACCGCGCCGCACCAGATGACTGCCTTCCGGCGCCGGCAAGGCGCGTCGGTCCAGCTTGCCGTTCGGGGTCAGCGGCAGGCTGTCCAGCCGCACATAGGCCGCCGGTACCATGTAGGGCGGCAGGTTGGCGATGGCCAGCGTGCGCAATTCCTCAATCGGCGCATCGCCCAGGTAATAAGCCACCAGACGTTTGTCGCCCGGGCTGTCCTCTCGTGCCAGCACCACCACCTCGCGCACATCAGGGCAATGCGCCAGCTTGGCTTCGATTTCGCCCAGCTCGATACGGAAGCCGCGAATCTTGACCTGGAAGTCGTTGCGGCCCAGGTATTCCACCGTGCCATCCGGCAGCCAGCGGCCAAGGTCACCGGTCTTGTACAGGCGGGCATTGGCAGCATCATTGCTGAACGGATTGGCGATGAAACGTTCTGCCGTCAGTTCCGGCCGATTGAGATAGCCCCGTGCCACGCCGGCGCCACCCACATACAGCTCGCCTATTACGCCAACCGGTGCTGGCAGGCCATGCGTATCAAGGATGTAGAGGCTCAAGTCGGGGATACGCCCGCCTATCGGGCTTGCCCCTTCACGCTGCGCATCGGCGGCGGTCAACGGACGATAAGTGACATGCACCGTGGTTTCGGTGATGCCGTACATATTGATCAGCTCGGTCTGCTGGTTCTGCTCACGCTCGTACCAAGGCTTGAGCGTGCGCAGTTCGAGTGCCTCACCACCGAAAATCACCCGGCGCAGAGCATGGGCACCGGCATGGTTGGCCTGCACTGCAGAAAGCTGCAGGAAGGCGCTCGGTGTCTGGTTCAGCACGGTCACGCCACTGCTGCACAGCAGGTCGTAAAACTCTACCGGCGAACGCGCCACATCCAGCGGCACAATCACCAGCTTGCCGCCGTATAGCAGCGCGCCCCAGATTTCCCATACAGAGAAATCGAACGAGAACGAGTGGAACAGGCTCCATACATCGTCACGGCCAAAGCCGAACCAGTTATCGGTGCTGCCGAACAAGCGCACCACATTACGATGCTCGACCATCACACCCTTGGGCTTGCCAGTGGAGCCAGAGGTGTAAATTACATACGCCAGATGGTGTGGTGCAGTGGTCACTGCATAGCCGGGCAGATTTTGTGTGGGCAGCTCTTGCCACAGCGCGGCATCAGTCACCACATCCACGGTTCGGACAGCCAGCTCACCCTCGCCCAATGCGGCCTTCCCGCTTGCATCCAGCAATAACAAGGCAGGCTGTGCGTCTTCCAGCGTGTAACGCAGGCGGTCGGATGCGTAAGCCGGGTCCAGCGGCACATAGGCACCACCGGCCTTGAGCACTGCCAGCAGGGCAACGATCTGCGCAAAACCACGCTCGACGCAAATGGCCACCAGCGTATCCGCCGCCACGTCTTGTCCGCGCAGCCAGTACGCCAGCTGGTTGGCCTGCGCATTCAGCTCGCCGTAGCTCAGTTGCTGTTCACCCAGTTGCAGCGCAACCGCATGCGGATCAAGCGCGGCCTGCGCCTCGAATAACTCGTGCAGGCATTCCTGCACTGCCGGGCTGTCCGGCAGCGTATTCCAGCCGTCCAGCACTTGCTGGCGTTCGTCACGCGGCAGGATATCGAGCTGCGTGAGCAATTGCCGCGGGCGTTGCGTCAAGGCTTCAAGCAGCACCTGCAGCGCATTCAACATCATGGTGTTGATGCGATCCGGCGCAATCGGGCTGGTCGCCTGCGTTTTGAAATGGAAGCCTTCACCCAGATCATCAATGGACAAAGTAACCGGGTAATTGGTGCGGTCCTCGGTGACGCGGAACTCCATATCGTCATCTTCGGCCTCCACCTGCTGGCTGCCTGCTTCTACTGCGGCGGCCTCGGCCATCAGGGTCTGGCTGGCATGGCGGTAGTTCAACAGCGCCGTAAACAAAGGCGCCGGCGCCACCACCCCACTACACCGCTGCGCCAGCGCCAACGGCGCATGCTCGTGCTTCAACAACTGCGCCAGCACCTTGTGCGTCGCCTTCAGGCTGGCTTCGACTTCGTGTTGGCCGACGTCCAGCCGTACCGGCAGGGTGTTGATGAACATGCCCATCACGCGGTCAGCGTGCTCACCGCCTTGCATGCGGCCCAGCAACACCGTGCCGAATACCACGTCATCCCGGCCGCTGGTACGGGCCAGCACCAAGGCCCAGGCCAGGTGCATCAGGCTGGCGGCGCTGACGCCGTGGCTTCTTGCTTGCTGGCGGATCTGGCTGGACAGTTCATCCGGCAGGTGCAGGCTGGCTTCCTGCACGTCGCTGCCGTCACCTTGCACATCCAGCAGGCCAAACGGGGCGGTCGGTTCGTCGATGTGGCCCAGCAGTTCGGTGAAGAACTGTTCGTGTTCCTGTTCGCTGACGCCCAGTCTTGCTTGGGCGACGAAGTTGCGGAACGGCACCGGGGCCGGCAGTTCGGCTTCACGGCCTTGTTCGATCAGGTTGGCTTCCTGGATCAGGATGTCTTGGGCGGTGTGAT
>NZ_FWXD01000063.1 GCF_900176275.1 Andreprevotia lacus DSM 23236 | reverse complement strand
CCAGCTGGACTTGCAGCGCCTTGATCTGTTGCTCCGGCGTGAGCGGTTTGGGGTTTTGGTCGATGGTCATCACCGCCAAGGATGCCGCAGTTCGCCAGTCTTGTCGCCCATGCTTGCGTAACCAGGTCAGGACGGTGGAGCGGCCTTGGATGCCGTAGCAGGCTTGGGCCTGTTTATAGGTAAGCTGGCCTTTTTCGACCTGTTCGACGACAGCCAGTTTGAAGGCGAGGGTGTAGTCCCGTTGTGTGCGCTTGATCTTTGATTCCATGACACTTGTCCTTGTGTGAGGGGAAAAGTGTCAACGTATTTCAGGACGGGTCACCGGAATGATAAAAGCCCGGCGTGGCCGGGCTCTTTGCCGATTTACCCGCACGGGGCAGGCAATGGTCAGCCGTTTGCCGCCGCCATCACCTCGCCCATACGCACCGCAGTGCCGGCAGCCCAGCCCGGGTTGAATGCGGCATCGCGCCCCGGGAACAGCAGCACCACGGTGGAGCCGAGCAGGAAGCGACCCATTTCATCGCCCTGCTGCAGCTTGACCTGCTGGTCGTCATAGCGCCATTCGCGCACCGCCTTGCTGCGTGGCGGGTTGACCACGCCGTGCCAGGCCGTGGCCATGCTGCCGACGATGGTCGCCCCCACCAGCACCATGACAAAGGGGCCGGCTTCGCCCTCGAACACGCACACCACGCGCTCATTGCGCGCAAACAGGCCCGGCACGCCACGCGCAGTAGCCGGGTTGACCGAGAACAACTCGCCCGGCACATAGATCATGCGCGTCAGCCGCCCGGCACAGGGCATATGGATGCGGTGATAGTCCTTGGGGCTGAGGTAGATGGTGGCGAACTGGCCATTCTGGAATTGCGCCGCCAGCTGTGCGTCGCCGCCGACCAGCGCGGTGGTGCTGTAACTGTGGCCCTTGGCCTGGAAAATCTGGTCGGCT
The DNA here is from genome assembly GCF_900176275.1 of Andreprevotia lacus DSM 23236. Taxonomy (GTDB): domain Bacteria; phylum Pseudomonadota; class Gammaproteobacteria; order Burkholderiales; family Chitinibacteraceae; genus Andreprevotia; species Andreprevotia lacus. Next base: position 3,824 of record NZ_FWXD01000063.1, on the reverse strand, counting down.
TCGATCGCGCCGAGCTGGCTGACAGCGCCATCCACCGGGCACACCAGCGCTGCCTGCGCCAGCGGGCGGGCATCGGCACGCAGCGCACGGGTAAAGAAGGCGTTAAAGGTGTTGTAGGCGGTGGGGGCCGGATCGGCCGCTTCGGCCATGTTCACGCCGTATTTGCGGATGAAGCGCCGGATGATCCATTGCGTGACCGCGCCCCAGTCATTGCCCGCGACGAAACCGGCAAAGCGGGTCAACGCCAGCTTGGGGGTAAGGTATTGCAGCAGCACGAACAGACGGTCAGACACGGAGCACCCGGATAGAACAATGGTAACAAGCGCGCGATTGTAACGCAGGCGAGGCCGCAACCGCGCCCGGTTATCGGCTTCTGCGGTTAGAATGGGCGGTTGACGGTACTGCGCGACACTTGGCGCATCATCGCCCATTCTTTCTACGAGGCCCGTATGCACCTGCCCAGCAAGCGTGCGCAAACCCTGCGCCGCCAGAGCATTTACCTGCTGCCCAATCTGTTTACCCTCGGTGCGCTGTTCGGCGGCTTCTATGCCATCGTCTCGGCGATGAACGGCCAGTTCGAGCACGCGGCAGTAGCGATTTTTGTCTCGATGATTCTCGACTCGCTGGACGGCCGCGTGGCGCGCATGACGCATACGCAGTCTGAATTCGGCGCGCAATTCGACAGTTTGTCCGACATGGTGAGTTTCGGCGTCGCCCCGGCGCTGGTGGCCTATGAATGGCAGCTGCACACCTTTGGCAAGCCGGGCTGGATGGTGGCCTTCATTTATTGTGCGTGCGCGGCGCTACGGCTGGCGCGCTTCAATGCCAACATCAGCATCGTCGACAAGCGCTGGTTCCAGGGCTTGCCCAGCCCGGCAGCTGCGGCGCTGGTGGCCGGGCTGGTATGGATTTCGCGCGAGTTCAACGACGAGTTCAATCCCATTGCCCATCTGCTGCCGTATGCCGCATTCGCCATCACGCTGTTTGCCGGCCTGACCATGGTGTCCAACGTGCGTTTCTGGAGCTTCAAGGAATTCAACGCGCGCAAGACCGTGCCCTTCATGGCCATGGTGGTGGCGGTGCTGCTGCTGCTGGTGGGCGTATCGCGACCCGAGCTGGTGTTCTTCCTGTTCTTCCTCGGCTATGCCATTTCGGGCTATGTGTACTGGGTATGGCGTGCGCTGCGCCCGCAACAGAACGGCACGCCGCCGCCCGTCAACCCGACCTGATGTCCACACCCATGTCTAATGTGGGTCAAGCTTGGGCCTGACCATCGGACAAAATTCGACAAATTGTTGACGACCTGTCCAGCGCGGCGTATTCTCGACTCACATCTTTCGAGGAATACGCCGTGCAATTCGACATCGACCGCCTTATCGCTGATTTCGGCGGCCCAGCCAAGCTGGGCGATGCACTGAATCACGCCTTTCCCGAAGACCCTGTCAGCCGCGCTGCCATCTATAAATGGCGCGAGCGTGGCAGCCTGCCGCTGTCGCAGATCAACAAGCTGGCGCAGCTTGCCGCCAGCCAGGGCCGCAGTTTCAACATTCATTCCTACGCCGCCAGCGCCGCAGCAACGGCCACCGGCAACACCACGCCAAGGGACATCCAGATGGGCGACCGCCTCTTTATTTTCGACACCACCTTGCGCGACGGCGAGCAATCGCCCGGCGCGTCGATGACCAAGGAAGAAAAAATCCGCGTGGCGCGCCAACTGGAAAAGCTGGGCGTGGACATCATCGAAGCCGGCTTTGCCGCCGCCAGCCCGGGCGATGCCGATGCGATCCGCACCATTGCCGGCATCGTCGAAAACTCGACCGTCTGTTCGCTGGCGCGCGCCAACGAGCGTGACGTGCGCGCCGCAGGCGAAGCCATCACCCCGGCCAAGCGCGGCCGCATCCATACCTTTATCGCCACCAGCCCGATCCACATGCAACACAAGCTGCGCATGCACCCGGATCAGGTCGTGGAAGCCGCCGTGAAGGCGGTGAAGATCGCGCTGGAATACACCGACGATGTCGAATTCTCGGCCGAAGACGCCTTGCGCTCGGACATCGACTTCCTTGCACACATCTTTGATGCCGTCATCCAGGCCGGCGCCAAGACCATCAACGTGCCCGACACCGTGGGCTATGCGGTGCCCTTGCTGACCGAGCGTTTCTTCCGCGAGCTGATCGCCAAGACGCCGGGCAGCGACAAGGTGATCTGGTCGGCCCACTGCCACGACGACCTCGGCATGGCGGTGGCCAACTCGCTGGCCGCCGTGCTGGGTGGCGCGCGCCAGGTCGAGTGCACCATCAACGGTCTGGGCGAGCGTGCCGGCAATGCCTCGCTGGAAGAAGTGGTGATGGCCGTGCGCACCCGCAAGGATGTGTTCGGCGTGGAAACCCATGTCGACACCACGCAGATCGTGCCGGCCAGCAAGCTGGTTTCGACCGTGACCGGCTACCCGGTGCAGCCGAACAAGGCCATCGTCGGTGCCAATGCCTTCGCACATGAATCGGGCATCCATCAGGACGGCGTGCTCAAGCATCGTGAAACCTACGAAATCATGAGCGCCGAATCGGTGGGTTGGGCGACCAACCGCCTGAGTCTGGGCAAGCTGTCGGGCCGCAATGCGTTCAAGACCAAGCTGGCCGAGCTGGGCATCACGCTGGACAGCGAGGAAGCGCTGAACGCCGCTTTCGCCCGCTTCAAGGCATTGGCCGACAAGAAGCGCGAGATTTTCGACGAAGACCTGCACGCGCTGGTGTCGGACGAGATGGTGACCATCGAACAGGAAACCTACCGCCTGACCGCATTGAAAGTGGTGTCGGAAACCGGCGAAACCCCGGTGGCCAATCTGGTGATGACCGACAACGGCGCCGAAAAGCACAGCGACAGCACCGGCGACGGCCCGGTCGACGCTACCTTCAAAGCCATCGAGGCCGTCGTCGCCAGCGGTGCCGAGCTGATCCTGTATTCGGTGAATGCCATCACGCAGGGCACCGACAGCCAGGGCGAAGTGACCGTGCGCCTGGGCAAGGACGGCCGTATCGTCAACGGCCAGGGCGCCGATACCGATATTCTGGTCGCCAGTGCCAAGGCCTACATTTCCGCATTGAACAAGCTGGATAGCAAAATCGAGCGTACACACCCGCAGCCGGTTTAAGCCGCTTCAGAAAAGCGCAGCCCAACGCACTACGTCATGCACAGCCACCCTCACAAGGGGTGGCGAGCGGGGTCAACCACCACCCCGATGCGGATGCCGCAAGCCCCACCACGGCCCCAGGCACACCGACCTGACGGTTTCTTTTTTGCGATGCAGTTCCCAATGAGAAATGCCAGTATCAGAGCCAAGCAGAACCCAAACGGTTGATTGGCAAAGACCCGATTCATGCCGCTGACGAGCATAGCGAGGCTCCCTCGCCGCGGCGAGGTGTATAGACCGGAGACATGGGTCACAGGTGTTCGGGGACATGGGTAACACTTCTTGTCATCCCAGCACCTGTGGTGCGCATGTCAATTGTCCCAATTTCGAAGCGGCTGAACCAGACCGTCCAGACCCCATCCATCAAGGTGGGCCGTAGTCCAATGCGTTGACCAATGAAGGCACGGCCGATCTTGAAGCGCTGCCCCTGGAAGGTAATCAGCGCCGCCTTATCCACCTTGTAGGTCTTGTCGCTGGCCAGGTATTCCGGCTGCGGCAGGACCTCGGGGTAAGCGATCTCACTCGTACGATAGCGTGTGATCGGCGTCGCCATCCCCAGGGCCTCATGGGGCCGCACCGTGTTGTATGTCAGGCGCCAGCGGTCAAATTCCCGCTGCGCCTCGCCGTTGTCGAT
>NZ_FWXD01000070.1 GCF_900176275.1 Andreprevotia lacus DSM 23236 | reverse complement strand
ATCAAGCAAGGTACCGCCGACAAGTTCAATGCCTACATGGCCTATATGCAACGCGGTGACTTGTCGGGCAAGTTTCAGGGTGGTGTGTTGTTTGGCGGGGTGCTGCTGGATATCTTGCTGGTCATCGATGGCATAACGGCCGTGGGCAAGGTGGTCGCAGCGATGCCGGGCTTGCTGCGCACGGTAGCGGCTCAACTGACTAGTTTGGGGCTGCGTGCTGGTCGGGGAGCAGATGAAGCGGCAACAGCGGCCAAGGTTCTTGAGGCAGTGAAGCCCAAGGCGCCCTCAGCCACCCCGGAATTGCTACGCCAGCAAGCACCATCCAAAAAAGACCTCCCGATTCTGAATCTCCAAAGTGACGATGCCGTCGTCAACGCTTCAGTAGACGCTCTTGCAAAAACTCGGGGTGATCGAGTGCTGAAGCTAGGCGAGTTGAACTTAATCCAGAAGGGAGAAACACTGACCATTGTGGCCCATGGCTCCCCTACAGAGCTAGGCGGGCTCTCTGCAAACGAGGTTGCGGAGCTGTTGAAAGCAAATAAGCTTGAGCCAAAGAAAATTGAGTTGGTTGCCTGCCAAACGGGTCGGGGATGCTTCTACAAGGACCTTTCCCAAGCAATGAATGCACAGGTTAGCGCACCAATGTTCAATGTGAATGTCTTGGAAGACATTTATGGTGTCCCGCAAGTTCGCGACCCCATCACCGGCACACTGCGTAAACCTGGGGAGTTGATTGTTAACGCGAAACCCAAGTCAGATGGCTTTGTTGATCGTCTGGTAAACAGCATTCTAGGGAATTAATTGAAATGAATAAAAATAACCTCAAAGCGTACATGAACGATCTTGGATTTTCGGATGCTCATGTTTACGAGGACATTTCCGAGAGTGGCGCAGTCATTTGGCACAATGATCGCACATCGCTTAAATTCATCTCTAATAAAGACACTTCGTTCATCCAGATGGTCGTGCTCACAGAGCAAGGCGAGTACCTTTTCTACAATGCGCCTTTCAGCTCTGCGGATCAGTTGACTGCGCTCGCGTCGTTCTTGCCACGAAATGAAAGTGGCATATATAGAAAGCTTTGTCAATCCAACGATGAAATAGCTATCCTCATTCCCGAAAAAGAGCCAATCCTGTTTAGACAATAAGTAAAAATATACTGCTGACGCTGCTCTTGCAGCAACGAAGCCCACTTCGGGTCTGCTTTTAAATTCAAGGTTCTCAAATATGGCAGCCTCCTTTGATATTTCACGTGGGGAAGTTTACCTTAATCAAAGTGTCATCTTGCGTGCAGGGCTTACTGCCCAAGAGTTGGCTCAAACAGGTTTGGCATTTACCCGTGAACTTGACATGCAAACTGGTTGGTGCTTCAGGACCGCTTCGGCGCAGACCCAATCAGGGCAGGCCATCCAGCTCTCTCTCGGGTTCGAGCATGATCACCTGAATCGATTGAGCTTCGGATTTGTGAGCGACTCTGACTTGGGGGGCGCGCGCAGCACAAAGCCCATGTCGATTTTCTGGTGCACGAACTGGGTACTCCTAACAGCCAGAACGACAGCCAGTCAATTTATCGCTTTGCGCGGGGAGACATTACGGCAGAACAAGACCCGCGTGGCGGGGGCAGCTATGTGATGGTTAGCTGGGCATGATTCAAATTGCCAGCTAACTTGATTGCTCTGTGAAGCAATGCAACTCATTGAGTTGGAGAGTAGTTACATGGAGGTTACACGTGGTCAAAAACCAAAGAAGCTGCAAGCGCATGTGCGCATAACCGATTGTATTTCCTAGTAGTCTATCCGCGAGATGAACTTTAAACCTTCGGATAGATAGTCCGGCGGAAACGAAAACGGCGCAGGGGATAAAGCCTGCGCCAGACTAGGGCCTGTTAACACTTATTTCGCGCTTGCGCTGGGC
>NZ_FWXD01000066.1 GCF_900176275.1 Andreprevotia lacus DSM 23236 | reverse complement strand
GCAGCAACCACCTGATCCTCGACGACACCAACGGCCAGATCCAGACCCAGCTCAAGAGCGATCATGATCACAGCCAGCTCTCGCTCGGGCATATCTCGCGCGTGGAAGACGTCGCCGGCCGCAAAGACCCGCGCGGCCAGGGCTTTGAATTGCGTACCGACGGCCATGGCGCCATCCGCGCCACGCAAGGCCTGCTGATCACCACCGAATCGCGCCCGGCCGCCCGTGCCCACATCACCGACATGGGCGAAACCACCGAGCGGCTCAAGCAAGCGCAAACCCAACACCAGGCCCAGGCCGACACCGCCAAGGAATACGCCGCCCTCGATGGCGACATCGACCAATCGCCGGTCGCCGACATCCTCAAGGCACAGAACGACTCGATCAAGGGCAGTGGTGGCGACCCGAGCAAGGGCGACTTCCCCGAACTGACCGCGCCGCACCTGGTGCTGGCCAGCCCGGTCGGCATTGAAACCACCACCCCGGGCACTACCCATATCTCCAGCGGCGATCACATCGCCCTCACCAGCGGCGGCCACACCAGCCTGGCGGTCGGCAAGAGCCTGATGGCCAGCGTGGTCGACGCGGTACGGCTGTTTGCCTACAAGGCCGGCATGAAGCTGATCTCGGCCAGCGCCGACATCGACATCCAGGCGCTCAAGACCAATATCAACCTGCTGGCCAAACTGGACATCACCCAGACCGCCAACAAGATCACGCTGACCGCCAAGGAAGAGATTCTGCTCAATGGCGCCGGCAGCTACATCAAGCTCAATGCCGGCGGCATCGAGCACGGCACCAAGGGCAGCTGGGTGGCGCATGCGGCCACGCACAGCATGCCGGGACCGGCGGGCAAGAGCGCCAAGTTGCCGCCCGAGCCCAAGCCGGGCAAGGGCAACCTCGACCTGTTCAACCACTACGCCACCAACAGTGCCGCGCTGGAAGGCGCGCCCTACGAAGTGACCGATGCGCTGGGCAAGGTGGTCAAGGGCACCTTTGACGCCAGCGGCAAATCCACCGCTTCGGGCCTGTTCCCCGGCCCGGCCAAGGTCATGTTCGGCGACGACCCGCGCAACCCCTGGGACAAACCCAGCTACTTCGGCAAGCCCGACTGGCCGGCGCAAATGCCCACCCCCAGCCCGGATGCCGGCGATGCCTCGCTGGGCAAGCTGCTCGATCTGCCCGGTACGGCCAAGCAAGCGGCCAGCATGGCGCCGAGCAAGCTGGCCGCACTGGCGCAAAGCGCCGCCAAGCTGCCGGCGGCACTGACGCAAAGCCCGGTGGCGGCGCTCGCCTCGGCTGCCACGGGCGCTGTCAGCAGCAAACTGGCCGCAGCTTTGCCCGGCGGTGCTGCCGCCGCGCTGGGCAAGCTGGCCGGCGGGGCAGACCTTGCCAAAGCCGCGCTGCCTGCCGGCATGCCTGCACTCGACAAGCTTCCGGGCGCCTTGCCGGCCCCCAAGCTGCCGACCCCGCACCTGTAAACCGATTCACCCGATACCGCATTCAAGGCCTTCCCGATGACCGCACCTGCTACGGCCAAATCGAACCCGCCCGCGCCCAAGACCGAACCGCAAGTTGCGGTTGCGCCGCTCAATGCCATCTCGCCCGAAGACGTCAGCGCCGGCGTACGCAAGTTCGACCAGTGGCTGCGCGACAACACCGGCGGCTACATCAACCTGGAGCGCATCAAGACGGTGGCCGGCAGTCTGCCGGTGGTGGGCAACATCATTGCGCTGATCGATGCGGTGATGGACATCATCACCCTGGTCTCGAACAAGGCCGCCGGCTTCCTTGACTGGGTCAGCCTGTTCATCAACCTGGTGGGCATCGTGCCGATTCCGCCCACCATGGCGGCAGCCCGGATGAGCCTGCGGCCCACGCTGCACCTGATCCGCACCCAGCTCAAGGGCGCCATCAAGGACGTACTGGTCGACATCATTGCCGACCACCTGAACGCCACACTGGCCGGCACGATCGAGAAATTCGTCGAAGACGCCAAGGCCGGCCTGAGCAAGCTGCTCAATGATTGTGCCGACAAAGCCAACGGCATGATGAACGACTTCGCCACTGGCCTGGACAAAGCCGCCGCCGGCACGCTGTTCAATACCCAGGCCAGCGCCGACGCCGCGCGCAAAAAACTGGCCGCCGCGCAGAAGACCTCATGGCGCGACCCGTGGAGCAAGTTCGGCAACTACTTCGAAGCACTGCACGATGCCGAAGTCGCCATGGCCAAAGCGGCGGCCAATGCCGCTGCGGCGGCTGCATTGAGCGATGGCATCAAGGCCCGCTTGCGCGGTATAGCCGGTGAATTCAAGGTGCTGGCGCCCAAGGTCAAGAGCATGGTGGCGCGCATGGGCAACCCGGGCGAGCCGGGCACCATTGCCTACCTGTTGGTCAAGCTCACCGAAGCCATCATCAAGTGGAAGAAGAAGAACAAGGCCCGCCCGGCAGCGGTGCCCGACAAGAAGACCGGCGAGACGCACAAGCGTGCTGGCCCGGGCGAGCTCGAAGCACAAAGCCACCAGAGCCCGGCCAAGTGCATTCCCTGCCAGGCCAAGAACAAGGGCAAGGTGGGTTCCAAAAACTCCATCGACTTTGCCATGGGCACCGAAAGCGTCAGCCATGTCGACTTCGTGCTGAACGGCGTGTTCCCGCTGCAGTGGTCGCGTACCTACCGCTCCAACCTGGCGGCCTTCAACGACAGCGAGCAAGGCGCGCGCTGGGTTACCCCATTCAGCACCTGCATCGACATCGATCGCGAAGCCGGTGAGCTGGTCTACCACGGTGCCGACGGCCGCAGCCATCGCTTCCCGCTGCTCCAGGTGGGGCAGAGCCACAAGAACACCATCGAGAACTTCACGCTCAGCCAGCTGAGCGACACCCTGATTGCCGTCACCTACGGCAAGGACGTGGTGGAGAGCTACGAGCGCGTTGGCCAGCGCTATCGCCTGACCATGATGAAACAGCGCAACGGCCTCACGCTGGGCCTGCGCTACGATCACCCGCATGGCGAGCACGGCCAGCTGTCTGACCTGCTGGTACGCGAAGGTGATACCGTGCACGCCCATGTCGGTGTACAGCCGGACGGTCACGGCCGCATTGCCGCACTGTGGGAGATGCAGGACGGCCAACCGGTACGCCAGCTCGCCAGCTACAAGTACAACGAATACGGCGATCTCGTCCTCGCCCAGGACGAAAACGGCGCGGTCTGGCAATACCAGTATCAGCACCACTTGCTCACCCGCTATGTCGACCGCACCGGTCGCGGCATCAACCTGGAATGGGATGGCGTCAATGCCGACGCCAAGGCCATCCACGAATGGGCCGACGACGGCAGCTTCGACACCTGGCTGCAGTGGGACAAGAACATCCGCCTCACCTACGTCACCGACGCGCTGGGCCAGGAAACCTGGTACTACTACGACATCCTCGGCTACACCTATCGCATCCGCTACCCGGAAGGCAGCGAGGAATGGTTCTTCCGTGACGACAACAAGAACGTCGTCAAACACCATCACCCGGATGGCAGCAAGGACATCTACGAGTACGACGAGCGCAGCAACCTGACCTACCACCTGCGCCCGGACGGCACCACCGTGCACTTTGCCTGGGACGACGACGACAACCTCACCGGCATCCGCGATCCGGAAGGCAACCACTGGCTGCGTGCCTACGACGAACAAGGCAACGTCACTGAAGA
>NZ_FWXD01000067.1 GCF_900176275.1 Andreprevotia lacus DSM 23236 | reverse complement strand
AGGAAATGGGGAAAGTAGGTGGCTGGTTTGAGGCGGAATTCTGCCTCAAACTCCGCTTGCTGCAAGGGGTTGGGAGTTTCTCACCAGCCTGCTAGTCACTGCAGGTGCGGGGGCGGGGGGAGCGGAAATCAACCTAACTAAACAGTATTGAGACCTACCCCAATACTGTTATTAACCTCCACCCCACAGGAAATTTAAATAAACCTACACCAAATTAATTACCATCAACACAAGACGATTCATATTCATCAATCAAAGCTTCCAAACTCGAAATATATTTATTTAGATCATCCCCAGAATCGGCCCGAAGATTACTTGCCGATAATGAAATCAAATCAAACACTCTATTACTGAACCCCGGAGCCCCAAAAACCTTCCTAACAGATGGAAGACGGTTTTTAAATTTGAAAAATGTCTCCAGTAGAATTTCATTTATGGCAGCGTAACTATCAGACTCAAATTCCTTCTTATCAATTGGCTCGTTATTAACCTCCTCCGCCAATTTAACCACCAAACTTATGACAGCCCCATTATCAACCTCTAGCCCATCCCCCTTTACAAACAGAGCCAAGTTATCCAACAAGCTTGATTTAGTATCTTTAAATATATCATCATCAAGAATACACAACAAACTATCGCGGACATATGATTTGTCTATTTTAAAGCCTGCCATAGTTAGCCTTTCACTAGCCTTGTGCGGCGAGTAAACAATCCACTCTGCATATTTATCAATGCCATTTCTGTATGCATCTCTTAGCATCCCGATAGATGAATCCCAAGTTACAAAAATAGGTATTTGCCCAGTCTTTGTGTCATCAAGGTGATTTCGCGTATCTGACAATACAATGCACGCATTAACATCATTGATGAACCCTTGGGTTTTTTTGAGTTTGCCACCAGCTCTTAAATAGGCGGAATTCAATCGCGTAAAATCAATTTCTTCAATAGATGCTGTACTTACAACCTGAATATTATGCAAATCAAGTATTTTACTTGCACATCTGAGCATACCATCAAAGGTATAGCCAGCATTGGCGGCAATATCAAACCCAATAAAGTCAGAAATAAATTCAGAAAAATCATAGCCTTTTATCTTGCTTCTTCTCGCAAGATAGGCATTAAAATAAACATTCTTCGAATCACCAAGAGTCGCAATCAAATCATCATTGGCAAATAGGCTCAATTTATACGCCGCATCTAAATGCCTGATCGTCTCTTCCAGGTGATCACTCGTTATTCTAATAGTCTTTCTCGGCACTTGATTAATTGCATCAATTAATCGCTGCGTAACATAAAATGCTTGATCACTTTTAATATCTCTAAACTGCATAGCAGCGAGATGTCGAATAAATACCGTAGCATCCAAATATACAAAGAAATGTTTTTCTTTAATATACGCCTCAAGCTTGCTTTGATTAAGCAGATTAATGCACAATTGTGAGGAGCAATAATTTGACAAATATTCATTACTTGACGCAATTTCAATTAAATCACGAGCAAGCAATTCCGCCCTATCGCCATCAACTCCACAACTCGACTTAAGCTCAGCCTTAAGCAAATGCATCGTTTGCTTAATTGCTTCCTCATTTGGGTCCTGAAAATTTAACTCTGAAATATGTAAATCAACAGTATGTCTATATGCATCCTTAAACAACTCAACAATCCTACTGGCAACACCAACATCACTCATTCCAACTCTTGCCACAATTAAACCACTTAACTCTTCACACTGCTTTTCATTTGCAAGCTCAACAGATTTCACCCTATTTAACTCGGAGATTGACATTTTCAACATCGAATCATTATCAACAATCAGCTTTCCTGATTTAATCAAATTACTAAGATGATGTCTTGCGGTACTTTCTTTTGTGCCCGATTGTTTAAGCAATTCAATAACAGCAGCACTAGAAGTATCACCCTGGTATATAAGCGATAGAATTTGAGCGTCGACAATACTTTTTTTAATCGTCGCAGACTCTCCACTCAATGCCAAGAAATCATACAACGACCGATTAACCGAATCCAAACCACTCTTTCCAGCACCCTTATAGTTGTGAATATCCTCAATAATGAATTTCAATATATCGGGATACTCTTCCGTAATTTTTTGTGAAATTCTCTTTGCATCGTAAAAATGCAAATTAATCCCATAATCGCGTCTGGCCATCGTAACAAAATCGTTTATTACACTCTCTGAATACGTTTGACTTGAAAAAAAAGTTAAATTATTTGGGTAATCATGATCATCAACGAGCCTCTGCGTTTTAACTAAATCTTCTTTTAATTTATTTTCAAAATTACTTTTCTGAATTGTTATCTGAACGGCCTCTCTTTTCTGACGCCCCCGCTCAGAAAATACCAAATCTTTTCCATCATCATACGGACCATTTACAATATAGGCATCGACGCTCCATATTTTCTGAACAAACCGCCGTACAATCTCTTCAAAATCAGTATTGATTTTTATAGATGTTAAAAATTCAATATTATTCATTACAAAACCCTCAAATATAAGGTTAGCTGCCAGGTCCCGGATGAATACCTGCTAGAAAGCAAGCACTCATTGCTGGTCGAACGTGAACTTCTCACGGCTATTATGGCAGGATGGACGAACCGGACCACCTCATGCTGATCGGATTGCACAAGAACGCCACCACCACGCCTGCCATCCGCACGGCGATTCAGAATGCCTCAGGCAGTGACTACGAGCTAGCCAGCCGTTTCAGGGCACGTCCAAAAACCTCCTGCTCTGGCATGATCTTGCCACCCACGCCCTGACCTGAACACCCTCCATGCACAGCCTGTTTGCCGCAGAAGAACGTGAAGCCAAGCTGTCCAGATTGGGCGACCCGCTCGAATCCCTCAGCCAGCATGTCGACTTTGCCGCCTTGGCTGGTGCTTTGGATCGGGCACTGCCACGCCCACATCGCTACTTCGGCGGTCGCCCAGCATATCCCACCGAGCTGATAGTGCGCCTGCTGGTCATCCAGCAGCTGTTCAACCTGTCGGATGAACAACTCGAATATCAGGCGCTCGACCGCAGCAGCTTCCAGCGTTTCCTTGGCCTCAAGACATCCGGCAAGGTACCGGATCGCAACACCGTCTGGACCTTCCGCGAGAAGCTGGTGCAGGCTGGTCTGGGGGCCAGCTTGTTTGAGGAAGTGAACCGCCAGCTGCAGACCCATGGTTATCTGGCCCGCTGAGGTCAGATCATTGATGCCACCTCGGTGCCGGTGCCAATCCAACGCAACGGCCGGGCCGAAAATTTGGGGTCAGATACCGTCTTGAAGGTCAAGCCTCGGCATCGCCATTT
>NZ_FWXD01000068.1 GCF_900176275.1 Andreprevotia lacus DSM 23236 | reverse complement strand
TCCGGATTTGCCTAAACCCCCCACCTACACGCTTAAACCGGGACTTCCAACACCCGGCTGACCTACCTTTCTCCGTCCCCACATCGCACCAAGAATCGGTACAGGAATATTAACCTGTTTTCCATCGACTACGCTTTTCAGCCTCGCCTTAGGGGCCGACTCACCCTACGCCGATTAACGTTGCGTAGGAAACCTGGGGCTTTCGGTGAACGGGCTTTTCACCCGTTTTAACGCTACTCATGTCAGCATTCGCACTTCCGATACCTCCAGCAGCCTTTACAAGCCACCTTCACAGGCGTACGGAACGCTCCCCTACCATATGTGTAAACACATATCCGCAGCTTCGGTTCATAGTTTGAGCCCCGTTACATCTTCCGCGCAGGACGACTCGACCAGTGAGCTATTACGCTTTCTTTAAATGATGGCTGCTTCTAAGCCAACATCCTGGCTGTCTATGCCTTCCCACCTCGTTTTCCACTTAACTATGCATTTGGGACCTTAGCTGGCGGTCTGGGTTGTTTCCCTCTTGACACCGGACGTTAGCACCCGATGTCTGTCTCCCAAGCTCGCACTTGACGGTATTCAGAGTTTGCCATGGTTTGGTAAGTCGCGATGACCCCCTAGCCATAACAGTGCTTTACCCCCGTCAGTGATACTTGAGGCACTACCTAAATAGTTTTCGGGGAGAACCAGCTATTTCCAAGTTTGTTTAGCCTTTCACCCCTATCCACAGCTCATCCCCTAGTTTTGCAACACTAGTGGGTTCGGACCTCCAGTGCGTGTTACCGCACCTTCATCCTGGCCATGGATAGATCACTTGGTTTCGGGTCTACGCCCAGCAACTGAACGCCCTATTCGGACTCGGTTTCCCTACGCCTCCCCTATTCGGTTAAGCTTGCTACTGAACGTAAGTCGCTGACCCATTATACAAAAGGTACGCAGTCACGGAACAAGTCCGCTCCCACTGTTTGTATGCATCCGGTTTCAGGTTCTATTTCACTCCCCTCCCGGGGTTCTTTTCGCCTTTCCCTCACGGTACTGGTTCACTATCGGTCGATTACGAGTATTTAGCCTTGGAGGATGGTCCCCCCATATTCAGACAGGATTTCTCGTGTCCCGCCCTACTTGTCGTACGCTTAGTACCACCATTGTGTTTTCACCTACGGGGCTATCACCCGCTATGGCCAGCCTTTCCATACTGTTCGGTTAACACAACGACTATCACGTACAGGCTCTTCCCATTTCGCTCGCCACTACTTTGGGAATCTCGGTTGATTTCTTTTCCTTCGGCTACTTAGATGTTTCAGTTCGCCGAGTTCGCTTCACATGACCTATGTATTCAGTCATGGATACACCAAAAGGTGTGGGTTTCCCCATTCGGATACGTCCGGATCAAAGCTCCATTGCCAGCTCCCCGAACCTTTTCGCAGGCTTGCGCGTCCTTCATCGCCTGTAATCGCCAAGGCATCCACCAGATGCACTTATTCGCTTGATCCTATAACCTCAAACACGTCAAGGTCATAGCATGTTTGCATGCTTCAGAACGGCGTTATACGCTCTTCCGCATTCGATACAATCAAACCCAAAAAACTTAAATTTGAGTCTTGCTTCTTCTATCTTGTTAAAGATCAAAATACAGAGTTTTCACTCGTCCAACTGAAGCAGTCAGAACACAATATTTTGCAATCGCAAAATACTGACTTCTGGATACTTGCAAGTTACTGGTTGGTTTGGTTTCTCACCATGCAGTGATGGCTCACCGCAAGGTGTGGAGGTTGACGGGATCGAACCGACGACCCCCTGCTTGCAAAGCAGGTGCTCTCCCAACTGAGCTAAACCCCCATCGTAGAAACCTGGTGGGTCAGATAGGAATCGAACCTATGACCCCCGCCTTATCAAGACGGTGCTCTAACCGACTGAGCTACTGACCCAGCTTCCAACCGAGTCGCAGCCAAGCCGCGTCTCCGTATCTTTAAAATCTACAGCCGATGAGTGTGAGTACTTGAATCAGACTTTCTCTGAAAGGAGGTGATCCAGCCGCAGGTTCCCCTACGGCTACCTTGTTACGACTTCACCCCAGTCATGAATCCTACCGTGGTAACCGGGCTCCCGAAGGTTACCCTAGCTACTTCTGGTAAAACCCACTCCCATGGTGTGACGGGCGGTGTGTACAAGGCCCGGGAACGTATTCACCGCGACATGCTGATCCGCGATTACTAGCGATTCCGACTTCATGCACTCGAGTTGCAGAGTGCAATCCGGACTACGATCGGTTTTATGAGATTGGCTCCCCCTCGCGGGTTGGCGACCCTCTGTACCGACCATTGTATGACGTGTGAAGCCCTGGTCATAAGGGCCATGAGGACTTGACGTCATCCCCACCTTCCTCCGGTTTGTCACCGGCAGTCCCATTAAAGTGCTCAACTGAATGGTAGCAACTAATGGCAAGGGTTGCGCTCGTTGCGGGACTTAACCCAACATCTCACGACACGAGCTGACGACAGCCATGCAGCACCTGTGTTCGAGTTCCTTGCGGCACTCCCGAGTCTCTTCGGGATTCTCGACATGTCAAGACCAGGTAAGGTTTTTCGCGTTGCATCGAATTAATCCACATCATCCACCGCTTGTGCGGGCCCCCGTCAATTCCTTTGAGTTTTAATCTTGCGACCGTACTCCCCAGGCGGTCTACTTCTCGCGTTAGCTGCGTTACTAAGGACCGAAATCCCCAACAACTAGTAGACATCGTTTAGGGCGTGGACTACCAGGGTATCTAATCCTGTTTGCTCCCCACGCTTTCGTGCATGAGTGTCAGTATCAGCCCAGGGGGTTGCCTTCGCCATCGGTGTTCCTCCACATCTCTACGCATTTCACTGCTACACGTGGAATTCC
>NZ_FWXD01000071.1 GCF_900176275.1 Andreprevotia lacus DSM 23236 | reverse complement strand
ATAGCTGTCGGCAAAAAAGTACAGGGTTTCCAGCGCCGACATGCGGTACTGCCCGTCTGCAAACCACACCGTGGGCGTGATCTGCTCGCGAATCAGTTTCAGCGAGCTGCGTTGCCGCCCCAAATCGCGCGGCTGGATCGGGATGGCTACATCGGAATGCCAGCTGCCGGCTGCCTGCAAGGCCTGCTGGGCAGCCAGCAGCAAACCTTGTTTGCTGTGCGCAGACAGACGAATCAGTGCCCGCTGGCGCAGTAGCTGGCCAGTGTGCAGATCATGGAACAGCGCAGCCTTGGTCAGCGTGTGAGAGGTATTCATGCTGGTGACACCGCAGTTCAAATCTTGAGCTGATCCAGCAGACCGCCTGCGGAGAGGAAATCCACGACCCACTGTGGCTTGCGGCCGTGGCCGGTCCAGGTCTGGTTGCGATCCTGGGGATTGCTGTAGCGGGCAACGCCCTTGATCTTGGTCTTCTGCTTGGCTGGCTTCTCTGGCTCGCCCAGCAGCTCGCGCAGCGAGAAGCCTTTTTCGCGCGCTAGCGCATTGAGTTCGCTCAGCAAGGCGTGGCAGCCTTGCTCACGACGAGCAGCAATCGCAGCGTCAACTTCGACCTGCAACTGCTGCAGCACTTCCAACGGATGCATTCTTAAATCAAGCATATTTGAGCGTTTCTAATGCGACATGCCATTCACAGGTACACCTTGATGCCAGCCGAGGAGAGCCTTTTTCACAGCAATTACCCCCAGCCGTTACGCCAAAAGCAATTCACTCACATTCAAAACCTAAGTGCTCTAGCACATAAACCCTTGGCAACTTCACTGCTTTCTCGGGTACTTCTCAAGCTCTTCCTTGATCTTGTCGTCACTTGGCTTGTATTCGAAATCAGGGAAGTTGTCGTAATCAAATGAAAACTTGAATTCACCATCACTAGTTATATGAATGGTTGCGGTATACCACGCTTCGTTGTCATTGGCCTTGGCCATTACATCTCGAAGAGTCTTGAAAGAAGCGATTACATCGTCATCTACTTCATACGAAAACGACTTGCCTGCAACATCTGTCTTATAGTCCCCTTCCACTTCACTGTAGCGAGTGATGATTTTTGCGACGGCATTAGCCTCTTTCCAATCGAAGTCGGAGAGAGAGGAAAATGTCTTTTTGGCAATAAAATCAAAAATTTCCTGGGCTTCTCTATTCATTTGGCAACCTTAATTCCATTACTTAACAGGATTTTCGATGTCAATCTTTCTAATCTTATCACCGATCTTCTCGGTGATACTGAAGGATGATGGACGCATGGTGTCATCAGTGTATTTAGGCATGATTTTCACCTCTACAGACTCCCCTTTCTCCAGTGCTGACGCCCATTTCTTCTCCATCTGGCCCCATTCGCCTGAATGGTAGTTGTTGATATCCTTGTGCATTGGCACAAGGTTGGCTTTCTCGCCAGACCCACCAAACTGGGAACCGATCAGATGACCGCCGTGGTCATCTGCAAGCCGCCCTTCCCCCTTGCCAACGGTGCGTTGTGCATAGTTATTCCGTGCTGCTGACTCGTCCTT
The DNA here is from genome assembly GCF_900176275.1 of Andreprevotia lacus DSM 23236. GTDB lineage: Bacteria > Pseudomonadota > Gammaproteobacteria > Burkholderiales > Chitinibacteraceae > Andreprevotia > Andreprevotia lacus. Next base: position 233 of record NZ_FWXD01000071.1, on the reverse strand, counting down.
CAGTTGTCCCTTAACTTCGACAACGCGCCCTTTACTATCTGTTTTGTACTTGTAACCGTTCAATTCGAACTCTGCGTTCGGGGGCAGCTTCTTTTTCGGGTTAATCTTGGCACCGTCACCGGGACTACCTTCACCTTCGGGCTTGCCCTCTTTCTGCGGCTCATGCGGCTTGCTCTTCTTGGCCGCTTCTTCTGCCTGCTTCTTCGCAGCGTCTTCCTCAGCTTTCTTGAGTG
>NZ_FWXD01000073.1 GCF_900176275.1 Andreprevotia lacus DSM 23236 | reverse complement strand
GCCCGCCGCCTTGGCATCAGTGCGGCCAGCCTGATGCATCTGGCCTGGGCGCTGGTGCTGGCCCGCACCAGCGGTCGGGATGACGTCGTGTTCGGCACCGTCTTGTTCGGCCGCATGCAAGGCGGCGAACAAGCCGACCGTGTGCTGGGCATGTTCATCAATACGCTACCGATCCGCCTCAAACTCGCCAACCAGAATGTCGAGACCGGTCTGAAGGCCGCGCATCAGCTGCTGGCGCAGCTGCTGCGACACGAGCATGCACCACTGGCCTTGGCACAGCGTTGCAGCGGGGTACAGGCACCGACGCCGTTGTTCAGCGCGTTGCTCAACTTCCGCCATAGCGGAGTTGTCCATGCCGATGCTGTGGCGGTTGAGGAGGGCGTTGAGCTGCTGCATACGCACGACCGTACCAACTATCCGCTTACCGTTTCAGTCGATGATCTGGGCGAGGGCTTTTTGCTCAGCGCACAGACCGTTGCCCCCATCCGCGCTGCGCGGGTGTGCAGCATGCTTGAGCAGGCTGTGGCGTCCCTGCTGGATGCTCTGACCCATGCGCCGCAGGCAAGGCTCGATACGCTCGCCATCCTGCCTGAGGCAGAGTTGCAGCAACTGGCGCAATGGAATGACACGGCACTGGACTACCCGCGTAATGCCTGCCTGCATGAGCTGATCGAAGCGCAAGTGAACGCCACGCCGGATGCGGTGGCTGTTGTTTGTGGCGACCAGCAACTGAGCTATGCAGAACTCAATACCCGCGCCAACCAGCTGGCGCATTACCTGCGTGCACTGGGTGTTGGCCCGGATGAGCGCGTTGCCGTGTGCGTGGAACGCCGCATCGAAATGATCATCGGCATGCTGGCCATTCTGAAAGCAGGTGGCGCTTATGTGCCGCTGGACCCGAGCTACCCGAGCGAGCGCGTGGCCTACATGCTGGAGCACAGCGACCCGGTGGCCATTCTGGTTGATACACGCGGTTGCGAGGTATTGCAGCAGAGTGCTGCCGAGGCCATCCAGCGCCGTACCTGTTTGCATCTGCAGGCTGATGCAGGCCTGTGGGAACAGGCACAGGATGCCAACCCGCAGCGTGTCGGGCTGGAATCCAGCCATCTGGCCTATGTGATTTACACCTCGGGCTCGACCGGCCTGCCCAAGGGCGTGGCCATTGAGCATCGGAACGCCGTCAACTTCATTTGCTGGGCGCAATCCGCGTTCGAGCGGGATGAGTTGCAACGCACGCTGTTTGCTACGTCGATCAACTTCGACCTTGCGGTATATGAATACTTCACGCCGCTGTCGCTGGGTTGCACCTTGCATTTGGTCGATAACGCATTGGCGTTGTTGACCCAGCCGCAAGACGTGACCTTGATCAATACCGTGCCATCGGCCATGTCGGCGCTGGTGAATGCCGGTGCGATCAGCCCGCAAACGCGTGTGATCAACCTGGCGGGCGAGGCGCTCAAGCGTGATCTGGTCGAGCGCATTTTTGCGCGCACCGGGGTCGAGCGCGTGTGTAACCTGTATGGCCCGACCGAAACCACGACCTATTCGACGTGGTGCAGCATGGAGCGCGCTACCGGCTTCGTCACGCATGTGGGTCGGCCAGTCGGTAACACGCAAGTGCATATTCTGGCCGGTAACGGTCAGCATTGCCCGATTGGCGTGGCCGGTGAACTCTACATCGGCGGCGACGG
>NZ_FWXD01000074.1 GCF_900176275.1 Andreprevotia lacus DSM 23236 | reverse complement strand
CCAATGTGCAGGACATCTACCCGCTGGCGCCGTTGCAGGAAGGGATGCTGTTCCACCATCTGGTGGACCCGGCGCATGATGCCTATGTCGAAGCCGGCTTGATCGCCTGCGACAGCCGCGAGCGGCTGGATTTATTCCTCGGCGCGATGCAGCAGGTCATCAACCGCCACGACATCCTGCGCACCAGCATTGCCTGGCAGGGCTTGGTGCAACCGCAGCAGGTGGTGCATCGTCAGGCTACTCTGCCGATCACGCAACTGCATTTCGATGCAGCAGATGGTGATGTCAGCGAACAACTGGCTGCCCGCATCGACCCGCAGCACTACCGCCTGGACATCAGCCGCGCCCCGCTGATGCATGCGTATGTCACGCAAGACCAGCCGAATGGCCGCTGGGTATTGCGCTTGCTCACGCACCACCTCGCCATCGACCATCCGACACTGGAATTGATGATCGACGAAGCGCTGACCTTTGAACGAGGGCAGGGTGCGGGTTTGCCGACCTCGGTGCCATTCCGCAACTTCATCGCGCAGATTTGCCTGGGCGAAACCAGCGCCGAGCACGAACCGTTTTTCCGCGACATGTTGCAGACGGTGGAAGAACCCACGGCACCGTTCGATATCCTCGACGTACAAGGCGATGGCCGTGGCGTGCGCGAAGCGCGCCGCCATCTCGATCCTGCCTTGGCGCAGCAGCTGCGCGAACGTGCCCGCCGCAATGGCATGACTGCTGCCAGCCTGATCCACCTGGCCTGGGCCATGGTGCTGGCGCGCCTGACTGGCCGTCAGGACGTGGTGTTCGGCACCGTGTTCTTTGGCCGCATGCAGGGGGGCTCCGAGTCGGATCGCAGCCTTGGCATGTTCATGAACACGCTGCCGATTCGCATCCAGATCGATCAGCAACCGCTGCTGGGTGGCCTGAAGCAAACGCACAAGCTGCTGGCCGAATTGCTGCGGCACGAGCATGCACCGCTGGCGCTGGCTCAGCGTTGCAGCGGCGTACCGGCCAAGTCGCCGTTGTTCACCACCATCCTGAACTATCGCCACAGCCCCGAATCGCTGGCCGGTGCTGCCGGGATATTCGATGCGGCCTTGCCGGGCCTGGCGCTGCTGGGCAGTCAGGAACGCACCAACATGCCGATCTGCGTGGACGTGGACGATCTGGGTGATGATTTCGCCCTCACAGCGCAAGTGGTGGAAGGCATCTCCCCCAGCCGCATCTGCGACTTCCTCGAACACGCCATCGAAGCACTGGTTGCCGCACTGGCCGATACCCCCGCAGTTCCCCTCCAGCAGCTCGACGTCCTGCCCGCTGCCGAACGCGAGCAGGTTGTGGTTGGCTGGAACCAAACGTATCAAGACCTGCCGCTATCGTCCTGCGTGCAGGAACTGTTCGAAGCCCGGGTGGCTGCCGCACCCGATGCCATTGCCCTGGTCCAGCCGGATTTGACCCTCAGCTACGGCGAACT
>NZ_FWXD01000077.1 GCF_900176275.1 Andreprevotia lacus DSM 23236 | reverse complement strand
GCAGCACGTTGAGCTGCTTCAGTGCGGCATGCGGCGCCGAGGTCAGCGCATCGAGCAGGCTGGCCAGCGCATCGTGCATGAACTGGCAGACGCGTTGTGGGGAGATGGGCTGCGCCACCTGTGCGGTAAGCAGGAAGCCCTGACCCAGGTCGTCGACCGAGAAGGTCAGTGGGTAGTTGGTGCGCTCCGAGCCAGCCAACACCGTCATTTGGCCAAATGCACGGCTGTATTGGCCTGCACCGTCTTCAGAGCTGTAGCGGTAGTTGAGCAGTGAGGTGAACAGCGGCGACGGGGCGACCACCCCGCTGCAGCGCTGTGCCAGCGACAGCGGCGCATGCTCATGCCGCAGCAGCTGTGCCAGCAGCTTGTGAGCTGCCTTGAGACCGGCATCAGCCTGTTGTGCCACATTCAGGCATAGCGGCAAGGTGTTGATGAACAGGCCGATCCCGCGATCAGCGTGCTCGCCACCCTGCATGCGGCCGAACAAGACGGTGCCGAATACGACATCATCGCGCCCGCTGGTGCGGGCCAGCACCAAGGCCCAGGCCAGATGCATCAAGCTTGCTGTGCTCACGCCATGCGCACGCGCCTGCTCGCGCAAGCCCGTGGCAAGCGCATCATCCAGTTGCAGACGTGCTTCGGCGATATTGGCGCCGTTGCTTTGCACATCGAGCAGGCCAAACGGGGCGGTCGGCTCATCAATATGACCAAGCAACTGGCGGAAAAAGTGCTCGTGCTCAGAATCCGTCACGCCCAGACGCGCCTGCGCAACAAATTGGCGGAACGGCACCGGCGGTGGCAAGGTATCGCCCAGCCCTTGCTCGATCAGCGCGGCCTCTTCCAGCAGCAGCTCCAGCGTGGTGTGATCCACGACCAGATGGTGCGCCAGGATATGCAGCAACCAGCGGCCATTCGCCGCATCTTCGGCTGCATGGCAGCACAGCAGCGGCGCCTCGCGGATATCCAGCCGCGCCGTGGCCGGGTCAAACAGGGTGTTCATCCACTGCTGAACATCCTGGTCTGCAGGAGCATCCAGCACCGCTAGCTGCAACGCTGCCTTGCGCAATACCACCTGCACCGGCTGGGCCAGGTTTTCCCACGCCAGACGCGTGCGCAGGATGTCATGGCGGTCCACCACCTGTTGCACGCGCTCGACAAAGCGTTCCAGCAACTCACGGCTTTCAAAGCCGAACAGGCTGGGCAACAGATACGGATCACCCTCCTGCTCCATCAAGTGATGGAACAGGATGCCTTCCTG
>NZ_FWXD01000078.1 GCF_900176275.1 Andreprevotia lacus DSM 23236 | reverse complement strand
TGATGTGGTTCAATGATTCTGGACACCAACTAAGGTGGTCCTCACACCACCGCACACAGGTGTCACGATGAACAATACCCGACGATCGTTTACGTCAGAATTCAAAGCCGAGGCCGCTGCCTTGGTGGTCAACCAAGGCTACAGCGTGGCTCAGGCCTGCACCGCCATGGGCGTCGGCGAGACTGCCATGCGCCGCTGGGTGGCCCAGCTGCAGCAGGAACAAGTTGGCATCACCCCGCAGAGCAAGGCTCTCACCACCGAGCAACGGCGCATTCAAGAACTCGAAGCCCGCGTCCAGCAGCTGGAACTGGAGAAATCCATTCTAAAAAAGGCTACCGCGCTCTTGATGGCCGACGAGAACAAGCGTACACGCTAGTCGCGCAATTCAGAGCGCATGCCCCAGTCAGCATGCTGTGCACGCTGTTCGGTGTCAGCCGGGCAGGCTTTTACCAGCGGCAACAACGCCCTATCGATACCAGCCGCATCCGCTTGCGCGCCAAATTGCGCGAGCTGTTTGTCACCAGCCGGCGTGCCGCCGGCAGCCGCAGCCTGGTCTCGATGCTGGTGGCGGAAGGATTTCAGCTTGGCCGCTACAAGGTGCGGCGGTTGATGCAGGAGGCCGGCCTGCGCAGCAAGCAGCCAGGCTCGCATCAGTACCGGTCACCCCAGGGCGAACGGCCAGATCTGCCCAACCGGCTGGCGCGTGACTTCGCACCGGCACAGCCGAATCAAGTGTGGTGTGGCGACATTACGTATGTCTGGACAGGGTCACGCTGGGCCTACCTGGCCGTCGTGCTGGATTTGTACGCACGCTGCGTGGTGGGCTGGGCGATGTCGGAGCGGGCAGATGCCGCCTTGGTCTGTACGGCACTGGATCAGGCCTGGCAAACGCGTGGGCAACCGGTGGGCGTGCTGTTTCACAGTGATCAGGGCTGCCAGTACGGCAGCAGGTTGTTCCGGCAACGGCTGTGGCGTTACCGGATGAGTCAGAGCATGAGCCGACGCGGCAACTGTTGGGACAATGCGCCGATGGAGCGGCTATTCCGCAGCTTGAAAACAGAATGGCTCCCGGAGCTGGGGTACTTGTCGTTTACACAGGCCAAGCAGGACATTGGTGCATATCTGATGGGGTACTACAACCGGCAGCGCCCACATGCGGCCAATGGGGGCTTGCCACCGGCAGTACGAGAACAGCAACTCAAATCACTGTCCAGGATTTGTTGACCACTACA
>NZ_FWXD01000079.1 GCF_900176275.1 Andreprevotia lacus DSM 23236 | reverse complement strand
ACGTCCAGCTGTGCCAACGGTTGGTTGGGCTGCTGTTGCAGCGCTGCAACCAGCTGTTCCACCGCAGCCTGCATGAACTGGCAGATACGCTGCGGGGCTATCGGTTGCGCGACCTGTGCGGTGAGCTGGAAGCCTTCGCCCAGGTCGTCAATCGCCAAGGTCAGCGGGTAGTTGGTGCGTTCGTAAACGCCCAGCGCCTCGATGTCGGCATAAACGCCCTGACCGCTGATGTACTGCGGCGACACCTCGTCCAGATCAGGGCTGTAGCGATAATTCACCAGCGAGGTAAACAATGGTGCGGGTGCAGCAACGCCGCTGCAGCGCTGTGCCAGTGCCAGCGGGGCGTGCTCATGCCGCATCAGTTGTGCCAACAAGGCGTGTGCAGCCTTCAGGCTGCTGGCGACGTTCTCGCCGCCTATGCCAACGCGTATCGGCAAACTGTTGATGAACAGGCCGATGCCACGATCCGCCTGTTCACCGCCTTGCATGCGGCCAAACAAGACCGTGCCGAACACGACATCGTCACGGCCGGTAGTACGGGCAAGCACAAGCGCCCAAGCCAGATGCAGCAGGCTGGCGGCACTCACTCCGTGTGCACGCGCCTGTTGCCGTACCGCCTTGGCCACCGCATCGTCCAGACGCAGCTTGCTCTCCACGATGCTGCTGCCATCGTTTTGCACGTTCAGCAAATCGAATGGCGCCGTCGGCGCATCGATATGCGCCAGCATGGCCTTGAAGAAGGCTTCGTGTTCGTCCTTGCTGATGCCAAGACGGGCCTGTGCCACGAACTGGCGATACGGCACCGCCGCTGGCAACACCTCACCCTGATCAAGCTGGCGGGTTTCCTCCAGCAGGATGTCCATGGTGGTGTGGTCGATCACCAGATGGTGCGCCAGCAGATGCAGCACCCAACGGCCGTTGGCAGCATCCTCGACGACATGGCAACGCAGCAGCGGCGCCTGGCGCAGATCAATCCGGGTATGGGCCGGGTCGAAATACCGCTGCAGTTGATTGAGTACGGTGCCATTGGCAGCATCAAACTGCAGGGTGTGCACGGGCAACTCAGCCTTGCGCAACACCACCTGCACCGGCTGGGCCAGGTTTTCCCACGCCAGACGCGTGCGCAGGATGTCATGGCGGTCCACCACCTGCTGCACGCGCTCGACAAAGCGCTCCAGCAACTCACGGCTTTCAAAGCCGAACAGGCTGGGCAACAGATACGGATCACC
>NZ_FWXD01000080.1 GCF_900176275.1 Andreprevotia lacus DSM 23236 | reverse complement strand
AACCGGCAGCGCCCACATGCGGCCAATGGGGGCTTGCCACCGGCAGTACGAGAACAGCAACTCAAATCACTGTCCAGGATTTGTTGACCACTACAAACCACTAACGAGCAAAGCGAGGCTCCCTCGCGGCGGCGAGGGCGGGGGAATGGAATCAAACAGGGTTGAGCCGCAGTTTCACCCACCTAAACGGGCAGTAACCCGGCTTGGCCGGGTACTTGATGCCGGTTCATTCACAGCCCCGCCCAGGATGAGGACAGGCTCAATGCTTCAGGTCATCCGGCTTGGCATCGAGTGCTTCCACCTTCACGCTGACCTTGACCTCGCCGGCACGCTTGAACACCAGCGTGAGCGGAAACTTGTCGCCCTGCTTCAGCGGCGCCTTCAGCCCCATCAGCATGATGTGATAACCACCGGGCTTGAGCTGCAGCTCACCCTGCGCCGGGATGTCTGCACCGGCCACCGCGCCCATCTTCATCACGCCGTTGTCGAGCTTCATCTGGTGCAGGCCGACCTCGGCCGCCACATCAGCCTTGGCCCCCACGAGCTGGTCAGCGTCACCGGTGCTCTTCACGCTCAGGAATACGCCGCCGTTCTGCGCGCCCGGCGCCGTGGCGCGTGCCCACGGGTGGCTGATCAGCAGGCTGCCGGCTTCGTACTGATGCGCCCAAGCGCCGGCTGCGGCCACCAGCAATGCGCCAGCAGCAAAAATGGATCGAAAAGTCATGAATTCACTCACAGAAAGAAGGATGCAGAAAAGGGTTGCCCAACGATCCATCCGCGCTGCGGCGGCCCGCGTGCGCGCTGCCATACCGGCCCGGCCTCGACCGGAGCGGTGGCCACTGCGGCCACCTGCACGCCATGCAGCGGCAACGCCGGCACGGCCAGCGCCATGGCTGGCAGGCCCGGCTGCACCTGCAGGCCGCAGCAATCATGCTGTCCTGCGTGCAGCGGCGCATCATTCTGCTGCTTCTGACTGCTGCACAGTGCGTTGAACGCAGGCCCGGCCGCAAGGGCATGCAACGCACCCGGCAACCAGAGTGCCAGCGACAGCAGCAACAGGGCGAGACGGGCATAACGCAGCACGTAGGCAGCCAGTAAGTGAACTGCCCTCATTCTACACAGCCGGGCCGGCAATGCGGGCTGGATGAAAAAACCGGGCGCAAGGCCTAATGCCAGTCAGTTAAGCGCTAGCCGCTGGTATTGAGTTAAAAAGAGGACGTGATTCACG
>NZ_FWXD01000082.1 GCF_900176275.1 Andreprevotia lacus DSM 23236 | reverse complement strand
CAATGGCCTAAAGTCTTGCCAGCATCATTCTGCCCGGCCTGCTCTGGCACCATGGTAGCTGTGTCGGGGCTGGCTGTATCAAGATACGAGGTCTTGCAATCATACATTTTCACAGACCTGATTATCCGGCTAACCAAACAGTATTGAGACCTGACCCTGAATTTTTCATGGAGTGATTGGTCCGGGCATTCGGTATTGGGGCCGGTACCACCAGAAGTAAGAGAAATCATGTTGCAGTGAGAGGCGGGGGCTAGAGCTGCGCTGCAACGAGCAATTGAACAAAGGCTGAGAGATAATGGCAATAACTAAGCGTGCAATGATTGGCCATGAAGCCGTTGCTGTTACGGTGGACGCTGAACTTGAGAAACTTGCTGACTGGCTGTTGGGCGTTCTTGCTAGGATGCATCAGACCGACCACCTTGTAGAGGATGGCAAACGAATACAACTTGGATGGTCAGTACTTGTCTTCAGGCGCCAGAGCAATGGGACCCTACTAGTTTGCGAGCCCGATTTCATGCGGGATCCATTCACCGACGAAGTTCCCAATGCTAACTATTCATTGAGGCTCCAAGCGGTTCAGATGGCTTTCGCTGATCGCGCCGGGGTCTCTCCCGAAGTGACTCGCTTCCAGGAGAAAATAATTCTCGAAAAGGGTTGTTTAGAGGAGAATGCAATATATATGACGAGAGAGCCGCCTCAACGAGAAAAGGCCGACTCGGGCTGGTTCATTGGCGTTCGTCGGCCCAATGAGGCTACTGCTGAGCTCGAAGCGATTTATGCATTTCAACTATTAAGGGACCGGCCCTCACTATTTCCTGCGCTGATTCTTCCGGCTGGTTTTATGGTCGTTGCAGGTCCTGACGGTGTCGAAAGTGTGCTGAATGCAAGTAATGAGTTGATAATGCATTGTTAGCAGGCTGGTGAGCGGGAATCCGGGGTCTTGTATTTTGCATCGCCCCAGCAAGGCAAAGCTACAGAATACACACCCGCCCCTGAAAGCAGTAAAAACCACGCACCATAAAAGTGCTGTAAAAAATCCGCTTAGCAGGCTGGTGAGAAACTCCCAACCCCTTGCAGCAAGCGGAGTTTGAGGCAGAATTCCGCCTCAAACCAGCCACCTACTTTCCCCATTTCCTA
>NZ_FWXD01000083.1 GCF_900176275.1 Andreprevotia lacus DSM 23236 | reverse complement strand
GTTACAGATCAATGACTTAGTGGTTTAGGTGAAGAATTTTGCGTTGAAGTGTTGACGACTTCAGAGGGGGTGCGTATATTTCGGTTTCTCCGCTGCAGACACAGCGAAAGACGAAGCGAAACGAAGAGTTTAGCAGAGTTTTCCGGTGGCGCAGCAAACGATCTTTAACAAATTACAGCCGATGAGTGTGAGTGCTTGAAGAAGACATCAAGTGCTCGCACTAAGACAGAAAGAAACAAAGTACAACTTTGTTGATTTCTTGAGTTTTGTGAGCGCGAAAAGTAGTAACAGAGATTGAACTAAAGAGTTTGATCCTGGCTCAGATTGAACGCTGGCGGAATGCTTTACACATGCAAGTCGAACGGACTTGTGGGGCTTGCTCCACAAGTTAGTGGCGAACGGGTGAGTAATACATCGGAACGTACCCAGTAATGGGGGATAACTCTCCGAAAGGAGTGCTAATACCGCATACGCCCTGAGGGGGAAAGTGGGGGATCGCAAGACCTCACGTTATTGGAGCGGCCGATGCCTGATTAGCTAGTTGGTAGGGTAAAAGCCTACCAAGGCGACGATCAGTAGCGGGTCTGAGAGGACGACCCGCCACACTGGGACTGAGACACGGCCCAGACTCCTACGGGAGGCAGCAGTGGGGAATCTTGGACAATGGACGAAAGTCTGATCCAGCAATTCCGCGTGGGTGAAGAAGGCCTTCGGGTTGTAAAGCCCTTTTGTCCGGGAGGAAATCCTAGTCTCTAATAAAGGCTGGGGATGACAGTACCGGAAGAATCAGCACCGGCTAACTACGTGCCAGCAGCCGCGGTAATACGTAGGGTGCAAGCGTTAATCGGAATTACTGGGCGTAAAGCGTGCGCAGGTGGCTTGTTAAGACAGTCGTGAAATCCCCGGGCTCAACCTGGGAACTGCGATTGTGACTGGCTCGCTAGAGTACGGCAGAGGGGGGTGGAATTCCACGTGTAGCAGTGAAATGCGTAGAGATGTGGAGGAACACCGATGGCGAAGGCAACCCCCTGGGCTGATACTGACACTCATGCACGAAAGCGTGGGGAGCAAACAGGATTAGATACCCTGGTAGTCCACGCCCTAAACGATGTCTACTAGTTGTTGGGGATTTCGGTCCTTAGTAACGCAGCTAACGCGAGAAGTAGACCGCCTGGGGAGTACGGTCGCAAGATTAAAACTCAAAGGAATTGACGGGGGCCCGCACAAGCGGTGGATGATGTGGATTAATTCGATGCAACGCGAAAAACCTTACCTGGTCTTGACATGTCGAGAATCCCGAAGAGACTCGGGAGTGCCGCAAGGAACTCGAACACAGGTGCTGCATGGCTGTCGTCAGCTCGTGTCGTGAGATGTTGGGTTAAGTCCCGCAACGAGCGCAACCCTTGCCATTAGTTGCTACCATTCAGTTGAGCACTTTAATGGGACTGCCGGTGACAAACCGGAGGAAGGTGGGGATGACGTCAAGTCCTCATGGCCCTTATGACCAGGGCTTCACACGTCATACAATGGTCGGTACAGAGGGTCGCCAACCCGCGAGGGGGAGCCAATCTCATAAAACCGATCGTAGTCCGGATTGCACTCTGCAACTCGAGTGCATGAAGTCGGAATCGCTAGTAATCGCGGATCAGCATGTCGCGGTGAATACGTTCCCGGGCCTTGTACACACCGCCCGTCACACCATGGGAGTGGGTTTTACCAGAAGTAGCTAGGGTAACCTTCGGGAGCCCGGTTACCACGGTAGGATTCATGACTGGGGTGAAGTCGTAACAAGGTAGCCGTAGGGGAACCTGCGGCTGGATCACCTCCTTTCAGAGAAAGTCTGATTCAAGTACTCACACTCATCGGCTGTAGATTTTAAAGATACGGAGACGCGGCTTGGCTGCGACTCGGTTGGAAGCTGGGTCAGTAGCTCAGTCGGTTAGAGCACCGTCTTGATAAGGCGGGGGTCATAGGTTCGATTCCTATCTGACCCACCAGGTTTCTACGATGGGGGTTTAGCTCAGTTGGGAGAGCACCTGCTTTGCAAGCAGGGGGTCGTCGGTTCGATCCCGTCAACCTCCACACCTTGCGGTGAGCCATCACTGCATGGTGAGAAACCAAACCAACCAGTAACTTGCAAGTATCCAGAAGTCAGTATTTTGCGATTGCAAAATATTGTGTTCTGACTGCTTCAGTTGGACGAGTGAAAACTCTGTATTTTGATCTTTAACAAGATAGAAGAAGCAAGACTCAAATTTAAGTTTTTTGGGTTTGATTGTATCGAATGCGGAAGAGCGTATAACGCCGTTCTGAAGCATGCAAACATGCTATGACCTTGACGTGTTTGAGGTTATAGGATCAAGCGAATAAGTGCATCTGGTGGATGCCTTGGCGATTACAGGCGATGAAGGACGCGCAAGCCTGCGAAAAGGTTCGGGGAGCTGGCAATGGAGCTTTGATCCGGACGTATCCGAATGGGGAAACCCACACCTTTTGGTGTATCCATGACTGAATACATAGGTCATGTGAAGCGAACTCGGCGAACTGAAACATCTAAGTAGCCGAAGGAAAAGAAATCAACCGAGATTCCCAAAGTAGTGGCGAGCGAAATGGGAAGAGCCTGTACGTGATAGTCGTTGTGTTAACCGAACAGTATGGAAAGGCTGGCCATAGCGGGTGATAGCCCCGTAGGTGAAAACACAATGGTGGTACTAAGCGTACGACAAGTAGGGCGGGACACGAGAAATCCTGTCTGAATATGGGGGGACCATCCTCCAAGGCTAAATACTCGTAATCGACCGATAGTGAACCAGTACCGTGAGGGAAAGGCGAAAAGAACCCCGGGAGGGGAGTGAAATAGAACCTGAAACCGGATGCATACAAACAGTGGGAGCGGACTTGTTCCGTGACTGCGTACCTTTTGTATAATGGGTCAGCGACTTACGTTCAGTAGCAAGCTTAACCGAATAGGGGAGGCGTAGGGAAACCGAGTCCGAATAGGGCGTTCAGTTGCTGGGCGTAGACCCGAAACCAAGTGATCTATCCATGGCCAGGATGAAGGTGCGGTAACACGCACTGGAGGTCCGAACCCACTAGTGTTGCAAAACTAGGGGATGAGCTGTGGATAGGGGTGAAAGGCTAAACAAACTTGGAAATAGCTGGTTCTCCCCGAAAACTATTTAGGTAGTGCCTCAAGTATCACTGACGGGGGTAAAGCACTGTTATGGCTAGGGGGTCATCGCGACTTACCAAACCATGGCAAACTCTGAATACCGTCAAGTGCGAGCTTGGGAGACAGACATCGGGTGCTAACGTCCGGTGTCAAGAGGGAAACAACCCAGACCGCCAGCTAAGGTCCCAAATGCATAGTTAAGTGGAAAACGAGGTGGGAAGGCATAGACAGCCAGGATGTTGGCTTAGAAGCAGCCATCATTTAAAGAAAGCGTAATAGCTCACTGGTCGAGTCGTCCTGCGCGGAAGATGTAACGGGGCTCAAACTATGAACCGAAGCTGCGGATATGTGTTTACACATATGGTAGGGGAGCGTTCCGTACGCCTGTGAAGGTGGCTTGTAAAGGCTGCTGGAGGTATCGGAAGTGCGAATGCTGACATGAGTAGCGTTAAAACGGGTGAAAAGCCCGTTCACCGAAAGCCCCAGGTTTCCTACGCAACGTTAATCGGCGTAGGGTGAGTCGGCCCCTAAGGCGAGGCTGAAAAGCGTAGTCGATGGAAAACAGGTTAATATTCCTGTACCGATTCTTGGTGCGATGTGGGGACGGAGAAAGGTAGGTCAGCCGGGTGTTGGAAGTCCCGGTTTAAGCGTGTAGGTGGGGGGTTTAGGCAAATCCGGATCCCTGTTAACACTGAGGCGTGACGACGAGGTCTCATTGAGACCGAAGTGATTGATCCTAAGCTTCCAGGAAAAGCCACTAAGCTTCAGCCAAGAATTGACCGTACCGCAAACCGACACTGGTGGGCAGGATGAGAATTCTAAGGTGCTTGAGAGAACTCAGGAGAAGGAACTCGGCAAATTGACACCGTAACTTCGGGAGAAGGTGTGCCACTGTAGGGTGAAGCGACTTGCTCGTGGAGCTCGAAGTGGTTGCAGTGAAAAGGTGGCTGCGACTGTTTATCAAAAACACAGCACTCTGCAAAGACGAAAGTCGACGTATAGGGTGTGACGCCTGCCCGGTGCTGGAAGGTTAAGTGATGGGGTGCAAGCTCTTGATCGAAGCCCCAGTAAACGGCGGCCGTAACTATAACGGTCCTAAGGTAGCGAAATTCCTTGTCGGGTAAGTTCCGACCCGCACGAATGGCGTAACGATGGCCACACTGTCTCCTCCTGAGACTCAGCGAAGTTGAAATGTTTGTGAAGATGCAATCTCCCCGCTGCTAGACGGAAAGACCCCGTGAACCTTTACTGTAGCTTTACATTGGACTTTGAAGTGGTTTGTGTAGGATAGGTGGGAGGCTTTGAAGTGAGGACGCTAGTTCTCATGGAGCCGTCCTTGAAATACCACCCTGACCCCTTTGAGGTTCTAACCTTGGTCCGTAATCCGGATCGGGGACCGTGTATGGTAGGCAGTTTGACTGGGGCGGTCTCCTCCCAAAGTGTAACGGAGGAGCTCGAAGGTCACCTAGGTACGGTCGGACATCGTACTGATAGTGTAATGGCACAAGGTGGCTTGACTGCGAGACCGACAAGTCGAGCAGGTGCGAAAGCAGGACATAGTGATCCGGTGGTTCTGAATGGAAGGGCCATCGCTCAACGGATAAAAGGTACTCCGGGGATAACAGGCTGATTCCGCCCAAGAGTTCACATCGACGGCGGAGTTTGGCACCTCGATGTCGGCTCATCACATCCTGGGGCTGTAGCCGGTCCCAAGGGTATGGCTGTTCGCCATTTAAAGTGGTACGTGAGCTGGGTTCAAAACGTCGTGAGACAGTTTGGTCCCTATCTGCAGTGGGCGTTGGAAATTTGAGGGGGGCTGCTCCTAGTACGAGAGGACCGGAGTGGACGCATCTCTGGTGTACCGGTTATCACGCCAGTGGTATCGCCGGGTAGCTAAATGCGGAATAGATAAGCGCTGAAAGCATCTAAGCGCGAAACTAGCCTCGAGATGAGATTTCCCTAAGGCCTTGAGCCTTCTAAAGGGTCGTGGAAGACCACCACGTTGATAGGTCGGGTGTGGAAGCGCAGTAATGCGTTAAGCTAACCGATACTAATTGCCCGTGCGGCTTGATCCTATAACCTGAGGCGCGTTGCGTCAGGTGTTGTTTGCAAGAACAATCGAACCGAAAAATGAATTTGAGGGTAGCGTGCGTAGCACGAGACCAAAGCAGTATGCTTCTTCTATCGAATCAGAGTCATGACTAACAGTCGTAACTCAACCAGTTACGTCTGGCGACCATAGCGAGTTGGCCCCACGCCTTCCCATCCCGAACAGGACCGTGAAACGACTTAGCGCCGATGATAGTGCGGATACCCGTGTGAAAGTAGGACATCGCCAGACTCCCCATGCAAACCCCCTGCCCAAGGCAGGGGGTTTTTGCTTTGTGGGTGAGAAACGTACACCTGCCGGGGTGGGGTGACGGCGTGGTAAAATGCGTGCATTCAAAGGGATACACCGGTGCCGTGCGCACCAGCAGGAGAGGGCATGTCCGGCAATACGATAGGTTTGTTGTTTACCGTTACTTCGTTTGGTGAATCA